>NZ_JACHMD010000001.1:0-1200000 GCF_014204835.1 Microbacterium marinum | reverse complement strand
GGTTCGTGTTCGGATCACGTCCGACAAGGCGGGCGTCGGACTGACCTTGATCAACGCCGGGGGCGAGCTCCCGTTCGTTAAACCGCTCCCAATCCTTCGCGGCGGCCCACCGTGGCTTCGCGAGGGGGTGCATGCCGTCGCCGACGCCGAGCCAGTCGCCGCCGCGAGGGACGTCACGCCAGAACCTTCGCTCGCTCCGGCTACCCCGTCGGCGCCGAGCGCGGGTAACGGTGCGATTGCCACCGCCGAGCTCGCGATGATCAGGGAAGAGATGGCGGGCCTCAAGGACGCGTTCTTACGCCTCGGGCGCGAGGTGCGCGCTGGCACTGACTTGGAGACGCTCGACCAACTTCGTGACCAGAACACCAGCCTCTCCGAGGAGCTTCATCGCGCACGCACCGCTCTTCGCGACCAGACCAGCGCGGCCTCAAGACTGAGACAAGAAGCTCGAGATGCGCGCAACCAGCGCCCAGAACCGCAACTCTCAGGAATACGTACCGGTCGGTCGGCATGGCCGACTGAAGAGTCGTGGCTAAGGCACGAGATCACCGGAACCTGGGCGGCACGCACGCTGGCCTCCGAGAAGCTTGAACATCCGCTCGCCGACTACATCGTTGGCCCTCGTTTCCTTGCGAGCATGCGCGAGGTGGGTGACGCCTACACGGAGAAGGTTCTCCGCGGAGTTGTCGACGCCCTTACTGACCGCGCCGCCGACATACCCGGTCGTCAGCTGCATCGCCTCCGCAGAGGACAAGGCGGGAGCGACCCGTACGTCACGCGCAGCGACGGCGCAGTCTGCTGGCGGCTGTCGTTGGAGACCAACACGCCATCAGCTCGACGCCTGCACTATTGGCAGATGACCGGCGGCACGTACGAACTCAGCCGCGTTGTCCTCCACGATGACGTCGAACCCTGAGCGACCTCCCTCGGCCCGCACATGACTACAACTGGAAGAGGACACCTATGACGCAGAACTCACGCCGACGGTCGGGAAGCCGCCCGTTCGATGTCGGCCTCCGCAAGTCAGAACAAGAGGCACGCCAGAGGCGTCGTGATGCCGCTGAGGAAGCTCGCAACCGGACGCCTGAACAGCAAGCAACCTTCGAACGCCAGCTCTTGGAGGCTGCAGCGCTGATGCGCGAAGGGGCAAGCAAGAAGAAGCTCGCCGAACTGAGCCGGAAGTTCCAGCAGGAGCGTGACGCCGATGCGGCCGCCGCCTCGGAGTCGGATCTGAACGGAGAAGCTCCGCGGTAGCCCCGGCGCTACCGCCCCGGAGGCGAGGCCTTGGTTGCACCCTCCGCGTCTTCTCGCGCTCACGCTCTCATCTACGAAATGGCTGATCCCATTTCGAACTGATCCGCACGAGACGGCGCGACAGCTGCGCCATTCCAGCTTGCTCTTGATTTCACTTGTTGCAGATGCCTACAGTTATTTCACTTAGACGCTAACGCCCGTGGGAGGCACGATGTCCTCGGTCCTACCGGACGATATCCAAGCACTACATGATGCCCTGGAAGCTTCCCCGGGTGAGGTGACCGTGACGTTGAGTCTGAGTCGGACCAGCGCCGAGAAGGTCCTCGAGCTCCTCGAGGCTGAGCGCTCAACGGGAGCACTCGTCGTCGCGGTGAAGGATCTCTTCACCAGCACCGAAGCCGCCTCCATGCTGGGGATGTCTCGCCCGACATTGATGAAGATGGTCGACGCGGGGGTTGTAGAGCACGTGAAGGTCGGAAGCCATCGCAGAATCCCGATGAGGGCCATCGCGGAGGTTCAACGAGCCCGGGCTAGCGAGCACGAGCAGTCAATCGCGGCTGCGGAAGAGTTCCGGAGCAACATCTCGTTCGGTGGCAGCCAGTGACCGGGCCGCAGGACGAACTCCTTGATCCCCTTGAGTTCGTCGGCCCGGACGGACGGATGTTTGTCGATACCAACGTGTTCATGGAAACGCGTCCTGAGCTTCAGGGCGGACTGAAGGCTCTGATCCAGCGGTCCGCGGACAAGATCCTCGCTGGGGGCTCTGCCCTGGTCGTCCCGTCCAAGGTCCAGGACGAGCTCACGCGGAACCAGCACAAGCTCCTCCAGACCTACCCGGAACGCGCAGCCAAGGCCCGCAACGCGTTGGCGTTCCTCGCGAGTGCGTCGACCCAAGGGCTCATACGGAATGACCTTGGGCACGCCAGCAACCCGTACGCCGACGACCTCTTCCTCGATGTCTTCGAGCAGTTCGCGGATCGCTACGACATGTGTCTGCTGACATTCGACATCACCCCCAAGCTGCGTGTCCGACTCCTAGCCCAGCAGCTCAACCGACGCCTTGTCGCGGGGCACCCCACCCAGCACGGCGACATTGCAGTCGAATCCGCCGAGCTGCTGCTCCGAAAGGGCCACCAGAAACTCGAGCGCCTCGTTGCTGGAGGAGGCGACTCTCGCGAGATCAGCACCCTCCAGGAAGTGTTGCCCGAGTTCGCGAGGGCCTTTGCTCTCGTGAGCCCGGGCAGGGCCCGCACTGCGCCGCAGCGACCAAATCCTGACCTCCGCCCCGCCGCCGCGTTCGATGGTGCGGCGACACTGCAAGCGCCAGACACGCTGCTCCCTTTCACAAGCCTCCCGACCGAGGGGCACCACGTGACATGGAAGAGCACGGACAACAGTGGCGAGTACCTGCTCACCGCCCAGCTCGGGGAAGGAGGTGAAGGCACCGTCTTCGAAGTAGATAGCCACACAGTGGTGAAGATCTTCGACACGGACCACGTCACCGCCCATCGTCGCGCCAAGGTCGAGCTCCTCGTCAACAGCGGCTTCAACGTCGTCGGAGTGTGCGCGCCTACGGCGCTCGTTCTCAACGAGGCGGACGAGTTCGTCGGCTACGCCATGCCCCGCGCGGCAGGACGAGAACTTCAACGCACGCTGTTCAACCGCCGCAAGTTCGAACGAGAGTTCCCCTCCTGGAAAAAGGCCGACCTGGTCGACATCTGCCTCTCGTTTCTCCGAAAGGTGGAGTACCTGCACTCCAAGAACGTCCTGCTCGGCGACATCAACCCGAAGAACGTCATGGTCGACGAAAACAAGCACGTCTCGCTCATCGACGCAGACTCGTGGCAGATCAACGGCTACCCCTGTCCAGTTGGAACACCGATGTTCACGTCGCCTCGAATGCTCGGCACCGCGTACTCCGAGGACCTGCGCACGCCACAAGACGAGCTGTACGCCGTGGCCACCATGCTGTTCATGATCATCATGACCGGCCAGTTTCCATACATTCGCAAGGGGACAGACGGCAACATCGTCGAGCTGATCAAAGAAGGCAACTTCGCGTTTCAGTACGGCAGTCGGAACAACAAGGATCAGCCAGACGGGGACTGGAAGTACATGTGGAGCCACATCCACAAACCCGTCAAGGACCTGTTCTGGCACACCTTCCACAACGAGGGACAGCGGCACGCCCAGCGCCCCACGGTCATCGAATGGATCGAAGCATTCCAGGGCTATCGACGATTCCTCGATGACCCGAGGCTCAACTTCGACCCGATGTCGAACGATCTCTACCCGATTCGGCCAAGAGCCTTCAGGCCGGACACGCCTATCCTCGACTGCGGCGAGTGCGCGCGGAAGCACGCCATTGCAGGCATCTGGGACGACTCGGAGCGCGAATACCACCTGCCCCAGCAATGCCTGAAGTGTCGCGATGCACGCCGCGCCACCATCGCACAGCACCCCAGTTCTCCGGTCGCTCGCACAGCGACACCAGCGACGGCCGCCTGCAAAGACTGCCACGCGACATTCCCGCGCGCTCAAATGCAGCACGGTCGATGCTCAAGCTGCTCGGCGAAAGCAACGGCCCTCGACGCAAGCCGAATCTGCAGCGACTGTCTGTGGCCGTTCATCACCAACGAGCACGTTGCCTGGTTCGTCAGCCGAGGACTCAACGTCCCGAAGACGCACGCCGGCGCCAAGAAGACGTGCCCGCCCAGACGGAACTACAGCTCGCCGCCGCGTCCGGCCGGTGCGCGAGTCAAGGCCGGCCCGACACCGGTCAAGCTCGGGTTCTGGGCTCGACTCAAGAACTTCTTCAACAACTAGACGCTCTCGCTGGCGGCCTTTCGGCTCGCCTTCACTCCCACGAAAGGATTCCGCATGGCATCGCTCAACATCGCCGCTGGCGATCTCGTCGACAACCCAACACCTCGGGTTCCCGTGTCACTCTGCTTGGACACGAGCAGTTCGATGGCTGGATCGCCCATCGAGGAGCTCGTGCGAGGAATCAACCTGTTCTACGACGCCATCGACGAGGACGACGACGCCCACGACTCTGCGGAGATCAACATCGTCGAGTTCAACTCGTTGGCCGCCGTCGTTCATGACTTCGCGAACATCGAGCGCCTGCAACGAGTATCAGCGATGAACGCGAGAGGCACCACAGCCATGGGCGCGGGGGTGAATCTCGCCCTCGACACGCTCGACGCTCGAAAGGCAACTTATTCGGCGAGCGGCGTCCTTTACTACCAACCATGGCTTGTGTTGATGACCGACGGGGCGCCCACCGACGACATCAACGGCGCCGCGAAGCGCGTCGGTGACATGGTCAGCGCAGGGAAGCTCACGGTGTTTCCCATCGGCATCGGCGGCGCCGACATGAGCACCCTTGCCCGATTCAGCCCCAACCGCCCACCTCTACGACTCGAAGGGCTCAAGTTCAAAGAGTTCTTCGAGTGGCTCTCTAAGTCTGTGGCGCGTGTATCGCGGTCGACGCCAGGAGACCGCGTCAAGCTCGACCTCGAAGGCCTCGCCGGCTGGGCGGAGCTCTAGTTGTTCAAGGAGTTCCACCACCATGTGAGAGGGCTCAGCCACGTGCGCGAGGGCACCCCCGGCCAAGACCGGACCGGCTACCGTTCACAACGCGGTGTTCAAGCCCTGTGCCTCGCCGACGGCGCTGGTTCTGCGACTCACTCCGACATCGGCGCTCAAGCCGTGGTCGATGCCGGATGCTCCCTCCTAGTCGAGAACTTCGAAACGTTCGCATCCGAAGCGGACGGCGCGGGCGTCAAACAACATCTTCTTCACACGCTGCGGAACAAGCTCGAACAGGTCGCCTCCCGTCATGACGTCGAGCCCGGCGCGCTCGCATGCACGTTTCTGTGCGTTGCCGTCTCCGCCGAACAGTTCATCGGAGCGCACATCGGAGACGGTGTCATCGGCTACCAGAAGGACGGCGCCCTCCGGGTCGTATCCCGGCCCGACAACGGCGAGTTCGCTAACCGGACGACGTTCGTCACCTCACCTGACGCCGCAAGCTCGATGCGACTGTTCCGCGGACAACTGACAGGGATCTCCGGCTTCGTCTTGATGAGCGACGGAGCGGGCGAAAGCCTCTACAACCCTCGCACCGGTGAGCTGGCACCCGCCTGCGCGAAGCTCATCACATCGGTCGGCCTCGCCTCCGGGCACCGCAAGAACTCGGCCCATCGAAAGCGCCTGCGCCGTTTCACTGAGGTCCCCCTCCGCAACGCGACTCGGGACGACTGCGCGGTCGCGATCTTCGGTCGCTGAGCGACGATCATCGACGAGCACGAGCGATGCAACGACGAGTCACGTGCCGAAGACCACAAATCGCGATGCCATCGGCGCTCAGCCTTCGTCGTCCTCGTCGCCCTCGATCTTGCCCATACCGTCGCAAGCTGGGCACTGGAGCGCCCCGATGTAACCTGACCTGCGCAGTGGTCGCACTCGTACAAGTACTCATCTGGAGCATCATCGGCATCGACGCGCTTCATCAGTTATCTACCTCGACGACTTCGTAGCCGGGATCATCATCCGGGTCGTCTTCGTCGTAGTCGCCTGGGTTGGAAAGATGCAGAACCTCGGCGCCGGCGTGATAGTTGTCGATCTCGTTCGCAGCGTGTGCCTCGGCCTCCTGCTCAGTCTCGAACACCTCGTCGTCTTCGTCGCCGTCGTCCCACACCACTTTGAATCCCATGAACGTCTCCTCGAGTTCGAACTCCGCTGTACGACACTCGCCGCGAAGCTGACGAGCTGTCAAGCGCATCGCGTTGTTGCAGCGCAGAACAGCATCCACCGCGACGCGCGTAACCCAGGTGCAGGTCGCGGGCGCCGAACCGGATGGCAGCGGGATGTCCAGGCGAAAGTAGAGGATTACCGTCGAGTCCGTGGAGGATTGACCCCGTGACACCCGCTCAAGACCCCCGGAATCACGCGGCAGAACAGGTTCCGCGTACAAACCCACGGCGTACGGAAAGGCCCGAATCTCAGCGAGATCCGGGCCTTCGTCGTCAGTGCTCGCCGCCGACGAGCTTGAGCCCGACGATGCAGGCGACGAGCCCGAGCAGGAGCAGGACCTTCACCAGCGACACCGACTCCGTCCCGGACGCCATCCCGTAGGTGACGGTCAGCGCGGCGCCGATGCCCACCCAGACGGCGTACCCCGTGCCGGTGGGGATCTCGCGCAACGCGAAGGCCAGACCGCCCATGCTCGCCACGAGCGCGACGCCGAACACGACGGTCGGCCAGAGCTTGGTGAACCCCTCGGACTTGCCGAGGGCGGTCGCCCACACGGCTTCGAGGACACCGGAGACGACGAGAATGATCCACGACAACATGACTGTGCTCCCTGGCCAGTCTTGTCGCTCACCGGGTACTGAACCGTCGTCCGGGGGTCCGGTCGGGACCCGTCTCGATCGTATCCGCGCCTCTCGGGCAACGCTTGAGCAGAACGTCGCGGGCAGCGGGATCATCCCGGAGGATGACGGACATCGTCCGCCCGGCCGACGCGGGCAGAGGATGCCGATCCGTAGCGTCGGATCATGGTCACCGCGCACACGTTCGTCCACCCCCGCCGTTCCGCCGCGGCATCCTCCGGCTCGGCTGCCCTGCTGTCGATCCTGGGGAGCATCGTCGCCATCGGGGTGGTAGCCGCCGGCCTCCTGGTCGTCCCGGCTGCGGCGCTCCTGATCTTCGGACCGGCCCTCCTCGCTGCGTTCTGAGCGCCCCTACAGTTCGACGGACGCGTTGCGTCCGTCGTAGGTGTCGCCGGTGAGTTTCGCCTTCACGTAGCCGATCAGGGAGGCGACGGCACCACCCGCACTGCTCCAGTACTCGCCCGAGACCGCGTTGATCTTCAACAGCGTGACGTTCGGGTCGGTCGGGCCGTCGGGGAACCAGGCGTCGAGTGCGGGCGACCAGTACTGCCGGAGGCGACCCCGGTCGTCGACGACCTCGGCATCCCCCGCCAACGACACCCAGGCGTCGTTCGAGGTCAGAGCGACGCCCACGCCGGGGCGCACGGCGGTCTCGGCCACCACGGACGACTCGCGGCTGACCACGAACCACAGATCACCGTCGAACTCGTGCTCCTGCACGGTCAGCGGCCGCGATGTCAGCTTCCCCTCGGCGTCGACCGTCGTCACCATCGCGAAGCGGAACTTCGGGAGGAGATCGGCGAGGGTCTTGCGGGCGTCATCGGCGGTGGTCATGGGGTCTCCTTCGGTCGAGGAGTCCACGCTCCCACGGCCGTGCCGGCGGCGGCTGCCCCTTGACAGACGCCGCCGGCGCGGAGGTCGGATCAGCCCCCGGAGGGGTTGTCGACGGGCGCACCGTTCTCATCGGTGGTGAGGTCCTGATCCTCGGGGGCGCCCCCCGAGGCGGTGTCGGCCTCCACCTCCTGGTTCGGCTCGCCCTGGGTGTTCTGGGGCGGATCGCTCCGCTGCGGGTCGCTCGTGTCGCTCATCTGACCGTTCCCTTCGCTCATCGCTCGGACGGGTGTCCGAGTTCGCGACGGTACGCGCGAGGCATCGCTGTCGCGGACCCCCTTGACACCTTGGGTCAGGGCGCCGGGACGAGGAAGACCGCGTCCAGCAGTCCCGGGTTGTGAGCATGCACGAGCACTCCGAACACGACGGCGTCGAAGAGGAGATGGACGGTGACGACGTAGGCGAGCGACCGGGTGCGCAGGAAGATCACGGCCTGCAGCAGCGCGAAGGGGATGGTCAGCACCGGCCCCCACGCGCGGTAGCCGAGCTCCCACAGGAACGACACGAAGACGACCGCCTGCAGCACGTTCGAGGTGGCATCCGCGAAGTGCCGGCGCAGGAGGGCGAAGCACGTGCAGATGAAGAAGAGTTCGTCCCAGATCCCGACCGCACCGACGCCCACGAACAGTCGGGCGATGAGGTCGGGGGTGTCGACGACGGGCCAGTTCTCGTAGACACCCGAGGTGATGAAGTAGAACGGCAGGATCAGCCACCCCAGCACGAGCACCGCGGCCAGCCAGATCCATTGCCACGTCTTCCAGCTCCCCCCACCGCGCCAGGGGAACCGGATCGCGTGGTCCCGGTAGACGAACCTCGACACGAGGTAGGGGACGAGCACCGCTCCGCCGAGGGCGAGTGTGAATCGCACCATCGCGGCGTTGTCGAGCTCGGCTTTCAGCGGCACCGCGCTGACGATGAGCAGCCCGATCGCGATGAGCGACAGGTCGCGCGTCAGGCTCGGCCGACGGGCCACGCCGACGACCGCCGCCGTGTCGAGGCGGGCCCCGGCGGCGACGACCGCACCCGGCTCTCGCCGACGGTCGACGAACACGGCCAGAACGAGACCCACGGTAAGAAGCAGCCATCCCAGCCACGGCGTCAGCAGCACGAAGAACGCCGGCGCGGCAAGGCACACCAGGAGCGCCGGAAGGACGCCGATCGACAGCGTCGGCCGATCCGTCGCGGCGCCCGCCACGGTCAGGCGTCCCGGGGTCGGCGTCGGTAGGCGAGGTCTCGGATGTCGCGGCCCTTCGCGATGCCCTTCCGCTCGAAGGCGGTCATCGTGCGCCCGTCGAACCGCGGTGCCCACTCCCCCTCGAAGACGGGAGCGAACTCGGCGGCATCGGCCATGACCTCGCGCATCTGCAGCGCGTAGTCCTCCCAGTCGGTCGCCAGACGCAGGATGCCGCCGTCGCGGAGGGCCCGGGCGACGATCGGCGGGAACGACGGCGCGACGAGGCGGCGCTTGTTGTGCTTCGCCTTGTGCCAGGGGTCGGGGAAGAAGATCCAGACCTCGTCGACGGATGCCGCGGGCAGCAGGTGCTCGAGCACTTCTGGCGCGTTCGCCTCGACGAGTCGGAGGTTCCGCGCACCGGCACGGTCGGCGTCGAGCATGGTGCGCGCGAGACCGGCCCGGAAGACCTCGACGGCGATGAAGTCGGTGTCCGGATCCGACGACGCCGCGTGGACGATCGCGTGACCCTGCCCCGACCCGACCTCGACGACGAGCCGAGCGGCACGACCGAAGACCTCGACCGGGTCGATGTGCGATCCCGGCAGGATGCTCGTGGCCGCGGCATCCCGCTCGACCGGCAGCACGTAGTGCGGACCGAGCTCGTTCCAGGCACGTTCCTGACCGTCGCTCATGCGACCGCTGCGGCGGACGAACGACACCGGCTTGTCGCGGTAGCGCGGCGGTGAATCGGGGGTGTCGGACACGCCTCCAGCGTATCCGGCGGCCGGGTGACTCTCGGGTGCGGGACCCTTCCTGCGGCCGGTCACGAGGTCACGAAATCGATGAGCTCCTCGACGCGGCCGAGGAGGGCCGGGTCGAGGTCGCGGTAGGTCTTCACCGAGGCGAGGATCCGCTGCCAGTTGCGGGCGATGTCGACGTGGTCGTCGGCGGGCCAGCCGAGCGCACGGCTGACACCCGTCTTCCAGTCCACGCCGCGGGGGACGTTCGGCCACGCTGCGATGCCGAGCGTCGCCGGACGGACGCACTGCCACACGTCGATGTGCGGGTGCCCGACGATCTTCAGGTGGCGGCCGTGGGGACCGCGGCGGATCTGCTCCGCGATGCGGGTCTCCTTCGACCCCGGGACGAGGTGGTCGACGAGCACGCCGTACCGTCGCTCCGCGGTCGGCGGCTCCGCGGCGAGGAGGTCTTCGAGCAGATCCAGACCCTGCAGGAACTCCACGACGACGCCCTCGGCGCGGAGGTCATCGCCCCACACCTTTTCCACGAGCTCGGCGTCGTGCTTGCCCTCGACGAGGATGCGCGACGCACGCGCCACGCGCGCGCGGCTCGGTCCGGCGGCGAATGACCCCGAGGCGGTGCGGGTGCGCCCTGCCGGCGCTTCTGCGGCGGGCACGACGAGCTCCACCGGCGCTCCGTCCACGAGGAAGCCGCGCCCCAGCGGGAACAGACGCACCCGGCCGTGGCGGTCTTCGAGCTCGACGTGACCCGACTCGATCCGGGTCACCGCGCCCACATAGTCATCGCCGGCCACCTCGACGACGAGGTCGCGGCGCGCTTCCACCCGAGCGACCTGCTTCCGCCCCGCGTTCCGCCAGCCCGCAGCGAGCACGTCCGTTCCGTACCGATCGTCCATGGCACCTCCGAACCGGTGAGCCTAGGTCACGAACACATGGCGAACGCACAGGCGCACCGCACGGATGCCGCTATCGAGACATGCAGGTCGCGGCATAGACTCGCGACGGGCGGCATCTTCCGCGCCCGGAGGAGGGAACCGATGCGATCTCGACGGCTGCCGGCGCTCGCGGCGGCGCTCCTGATCGGGCTCGGCACGCTGCTCCCGGCCTCCCCCGCCACCGCGGTCGACCCGGTGGACCTCGACTCCGATCAGGTGCTCGACGACGCCGGTGTGCTCTCCGACGCGCAAGAGGACGCGATCAACGCGCGCCTCGACGCTCTGGCCGACGATGCCGGTGTCGGGCTGTGGGTCGTCTACGTCACCGACTTCGGCGAGTCCTCGGCTGAGGACTGGGCGAACGCGACCGCCGAGCGCGGCGGCCTCGGCCCGAATCAGTACCTGCTCGCCGTCGCCACCGAAGCCCGATCGTTCTACCTGTCCGCCGATTCCTCCGGCCCCATCTCGGAGACCCGCATCGCCGCGATCGAGCAGGAAGACGTCTACCCCGTCCTCGCCGAGGACGACTGGCAGGGCGCCGCGATCGCCGCGGCGGACGGCCTGCAGGAGGCCCGGAGTGGCGGAGGCCTGGGAGGCGGATTCTGGGTCGTGGTGATCGTGGGCGCGGCGTTGGCGGCCCTGCTGATCTGGGCCCTGCTGCGGCGCCGGCGGCGGGCGGCCGAGCCTTCCACGCCCGCGCAGGTTCCGCTGGAGGAGCTCGAGCGGAACGCGGCATCCGCTCTGGTCCGCACCGACGACGCCCTCACCGCGAGCCGGCAGGAGCTCGGGTTCGCGAAAGCGGAATTCGGGGATGCCGCCGCCGCCGAGTTCGAACAGGCCGTCGCGGATGCGCGCGCGTCCCTCGACCGGGCGTTCGGGCTGAAGCAGAAGCTCGACGACGAGGTGCCCGACAGCGCCGACCAGCAGCGCGCCTGGTACGCGGAGATCGTGCAGCTATGCGAAGCCGCGGACGCGGCTCTGGACGAGAAGGCCGACGCGTTCGACCGACTCCGCGACCTCTCCCAGAACGCCCCCGAGGCTCTGGGCCGGGTGCAGCAGCAGCACGCCGCGGCCACCGCCCAGGTGGACGACGCCGCCGCCCGGCTGACCGAGCTGCGGGGCACCTACGCGGAGGGCGCTCTCGCCACGATCCACGACAACCCCGACCAGGCTCTCGCGCGCCTGCGCTTCGCCGGCGAGCAGCTCGCTGTCGCACAGCGGGCGGTGCAGAGCGGCGACGGACCCGCGGCAGCGGTGGCCATCCGCGCCGCCGAGCAGGCGGTCGAACAGGCCACCCGCCTCGAGGACGCCGTCGAGACCGTGGGCGCCGACCTCGCGGCCGCCGAGCGCAGCGCGGCGGCCCTGCTCGCCGAACTCGACGGCGACCTGGCCGCAGCGGCGGCCACGGACGATCCGGACGGGCGGCTCGCCCCGATCATCGCGGCCACCCGCCAGCAGGTGGGTGCCGCTCGCACCGCGCTGGAGGGATCAGCTCGCGACCCGAAGACGGCGCTGGGGCTGCTCGAGAAGGCGAACTCCGAGATCGACTCCGCGCTCGGGAGCATCCGCGACGCGCAGCAGCGCGCCGATCGGGCCCGCACCGTCCTCGCCCAGACGCTCCTGCAGGCCAAAGCCCAGGTGTCTGCCGCCGAGGATTTCATCTCGTCGCGGCGCGGCGCCGTCGGCGCGACCGCGCGCACCCGGCTCGCCGAAGCGGGCGCGACCCTCGTGCAGGCCACACAGCTCGAGCAGACCGATCCCGAACGCGCCCTGACACTCGCTCAGCGGGCGGGCGCGCTCGCCTCGCAGGCCACTCAGCACGCCCAGCAGGACGTCGGTGCGTTCTCCGCTGGCGGAAACGGTGGCGGCGGTGGAGACTTCGGCGGCATGCTGGGCGGGATCATCCTCGGTTCACTGCTCAACGGCGGCGGCGGGGGCGGCGGATTCGGTGGCGGATTCGGCGGCTCACGCGGACGCAGCAGTGGCGGATTCGGGGGCGGACGACGCAGCAGCGGGTTCGGCGGCGGGCGCAGCAGCGGCGGCTCCCGATCCCGGCGAGGAGGCGGTCGCTTCTGATCTTCCGTCGCCGCAGACCCTCCCCTCCCACGACCTCACCCTCAACCTCGGGACTCCCCGTCAGGAAAGGAAACACGATGGCAAAGCAGTCCATCTTCGGCCGCATCTCGACCCTGGTGAAGGCGAACATCAACGCCCTGCTGGATTCCGCCGAAGACCCGCAGAAGATGCTCGACCAGCTCGTCCGCGACTACACGAACAACATCGCGGACGCCGAAGCGGCCATCGCCGAGACGATCGGCAACCTCCGCCTCCTCGAGCGTGACCACGACGAGGACGTGAAGGCCGCCGCCGAATGGGGCAACAAGGCCATCGCGGCCAGCCGGAAGGCGGACGAACTCCGCGGCGCCGGCAACAGCACCGATGCCGACAAGTTCGACAACCTCGCGAAGATCGCCCTCCAGCGTCAGATCAGCGAGGAGAACGAGGCCCGCGCCATCGCCCCCTCGATCGCCGCGCAGACCGAGGTCGTCGAGAAGCTGAAGGACGGCCTCAACGGCATGAAGCAGAAGCTCGACCAGCTTCGCTCGAAGCGTTCCGAGCTGCTGGCGCGCGCCAAGACCGCCGAGGCGCAGAACAAGGTCCACGATGCCGTCAAGTCGATCGACGTACTCGACCCTACGAGCGAGCTCGGCCGTTTCGAGGACAAGGTCCGCCGTCAGGAGGCACTCGCCGCCGGCAAGGCCGAGATCGCGGCATCCTCGATCGACGCGCAGTTCAACCAGCTCGAGGACATCGGCGAGCTCACCGAGGTCGAGGCGCGCCTGGCCGCCCTCAAGACCGGTGGCAACGCCGGCGCGATCGAGCAGTAAGCGGTACCGCCGCGCGGCGCCGGACCCCGAGGTCCGGCGCCGCGCGCATCCCCGGAGGACCCCATGACCCGTTTCCTGGTGGCGCCGCAGTGGCAGGGCTCTCCCTCCTCACGCGCGATGCGCCTCATCGACGGCGCCGAAGCGCTCGCCGGCGATCTGCCGCGGTCCGCCGTGACCCGCATCGACGTCCCGGCCGAGGCCGGGGAATCCCTCGGCTCTGGCATTCGGCGCTTCAGCACGCTCGGCCGGGTGCGCGATGCGATCGCCGCCGCACTCGCGGAGCGTGACGAGCGACCCCTCGTCATCGGCGGCGACTGCGCCGTGGCGGTGCCCGCGATCGCGCACGCCGCGTCGCGGCATCCGTCTCTCGCCGTCGTCTGGTTCGACGCCCACGGCGACCTGCACACCGTCGACTCCTCCCCCTCGGGCGCGCTCGCGGGTATGGCGCTGCGGGCCGTATCCACGCCCGGTCCGTTCGTCGACCGCACGCTCGTGCCGGCGGAGCGGATCATGGTGGTCGGAGCGCGCTCATTGGACGACGCGGAGGCCGACCATCTCGCCACGAGCGGAGTCCGCACCCTCTCGGCCGACACCGTCACAGCCGACCCCGCCGCTCTGGCCGAGGCGATCGCCGCGACGGGTGCGGAGGCGGTCTTCGTCCACGTCGACCTCGACGTCCTCGATCCGTCGGCGATCTCCGGCGTGCTGGAGCCGGTCCCGTTCGGGCTCGATCCCGGTGCCCTCACCGCCGCGGTCCACCGCCTCCGCGAGCGCGTCCCCCTCGTGGGAGCGTCGATCGCCGGATTCGCCCCCGCGTCGTCCGACGACGCCGTCGAGGACCTCGGAACGATCCTCCGCATCGTCGGAGCCCTCGCATGAGCGCAGCCCCGCCACGGGGGTGGGAGGAGCGCGCCGAGCAGGCCCTCGCCCGCGGACGCCGATTCGACCGCTGGATCCCGCCGTTCCTGCTCGACTCGCCCGTGAGCCTGCTCGGGTACGCGGCGGGCACCGCGTTCGGGTGGGTCTGGGGCATGGTGTGGTCGACGGGGCGGGTGGAGCGCCGCGGCGGCCTCCTGGTGTTCCGTGGCATGCCGGCGGCGACGTTCGGACGAGGCGGCGTATGCGTCGGCGGCTGCTTCCTCACCGGGGACGGTCGGATCGACGATCGGCTGCTCCGGCACGAGGCCGTCCACAAGCAGCAGTGGCGTCGGTACGGCTTCCTGATGCCCGTGCTGTACCTGCTCGCCGGCCGGAATCCGCTCACCAACCGCTTCGAGATCGAGGCGGGACTGGCCGACGGGCGCTACGTGCCGCGCTCCTGAGCCGCTCAGCCCACGAGTGCGCGCCGCAGCGCGGTGACGTCATCGTCGGTGAGCCCATGGGCTCGCAGGTAGTCGACCGGGCCGCCGTAGCGGACCCGCAGGTCGTCGAACACCCGCACCATGGCGGCGGCGGGCGAGCGCGTCGCGAGGTCTTCGAGGTGACGCGCACGCGGGTAGGTCCTGCGGAGGAACGCCAGCACGCGCCGGTTCCTCTCGGCGGGGAGCTCACCCTCGGTGCGGGCGTAGTCCGCGATGATCGCATCCTCGCGGACGCCAGCGGCGGCCAGCAGCAGGGCAACACTCACGCCGGTGCGGTCTTTGCCGACCGTGCAGTGCACGAGGACCGGCTGCGTCTCCGCGACGGCGCGGGCGACCTCGACCAGGCGCGCGGCGGAGCCGTCGATCAGCGCGCGATACAGGTCGTCGAGCGAGAGGTCGTCGTCGAAGAACGACGCCGCCGATCCCGCGAACATCGGCACGCGCACCGTCTCGACGTCGGATCCCGTCAGCTGCGAGGGCTCCCAGCGGATCTCGTCGTCGTCGCGCAGATCGACGATGCGTCGGATGCCGCGTGCGCGCAGCTCCGCGCGACCGGCATCCGTCAGATGAGCCAGATTCCCCGAGCGGTACAGGACGCCGTGCCGGGTGCTCCCCTGCCCAGCCGGGAGTCCGCCGACGTCACGGAAGTTCAGCGCGCCAGGGACCTCGAGCGCACTCACGCCCGATCCCGCCGCGGCGGGACGGGGTACTTCCCGGCGATCGTGATCCGGTTGAACGCGTTGATCGACACCAGCAGCCAGCTCAGCGCGACGTACTCCTGCTCGCTGAGGATGCCGCCCACCCGGTCGTAGACCTCGTCGGGGATGCCGTCGTCGTGGATGAACACGTAGTGCTCGGCAAGTTCGAGGGCCGCCCGCTCCCGCTCCGTGAAGATGCCGGAATCACGCCACACCGCGATCTGCCCCACGTCGTCGACAGTGAGACCGGCGCGCACACCACGGTCGGTGTGCACCCGCACGCAGTAGGCGCAGCCGTTGAGCTGCGAGGCGTGGATGAGGGCGATCTCCTTCATCCGGTCGTCGATCCCCGCGTCGGCGGCGAGCGCGCCGACCGTCGTCGCGAACGCGTCGAGGGCGTCGTAGGCCGGACGCGCCGCGCGGGAGAGGTGGACGCGGTGTTCATCCGTCATGACGCCACACTACCGACGCGCGTCCGGCGGGACGCGGCATCCGTCACAATGGGCCGGTGACCGACGCGACCGATGAGTTCTCGTTCCTTCCCGCCCAGGCGGACGCCGCGGGGGTCGTCCCGCCGGCGGTGCGCCGGCTCTCGTTCGCCCTCCCGGACGGGCGGACGCTCAGCGCGCTGCAGTACGGAGCGCCGGGCGCGGACGTCTTCGCCGCGCCGGTCGTGACCTTCCTCCACGGCGCCGGCCTGAACGCGCACACGTGGGACACGACGGTGATCGACCTCGGCCTGCCGGCGCTCGTGCTCGACCTGCCCGGTCACGGCGACTCCTCCTGGCGGGCGGATGCCGCCTATTCCGGCGCCACGATCGCCGCCGACGTCGCACCGGCGATCGCCGCGTGGACGACGGCTCCGCAGGTGCTCGTCGGCCACTCGCTCGGAGGACTCAGCGCCGCCGCCCTGGCCGCGACGCATCCGGAGCTCGTCGCGGCGCTCGTCGTGGTGGACATCTCCCCCGGCATCGACCCGAACGGCGGAGCGGCGCAGATCCGCGCGTTCTTCGCCGGTCCCAAAGACTGGGCGTCGCGCGAGGAGCTGCTCGAGCGCGCACTGTCGTTCGGGCTGGGAGGCTCCCGCGAGTCCGCGGAGCGCGGCGTCTTCCTCAACTCCCGCGTCCGTGCCGACGGCCGGGTCGAGTGGAAGCACCATTTCGCGCACCTCGCGAATGCCCTCGCCGGCGACCCCGCCGCGGCCGCAGCGCTCGACGCCGGGCAGCGCGAAGGCGCCGCAGTCCTGTCCGCAGCCGGCTGGGACGATCTCGCCCGGGTGACGGCGCCGGTGACCCTCATCCGCGGCACGCGGGGCTTCCTCACGGAGGCAGACCGGGACGAGTTCGCGGCCCGCGTCCCCGGTGCGCGGGTCTTCGAGATCGGCGCCGGCCACAACATCCACGAGGAGCTTCCCGCCGACCTCGCACGACTCATCGCCGACGTCGCCCGGGACGTCCGTGACGGCGCGTGACCGAAGCATCGGCGCGGGACTCTAGGCTGTAACCCGCACCCGAGCATGGGGCGCCGGCAGCAACGACGCCCCACGTCCTCGTGAAAGGATCCCCCCACATGTTCCGCCGCACCGCTTTGGCCGCCACGGCACTCCTCGCCGCCGGCGCACTGGCCCTCTCCGCCTGCACCGCCTCGAGCCCCGGCCCCTCCGAATCAGCCGGCGAGCCCGACCCCGCGGCATCCGTCGCCATCCGCCTCGTCCTCGAGCCGGGCAACCTCGACATCCGCGAGACCGCGGGCGCCGCGCTCGATCAGATCCTGATCGACAACGTCTACCAGGGTCTTGTGTCGCGGACGGCCGATCAGGAGATCGTCCCCGCCCTCGCGAGCGACTACGAGGTCTCGCCCGACGGTCTCACCTACTCCTTCACCGTCCGCGAAGGCGTCACCTTCCACGACGGCCAGGAGCTGACCCCCGACGACGTCGTGTGGTCGCTGACCCAGGTGCGCGACAACGAGGCGTACCGGGACTCCGCGCGCCTCGCGAAGGTGGCCGACATCGCCGCCGACGGCCAGACGGTCACCCTCACGCTGAGCGAGCCCGATTCGACGCTGCTGTGGAGCCTCACCGGCCGCGCGGGCCTCATCCTCAAGCAGGATGACGAGATCGACCGCCAGACCGCGACCAACGGCACCGGCCCGTTCGTGCTCAGCGATTGGAAGCAGGGCGACAGCATCACCTTCGAGCGCAACGAGCAGTACTGGGGTGCGCCCGCCGGAGTCGCGGAGGTCGTCTTCTCGTACGTCGGCGAGAACCAGGCAGCTCTCAGCGGCGCTCTGGCAGGAGACTTCGACGTGTTGACCGGCTTCGACGCGAACCTCAAGGAGCAGGTCGAGGCGAACGGCGACTTCGCACTGGTCCTCGGCGACTCCACCGACAAGGGGACGCTCGCCTTCAACACGACCGACGGCCCCCTCGCCGACGTGAAGGTGCGTCAGGCGATCCGTCAGGCGATCGACAAGCAGTCGATCGTCGACGCCCTCGGCGCGGGGAAGACGCAGTACGGCCCGATCCCCTCGCTCGACCCCGGGTTCGAGGACCTCGCCGACGTCGCGCCGTTCGATCCCGAAGCCGCACGTGCGTTGCTCGCCGAGGCCGACGCCGAGGATCTCGACCTGACCCTGACGATCCCGTCGGCCTACGGCACGACGGTCTCGCAGATCCTGGTGTCGAATCTCCGCGACGTGGGAATCACCCTCACCGTGAACCCGGTGGAGTTCCCGGCGTGGCTCAATGACGTGTACATCAACCAGGACTACGAGCTGAGCTTCGTCCTGCACACCGAGGCGCGCGACTTCGAGAATTGGGCGAACCCCGCGTACTACTTCACCTACGACAACCCCGAGGTCCAGGACCTGTACGCGCAGGCGGTCGCCTCGACCGATGAGGCCGAGGCTGCGGCGCTGCTCACCGAGGCCGCCCGCCTCGTGTCCGAGGACCACGCCGCCGACTGGCTCTACAACGGCGCGTCCGTGCTGGCCGTCTCGACGGCGGTGACGGGGATGCCGTCGACGAACGTCAACGAGCGCCTCAACCTCGCCGAGCTGGCCAAGAGCGAGGGGTGATCCGCTACGCGCTGACCCGACTGGCCCTGCTCCTGCTGGGCCTGTTCGTCGCCAGTGCGCTGATCTTCACGACGCTGCGGGTGCTGCCCGGCGACGTCGCCCAACTGATCGCGGGGGTGAACTCCTCCGCGGCGCAGGTGGCGGCCATCCGGGAACGCCTCGGCCTCGACCAGTCGCTCCCGGTGCAATACGGCACCTGGATCCTCGGCGTCCTCCGCGGCGACCTCGGCACCTCGCAGCTCACCGGCACGCCGGTGATCGACGAGATCGTCGAAAAGGCCCAGGTCACCATCCCGCTGGGGCTGCTCTCGCTGACGATCGCCCTGCTGATCGCGGTGCCGTTCGGTGTCGTCGCCGCCGTCCGCCGCCACCGCGTGGACGGGTCGATCGTCTCGTTCGGCGCCCAGGCGCTGGCCGCCGTCCCGGTCGTCTGGGCGGGCATGATGCTCGTGGTCGTGTTCGCCGTCTGGCTCGGCTGGCTGCCCGCGCAGGGCTTTCCGCGCGCGGGGTGGGACGATCCGGCGGCCGCGCTGCGGGCGCTCATCCTCCCTGCGCTGACGATCGGCGTGGTCGAGGGCGCGGTCCTGTTGCGCTTCGTCCGCTCCGCCACCCTGCAGGCCCTGGGCCAGGACTTCGTCCGCACCGGCGCTGCGAAGGGCCTCACGAAGACGCAATCGCTGATACGGCACGGCCTCCCCTCGGTCGGCCTGTCGGTCATCACCGTGATCGGACTCCAGGTCGCCGGCATCATCGTCGGCGCCGTTGTGATCGAACAGCTCTTCAGCCTCCCCGGCATCGGGCGGATGCTCGTGGCCGACACCGGCAACCGCGACCTCGTGAAGGTCCAGAGCGAGCTGCTCGTGCTGACCGGGTTCGTGCTGATCGTCGGTTTCCTCGTCGATCTGCTCCACCGCGTCATCGATCCCCGCCAGCGGGAGGGGGACGGATGATCCGCTCGGGGTGGGCCGGTCGCCTGTGGGCGTCGTGGCCGGGTCGTTTCGGCGCGATCGTGGTCCTCGCGATCGTCGCGATCGCGGTCGTCTCGCTGTTCTGGACCCCGTTCGACCCGCTGCGTGTCGACATCGCGAACCGGTGGGCCGGGCCGGGGGCCGATCACCTGCTGGGGACCGACGGCTCGGGTCGGGACATCCTGAGCCTTCTGATGGCCGGGTCGCGCACGACGCTCTGGGTGGCGGCGGGCGCCGGGGCGATCGCGACGATCACCGGTCTCGCCCT
The DNA here is from genome assembly GCF_014204835.1 of Microbacterium marinum. Taxonomy (NCBI): domain Bacteria; kingdom Bacillati; phylum Actinomycetota; class Actinomycetes; order Micrococcales; family Microbacteriaceae; genus Microbacterium; species Microbacterium marinum. Next base: position 1,180,325 of record NZ_JACHMD010000001.1, on the reverse strand, counting down.
CGCCGCGCTCGGCGCTCTGGCCGTCCGCGCCGTGCGCGAGGCGGTGGCCGTGATCGTCGACATCCTCATCGCGTTCCCCGTGCTCCTGCTGGCGATGATGATCTCCGCCGTCTGGGGCGGGTCACTGCTCGTCGTCGTCGTCTCGGTCGGCATCGGCTTCGGCGTGAACATCGCACGCGTCACCCGTCCGGAGCTCCGGCGCGTGCTGCACAGCGACTTCGTGCTCGCCGGACGCGCGAGCGGACTGACGCCGTGGCAGAACCTGTGGCGCCATCTGCTTCCCAACGTCGCGCCCGTCTTCATCGTCCAGCTCTCCTGGGGAATGGCCGTCGCCGTCCTCGCCGAGGCGGGGCTGTCGTACCTCGGCTTCGGGGCGACGGTCACCGAGCCCTCGTGGGGCCTGCTGCTGGCAGAGCTCCAGCAGTACATCACCGTGCACCCGGGATCGGTCGTCTGGCCGGGTCTGGCCATCACCCTCACGGTGCTGGGCTTCAATCTTTTGGGCGACGGTCTCCGGGACGCCACCGATCCGACGCTCTCCCGGCGGGGAGGGTCGCACCGCGCCGCCACCATGCACACCCCGGCGGTGACGGCATGAGCCTGGACGTCCGTGGCCTCACCATCGACATCGCGGGTCGACGGGTCGTCGACGACGTGTCCTTCGTCGTCGATCCCGGCGCGCGGATGGGGCTCATCGGCGAGTCCGGGTCGGGAAAGTCCCTCACCTCCCTCGCGCTGCTTGGTCTCCTCCCCGACGGCGCGACGGTCTCGGGCAGCGTCCGGTGGGAGGGACGCGAGATCCTCGGGATGCCGGAGCGCCGGCTGGCCGGCATCCGCGGCGACGAGATCGGGATGGTCTTCCAGGAGCCGCAGACCGCGCTCAACCCGATCCGCACCGTCGGTCGGCAGATCGCCGAGTCGATCCGCATCCACCAGCGAGGCGTCTCGCGGCGCGACGCGTGGGCGCGGGCCATCGAAGAAGCGCGCCGCGTGCGCCTGCCCGATCCGGAGCGCCTCGTCCGTCGCTACCCGCACCAGCTCTCCGGAGGGCAGCGTCAGCGCGTGGCGATCGCGATGGCTCTCGCCTGCCGCCCCCGCCTCTTGATCGCGGATGAGCCGACGACGGCCCTCGACGTGACGATCCAGGCCGAGATCCTCGACCTGCTGGCTCAGCTCGTCGACGACGACGGCATGTCGCTCGTCTTCATCACGCACGACCTCGCGGTCCTCTCGCAGGTCGCGGACGATGCGGTCGTCCTCGACGGCGGCCGGGTCGTCGAGCGAGGCCTGCTCGCGACCCTCCTGACGTCTCCGACCTCGCCCGTGACCCAGGGCCTCCTCCGCGACGCGACCGCCACGCTGTGGAAACCGGGGGGAACCCGATGACCGATCTCGTCACCGCACGTGGGCTCACCCGCCGGCATCCCCTGCCGCGGACCGCGCTGTTCGCGCGACGGACCTTCGCCACGGCACTGGAGGACGCCGATGTGGACGTGCGCGCCGGTTCGGCCCTCGGGGTGATCGGAGAGTCCGGCTCCGGCAAATCGACCCTCGTGCGGCTGCTGCTGGGACTCGACGTACCGACATCGGGGACGGTCCGTTTCGACGGGCGGGATGTGGATGCCGCGGCATCCGCCACGTCGTTGCACTGGCTCCGGCGCGAGACGGGCATCGTCTTCCAGGATCCCTATGCGTCGCTCGACCCGCGGATGAGCGTCGGCCGCATCGTCGGCGAGCCGCTGTGGGCACTGGGCGTGGACGTGGACCGGCGCGCACGGGTCCGGCAGGTGCTGGATGACGTGGGACTCCCCTCCGACAGCGCGGACCGCTATCCGCACGAGTTCTCGGGCGGCCAGCGACAGCGCATCGCACTCGCCCGGGCGCTCGTCCACCGTCCGCGGCTTCTCGTGGGCGACGAACCGCTGTCCGCGCTGGATGTGACCGTGCGGGCGCAGATCCTCGATCTGATCCGGGAGCTCCGTGCGCGCGACGGCCTGACCCTCGTCATGGTCTCGCACGACATCGGCGTCGTGCAGAGCCTGTGCGACGACGTGATCGTGATGAAGGACGGCAGGGTCGTCGAGGAGGGGCCGACCGAGAAGGTGCTGCTCCAGCCGCAGGTCGCCTACACCCGCCGCCTGCTGGCCTCGATCCCGGTGATCGATCCGCGGCGCTGACCGCGCCGGTGTCGCCGGTCGGGGCTAGCGTGGGGCCATGCACGCGATCGTCCCTCCCTACCTGCTCGCCCGACTCGCGGCAGCTCCCGTCGATCGCTTCCCCGCCGCTGTCGCCGCCGCACGCGCGACCCTCGCCCTGCCGCGGGCGTATCGACCGATGCCGGCGCACATTGACCTCTCCGTCGACGGTGACGCCCTCGTCCTCGCCGCCAGTCCCGACCCCGACCGACGGATCTCCGATGCCATGGGCCGGGAGGAGCTCCCCGGCGTCCTGGTCCGCAGCGAGGGTGGGGCGCCGACCGGCGACACCGCCGTCGATGAGGCGTACGACGGCCTCGGTGCCACCTTCGACTTCCTGTGGCAGGCCTTCGAGCGGATCGGATTGGATGCCGCGGGCGGGCCGCTGAACGCCTCCGTGCACTACGGTCGCGACTACGACAACGCCTTCTGGGACGGAAGCCGCATGGTCTTCGGCGACGGGGACGGAGAGATCTTCTCCGGCTTCACGCAATCGGTCAGCGTGATCGCCCACGAGCTCGGACACGGTGTCATCGAGCACGCCGGCGGCCTGGACTACTCGGGGCAGTCCGGCGCCCTCAACGAGTCGATCGCCGACGTCATCGGTGCTTTGACCGAGCAGCACCTGCGCGGCCAGTCCGCAGCGGAGGCGACGTGGCTCATCGGCGCCGGCATCTTCACCGACGCGGTCAGCGGTTCCGCGCTGCGGTCGATGGCCGCACCCGGCACCGCCTACGACGACGACGTGCTGGGCCGCGACCCGCAACCGGCCCACATGCGCGACTACGTCGAGACCTCCGGTGACAACGGCGGCGTGCACATCAACTCCGGCATCCCGAACAAGGCCTTCCACCTGGTCGCGCTCGCACTCGGCGGCTTCGCGTGGGAGCGCGCGGGGACGATCTGGTACCGGACCCTCACCTCCGGCACGCTCTCCCCCGCGTCGAGCTTCGCCGAGTTCGCCGCCGCGACGATCGACACCGCCGGGCGGGAGTACGGTGAGGAGTCGGAGGAGGCCGCCGCCGTGCGCACCGCGTGGCAGGGCGTCGGAGTCACGGGAGATGTCGCCAACAGCTGAGCACCTGACGATCCTCGTCGTGCGCACCGGAGGCTTCGCGGGGCTCCGACGGGCCTGGCGGGTCAGCGCGGCCGGCAGCGAGGCCACCGAATGGTTCGACCTCGTCTCGGCGTGCCCCTGGGAGGCGGAGCGACCATCCGGCGAGGCGCCGGGCGCCGACCAGTTCACGTGGGAGATCACCGCCGCGGATGATGTACGCAGCGGCGAGGCGGCGATTGCCGGCGCTCCGGTTCGGGGCGACGCGGTGCCCGGCGAGCGACGCGCGGTCCTCGCCGACGCGGAAGCCGGTGGCGCGTGGCGCGATCTCATCGACGCCGTCCGGGACCGTGGCGAACCCTGCGCCGCCGACGCGCCCTGACCGGGCGCTGTCAGCGCGAGCGCAGTCGGGACAGGAGCGACGGCCGTTTGACCGGCGTCAGGTGCTTCTGCAGGTAGACCGTGCCGAGGGTGCGCCCGAACTTGTACCCGACCTTGCCCATTCGTCCCACCTCGACGAAGCCGAGCTTCTCGTGGAGCGCGACCGACGCTTCGGCGCCTTTGTCGCTGATCACGGCGACCATCTCGCGGATGCCGCGTTCCTCGCACGCCGCGATGAGGGCTTCCAGCAGCGCCCTGCCGAGCCCCTTCCCCGCGGCGGCCTGACCGAGATAGATGGAGTTCTCGACGGTGTAGCGGTACCCGCTCTTGCCCCCGGTCCACGGCGAGACGAGGCCGTAGCCGAGCACCTGGCCTGCCGGCGAGACCGCCACGAGGAAAGGCAGTCCGAGCTTCGACAGGTGATCGAACTTCTCCACCCATCGACGATGCGTCCAGCGCTTCTCGTCGAACGTGACGACCGAATTGGTCACGTAGTAGTTGTAGATCTCGCGGACGTCCGCCATGTCGGTGCGGACGGCAGGCCTCAGCTCGAAGGCGAAAGGACGCTCCGGCTCGGGCCGCGAGCGCAGATGCCGGGGAAGACGACGCCGGTCGCGGTCGTACTCGTCCTCCAACATGCGGCCAGCATACGGGTCAGGGTGCGACCCGCCAGTCGACGGGTTCCGTCCCCTGGTCCGCCAACAGCTCGTTCGCGCGGGAGAAGGGTCTCGACCCGAAGAAGCCACGCCGCGCCGACAGCGGCGACGGGTGGGCGGACTCGACGATCGGCGTGTCCCCCAGCAGCGGCCGGAGATTCGCGGCATCCCGGCCCCAGAGGATCGCGACCAGCGGCGAGCGCCGCGCGACGAGCGTGCGGATCGCGTGCTCGGTGACCTTCTCCCACCCCCACCCGCGATGCGAGCCGGCGAGCCCAGGGCTGACCGTGAGCACCCGGTTCAGGAGCATGACCCCCTGGTCGCTCCACGCCGAGAGGTCGCCGTGCTCCGCGCGCGGGATGCCGAGATCGGACTCGAGCTCGGCGTAGATGTTCGCGAGACTCCGAGGCAGGGGGCGCACGTGCCGCTCCACGGCGAACGACAGACCGATGGGGTGACCCGGCGTGGGGTAGGGATCCTGCCCCACGATGAGGACTTTGACATGTCCCAGCGGACGGGAGAACGCGCGGAGGACGTGGTCTCCGGCGGGGAGGTACCCGCCCTCGGCCGCACGCAGGCGGTCCCCGAGAGCGGCGATGTCGTCCGCGACGGGGGCGAGGGCGTCCGCCCACGCGGCATCCATGAGCCCGGAGGCCGCCAGGTCGGCGAGACTCTTCGCCATCAGGCGCTCGCAGGCAGGCCGGCGTCCTCCTGCGCGACGGTTCCCTGGAACGACCACGGGAAGTTGATCCAGAGATCGGTCTCGCGCCAGGAGTAGTCGGGGGTCGCCACCGAGCCGGGCTTCGTGTAGATGCAGACGGAGCGGACGTCGGCACCGGCATCTTCGAGCATGCGGACCGCGAGCGCGAGCGTGCGGCCGCTGTCGGCGACGTCGTCGACGAGGAGCACGCGCTTCCCTGGCAGGTAGCCCAGGTCCAGGTCGGGCGGGAGGAGTTCGGGTGCGTCGAGGACCGTGCCGATGCCGGTGTAGAACTCGACATTCAGCGCACCGCAGCTCTTGACGCCGAGTCCGTACGCGATCGCACCGGCGGGCAGGAGTCCGCCGCGGGCGATCGCGACGACGACATCGGGCGCGAACCCGTCGGCGACGATCGATCGCGCCAGGTCACGGGTCGCCAGGCCGAAGCCGTCCCAGGTCAGCGTCTCTCGCTCGGTCACCGGCATCCTTTCGTCGGAGATCTCCAGGATAGGCCGCGCGGGACTCGCGATTTCGGTCGCTGAGCGAGGACGCGCAGCGACCGAGACGAAACGCCCAGCGAATCGCGGATGCCACGGCGCCAAAGTTGCGCGATCTGGACGCTCGAAGATGAATGTTCTCTCATGTTGATCTGGGGTTGAGAGGGTCGATTCGGCCCGCTCAATGTCGGAACCCCTCGCCACAATGGAGGTATGACCAGCCCCGCAGAGACTCCCGGATCGGACGCTTTCATGGCGTCTCTTGCCGGGCTCGCGCACGGGCTCGAAGGGCTGGCTCAGGATGCCACTGCCGTGCAGATCCGCGAAGTCCGGCTGCTCGCTGCAGCGGCCGCCCTGGCCGAGCAAACGGCGGCGGGCTCACCCGCTCGGGTCCGTGAGCAGGACATGGTGCTGCGGTCGATCGCGGCGGAGCTCGGCGCGATCATGCGGGTCGCGGACAGGACGATGCAGCGCCGGATCGACGAGGCCCGCACGATCGTGGAGGACTACCCCACCGCCCTCGAGGCGTGGGAAGCCGGGCGCATCGTGCGCGCGCACGTGCTGACGATCGTCGCCGCGGGGAGTGTGCTGCCGCCCGACCTGCGGGGCGTGTTCGCGGACGCCGCAATCCCGAAGTGCGAACGCGACACCCCCAACCGGGTCCGCCCGACCCTCGAGATGCTCGCGCAGCACCTGCACCCCCGGTCGTTCCAGGAACGCCACGAGGAAGCCGCCGCCGGGCGGTGCGTGCGGATCGTGCCCACCTCAGACGGGATGAGCGAGCTGATCGCGAAGATGCCCACCGCCCTCGCGGAAGGCATCCACGACCGGCTCACCCGGATGGGGCGGGCGATCGTCGACACCCGTGGCGAACGCGCCGCGGGTGTAGACGCCGAAATCGTCGCCACTGACGCGCGCACCATGGAGCAGGTCCGCGCAGACCTCCTCGCCGACCTCCTCCTCGCAGGAACCCCTGCCCTCGACGACACCAGCGGAACCACCGCCGGGCCGCTCGGAAAGATCCGAGCCCGCATCCAGGTCGTCATCCCCGCCCACGCACTCGCCGGCGACGACCACGATCCTGCGACCTGGTGGGTCGTTCACCGATCGACCCCGCCACCGCCCGCGTCCTCGCCGGCGGGAACACGCAATGGGAGCGACTCGTCACCCATCCCGTCACCGGCTCGGTACTCGCAGTCGACTCGTACCGGGTCCCGGAGAAGATGCGCCGCTACCTGCAGGCCCGCGACCAACACTGCAGGTTCCCGGGATGCCGGCAAGCCGCGATACGCTGCGAAATCGACCACAACGTGGATCACGCGCTCGGCGGGAAGACCCACACCTGCAACCTTTGCCACCTGTGCCAGCGACATCACTCGATGAAGCAATTCACGAGCTGGAGGGTCCGACAACTGTCGGGTGGCGTCCTCGAATGGACCTCACCCCTCGGCAGGACCTACAGAGAAGACGCACCCACCCCGGCCGTCGCCTTCACCCCTGCCGACCTCACACTCCCCCCGTTCTGACCCCGCTCCGCTCGGGCGTTTCGTCTCGCTCCGCTCGCGGGGCGAGACGAAACGCCCGACCCGGCCAAAGCGTCGGAGCGGCGCCGCGCCGCTAGGCTCCCGAACGTGACCAGCCCGACCGCGTCTCCCCTCGCCACCTCCACGCTGCGGACCTCAGCCATGGGGATCACCGCGAGCCTCATCGGCTGGTTCATCGTGGTCGAGATCGTCAGCGGCATCCTGCAGGGGTACTACATCCCCCTCTTCAGCGACATCGTGCTCGAACTCGGCATCCGCGACGCCGACGTCAACTGGTTCGAGGCCGGCCAGCTGCTCCTGTCGGCGATCGTCGTCCCCATCCTCGCCAAGCTCGGCGACATGTTCGGGCACAAGAAGATCCTGCTGCTGGCGGCGATCCTCACTGCGCTCGCCTCGTGGGGCCTCGTCTTCGCGGACTCCTTCTGGTCGTTCCTGCTGTTCTGGTCGCTCCAGGGCTTCTACGTCGTGTGGCTGCCGCTCGAGATCGCTCTCATCTTCGAGCGCGGCCGTGAGCAGAACCGCGGCGTCTCCCTCACTCGCCGCGCGGCGGGACTGCTCGTCGTCGGTCTCGAAGCCGGAGCCATCATCGGCGCGCTCGCCGCGGGCCGCGTTTACGCGGCGACGGGCGACCTCGCTCTGACCCTCATGGTGCCGGCGATCGCCGTCACGCTCGTCGCGGTCGTGATCTGGGTGTTCGTTCCCGAGTCCACGCCCTCCGGCGCGAGGTCGATCGACACCCTCGGGACGGTGATCCTCGCCTGGGGGCTCCTGCTCGTCACCGGCGCCCTGGCGTGGATGCGACTGATCGGGGAGCTCGATCTGGGCGGAGGCGCCTGGTGGGGCGTCGCGGGCCTGCTCGCCCTGGGAGTCGCGCTGCTCGCCGTCTTCGTCTGGTACGAGCTGCGACAGCAGAATCCCATCATCGACATCCGGGTGCTGATCCGGCCGGAGATGTGGCCCGTGCAGGCGACGGCGTTCCTGATCGGCATCAGCCTGCTCGGCGCCCAAGGGCCGCTCTCGACGTACGCCGGCACGGATCCCGCTCTCGGCTACGGTCTCGGACTCGATGCCTCCGAACGCTCGTACGTCATCGGCCTGTACCTCGTCTCGCTCATCGTCGGCGCCGTGATCTTCTCGCTCACCTCCCGTCGCATCAGCCCTCGCCTCATGCTGATCGCCGCCGCGCTCCTCGTCGGTGTGGGATACACGCTGTTCCTGCCGTTCCACCTCGAGTTGTGGCAGGTGCTGCTGAACCTCTCGATCGCCGGCATCGGCTGCGGCGCTCTCGTGGGCGCGATGCCCGCGGCCGCGGCGGCCGCGGCGCCGCTCGGACACACGGGCGAGGCGTCGGGGATGACGAACACCACCAAGACGATCGGCGGTGCCTTCTCGTCGGCGGTGTTCGGTGTCGTCCTCGCCGCCGGGGTCGGCACGGTGGCCGGGCACACCGCCAGCTCCCTCGGGGGCTACATCACCGTCTGGGCGATCTGCGCCGCCGGCGGCTTCCTGGCCGCGCTTCTGCTCCTCGTCGTCCCGAAGGTGGCGTTCGCCGACGCGCCGCCCGCCTGATCAGATCGAGGGGTCGCGCGGCTGCAGCGGGCCCCGCGCGAGCAGGTGCTGCGCCGACTGGGCGACGGGTCGCATCGTGACGAGGTCGAGGTTCACGTGACCCGGCGCATTCATCGCGTAGGCGATGACGTCGGCGACGTCTGCGGCGACGAGAGGCTCGGCGACCCCGTCGTAGACCGCCTCGGCCGCGGCCTGATCGCCGCCGAGCCGGTTGAGGGAGAACTCCTCGGTGAACACCATGCCCGGCGCGATCTCGACGACGCGGATCGGTTCGCCGTTCAATTCCAGCCGCAGCGCGTGCACGAGCATCGACTCGCCGGCCTTCGCGGCGTTGTACCCGCCGCCGCCCGCGTACGCGGTCTGCGCGGCGGTCGAGGTCACGAACACCGCATCGGCGTGACCGCCGTCGTGGCTCGCGCGCCGCAGCAGCGGCAGCAGCGCCGCGGCGAGCAGCTGGGCCGACAGGACATTCACCTCGAACATCCACCGCCAGTCGGCAGGGTTCCCTTCCTCGACCCGATCGGTGCCCCGCGCTCCCCCGGCCACGTGCACGAAGGCGTGGACCGGTCCCGTCTCGGAGAGGTGGGCGGCGAGCGCCGTGACGTCCGCCTCGTTGGTGAGATCGGCGGCGAACGACCGCGATCCCAGCTCGGCATCCAGCGCCTCCAGGCGCGCCGCGCGCCGCGCCACGCCCACGACGTCCCATCCCGACGCGCGGAGTGCCCGCACCGTCGCCTCGCCGATCCCCGAGCTCGCACCGGTCACCACTGCACGTCGATTCGCCATGCGACCACGCTAGCGAGTCGCGCAGGGCCCGGCCGTCCCCGCACGTTACGTCACGTGTCCGCGTCGTTGTCCAGGATGCCGCCGCCTCGTAACGTCGGAGCAGTCGCGGCATCCGTCGCACCCCACCCCACCCGACCGTAGGGAGCCCGTCATGTCCGCACCCGAGAACTGGCGCTTCGAGACCAAGCAGATCCACACCGGTGCCGCTCCGGACCCGGTCACGAAGGCCCGCGCCACCCCGATCTACCAGACGACGTCGTACGTGTTCGACAATGCCGACCACGCCGCGAATCTGTTCGCGCTGGCCGAGTTCGGCAACATCTACACCCGCATCCAGAACCCCACCCAGGACGTGCTCGAGCAGCGCCTCGCGGGGCTCGAAGGGGGCACCGGCGCCCTCCTCGTGGCATCCGGTCAGGCGGCAGAGACGTTCGCGGTCCTCAACATCGCGCAAGCCGGCGACCACATCGTCTCGTCCAGCTCGATCTACGGCGGCACCTACAACCTGTTCAAGTACACGCTCGCCAAGCTCGGCATCGAGACGACGTTCGTCGAGAACCAGGATGACCCCGAAGAGTGGCGCCGCGCCGTCCGGCCGAACACGAAGCTGTTCTTCGCCGAGACGATCGGCAACCCGCAGATCAACGTGCTCGACATCCGCACGGTCGCCGACATCGCCCACGAGGCGGGCGTGCCGCTCATCGTCGACAACACGATCGCGACCCCGTATCTCATCCGCCCGTTCGAGCACGGCGCCGACATCATCGTCCACTCGGTGACGAAGTTCCTCGGCGGCCACGGCACGACCATCGGCGGCGCCATCATCGACGGCGGCACCTTCCCGTGGTCGGAGCACTCCGACCGCTTCCCGGGCCTGACCACCCCCGACGAGTCGTACCACGGCGCGGTCTACACCGCGGCCGTCGGCGACGCCCTCGCGTACATCATCAAGGCGCGCGTGCAGCTGCTGCGCGACCTGGGTTCGGCCATCTCCCCGCAGAGCGCGTGGAACCTCATCCAGGGCGTCGAGACCCTCTCGCTGCGCATCGAGCGTCACGTGCAGAACGCGCAGGAGATCGCCGAGTGGCTGGAGAACCACCCCGACGTCGCCTCCGTGAACTACTCGGGCCTGCCCACCTCGCCCTGGTACGCGGCGGCGAACCGCTATGCGCCGAAGGGCGTCGGCGCGGTGCTGTCGTTCGAGCTCAAGGGCGGCGTCGAGGCCGGCCGCGAGTTCGTCAACTCGCTGACCCTGTTCAGCCACCTCGCCAACATCGGCGATGTGCGCTCGCTCGTGATCCACCCGGCATCCACGACGCACTCGCAGCTGACGCCGGAGCAGCAGCTCACCTCGGGCGTCACGCCGGGCCTCGTCCGTCTGTCGGTCGGCCTCGAGAACATCGACGACCTGAAGGCCGACCTCGACCAGGCCCTCGCCGCCGCGCGCCGCCTCTCGGAGGCCGCCCGCGCCTGACCTCCCCTCCTCAGGAGACCGACACCCCGCCCGGGTCCGCCCGCGGCGGGGTGTCGTGCGTCCGGCCCGATACGCTCGAGGGAAGACGATGAAACGCTACGGACCTCTTCACGCTGTGCCTGACGGGCTCGCGATCGGCGATCCCGGTCGGCGTCACCTCGTCCTCGGCGTGGACACCATCAGTCACCGAGATGGACCCGCCGTGACGCAGCAGGTCGACTGGACCGAGATCCGGGGTGCCACCCTGGACCTGAGGACCACACGGTTCCCGTTCCCCGGCGCGTTCTCGGGCCTGTGGAGTTCCGTCCTGGTCATGATCACGCAGACCGACCCGGACCTCGACCTGGCGCCCGGCACCGCCGTGCTCACGACGGACCACGGGTCACTGCGCCTGGATCTGGACCGGCACCACCCCGGCGGTTACTGGCATCCCATCGTGTCGAGGACCCAGCTGCTCATGGACCGTCTGGTCGAGGATGCCGCGTCCCGCCCGCTGCTGCGTCAGTCGAACGCTGTGCTGGACTCGATCGTCTCCTCGGTCCGCCGCGCGCGGGTCGCCTAGCGATCCGCGCGACGGAGCAGTGCTCGCCGCTTGCGGTGGAGCCGCCACCAGCTGAACGAGCTCCGCGCCTGGATACGGCCGAGCTCCACCAGACTCGGGAGCCCTCGAGAGGCCAACTCGCGCGAGATCGCATCGGAGTCGTCCGTGCCCCCGTGCGCCTCGATGACGGCATGCGCCTGCGTAACGCGTTCGCTGGACAGCGGGTGCGCCGCGATCTGAGAATCGACCTTCGCGATCCTCCGTGCCAGCTCCTCAGGTTGCACGGCGATCACTTGCCCAGTGCGCAGGCGAGCACGGCCGCGCCGAGGCCACCCCAGATCGTGCCGGTGGCGAAGGCCTGCGTGATCTGCGGCCCTTTGAGCCCGAGGCCCAGGAGGCACTTGAACACCCACGGAGCGATCCAGATCGGATCCGCCACCACCGGGTAGGCGACCCCCGCCGCGCGGTGATCGACGACCTGGATGAGCGTGGAGCCCTCGATCTCGTAGTGCGTCGCGACAGGGTCGCCGTCCGCGTCGAGTGCCCAGGCATCCGCGACCACGGCGAGGACAGTGTCGTCAGCGGCGACGACCGCGGCGCCGTCCTCGGTCGATCGCAACGACTCGCCGACGCCGAGGTCGACGTCGTACTCGAGATGCTCCGGCGCGTCGGCGGAAGTGATCGTCGTCAGCATCTGCACACCCGCGTCACCGACGATCACAGAATTGGTCAGGGACTCACCCGGGTAGGTCACCGCCCCACCCTGGAGGAGGACGGCATCGCCCGCCGCGTCCGCCTCGGGGAGATCGATCGTCAAGGGCGACCGCCCGGGAGAGTGTATAGACACCCCGTCCGTCAACCGCGACGGGACACCGATAGTGCCCTGGCTGGTCTGCACCGTCCCGGTCCCGGCTCCATCGGATGCAGCAAGGAGCAGTGACTCATCCAGATTCGCCAGTGATTGCGCAGCGACGGCGATCGAGGCCGCGTCGACCTCGTCGTCCGCCGATGCGATGGAGGGGAATGCCACGATGGTCGACGCCAGGAGCGCTGTAACCATCGTGAGGGAGGCGGTGCGGCGCCAGGAACGTATCATCAGGGTCTCTTCCGGTGGAGCGATCAGGTCACAGAATGGTGATCTCCCCGACGCTAACGACGGGTCCGAAGGTCCCGCGCCCGCCTTTCGGCGGAAACTTTCGAAGGTGTCCGTGCCCCCCGTAACACTGCGCTGACCCTCCCCATCGGCCGGGAGAATGGTCGTATGGACTGGCAGACCTCGGAAGACACGGTGCCCTCGGCACCGGTGACCGAGGCCGACGCGCGACTTCTCCTCGGGCGTCCCCCCGCCACCGGTGCGTGGCGTGACGGCGACCCGATCGGCGATCGCCGCTTCGCCGCCTTCGGGTCGTTCACCACCGAGAGTGGGGCGAGCCTGCCCGGCATCCGCCTCGCGTACGAGACCTGGGGCGAGCTCTCCCCCGCGCGCGACAACGCCGTGCTCGTCCTCCACGCGTTGACCGGCGACAGCCACGTGCGCGGCGATGCCGGCCCCGGGCACGCCACGGACGGCTGGTGGGGCGACGTCGTCGGCCCGGGCGCCGCGATCGACACCGACCGCTGGTTCGTGGTGGCCCCGAACATGCTGGGCGGATGCCAGGGCTCGACCGGCCCGTCGAGCATCGCGCCCGACGGCTACGAGTGGGCTTCGCGGTTCCCGTTTCTGACGATCCGCGACCAGGTCGCGGCGCAGGCGATGCTCGCGGATGCGCTCGGCATCGACGTCTGGGCGGCCGTGGTGGGCGGTTCCATGGGCGGCATGCACGCCCTCGAGTGGGGCGTCGGGCATCCCGAGCGCGTCGAGCGACTCGCGGTGCTGTGCTCCCCACCCACGACGACGGCCGACCAGGTGGCCCTGAACTCCGTGCAGCTCGCCGCGATCCAGGTCGACCCGCGTTTCGCGGGCGGCGAGTACTACGACGCCGCCGACGGCGACGGTCCCCACCGCGGGTTGGCGCTCGCCCGCCGCATGGCCCTGCTGAACTACCGCACCCCGACCGAGCTTAACCAGCGATTCCAGCGCTCGTGGCAGTCCGACAAGAGCCCGTTCGGCGAGGGCGGGCGGTATGCGGTCGAGAGCTATCTCGACTTCCACGGCAACCGGTTCACCCGCCGGTTCGACGCCAACAGCTACATCACCCTGGTCGAGGCCATGAACTCCCACGATGTCGGGCGCGGGCGCGGCGGCGTCGAGGAGGCGCTCGCCCGGGTGCGTGCGCGCACGCTGGTGCTCGGGGTGGACAGTGACCGCCTGTTCCCGGTCGACGGGCAGCATCGCATCTTCCGCGGCATCCCGACGACGATCGATGACGGGGCCGTCGTGCTCTCCAGCGACTTCGGCCACGACGGATTCCTCATCGAGACCGCCGCCGTGGGCGCTCACCTGCGCCGGCTGCTCGCGTCCTGACTCAGCGGGGCGAGAGGTCGGGCGAGATCGTGGTGCCGAACTCGTGGCGGAGCGCACTCCGAGCCGCGTACCACCCCGCCAGTCCGTGCACACCCGGCCCCGGGCTCGTCGACGCCGAGCACAGGTAGATCCCGCCGGCCGGCGTCCGCCACGGGTCGGAGGAGACGACGGGGCGCTTCAGCAGCTGCCACAGCCCCGGTGAGCCCGCGGCGATGTCGCCGCCGGGGTAGTTCGGGTTCTCGTCGGCGACCTCGATCGCCGTGCGGGAGCGCGTCGCGACGATCACGTCGCGGAACCCGGGCGCGAACCGCTCGATCTGCGAGATGACGGCGTCGGCGCGATCGGCTCCGCTCCCCGCCGGAACGTGCGTGTACGCCCAGAGCGTGTGCGCGCCGGCGGGAGCACGCGTCCGATCGAACAGCGAGGGCTGTGCCACAAGCACGTAGGGCCGTTCGGGCAGTCCGCCTCGGGAGATGAGGTTCTCGGATGCCGCGATCTCGGCGCGCGTGCCACCGACGTGGACGGTTCCCGCCTCCCCCACCGCCGGGTCGCGCCACGGGACGGGCGCACTCAGAGCGAAGTCGACCTTCGCGACGGCCCCGCCGTACCGGAACCGCTCGAGCGCGCCGCGATACGCGGAGGGAAGCCGGTCGCCGGCGATCCGCAGCAGCGCACTCGGGACGACGTCGAGCAGGACGGCGCGTGCTGGAGGCAGCTCCGCGAGCGAGGTGACCTCTCGCCCGGTCTCGATCTCGCCGCCGTGGGCGCGGAAGTCGTCGACCAGCGCATCGACGATGCCCTGGCTCCCGCCGATCGGGATCGGCCACCCGAGCGCGTGACCGTAGGTCGAAAGGGCGAGCCCCGCGCCGGCTGCGGCGAGGCTCGGCAGCGGGAGGATCGTGTGTGCGGCGACACCGGTCAGCAGTGCCGGTGCAGCATCGCCCGTGAACCGCGTGTTCCACAGCGCACTCCCCTGCTCTGCCGCGCGGGCGGCGAACCAGGCGGCCGCGGACGGATGCCGCGGCAGCCGCAGCAGAGGATGCCCCGTGAACTCCGCGACCTCGCTGTGCCGATCGACCAACGGGCGCAGGAGCCGCGCGTACGCGTCGCCGTCACCCCGCAGGGTGTCGCCGGTGCGCTCCAGATCGCGGTAGGCGATCGCGGCGGGCCCGTCATCCAGCGGCTGCGCGAACGACGCGTCGGGAACGGCGAATTCCACGCGCCGCGCGAGTCCGAACTCCTGGAAGAACCTCGATTCGAACGCGAGTGGGTGCACGGCCGAGCAGACGTCGTGGCGGTAGCCGGGGAGGGTCAGTTCGGCCGTGCTCGCCCCGCCGCCGAGATGATCAGCCTTCTCGATGAGGGTGACCGCCAGCCCCGCCCGCGCGAGGGTGACGGCGGCGGCCAGACCGTTCGGGCCCGAGCCGACGACGACGGCATCACGTCGGCTCACGCGTCGGCGTCCTCTGCTTCGGCGGTGGTCTCCTCTGTCGGGCGAGACGCCATCCCTTCGGCGAGGTACGCCAGGCGGTGGAGTGTCTCCGCGTTGCGCAGCTGCAGCGCGACATCCATCACGGGGCGTGGGACGAGGCTCCCGGGGCCGGCGACGGCCTCCTCCTGGATCCGGACGAGACAGCCCTCCGGGTGCGGCTTCACCTGGATGTCGACGCGGGCCTCCCCGAGGGGCCACCCCTTCGCCGTCAGCACCAGTCGGCGCGGGGGGTCGTAGACGACGACCTCCGTCGCGTCGTCGATGAGCACCGGCCACACCCCGAACGAGTGATGGAGCCGAGACCCGGGGGCGGGCCACTCCTCGGCGACATCACGCATCCGCGACGCTCCGACGACCCAGGAGGGGAAGAGCCATCCGTCCGCGAGGACGCGGAAGACGTCGTCGGGTGTGCAGGCCAGCAGGCGCGTGTTCCGGGACATGGTGCCAGGCTAACCAGCGGCAGGCCCGGGCCGGGATGGGCTTGCGCGGCGCCGGAGGACGTGTCAGACCCGGGCGAGTTCGGGCCGGGAGGCGCGTCGCCGCTCGAGGCTGAAGCTGACCGCAGCGATGCCGAGCCCGCCGAGCGCGAGGACGAGCCCGACCCACACCGGGGCCGTGTACCCGAGCCCCGCCGCGATCACGGCACCGCCCAGGGCTGCGCCGAGCGCGTTGCCCATGTTCAGCGCGGAGTGATTGAGCGCCGCGGCGATGGACTGGTTGTCGCCGGCGACGTCCATGAGCCGCGTCTGGATGGTGGGGCTCACCGCCGACGACGTGAACCCGACGGCGAACACGAAGAACACGAGACTCACGATCCATCCGGCCGTCAGCGCGAGGAGCAGCTGCGACAGGATGAGTCCACCCATCAGCCCGAACAGGGCCCGAGTGAGGTCTCGGTCGGCGAGGTGACCGCCCACGAGGTTCCCGACCGTCATGCCGACGCCGAGGATGATGAGGACGAGGGGAACGCTCCACGCGGGCGCGCCCGCCGCTTCGGTGACGAGGGTGGCCACGTACGTGTACACGGCGAAGAATCCGCCGAAGCCGACGGCGCCGATGCCCAGGGCGAACCAGACCTGCCCGACGCGGAAGACCCCGAGCTCGGCCCGCAGCGTCCGTGCAGGCTCGCCCGCCCGGTGAGGGACGGTGAGCGCGATCGCCGCGGTGGCGAGGGCGAAGATGACCACGACGAGCAGGAAGGCCCACCGCCAGCCCAGATTCTGGCCCAGGAAGGTCCCGAGCGGGACACCGACGACGTTCGCGACGGTCAGTCCGGTGAGGACGAAGGCGACGCCCTTCGCGCGGTTGCCCGGTCCCATGACCTCCGCGGCGACGAGCGCGCCGATCCCGAAATACGCACCGTGGGGCAGGCCCGCGAGAAGGCGGGATGCCGCGACGAGCTCGAACGTCGGCAGGATGAGGGTCAGTGCGTTGAAGACGGTCAGCGCGAGCGCCAGCAGCACCATCACGCGGTGGCGCGGAAACCTCGCGACGGACCCGGCGATCGTCGGTGCCCCGATCACGACGCCGAGGGCGTACAGCGTGATGAGCCAGCCCGCCTGCGCGATGGCATCCTCCTGGCTCGCGGCCCAGACCGTCGGGAGGAGCTCTCGCGAGATCTCGGGCAGCAGCCCCATGACGACGAATTCCGTCATCCCGATCCCGAAGCTGCCGATGGCGAGCGCGAGGAGCGCTCCGGTTGTGGTGCGTCGGGAGGGGGAGGTCGTCGTCACTCCGAGATCGTACTCCCGTCGCCCACTGCGGGACGAATCGATTCGATCGCCGCCTCCAGGCGCTCGAGCTTGCCGTCGATCTCGCCGGAGCGACCCGGGCGGATGTCCGCCTTGAGGACGAGGGACACCCTCGAGCCGAACGGCTGCACGGCATCCACCGCCGCCTTCACGACGGCCATGACCTCGTCCCACTCCCCCTCGATCTCCGTGAACATCGACGAGGTGCGATGCGGCAGACCCGACGAGCGGACGACGGACACCGCCGCGGCGACGGCGTCGTGCACGGAGCCGTCGGTGCGGCCGGTCCCGGACGGGGCGACGGAGAAGGCGATGAGCATGAGGACCTCCGGATTCAGGGGACGGGATCGAGGAGCCGTGGCGGGACGGGCACGCGCGCCAGACGGACGACCATCCACACCAACAGTGCCACGAGCAGGAGGTTGCGCACCGTGAGGACGGTGACCGCGAGCGGCTCAGGGGAGAGGATCCCCATGTACAGCACCGGGTAGACCAGCTGGGTGAGGGCCGCGGCGGCCAGCACGACGAGCGCCGGCATCCACCACCGACGGCGATCGATCGCCAGCCCGAGGACGATCACCGGGAACAGCCAGGTCTGGAACTGCGGGGACCCGACCTTGTTGAAGACGATGAGCGCCGTCACCAGCGACAACGCCATCACCGGGAACAGCTGGACGAATCGGGCTCCGCGTCGGGCTTTCACCGCACCGAGGGCCGCGATGCCGACC
Source organism: Microbacterium marinum (assembly GCF_014204835.1). Classification (NCBI taxonomy): domain Bacteria; kingdom Bacillati; phylum Actinomycetota; class Actinomycetes; order Micrococcales; family Microbacteriaceae; genus Microbacterium; species Microbacterium marinum. Next base: position 1,162,493 of record NZ_JACHMD010000001.1, on the reverse strand, counting down.
GCGGCGAGCGCGAGGATCGGCGTCATCGCACCGATCACGACGTCGACCTGTGTGCCGGTCACCTGGAACGTCAGGAGCTCCTGGTCGTAGTAGACCCAGAAGCCGTCGACGCCGAGAAGCGCACCCCACAGGAACACGCCGCTGATCGGCGCCTCGACCTGCAGGCCACGGCCGGTCTGCCCCGAGACGAAGCCGAGCGCGTGCTCAGGTCCACCCGCGACGAGGACGGATGCCAGGACCGCGGCACTGACGAGCACTGCTCCCCCGACCACCGCGCTGCGACGCCGGAGCGCGACGAGTGCCGCAGCCAGGAGAGCCGCAGGCCACACCTTCATCCAGGTCGCCGCCGCCAGCAGCAGCGAGGCGAGCCACGGTCGCCCCACGAGCCACAGCAGCGCGAGGATCGCGATCGGCACGGTCACGCCGTCGATGCGGTACATCCCCACCGGCCCCAGGCACACGATCGCGATCAGCCAGAACCCCGCTGCGATCACCCGACCCCGGGAGTGGCCGCGCCCGAGGAGCACGGCGAAGGCGACGGCGTCGACGGCGGTGACCATCACCGCCCATCCCACGGTGTAATCGCCCAGGAGCACGCCGGGGCCGTGCGCGATGAGCATCGGCAGCAGAGCGAGCTGCGGGTAGACCCAGTGCTCGGTGATCCCGACGACACCGCGACCCTCCCAGGCGGCCGTCGACCACGGCTCGTACACCCTGTAGACATCACCCATCGGCTCGTTCGGCAGGACGAAGCCGAGCGTCGCGACGATCACGTGGACGACCACGAACCCGACCCACAGCACGGCCCGATTCCTCACCCCCTCATCCTACGGAGGCGCCCCGTGCCGGATCTCACCGCGCGAGGAGACTCCCGACCACCGCCGGGACGTGCTCGGCGACATCGAGTGCGGTGATCGGACCACCGTCACGGGCGATCGACGCGCGGCGAGCCGCGTCGCCGTGGATCCACACGCCCGACACCGCCGCCGAGCGCAGGGCATCAGCATCGCCGGCGTCGACCGTCGCGACGAGGGCGCCGATGATCCCCGCCAGCACGTCGCCGGTCCCCGCCGTCGCCAGCCACGAGGTCGGCGCGTCCACGGCGATCAGGCCACCACCCGGGGCGGCGACCAGTGTGCGGGCACCCTTTCGGACGACCACGCCGCCCAGCGCGTCGGCGGTCTCCACGACGGCATCGGCGTCATCCGGGTCCAGCCCGAGCAGCGACCGCAGCCGGGCATGCTCGCGCCCGTGCGGGGTGACGATCAGCGGAGCGGATGCCGCGATCGCGAGGCTCAGCGCACCGGCATCCACCACGACGGGAACGGGGCCCTGCAGCAGCTCACGGAGTTCCGCGGTCTCCGCCTCGGTCCGCGCGTCGGGGTCGGTCCCGGAGCCGACCACCCACGCCTGGACGCGCCCGGCGGCGGTCACCGTCTCGGGTCGGCGTGCGAGGACGAGATCCTCCGCCCGGCGGAGCCCGACGTAGCGGACCATACCGACGCCGGTGCGCCACGCGGCCTCGACACCGAGGGCGGCGGCGCCCGGATAGGCATCGGAACCGGTTCGGATGCCGACCACACCGCGGGAATACTTGTCATCTGATGCCGTTGGCATCCGAAGCACGGCGGCCACGTCCGCCCCGGTCCACCCGCGCCCTGTCATGGCGCCACCCTACTGCGACGGAGTACCGCATGAGCCTGCTGTTCACGCCCCTCGACCTCGACGGGCTCACCGTCCGGAACCGCCTCTGGGTCTCCCCGATGTGCCAGTACACCGCGACGGACGGAGTCCCGAACGACTGGCACCACGTGCACCTCGCGCAGTTCGCCTCGGGCGGGGCGGGACTGGTCATCGCCGAGGCCAGCGCGGTCGTCCCCGAGGGGCGGATCACCCCCGAGGACACCGGTATCTGGAACGACGCCCAGCGGGATGCGTGGCAGCCGATCGTCGCCGCGATCCACGCCCGTGGCGCCGCCGCCGGCATCCAGCTCGCGCACGCCGGCCGGAAGGCGTCGACGTGGAGCCCGCTCCTGGACGAGCGCGGGAGCGTGCCGGCCGAGCGCGGCGGGTGGGTCACGGAGGCTCCGTCCGCCCTCGCCTTCGATGGATACGCGGAACCGGCGGAACTGACCGTCCCGCGCATCGACGACCTCGTCGCCGCGTTCGGTGCGGCGGCGCGCCGCGCCGACGAGGCCGGCTTCGACGTGCTGGAGGTGCACGGCGCCCACGGCTACCTGATCCACGAGTTCCTCTCGCCGCTGTCCAACCAGCGGAGCGACGAGTACGGCGGGACGCTCGAGAACCGGGCGCGGTTCCTCCTCCGCGTCGTCGAGGCCGTGCGCGCCGCCGCGCCCGACCGCGTCATCGCGGTCCGGTTCTCGGCCACCGACTGGGCCGAGGGAGGCTGGGGTGTCGAGGAGACGGCCACCGTCGCCGCGTGGGTCGCCGAGCGCGGCGCCGCCGTCATCGACATCTCGACGGGTGGGCTCGTGGCTCACCAGAAGATCACCACCGGCCCCGGCTACCAGGTCCCCTTCGCGGCCACCGTGCGCGAGGGGACGGGGCTCCTCACGACCGCGGTCGGAGAGATCACCGACGGCCCGCAGGCGGAGCAGGTGCTGCGCGACGGTCTGGCGGATGCCGTGATGATCGGCCGCGAGTGGCTCCGCGACCCGCACTTCGGCCTCCGCGCAGCCGGTGAGCTGAATGCGCCGGGTGCCGCTTCGCTCTGGCCTGCGCAGTACGCGCGAGCACGCCGCCACTGATCCCCTGCGTACGCGACGACGCCCGCCCCCGCATCGCGCGGGTGGCGGGCGTCGTCGTGCGGGGTCAGAACCGCCGGGTGGCGTCGTGCACTTCTCCGACGAGCTCCTCGATGATGTCCTCCAGGAACAGCACCGCCGTCGTGTCGCCGGCGGCGTTGCGCACCTGCGCGAGGTGACGGCTGGAGCGTCGCATGAGCGCCAGTGCGTCCTCGAGGTCGGTGGTCTCGCTGATCGGCAGCATGTGGTGGATGCGCTTCGGCTTGATCGGACGGGCGACGTTCGCCTCCGAATCGGGGCCCTCCGCCGCGCGCAGGACATCCTTCAGGTGGACGTAGCCGAGCGGCATCCCCTCCTCGTCGACGATCACGTACCGCGAGAATCCGTGACGCGCGACGGCGCGCTCGATCTCGTCGGGCGTGGTCGTCTCGGGGAGCGTCACGAGCTCCCCGAGCGGGACGGCGATGTCGCCCGCCTTCTTGTCGGTGAACTCGACCACCGCGGCGACCGCGCCGGAGGCGTCATCGAGCACGCCCTCCATTCGGGACTGATTCACGATCGTGGCGACCTCGTCGAGCGTGAAGGTCGAGGCGGCCTCGTCCTTCGGCTCGACGCGGAACAGGCGGACGATGTGGTTCGCGATCCAGTTGAGCGCGACGATCACGGGGTGGAAGACCCGCGAGACCCACACGAGCGGCGGCGCAAGCAGGAGCACCGCGCGATCAGGCACCGAGAACGCGAGGTTCTTGGGGACCATCTCACCGAACACCACGTGGAGGTACGACACGAGCAGCAGGGCGATCACGAACGCGACGACGTCGACGACCGCGTACGGCCAGCCGAGGAACTCGAGCGGCACCGCGAGCAGGTGGTGGATCGCCGGCTCCGACACGTTCAGGATCAGCAGCGAGCAGATCGTGATGCCGAGCTGACAGGTTGCGAGCATGAGCGTCGCGTGCTCCATCGCCCACAGCGCGGTCTTGGCGGCGCGGGACCCCTTCTCGGCGAGCGGCTCGATCTGCGATCGGCGCGCGGAGATGACGGCGAACTCGGCGCCGACGAAGAACGCGTTGGCGACCAGGAGGACGACCAACCAGGCGATACCGGCCCAATCGCTCATCGACGATCACCTCCTTCGACCTCGGCACCCGCCGGCACGGGGACGGGCACGAACTTCACTCGGTCGACGCGACGGCCGTCCATGCGCTGCACCGCGATCGTGCCGTCCTCGATCTGGATCTCGTCGCCGACGGCGGGGATGCGCTCGAGCGTGGCCATGATGAAGCCGCCGACGGTGTCGTAGACATCGCCTTCGGGCACACGGATGCCGGTGCGGTCAAGCACCTCGTCGGGGCGAAGGTCACCCGGGAAGATGATCGACCCGGCAGCGCGGACGACGCCGGCGCGGCTGCGGTCGTGCTCGTCGAGCACCTCGCCGACGATCTCCTCCACGAGATCCTCGAGCGTGACCACGCCGGCCGTCCCGCCGTACTCGTCGACGACGATCGCCATCTGGTACCCGCGGGAGCGCAGCTCCGACATCAGTCCGTCGAGGTGCACCGCTTCGGGCACGCGCAGCGGCTCCTCGGCGATGGCGGCAGCGGGAACGTCGGCGCGGCGCTCACGCGGCACGGACACGGCCTGCTTGAGGTGCACGATCCCGGTGATGTCGTCCATCGACTCGGCATAGACCGGGAAGCGGCTGTGGCCCGTTCGCCGAGCCAGCTGGATGACGTCTTCGACGCTGTCATCGGATGCCACGGCGTGCACGCTCGGCCGCGGAGTCATGACATCGGCCGTCGTGAGACGCGAGAACGTGAGGGTGCGATCCAGCAGCGACGCGGTGTCCTCCTCGAGGACGCCGGCGCTCGCGGATCGACGGACGAGGCTGGAGAGCTCTTCGGCGGTTCGAGCGCCCGACAGCTCCTCCTTGGGCTCGATGCCCATCGAGCGCAGAACGCCGTTCGCGCTGCCGTTGAGCAGCACGATCGCCGGCCGGAAGACGGTCGTGAAGACGGTCTGGAACCCCATGACGAGCTTCGCCGTCTGCCGCGGAACGGCGAGGGCGAAGTTCTTCGGGACGAGCTCGCCGATGATCATCGAGAACACGGTCGCGACGACCATCGCCACCACGGTCGAGATCGGTCGCGACGCCTCTTCAGGAATCCCCCACGCGGCGAGCACGGGGCTGAGGAGGTTCGAGAGCGCCGGTTCCATCGTGTAACCGGTGAGGAGCGTGGTCAGCGTGATGCCGAGCTGCGCGCTCGAGAGGTGCGTCGACGTGATCCGCAGCGCGTTGATCGTCAGCGACAGGCGGGACTCGCCGGCCGCGCGCCGCGCTTCGAGGTCGGCTCGGTCGAGGTTGACGAGCGCGAATTCACTCGCCACGAACAGACCGGTGCCGATCGTCAGGAGGAGCCCCACGCCCAACATGACGTAGTCCATCACACGTCACCCCCGTTCATCAGGGGGAAGGGTCGGTGGGGCGAAGGTCTACTGGGAGGGTCGTCCATTGTGCGGACGATTCTACGGCACGCGCGCCCGCACGCGCGCGGCATCCACCCGCATCACCGCCCCGCGCACCGGTGCCCGACCTCGCCTCTGCGCGTCGCGTCCCGGCGAGCTCCCGGTCACCAGCTGACGGGGAGGGCCTTGCCTTCCTCGTACCCGGCGGCGGACTGCAGGCCGACCGTCGCGCGTTCGTGGAATTCCGGCACCGTCGCAGCCCCCGCATAGGTGAAGGAGGAGCGGACGCCGGAAGTGATCATGTCGACGAGGTCCTCGACGCTCGGCCGGAGCGGATCGAGGTAGATCCGCGAGGACGAGATGCCCTCGGCGAACAGTTCCTTCCGCGCCCGCTCGTACGCGTCGAGCCGCCCGAATCGGCCCTGCACGGCCTTGGTGGATGCCATCCCCCAGGACTCCTTGTACACCCGCCCGTCGGGATCGACGCGGAGCTCACCCGGCGCCTCGATCGTTCCGGCGAACCAGGAGCCGATCATCACGGATGCCGCGCCGGCGGCGAGCGCGAGCGCGACGTCGCGCGGATACCGGACGCCGCCGTCAGCCCAGACGTGGGCGCCCACGGCCCGCGCGGCTTCCGCCGTTTCGAGGACCGCGGAGAACTGCGGGCGGCCGACCGCGGTCATCATGCGGGTGGTGCACATCGCGCCGGGTCCGACTCCGACCTTCAGGATGGTCGCGCCCGCGTCGACGAGATCGGCGACTCCCTCCGCCGTGACGATGTTGCCGGCCACAACGGGAAGACCGAGGCCGAGGCCTGCCACGGTCCGGAGTGCGCGGAGCATGCTCTCCTGGTGGCCGTGCGCGGTGTCCACGACGAGGACGTCAACGCCGGCCGCCGCCAGCGCCTCGGCCTTCGCGCCGACATCGCCGTTGATCCCCACGGCGGCCGCCACGATGAGCCGGCCGTCGCCGTCGATCGCGGGCTGGTACAGCGTCGCCCGAAGGGCGGTGCGCTGCGACATCGTCCCGACCAGATGGCCGTGGTGGACGACGGCGGCGAGATCGGCATCGGCCGCGACGAGGAGGTCGAACGCCGCCCGCGGAGACGGGACGTCGTCGGCGTCGATAGAGATCGCGCGGCTGCGCACGAGGTCCCCGAGCCGCGCGTCGGGGAGTGCCGTTCCCAGCCGTTCCGCGGAGACGATCCCGACGATGTCGTCGACGTGCACCTGCGGACCGCCTGCGGCGACGACGATCCCGTGACCGGATGCCGGCGGGAGGAGCGCGGCCGCGTCGGAGACGAGGGCGTCGGGAGGCAGCACGAGCGGCGAATCCCAGACCACCGGCTGCTCCTTCACCCAGCGGATCGCCCGGTCGACCTCCTGCAGCGGCATGTCCTGGGGCAGGACGGCGAGGCCGCCGCGCCGGGCGAGCGCCGCCGCGAGCCGAGGCCCGGTGACCGAGTTCATGTTCGACGCGACGAGCGGCAGCGTCGCGGTCGTGCCGTCCCTCGGCGCCAGGTCGACGTCGAGGCGGCTCGCGACCCCCGACCGCCGCGGAACGAGGAAGACGTCCGAGTAGGTGAGATCGACTGTGGGACGCTCGCCGGAGAAGTGCATGACGTCCACGCTACCCACCGGACCCGGTGGCGGGCCGATCCTCGGCGACGGCCCCGCGCCCCGCCTTCCGGGGGGATCGCGAGCGGTCGGCGGGCGCGCAACCTGGGATACCCTTGTTCTCTGTGCGCGTGGCCGCGCGGGCTCCGCACATTCTGAACGTCAACGACGAAAGCAGGCGGATCCGTGTCCAGTCAGGCGACCGGCGTGGGAACTACGAACGACGGGGAGTTCGGAGCCAACGAATGGCTCGTCGCCGAGCTGTACGAGCAGTACAGCCGCGACAAGAACTCCGTCGACAAGGAGTGGTGGCCGATCCTCGAGGCCTACACGCCTGAGGGCTCCACCCCGGCGGCATCCACCCCGGCGGCCGCGCCGAAGGCGGACACCCCTGCACCGAAGGCCGAGACGGCAGCCCCGAAGGCGGATGCCGCGGCCCCCAAGGCCGAGGCCGCCTCCGGCGCCCAGCCCGTGGCCCGCACGACCGCCCGCCCCGCCGCGCCGCAGCCGATCCCCGCCGAGGCACCGAAGTCGGCGCCCGCGTCCGAGCAGGCAGCCGGTGAAGACAAGGTCACCCCCCTGCGCGGACTCCCCAAGACCCTCGCCGCGAACATGGACGAGTCGCTGACCGTCCCCACGGCCACGAGCGTCCGCACGGTGCCCGCGAAGCTGATGATCGACAACCGCATCGTCATCAACAACCACATGTCGCGCACGCGCGGCGGCAAGGTGAGCTTCACCCACATCATCGGGTGGGCGCTGATCCAGGCGCTCAAGGCATTCCCGACCCAGAACGTGTTCTACGCCGAGGTCGACGGCAAGCCGTCGGTCGTCGCGCCCGCGCACATCAACCTCGGCATCGCGATCGACCTGCCCAAGCCCGACGGCACCCGCGCGCTCATGGTTCCGAGCATCAAGCGCGCCGAGTCCCTCACCTTCGGCGAGTACCTCGCCGCCTACGAGGACCTCGTCCGCCGCGCCCGCGGCAACAAGCTCACCGCCGCCGACTTCCAGGGGACGACCGTCTCCCTCACGAACCCCGGCGGCATCGGGACGGTCCACTCCGTCCCCCGCCTCATGAAGGGGCAGGGTTGCATCATCGGCGCCGGTGCCCTCGACTACCCGGCCGAGTTCCAGGGCGCGAGCGAGAAGACACTCGGCGAACTCGGCATCGGCAAGACCATCACGCTGACCAGCACGTACGACCACCGCGTGATCCAGGGCGCGGGCTCCGGCGAGTTCCTGAAGATCGTCCACCAGCTCCTGATCGGCCAGAACGACTTCTACGAGGACATCTTCGCGGCCCTCCGCATCCCGTACAAGCCGATCCGGTGGTCGAGCGACATCAAGGTGGACATCGCCGAGCGGGTCGACAAGACCGCCCGGGTCCAGGAGCTCATCAACTCGTTCCGCGTCCGCGGCCACATGATGGCCGACATCGACCCCCTCGAGTACGTCCAGCGCACCCACCCCGACCTCGAGATCGAGAACCACGGTCTGACCTTCTGGGACCTCGACCGCGAGTTCGTCACGAACGGCTTCGGCGGCAAGCGCACCTCGAAGCTGCGCGACATCCTCGGCATCCTCCGCGACTCGTACTGCCGCACGATCGGCATCGAGTACATGCACATCCAGGATCCCGAGCAGCGCGCCTGGTTCCAGGCGAACCTCGAGGTCAAGTACCAGAAGCCCACTCACGACGAGCAGTTGCGTGTGCTGGGCAAGCTGAACGAGGCGGAGGCCTTCGAGACGTTCCTGCAGACCAAGTACGTCGGGCAGAAGCGCTTCAGCCTCGAGGGCGGCGAGTCCCTCGTCCCCCTCCTCGACCAGATCCTGCAGGGCGCAGCCGGCATCGGACTCGACGGCGCCGCCATCGCCATGGCGCACCGTGGCCGCCTCAACGTCCTCACCAACGTCGCCGGCAAGACCTACAGCCAGATCTTCCGTGAGTTCGAGGGCTCCGTCGCCATCGGCTCCAAGAGCGGCTCCGGCGACGTCAAGTACCACCTCGGAACGCAGGGCACCTTCGTGGCCGACGGCGGCGAGGAACTCCCGGTCTACCTGGCCGCCAACCCGTCCCACCTCGAGACGGTGGACGGCGTGCTGGAGGGCATCGTCCGCGCGAAGCAGGACCGCCTGCCCATCGGCTCGTTCTCGTGGCTGCCGATCCTCGTCCACGGTGATGCGGCCTTCGCGGGCCAGGGCGTGGTGATGGAGACGCTGCAGATGTCGCGCCTGCGCGGCTACCGCACCGGCGGCACCATCCACGTGGTCGTGAACAACCAGCTCGGATTCACAACGCTCCCCCTCGACGCCCGGTCCTCGATCTACGCCACCGACGTCGCGAAGACCATCCAGGCGCCGATCTTCCACGTGAACGGCGATGACCCCGAAGCCGTTGTCCACGTCGCCGAGCTGGCCTTCCGCTACCGGCAGGAGTTCAACCGCGACGTCGTCATCGACCTCGTCTGCTACCGGCGCCGTGGTCACAACGAGGGCGACGACCCCTCGATGACCCAGCCCCTCATGACGAACCTCATCGAGGCGAAGCGCTCGGTGCGCAAGCTCTACACCGAGGCGCTCGTCGGTCGCGGCGACATCACCGAGGAGGAGTACGACAAGGCCAAGCAGGACTTCCAGAACCGTCTGGAGATCGCCTTCGCCGAGACGCACGCCGCCCAGACCGGCACCTCGCCGATCGTCTCCGAGGAGACGCCGGAGGTTCCTGTCGCCGGGGAGCCCGACACGACCGGTGTCGCCCGCGCGCTGATCGAACGCATCGGCGATGCGTTCGTGAACAAGCCCGAGGGCTTCACGGTCCACACCAAGCTCCAGCAGCTGCTCGACAAGCGTCACGAGATGAGCCGCAACGGCAAGATCGACTGGGGCTTCGGCGAACTGCTCGCCTTCGGCACGCTCCTCGCCGAGGGATCGAACGTGCGCCTGGCCGGCCAGGACGTGCGGCGCGGCACCTTCGTGCAGCGCCATTCGGTCCTCCACGACCGGACGAACGGCCAGGAATGGCTGCCGCTGTCGAACGTCAGCGAGAACCAGGGTCGCTTCTACGTGTACGACTCGCTCCTCAGCGAGTACGCGGCGATGGCCTTCGAGTACGGCTACTCCGTGGAGCGCGCCGACACCCTCACCCTGTGGGAGGCGCAGTTCGGCGACTTCGCCAACGGTGCGCAGTCGGTCATCGACGAGTTCATCTCCTCCGCCGAGCAGAAGTGGGGCCAGCAGTCCAGCGTCACGCTCCTGCTTCCCCACGGCTACGAAGGCCAGGGACCCGACCACTCCTCGGCCCGGATCGAGCGGTACCTGCAGATGTGCGCGCAGGACAACATGACGGTGGCCCGTCCCTCCACGCCGGCGTCGTACTTCCACCTGCTGCGTCGCCAGGCCTACGCCCGCCCGCGTCGCCCGCTGATCGTCTTCACGCCGAAGGCGATGCTGCGACTGCGCAGCGCGACGAGCCCTGTCGAGGACTTCCTCGAGGGCAAGTTCCAGCCGGTGATCGACGACCAGCGCGGTCTCGACCGCGGCGCCGTCACGCGCGTCCTGCTCCACTCCGGCAAGATCCACTGGGATCTCGTCGCCGAGCTCGAGAAGAACCCGAACGATCGGGTGGCCCTCGTGCGGCTGGAGCAGTACTACCCGGCCCCGGTCGACGAGCTCAACGCGATCCTCGACAGCTACCCGAACGCGGAGCTGTTCTGGGTTCAGGAGGAGCCCGAGAACCAGGGCGCGTGGCCTTTCATCGCGCTCGAGGTCGTCAAGCACCTCCACGGTCGCACCATCCGCCGCATCTCGCGCGCCGCCGCCGCATCGACGGCGACCGGGTCGCCCAAGGTGCACGCTCGCGAGCAGGCCGCGATCGTCGAGCAGTCCCTCCACTTCTGACCGGCATCCCGGTGCGCGTCGGCTTCATCGTCAATCCCGCCGCGCCCGCCGGGTCGGGGTCTGCTCTCGCGCAGCGCGTCGCCGACAGGCTTCGGAGCGCGGGGGTCGACGTTCGCACGTGTGAACCGGTTGATGCGGCGGGCACGGCGGACGCCGTCCGCGCGCTCTCCCGCGATCCGGGCGACGGGATCCTCGTCGCCGGGGGCGACGGCACGGTCGGCCTCGCACTCCGGGAGCTCCACGGGTCCGGCATCCCGCTGGGAGTCGTTCCGACCGGGACCGGCAACGATCTCGCCCGCACCCTCGGCCTCGGAGACCGAGACGCCGACGCCGCCGCGGATGCCGTGATCGGCAGCGCCTCTCGGCACATCGACCTCGCTCGGGTCACAGCACCCGACGGTCGCGTGTCGTGGTTCAGCACGGTCCTCGCAAGCGGGTTCGACTCGAAGGTCAACGACCGGGCGAACCGGATGCGCTGGCCGCGCGGGCCCCTACGCTACACGATCGCCATCCTGCGCGAGTTCCTGGTGCTGCGCGCGATCCCCTACGAACTCGAACTCGAGCTCCCAGGCGGCGACACGGTGCGCGTCGCGGAGGACCTGCTCGTGGCGGCGGTGGGCAACACGCGCTCGTACGGCGGCGGCATCCCGATCTGTCCCGATGCCGCTCCGGACGACGGTCTCCTCGACGTCACCCTGGTGCGCTCGGCCGGGCGTCTGCGGCTGCTCCGACTCCTGAGGAAGGTCTACGCCGGCACTCATGCAGGCGAACCCGAGGTGTCGACCTACCGCGTCTCCGCCGTGACCCTCCGGGCGGTCGGCGTCACCGCGTATGCGGACGGCGAGCCATTGGGTTCGCTGCCCCTCCGGGTCGATGTGGAGCCGGGCGCACTCACCGTGTTCGTCCCCCGCTGAGCGAAAGCGGGGACCCGCTCAGTGGTGGGTGGCCTGCTCCGCGCGCAGGCGGCTGAGCACCTGGTCGCGCAGTTCCTCGGGAGCGGTCTCCTTGCAGGCGCGGGCGACGACCGCGGTGAGGGTGGTGGCCACGAGCGCCTCATTCCGGCAGGCCTCGCACTTCTCGAGGTGCTCCGTGATGTCGGAGTGCTCCGTCTTGCACACTTCGTTGCGCAGGTACTCCTCCAGGTCCTTGCGCGCCTTGTCGCAACCGCAGTCGGTCATTTCGCACTCCTCGTGGCGGGCACGTCGATGCCGCGCTCTCTCGCGTAGTCGGACAACAGGTCTCGCAGCTGCCGCCTGCCTCGGTGAAGGCGGCTCATGACCGTTCCGATGGGGGTTTTCATGATGTCCGCGATCTCCTGATACGCGAACCCTTCGACGTCCGCCAGGTAGACGGCGAGTCGGAAGTCCTCGGGAAGAGCCTGCAGGGCGTCCTTGACGACGGATGCCGGCATGTGGTCGATCGCCTCGGCCTCGGCCGATCGGGCCGAAGAGGCCGTGGTCGACTCCGCGCCGCCGAGCTGCCAGTCCTCGAGCTCGTCGATCGTGCCCTGATAGGGCTCACGCTGCTTCTTGCGATACGTGTTGATGTACGTGTTCGTGAGGATGCGGTACAGCCAGGCCTTGAGGTTCGTCCCCTGCGTGAACGACGCCCACGCGGAGAACGCCTTCACGAACGTCTCCTGGACGAGGTCCGCCGCGTCCGCGGGATTGCGCGTCATACGCATCGCCGCCGCATAGAGCTGGTCCATGAAGGGCAGCGCCTGCTCCTCGAACTGGGTACGCGGGTCGTCAGCCGCCTGATCGTTCATCGCTCGCCAGTCTACGTCTGGCGAGTCGACGGACAGGGGTACGTCAATCGTCGCGAACATCCCTCTCCTTCGGCGCTCGTTCTGCGGTTCAGTAGGCTGGAACCGATGACCGCCGACTCGTATTCCCCCGCTCCGACGCCCACCCCGTGGGAGGCCCCCACGCCCGGTGCGCCCGTCGAGGCGACCGTCGCCGTGCCGGGGTCGAAGTCGATCACGAACCGCGAGCTCGTCCTCGCCGCGTTGGCCGACGGTCCGAGCCTGCTCACCGGCGCCCTGCACTCCGACGACTCCGCCCGGATGGTGACCGCGCTGCGCGCCCTGGGCGTCGTCGTCGAGACCGTTCCGGGCGACAACCCCTTCGGCCCCGACCTCGAGGTCACCCCGCCGGCGACGTTCGCGGGCGGCACCACGATCGACTGCGGGCAGGCCGGCACCGTCATGCGCTTCGTGACCCCGATCGCCGGTCTCGCTGTGGGCGATGTCCACGTGACGGCGCATTCGACCGCCCTGCACCGCCCCATGGGCGCGATGATCCAGGCGCTCCGCGAAGTGGGTGCCGACATCGACGACGCCGGAACGTGGGCACTCCCGTTCGACATCCGCGGACACGGTCACCTCCGCGGCGGCGAGGTGACGATCGACGCGAGCCAGTCGAGCCAGTTCGTCTCCGGTCTGCTCCTGGCCGCGGCGCGCTTCGACGTCGGCCTCCGCCTCATCCACGAGGGCGAGCGTCTCCCGAGCCTCCCCCACATCGAGATGACCATCGAGGCCCTCGCCCGTCGGGGGGTCCACGTCGAGCACCCCGCGCCGAACGAGTGGCTCGTACCGGCGGGGCCGATCCGCGGAAAGGACGTGGCCATCGAGCCCGACCTGTCGAACGCGGCCCCCTTCCTCGCCGCGGCGGTCCTCACGGGCGGCTCGGTGACCATCCCCGGCTGGCCGGCGCACTCGACCCAGCCCGGCGCACTGCTCGCCGACATCCTCCCCGTCATGGGCGCCCGCGCGCACCGACGCGGCGGCGCCCTGACCGTCAGCGCCGGTGAGGGGATCGTCGGGGTCGACCTCGACCTGTCGGCCGCCAGCGAGCTCACGCCGACCCTGTTCGCCCTGGCCGCATTCGCCGACAGTCCCACGACCTTCCACGGGATCGGCCACATCCGTGGCCACGAGACCGACCGCATCTCCGCCCTGGTCGGCAACCTGCGTGAGCTCGGCGGCGAAGCGGAAGAGCTCGACGACGGCATCCGTGTCATCCCCCGTCCTCTGCATGGCGGCCTCTGGCGTGCCCACCACGATCACCGCCTCGCGACCGCTGGCGCCGTCATCGGCCTGCGGGTCGCCGGCGTCGAGGTCGACGACATCGGCACGACGGCGAAGACCATGCCGGAGTTTCCGCAGCTGTGGGCGGACATGCTCGCGTGAGTTGGCTCGACGACGGCGACGATGACGACCTCGACTACGACGAGGCGGACATCCGCGTCCGCCCCAACCCGAAGGCGAACCGTCCGCGGACCAAGCGCCGGCCCGCGCACGCCGACGCGCGCAACGCCCGCGTCCTGGGCGTCGACCGCGGCCGCTACACCGTCCTCGTGGACGAGGACGGTCCCGACGAGCACCAGATCCTCGCGTCCCGTGCGCGCGAACTGCGCAAGCAGCCGATCGTCAACGGCGATGTGGCCCGGGTGGTGGGTGACACGTCGGGCGACGAGGGCACGCTCGCCCGCATCGTCGGCATCCAGGATCGGACCTCTCTGTTGCGTCGTAGCGCCGACGACACCGATCAGGTCGAGCGGATCATCGTCGCCAACGCCGACCAGATGCTCATCGTGGTCGCCGCGGCCGATCCGGAGCCCCGCCCGCGACTCGTCGACCGCTATCTGATCGCCGCGCTGGATGCCGGGATCCACCCCCTCCTCGTCGTCACGAAGACCGACCTCGCCGATCCGACCGACTTCCTCGCGCACTTCGAGGGTCTCGACGACCTGGAGGTATTCACGAGCGGGCACGAGGCGATGCCGGTAGAGCTCATCGGAGAGCGGCTCGCGGGACACGCGACCGTCTTCGTCGGTCACTCCGGCGTCGGGAAGTCCACGCTGGTGAACGCCCTCGTCCCCCACGCGCTCCGTGCCACCGGCCACGTGAACGAGGTCACCGGTCGCGGGCGCCACACCTCCAGCTCCGCGGTGTCGCTCCGTTATGAAGGACCGGCCGGGAAGGGGTGGGTCATCGACACCCCCGGCGTCCGCTCGTTCGGTCTCGGACACGTCGACCCGGCGAACATCCTCCGCGCCTACACCGACCTCGCGGAGGTCGCACAGGAGTGCCCGCGGGGATGCACCCACCTGCCCGACGCGCCCGACTGCGCGCTCGCCGAGGCCGTAGCGGAGGGCCGTCTCGGCGAACGCGGCGCCGCGCGCCTGGACTCCCTGCAGCGGCTGCTCGCGACGTTCGCCTGAGCGCTCGGCGCCGAGCGCGGTGCCTAGACTGGACGGATGCCGCGTCTCGAGCCAGGTCAGCCCGCCCCCGATTTCGCCCTCGTCGACCAGGACGGCGACCCGGTCGCCCTCAGCGACCTGCGAGGACACAAGGTGATCGCGTTCTTCTACCCGGCGGCGATGACGCCCGGGTGCACCACCGAGGCGTGCGACTTCCGCGACAGCGTCGAGCCCCTCCGCGATGCGGGCTACACGGTGGTCGGCGTATCGCGCGACGAGCCGGCGAAGCTCCGCGAGTTCCGCGAGCGGGACGCCCTGCCCTACGACCTGCTGAGCGATCCCGACCACGCCGTCCACGAGGCGTACGGCGCCTGGGGCGAGAAGATGAACTACGGGAAGGTGGTCGAGGGTGTGATCCGTTCCACCTTCGTCATCGACGAGGACGGCACCCTCACCCACGCGCTGTACAACGTGAAGGCCACGGGCCACGTGGCCCGGATCCGCTCCGCACTCGGCGTCTGAGCAGCGCTCAGACCTCGTCCTCGTCGGCCGCCGTCTCGAGGCGGGTGCGGGGGCCGGCGGCGCGGGATGCCGCGATGAGCAGCGCCAATCCGACGAGGGCGGGCGCCGCGATGGCCAGCGCGATGGAACCGTCGGCGTCGGGGCCGGTGAGCGTGCCGCCGGCGACGGCGAGGATCAGCAGCTGCACGACGATGCCGCCGGATCTGCCCCACGAGCCGCCGCGCCAGACCACGACGGCGAAAGCGGCGACGGCGGCGGCGGCGACGACCGTGAGCACGAGCAGGGCGATCGAGCTCGGCACGGAGGCGCTGTCGCCCGAGATCAGGGCGAGCATCTCCCACGTGGACAGCGCGAGGACGGCCACAGCCTCGAGTGCCAGGTAGACGGACGCCGCCTTCTCGATGCCGGTGGTCCGCATCCGATCCCCTCCTCGGGCGCCGGTTGCGCCGCTGGGCGCGTCGAAGCGCCGAAATACTCCGTTAACCCTTGATTCACATGCCGGAGCATGGGACTATGAGAGGGCAAGTGTGCTCCCACAGCGCCGTGGGGCGAGCATCAGCTCGCACACCACCTCAGGTTAGTCGACGTCGCCCGGCGTCGCACATCCCGACCTCCCATCCCCACCTAGGAGCACCGCTATGGATTGGCGCGACAAAGCAGCCTGCCTGACCGTCGACCCCGAACTCTTCTTCCCCGTCGGGAACACGGGTCCGGCCGTCGACCAGATCGAGAAGGCCAAGGCTGTCTGCGCCCGCTGCACCGTCACCGAGCTCTGCCTGCAGTACGCCCTTGAGACCGGTCAGGACTCGGGCGTGTGGGGTGGACTCTCGGAAGACGAGCGTCGCGCCCTCAAGCGCCGCGCTGCGCGCGCCCGTCGCGCCTCCTGACGCGCCGGCCCACCGCCGTCACCCTCAGCCCCGGCTGCGTTCGATGTAGCGCATCGGGATCTCGATGGTCACTTCGGTTCCGCTCCCGACGAGCGTGTGCCAGTCGATCGTCCCGCTGAGCTCCCCCTGGATGAGCGTCCGGACGATCTGCGTCCCGAGCCCTCGGCCGACCTGGCCCTCGGGCAGACCGACGCCGGTGTCGCGCACGCGCACCTCGAGGCGCTCCTCATCGCGCTCGGCGACGATCTCCACCTCGCCCTCCTTGTCGGCGAGGCCGTGCTCGACCGCATTGGTGACGAGCTCGGTCAGCGCCAGTGCGAGCGGGGTGGCGTACTCGCTGGGCAGGGTGCCGAACGCTCCGGTCTTCAGCGTTCGCGCGCGCGTGTTGGGCGCGGCGGCCACCTCGGCCACCAGCTTGAGAACCCGGTCGAAGACGTCGTCGAAGTCCACGCTCTGTGTGAGGCCCTCCGACAGCGTGTCGTGAACGACGGCGATGGCGGACACCCGTCGCATCGCCTGCGTGAGCGCGTCCCGCGCCTCGTCGGAGTGCGTGCGGCGCGCCTGGATCCGCAGGAGCGAGGCGACGGTCTGGAGGTTGTTCTTGACGCGGTGGTGGATCTCGCGGATCGTCGCGTCCTTCGTGATGAGCTCCTGCTCCTGGTGACGGATCTCGCTCACGTCACGGCAGAGCACGATCGCGCCGATCCGGTTCCCGTTCTCGCGCAGCGGGATCGTGCGCAACGACACGGTCACCCCTCGGGCCTCGAGGTCCGCACGCCAGGGCGCGCGGCCGGCCATCACGATCGGCAGGGACTCATCGAATTGGCGGGATGCCGGCAGGATCGCCGTGGCCACCTCGATGAGAGCCTCCCCCTCGAGCTCGTCATCGAACCCGAGCCGGTTGAAGGCGGAGAGCGCGTTGGGGCTGGCGAACGTCGTGATGCCGTCGACGTCGAGACGGATGAGACCGTCCGACGCACGCGGCGCGCCCCGGCGTGGCGAGGTCGGCGCCGTGAGGTCGGGGAAGTCGGCCGAGGCGACCATGCCGAACAGGTCGTCGGCGCAGTCGTTGAAGGTGATCTGCTGCCGTGAGGGCGTCCGTGCTTCGCCGAGGTTGGTGTGTCGGGTGAGCACGCCGATCACCGTCGGCGCCGATCCTTCCGTGCCGCGCTCGCGCACGATCGGCACGGCACGCACTCGGGTCGGCGTCTCCTCGAACCAGTCGGGCGACGCCGAGTCCACGACACGAGCCTGGGTGAAGGCGTCCTTCACCTGCGTGCGCCACTGCGGCCGGACGAGGTCGCCCACGATGTCGCGATAGAACAGCGTGGCGGCGCCGCCGGGCCGGGCGTGCGCGACAGCGATGAAGGAATCGTCTGCGGTCGGCACCCAGATGACGATGTCGGCGAACGCGAGGTCCGCCAGCAGCTGCCCGTCGCCGGCGAGGCGGTGGAGCCATTCGACGTCCGCTGCGTGGGATCGGCCCTGGGCATAGACGAGGTCGCTGAGGGTGGACACGCTTCCACCCTAGAGTGCGCGCCCACCCGCCCCGTTCGCCCGTGCCACCCGAAGACTCAGCCGGCGCGCGCCAGTCGCCGCAGAGCGCGCGGACGCGGCTCGGGAACGACTGCTCGGGGCTGCGCCGAGAGGTTCTCGGTGACCATTCGGCGGACCGCCGTGGCCAAGGCCGACCGCGGAGCCGCGTGCGCCACCGGCCGGGCGGCGAGCATGGCGGCATCCACCCCCTTCGGGTCCCAGGGCAGGAAGGACACGTCGCCGATCCCGGCATAGCGCTCGAGCGTGCGCCGGATCTGGCCGCGCGCATCGATGCCGAGGACGGATGAGCGGGTCTTGTTGACGACGACCCGCACGGGCACTGTGCCGATCGCGGCCCTCACGTCCGGCCAGGCACGGACGAATCGGGCGATCCCGACCGGGTCGGCCGCGACGACGGCCACCACACTGTCCGCGGCGGTGAGGCACGCGAGCGTGGCGGCGTTGCGACGCGGCCCGTCCACGAGATCGCTCACGATCTCCTCGTCACGCTCCAGCGACGCCGCGACGTCGACGACGACATCATCCGCCCACGACCGGCTCACCTCCAGTGCGTCCGTCACGCGCGCCGCGCTCAACTCCGGCCATCGACCCGGTCGGTTCAGGCCGGTCAGCACGTCGACGTCCCCGACGCTGACGGCGATACGGGCGAGTTCGCTGACGGTCAGCGCGCCACGCTCTGCCTGGCGGCACGCGGCGGCGAAGCCCGGCCCCTCATCTGCGAGGCCCGCTGCCAGCGCGACCGATGGCGCATGCGAGTCGGCGTCGATGAGGGCGACGTGGCGGGAGCCCGTCGCGAGAGCGCAGGCCACCTCGATCGCGACGGTCGTGCGTCCCGGCGCGCCGTGCGGACCCCAGACCGCGATCACCCGCCCTCGCGTGGGTTCGGGATCGTCCCGTGCGGGCGCCGCGCTCAGCAGGTTCGCGACGGGGTCGTCGATGGATCGCACGTCGATCCCGACAGACGCGGCCCGGCGCGCATCCGAGGTCCGCTCGCACAGCGCGACGATGCGCACGGCGAAGCGGTCACAGGCAGCGATCAGTTCCGCGGAGAGCGCACCGGGCCGCCCCTCCAGCAGCAGGACGTCCGCGCGTCCGAGCACGGCGAGCAGCTCCGCGGCTTCGGGCGCCGAGAGCGCATCCGCCGTCGCCGCCGACGGCGCCGTTCGACCGACGACCGTGCCGACCTCCACGCCGTCGAGGCGAAGACGCTCGGCGAGCTCCTCCCCGGCGAACCCGTCGACGGCGATCACGACCTTCACGGCGTCGCCCCCGCCACGGGGACGACGGACAGGCCCGATCCGTCGCCCAGCGCCGTGAGTGTCGCCGCTACGTCGGCTCGCGGGATGACGAGCTCCATCGAGACCTGCGTCCCCGAGACCACCGCATCGTCACGTGACACCGACACCACGGTTGCCGACGGGACCAGGATGCGCGGCGTGCCGTAGTCGCCGCGGTCCGCCGCCGGTGCCGCCCAGACTTCCACGACCGAGCCCGGGGCGACGGTGGCCGAGACGTCACCGACCGTCGCGATGACGACGGTCGTCGTCGTCGACGCGGACGCCTCTCCCATCGCACCTCGCGGCACGAGTTCGCCCGCTTCGATGGTCCGCGTCGCCACCGCACCGGGCGCCAGCGACGTCGGCGATGCGTAGACGTCGCCCGCGCCACCGAGCGCCACCTCCACCACGCGGAGGTCATCGGCCGACACCGACTCTCCTGGGACGATCGTCCGGGCCGCGGCGAACACCGGCGCGGTCTGGCGCGCACTCGCCACGACAAGCCAGACGCCCGCCACCGAGATCACGATCAGGGCGATCCCGAGAAGGAATCGCGCGTCGGCCCAGAAAGGCCGGGGCCGCGGCCGGAGGGACTCAGGACTGGTCATGACCACATGCTGACCGAGCACGCTCGGCCTCGCCCCGGATTATCCACAGCCCGGCGTGCGTCGGCGCCCCACCCTCCGACGGCGCCCATAATGGCGACATGCCCGAAAACCCGAACTCGCGCATGCTGACACCCGCACAGGTCGCCGAGATGCTCCAGCTCGAGGTCGACGAGATCGTCGCCCTCGTCCTCGACGGTCGGCTGCGCGGCGCGAAGCTCGGCACGCCGGGAGCGTGGCGGATCGAGCCGCAGAGCGTCGAGGACTACCTGGATGACCAGGCGGAGAACGCCCGCCGTCACGCGCTGTGGCACGAGTCGAACGCGGCGAGCTTCCCCGAGCTGTGGGGACGGGGCAGCCGGCGCACGGAGTGACCTCCGCGGCATCCCTCATCAGGCATGATGAGGGGAGCCAATCGGACCGGGGGGAACCGAATGACCGTGCCGCGCGACCACAGCGACGCACTGACGGAGATCAGCGCGCTCTTCGATCCCGAAGCGGATGCCGCGTCTCCCCCCGCCCGCACCCGGCGCTGGCGCGGTCCGGTGGTCGTCCTCACGGTATTCGCCCTGCTGGCCGCCGCGGTCGGCGGGTACGTCGTGTGGGCCCTGTCCGCTCCCCTGCCGGCCGCGACGCTGTTCGCCAGCGCGCCGGAGCCGCCGACCACGGAGCCCGTGACGCTCGCGATGCCGACGCGGGCCGCCGCGGCCGTCGTCGTCACGGGGTTCGATGAGAGCGTCCAGACGGGTGGCACAATGTCCGCAGCGGTGGGCGGGTCGGAGCCGCGACCCATCGCGAGTATCGCGAAGCTCGTCACCGCGCTGACGATCCTCGATGCGTATCCCATCGCCCCGAACGAAGCCGGTCCGACCATCACCTTCGGCAAGGCCGCCCACGACCTGTACGACGACTACTACGTCCGAGGCGCGACGATCGTCCCGATGCCGACGGGCATCACGATGTCGCTGCGCGACGCGCTGAGCGTCATGCTCATTCCCTCGGCCAGCAACTACGCCGACGCGCTGGCGACCTGGGCGTTCGGGTCGACCTCCGGGTACCTCGGCGCGGCACGCGGCTGGCTGTCGGAGCAGGGACTGGACGACACGGTGATCGTCGACCCGACGGGCATCTCGCCCGCGAACACCGCGACGCCGGAGGACCTCCTCGCGCTCGCAAGGATCGCGTCCGCCAACCCGGTGGTCGCCGAGATCGCGGCGACGACGTCGTTCGATATCCGCGGCATCGACCGCGTCCAGTCCACGAACGCTCTCCTGGGCGTCGACGGCGTCACCGGGCTCAAGACCGGGAACCTCGGGATGGAGCAGTTCAACCTCCTCTTCACGGCTCGAATCGACGCGCCCGGCGGGCAGCGGCTCGACGTGGTGGGCGTCATCCTCGGCGGATCGACCCGGGCGAGCGTGGACGGCAACGTGCGCGCGCTGCTCGCCAGCATCCGTGACGGCTTCCGTCAGATCGCCCTCACCGAGCCACGGCAGCGGGTGGGAACGGTGGAAACCGTCTGGGGCGAATCGTCGGCCGTGGTGGTGGCAGGCTCTCCTGCGGTGCGCGTCTGGTCGGACGCCCCCATCGACGTCGAGCTGCGTGCCACCGCCCCCGTTCACCAGACGGCCGGAACGGGCGTCGGCGAGCTGGTGTGGACGACACCCTCGGGTGCGCAGTCGGCTCGGGTCGTCCTGGCCGAGGACATCCCCGAGCCCTCGGCGTGGTGGCGCCTGACCCACCCGGGTGATCTCGCAGACTGGTGACGATGAACATCACCCACCTCCAGCGCTTCGTCGTCGTGGCCGAGCATCTGCACTTCCCCCGCGCCGCGATCGCGCTGGGCATCCCGCTCGCGTCGCTCTACACCTCGATCGACAAGCTGGAGGCCGAGGTCGGCGAGCGCCTGATCGACCGCGAGAGGCCGACGACCCTGACTCCCGCCGGAACCGCCCTGCTCCGCGACGCTCCGCGACTCATCGCGGACGCACCCGAACCGGCACCCGCCCCGCCGGTCCCCGCCGGAGGCAAAGCGAAGGCCTCGAAGGGCAAGGGTCGTGCGCCGATCGTCAAGGGCCAGCCGAAGCCCTACAAGAAGCGTCAGGGTCGCTGACCGCGCTCACACGAGCGCGACGGGAGAATCGAGTCGCACCGTGACGACGGCGGCCAGCGGCACCAGCCGATGTCCCGTCACGCGGTCCGCCCGACGCGGTTCGTCCCGATCGTGCAGGGCCATGTCGAGGTGGTCGGATGCCGCGCGGTCGATCGTGCCGGTGTAGGTCCTGCCTCCGGTCGTCGCCACGGTGACGGGAACGCGTCGCCGGACGAGGTCGCGCAGCACGAAACCGAGAGTCATCCGCTCCTGCAATCGCCCGGGGCTCGCACCGTGCGCCGTCCGCAGCAGGTCGGCGTGCGGCATCCCGATCGCCGCGATGGACGCCCAGGGGACGAGGATCGCACCGGAGCGACCGCCGTCGGACGCGAGCGCCACCCAATCGGGGCCGACCGCCGCCAGCGGAGCGGTGATCCCGGTGCCGTCGCACAGATCGACGCTCACCGCGGCGGGGACGTCGCGCGCCACCGCGGTGAGCCGCTCGAGCAGACCAACCCGGGACAGGCGCAGGCGCTCAGCCTCGGTGTCCAGAGCGATCCGCTCGGCCTCCCATTCGGAGTCGAGCTGATCCTCGAGGTCTTCGAAGAAGCGATCCCAGCGCACCCGGCCGACGGTAGATGATCCCGCCGGCCCGCGGGGGTTCTGTCCACATGTTGGAGCATTCTCATCCGCCGTCGCGCACGGCTGTGCTGTACTCGGGTCCACTTGCGAAAAGCCCCCGTCCTGTCGACGAGAGGAACCGACATGGCCCACCACGCAATCCACGATGCCCCCGTCCCCCGGTCGGGGAGTTCGCTCGACGTCGCCGAATACTTCGCGCCGCAGCACACCTCGGCGAAGGATCTGCCCGACGTGGAACCGCTCGTCAAGAACCTGACCATCGGCGTCCTCGAGGTCCTCGCCGGAGTCCGCGAGGTCGACCAGTTGGCCCGCTGGCTCGGGGAGGATGCGTATCGCGCCCTGGTGACCCGCGCGAACCTGTCCGCCCGAGCGCGAAGCGCCCGAGGCGTGACCGCGGTGCGCCCCGCGCACTCGATCCTCAGCCAGCGACTCTGCGAACCTGCCGACGGTGTTGTCGAAGCCGTCGTGGTCGTCGCGGGCCCCGTTCGCACGCGGGCCGTCGCCATGCGCTTCGAAGGCTGGGACGGCCGCTGGCGCGCCAGTTCCCTCGCCCTGCTCTGACGCTACTGCCGATACGACGCGAGGAAGTTGCCCAGACGCTCGATCGCCTCGGTGAGCACCCGAGCCTCCGGAAGGGTGACGATGCGGATGTGATCGGGCGTCGGCCAGTTGAATCCGGTCCCCTGCACCAGCAGGACATGCTCTGCGACGAGGAAGTCGTACACGAACTTCGCGTCGTCATGGATCTCGTACACGTTCGGGTCGAGCCGAGGGAAGGCGTACAACGCCCCTTGCGGCTTCGCGCAGGTGACACCCGGGATCGACGTCAGCCCCTCCCACGCGGCATCCCGCTGCTCGTGCAGACGACCGGTCGGCGCGATGAGCGAATCGATGGACTGCACCCCCGACAGCGCGGCCTGGACGGCGAACTGCGCCGGGACGTTGGGACACAGCCGCGTCGAGGCGAGGAGCTGGATACCCTCCAGGAACCCCGCCGCGTGCTTCTTCGGACCCGTGATGACCATCCAGCCCGATCGGTACCCGGCGACCCGGTAGGTCTTCGACAGACCGTTGTAGGTGAGACACAGCAGATCCGGCGCCAGCGTCGCCAGCGGGATGTGAACCGCGTCGTCGAACAGGATCCGATCGTAGATCTCGTCCGAGAGCAGCAGCAGCTCCCGCTCGCGCGCGATCTCGACGATGCCCTCGAGCACCTCGCGGGTGTACACCGCGCCCGTCGGATTGTTCGGGTTGATGACGACGATGGCCTTCGTCCGATCGGTGACCTTGGCGCGGATGTCCTCGAGATCCGGCTGCCATCCGGCGTCGCTGTCGGTGCGGTAGTGCACCGGGGTTCCCCCCGCGAGGCTGGTCATGGCTGTCCACAGCGGATAGTCCGGAGCGGGGATCAGCACCTCGTCACCCTCGTCGAGCAGCGCCTGCATCGTCATCGTGATGAGCTCGGAGACGCCGTTGCCGAGGTAGACGTCGTCGGGATCGAACTTCGGGAAGCCCGGCACCTGCTCGTACCGCGACACGATGGCGCGCCGCGCCGACATGATGCCCCGGGAGTCCGAGTAGCCGTGCGCCTGCGGGATGGCCTCGATCATGTCGCGCACGATCTGGAACGGAGCCTCGAATCCGAACACCGCGGGATTGCCCGTGTTCAGCTTCAGGATCGTGTGGCCCTCGTCCTGCAGCCGATCGGCCTCGACCAGTGCTGCCCCGCGGATCTCGTAAAGGACGTCTTTGAGCTTGGACGACTGATCGAGGATGCGGGGTGTCATCGGATCAGAATATCTGGGCGCACCCGGTCCAATCGTCGGCCGGTGGCCTGATCGCCACCGACCGACGCGGGATCACTTCTTCTTGCCGCCGGCCCTGCGCTGCGCGCGGTTCTGCGGCGCGGCATCCGGCGTCTCAGTCCGCTGCCCGAACGCGCCACGCGCCCCCTCGGCCGGAGCCTGCTGCGGCGCCTGGGCCTGACGCACCTTGTTGGTCGCCGCCTGCTGGACCTGACCGCGCTCGTTGCGGACCTCGACCTCACCGGCGTCATTGGCTGCCGTGTACTGCAGCTTCTGCGGCTCCACCGTGGGCGCGGCGAGACCCTTCGCCTCGACCTGCGCCTCGATGTCCCCGCCGTCCTGCGGGCGGACCTCGACGTCGAGGTTGTAGAGGAAGCCGACCGACTCCTCCTTGATCTGGCCCATCATCGCCTGGAACATCTGGTACCCCTCGCGCTGGTACTCGATGAGGGGGTCGCGCTGCGCCATGGCCCGCAGACCGATGCCGTCCTTGAGGTAGTCCATCTCGTACAGGTGGTCGCGCCAGCGCCGGTCCAGCACCTGGAGGACGACGCGACGCTCCAGCTCACGCATCGCGGCGGCGCCCAGCTTCTCCTCACGGGCCTGGTAGGCGATCCGGGCGTCCGAGAGCAGCTCCCGCTTCAGCAGCTCAGGCGTGATCTTGCCCTTCGCGCCGCTGTCCGCGACGACCTCGTCGATGGTCACGCTCACGGGATAGAGCGTCTTCAGCTCGGTCCACAGCGCGTCGAAGTCCCAGCTCTCGTTGTGTCCCGAGCCGGTGTGGTCGTCGATGATGGCGCTGATGGCGTCTTCGATGAAGTGCTGAACGCGCTCGGTGAGGTCGTCGCCCTCGAGCATGTGGCGGCGGTCGGCGTAGATCGCCTCGCGCTGGCGGTTGAGGACGTCGTCGTACTTGAGGACGTTCTTGCGGATCTCCGCGTTGCGGGCCTCGACCTGGCCCTGCGCACTGCGTATCGCCCGCGTCACCATGGACGACTCGATGGCGACGTCGTCGGGGAAGTTCGTCCGCGCGAGGATCGCCTCGGCCGCGCCCGACTGGAACAGTCGCATCAGGTCATCGGTGAGCGACAGGTAGAAGCGGCTCTCGCCGGGGTCGCCCTGACGACCCGAGCGACCGCGGAGCTGGTTGTCGATGCGACGGGACTCGTGGCGCTCGGTGCCGAGGACGTAGAGCCCGCCGGCGGCGACCACTCGGTCGGCCTCGGCCTGGACGGTGTCCTTGACCGCCGCGTAGACCTCATCCCACGCCGCCTCGTACTCTTCGGGGGTCTCGACCGGGTCGAGGCCCTTCGCCTTCATCTCCGAGACGGCGAGGAACTCCGCGTTGCCGCCGAGCATGATGTCGGTGCCGCGACCGGCCATGTTCGTCGCGACGGTGACCGCCCCGTAGCGTCCGGCGCGGGCGACGATCTCCGCCTCGCGAGCGTGGTTCTTCGCGTTGAGGACCTCGTGCTTGATGCCCTTCTTCGCGAGCAGCCGCGAGAGGTATTCGCTCTTCTCGACGCTCACCGTGCCGACGAGGACCGGCTGACCAGACTCGTGCCGCTCGGCGATATCCTCGACCACCTGCGCGAACTTCGCCTGCTCGTTCTTGTAGACGAGGTCGGACTGGTCCTTTCGGACCATCGGGCGATTGGTCGGGATGGGAACGACACCGAGCTTGTACGTCGACATGAACTCGGCCGCCTCGGTTTCGGCGGTTCCCGTCATGCCGGAGAGCTTCTCGTACAGGCGGAAGTAGTTCTGCAGGGTCACGGTGGCGAGGGTCTGGTTCTCGGCCTTGACCGCCACGCCCTCCTTCGCCTCGATCGCCTGGTGGATGCCCTCGTTGTACCGGCGGCCCACGAGGATGCGACCGGTGTGCTCGTCGACGATCATCACCTCGCCGTTCATCACGACGTAGTCGGTGTCGCGCTTGAACAGCGCGAGCGCCTTGATCGAGTTGTTGAGGAACGAGATCAGCGGGGTGTTGGCCGACTCGTACAGGTTGTCGATGCCGAGATAGTCCTCGACCTTCTCAATGCCGGGCTCGAGCACGCCGATCGTGCGCTTCTTCTCGTCGACCTCGAAATCGACGCCTGCCTCGAGCGTCCGCGCGATTTTCGCGAACTCGAGGAACCAGCGGTTCGCCTCACCCGAGGACGGGCCCGAGATGATCAGTGGCGTACGCGCCTCGTCGATGAGGATCGAGTCGACCTCGTCGACGATGCAGAAGAAGTGTCCCCGCTGGACGAGGTCGTCCTTGCGCCACGCCATGTTGTCGCGCAGGTAGTCGAAGCCGAACTCGTTGTTGGTGCCGTAGGTGATGTCCGCCTCGTACTGCTCCCGGCGCACCTCGGGGGTCTGACCGGCGACGACGGTGCCGGTGGTCATCCCGAGAGCGCGGTAGACGCGGCCCATCAGCTCGGACTGGTACGAGGCCAGGAAGTCGTTGACCGTGATGACGTGGACGCCCTTGCCGGCGATCGCGTTGAGGTACGCCGGCAGTGCGGCGGTGAGCGTCTTGCCCTCACCGGTCTTCATCTCGGCGATGTTGCCGAGGTGGAGAGCGGCGCCACCCATCACCTGCACGTCGTAGGGACGCTGGCCGAGGGTCCGCTTGGCGGCCTCGCGCACCGCGGCGAAGGCCTCGGGCATCAGCTTGTCCAGCGACTCCCCCGCCTCGTAGCGGGCCCGGAGCTCGGCGGTCTCGCCGCGCAGCTCCTCGTCGGTCAGGTGCGCATAGTCCTCTTCGAGTGCACCGACGGCCTTGACGACCTGCTGCAGTCTGCGCAGGACGCGGCCTTCGCCGGCGCGAAGCAGTTTCTCGAGGGGGTTCGCCACGGAGGATCTCCATCTGTCGGGTCGCCTCGACGGACGGTGTCGAGGATCCCGCGCACACGGGCGCGCGGACATACTCCGCCATGTTATCGGTCTGTGACCTTCGAAGGTGCTGGACAGCTCCGCGCCTGAGAGGACACGTAAGATCGGCCCATGGCCGGTTTCTGGGGCAGACGCAAGCGCGAGGACGCGGAGATCGAGGCGCAGGACGCCGAACTGAGTCGGAAGGCGGGAGCGGCTCTGGTCGCCGCGGACGAACGCATCCGCGTCACCGACGACGAGCTCGCGTACGCCGAGATCGAACTCGGCCGGGATGCGACGAAGGATCTGCGCGATGCGCTCTCCGCCGTCCGGCAGCACCTGGGCGAGGCTTTCCACCTCAACCAGCTGAACTTCGACGAGATCCCCGACACCCCCGAGGAACTGCGTACGCGCAACGCCCGCATCGTCCAGCTGTGCGAGTGGGCCGAAGACCTCCTCGACGACCGGACCGAGTCGCTCGGCGAGGCGATCGCCCGCGCCCGTCGCGCGCCCGAGATCATCGAGGGCATCCGCCGCGACGTGACGCGGATGCGCGAGCGCCTCCCCGCACTGAACACCACACTCGAGCGCCTGTCGCAGCGGTATTCGGATGCCGCGATGCGCACAGTGCGCGGCAACGCGACCGAGGCCGCCCAGCTCCTCGACTTCGCCGAGCACAGCGCGGCCGTGTCGGAGCGGCGCCGAGACGACGGGCACCGCGAGCAGGCGAACCTCGCCCTCGAAACGGCGATCGAGGCGTCCCGCCGCGCGTCGACGCTGGTCGAGGCCGTCGACACCTTCGAGATCGAAGCGCTGCGTGCCGAGTCCACGCTCACGGCGATCGTCGAGGACTCGCGCGAGGACCTCGTCGTGGCGCAGCCGCTGCGGTCGACTCCCGAGGTCGGCGCGGCCGCAGCAGAGCTCGAGACGGCGTTGCGGTCTCTCACGCCGGCCGGCAGCAAGCCCGACCCGTTCACCGAACTCAGCCGCCTCCGCACGGCCAACGCGGCACTGGACGCCGCCGTCGCCAAGGCGCGGGAACGCGCGGAGCGCCCGATCCCCGCCGAGGCGCACGTCCGCCACGCCATCGACGACGCGGACCGCCAGATCGGTGTCGCGCGCAGCGTCATCTCCGGGCACCGCGGATGGATCGGCGCCGACGCCCGGACCCGTCTCGCAGAAGCCGAACGCATCCGCTCCGACCTCATGGCGTTCGCCGGCCCCATTCCCGAGGACGACCGGGAGCGGGCCATGAACCTCGCGCGGCGCGCAGGTCAGCTCGCCGGTCAGGCTCTCGAACTCGCCCAGCGCGACATCGATTCGTCGCGGCCCGACGAGTGGAACTCCGGCGGCTACGGGGGCGGACGTCGCGGAGGCGGGATGGGCGGCGGAGACATGGTCGGCGGCCTCCTCGGCGGTCTCATGATCGGAAGCATCCTCGACGGCATCTTCGACTGATGAGCGCTCTCCAAGACGCAGCCGCGACGGCGATGGAGTGGCCGGCACCGCGCGTGTCGGTCGCCGTCATCACGGCAGGCGGCGATGTCGCGGCATCCGCCGGCGATCAGAATCATCGGTACCGTCTCGCCTCGGTCACCAAGCCCTTGAGCGCCTACGCCCTGCTCGTCGCGATCGAGGAGGGCGCGCTGTCCCTCGATCAGCCCGCGGGCCCGGCCGGGTCGACGGTTGAGCATCTCCTCGCGCACACCGCCGGCTACGACTTCTCCTCACGAGAGGTGCGAGCGGAGCCGGGGAAGCGCAGGCTCTATTCCAACACCGGTTTCGAGGTCCTCGGCGACCTGCTCGAGTCCGAGACGGGCATCGGGTTCGACGAGTACGCGCGCGAAGCCGTCTTCGACCCCCTCGGGATGACGCAGACCACGATCGCCGGCTCGCCGGCGGCCGGCGGATGGTCGACGAGCGGTGACCTCTCGCGGTTCGCCGCCGAACTGCAGCAGCCCCGGCTCCTCGACCGCGGCACGCTCCAGCGCGCGACCAGCGTGGTCTTCCCGGAGCGGCGGGGCGTCCTTCCCGGCTTCGGCGTGCAGGAGCACAATGACTGGGGCCTGGGATTCGAGATCCGCGGGAGCAAGTCCCCCCACTGGACGGGATCGACCAACTCCGCGCGCACCTTCGGCCACTTCGGCCAGGCCGGCACGTTCCTCTGGGTGGACCCCGAGGCGGGCGCCGCGGTCGTCGCGCTCACGGATCGACCCTTCGGCGAGTGGGCCGCGCGAGCCTGGCCGCCCTTCAGCGACGGGATCGTCGCCGCGCTGCGCGCCGGCTGATCCGACCTGGACAGCAGAGGGGGCGGATGCCGCATGGCACCCGCCCCCTCTGCTGTCCGGGTCAGCTTGCGAGCTCGGCCTCCGGCGCCGCTGTCGTGGTGAGGGAGATCACGCCGTAGTCCCAGCCCTTGCGGCGGTAGACGACACTGGGCTGGTCGCTCCGCGCGTCGATGAACAGGAAGAAGTCGTGTCCGACGAGCTCCATCCGGTCGACGGCGTCCTCGACGGTCATCCACTCCGCGTCGAAGCGCTTGGTGCGGATCACGACGGGGGTGTAGTCCTCTTCGTCCTCGTTCCCGGTGATGATGGGCACTTCGCCGGTGGCGACGGCGCGGATGACGTCGACGGAGGCCGGCTGGACGTCGATGCCGGTGAGCGTGCCGCTCCCCTTCTCGAGTTTCGCGCCGCGCGGGTGGTTGCGCGCATCGACGCGCTTCTCCTTGGCGCGCCGGATCTGTTCGGCGAGTTTGGTCACAGCCAGATCGAGAGCGGCGAACTTATCGCCGTCGACGGCCTCGGCCCGCACCAGCGGGCCTTTGCCGGTGAGTGTCACCTCCACGGTCTCGTCCTCGCGGGATCCGTTGTGATAGGCGCGATGCGTGACCTTGATGTCGAGTCGCTGCGCACGGGGCGCGAGGTGCTCGATTCGGGCGGACTTCTCCTCGGCAACTGAGCGGAATCGGTCGCTGACGCTCACTCCCACGCCGACGATACTGATCTCCATCGTGACCTCCTTGTTCCGGTCCGCCCGGTCAAGGGCGGACCTCGGTTCGCCTTGTGTCCCCCCACGGTAGTGCGCCGTTCACCCGATGTCATCCTCCGAGGACCGTGAATTTCATTCAGTCCTCCGACGACGCGGCGTGTCCATGGCGGTGACCGCTCCGAGCACGATCGCCCCCGCATCGCGCAGGGCCCGTCGCGCGTCGAGGAGGGTGGCACCGGTGGTCACGACATCGTCGATGAGAACGACACGGACACCTTCAGCGGGCCGTGCGACGAACGCGCCCGACATGTTCGCCATCCGCTCCGTGCGGCTCAGACCCCGCTGGTCTGCGGCGCGCCGGGCAGGGACCAGCAGTCGCGCGGTCCGCAGCCCCGCCCGCTTCGTGAGCAGCTCGGTCGCGGCGAACCCGCGCCGACGCATCGAGGCGCGCGAGGAAGGCACCGGTACGGCCACGGCGTCGTCGTAGACCCAGGCCGCTGCCATCGCGTGTCCGAGCGGGCGCGCCAAGCCCGTCCGGCCTTCTTCCTTCAGCGCCCGCAGCACACGGGCGGCGACTCCTTCGAAGCGCAGGGCACTCCGCACCTCCAGCGCGTTGCCGAGGTGACGCCTCACCGGCTGCGCCGCGAGGCCCGCGCGGCACGCATCACACAGCGAGACGTCGACCTCGTCGCATCCCGCGCACCAGGTCGGGAAGACCACGGCGAGCGCCTCGACGAGAGCCTGGGCCACGCGTTCACCGAAGGAGTCCACACTCGATCGAACCGCCGGATGCCGGGGTGGTGAGCCGAAGGATCCGTCGCGGTGTCGATCCGTTACCGAAGACGCGCTGGGGAGGAGACGTCAGCCGGGGACGCCCTGCTGGACGGCGAGGACCGTGACGTC
This sequence comes from Microbacterium marinum, assembly GCF_014204835.1. Lineage (NCBI taxonomy): Bacteria > Bacillati > Actinomycetota > Actinomycetes > Micrococcales > Microbacteriaceae > Microbacterium > Microbacterium marinum. Next base: position 1,131,400 of record NZ_JACHMD010000001.1, on the reverse strand, counting down.
GGGGGCGAGGAACTGCCAGGAGCCGCGTTGGACGAACAGGCCGCCTTCGCCCGTGCGGAGGCGGACGCTGCCGGATTGATTGCCGCCCGCGATCGAGACGACGCCGTCGGGAGCCCGGACCTCGGTCCCCTCCCCGCCGATCGGCTGCTCTCGCATCACCCGCTGCTCGCCGTCCGTCCAGATGAGCGCGACGGTCGACCCGCCCAGCCAGGTGAGCTCCACCCCGTCACCGGCGAGCATCGCGACCGGAAGCGGGTCGCCGAGTCCCACCGGGGCGCCCGCGTCGTCGCGGATCACCCCCGCCACCCAGACCGCCGGCTCACCGCCGTCCCGCACGAGCGCCGCGACGCGGGTGCCGTCACGGGAGACCCGCATCGCTGCGACATCCGTCGCTCCCGGCCATCCGCCGGCGAGCGTCCGCGCCCCACCGTCCGGCGCATAGGCGACGACCTCGGTGGGCGACGATGCGGGCACGGTCCAGATGTGGCCGAACGGGTCGATGCTCGGCGCCGTCATGCCCGCGCGTGTGTCGAGCTCGGTCACCGTCCCGTCGGCCTGCACGCGGACCACCGCGCCCGTCGTGGTGCGCACCGCGGCCGTCGTCCGGTCGGCGTCGACCTCGATCGACTCCGGGTCGGTCTCGGCGAGTGCCGCACTCAGCTCCGGGAGCTCCTCCACCTCCGCCCCGGACAGGAAGCCCAAGCGGCCTTCCGCGAGGACGAGCGGTCGCACATCCACCCGGTGCTCGTCGACGTCGACGGAGGGCACGTCGAGCACCTCGTCCCCCACGAGCATCTGGACGTCGAGGATCCCCGCCGTCGACAGGCTCTGCTCAAGCTGGGTCTGCATCCGTGCCAGCGTGGCGGGTGGGAGATCGCGTGCGCTCGCGTCGAGGGAGACCTGGGCCACCCCGGCATCCACCGGAACCGAGGGCTGAGTCAGCGAGACGTCGTCGGGAAAGGCGGACCGCACCGCTCCCGACAGCCAGGGACTGGGCGAACCGGTCACGACGGCATCCGCGATCCGTGTGGCCGCGTTGGTCACCGGGAACCAGCGTACGTCGGGGACGATCGAGGACCACCCGCTGTCGAAGTAGGCGAGCGGGTAGCTGCGGAACACGGTGCTGAACCGATTCGCGTCGAGCACGATGCCGTCCGGGGCCTGGGCGATCCGCCACTGGCCTTCTTCCTGCACGAGTTCGTAGGAGAGCGCGATGGGTCCCGCCCCGCCCGGACGGTACGCGCCGCTGGCGTCGACGGTCGCGACCGGGTCGACGGTCACCGTGATCTGCTCGTCGGAGACGACATCGATCGTGCGGTCCCCCGCCGCGTAGATGGTGACGCCCGCCTGCGGCTTCCAGGTGTCACGGAAGGACGGGGTGAGGAACTGCTGCGCCACGGACCAGTTCTGTCGCGGGCCCGAGCCCGCGGCGATGAACCCCTCGACGACCTGCTGCGGTGTCGCGTCGGCCACCGGTCCGTCGGGCACGAACGAGAACTCCGGGATCCCCTCGACCTCGTCGATCGCCCGGCCGACATGGACCGGACCGTCGACGGGAAGCCCGGAGCAGGCGGCCATCACACCGGCGAGAACCAGGGCGAGGGCGCCGGTGGCGGCCTTGCGCACCGACATCATGAGTCGACCTCCCGGGACGGTAGTGAGATGGGCTGCGTCAATCCGAGGTCCTCCAGAGTGAGCGCTCCACCGGGAGGTTCGACCTCGACGGGAGAGGCGCCGACGAGGTTATCCCCGAGGCGTCGGGGCAGCGTCAGCACGAAGTTCGTTCCGCCACCGGGCTCGGACCACACCGACAGCGTCCCGCCGTGCAGGCGCGCGTCGCCCAGCGCGATCGAGAGCCCCAAGCCCGTCCCCCCGATGGTGCGGCGGCGGGAGGGATCCGCGCGCCAGAACCGATCGAACACGCGCTCAGCGTCCTCGGCGCTCATCCCCATCCCGAAGTCCCTGACCCCGAGGGCGACGGCACGCTGGTCGCTGTCGACGGTCACCACGATCGGGCGTCCCTCGCCATGCTCGATGGCGTTGCCGAGCAGATTGCGGACGATGCGTCGCACCCGGCGCGGGTCCATCTCCACCGGCGAGTATCCGCCGGGCGCCACCAGCCGGACATCCGTCCCGTGCTGCTCGGCGAGCTGTCGCATCGACTCGATGACGTCCTCGGCGAGGTGGGCGAGACTGGTGGCCTCCGTCTCGAGCTGGACCGAGCCCGCGTCGTACCGGCTGATCTCCAGCAGGTCGGCCAGCAGCAGCTCGAACCGCTGCACCTGGGCGTGCAGCAGCTCCGCCGCTCGCGCCGTCGCCGGTTCGAACTCGTCCCGCTGGTCGTTGATCATGTCGGCTGCCAGGCGGATCGTCGTCAGCGGAGTGCGCAGCTCGTGCGACACGTCCGAGACGAAACGCTGCTGCACGAGGGAAAGCTCCGCGAGCTCCTTGATCTGGCTCTCGATGCTGTCCGCCATCGCGTTGAAGGAGCGGCCCAGTGTGGCGAACTCATCCTCGCCTCGCACCGGCAGCCGCACCGCGAGATCCCCGGAGGCGAGCTTCGCACTGGTCTCGGCGGCCTGGGCGATCGGCACGGTCACCGATCGCAGGACGAACAGCGAGATGCCGCCGATCAGCACGAGCAGGGCGATGCCGACGACCCACAGCGTCACCTGCACGAACTGGAGCGTCTGCTGCTCGGAGGCGAGGTCGTAGGCGAAGTAGAGCTCGTAGGCACCCGCCTCGGGGACCACAAGCTGTTGCCCGACGAGGATGCCGGGGGTCTCGCCCTCGTCGCCGTCGGGAAGGGCGATCGACTGCCACCACTGCCGATCGCCGGTGAGCTGGACACTCTCCTGGAGCGCGGGACTGATCATCGACGCCGTCAGCCCGCCGCCTTCGAAGCCCTGCGGGGCGATCGCGGATGGCTCGTCATCGATGCGGAAGACGGCGACCATCGTGGTTCCGCCCTGGCGCGACAGGATCTCGCGGCGCACCTCGTCCATCAGCACCTGCAGGGCGACCGGGTCGCCCTCCACCACGGCCGCGTCGAGGGTCGTCTGGGCGGCCTGCGTCGCCCGCTTCGCGGCATCCTGCACCTGAGCCGAGCGCGACTCGTACAGGTCGTTCTGGATCGCCAACGACATCCACACGAGGGCGATGAGGATCGTCAATGCCGTCAGCGTGAGGGTGGCCGCCAGCGTTCGGAAGCGCAGCGATCGCCGCCACGCGAGCGCGATGCGCCTCCCCCACGATCGCCAGTCCCGCCACGCGGGCACCACCGTGTGAGTGCCGGTGCGGGTGGTCACCGACACCGGCACGACTCCCGGGCGCTGTTCACACCGCGGCGCCGGCGCGGTAGCCCACGCCGCGCACGGTCGTCACGATCTGGGGGTTGTCGGGATCTTTTTCGACCTTCGCGCGCAGGCGCTGCACGTGCACGTTGACCAGGCGCGTGTCGGCCTTGTAGTGATAGCCCCACACCTGCTCGAGCAGCATCTCGCGGGTGAACACCTGCTGAGGCTTGGATGCCAGGGCGACGAGCAGCTCGAACTCGAGCGGCGTGAGCGCGATGGGACCATCCGCCCGACGGACCTCGTGCGCGGCGACGTCGACGGACAGATCGCCGATGCGCAGCGTCTCACTCGGCGACTCGGTCGCCGCCGGGCGCAGACGCGTGCGGATGCGGGCGACCAGTTCCTTGGGGTTGAAGGGTTTGACGATGTAGTCGTCGGCCCCGGATTCGAGTCCGCGCACGACGTCGGCGGTGTCGGTGCGCGCGGTGAGCATGATGATCGGCACGCCGGACTCGGCACGCACCTGCGTGCACACCTCGATGCCATCGAGCCCGGGCAGCATCAGGTCCAAGAGGATGAGATCCGGTCGCTCGTCGCGCCAGGTGTCGACCGCGGCAGCCCCGTCCGCACAGAAGACGACGTCGAACCCTTCCGTGCGCAGCACGATGCCGATCATCTCGGCCAGGGCGGTGTCGTCGTCGACAACCAGGATGCGCGATGTCATGCGGGCGGTACGTCCTTCAGGTCTGGCGGAATGCAGGTGGCCCGCCGTCGGGTGGTTCCACAGTATCCGACCGCCGCCACCGGCGGGGAGACGCCGCACGGCCCGCTCCGAGAGGAACGGGCCGTGCGGGAGGTGCGATCAACGGTGCAGGTCGAACCGGTCGAGTTCGGTCACCTTCGTCCAGGCCGCGACGAAGTCGCGGACGAACTTCTCGGCCGCGTCGTCGGAGGCGTACACCTCGGCGATCGCGCGCAGCTCCGAGTTCGAGCTGAACAGCAGGTCCGCGCGCGTTCCGACACCGATGGGCGAGCCGTCGGCGGCGGTGCCGCGGTAGGCGTGGGCCCCCGGGTCCAGCGCCGTCCAGGTCGCACCGAGGTCGAGCAGCGACACGAACACGTCGTTCGTGAGAACACCGGGCCGCTGCGTGAAGACGCCGTACGCCGACCCGTCCCAGTTCGCCCCGAGGGCTCGCAGGCCGCCCACGAGGACCGTCATCTCCGGCGCGCTCAGGGTGAGGAGGTTCGCCTTGTCCACGAGGTGGTGCTCGGCCGGCAAAACGGCGCGCGGTCCGTAGTAGTTGCGGAAGCCGTCGGCGGCGGGCTCGAGGTAGCCGAACGACAGCTCGTCGGTCTGCTCCTGCGTGGCATCCGTGCGACCCGGGTGGAACGGCACGGTGACCGCGGTGCCCGCGTCGCGCGCAGCCTTCTCGACCCCGGCGTTGCCGGCGAGCACGATCAGGTCGGCGAGGGACACCTTCTTGCCGTCGGTCCGTCCGTCGTTGAACGCCGACTGCACGCCCTCCAGGGCGCCCAGCACCTTCTGGAGCTGGGCCGGGTTGTTGGCCTCCCAATCCTTCTGCGGCGCGAGACGGATGCGGGCGCCGTTGACGCCACCGCGCTTGTCGCTGCCGCGGAACGTGGACGCGGCCGCCCAGGTCGTCGAGACGAGCTCGGCGACGGTCAGTCCGGTGGCGAGGATCTGCTCCTTGAGCGCCGCGGCATCCGCGTCGTCGATGAGCTCGTGATCGACCGCGGGGACCGGGTCCTGCCAGAGGAGCTCCTCCTGCGGAACCTCGGGGCCGAGGTAGCGGGCGATCGGCCCCATATCGCGGTGGGTCAGCTTGAACCAGGCGCGCGCGAACGCGTCGCCGAACGCGACCGGGTCGTCCTTGAAGCGCCGCGAGACCGCGTCGTACGCGGGGTCGGTGCGCAGGGCGAGGTCGCTCGTGAGCATGCGGGGCTCGCGACGACCGTTCGAGTGCGCGAGCGGCACCATGTCGGCGCCTCCCCCGTTGATGGGGCGCCACTGGTGGCCGCCGCCGGGGCTGCGCATGAGCTCCCACTCGTACGCGTACAGGATGTGGAAGAACTCGTTGTCCCAGCGGGTGGGGTGGTAGGTCCACGTGACCTCGAGGCCGGAGGTGATGGTGTCATCGCCGACGCCGGAGCCGTTGTTGTTCTTCCAGCCGAGACCCTGCTGCTCGAGCCCGGCGGCCTCGGGGTTGCCCTCGAGGTTCGTGTCGGGTGCGGCGCCGTGGGTCTTGCCGAAGGTGTGGCCGCCGGCGATGAGGGCGACGGTCTCCTCGTCGTTCATGCCCATGCGGCCGAAGGTCTCGCGGATGTCGCGCGCCGATTTCATCGGGTCGGGCTCGCCGTTGGGGCCCTCGGGGTTGACGTAGATCAGACCCATCTGGACTGCCGCGAGCGGCTTCTCCAGGTCACGGTCGCCCGAGTAGCGCTCGTCGGCGAGCCAGGTGGTCTCCGGGCCCCAGTACACGTCGTCGTCCGGCTCCCACACATCGGGACGGCCACCGGCGAAGCCGAAGGTCGAGAAGCCCATGGTTTCAAGCGCGACGTTGCCGGCCAGGATCATCAGGTCGCCCCAGGAGAGCGACTGCCCGTAGGTCTTCTTGATCGGCCACAGGAGGCGACGGGCCTTGTCGAGGTTGACGTTGTCGGGCCAGCTGTTCAGCGGCGCGAAGCGCTGCTGGCCGGTGCCGCCGCCACCGCGGCCGTCGGTCGCACGATAGGTGCCGGCGGAGTGCCACGCCATGCGGATCATGAGCGGGCCGTAGTTGCCGAAGTCAGCAGGCCACCAGTCCTGAGAGGTGGTGAGCACCTTTGCGATGTCGGCCTTGACTGCAGCGAGGTCGAGCGACTCGAACGCCGCTTTGTAGTCGAAGTCCTCGCCGACCGGGTTGCCGACGGCGGGGTTCTTCTTGAGGATGCGGAGGTTCAGTTGATTCGGCCACCAGACCTGGTTGGCGTTGCCCACCGTCGGGTGGGGCTGTCCGCCATGGTTCTGGCGGTCGGCACCGGGGGCGCCGTGGAAGACGGGGCACGCGTCGGCGTCGTTCGAGCGAGGACGGTCCTCACCGTCGGCACGCTCGTCTACGGGGGTGTCGATCGGCGTAACGGCCTGGTCGACGTCGGTGGCGTCAGCGCCGATGGGCTGGGCCTCGGGGTCACGGTCGCTCATGGTGATCCTTCCGTTGGGGGTGTGTCGGGTCTGGTCAAGAAGAAGGGGATGCCGCGCAGGCGCCGCACACACCCCAGTAGGTGACCTCGGCCGAGGTCACCTGGAATCCGTGGTCGTCGGAGGGGTGCAGGCAGGGCGCGGCGCCGACGGCGCAGTCGACGTCCTGCACCGCACCGCATCGGCTGCAGATCAGGTGGTGGTGGTTGTCGTCGACGCGCAGCTCGAAGAGCATGGGCTGTCCTGCCGGCTCGATCCGGCGGACGAGGCCGGCGTCGACGAAGTCGCTGAGCGCGTTGTAGACCGACTGGCGACTGGCGCGCGCGAGAGTGGGCGCGACGGCGGAGAACACGGCGTCCGCGCTCGCGTGGGGGTGCGCGAGGAGCGCGCCGATCACGGCGACCCGGGAGTCGGTGACCCGGAGCCCGGCGTCGCGGAGCGCGGCGACGGGATCGAGGGCCGTGAGGGACATGACTTCAGCGTACACCTCTCTTTTGATCAATTCAAAAGAGAGGTGACCTCCTCTGCCGGCTCAGTAGCGGTAGTGGTCGAGCTTGTACGGACCCTCGACGGGGACGCCGATGTACTCCGCCTGCTCCTCGGTCAGCTCGGTGAGCTGCACACCCAGGGCCGACAGGTGCAGGCGAGCGACCTTCTCGTCCAGCGCCTTGGGCAGCACGTAGACACCCGTCGGGTACGCGTCGGTCCGCGTGAACAGCTCGATCTGGGCGAGCACCTGGTTCGTGAAGGACGCGCTCATGACGAAGGACGGGTGACCGGTCGCATTGCCGAGGTTCAGCAGACGCCCCTCCGAGAGAACGAGGATGCTGCGCCCGGTGGGCAGCCGGTACTCGTGGACCTGAGGCTTGATCTCGATCTTCTCGACACCCGCAACCGCTTCGAGTGCCGCCATGTCGATCTCGTCGTCGAAGTGGCCCACGTTGCCGACGATCGCGAGGTGCTTCAACGCGAGAAGGTGCTCGACCGTCACGACCCGGGTGTTCCCGGTTCCGGTGATGACGATGTCGACCTGATCCGCGACATCCTCGAGGCGGGCGACCTGGTAACCGTCCATCGCCGCCTGCAGCGCGCAGATCGGGTCGACCTCGCTCACGATCACGCGGGCGCCCTGCCCGCGCAGCGCTTCGGCCGCGCCCTTGCCGACGTCGCCGTAACCGACGACGAAGGCGACCTTGCCGCCCATGAGGACGTCGGTGGCGCGGTTGATGCCGTCGGGCAGCGAATGGCGGATGCCGTACTTGTTGTCGAACTTGGACTTGGTGACGGAGTCGTTGACGTTGATCCCGGGGAACAGCAGCTTGCCGTCGGCGTGCAGCTCGTAGAGGCGGTGGACGCCGGTCGTGGTCTCCTCGGTGACGCCGAGAAGACACTGCGCCATGCGGGTGAACCGCTGCGGGTCGCGGGCGAGGCTCGCACGAAGGGTGTCGAGCACGATCCGGTACTCGGCCGAATCGGCATCCGTCGCCTCGGGAACGGCCCCTGCGGCCTCGAACTCTGCCCCCTTGTGCACGAGGAGCGTGGCGTCGCCGCCATCGTCGAGGATCAGGTTCGGGCCGTCGAAGCCCTCGGTCGACCAGTCGAAGATGCGGTCGGCGAGATCCCAGTACTCCCGGAGGGTCTCGCCCTTGAAGGCGAACACCGGCACGCCGGCCGGCTCGTCGACCGTGCCGGTCGGCCCGACGACGACCGCCGCGGCAGCCTCGTCCTGCGTGGAGAAGATGTTGCAGCTGGCCCAGCGCACCTGCGCCCCGAGGGCGACGAGGGTCTCGATGAGCACGGCGGTCTGCACGGTCATGTGCAGCGAGCCGGCGATCCGCGCCCCGGCCAGCGGCTGCGACGGCCCGAACTCCTCACGGAGCGCCATCAGCCCCGGCATCTCGTTCTCGGCGAGGCGGATCTGGTGGCGACCGGCGGGCGCGAGGGCGAGGTCGGCGACGACGTGTTCGAGGGTCTTCACAGAAGTGGGCACGAGCCCATCCTCCCACGCACGAGCCGACGCATTCCGTCCCGTGACGGCTCGCGGCGGAGCGGTTCGCGTCGGGTCGGCGCGGCGCGGCGCGCTGACGGATCAGGCGCGCAGGGTCTCGTGACGCACGACCACCCAGCCCTTGGGCACCGAGAGTCGGCCGGTGTGGATCGCGCACAGGTCGTGCGCGTGAGGGTCGTTCCCCGCACCCAACGGTCCGACGACGGCCATCTGGTCGCCGTAGTCGTAGGTCAACGTCGTGACGGCTTCCCGCGCACAGGCCACCTTGGAGCAGAGTCTTCCGAGCATCGTCCGCCACGCTACCGGGCGGTTCCGTCCGGTTCGCGATGCCGCGCCGGTCACGCGCCGCGGCACTCCCCCGCAGACTGATCCGCGTGCGACGCGGCGCATAGGATGGCGTCATGAGCGCGGAGGTCACGGAGTGAGGCGACGCGCACGCGCGGCGTCCCGTCCCGACCGACACGGCCGACACGGACGGGTCGACCGCAGCCCCGTCGTCCGGCCGCCGTTGCCGGCGATCGAGACGCGCGCCGAGAAGTTCGACCTGACGGTGAGCACCGCCGTCGAGTTCCTGCGCAGCGCATGGCCGGAGTTGCGCGAGGTGCGGTTCGACGTCGGGTGGATGCCTCCCGCCGCCGACGCCGACGGCATCCCTCGGTGGGCCGTGCTCTCCGACGAGCGCCGCATCGTGCTGTTCCGACTGCCGATCGAGCGTCTCGCGCGACTGCACCGCAGCGACGACCTGCACCGTCGGATGATGATCGAGAGCTGCGTCTTCCGCGCCGCCGCCGAGTACCTCGACCGCGATCCTTGGGACCTCGGCCCCGACCGCTTCCGATTCTGAGCGCGTCCCGTCAGCGGGGGCGCACGACCACGGGAGCGGCGGCCGCATCGGCCGGCACGACCGGGTACGAGGCAAGCGCTCCGCTGCCCGCGAAGGTGACGTTCGCGTGCACACCGCCCTCGCCGGGATCCAGCCGGTAGGTCGTCCCGCCGTCGAGGGCGACGGAGACCGCGTCGCCCGCGGGGACCGTGATCTCGCGGGACGTGCCGGCACCGGCATCCTCGGTCAGGACGATCGTCCGATCCTCGTCGGGGTCGGCGACGACCGCGAGCCGGGGATCGGGGCCCGCGGCAACCGCGAGCAGGCTCGGCACATCGATGCTCTCCGCGGCGACATACCAGGCGAAGTCGGACCCCTCTCCGACACCCGTCGCCGCCCAGAGCGCGGCGACGACCGGCGCGTCCGCCTCGACGGTGGCGCTGTACCTGCCCGTCGGAAGGGTCGCCACATCGACTTCCAGCGGGATCCCCGCCTCGAGGGCGAGCGGATCGGTGCGGTAGACCTGCTCGCCGGAGTCGATGGACGTCACGGTCACGGTCGCGGTGGCTGCGTTCGACGGTGCGAGGACGCGGACCAGCGTGTCTGCGGTGGAGTCCCCGCCGACTGCGGTGAAGGAGGGGATCTCCTGCCGTGCGGCGGGCAGGGCGGTCGGCACGCTCTGATCGATCCCGCCCGGAACGAGGGTGCGGGTCAGGGAGGACTGCAGGGTGGCCTGCACCGGAGCCTGAGTCGCCGTCACGAGCACCACCGGGCTCTGCTCGCCGAGCGCGAGCGCCGCCAGCGGGACGACACGCTGGGATCGCGGTGGGACGAGGACGCCGGAACCGGCGTCGGGAGCGATCTGGCCCGCAGCCCCGAAGACGGTGAGCTCGACACGGGATGCCACGTCGCCCGGGTTCGCGAGCACCACGAGGTCGGCCGCGCCGGTGAGTCCGCTTCCGGCGGCGAGCCAGGACTCCATCGTCGGCGGCGTGCAGGCGGCTGCCGCGAAGCCGGCCAGGTCGGCGTCGTCGACGGTGGCGGATCCGGCGGCGGCGAGATCGGTTCGCTCCCGGTCGATCGGCTCGGCGGCGAACGAGCCGGCCGCAGGGGCGCCCGGCACATCCGCCGGGGCGATGTCCGCAACCTCGGGGTCGGGCGCACCCGGTGTCACCCCGACGGTGAGACGCTGGGGTGCGGCGGAGGCGAGTGCGGAGACGTCCGCGGCATCCCGGCCGATGGCGAGCACCCCGCCCCCGCAGGCCAGGAGCGAGGTCGACGGCTCGGGATCGGCCGTCACCGACAGCGCCGAGCGGTGCGACGTGGGCCAGGACGCGGGCACGGCGAGGGCGACGGCGGCGATCGCCGCTGCGCTGATGACCGCGCCGACCGCGATCCTGATGCGGGAGCTCGAACGGGTCATGCGTTCCTCCTCGATCCGATCACGCGGGGGTGCCGACGCGCGTCGCGCAGACTCGTCCGGGTGGGCACGGCCAGGAGCAGGGCGATCGCGATGACGCCCAGCTGGAGGAGGGCGATGCGGCTGCCCGTCGGACCGGCCGACTCATCGGCGCTGCGTTCCGCGATGGAGCCCCCCACGCTCCAGAGCTCACCGCGCGCGGTGCTGCCGACACTGATGAGGTCGCTCCGCTGGTCGAGGACGTTCTGCGCGTTCAGACGCGCCGCCCGCGCCACGTCGCTCTCGTCCCGCGCTTCGTCGATCAGAACGTAGGCGACGCCGTGTCGGGCGAGAACGCTCACCACGTCGCCGTCGGCCGAGCTGACGAGATCGGCGGTGACGTGCGCGAGCGCGGTGTCGCCGTCCGACAGGGCGGTACGGGTGGACTGGAGCGTGGTCTGACCGCCGAGCGTTTCGCTCGCCCCCCAGACGACGGATGCCGTGAACCCGGCGTCCTCCCCCGCGGTGAGCACGAGCGTGGCCGTCTGCTCGCCGGCGCGCTCGCCCTCGCTCCCCGCCGTCTTCACGTACGCGGGCAGGGTGCTGGCAGGGCCGTCGGCGATGGATGCCTCGCCGCGGACGGGCGCCGACAGCGTCGGCAGGGAGCCCACGGCGAGGAAGACGATGAGGACCGAGGCCGCGATCGGCGCACCCCGACGCACCGTTACCCCGTCCGCCCGACGGACGCCGTCCAGGCCCGCGGCTGCGGACATCAGCAGGCCCGCCCACGCCAGGCTCAGCGCGGAGCCGGACCACAGCGCCACCGGGCCGGACAGCCCGACCGCCACCGAGATGCCCGACGCGACGATCGCCGTCACGATGCCCGAGAGAGCCGTGATCACTCCCAGCACGGCGGGGACGAGCCGTCCGAGGACGGGCCCCGCTGCGGCCAGCAGCAGAACAGGGGCAGTGAACACGAGAGCGAGCCACGCGACGGAGGACCCCTCGGGGAAGAGCCCCTGGAGGACGGCCGTCCACCCTGCGGCATCCGCCGAGGGATACCCGAACACCAGCAGGAGCCGGTCGAGCGGCTCCACGCCGAACGGAGCCGCCCAGATGGCGCGCCCCGGATCCGCGAGGAGCCCGGCGGGGTTGCCGTCGGAGATCTGCCGCCACGCGAGCGGAGCGAACATCGCCACCGTCGGCACCACGAGCCACGCGATGCGGCCCGCCCCCCGACCCCGTCGGAGGGCGATCGTGAGGACGAGTCCGGCCAGCCAGAGGACGGCGGCCGCGGGAGCAAGCGCCGGCGCACAGGCGACGGCGACGGCGAGGAGAACCGACGCCAGGCCGGCGCTGCTCCAGGAGCGGCGTGCTGCGGCGCCGGTGTAGAAAAGCCACGGCAGCGTCAGATGCAGGATCACGGCTGCCGGTCGCCCGTCGGTCAACGCGACGAGGAAGGTCGGCGCCACCGCCCACGCGAAGGCCACCGCCGCGCGGAGCACGGAACGGTCGGTGACCCGCGTCGCCGCGAACCACGCTCCCAGCGCCGCCAGCGGGAGCGCCAGGACCCAGAGGATCACGAGCGCTCGGGAGGGTTCGGCGGGCGAGAGGGAACCGATGACGGCGATCACCGCCGCGAACGGATCCGCCGGACCCGTCGTATCCCATCCGAGCGCGCGCGGTCCGTATGCGGCATCCGTCCAGAGCGCGATGACCCCGGCACGCAGAGGCGCCAGTGCGCCGCCGCCGAGCACCGGCCACGCGAGGAGGGACGCGAACGCGAGGACGGACGTCGCCAAAGCACCCAGGACCACCCACGCACCACCCCCGCTGAAGAAGCGGAGCTCTTCCCGCGATCCCGCCGAGGGACCGCCGTCGTCCAGGCGCTGCTGCAACTCGCGCCGCCCGATGCGCAGTGGCGCGAGCTGCGTCCACGACACACGGCGCACGCGTGAGATGAGCCGGCGTGCGCGGATGAGCGAGGGGATGCGGAACAGCACCGTCAGTGCGGCCGCCCACTCGGGGCCGATCCTGCCGGGATGCTTGGCCACCAGATGACCGAGAGAACGCCAGAGCGCGAGCGGAAGCAGCGCGAGCCAGTGGAGAACGACCGCGAACGACGGCGCGTAGGCCAACCGGCGGTGCAGCTGCGCGGTGCGCTCCGCGTACGCGCGTCGTCCGCGTGCGCGCGCGGTGCGAGCCGTGGGGGCGCCGGCGACACCGTCCCCGGCGACGGCGACGAGCGCACCCGGGGCGAGCGTCACCCGGCCTCCGGCCAGTCGGGCGCGGACACCGAGATCGAGCCCTTCGTCGCTGCCGGCGAGCGCGGGGTCGAGCCCGGAGAGCGCCGCCCAGACCTGCGAGCGGACGAGGACTCCGCGGACGTCGGCGCCCAAGACGTCTTCGACGGCGTCGTGCTGCCCCTGGTCGAGCTCACCATCGGCCAGTCCGACGCTCCGGCCGGTGCGGGTCATCGTGACGCCGAGCGACACGATCTGCGCGGGGTCGTCCCACCCGACGAGTTTCGGTGCGGCCATGGCCACCGACGGAGCCGTCTCGAGAGCCCCCGTGAGGCGGGCCAGTGCGTCGGGCGCCGGCGCGGTGTCCTGCGCGAGCAGCCACACCGCGTCGCCGGCGACGCGACGGCTGGCCAGGCGCAGGGCTTCCGCGAAGCTCGTCCCCCGCGAGGCGACGATCACCGCTTCGGCACCGGACTCCGCCGCGAGCTCGCGCAGACGGTCATCCGGGCCGCACAGCACCACCGTAAGCAGGTCGGCACGCCGGGTCTGCGAAGCGAGCGCACGCAGGGTGCGGCTCAGATGCAGATCGGTCGGGCCGCGCCCGGATGGGCGCACGACCAGCAGCGCGTGTACTCGGGCGGGCATGACCAGGTCAGCCTAGGCGGGCGGTGCCGTCGAAACGGCAGCGACGCCCGGGATGGCGTGAATCCGTCAGGACGCGCGGCGCTTCAGCTTGCGACGCTCACGCTCGCTCAGCCCGCCCCAGATACCGAAGCGCTCATCGTTCTGCAGCGCGTATTCGAGACACTCGCCCCGCACGTCGCACGAGGTGCAGATGCGCTTCGCGTCGCGGGTGGAGCCGCCCTTCTCGGGGAAGAAGGCCTCGGGATCGGTCTGGGCGCACAGCGCGTCGGCTTGCCACGCGAGAGCGGTCTCTTCGTCGGTCTCGACCGGGCGACGGACGCCCGGGACACCGAGATTGACCGGGTCGACGAACCAATTCTCGGGAACGCCGGAACGGTAACCCGTCATCTTGCTCTCCCACCTGTAGACCCTGCCGCGATGCGGCCGTGGCCTTAATTACACCCGTGTGATTCGCTCCGGTCAAGTCGCAAATCGTAAACCCTCAACCCGACATTGAATCTTCTTGAGGGCGCCACGGCGTGTCGCGGGATCAGCTACCGGGCTCGGCGACGTAGACCGTTCCCTCTCCGCGCAGGATGAGCTCCGTCTCGTCGTCGGCGTAAGCCGCCTCGCCCGGGGCGAGATCGATCTCCCGCCCGGCCGTCGCCACGGAAGGGCCGCCCGACACGGCGAGGACGATCGTCGGTCCCGCGAGCGCCATCGCGACCTCGCCGTCCGAGGACGACGTGACCCGCCGCAGCCGGAAATCCGCCACCCCCACGTCGAAGACCATCGGCTCCGCCGCGTCGCGTCGCCCGAGGATCGCGGGGACGCCCGGCTGGGTGTCGACGATGCGGAGGAGCTCGGCGACATCGATGTGCTTCGGAGTCAACCCGCCCCGAAGCACGTTGTCGCTGGCCGCCATGAGTTCGACACCCAGACCGTCCTGATAGGCGTGGAGGACTCCGGCCGGCGCGAACACGGCCTCGCCCCGGTGGAGCACCACGAGGTTCATGAGGAGCGCGACGACGATGCCGGGGTCGCCGGGGAAATCGCGCACGATCGCTCGGAGGACGTCGAGTTCCTCCTCGAAACCGGGGGCGTCAGCGACGACGATCGCGGCCGACACATCCGAGACGACGTCGGCGGACCCGCCCTCCAGCATCTGCGCGATGACCTCGCGCAGCGCCGACGCGGCATCCGCTCCGGCGAGCGCCTCGCGCAGGGAAGCCACGCCGCCGGCCTCACCCAGGGCTCCGAGCAGCTCCCGCGTGCGCGCCACGGGACGAAGCCCGACCAGGGCGCGGAACCGCTCGCTGAGCGCGACGATGATCTCCGGCTTGTGGTTGCGATCGCGGTACGTGCGCTCAGGAGCGTCGACCGGGATGCCCGCGGCATCCTCCCGCTCGAATCCCGCCACCGCCTGCGCCACCGACGGGTGCGCCTGGATCGACAGGGAGGAGGACGCGGCGAGGATCTTGAGGAGGTACGGGAGGGGCGCCTTGCCCGCCGCCGACCTCACCTCCGCGAGGGTCTGGTGACCCGCCACCCGAGCGGGACTGCCCGGGTGATCCCCGAACCAGATCTCCGCTTCGGGGATGCCGCTGGGCTCGCGTCCCTGCAGCTGAGGGATCAGGTCGACCGATCCCCAGGAATAGTCACGTGGCGCGTTCGAGAGGGTCTCCAGCACGGCTCCAGCCTAGGGTGCGCGCGATACTCTGCTTTCACCATGGCCGTACACACCGCGCACCCGATCGCCGCCCCGCCGGCGGCTCCGGTGAGGGAGAAGACCAGCCACCAGCTGCTGCGCGGCTGGTGCATCTTCGTGCTCGCCATGGCACTGTCCGGGACGACGCCCCTCGTGGCCTTCGGCGAGACGGCGGCATCCGTCCTGGGGATCTCGATCGCGGTCGTGTCCGCGATCATCTGGGTGTCGGTGAGACCGCGCGTGCAGTGGCCTCGTCTGCCGTGGTACGCCCTCGGCTACGTCGTGTGGGCCCTCGCCTCCCTCCTGTGGACTCACTGGATCGGCGCGAGCATCCCGACGCTCACGCTCCTGCTGATCACCACCCTCCACGCCCTGTTCGTCGGGGCCGTCCTCACCTGGCGCGAGCTGGTGCGGTCGATCGCGTCTGCGCTGAAGTGGATCCTCACCCTCTCGATCCTGTTCGAGCTCTGGGTGAGCCTCGTCTGGGCGGGACCGATCCTCCCCCACTTCGAGCGCCCCGACGGACCCGTCGACGACCCGATCGTGCTGTGGTCGCGCGACAACCTCTTCGACGGCGGACGTGTCCAGGGCGTCTTCGGCAACTCCAACGCCCTCGCCTACATCGCCCTCCTGGCGATCGTGGTCTTCGCGATCCGATACGCCTCCCGCGCGCCGCGGCGCCCCGTCCTGCTGCTGTGGATCGCACTGGCGGGATACCTGTTCTTCCGGGCAGGATCGGCCACCGCCACCGTGGCCGGCGTCGCGGTCGTCGTCGTCCTCCTCACCGTGCTCCTCATGCGCACGACCTCCCGCGCCGGCGAGCGCACGCGCTACTACATCGCCTACGCCGCCGTCGCCGTCGCGGCGGTCGCCGCCGTCTGGTTCGGCCGCGACCAGCTGTTCCGCACACTCGGTCGCTCGAGCGACCTGACCGGCCGTGAGGCGATCTGGATCGACGTGTGGGCGCGGGCCCAGGAGCACCCCGTGCTCGGGTGGGGCTTCTCGACACCGTGGATCCCGACCGAGCCGGCCTTCGACGGATGGATCGTCGACCACGGCGTCACCGTCATGCAGGCGCACAACATGTGGCTGGACGCGATGCTCCAGCTCGGCGTCGTGGGTGTCGTGCTGCTGGTCGGCGCCTATCTCGCTTTCATCTGGCGCTCCTGGTTCTTCGCGGTCGATCGGCCACGCTGGGACCTGGTCGCCGACCGGCCCTACTCCCCCGTGACCCTCCTCCCCACCCTCACCGGCGCCATCCTGCTGGTGCAGGGCATCGCCGAATCCACGCCACTCCTCAGCTGGGGGTGGATGTTCCTCGTCATGTTCGCCTTCAAGATCAAGCAGGCACCGCTCGTCGGTCGAGGTCCGTCCGAACAGCGACTGCTCGGCGAGCAGGGCGATCTCGCCGCCGAGCGATGAGGGCGATCGACCGGCGCGGCGGCGCATGGCTCGGCGAGCTGCTGGGATCGGCGGACTTCGCTCGCGTGTTCACGGTCGCCGTGCTCACGAGCATCGCCGGCACCCATGCGATCGAGAGCATCGCCGGCCGGGCGACCCTGGTGACGATCATTGCGGCCGAGTGCTTGATCGCCGTCGCCGTGCTCGTCGTCCGCCGCCGGGAACTGTCCCTGCTGCGCCTCGTGCCGACGACCCTGCTCGTCTTCCTGCTGTGGTCGCTGGCAAGCGTGTTCTGGAGCCCGGATGCCGGCGCGAGTCTCGCCCGATGGGTGTCGACAGCGGCGATCGCCCTCCTCGCCGTCACGATCGGGCACATCAGAGACACACTTCAGACGGTTCGAGCCGTCGGCGACGTGGCACGGCTCCTGCTTCTCGTCTCCCTAGGGCTGGAGGTCCTGGCGGGCGTCATCTTCGACATGCCGTTCCCGTTCCTGGGCATCCGCGGCGACATCGCCCACCTCGGCCCCATTCAGGGCGTCTTCGGCACCCGCAACATGCTCGGATTCTTCTCGGTGATCGCCCTCATCACCTTCGCGATCGAACTGCGGACACGCTCCGTCCGGACCGGCCTCGCCGTGGCATCCATCGCCCTCGCCACCGGGATGGCACTGCTTTCCGCCTCCCCCACCGTGTTCGTGCTGGTGGTCGCCGTCGCCGCGGTGGCCGGCGTCCTGTACCTGGTGCGGAAGCTCCCGCTCGAGCGGCGGACGCCGGTGCAGTGGTCGCTCGCCGGCGTGGCGGCGATCGGCGGCATCGCCGCGTACGTCCAGCGCTCGCAGATCATCGACCTGCTGGGCGCCGCGGACGACCTCTCCATGCGCACCGAGCTGTGGCGGCTGATGGAGTTCTACGTCCGCCGCCAGCCGGTGCAGGGCTGGGGATGGTTCGGCCCGTGGGACCTGCGCGAGTCACCGTTCGCGGTCATCAACTACCTCCTGGGCGAACGCCACACCACGGCGTTGAACGCCTTCATGGACGTGCTCCTGCAGCTGGGCTGGGCGGGCGTCGCCGTGTTCGCCGCCTTCTTCGTGTTCACCTTCGCGCGTTCGTGGCTCGACGCGAGCAGACGACGCGCCGCCGTCCATGCCTGGACACCGCTGATGGTCGCCGCCCTCGCCGTCGTCTCGGTCTTCGAGAGCTTCACCCTCTTCGGCATCGGCTGGCTGCTTCTCGTCGTCTGCGCCGTTCGCGCCGGCCAGTCCCGCTCCTGGCGTGAACGGCTCGAGTCGCGGACGGCCGAGCCGACCCTGCCGTCCTCACCGGGAGGCCACAGCCAGGCCGGGTAGGCTGGCGGGCGGCCCGGCGACCCGGCGCCGACGGACCGATCACGGAGAGACCCCTTGACCCACGTCCTCGCAAACGTCGTTTTCCCCCTCGACCGCGACCCCGACATCCTGCCGCTGTACGCCGACCCCGAGATCTGGTCGACAATCGAGGGCGAAGGCGTTCGCGTCAGCAACCGCGCGCACCTGGGCAACGTTCTCAGCCGCACCAGCACCCGTGTTCCTGCGGGCCGGCGCGTGTCCTTAGGCACCTACTTCAACGCCTTCCCCGCGTCGTACTGGCAGCACTGGACCTCCGTTCGCGCCATCAGGCTGACCGTCGAGCTCCAAGGCAAGGGAACGCTGCTGGTTTACCGCTCGAATGGCGCGGGAATCCATCAGCGCATCGAGACCCGGGAGGTCGAAGGCGCGTCGGTCACAGACGTCGACCTCGATCTGACGCAGTACACCGACGGCGGATGGATCTGGTTCGACGTCGTCGCCGACGATCAGGATGTGATCCTCCTCGGCGGGCGATGGACCACGGAGCAGGACCCGGTACGCGGAGGCAAAGCCTCGATCGGCATCACGACGTACAACAAGCCCGACTACTGCGTCACGACGCTGCGGAGCCTGTTGGACGCCCCCGACGTCCTCGACTACATCGACCGCATCTTCGTCGTCGATCAGGGAACCGAGCGGGTCGACGCGCGCGAGGAGTATCCCGCTCTCGCGTCCGGTCTCGGCGAAACGCTGCAGGTGATCACTCAGCCGAACCTCGGAGGGTCGGGAGGCTTCGCCCGCGCGATGCTGGAGACGCTCGACCGGCCGGACAGCGACTTCGTCCAGCTTCTCGACGATGATGTCCGCATCGATCCCGAAGCGCTGCGTCGCTCGATCGTCTTCGGTCGCTACACGACGGTCCCGACCCTCGTCGGCGGTCACATGTTCGACCTGCTGGACCGACCGAAGCTGCACGCGTGGGCAGAGGTCGTCGACGACCACCCGTTCATGTGGCGGAATCTGTTCCAGGAGCGGATGCCCCACGACTTCGGCACGCAGAACCTGCGCCAGAACCCCATCCTCCATTTGCGGATGGATGCCGACTACAACGGCTGGTGGATGTGTCTGATCCCCAAAGAGACCATCCAGGAAGTGGGCCTCTCGCTTCCCGCGTTCATCAAGTGGGACGATGCCGAGTACTGCCTACGAGCAGGTAAGGCGGGGTTCCCCACTGTCTCGTTGCCGGGCGTGGCGCTCTGGCACGTCTCGTGGCTCGGCAAGGACGACGCGATCGACTGGCAGGCGTACTTCCACGCACGCAACCGCATCGTGGCCGGCCTCCTGCATTCGCGCGCCCCACTCGGCGGGACACTCATCCGGCACAGCAGGCGGGTGGACATCAAGCACCTGATGATGATGCAGTACTACCCGACTGCGCTGCGCTCGCGAGCCCTGCGTGATGTCCTCCGCGGCCCCGAGCACATGCTGGAGAACCTCGCCACCGCGATGCCTGACGCCCGCGCGATGGGTGCTCAATTCGCCGAGACCGTGGTGCACAAAGACGTCGGGCGCGTCCTCCGGTCACGTGGTGGGCGCCAGGTGTACAGCCAGGTGAAGTGGCGCGAGTTCCACAGCCCGACGGGCCTACGTCTGCGTCTCTTCACCGCGATCTCGCTCATCTCGCACTGGCTGCATGCGCCTAAGCAGGAGAACATCGACACCCCCGAGGTCGAAT
The DNA here is from genome assembly GCF_014204835.1 of Microbacterium marinum. NCBI lineage: Bacteria > Bacillati > Actinomycetota > Actinomycetes > Micrococcales > Microbacteriaceae > Microbacterium > Microbacterium marinum. The sequence continues at coordinate 1,111,639 of NZ_JACHMD010000001.1, read as the reverse complement.
TCGGCAAGGGCGACGCCAACTGGTGGCGCATCCCTCGCTTCGACAGCGTCCTCGTCAGCTCGGCTGACGGGAGTGGAAAGCAGGTGTACACGCGCGACCGAGCCCGTTTCCGCAGCCAGCTGATCGGCACCTTCCTCCTGCACGGAAAGCTGCGTCGACGTTGGAACGTACTGTCGGCCCAGTACCGCGCGGCCCTGCCGGACCTGGTGTCCCCCGAGGCCTGGCGTCGCATCTTCGACGAGGCGAAGTGACCGGCGACCCGATGCCCACCGGGTTCGAGCCCGGTTCGGCGACGATCGCCGTCGTCACGTTCAACCGCTCGCATCTCCTCTCTCGGCTCCTGGAGAGCATCACGCTCATGGACCCGAAGCCCGGACGAGTGGTCGTGGTCGACAACGCCTCGACGGATGACACCGGCGTGGTCGTCGAATCCTTCCGCGAGCGGATCGGCGTAGAACTCATCTACCGTCGCCTCGACTCGAACACCGGCGGATCGGGCGGCTTCAGCGAAGGGATGCGCCTGGCCTACGAGGCCGGATCGACATGGATGTGGCTCATGGACGACGACGTCGAGGTCTTGCCTGACGGTCTCGCGAAGATGGGTCGATGGAGCACGCGGTTCAAGAGCATCCAGGGGCGTCGATACGACTTCGACGGCAGCGAGTTCTATTGGCAGTATCGCCTGTCCATTCCCCTCGGCATCCCGATTCCCTTCGCACCCGCAGGATTCGATTCGTCCGGCTACCGCGAGATGAACAGCGGCTGCTTCGAAGGCATGTTCATCCATCGGGACGTGGTGGCGGAGATCGGACTGCCCGACCCACGATTCTTCATCTACTGGGACGATTCCATCTACGGGTGGCTCGCTTCACGAAAGACCACGTCGGTGATCGTCGACGAGTTCGTGCTGCGACGCACGAGAGAGATCGCGCAATGGGACATGGGCGTGCGTCATCTGAACGCATCGAGCAATATGTACCGGTACTACATCATGCGCAATCGCGGCTACATGAAGCACTACTTCCGGGCCCACGGCGCGTACCGGCCGGTGCGATTCGCGTTGGGCACCGCGCTGACGTTCGCGAAGGAACTCATCCGGTTGGCTTTCGTCGAACGCACATACCGCGGAACCAGCCATCTGATCCGGGGCCTCCGTGATGGGCATGAGCTCGCACGAGACGCCGCGTGGCAGCCGATGCCAGCGCTGAAGATCTCCGCCTGAGCGACCTGCTCAGGCGTTGTAATCGGCGTTGTATCGGTCGAGAACGTCGGCGATGGGACCGTCCATGATCAGGCGGCCCTTATCCAAATAGAGGCCCCTCGTGCAGAATCGGCGAAGATCCCTCTCGTTGTGGCTCACGAAGAAGAGGGTGCGCCCGCCCTTGAGGATCTCGTCTATCCGTCGATAGCACTTCTCACGGAACGCCTTGTCGCCGACCGCGAGCACCTCATCCACCAGCAGCGTCGGCTCGTCGAGCTGAGAAACCACGGCGAAAGCGAGTCGCACCTTCATCCCGCTGGAGAGGTGTTTGTACGGCGTGTCGATGAAGTCCCGCAGCTCCGCGAAATCGATGATCCCGTCGAACCGTCGCGTGATCTCCGCGCTGGTCATACCGTGCAGGCCGGCAGCGAGTCGCACATTCTCGCGCACCGTCAGATCACCCACGAAGCCACCCGTGATCTCGATCAGCGGCGCGACACCACCTCGGACGTGCACGCTCCCCTCATCGGGGATGAGCACACCGGCGACCAGTTTGAGCAGCGTGCTCTTGCCCTGCCCGTTACGACCGACCACCCCGATCGCTTCCCCGGGCTGCACGGCGAACGCGACATCACGGAGCGGCCAGAACTCGCCTGCACGGACACGGCGCGAGGCGGGAGCGAAGAGGTCTTTGAAGGTGCGGCGCCCGCGCCGGTTCTTCCGGAAGCGGATGCCGAGATCACGCACCTCGATGGCGGTCGACATCACAGTTCCTTCAGCATCGGTCGTTCAAGGGAGCGGAACGTGATGATCCCCAGCGCGAGGATGCCGAAACTCATCGACGCGCCGACGACGATCGACATCGTGTCCCACTGGTCGGGGAAGAAGCCGACCCTGTAGAGCGAGAAGATCCCTGCGAGAGGGTTGAAGGCGATGAGCTGCCCGAAGACGCCGGGGAGGTCGTGCACCCCGTAGATCACCGGCGAGGCGTAGAACAGGGCGCGGAGGATGAGCGTCGTCGTGCGTTCCAGGTCCGTGTACAGGACGCACAGAGGCGCGATGAGGAGCCCGAGTCCCGTCAGAAGAACGGCTTGGAGAAGCATCGCGACGGGGAACCAGGCGAGGTTCCATCCCACCGTCGCGCCACCGAGCACGGCGAACGCGACGAGCACGGGGAGTGAGAAGGCGAACTCGATGCCTTTGCTCAGGACGATCCGATTGACCCAGATGGAGCGCGGGATCGCCGTGGACCGAACCAAGCGCGCGTCACGGTTGAACGCTCGGGTGAAGTCCGAGACCGCCGAGTTGAACCACACCCACGGCAGGAGCGCCGCGATCAAGAACACGATGTACGGCTGTTCGCCGACCGTGCGCGAGAACACCTGGGTGAAGACGAACCAGTAGATGCCGCTCATGACGAGGGGATCGAGGATCGACCACAGATAGCCGAGCGCGCTCGTGGAGTAGCGCACTTTGAGATCTCGCCCCGACAGCAACCAGAGCGAATGCACGTAGCGCTTGGCCGATCCCGGCGCGCCGACGACAGCAGTGGTCACTGTGAGAGTCTAGGCCGCGACATCGTGCGCCGATGCGAAGCGCCGGTTCCGCGCCGCACGGTGTTCACGCCGAGAGGTCGTTGTTCCACATCGACAGCGCCGAACCGATCGCCATGTGCATGTCGAGGTACTGGTAGGTGCCGAGGCGGCCGCCGAAGTGGACGCCCTGCTCGCCCTTGGCGAGCTCGCGGTACGCCAGGAGGCCCGTGCGGTCCTGCGGCGTGTTGACCGGGTAGTACGGCTCGTCCTCACGCGTCGCGAAGCGCGAGAACTCGCGCATGATGACCGTTTTGTCGGTCGGATACCGCTCGGCACGCTCCGGGTGGAAGTGGCGGAACTCGTGCACGCGAGTGTAGGGCACGTCGGCATCCGCGTAATTCATGACGCTCGTGCCCTGGTAATCGCCCACCGGGACGACCTCTTCCTCGAAGTCGAGCGTGCGCCAGCTGAGCTCGCCCTCCGCGTAGTCGAAGTAGCGGTCAACGGGTCCGGTGTAGACGATGGGCAGCTGCCCGACGGTCGCCTGCTTGTTGAAGGGCTGCGACTCGTCGAAGAAGTCCGTGGAGAGCCGCACATCGATGTTCGCGTGGTCGGCCATGCGCTCCAGCCACGCGGTGTAGCCGTCGACCGGGAGCCCTTCCCATGTGTCGTTGAAGTACCGGTTGTCGTAGTTGTAGCGGACGGGAAGGCGGCTGATGACCTCTGCCGGCAGGTCCTTCGGGTCGGTCTGCCACTGCTTCGCGGTGTAGTCGCGGATGAACGCTTCGTAGAGGGGGCGGCCGATGAGGGCGATGCCCTTCTCCTCGAGGTTCGCCGCGTTCTTGGCGTCGAACTCGCCAGCCAGCTCTTGGACCAGTGCTTTGGCCTCGGCGGGCGAGTGGGCGGCCTGGAAGAACTGATTGATCGTGCCGAGGTTGATCGGCAGCGGGTATACGACGCCCTTGTGGTTCGTGTAAACGCGGTGGACGTAGTCGGTGAACGCGGTGAAGCGGTTCACGTACTCCCAGACCGTCGCGTTGGAGGTGTGGAACAGGTGCGCGCCGTAGCGGTGGACCTCGATGCCCGTTTCGGGCTCGTCCTCGCTGTACGCGTTTCCGCCGATGTGGTGTCGACGGTCGATGACGGTGACCTTGCGCCCGGCTGCCGCGGCGCGCTCGGCGATGGTGAGCCCGAAGAAGCCGGAGCCGACGATGAGGAGATCCATGCGTTTCGCGCTTTCGTGAGATGGATGCCGCAGACGCGGCGACGCGGCGGGAGATGCACCGCCGCGGCGCACCGATCTTACCCGACACGGATTCATCTGCCCTGAGCGAAGGGCCTCTTCCCGCCAGCGTGCGGACGCCTCCGCGTCGCGTCACAGCGTAGAGTCGAGGACGGTCGCCGGCGGGCCCACCGCGACCCGACGCGGTGCACGATCCGCGAATCGAGCGCGACGGAAAGCAGAGCAACTCGTGACAGACGGCGAACCTCCCGCGACTCCAGAAGGTCCATCGCTACGAGCACGCGCGGCCCGCGGCAGCGCGGTCACGCTGGTGACCCAACTGAGTCGATCGCTTGTCCTGCTGGGTGGCACGATCATCCTCGCCCGAATGGTCGCGCCCTCCGACTTCGGTTTGGTCGCGATGGTGGTGGCTGTGAGTGGCATCGCTGAGATCCTCCGCGACTCCGGGCTTTCCTGGGCCGCGCTGCGCCGGACCGACCTCACCCAACAGCAGCGATCGAACCTGTTCTGGATCAACACCGGCATCGGCCTCGCCCTGGGGGCGATCATCTTCGGCCTCTCCTGGCCGCTCGCCGCGTTCTACGGCATCGATGAGCTGGTCCCGGTCGTGCAATGGATCGCGCCGATCTACGTCTTCAACGGACTCGCGACCCAGTTCAGGGTGGCGATCAATCTCGACCTCCGCTTCGCCAGACTCGCGGTCATCGACATCGCCGCGCCTGTCATCGCCCTGGCGCTCGCGATCTGGCTCGCCGTCGGGGGTCAGGGGCTCGCCGCACTCGTCGTGCAGCAGCTCGCGACAGCCGTCGTCGCCGTCCTGCTCACCGTGCCGCTGGCGCGCTGGTGGCCGAGCCTGCCTCGACGCGCCCCCGGGATGAAAGCGCTCATCGGCTTCGGATTCCGCTTCGCCGGCGTTCAGCTGCTGTCGTATGGGACGCGAAACGTGGACAGCATCGCAATCGGCCGCGCGTACGGTCCCCGAGACGTCGGCCTGTACGACCAGGCGTACCAGTTGGCTGTCGCCCCCCTGGTGCTGCTGAACTCGCCGATGAGCCGTGTGGCGGTACCGGTGCTCGCCCGCGTCCAGGACGACAAAGAACGTTACGTGGCGGGACTTCGCGACGCACAGCTCATCGCCTGCTACGTGACTGCCACGGTGCTGCTCGTCGCCGCCGGCGTCGGGACGCCGCTGATCACGCTCCTTCTGGGCGAGACCTGGGCCGCCGCAGGGCCTATCTTCTCGGTGCTCGCGATCGGCTCGGTGTTCCGCTCGATCCAGCAGGTGGCGAACTGGATCTTCGTGGTGGAAGACCGCACCAAATCGATGCTCCGGCTCAGCCTGGTGGGTCAGCCGATCATCGTTGTGCTCATCCTCATCGGCCTGATCTGGGGTCCCGTCGGGGTGGCGGCCGGCGGCGCGCTCGGCTGGTGCGTCTTCTGGCTCTTGTCGCTCTGGTGGGTGCGTCGAGCTACCGGCCTCTCGGTCCGGCCTCTCCTGCTCGACGCGGTCCGCATCATCGCGTTGGTGGGAGCCCCCGCCGGAGTCGCCTCGTTCGTCGTCGCCCTCTTCGTGCCGTTGGCCCCGTTGTGGGTCGTCCTCTTGGGCGTCGCTGCGGCCGGTCTGTGGTGCGGCATCATCATCCTGGCATCCCCGCGAGTGCGTTCGGACGCGGGGACGTTGGCACGCTTCGTCCGCCTGGCCGTCAAGGGCCGCTAGCGCGAGTGCTACGACGCGGGCACAACCGGGCCTTCCGGATCCGCGACGCGAACGACACGAGCAGGGACACCTGCGACGGTTGCGTGATCGGGCACGTCCTTCGTCACGACAGCGTTCGCCGCGACGACCGCATGCCGCCCGATCTTCACCGCGCCCACGATGACGGCGCCTGCGAAGATGGTCGAGTCGTCGCCGACCTCCGGGTAATTGCCGGCCTGCCAGTCACCGACCCGCGCTCCGCCGAGTGTGACGTTCTGATAGATGCTGACCCGCTCCCCGATGCGGACGCCCTCGCCGATGACGATGCCGACCGGGTGCGGCATCCGTACCGTCGAAGCCAAAATCGACTTGGGGTTGATGTAGACCCCGAAGCGTCTTGCCATTCGCTCCGAAATGAACCTCGCGACCATCGGGTTGCGGTCGCGGACCTTGGCCATGCGGCGCAGGCTCCGGCGCACACTCGGGCCGGGTGCGCCGATGAGCACACCCGCGAACTCCTGCAGTCCACGCTTCATCTTCATCGCGTCCGACGGTACTCCGCGTACCAGTCGACGAACGCTCGCACGCCGGTCGAGAGCGGCGTCTCGGGAACGGCGCCGACCAGCTCGCGGAGCAGGGTCGGATCGGCCATCGTGGCGGCGACGTCACCGGGCTGCATCGGCAGCAGATTCTTCTGCGCGACCTTCCCGGTCACGTGTTCGACCGCATCGATGAAGTCCATCAGTCCGATCGGGCTCCCGCCCGCGATGTTCACGACGCGCCACGGCGCCACCGGCGACAGCGAATCGATCCCGTCAGGGCCGACGGGTTTGCCGAGTTCCGGCCGGCGGGACGCGAGCGCGACGATGCCCTCGATGAGGTCGTCGACGTAGGTGAAGTCGCGCGACATCCGCCCCTCACCGTAGACGTCGATCGGCTCGTCGCGCTCGATGCGCTCGACGAACTTGTACAGCGCCATGTCCGGCCGCCCCCAAGGTCCATACACCGTGAAGAACCGGAAGCAGGTGGTCGGCACGTCGAACAGGTGGGCATACGAGTGGCTGAGCGCTTCGCCGGCCTTCTTCGTGGCCGCGTACAGCGAGACGGGGAAGTGCGACGAATCGGTCTCGCTGAAAGGAATCTTCGTGTTCCCGCCGTACACCGAGGACGTCGACGCGATCATGAGGTGCTTCGGCGAACGCTGCCGGGCCGCTTCCAAGATCGCCTGCGTACCGACGAGGTTGGCGCTGATGTAGCTTTCCGGATTCTCCAGGCTGTAGCGCACGCCGGCTTGAGCTGCGAGATGGACCCAGATGTCGGATTCGTGGCCGTCGAGGGCTTCAGCCAGGGCGGCCGGGTCCTCAAGCCTGCCGTGCACCCAGCTGAAGTTCGGGTGCTGCTCGAGCACGTCAAGCCGCGCGCGCTTCAGCGCGGGGTCGTAATACGCCGTGACGGCATCCAAGCCACGCACCTCGTGTCCGTCGGCGAGGAGACGCTGCGCAAGATGGAAACCGATGAACCCAGCGACGCCGGTGACGAAGTACCTCACGACCACGCCGCATCCGCGCCCAGCGAGCGGAGCTTCTCGGCGAAGTCCACGTACCCGCGAGAGATCTGCCACGCATCGGTGACGGTCGTTTCGCCGTCAGCCATCAGCCCGCAGATCGCCAACGCCGCGCCTGCACGCAGGTCGAGCGCGCGCACCGAGGCGCCCGTGAGCTTCCCGTCGGCGCCCTGGATGTGGAGCCAATCGCCCTCCACCCGCGACGTCAGGCCCATTTTCGCCATTTCGTCCGCGTATCCGTAGCGCCCCGGAAACCGCAGGTCGATGATCTTCGACTCACCGCGAGCTCGCGCCGCCCAGGCGCCCATGATCGGCTGGACGTCGGAGTTGATGCCCGGGTGCGGTCCGGTACTGATCTCGAACGGGTAGCAGTGCTCACCCCGGACGAAGAGCGAGCCGTCGCGCTGCTCATAGGTCGCGCCCGCGGACCGAAGGTGAGCCAGGATCACCTCGAGGTCGTGCACTGGGAACCCCGCGATCTCCACCTCGCCACCCGTGGCGCCGGTGGCGACCAACCAGGTGAGCGCCTCCATGTTGTCCGGCATGACCGAGTAGTCGGCGGCACCGAGAGCTTCGACTCCCTCGATCTCGATGTGCTCCTGTCCGTGGACCGTGATCTTCGCGCCCATCGAGTTGAGCATCGCGATCAGGTCGAGCACCTCGGGTCGGATGTGCGGATTCCACACCCGTGTCGTGCCCTTCGCGAGGGTCGCCGCGAGCACAGCGTTCTCAGTCGCACCCGTCGACCGCAGCCGCAGGTGCAGGTCGGTGCCCACAAGCCCGTTCGGTGCTTCTGCGTAGAGGTACGCCTCGTCGTCCCAGACTCGTGCCCCGAGCTGCTCGAGGAGGTTCACATGGATGTCGTACTGACGCTCACCGAGCCGGCACCCGCCGGGCAGCGGTACGGCGGCCGCGCCATACCGCGCAGTGAGCGTGCCGAGGATGAGCAGGGTGTTGCGGATCGAACGGCCCGGCCAGACGAGTTGTGTGGAGAGCGGAGCCGTCTGCGTGATCCGGATCTCGTCGGTTCCCACAGTCGTCGCGGACTTCCCGAGGGCCTCGAGCATGCCCACGTGGATCTGAGCGTCCAGGAGCCCCGCAGGGTAGTTGGTGAGTCGCACGGGCTCGTCCGTGAGGATGGACGCGGCGAGCAGCCGCAAGGCCGAATTCTTGGCTCCGGCGACCGCGACGCGGCCCTCCAGCCTCGATTTCGACACAAGCAAACTCTGGTAATCTGGCATGTCGTCCAGCCTATCGGCCCAAACGTGGTCCATCACTCATCCCCGCCCGCCCCTGACCGATGCGCCACCGCTTCGCCCTCACCTGGACGTCGAGGACGGTTCGGGCGTCGTGTACGACGGAGAAGTAGTGCCATTGATCATCCCTGACCTCGTCGAAGCGCTCGAGCAGATCGCGCCCGGCTGTGTGCGGACCGGTGTCGACATGGCCACGGTGTCGGCGTGGCGCATCGGCGGTCCGGCGGACATCTTCGTCGAGCCCGAGGGCGTCGAACAGGTCGCGGACGTGCTCCGACTCATGTCGCAGCGACCCGAGCCGCTGCTGATCATCGGTGAGACCACGAACCTCTTCTTCGATTCCCGCGGATTCAACGGCGTGCTGCTGCGGATCGGATCGAAGTTGTCGCACGTGAGCATCGACGGCAACCGGGTCCGCGCTCAGGCCGGCGCCAGGGTGCCTGAGCTCGTCAGAAGTCTCGCCGATGCCGGACTCGGTGGTATCGCCCACGCCGGCGGTGTACCCGGAACCATCGGCGGACTCGTCCTCATGAACGGCGGCAGCCAGCGCAAGGGTATCGGCACCCACGTCATCAGCGTCCTCGTCGCCGATTCCACGGGCCAGCTGCAGCGCCTCGACGCGGCCGCGCTCGGATTCTCCTACCGCCATTCCCTCCTGCAGGGCAGTGACGTCGTGATCCTCGACGCCGAGTTGGAACTGGAGCCAGGTGAACCCGACACGCTCGTCGCGGAGATCGAGGAGATCATCGCCTCTCGCGCTGCCAAGTTCCCGCTCGACCTGCCCAATGGCGGATCCGTGTTCCTCTCCGACCCCGCCATGTACGAGATCGTCGGCCCTCCGGGTCACGCGATCGAGTCCGTCGGCCTGAAGGGGCTGACCGAGGGCGGCGCCCAGATCTCGCCCAAGCACGCCAACTTCATCGTCAACAATGGGCGCGCGACCGACGACGACGTGCTCCGGTTGGTGGCGACCGCACGCAACAAGGTGCGCGCGGCGACGGGCTTCACGATGGACTGCGAAGTACGGCATGTGGGCACGGACGGTGTGCTCCGCCCGGCCCACGTCGTCGCCGACGAGCGGTGGCCGGCGCTCGATCTCACAAAAGGATGACCATGCCGAAAGTCTCGGTGATCACCGCCTTCTACAACCGTGCGCCGGTGCTTCGACGGACGATCGAGTCGATCCTCACGCAGGGATACACCGACCTCGAACTGATCGTCGTCGACGACTGCTCGAGTGACAACACCAGTCAGCGTTTGGCCGAGCTCGCCGCCGAATGGCAGGATCCTCGCCTCCGGATCATCCGCAACGACCCCAATAAGGGCTTCGTCCGCACGATGCGCGACGCGATCGAAGTCAGCACGGGCGAATACATCGCCGTTCAGGGCTCGGGCGATTCCTCACTCCCGAACCGCATCGGAAAGCAAGTCGAGCTGCTCGACACGCGTCCCGATGTCGTCGCGGTCGGCTGCTGGTACCGGAACATCGATGATGAGAGCGGCGCGGTGGAGACGGTTCGACCGGATGCCGCCGCCGCGAAGGGCGGCGTCACCACGTTCTCCCACGGCGAGATGATGATGCGACGGTCCGCCTACGACGCGGCCGGCGGCTACCGGCCCGAGTTCAAGGTCGCCCAGCTCACGGACCTGGGCTTCCGTCTTCACCGGGTCGGCGGCTTCGCGACAGTGCCGGAGATCTTGTACGACCGCCACGTGCAGAGCGACGGTGTGACATATAACGCGAAGAAAGTGCTCGAGCAGGCGCAGTTCCTGCGCCTCGCGCGGCACCTTCAGAAGCTGCCGGACGAGGGTGCCGTGCAGGCGGCCCTCGCAGCCGTCCGCGCCGGTGGCGTCGGCGCGGTCATCCCCGTCCAAGACGGCGGCGTCCAGTTGATCCTCGCAGAACGTTGCATACGGTTGTGCGCCTATGACCGCGGGGCCGACGCGGCAACCATCGCGTCCCACCTGACGAGCCCGATCCAGCGTCGAGCCGTCCATGCGCTCGCCCGCGCGACCCAGTCACAGCTCGCGGCGCCCCTGCGGTGGGGGTTGCGTCTCGCCCTGAAGACGACGCCCGCCATGCGCGCCCTGTGGATGCGGCGCACGGGCTCATGAGCGCCGGAACGAAATACCTGCCCCACGTCGACGGCATCCGGGCTTTCGCTGTCCTCCCCGTCGTCCTGTTCCACCTCGGTGCGCAGTGGATCCCCGGCGGCTTCGTCGGGGTCGACACGTTCTTCGTGATCAGCGGCTATCTCATCACCGGCATCCTGTGGCGCGAGATGGATCCGGAGCCGGGCGACGACCGTCGATTCTCCATCTGGGTCTTCTACCAGCGGCGCGCGTTGCGCATCCTCCCCGCGTTGGTCGTCGTCCTCGCGGTCGTCCTCGTCATGTCGGCTGTGCTGCAAACCCCGGCGGCACAAGCCGCGCTCGGGGCACAGGTGCTGGCCGCGACGCTGTTCGTCTCGAACTTCTACTTCTGGCAGACCGAGGACTACTTCGCCGCCGATCCCAGCAGTCTGCCTCTGCTCCACACCTGGTCGCTGGCAGTCGAAGAGCAGTTCTACCTGATCTTCCCGCTCCTGCTGCTCGTTGTAGCCCGCTGGATGAAGCGGCGAGTGCTTGTGGTCCTCGCGGCCATCATCGCCCTGTCGCTCATCGCGAGCGTCTTCGTGACCTCCGTCGCGCCGGGCGCGGCGTTCTATCTCCTCCCGACCCGCGCGTGGGAACTCGGCGCCGGCGCGTTGCTCGCCATCTGGCAGATGCGCAGAGGGGGGACCTCCTCCAACCCCTGGATAGCGTTGACGGGTCTGGCGCTCGTGGTCGGATCGGTCTTCCTCATCGATAAATCAATGCCATTCCCCGGCGCAGTGGCGATCGCGCCGGTCCTCGGCGCAGTCCTGCTCATCGGCTGGGCGCGCGCCACATGGGTCGGTCGCGTCCTCGAATTCAGACCGCTCCTCTATGTAGGCACCATCAGCTATAGCCTCTACCTGTGGCATTGGCCGGTCATCGTGTTCTGGCGGACGATGACGGGGAACACGATCGATCCCGTCGAGATGATCGGACTTTTCGCCGTCGCCTTCTTGCTCGCAGCGGCTTCGACAGCCTTCGTCGAACGCCCGTTCCGCACGAGGCGCGTCCGCGCGTTCCCGCCTCGACGCGTTCTCATCCCGGCCACGGCCGTCATCCTGGTGTGCGCGACCGCCGGCGGCCTCTGGACGCGCTATCACTTCAACGCGATTCCCGTCACCCAGGCTGCGCAAAAGGTCGCCGAAACGGCCGAGTACTCCGAAGCTGAGAGCTATCGCGAGCAGTTCCGCCGTGGCATCTGCTTCTTCAGCGGCAGCGAGGCGAACGCCTTCGCCACGTATGACAAGGACATCTGCGCGACGCCAGAGCCCAATGCCCTCAACGTCCTCGTCTTGGGCGACTCGCACGGCGCCATGTGGTGGCGTTCGCTCGACCTCGCGTACCCCGACGCCAATGTCATGCAGGCAACGGCATCAGGTTGCTTCGGTCTGCAGACCGGCGGCGGCGAGAACGAATGCATCGAACTGCGGGATTGGGTCTGGGGAGAGCTCATCCCGAGCGGTGAGGTCGACGTCGTGGTGCTCGCCGGCCGCTGGCAGCCGAACTCGCTCCCGGCCGTGGAGCGTTCTATCGAGACGCTCACCGCTGACGGTATCCGCACCGTGGTCATGGGGCCGACCGTCGAATACGACGGCGATCTTCCCGTTCTGCTCTCGCGCAGCGTGCAGTTCGGCACTGAATTCGACTTCGAGTCGCTCCGCATCCACCAACGCGACGCGGTCAACGCCCAAGCCCGAGTCGTCGCAGACGCCGCGGGGGCGGATGCATACATCGATGTCATCGATGTCCTGTGCGGGGATTCGCCCGAGTGCGTCCTCCAGACGCCGGAAGGCGTACCGATGCAATTCGACTACGGGCACCTCACGCTACCGGGCACCGAGTGGGTGATCGACCAGGTCGATGATCAGCTCGACCCTTATCTCGCCGCGTCGCCCACGGCCCGCGGCGACGCCTTCTGACCCGCGATCAAAGAACAGCGGCGGATGCTCATGGCATCCGCCGCTCTTCTTGTTCTGTCGAACGTTCGCGCGCCGACAGGTCGTCTCAGTTCTCGGCGGGCGCCGTCAGGACCCCGCGTTCGAGCAGGTCGTCCTGCAAGTCACTGGGAAGCACCCAGATCCGGAAGCTGCCATACTCCGTCGGCCCTTCCACGGCGAGAGCACCCGGAGCGTCCTCCGTCCCGAAGTCGCCACAGGCGACGACGACGTCCGCATCGAACTCAGCGGGATCCGAGACCACGGTGACCTCGCGCGGTGCAAACCAGTAACCGACCCAGTTGCGCGCTTGGTGGATCCCGACAGAGCGATCACAGCGTGACTGATAGAAGTCGACGGCCTGCTGCTGTCCACCCTCCTCCACACGCTCCAACGCGGCCGTGAGGTCATCGGGATAGTCACGAGTCTGGCTGGGATCTGCTGCGAGTGCGATCAGCACCGAGACGCCGAGCGCGATGAAGGTGAACGCCCGAGGCCGACGACGCAGGAGCGCGATAACGACGAACACAGCGATCACGTACAGCGATGCGAGTAGCCAGAACTGATTCTCGTTGGTGAACGACGGGATGAGCGGCCGCTCGAACGGTTCGTTGGGCCAGAAACGCTCCCATTGCAGCACCGCAGCGGCGTTCGCGGGCCCGTCCGTCGCGCCCCACGTCGGAACCCACGGCGCCACCCAGAAGACGACGGGCAGAATGACCGCGATGCTGGCGCTGGCGGCCGCAGCGATGACGGGGAAGCTCACGCCTCGCACGATTGCGACGAGCGCGAGCAAGACGACCACCACAACGAACGGGTCGATGTAGCGGCTGTATACCCATACGTCGAAGCGATGCCCTTCCGCCAGGAACTTGGACCCACCCCAAGCCACCATCGAGACCGCGACGGCCGCGAACGCCACGGCAGCAACGAATCCCGCCGGCCCGACCTGCCAGGATCGCAGGTCGCGCAGCACCCACACGATGAGGACAACGGCACCGATCGCGATCAGCCCCGACGTTCCGACGAGTTGCACCCACGTCTCGTTGAGGAGGATGCGGATGAGATTCCCGGGCGGGGCAGAGGTGAGCTTCCCCAGGAACCCGGTGTCCTGACGGAACCCCCACGGAATGAGCTGCGAGTTGATCGCCTGCGCGACGGCCCTCACTCCGATGGCCCCGAGAATGATGAGCGGCACGGCGACGACCGAAACCTGCCAACGACGACGGACGAAGAGGAGCATCCAGATCCCCGCCACGACGAGGAACGGAAGCGCCCGCGCGTGCGACAGATACGCGCCGACCGCGAAAACGGAGAAGAGCGCGCCATTGAGAATCGTCGGCCGTTGCCACACCGCGAACGCGGCGTATGCCGTCCAGACCACGAAGGTGGTGAGGAGCTGCTCGGAGGGGACGTAGTCCGCGAGCACCACTCGGCTGGGCAACATCATCGTGATAGCGGCGACCGTCACTGCCTTCGCGGTCGTGAGTCCGACCTTCCGGGCGATGAGCGCAAGCGGGACGATCGTGGACAGAGCCACGATGTTGACCAGGATGTTCGCGAGGCGATACACCAGCGCCGGATCATGCGTCAGCGCCCAGATCGGCGCGACGAGGAACGAGGTTCCCGGGAAGTACCCGCTGAGGGACATCGTCGCGACCTGCTCGCCGAGGATGATGCGGCCCATCTGCAGGATGCCGTTCTCGTCCCAGGGCGTACGCGGTGCGATCGCGCTGAGCGAGACGATCGCGTGGAGCGCGACGCAGACGATGACCGTGATCCACGCGGCCCAGCGCCACCAGCGTTCGGGGCCGGTGTCGTTGAGCGGCGGCTCGGTGCGGCGACGCAAGCTCCGCGGCATCTCGAGAAGGGCGAGCGTGGACACAGAAAAGGTCCCTTTCGGTGGGTGAGGCGAACGGATCCGGAGGCGGGTCAGGTGCCGGCCGACACCTGCGACGGACCCGCATCGGCGTCCGCAACCGGGTGATGCGCGATCACGGCCTCGACACTGACCGCGAGCGAGGGATGCCGCGCCGAGTCGGCCAGGACCGGGGCATTCGGATCGAACACGCGCTCGGGCGCGTACTGCAGGAGCTTTATCCGCTCGAGCGAGTCTTCGAGCAATGTCCGGTTCGTGCGCAGCATGTCGGAGATCACCGTCAGAGCGAGACTAAGCAACGCTCCGACGAGCATGGCACTACCGAAGAGCAGCGACTGGATGTGGTCACCCGCGATGCCCAGCCACGACAAGATCAGGAACCGTCCGAATGGGATGGCCGCGCCGACGAAGAAGAGGAGTGCGAGCGTCAAGAACACAACGTGCGGCTTGAACATGATGTAGCTGCGCACGATCGCCTGCCCCGACCGGCCCATGTGCTGGAAGATGTTCTTGAACAGTCGCGACTCGCGGGTCTTGGGGTTGGTGCTGATCTGCACGCTCTCGATGCGCAGTCGCTTGTTCCCCGCCTGGATGATCGTCTCCATGCAGTAGCTGAACTGCGTGACGACGTTCAGACGAATGAGTGACTCACGCGAGTACGCCCGGAATCCGCTGGCTGCATCCGGAAGGTCCGTCTCAGCGGCGAAGTTGACGACGGAGCTCCCGAAGCCCTGCATGACCTTCTTGAACGGGGAGAAATGCTCGATGGTCTTCGTCTGGCGGTCGCCGATGACGATGTCGGCTTCGCCTCGGAGGATCGGCTGCACGAGATCCGCGATGCGCTCCTGCGGGTACTGATTGTCGCCATCCGTGTTCACGACGATGTCGGCGCCGTGCTGCATCGCATAGTCCACGCCGTCGCGGAACGAGCGGGCGAGCCCCATGTTGCGCGTGTGGAACACGAAGTGCTCGACACCGAGCTCGCGAGCGACTTCGACCGTGCGGTCACTCGACCCGTCGTCCACGACGAGGATGTGGATCTCGTCGACTCCGGGGATCGCCTTCGGGATCGTGGCGAGCACGAGAGGGAGTGTCTGCTCCTCGTTGAGGCACGGAATCTGCACGAACAGGCGCATGGATGAAGATCCTTCACTTCGTCTGAGGCGGGGACGGCCGGCTGAGACCGCGCGGCCACCGACAGCTCCGCCGCCCGATATTGTAGCCGCGCCCCCTGAGCGTACGGCGACAGCTCCCGCGCCCACGGAGGACGCGCCCCCAACGGCGCGGGTTCCTCTGATCGGCCCGACGCCCGCCGTGTGGTTGGATTGTGTGGGCTCTGGGCGGCCGGACGTCCGCCTCGGAAGGAACGAAACCATGAAGCTCAGCGTGATCGGCTGTGGATATCTCGGGGCAGTGCACGCCGCGGCGATGGCGTCCATCGGTCATGACGTCGTCGGTATCGACGTAGACGCGGAGAAAGTCGCGCAGCTGTCGAAAGGCCACCCGCCGTTCTTCGAGCCCGGTCTCGAGCCGTTGCTCACTGAGGCTGTGGCTTCCGGTCGTCTGCGTTTCAGCACGGATATGGCGGATGCCGAGGGCAGCCGCGTGCACTTCATCGGAGTCGGCACCCCTCAGCGGAAGGACGGGTCCGACGCCGCGGACCTGACGTACGTGGACGCCGCGGTGGCGGCGCTGATCCCGCACCTCTCCCCCGGCGACCTCGTCGCCGGCAAGTCGACGGTGCCGGTCGGCACCGCGGCAAGGCTTGCTGAGCTCGTGCGTGAGCGCGGTGCGCATCTCGCGTGGAACCCGGAGTTCCTGCGGGAGGGATTCGCGGTGAAAGACACCCTCGAGCCCGACCGGCTCGTGTACGGCGTCGCCGCAGACACCTCGGACGACGACGTGGCTGTTCTGGACGAGGTCTACGCCCCGGCGATCGCGACCGGCACCCCGAGACTGGTGACCGATTACGCGACCGCGGAGCTCGTGAAGGTCGCAGCCAACGCCTTCCTCGCCACGAAGATCTCGTTCATCAACGCGATGGCCGAGATCGCGGAGGTCACGGGGGCCGACGTCACCCAGCTCGCCGACGCCATCGGTCACGATGCGCGCATCGGACGCCGGTTCCTCAACGCAGGCGTCGGGTTCGGTGGCGGATGCCTCCCGAAGGACATCCGGGCGTTCAGCGCACGCGCAGAAGAACTGGGCCGCGGGGATTCCGTGGCCTTCCTCCGTCACGTCGACGAGATCAATCTTCGGCGTCGTCAGCGACTCGTCGACCTCGTCGTCGACTCCTTCGACGGCAAGCCGGTCGGCCGACGTGTCGCCGTGCTCGGACTCGCCTTCAAGCCCGACTCCGATGACGTCCGAGACTCTCCGGCGCTCGACATCGCCGTTCGGTTGCACGGCTTGGGCGCCGAGGTGATCTCCCATGACCCGGAGGCGATCGCGAACGCGCGCCGGCTTCACCCGCAGCTCCGGTACGCGGACACCCTCGAGGCGGCGGTCGCCGACGCCGAGGTCGTGCTCGTCGTGACGGAGTGGAAGGCCTATCGCGATCTCGACCCGGCCATGCTTGCGACCATGGTGGCACGGGCGACGGTGTTCGACGGCCGCAACTGCCTCGATGCCGACGCCTGGCGCGCGGCGGGCTGGTCGTACACCGGCATGGGTCGCTGACTTCGATGAAGAACGCCCCACCGCATTGCGGTGGGGCGTTCTTCTTTGCTGTTCGAGTTCACGCGGCCTCGTTCATCGCGGCGATGGCCTCCTCGATCCCGCCGTCGTAGCGCAGTTCGCCCTTGCGGATGACGACGCCGCGGGTACACAGCTCGCGCACCATCTCCATGTCGTGGCTGACGATCACGAGGGTCTTCCCTGCGGCGATCAGCTCGTCGAACTTCGCTCGGCATTTCGCGCGGAACGGCGCATCACCGACGGAGAGGATCTCGTCGACGAGCAGGATGTCGACGTCCACATGGATCGCCACCGAGAACGCCAGCCGCATGAACATACCCGATGAGTAGTGTTTGACCTCTTGATCGATGAACTCCTCGATCTCGCTGAATGCGACGATGTCGTCGTATCTGGCCTCGATCTCCTCGCGCTGCATCCCCAGGATCGCAGCGTTGAGGAAGACGTTCTCCCGTCCGGAGAGCTCGGGGTGGAAGCCCGCACCCACTTCGATGAGGCCCGCCACGCGTCCACGAGTGAGCACCTCGCCCGCGTCAGGACGCATCACGCCGGAGAGCAGCTTGAGGAGTGTCGATTTCCCGGACCCGTTGTAGCCGAGCAGCGCGACCGAATCGCCTTCATTGATCACGATGTCGAGCCCGCGCAAGGCGTGGAATTCGGTCGTCGTCTTGCGGCGCCGGATCCAGCTGACGACGGTGTCCTTGAAGGAGTGCGCATGATTGAGGAGGAAGGTCTTGCGCACGCCGTCCACGATGATGCTCGGCAGCACGGATGCCGCGGTCTGTTCGGTCATAGGTCTTGCGCGAACTTTCCTTCGAGTCGACGGAACACGGACTGTCCGATGACGATCATGGCGAGGGAGATCAGAAGCGCCCAGCACGTGCCCAGCAGCAGATCCGGCGGAGGATTGAGCCCCAGTTCCGCGATCTGCACGCTCGTCACGGGCCGCCAGAACGCGTAGTGGAAGAGCTCCACCGCCTGGGTGATCGGGTTGAGGAGGTACACCTTCGTCACCCAGGGCGCACCCGCGAATGCCGTCTGCACCATCGTCCATGAGTACAGAACGGGGGATGCCCAGGTCACGAGCATGAGGAGCAGTTCAACGATGTTCTCGGCGTCTCGGAAACGGACATTGATCGCGCCGAAGAAGAGCCCGGCACCGAAGGCGACCAACATGAGGATCACGACGCCTGCGAGGACGGCGAGCACGGTCCAGATCGTGATGTTCACGATCCACCCGAGGAACACGCACACTACGAGCAGAAGTGCGAGTTGCGGAAGGAAGTGCACGAATGCGACGACCACCGACGATACGGCGAACAGCTGTCGCGGAAGGTAGACCTTTCGCACCAGCGCGGCGTTGCCGACGATCGAGGTCGTCGCGTTCTTGAAGGCCTCGTTGAACAAGTTGATGCACACGATCCCGGAGAAGAGATAGATCGCGTAGTTGGGGATGCCCCGTTCCAGTTGAAGGAAGACGCCCATGACGAGCCAGAACACCAGGAACTGTGCGCCGGGGCGCACGTAGGACCATGTCCAGCCGAGAACCGAGTTGCGGTACCGCGTCGTGACGCCAGTACGAACGAGGAGAGTGAGCAGATAGCGCCACCGGACGACGTCGAGAAGACCGCGACTGGTGCCGGGAACGTCGAACTGTGCGCGGTCGATAGGTGTGGTCACGTCGTGCAGGAGCCTTCGGGTATGCGGTGGCCGTGGCAGCCACACCAGATCCTACAGCGCGTCCGCTGAAGGTCTGAGGAGTGCCGCCACGCGGCTCCTCGCTGTGTCACCCGACCGAGGCCCTCGCGACCCACATCCACCCGGATGCACTGGTGACCCGGAGCCATCGACCGTCGGCCGTGACACCCGTCGCGGTGAGGCGCGTGCCCTTCGCGAGCGTCTCGACGGCGATCGAGCAGGAGGCGGACGGCGCGAGGCGCCCGTATGCCCTGGTCGATGTCACGCGATAGCTCTTCGCCACTGCTGTCACGGTTCTCGGCTGGGCACACGCAGAGCTCGAAGCGAGGGTGGCCACAGATGCGGCGGCGACCCACCGTGCGTCCGTGCCGTCGTCCACGCGAAGCCACTCGCCATCGGACGTCATCGCTGACGCGACCAGCACCGTCCCCTTCGCGAGTGTCTTCAGATCCGTAGAGCATTCGGACGACGGTGCGGTGCGTCCATACGCGCGCGTCGAGGTGACCTGGTAGGTCTTGCCCAACTTCGTCGTCGCCGACGGCTGTGCGCATACATCCACGGGAGTCGCGGTGACGAGCGATGCTTTCGCGACCCACCGGGTCGTGGACCCGTCGAGGACGCGGACCCACACGCCGTCGGATGTCTGCGCGGAGGCGACCAACGTCGTGCCGCGCGCGAATGTCTCAACCCCTGACGAGCAGTCCGAAGAAGGCGCCATTCGGCCGTACGCGCGGGAGGAAGACACCTCGTAGGTCGCCGACAGGGCAGTCACGGTCGTCGGCTGCGCACAGACGTCCGTCGGCACTGATGTCATCGACGCGGCCGCGACCCACATCGTGGCAGAGCCATCGGTCACCCGCAGCCACACGCCGTCGTTCGTCTTAGCGGTGGCCTTCAGCGTGTCGCCGTTTGCCAAGACTCTTGCACCCACTGAGCACAGGGACGTCGGCGCCGCCCGACCGTATGCGCGCGAAGACACGACGCGGTACGTCCCGCTCGCGGCGGAGACCGTGGTCGGCTGAACGCACGCCGCGTCTGATGCTGCCGTTGCCAGCGACGCCCTCGCCACCCACATGGTGGACGCGCCGTCGGTGACGCGAAGCCAGGCTCCGTCACTTGTCGCCGCAGATGCCACCACGATCGTGCCCGACGACAGGGTTTTCGCCTCAGTTCCGCACAGCGATGACGGGCCCGTTCGCCCGTAGGCACGCGCCGATGAGACGCGGTATGTGCCGCTTGCCGCGACGATACTCGAAGGCTGTTCGCACACCGCGCCCGACGGCGCGGTCGTCAGCGATGCCTTCGCGACCCACATCGAGGTCGTCCCGTCGGTCACCCGGATCCATATGCCGTCAGTCGATGCTGCCGACGCGACCAGGACAGTGCCGGCTGTCAGCGTCTTGGCGTCTTTCGCGCAGAGGGTCGAGGGACCTGTGCGTCCGTACGCCCGCGCCGACGCGACACGATATGTGCCGCTTGCGGCGACGCTGCTGGGCGCGGAGGAACACAGCGCGGTGCCGTTGGTGACTGTGGCGTAGTCGCTGTGGATCCAGTACGTGCCCCCGTCGTGGGAGATCCGCCACCACGCGCCGTATATCCCGGTGCGCGTCGGCTTGTCGTCGCGGTCGAGGGTGATCCGACCGGTGGCGCAGGCGGTGGTGGGCGCCTTCCGCGCATTGAGGGAATCGCTCTTCACGGTCACCGTCCCGGATGCGGCGGTGATCTGGCTCGCCGAAGGCACGACACAGCTGGGATCGGGGATGTCGAGCGAGGACGTCAGGATCCACCGCGTCGCGCCCGAGACCGTCGCCCGCGCCCATGCACCGTAGATGCCTGTCACGGACACCTTCGTCCCCTGCGAAAGGGAGGTGGTCGCGGTGCACACGAGAGTCGGTGCCGTCCGCGCATTCGCCGAGTTCGTCTTGACCGAATACGTCGCGCTTCGCGCGACCACATCGGCCGACGCCGGCGCGGTGCAGGGGGCGACCTTCGCGGGCGCACCATCCGTGTTCTCGCTCGCGCCTGGTTTGAACCATTGGACGTAGTAGTTGTAGAAGTTGCGGTTGCCGTACGTCGAGCACGCGTCACCCGCCGCGTAACCCGCCGCCAGTGCTGCGACGTTGGGACGGTAGGGCGTATAGATGTAGAGGTTCGCGGTGGCCTGGTTCTCGATGAAAACCTTTGACGTCCCGCATGACGCGTCGGGGTGCCACTGGATGGTGTTGACCTGACCGGCCCTGTAGTTGTACCAGGTCGGATTCTTCGCATACACCTGCTGCTGTCGGACGCCCTGCTTGACCTGATTGACGAAGCCAGCCGTCGCGGCATCGCAGGGTGCGGTGTCCGGGCAGTTCATGCCCATCGCGGCGCGGTAGCTCCAATCACTCGGTTTGGTCGCGGTGATGAGCCCCTGTTCTTTCTGCAGCATGACGATGACGACCTTCGGGTTGATCCCGCATGCGCGGCTCACCTCCACGATGATGGTCGCCGCTGCCACGTTCTTCCGCTCCGGGATCGCGTTGCAATACTGGTCTTTCGCCTTGGGGGTCAGCGTCGCCTTGAAGTTCCGGAGGCATGTGGGGCCTGTCGTGGCCTTGCAGGTCGGCACGCGCTTCTCGAGGAAGGTCTGCACCTGGGCAGCCGTCATCGAGTCACCGTCGAAGAATTCTTCGTCGCTGATGATGAAGCCGCCGCTCTTGATGTTGGACGGCAGTTCAGCAGCGCGCGCTGACGCGGTCGGCATGATGGCGCCCATCAGGGCGATGGCCAGAATGACGACGAGCGCCATCGCTGTAGTCCGCATGGACAGTCCGGTGCCGACCGGGGGAGCGTGACGCATGTGAACAGTGTTACGGAAGTCGAGTCCGGATACCAGTCAGCAGTCAGGTTTTCCGGTGCGACACGCGACTCGCCGCGTGCTCACAACTCCGCGTGAAGCTGCCAGGTCCGTTCCGCCGCACCCAGCCAGGAGAACGCCCGCCCCCTGTCGGCGGCGAGGATGGAGAGACGCTCGACCGAGTCCGTCGATGCGAGCGTCTCGGACAATGCGTGCCCCAGCGCCTCCGATTCACCCGGTTCGACGAGGGTCGCGCCGTCGAGGAGCAGCTCCCGATTCGTCTCGCTCGCCGAGGCGACCACGGGGAGACCCAATCGGAGCGCGTCCAGCACGCGCCAGGGGAACCTGCTGCTCGATTCCGGAGCGACGAACGCGACAGCGCCTGCGTACACGGCGGCGCGGTCCGGGACGTCGACCCGGCGACGGAAGTGCAAACGGTGCTCGGCGATGCCGGCGGCGGATGCCGCATCGGCGAGGATCGGCTCTTCCCCTTCAGCCACGTCGAGGACGACGACGGCCGTGTCGCGGCCGGCCGTCGCAACCGCGTGGAATGCGACGACGAGATCCGCGGTCGACGCCGACGCGGCCGACATCAGGACGTATCCCTCCGGGAGCGAGAGCTCCCGGCGACGTCCGACCTCGTCGGACGGCACGCGAAGGGCGGCGGCGGGAGCACCCGCGATGACACGGATGCGATCACCGAGGTGAGCGAGATCCGCGAGCCTGCGCGCGAGGTGGTGGGTGGGGACGACGACGGCATCCGCGTGGCGCACCGCGCGCCGCAGCATGCCCCGCGCCCAGGCCGCCGCTCCCCGAGGAAGCGTTTCGGGGGCGTCCCATGCCTGGAGATCCCAGAGAGTGACAACGGTCTGATCGTGGTCGTGAACCCGGTCGTGCCGTACGAGCGGCGCGGCGAGCGACGCGGAGTGGACGAGACCGTCCCCCACCCCCGCCCGCATGCCCCGGCGCCAGAGGCCGGCCACCGTCGCGCCGCGGAGCGCGAGCCTGTCGACACCTGCGACCCCCGGCAGGGCAGCGAGAGCCTCCCGGTCGGCGTCGGCGGGAGCGACACCACGGACCTCGCACCCGCTGGGGGCGGTCTGGGCGAGGGCGACCGCGAGTTCCCGAGCGGCGTGCGTCGCGTCGGGATCGGCGAGCGGGGTCGGCTGATCGATCACCAGCCGGAGGGTCGTGGTCATCGCTGAACCCTTCAGGACTCGGGAGCCGGCGTCGGTGACGGCGGGTGCAGCAGGCCATCCACGAGCGTGCGAACGCGTACCCAGTCATCGGCACTGACGTCCTCCGGGTCGATGCCCGCACCCTTCGGTGTGAGCTCGAGGTCCTGCACGTCCTGATCCTTCGCCTTGACCGCGAGGTCGACGAGGAAGGGAAGAAGCGAGTCGGGAACGTCGGTCTGAACCAGGTTCTTCCCCGCCGCGACGACCTCACTGAATCTCGTCAGGACGGTGGACGGTGTGGCCTGCGCCAGGATGGCCGTCTGCAATTCCCGCTGCCGTCGCATGCGATCCCAGTCGCTGGTCGTGTACCGCGAGCGGGCGTACCACTGGGCGGTGTCGCCGTCCATTCGCTGCGTGCCCTCCTCGATCCAGCCGATCGCCCAGTCCTCGGCGGGCTGGCCGCTGTATGAGGGACCACCGCCCTTGGGCAGGCGCTCCTTGACGGTGATCTCCACCCCGCCGAGGGCGTCCACGAGGTCCGCGAAACCGTGCATGTCGATGAAGACGTGATACGGGACGTCGATGCCGAGGATGCCCTCCGCGGCATCCTTCGTCGCCTCCACTGCCGGGCTGGAGTTCTGAGACACGGCATCGGGGTACAGGCTCGCCCCGCGATCCTCGCGGCACGTCTCCACGGCGTTCATCAGCTGGTTGATGCCCGACGTCCAGCCGCAGGATGAGTCGGGATGCCCGTCGAAGCCGTCTGGGTACAGCTCCTGCATCGGCCCCTCCGAGAACGGGGCGTGACGGAGGTCGCGGGGGATGCCGAAAATGGTCACGGCCCCGCTGGTCGCGTTCACGGAGACGACGGAGATGCTGTCGAACCGCATCGAGTCGCGCCCCTCCCCGCTATCAGCGCCGAGCAGCAGGATGTTGTAGTAGCCGTCGGACGGCGGCACGCTCGGACCGGAGGCGAAGATCGAGAGCCCGCTGCGCAGCGGGCCGACCACCGACTGAGCCGCGTAGACAGCGCCGGCGCCGGGAACGAGTGCCAGGACGAGAGCGACGACCACCACGGCCGCTCGCTTCCTGCCGGGAACGCCGCGCAGGTGCGCGAGCCTCAGCGTGTCGACGGTCAGGACCAGCCACAGCGCCGCGTACACCCACAGCAGGACTTGCACGATCGTCAGCGTCCACCACGAGGCCACGACGGATGCGAGCAGCGTGCGGGCCAGGAGAGCGCCCACGACCGTGAGGACGATCACGGCCCACATGAGGAGCGTGGCGATGATGCCGACGCGTCCCAGCCGCCGATTTCCGGCGAGGATCTGCGCGGACCCTGGGAGAAGGAAGTTCGCGACCACGAGCCACCACGCCCGGCGCGTCATCACCGTGGGCGACGACGCGTCCGGGTTGCGGATCGGACGATCCTCGAGAACGCGACGGGACGCGCCCGGCCGCGGGGGGCTCAGGACGCTCACGCGGCGCCGCTCACAGCGATTCCTTGAGGCGGAGATTCTTCGCCTCGACTTGACGCTCGAGGTCGCTCGCGTACTCGTCGAGCTGCGCCCCGACGGCGTGGTCCGTGGCGCCGAGCAGGCGCACGGCCAGGAGGCCGGCGTTCTTCGCACCGTTGATGGAGACTGTCGCCACGGGGATGCCCGCCGGCATCTGCACGATGCTCAGCAGCGAGTCGAGGCCGTCGAGGGTCGCGAGCTGCACTGGCACTCCGATGACCGGCAGTGTCGTCACCGATGCCAGCATCCCCGGCAGGTGCGCCGCACCGCCGGCACCCGCGATGATCGCGCGGAGACCGCGGGCCCGGGCCTCACGCCCGTAACGCAGCAGCTTGTCGGGCGTGCGGTGGGCCGAGACGACCTCCACCTCGTGGGCGACCGAGAAGTCCGTGAGCACCTGCGACGCGTCGCTCATGACGCGCCAGTCGGAGTCGGACCCCATCACGACGCCGACCAGGGGCGCCGTGGAGGAATGCAGCGGGTTCACTCGACCAGGCTAGGCCGCGCCACCTGGAGATCCCCGGAACGGCACGGATCAATCGAGGAAGAACGCCGCGGCGGCTCGGGCTTCGTAGCAGACGGCATCCAACTCGTCTCCGGCGACGTTGACGTGCCCCACTTTGCGCCCCGGGCGCGGATCCTTGCCGTAGGTGTGCACCTTGGCCGACGGGTGCGCGTGCAGTGCGGCGGGCAGCCGGTCCGAGAGCGAGTCGGTCTCAGGGCCGCCGAGGATGTTCACCATGACGGCCCACGGCGCGCGCAGGGCCGTGTCGCCGAGCGGGAGGTCGAGCACTGCCCGCAGGTGCTGCTCGAACTGGCTGGTGATGGCGCCGTCCTGCGTCCAGTGACCGCTGTTGTGCGGGCGCATCGCGAGTTCGTTCACGAGCAGGCGCTCGTCGGAGGTCTCGAACAGCTCGACGGCGAGCATGCCGGTGACACCCAGACCGACCGCGATCGCCTCCCCGATGTCGCCGGCGACGTCCGCGAGACGCCCGGCGGCGTGGGGTGCCGGGGCGATCGCCTCGGCGCACACCCCGTCGCGCTGGACGGTCTCGACGACCGGGTACACGA
Source organism: Microbacterium marinum (assembly GCF_014204835.1). Lineage (NCBI taxonomy): Bacteria > Bacillati > Actinomycetota > Actinomycetes > Micrococcales > Microbacteriaceae > Microbacterium > Microbacterium marinum. The sequence goes on along the minus strand of NZ_JACHMD010000001.1, from coordinate 1,086,201 downwards.
CGAGGTCACCGGAAGGGCGCCGGGCCACCTGCTGCGCCAGTTCGCGCGTGAAGTCCACCAGCTCCTCGGCGAGCAGCTGACCACCCGGTTCCAGCGCATCGAGCCAATCTGCGGCATCGGATGCCGAGTCGACGACGCGTACGCCCTTGCCGTCGTACCCGCCGCGCGGCGTCTTGACGACCGCTCGCCCGCCGTGGGCCGCGATGAAGTCATCGAGCGCCGCGGCGTCGGCGACGCCGGCCCAGTCGGGCTGCGGCATCCCGAGGTCGGCGAGCGCCGCCCTCATCCGGAGCTTGTCCTGCGCGACAGCCAGCGCGTCAGGCCCGGGGTGGACCTGCACACCGGCATCGACCAGCCCTCGGAGGACGTCCTGCGGGACGTGCTCGTGGTCAAAGGTGACGACGTCGACGTCACGGGCGAACCGGAGCACGGTGTCGAGGTCTCGGTAGTCGCCGACGGCGCTCGCGGCGAGCCCTGCCGACATCCCGTCCTGCTCGGCCAGGACGCGCACGTCGACTCCCAGTTCGACCGCCGGGGCGATCATCATCCGGGCGAGCTGACCTCCGCCGATGATTCCGACTCGCAAAGCCATCGTGATCCTTTCGTCGCCCCCATCTTCTCGCACAGGGAGCCCGGCCTCGCACGGGCGCGGACCTCGCGTGAGCGCTGCACCGGTCCGCTCACTCGCCGGAGCGCACCACCGGGATGCCGTGAGAATCGCGATGCGCGAGGATCTGGCTGACCTCCACCTGGTCGGCGAGCGTCTCGTGCACGAGTCGTACCGAGGGGATGTCGGTCAGTCGCACCGGCGCGTCGACGCCGTTCGACAGGGAGAGGGACCCGCTCCCCCACAGTCGCTGGATCGGCCCCCTCCGCTCCGAGATCGTGTAGCCCCGCGCGTGGGAGATGTCCATGCGGTGTCGCTCGACGAGCCCGCGGCGCTCGATGACGCGCCGTGTCGTGATCGTGTAGGTGTGCGAGAGCCACCGGAGGTAGGGCACGACGACCAGAAGCAGGACGATCGCTGCGGCAGCAGCCCAGAGCATCCAGTCCTGCAGCCATCCGGCGACCGGCTCCGGGGGATTCCCGGTGAAGTAGCCCACGGCCGCGGCGGTTCCGATCAGGATGAGGGCGGGCCACACCAGGCGGCGCGCGTGACGGCGGAATCGCGCGATCTTCAACTCCGGAGACGCGCTGCCCGGTGCCGGGGTCCGCGGACGACCGGTGTACGGGGTGGGCTGAGTCACAATCTCATCATGGCGCGCCGCAGCGGTTCGAACGCGTCAGGCGCGCCCGGATGCCTCAGGCGCGCCCGGATGCTCGGACGTGGACGACGTCGCCGGCAGCCACGACGTGCTCCGCACTCCCTGCGTCCACGACCAGTCGACCCTCTTCGTCGAGCCGCACCGCGCGTCCTGTGATCTCCGTGCCGTCGGGAAGGCTCACCCGGACCTCGTTCTGCAGCGTCGCGCACGCAGCGGTGACGCGTTCGCGGAGCTCGGCCGCGGGGCCGCCCCCGACGGCGAGCGCGGCGATGCCGTCGCGAAGCCCGCGAAGGAAGTCGGCGAGAAGACGATCCTCGTCGACGGGGCGACCGTGCGCCGCGAAGGAGGTGGCCGTGGGCACCGGCAGCTGCGCAGCGGTCATGGCCGTGTTCACGCCGACGCCCAGGACGACCGATTGCGGGTCGCCCGGCATCACTTCGGCGAGGATGCCGCTGATCTTGAGCCCGTCCACGAGGACGTCGTTCGGCCATTTGAGCCCGACGTCGAGTCCGCCGAGCTGCGACGCGACGGCAGCGGCCATCGCCTCACCCGCGAGGAGCGGGATCCAGCCTCGGTCCGACACCGCCACGGCATCCGTCCGCAGCAGGACCGATACCGCGAGCGCCGCTCCGGCCGGGGCCACCCATGTGCGATCGAGGCGACCTCGTCCAGCCGTCTGGTCACGGGTGAGCAGAACCGACAGATGCGGGTGACCCTCGGGGTCATCGAACGCATCACGCAGGAGCTTCGCGTTGGTGGACGGCGTCGAGTCGATGACGTGCAGGCGCGGACTGATCGCAGCGGCGAGCGGGTAACCGGTGGCGGGGTTCGACATGCCGCCACCCTATGCGCCGGGGCGGCGATCCCGGGCGGCCTTGACACACCACGGGGTGCGGGTGGACACAGCGAATCCGGGCTGTGGTTGTGGCATGTCGCCAATGACCCTCGCCGCCCGCTCGCTAGGGTGGAATGCGTGCCAGACCAGCCAGAGCGCCCGGACCAGCAAGCTTCTCCGAATCAGCCCGACCCCTTCACCACCGCCGGCAAGATCGCCGATCTGCGCGCACGGTACGAGGAGGCGGTGGTGTCCGCCGAGGAGGCCGCTCGCGCCAAGCAGAGCGCGAAGGGCAAGCTGACCGCCCGCCAGCGCATCGAGCTGCTGGTCGACCCGGGCTCGTTCGTCGAGCTCGACGAGTACGTGCGCCACCGGACCACGGCCTTCGGCATGGATCGATCCCGGCCCTACGGCGACTCGGTCGTCACCGGCGTCGGCACCATTCACGGACGCACCGTCGCCGTCTACTCGCAGGACTTCACGACGTTCGGCGGATCGCTCGGCGAAGTCGCCGGCGAGAAGATCATCAAGGTCATGGAGCACGCCTTGCGCGGCGGCATCCCGATCATCGGCATTCTGGACTCGGGCGGCGCCCGCATCCAGGAGGGCGTCGTCGCCCTCGGCAAGTACGGTGAGATCTTCCGCCTGAACACCGCGGCCTCCGGGGTCATCCCGCAGATCTCGCTCATCATGGGGCCGGCCGCCGGCGGCGCGGTCTACTCCCCCGCCCTCACGGACTTCGTGATCATGGTCGACAAGACCAGCCAGATGTTCGTCACCGGCCCCGACGTGATCAAGACGGTCACCGGCGAGGACGTCGGTATGGAGGAGCTCGGCGGCGCGTACACGCACAACACCCGCTCCGGCGTCGCGCATTACCTCGCCGAAGACGAGGACGACGCGATCGACTATGCGCGCACCCTCATCGGGTTCCTGCCCGACAACAACATGTCGGAGGCGCCCGGCTACGAGAACGTGTTCGAGTTCGAGACGACCGACAGCGATCGAACGCTCAACACACTCATCCCCGATTCGCCGAATCAGCCCTACGACATCCACGAGGTGATCTCCCACCTGGTCGACGGCGGCGAGTTCCTCGAGGTGCAGCCGCTGTTCGCGCCCAACATCGTCATCGGCTTCGGGCGCATCGAAGGCCGCACCGTCGGCATCATCGCCAACCAGCCCTCGCAGATGGCCGGCACGCTCAACATCGATGCCGGTGAGAAGGCGAGCCGCTTCGTCCGGTTCTGCGACGCGTTTTCGATCCCGATCCTCACCCTCGTCGACGTCCCCGGGTACCTGCCGGGGACCGATCAGGAGTGGACGGGCGTCATCCGACGCGGCGCGAAGCTCCTCTACGCGTACGCCGAGGCGACCGTCCCGCTCGTCACGGTCATCCTGCGCAAGGCGTACGGCGGTGCCTACATCGTCATGGGCTCCAAGCAGCTCGGGGCCGACATCAACCTGGCCTGGCCCACGGCGGAGATCGCCGTCATGGGGGGTCAGGGAGCGGTGAACATTCTCTACCGCGGAGAGATCAAGCGGGCGGAGGAAGCCGGCGAGGACGTCGCCGCCGTGCGGACCCGCCTCGCGAACGAGTACACCTACAACGTGGCATCCCCCTTCCTGGCGGCAGAGCGCGGCGAACTCGACGGCATCATCGAACCCGCGCAGACTCGCGTGGCCGTCGCGAAGGCACTGCGGGCGCTGCGCGGGAAGCGCGCCGCTCTGCCCGCGAAGAAGCACGGTAACATCCCGCTATGAGCCGCGAGGATGCCGACGGAGCGACCCCGCTGCGCGTCGACGTGCTGCGCGGCAACGCCACTCCCGAGGAGCTGGCCGCGGTCATCGCCGTTGTCACGGAGTCGTACGTGAGCGAGGCGTCCACCGCGGTCGCCGAAGATCGCCCCGCCTCCGGATGGATGGTGTCGGCGCGCGGGCTGCGCGAACCCCTGCGCCGCGACGTCGGGTGGGGACGCTTCCGGGGCTGAAATCGGCCCGTTTGTCCCCCAAAGTACCTACAGACATCCTTTGGGCGATCGATGAGACTTATACCGCTGGAACGCTTCTGCGTTCGGTTGGTCCGTATCCCTCAGAACGCGGACCGACCTTGCGAGTCGGTTTTCGGGTAACCGCTCGCTTGGCGAGGGGCGGGCGGCTTCGCCGCCCCTCGCCTTCCTCTCCCCTCCGCCCGTCAGGCGTGACCGGGCAATCGAACGGTGCGGTTCCGCGCGCGAATGCTGCCGCGTTGCCGGTCAGCGAGCGTCGTCGCCTGGGTGGGAGATCTCGTGCCAGAGGTCGACGACCTCGTCGGCGTCCGGGTCGCCGCCTTCGAGGGAGCGTCCCACGACCGTCACCGCGATGCTCTCGTGGGGCGATGTGCGGATGTAGATGCGGTCGGATGCCGCGCCCTCCAGAGCTCGCGCGAGGTCGGCGCGGATGGCGTTCAGGGCATCGCCGCTGGCGTCATCGAGTCCTCCCTCGTCGAGGACCGTGACGATGCTCCCCCGGCGGCGTGCCTCGTGGAGACGCGCGCGCACCGACTCATCCAAGAGGCGCGGTCCGCGCAGCTCGTCCCGGAGCGTGCCCTCCGCCAGCCGCGCCTGCTCCCGCTCGGTCTCGGAGAGAAGACCGTCGGTCTCGATCGTGCGGATCAGGACGGGCCCCGCGACCTCGAGCGCCTGCTGCACACGCACCCGACGCTCGCGTCGACGGCCGTCCTGACTTGCGAGCCACTCCGATGACCGACGCTGGATCCCCGTCAATTCGGCCGTGTCCACCGCAGCACGATCGACGAGTGCCATCAGCAGCTGCGCGGTGACGACCCAGACGACCGCACCGACGAGCCCGAGCGTCAACGCACCGACGACACCGATCCAGGCTGCCGAGGAGATGGCGAGGATCACGAGGCCCGCCCATGCGACGATCACACGTCGCCGCACCATGACGATGGTCAGCAGCGCGCCGATCCCGCCCAGGCTCCACGTCGCGAACGGCTCCAGGCGCGCGGTCTCCGCCACCGCGTACCACGTCGCCGCGGGCACGACCGCGGCAGCCGCGAGGGCGAGGACGCACGCCCACATCGGGAGCTCTCCGCCGCGACGGAGGAGATCCTCGTCGTCGCCGCTGCCGGTTCCCGACGCGACCGGACGGGTGCGTGGGGCGGCATCCCAGAAGATGCACAGCCAGGTCGTCGCCAGGTAGGTCGCCAGTGCGGCGATGAAGACGATCGGCTGCTCGACCGGTCCGGTCCACACCAGGGCCCCGGCGACCAGGTACGTGGTGAAGACGACCGCGACGATCGTCAGGCCGGCGTGGATGCGTCCGCTCATCGGGTCCGCTCCCATCGCAGTTCGACGATCGTTCCCCGCTCTGAGCTGCGGATGCGCGCGTGTCCTCCGACGGCGGCCACGCGGGCGACGATGGAGCCGCTGATCCCGAGACGGTCCTCGGCGACCGTGCCGGCGTCGAATCCGGCGCCGTCGTCCGTGATCCGCACCATCACCCTGCGGTCGTCGACGGCGACGTCGGCGCGCAGGCCTGCCGCGCCGGCGTGTTCGACAGAGTTGACCACCGCCTGCGCACCGGCGAGCACGAGCGCTCGGGCGACGCGGCCCGGCAGAGGCTTGGTGCCGGGTGCGACCGCCGTGCGAACCGGCAGGTCTACAGCGTGCTCCGTTGCCGCGGCCCGCAGGCCGTCGACGAGGAAGGCGGCATCGACGGGGTCGTCGGGGCCTTCCTCTGCGTCGCGGTCGGCGTTCGCGAGGCGAGTCAGCGCCTCGCGGGCCATGGCGACGGCGAGGTCGCGCTCCCGCGGGCTCGTCGCCCGCTCAGACGCGATGAGGGCGGCGAGCACGCTGTCGTGCATGAGTGCCGCGACCGACACTCGCTCCTGCTCGGCGGCATCGGCGCTGGCCGCGGCGGCGTACGAGGCGACCGCCGACTCGCGGGCATGGTCGAGGTCGGCCGCCAGCCGTCGCAGCAGATATCCGATCAGGATCATGACGACCGCGAGGATGACCGCGAAGACCACCTGTCGCGCCGTGTTGACGATGGTCTCGACTCCCCCGCCGATCTGGATGACGCGCACGACGCCGTACAGCAGGGGGATCATTCCGGCCCAGACGTATTGCAGCACGAGCGGGAAGACGAGCGCGGTGGCGACTGTGGCGACGTTGAGGAGGTACCAGATCCAGGGCTCGGAGTCCGACAGCTCCGTCCGACCCGCCGTGGCGAAGGGCCAGGCGATGAGGACGAGCGGGAAGATGCACGCGAACGCCGCGGCAAAGACCCGGAACAGGATGCCGGCGATGCCTGCGACGATCATGAGCGCGAGCGGCGAGAAGGTCACCAGCATGAGGATGATGCGCCAGACCGGAGCCTCCTGCTCCGAGGTCAGAGCGTTGACGAACGCCTGCACGCCGAGCACGGCGCACCCGATGCCGACGACGAGCCCGAGGATCCGCTCGATTCGCGCTCGGGTGAAGAATGTGGCATCCGACGGTCCCGCCAGTGGCGGTGCGGAGTCAGCGGTGACCACCGTCGGCCACCCCCTCCGAGACGAGCCCGTCCTCCATTGCCCGTCGAAGAAGATCGATCTTGGTCGGCGCAGGCCGGCCGACCTCGACGTACTTCACCCGCACACGTGTGATGTTCTCCTTCGCCGTCGAGTAGGCAATACCGAGCCGATCCGCGACGGCCTTCAACGGCAGACCAGCCGCGTACAGCCGGAGAACGTCGCGCTCGCGTGACGACAGCTGTGCGTCGGCGAACGCCCGATCACCGTCGATGGCCGAGGCCCATTCCACGGTGTCGAGGCTGTCACCGCGTGCGACCGTGCCGATGGCGGAGATCACATCGTCGATGCGCGCCGCTTTGCTCACGACACCTGCCGCGCCCGCCACGAGGGCCTCACGGACAGCAGTGGGGCGATCGGCCACGCTGTGGATGATGACCGGAGAACCGTCGGCGACCAGGCGGGTCACGTTCTCCGTGACGGTCGCCCCGTCGCCGAGGGTCAGATCGAGGACGATGACGTCGGCCGGCTGCTCCCGCGAGAAGAGGCGCCAGTCGAGGTAGGCGGCGACGCTGGCCCCCGAGAACACGACCGAGATGGCATCGCTCCGGTTGCTCGCGGCCTCCAGACCCAGTCGCACCGACTCGTGGTCGTCGATGAGTGCCACCCGGATCATGTGCACAGACTATCGAGTGAGGTCACCGCGACAGGACGGCGATGGCCTCGACGTGGTGGGAGTGCGGGAAGAGATCGAACGCCCGCACCGACGGCGCGGTGTAGCCGAGCTCCGCGAAGGTGCCGAGGTCGCGGGCGAGGGCGACGGGGTCGCACGCCACGTACACGATACGAGCCGGCGAGAGCGCCGCCAGGCGCGTCACGACATCCTTGCCGGCACCGGCGCGCGGCGGATCGAGAACGATCACGCCCTCGCGCAGCCGGGCGCGCTGGGCCGGTGATGCGGAGGCGTCGAACGCAGCGAGCCACGACTCCACGCGTCCGGTCTCCGCGCGGGCGCCGATCCACCCGGCGAGGTTCTCGCCGGCGTGCTCGGTCGCGCGGGCATCGGACTCCACCGACGTCACGCGGGTGGAATCGCCGCCGACACCCGCGATGGCGGTGGCAAGCAGACCCACGCCGCCATAGAGATCGAGGTGCTCCGCCTCGGGATCGACGAGACCCGTGAGCGCGTGACTCACCGCACCATGCAGCGTTCCGGCTGCCAGGCGGTGCACCTGCCAGAACCCTCCCGCGTCGACGCGGAAGTCGCGGCCACCGGCGGTCTCGACCACGACCTCCCGAGCGGAAGGATCCGCGGGCGCGCGTCCTGTGCCACGGGAATCGGGCCGCGGGATGACACGAACGCGACCGTCGGCCGGCTGCACGAAGTCGAGCCGTCCGGGAGTGGCCCGCCGCGGTGCGAGTGCCGCGGCGGCGATCGCCTCCGTCGCCAGGGGGTGCTCCGTCACGGGGATCACGCGGTGACTGCGCGCGGCATACGGTCCCACGCGTCCCTCGTCGTCGACGTGGAGGCTGATCCGCGTACGCCACCCCGTGCCGTCGGCGCTTTCGCCGTCCGCGTCGGCGCCGCCCGCGGGCTCTATCGTCACGGGTACCGCTGTGCGAGCGAATCGCTCGAGCGCGTCGCGCAGCACGTCCGCCTTCAGTTCGCGCTGGTGCGCCAGCTCGATGTGACCGAAGTCGGCTCCTCCAGGGCGATCCTCCGGCGCGGCGCCGACGTCGGCGGCTGCCCAGATGTGGGGGCGCCGATGCGGCGAGGGGGTGAGCACGTCCACGACGTCGCCTCGCCAGAACGACGCTTTCCGGGTGTCGGTGAGACGCACCCGGACCCGTTCGCCGGGTATCGCGTCCGGAAGGAAGACGACGCGACCCTCGTGGCGGGCGACGAAGACGCCTCCGTGGGCGACGGCCGTGACGTCGAGGTCGAGGAGGTCTCCGGGCTGCATCCTTCGATGCTGTCACACCCGTACGTGCGCCTCGCGGGTTAGCGTAGGCACATGCAGGTCTGCCTCGCCTCGACGTCGCCCGCTCGCCTGATGCTGATGCGGCAGGTCGGGATCGAACCCGTCACCCGTGCACCCCAGGTCGACGAGGAAGCCGTGATCGCAGAGGTCGAGCAGCGCGAAGGGCGCACCCTGCCACCCGCAGAGCATGTGCTCCTGCTCGCACGGCGCAAAGCCGCCGACGTGGCGGCGACTCTGGTCGGCGAGCAGTTCGACGGCATCGTCATCGGCGGCGACTCGATGTTCGAGCTGGACGGCGAGATCCTCGGCAAGCCGTACACGGCGGATGCCGCGCGGGCACGATGGCACGCCATGCGCGGACGCACCGGGGTGCTGCACTCCGGGCACAGTGTCTTCCGGGTGCGTCCCGGGGCCGAGCCCTTCGAGGCGACCGCTGTCGCCGCGGCATCCGTCACCTTCGCCGACGACGTCAGCGATGCGGAGATCGACGCCTACGTGGCGACGGGCGAGCCGCTCCTCGTTGCGGGCGCCTTCACGGTGGACAGCCTCGGCGGCGCATTCATCGAGCGGGTCGAGGGCGACCCGTCCACCGTCGTGGGGATGTCGCTCTCGACGGTGCGACGCCTGGTGCGAAGCCTCGACGTCGAATGGACGTCGCTGTGGCGCACGCCCCCGGGTTCGTAGACTCCCCCAGACGATTCCGGCCTGATCTTGTGCGAGTGATCCAAAGAAGAGGCCCCGCACCTGGGTAGGCTCGAACCCATGCCTGAGAGCGTGACGACTCGAATCTCGAAAGTGCTGATCGCCAACCGCGGGGAGATCGCGGTGCGCATCATCCGCGCCGCACGCGACTCCGGCAAGCAGTCGGTCGCCGTGTACGCCGACCAGGATCGCGACGCCATGCACGCGCGCCTTGCCGACGAGGCCTACGCCTTGGGCGGGGCGACCAGCGCGGAGACCTACCTGTCGATCGAGAAGATCCTCTCGGTGGCGCGCCGCTCGGGCGCGGACGCCGTGCACCCCGGATACGGATTCCTCGCCGAGAACGCCGACTTCGCCCGCGCCGTCATCGGCGCAGGGCTCATCTGGATCGGGCCCTCCCCCGAGGCGATCGAGGCCCTCGGGGACAAGGTCACCGCGCGCCACGTCGCCGAGAAGGTCGGCGCACCCCTCGCGCCCGGAACGCCGGGGCCGGTCTCGGGCGCCGACGAGGTCATCGCCTTCGCGGAGGAGTTCGGCCTTCCGATCGCGATCAAGGCGGCATACGGCGGCGGCGGTCGTGGTCTGAAGGTCGCCCGCGAGCTCGACGAGGTCGCGGAGCTCTTCGAATCGGCGACCCGTGAGGCGATCACGGCCTTCGGTCGCGGCGAGTGCTTCGTCGAGAAGTACCTCGACAAGCCGCGCCACGTCGAGACGCAGTGCCTCGCAGACGCCGCGGGCAACGTCGTGGTCGTCTCGACCCGCGACTGCTCGCTGCAGCGTCGCCACCAGAAGCTCGTCGAGGAGGCGCCCGCGCCGTTCCTGACGGCTGCGCAGAACGAGATCCTCTACACCGCGTCGAAGGCCATCCTCAAGGAGGTCGGATACGTCGGGGCGGGGACGTGCGAGTTCCTGATCGGCGCGGACGGAACGATCTCGTTCCTCGAGGTGAACACGCGACTGCAGGTGGAGCACCCGGTGTCGGAGGAGGTCACCGGGATCGACCTCGTGCGCGAGCAGTTCCGCCTCGCCGAGGGCGGCACCCTCGACTACGACGACCCGGAGGCCGTCGGGCACTCGTTCGAGTTCCGCATCAACGGCGAGGACGCCGGTCGCGGCTTCCTCCCCGCCCCCGGGAGCATCCACGTCTTCAAGACCTTCGGCGGGCCGGGCGTCCGCCTCGACTCGGGCGTCACCGCAGGCGACAGCGTCTCGGGCGCGTTCGACTCGCTCCTCGGCAAGCTCATCGTCACCGGACGCACCCGCGAGGAGGCGCTCGAGCGCTCCCGTCGCGCGCTCGACGAGTTCGAGGTCGCGGGGATGCCGACCGTCCTCCCCTTCCACCGCAAGGTCGTCCGCGATGAGGCGTTCACCGCCCCGGACGGGGTCTTCGGTGTGTTCACGCGCTGGATCGAGACGGAGTTCGACAACGACATCCCCGCGTGGGACGGCGAAGCGGGTCCGCTCAGCGAGCCCGAGTCGCGTCACACCGTGGTCGTCGAGGTCTCCGGCAAGCGACTCGAGGTAAGCCTCCCCGACCGCATCGCTCAGCCGGTCGCTGCCGGGCGTCCCGCGGCGGTCCCGCCGTCTCGCCGGTCGCACGCGACCACGGCGATGGCCGGCGCGAGCGGTGACGCCGTGGCATCCCCGATGCAGGCCACCGTCGTCAAACTCGCCGTCGAGGACGGGCAGCAGGTCGTCAAGGGAGACCTCGTCGTCGTGCTCGAGGCGATGAAGATGGAGCAGCCGATCCAGGCGCACAAGGACGGCGTCGTCGGCTCGATCGACGCGACACCGGGATCGACGGTGTCGGCAGGTCACCGCCTGCTCACGATCTCCTGAGGTCTGCTGACGGCCGACCCCCTCGCACCTATCGTGTGAGCATGAGGTTGTCGCGTGCGCTGATCGCCGCTGCCGTCGCGGGGGTGTTCACTCTCAGCGGGTGCGCAAGCGGGCCGACCGTGGATCTCGATGAGGCCAAAGAGTGGGTCGACGAGGTCGTCGCGGCCGAATCCGACGGCCCGGGTGCCGCCGGAACCGGGATGATGAAGATCGGCCCCGGCGGCGAAGCCGGTGTCCGGTTCGACGTCGAGGACGGCGTCGTTCTCGTGCGCGTGGACGTGCGCTGCTTCGGCGGCGACGACGACGACGACCTCATCGCAGACGTGACGCTCGCGGTCACCTCCGAAGACGGCGTCACCCGAAAGACCGACGCCGCCATCCCCTGCGACCGCGGCGTACACGAGATCGATGCGGATGCCGCAGCCACCACGGCCGTCGAGATTCAGGCGACGGCCAGCACGGAGACCTACCTTCACGCGACCGTGATCCAGGAGCTCGTCATCGAGCGGGAGTAGGCGCTCAGAGCGCGATGGAGCGCTGGTGCCCCTGCACCCGCCACCCCTTCTCCCAGCCGTACGCGGTCCCCGCGTGCGTCGGCGCACCGAATCGCGATCCGCTGCTCAGTGCGACCTGCACACCGTCACGCGCGAAGCCGACGACATCGGCGCGGCCGTCACCGTTGACGTCGACCACGGCCCGCGGCATCCACGCCGTCGTCCACTCGGTCGAGGAGAAGCTCGTCGTCCATCGAGCCGCCGGCGCGAACGAGGTCCCCCGATTGAGCGACACCACAGTGCCGCCGGTCCCGAATCCGACGATGTCGAGTCGGCCGTCGCCGTTCACGTCGGCCAAGGTGCGAGGGTGCCGGTCACCCCGCCAGGCGTCGGACCCCGACCGGAAAGAGGTGGTCCACCGTACCGACGCCGCGAACGTCGACCCGGTGTTCCGGGCGACCCAGACACCGGACGACCCGAACCCGACCACATCCGGACGGCCGTCCCCGGTGACGTCGACCAGGTGGCGCGGAGTGGGCTCGCGCTTCCACCCGTTGTCGAACCCGAATCCCGTCGACCAGCGGACCGGGTCAGCGAAGCCACTCCCGGTGTTCCGTGCGACGTATACGCCCTGGTTCCGGAACCCGACGAGGTCTGCGCGTCCATCCCCGTCCATATCCAGGACGTGACGCGGATGCCGCGACTCGACCCAGCCGCCGGCGGCAGCCGAGGTCCCCATGGCGGTGCTCCACTGCTCAGGTGCCGCGAACGACGACCCCGTGTTGCGTGAGACGTAGACCCCAGCACCGCCGAAGGCGACGATATCGGGACGCCTGTCGCCCGTCACGTCGGCGAGCACGCGCTGCTCGACTCCGACCCGCCAGGAGCTGCCGCTGCGGTAATGGGTCGTCCACAGCCGGGTCGTCCCATACCCCTGGCTCGAGCCGATCGCGACGTGGACGCCCGCAGAACCGAAGCCGACGGCATCAGGCCTGCCGTCGTTGTTGACGTCGATCGAATGCCGCGGCGTCGACCGCGTCCAGCTACTCCCACCGAATGAGCCGCTCGCGAGTCGCGCAGCCGTGAATGCGCGGCCACTGCCCTGCGAGGTGTAGACGCCGCTGCCGCCGAACGCGACGATATCGGGGAGCCCGTCGCTGTTGAGGTCGGTATCGTGTGCGGTCGCTTCGGAGTAATCGTCAACGCCGTTCCCGTCCGTGTCGAGGAGCGGCGACCATGTCGGGTCGGGTCCGACGCGGGACGACGCGCGCAGACAGCAGGTCACCCCGCGCGAAGTCAGTACCTTCGTTCCCGCGAGGTTGCGCCAGGCACCGTCATAGGCGCCGCTCGCGTCTTCGAGGGTGTAGTTATCGAATTGAACCCCGTTGACTGCGACGTACTTCCGCTTGCCGCTGGGTACGTCCACCGCCGAGTTGAGGATCGACAGGTGCACGTGAGGGTGAGCGCCGGGAGTGCCTCCGCACGGCAGGGTCTGTCCGGCGTAGCCGAGGCGGGTTCCCGCCTCCACCCAGGTGCCGACGAGGCTCGAGCGGGCGCTGGTGAGGTGGTAGTACTCCGACATCCATCCGCCACCGTGGTCGACGCCCAGGAACCAGCCGTCCCCGCATCGCACCCGGTAGACCATGCCTGCCGCGACGGTGAGTACGCGTTTGTCCGAGGAACTCAGCGGTGCGAAATCGACGGCACCGCGGTGGATGCCGTCGCTGTCGGCGTGCGAGCCGCTCGCACCCCAGCGCAGGCCCGGCGCATAGGGCAGACGAAAGACGGGCTGCGGTCCGTACGCCGGGACGGACAGTCGCATCGTGGACATCCCCGACGATGCCGCCTGGTCCACGACCGACGGCGAGTTCAGCGGCAGCTCCCGCGTGAGCGGCTCGGTCGGGCCGTCGGTCGCGTGGTCGTGGCCGAGGGACGGCTCGGTCGGCGTGGGCCCGGGAGTCGGTGTGATGGACGGCGTCGGTGTGATGGACGGCGTCGGTGTGACGGACGGCGTCGGCGTGACCGAATCGGGCGCCTCAGGCGTCGGGGAGGGCGTCTGCGACGGCGATGCCGTGGCGGTCGGGGACGGCGTGGCATCCGGTGTCGGCGCGACGGCCGCGACAGCCGACTGCTCCACCGGTCCGGCGCTGAGCGCGGCCACCAGCACCGCGACGAGCCCGGTCACGACGATCCTGCGACTCGCTCTGGGCACCACATTCCTCCGGTCTCCCCAGACGAGACCACCCTAACCCGGGCTGGATGCCGCGCTGACGGGGCTTGCGCGACCTACGCGAATGTGTCCTCGTCGCGACCCACCTGATGCATGGCCCGCGTGGCATCCGTGATGCTCCCCGACAGCGACGGGAAGACGGCGAACACCCGAGACAGCTGATCCACGGTGAGGCGCCGCTCCACCGCGATCGCGATCGGGTAGATCAGCTCGGAAGCGCGCGGGGCGACGATCACGCCGCCGATCACGGTGCCGGAGCCCTCGCGGGCGATGATCTTCACGAACCCGTCCTTGACGCCCATCATCTTCGCGCGGGCGTTGGCGGCGAGCGGGAGCTTGTGCACAGTGCCGTTGACGGCGCCCGACTCGATGTCGCGCTCCTGCCGCCCGACCGTCGCGATCTCGGGAGCGGTGAAGATGTTGGCCGTCACGCGGTGTCGCTCGAGCGGGATGACGGTGTCGCCGAGGGCGTGGAAAACGGCCATCCGCCCCTGCATGGATGCCACGGACGCCAGCGGCAGGAACGTGGTGCAGTCGCCGGCGGCGTAGATATTGGGCACCGACGTCCGTGCGACGCGGTTGACCTGGATGTGGCCCGAATCGGTCAGCTGGACACCGGCGTCCTCGAGCCCGATGCCCGCGGTGTTGGGGATGGAGCCGACGGCCATGAGACAGTGGCTGCCCTCGACTGTCCGACCGTCCGAGAGCGTGGCCACGACGCCGTCCGCCGTCCGCTCGACCTTCTCGGCGCGCGACTTCGACAGCACCTCCATGCCACCGCGGGTGAAGACCTTCTCGATCACCGCGGCCGCGTCCGAGTCCTCACCCGGCAGGACCTGGTCGCGACTGGAGATCAGGGTGACCCGAGACCCGAGGTTCATGTACGCACCCGCGAACTCCGCCCCCGTCACGCCGGAACCGACGACGATCAGGTGCTCGGGCAGGGTCTTCATGTTGTACAGCTGCGTCCAGGTGAGGATGCGCTCCCCGTCGGGCTTCGCGCTGTCCAGCTCACGCGGGGAGGCGCCGACCGAGACGACGAGGGTGTCCGCCTCCACTCGGTCGAAGTCGGTGCCGCCGGGACCGGTGGACACCACGACGCCGTGCGCGCCGTCGAGGCGACCATGACCGGAGATGATGCGGACCCCAGCGTCGACGAGCTGCGCACGCATGTCGTCCGACTGCTGGCGGGCGAGGGAGAGCAGCCGCTTGTTGACCGCGGCCAGGTTGATCGCGATCTCGGGCTTCAGCGGCTTGCCGCTGTCGCCCCGGGCGAACAGCTGGACGCCGAGGTCGGACGCCCCTCGGATCGCGACGGCGGCATCGGCCGTGGCGATGAGCGTCTTCGAGGGCACCACGTCGGTGATCACAGCGGACCCGCCGACACCCGCCCGCTCGACGAGGGTCACCTCCGCACCCAGCTGCGCGGCGGCGAGGGCCGCCTCGTACCCGCCGGGGCCGCCCCCGAGGATGGCGACGGTCTGGGTGGTCTCGAAGCTCACAGACATGGTCACCATTCTTCCAGCACGAGCACCGACCGCGCGGCCATCTGGCTCCGGGATGCCGACCTTCCTAAAGTGGACTCATGTCCGATCTCCGCAATCCCCTCGACGACCCCTCGACAGACCCGTTCGAGGTGGCCGCCACCGCCGCCGCCGACATCGCACGCCTGACCGGCGTGGAGCGGCACGACATCGCCCTCACGCTCGGCAGCGGGTGGGGGAAGGCGGCCGAACTCATCGGCGAGACGACGGCGACGATCGACGCCACCGAGGTCACGGGATTCAGCAAGCCGGCGCTCGCCGGACACGTCGGGTCGATCCGCAGCATCCTGACGGCGGAGGATCGCCGGGTCCTGGTCATCGGGGCCCGCACCCACTACTACGAGGGCCATGGTGCGCGCCGCGTCGTGCACAGCGTGCGCACCGCCGCAGCGACCGGCGCGACCACGATGGTGCTCACCAACGGTGCGGGCGGCATCAAGCCGACCTGGAAGCCCGGGCAACCGGTGCTGATCAGCGACCACATCAATCTCACGGGCGACTCACCCCTCGAAGGCGCCACGTTCATCGACCTCACCGACCTGTATTCGACCCGTCTGCGCGACGTCGCCCGCGGGGTCGACCCGACGCTCGACGAGGGCGTCTACTGTCAGTTCCGCGGCCCGCAGTACGAGACGCCGGCCGAGGTGCGGATGGCGAAGACCATCGGCGGCCACATCGTGGGGATGTCCACCGCCCTCGAGGCGATCGCCGCGCGCCAGGCGGGTATGGAGATCCTCGGGTTCTCCCTGATCACCAACATGGCGGCGGGCATACAGACGACCCCGCTCAGCCATCAGGAGGTCATCGACGCCGGACGCGAAGCCGAACCGGTGATCTCCGACCTCCTCGCCCGTGTGATCGGCGCCCTGTGAGCGCCCCGGCCGACGAGGGCGTCCTCGCCGCCGCAGCGGCCTGGCTCGCGCAGGACCCCGACGAGTCGACCCGGACCGAGCTGGCCGAGCTCCTCGACCGCGCCCGCTCCGGCGACGCCGTCGCCGTGGCCGAACTGCACGACCGGTTCGACACCCGGCTGGCTTTCGGCACTGCGGGTCTTCGCGGCGCCCTCGGTGCCGGGTCGAACCGCATGAACCGCGTCCTCGTCGGACAGGCTGCGGCCGGGTTCGCCGCCTACCTCAGGGCAGCGACTCCCGGAGGGACGCCCTCGGTGGTGATCGGCTACGACGGCCGACGCAACTCCGACGTGTTCGCCCGTGACAGCGCGGAGATCTTCGCCGGCGCTGGCCTCCGCGCGATCCTCCTCCCCCGACTGCTGCCCACTCCGGTCCTCGCCTTCGCGGTGCGGCACTTCGGCGCCTCGGCGGGCGTCATGGTCACGGCATCCCACAACCCGCCCGATGACAACGGATACAAGGTGTACCTCGGCGGAGCCGATGAGGGCTCCCAGATCGTGTCTCCCGCCGACGCCGAGATCGCGGCCCACATCCTCGCCGTCGCCGAAGCGGCAGACCTCGGTGCCGTCCCCCGGTCGGACGACTACGAGATCGCCGATGAGTCCGTCGTCGACGCCTACGTCGCCGCCACCGCACTCGTCGCCCCGGCACCGGCGGGCGCTGCCGGCATGCCGTGGGTGTACACCGCGATGCACGGCGTCGGCTACGAGACCCTCCAGCGGATCCTCGAAACGGCCGGCTACCCCCTGCCCACGGTCGTGGCCGAGCAGATCGAACCGGACGGCCGGTTCCCGACCGTGGCCTTCCCGAACCCCGAGGAACCGGGCGCGATGGATCTTTCCTACGCGACCGCGCGACGGGTGGGGGCGGAATTCATCCTCGCGAACGATCCCGACGCCGATCGTCTGGCCGTCGCGATCCCGGATGCCGCGGCGCCCGAGGGGTGGCGGCGGCTCACCGGCAACGAGGTCGGCCTCCTCCTCGGCTGGCGCGCGGCGCGGACGGCGCGCGGCGGCGCACTCGCGTGCTCGCTCGTCTCGTCGCCGGGGCTCCAGACCGTCGCGGAACACTACGGACTCGACTTCCACGCGACCCTGACGGGCTTCAAGTGGATCTCCCGCGCACCCGGGCTCGTCTTCGGTTTCGAGGAGGCACTCGGCTACCTCGTGAACCCCGAGACGGTCCGGGACAAGGACGGCATCTCCGCGGCGGTCGCCATCCTGGGTCTCATCGCCGAGGCGCGGGAGTCGGGCGAGACCCTCGCCGATCTCCTCGCCCGATTCAGCGAGACGTTCGGGTTCTTCGCGAGCGGCCAGGTCTCGATCCGCGTCGACGACGTATCGATCATCGGCCGCATCATGGCGACGCTCCGCGCGGCTCCGCCCACCCGGGTCGGCGATGTCGCCGTGGACCGCATCGACGATCTGCTCGCCGCCGCTCCCGGCGAACCGTCGGGCGACGTGCTCCGCCTGTGGCTCGCCGACGGATCGCGGGTGATCGTGCGCCCGAGCGGCACGGAGCCCAAACTGAAGGCGTACCTCGACGTGCGCGGTGACTCCGCTACGGATGCCGCGGCACGCCTGGCCGCGCTCGACGCCGGCGCGCGCGTCCTCGTCACCGCCCCATGACCCTCGCGAAGGCCCGCCGCGTGCTGCTCACCGACACGATCGTCCTCGAGAACTCCCACGTCCGGCTCGAGCCGCTGGCGAACGCGCATGCCGCCGATCTCGCCGACGCACGCGAGGGCCTGGACTATGCCTGGTACACCGCGATCCCGGCATCCGTTCCAGAGGAGATCGAGCGCCGTCTCGCCGAGCACCGCGCCGGCCGCATGAATCCGTGGGCGGTGGTCGCGGACGGTCGCGCCGTCGGCATGACGACGTTCTGCAACATCGACCAGGCCAACCGCCACGTCGAGATCGGATACACGTGGCTGGCGCCCGCCGTGCAGCGCACCGGGGTGAACACCGCAGCGAAGCGCCTGCTGCTCGAGCACGCGTTCGAGGCGTGCGACGCGATCGCGGTCGAGTTCCGCACGTCGTGGCACAACCGCCAGTCGCAGGCCGCGATCGAGCGTTTGGGCGCCCGGCGCGACGGCGTCCTGCGGAACGACCGCATCAGTTCCGATGGCACGCTCCGCGACACCGTCGTGTATTCAATCCTCCCCCACGAGTGGCCTGGAGTCCGGAACGGACTTGACGCGGCGCTGCGCCGCCGCTGAGGCCGATCGCGCGGCGCGGGCTCAGCCGTCGACGACCGCCACGAGCTCGTCCAGGAACGCCGCGAACGTCGTTCCCCGCCGCACGATCCGCTGGACGCTGTCGCGCTCGCTGAACACCTCGACGAGCTGCTCGAAGACCGTCTGGAACGCCTCCCGGTCGGACTCGGAGAAGGCGACCATCGCGACGACCTGGACCCGCCCCTCGCCCCAGCGCACCGACGGATCAGCGAGCCCGACGGCAATCGCGGTGCGGGTCGCCGTCATTCCGAGGGCGTGCGGGACGGCGAGCGCGTCGGTGAACGCGGTCGACGACATCTCCTCGCGGACGAGGGTCCGTTCGACGTAGTCCTCGCCGATCACCCCCTGTCGCACGAGGAGCTCCCCCAGCTGACGGATCGTGGAATGCTCGTCCGACCCCGGATCGAGCCTCGCGACGAACGCGTCCGCGGAGAAGTAGCGCTCGAGCTCGGCCCGGAGCCCCGCGAGGCGACGTGCCCGCCGGGCGCGGGAGGCGGCCGTCTGCACGCGTTCGACGTCGTTCTCGGTCAGGAACGGCTGGATACGGACGATGCGATCGGCCGGCGCCGGTGGGTCGATCGTCGTCAGGACGAGGTCGGTGTCGATCGCCGGCCAGTCCGGGTCGGCTCTCGTCTCCACCGCTACCACCTCGATCTCGCGCCCGAGTGCGCGGTCGATGCTCGCGTGGAGGAGCTCGTGCATCTCGTAGTAGCCGGGGCAGACGAGTGTCGCCGTGAGCAGCCGACCGGCTCTGCGGGAGCGTTCCAGGCGGCCGCCGACGTGCATCGCGATGTAGGCGATCTCATCCTCGTACAGCGGCGCCCCGATCAGCTCCCGCAGCTGCTCGGCGATGTACACGGCGACCTCGAAGATCATCGGGTAGCTGGACTTCAGCGAGCGGGTGAGAGCGTTGCGCGACCACGCCTGCTCTTGCGCCCGGTGTCGCAGGTTCTGGACGTGGAGCGCGAGACGGAGCACGAAATCGTCGTGATCGATGTCGACGAGGAACTCGGATGCCGCGCGGCCGACGACCGTTCGCACAGCGCCCTCGACGTCGTCGTCGAGACGATCGCGGATGACGGCATCGGGTTCGGCTGCCCCGGGGGCGACGACCCGTGTCTGCACGAGGGCTGCCAGGTGGTCTCGGTCTCCCGCGCCGAGTCGCACGCCCAGGTGGGCGGCGGCTTGGCGCTCGACGAGGTCTCCGATCCGTGACCGGGTGTCGGAGGCGTCGGCGGGCGCATCGTCGAGCCGATGACCCCGGCTCGCCCGGTCGGCCGTGATCGCGATGTGCATCATCACGTCGCCGATCCCGAACTCGTTGACGAGGTAGCCGAGCTCGCCGAGGCCGGCGACGAGGTCGGCCTTGAAGGCGACGAGCGCCGTCGTGTCGAAGGTCTTCTCGCCCAGGACGCGACGGAGCGTGCGGATGTCGAAGGACCCCTGTTCCATCTCCTCGTGCGCGAGCCGGCTCAGCAGACGGCGCTGCGCCGTCTCGGTTCCCGACAGGCGCACGCGCGCCGCCGATCGCTCGAGGGTGAGCTGCGTGCCGCCCAGCAGAGCGCGGACCCGACCGAGGTCGCCGTCCAGGGTCGCCTCGCTGACGTGGAAGCGCTGAGCGGTCTCGTACACGTCGATCCCGTCGTCGGCATCGAGGATCTCGCGCACGAGCCGGTGGAGGCGTTCACGGGGGGTCTCGTCGGCCGAGGCGGCCTGGAGGGCGCCGGGCGCGCCAGGACCCACCCGATAACCGGAGGGACCGGACTCCACGGCATCCCCGCCCGGCACGCGCGCATTCAGCGCGGCGACATACGAACGGATGCTGCGCGGGGTCACGCCGACCAGATCGGCGAGCTCGCCCGCGGTGCGCCAGACCGGGTCGCGCGACAGCAGCGCGATGACGCGGTCCTGTCTCGTCCGGCTCATGGAATCCAGTCTTCCACGGGCACGGACGGGGGTTTCCTCCCCTGCGGAAGAAGGACTGGTTGTCCCGTTCCTGGGAGCCGGATGAGAATGGCACGGAGACAAGGAGGCGGATCGATGAAGATCCTCGTCGTCTGCGGCGCTGGCGCGTCGAGCACGTTCGTCGCCCAACGGGTGCGCACTGCCGCACAGCGGGAGTCACGGGACGTGGTCGTCATGGCAGGGACTCCCGGCATGGTTGCCGCGGAGGTCGGCACGGGCGACGTGGTGCTGGTCGGTCCGCATCTGGGTCTCGCACTCGCCGGAGTGCAGCACGACGCCGCCGCCCGAGGCGCCCACGCCGTACTGATGCCGGACGACATCTTCGACGACCGGGACGGTTCCCGGGCCCTCTCCCTTGCGGACGAGGCCGTCACCCCCGCTGCCACGACGCAAAGGTCCCCCCGATGAGCTCCCAGGCCACCCGCACCGTCAGGATCGGATCGTCGAACGGTCTCCACGCCCGCCCCGCGAAGCTCTTCGCTCAGGCGGCGAAGGAATCCGGCGCTGCCGTGACCGTGGCGAAGGGTTCCGGCGCCGCGGTCAACGCCGCGAGCATCCTGAGCGTGATCTCCCTCGGCGCCGAGCACGGGGACTACGTCACCCTCACCGCAGAGGGCGACAACGCCGAGCACGTCCTCGACGCACTGACCGAGCTTCTGACCACCGACCACGACGCCTGAGGGATACATGACTGAGCTTCGAGGAGTAGGAATCGGCCTGGGCATCGCCCACGGCCCCATCGCGCGGATGGCCGAGCCGCTGCCGGCACCGGAGGACGTGCCCAGCACGCTCGGCGCCGACGAGGAGACGACCCGCGTGAAAGAGGCGATCGCCGCCGTCGCCCGCGAGCTGGAACAGCGCGGCGAGACCGCCGGCGGCGCCGCGCAGGAAGTGCTCGAGGCGCAGGCCATGATGGCCGAGGACCCGGCGCTCGAGCACGAGATGGCCTCGCGACTGGCCGCCGGCAAGACCGGCGAGTTCGCCGTCCACGACGCGTTCGCGTCGTTCCGTGACTCCCTGGCCGCCATGGGCGGATACCTCGGCGAGCGCGCAGCGGATCTCGACGACGTCGCCCAGCGCGTCATCGCCCGTCTGCGCGGTGTCGCGGCGCCCGGCGTTCCCGACCCCGGCCACCCGTTCGTCCTGGTCGCGAAGGATCTCGCTCCCGCCGACACCGCGCTCCTCGACCTCGACAAGGTGCTCGCACTGGTCACCACGGAGGGCGGACCCACCTCGCACACGGCGATCCTCGCCCGCGAGAAGTCCATCGTCGCCGTGGTCGGCGTGACCGCGGCATCCGGCCTCACCGACGGCGACGCCGTCATCGTCGACGCCGCCGCCGGCATCGTCACGACCGAGCCGACCGCCGACGAGGTCGCGCAGGCCGAGCGCCGCGAGGCCGACCGCGCTGCCGCCGCCGACGCGCCCATCACCCCCGGGGCTCTTGCGGACGGCACCGCCGTCCCGCTGCTGGCCAACCTCGGCAAGCCCGCCGACGCCGCGAAGGCCGTCGAGCTCGGAGCGGAGGGCGTCGGCCTGTTCCGCACCGAGTTCCTGTTCCTGAGCTCGTCGCAGGCGCCCACGGTCGAGGAGCAGACGACGGCGTACACCGAACTGCTTGCCGCCTTCCCCGGCAAGAAGGTCGTGGTCCGGGCGCTGGATGCCGGTGCCGACAAGCCGCTCGCGTTCCTCAACGACGCTCACGAGGAAAACCCCGCGCTGGGCCTCCGCGGCCTCCGCGCCCTCCGCGCCAGCGAGGACATCCTCCGCGAGCAGCTCACCGCGCTCGCCAATGCGGATGCCGCGACCGACGCCGACCTCTGGGTCATGGCACCCATGGTCTCGACCGTCGAGGAGACCGAGTACTTCGTGACGATCGCGAAGGAGTACGGCATCAAGACCGCCGGCGTCATGGTCGAGGTCCCCTCCTCGGCCCTGCTGGCCGACAAGGTGCTCGCGCACGCCGACTTCGCCTCGATCGGCACGAACGACCTGACCCAGTACACGCTCGCCGCCGACCGCCTGCTCGGTTCGGTCGCCTCGTTCCAGGACCCGTGGCACCCCGCGGTCCTGCAGCTGGTGAAGGCGACCGCCGACGGCGGCGCCCGCAACAGCAAGCCGGTCGGCATCTGCGGTGAGGCCGCAGCCGACCCGCTGCTGGCCGTCGTGCTCATCGGCCTCGGCGCCACCACCCTCTCCATGGCCCCGACGGCGCTGGCCGACGTCCGGGCGACCCTGCTGAACCACAGCCTCGACGACGCCCAGCGCATCGCCGAAGCAGCCCTCGCCGCATCCGATGCGGCATCCGCCCGCGCCGCAGCACAAGACGCTGCGGCACACCCGAAGGAGAACTGATCACATGACAACGACGTCTGCACCCGCCCGAGGAGGTGCCCGCGTCGCCGTTCAGCGATTCGGCACGTTCCTCTCCGGCATGGTCATGCCGAACATCGCGGCGTTCATCGCCTGGGGTCTCATCACCGCCCTGTTCATCGACACCGGATGGGTCGGCCAGAACGGCCCCGTCGAAGCGTGGCGCTGGGCCGACTCCCGCATGCTCGGCGGCGGCGAGACCGCCGACGGCACCCTCTGGGTCGGTCTCGTCGGCCCGATCATCACGTACCTGCTCCCCTCCCTCATCGCATACACCGGCGGCCGCATGGTCCACGGTGTCCGTGGCGGCGTCGTCGGCGCCGTCGCCGCGATGGGCGTCATCGTCGGCGCGAACGGAACGATCATGTTCCTCGGCGCGATGATCATCGGTCCGCTCGCCGCCCTCGCGCTGAAGTACGTGGAGAAGCTCTGGGAGGGCAAGATCCGCGCCGGGTTCGAGATGCTGGTCGACAACTTCAGCGCCGGGTTCGTCGGCTTCTTCGCCGCCCTCGCCGCGTTCTTCTGGCTCGCGCCGATCATGAAGGCCGTCACGAACGCCCTCGGTGGCGCGGTCGGGTTCCTCATCGACAACGGCCTGCTGCCACTCGCGAGCATCCTCGTCGAGCCGGCGAAGGTGCTGTTCCTCAACAACGCCATCAACCACGGCGTGTTCACGCCGCTCGGCAGCCAGCAGTCGCTCGAGACCGGTCGCAGCCTGCTGTTCCTCGTCGAGGCGAACCCCGGCCCCGGTGCCGGTCTCCTGCTCGCGATCACGTTCTTCGGTGTGGGTGCCGCACGTGCCACCGCGCCCGGTGCGCTGATCATCCAGTTCCTGGGTGGCATCCACGAGGTGTACTTCCCGTACGTGCTCGCCAAGCCGGCCCTGATCCTCGCCCTCATCGCCGGTGGCGCGTCGGGCGTCGCGACGAACGCGATCTTCCAGTCCGGCCTCGTCGCCGCGGCATCCCCCGGATCGATCTTCGCGGTGCTCATCCAGACCGCCCCGGGCAGCCACCTCGGCGTCATCCTGTCGGTCATCATCTCGGCCGGTGTCACCTTCGCCGTCGCTGCTGTCATCCTCCTGGCCGGTCGCAAGCGCGACCTCGCCCGCGAGGAAGCCGGCCAGAGCGGCTTCGCCGACGCGATCGCCCGCAACGAGGCGAACAAGGGCAAGGCGTCCGCCGCGACCAGCGTGCTCGGCGGTGCCGGCACGGCTGCCGCTGCGGCATCCACCGAGGGCGCCGTCGCGACCGACGCGAAGGAGATCCGCTCGATCGTCTTCGCCTGCGACGCCGGCATGGGATCCTCCGCGATGGGCGCCAGCGTCCTGCGCAACAAGATCAAGAAGGCAGGCATCGAGGACGTCACGGTCGTCAACAAGGCGATCGCGAACCTCGACGGCACCGCCGACCTGGTCATCACCCAGCAGCAGTTGACCGACCGCGCGAAGCGGCAGAACCCGGACGCCGTGCACATCTCGGTCGACAACTTCATGAACTCGCCGAAGTACGACGAGGTCGTGGAGATGGTGCGCCGCCAGCACGACAACTGATGCGGACCGCTGCGGGGTCGGAGACAATGGTCCCGGCCCCGCAGCCCGTTTTCTCACACGCACGACACGGAAGAAGGACACCATGGCTCGCGAAGTTCTCACCCTCGGTCAGATCCGCATCCACTCCGGCTCAGTGAGCCAAGAGCAGGCGATGAAGGAGGCCGCCGACATCCTCGAGGCGTCGGGAGCCGTCACCAGCGCCTACTTCGACGCGATGCAGCAGCGCGAGGTCGCGGTGTCCACCTACATGGGCAACGAGCTCGCCATCCCCCACGGCACCAACGAGACGAAGGATGCGATCCTCGACTCGGCCCTGTCCTTCGTCCGCTACGACGGCGGCGTCGACTGGGGCGGCGAGCCGGTCACGTTCGTCGTCGGCATCGCCGGCAAGGGCGACGAGCACCTCGAGATCCTGTCGCAGATCGCCCTCCTCTTCTCCGAGGACGAGGAAGTCGCGAAGCTCAAGGCCGCGCAGACCCCCGAAGACCTCTACCGCCTGCTCGCGACGGTGAACGAGGCATGAAAGCCGTTCACTTCGGCGCCGGCAACATCGGGCGCGGCTTCGTCGGCCTTCTGCTGCACGAGGGCGGATACGACCTCGTCTTCTCCGACGTCGCCCCCACCCTCGTCGACACCATCAACGGAGTCTCCGAGTACACCGTCCACGAAGTGGGGGCCGGTGGCTCCGACAAGGTGGTCACGGGCTTCCGCGCCATCAACAGCCAGGCCGACCCCGACGGCGTCGCCGACGAGATCGCCGGCGCCGACGTCGTGACGACCGCCGTCGGTCCCACAATCCTCCCCTTCGTCGCACCGCACATCCTCGAAGGGCTCACCCGCCGCGGCGCCGACGCGAAGCCGCTTCAGGTGATGGCGTGCGAGAACGCGATCGGCGCGACCGACACGCTGCGCGGCGAGATCGAGAAGCTCGCCGGCGACGCGTGGGGTGACCTCTCCGCTCGCGCCGTGTTCGCCAACACCGCTGTCGACCGCATCGTCCCCGGGCAGCCCGCCGGTGCCGGCGTCGACGTGACGGTCGAGCCGTTCTTCGAATGGGCCATCGAGCAGGGCCCCTTCGGCGACGACCGACCGAATATCCCCGGCGCGCACTTCGTCGACGACCTCGCCCCGTACATCGAACGCAAGCTCTTCACGGTCAACACCGGTCACGCGGCCACCGCCTATCTCGGTTACGTCGCCGGGATCACCCGCATCTCCGACGCACTCGCCGACACCGGCATCCGCGCGAAGGTCGAGCAGGCGCTTGAAGAGACGTCCGGGCTACTGACGGCCGTGCACGGCCTCGACGCCGCCGAGCTTGCCGAGTACCGGTCCACGATCCTCGACCGCTTCTCGAACGATGCACTCCCCGACACGGTGCAGCGGGTGGGTCGCCAGCCGCTTCGCAAACTCTCCCGCCATGAGCGCTTCATCGGCCCGGCTGCCGGCGCGGCCGAGCGAGGGCTTCCGGTGGAAGGTCTCGTCGGCGCGATCGCGGCCGCGCTGCGGTTCGAGGACGCTGCGGACCCGCAGGCGGTCGAGTTGCAGGAGCGGATCCGGACGGACGATGCCGCGGCCTTCACGGCATCCGTCACCGGGCTCGACGCATCGCACCCGCTCTTCGCGCGCGTGCAGGAGGCGGTCGCCCAGCGGCAGACCGACCTCGGCGTGTATCGCGCGTGACCGCCGAGCGGAGGCGGCCTCGGTCGCGCGCCCGCCGTGTCGTCTCGCTCGCGGTCCTGACGGTGGTCGGGCTGCTGGTCGCCGCCGTCGTCGGGATCGTCATCTGGAGTCAGGTCGGTGTGATGGATGCCGAGGCGGGCGCGTGGGACGAGGTTCGTCAGGACGACCGCATCGCCACATCCGACACGGGCGGCAACGTCGTGCTGCCGGTGCTCAGCATCTCAGGCTCCGAGGACGGCCTGTCGACCCCTGAGAAGATCCGCGATGCCGCGCCGCTCCTGCCCTCCGAAGCACAGTTCGTCGAGGTGGCCGGTGCCGCGCACGCCTCGTTCGGGGACTACGGCCCCCAGGCCGGCGACGGCACACCCTCGATCGAGGACGCCGACATGACGGCCGAGATCACGGCATCCGTCGCGGGGCTCCTCCCCCGCCTCTAGCGCGCCGGTGGGCGGCAGCAACTCCTCAGATCTGGTCGTCAGGACGCCGACAGGGCGCAACGCGCGAGCTGAGACACCGCTTCTGAGGAGTTGCTGCGCGGTGACGACCACGACCCGGCGCCGGCTTCTCCACACGACTGCAAGCGAACCGCAACTCCCCCGTCATCCCACTTTGAACGACGAGCCGTCGCCCGGGCACGGATGCTCTCCGTGTGAACGCTCACGAATGGATGACCGCCGAGCAGCTGGGTCTCAGTCGGGCTCGGCTCGAGTCGGCCGTCAGCCGCGGCAGCATTGTGCGCGTCCGGCGCGGGCGATACGTCCTGGGATCCGCTGATCCGGCGCTCCTCGCCGCCGCTCGGCTGGGATGCCAGCTGGACTGCGTGTCCCTTCTTCGACTGCTGGGCGTGTTCGTGCTCACCTCCGCACGGCTGCACATCCATGCGCCAGTCGGGTCGAGTCGACTCCCCCGCCCACCGGACGACGTCGTCCGTCATTGGCGGTCGAGCGACACCTCGTCACGGAGCCTTGTGGTGAACCCCGTCGAGGCGCTCGCGCAGGCCTGTCGATGTCAGGAACCGAGGTCGGCGATCGCCACTCTCGACAGCGCCCTTCACCTCGGGATCCTCGATGAGGCGGGCCTCGATGCCGTCTTCCGGCGCCTGCCACGACGTTTCGGCCACCTCCGTCGGTTGCTCGACGGCCGCTCGGAGTCCGGCGCGGAGAGCCTCATGCGCCTCGTGCTCCGCACCCTCGACTGCACGATCGAGGTCCAGGTGCCGATCGATGGGGTCGGAAGGGTCGACTTCGTCGTCGACGGCTGGCTGATCGTCGAATGCGACAGCCGCGCTCATCATGAAGGCTGGGATCAGCAGCGCCGCGGCAGACGTCGCGACCTGGCCGCAGCAGCGCAGGGCTACACGACGGTGCGTCCGCTCGCCGAGGACATCTTCCACCGTCGCGACGAGGTGCGTCAGTTCCTGGCGGGCACCCTCTCGCACGGGCCCCGGCGCTAACTCCTCAAGGTCAGCCGGTTCGCTCTGGGGAGGCCAGGAAGCAAGCCGGTGCCGAGATGTAACTGAGGAGTTGGCGCAGCGCCGAGCCCGCCGCGTCAGCCGGCGAAGCCCTCGGCGATCAGCTCGATGAGCTCCTCGCGCTCCTCGACCGTCAGGAACGCGGCGGCCGCCGCGTTCAGCTGGAACGCCTCGAGGTCGTCCAGCGTGTACTCGAAGGTGTCCGCCAACAGGCTCAGCTCCCGCGTCAGAGACGTGCGGCTCATCGTCCGGTTGTCGACGTTCACGGTCACCGCGAAGCCGAGCTGGTACAGCAGGTCGAACGGGTGGTCCTCGAGCTTCGTGCCCCACGCGGCCACGGCGCCGGTCTGCAGGTTCGACGAGGGCGACAGCTCGAGCGGGATCTCGCGGTCGCGCACCCACCGCGCCAGGCTGCCGAAGCGCACCTGCACCTCGTCGCCCTTCTCCTCGATGACGTCGAGGTCTTCCGCGATGCGGACGCCGTGCCCCAACCGGAGCGCGCGACCGTCGATGAGCGCGGAGCGAATCGAGTCGAGCCCGGCCGCCTCCCCCGCGTGGACGGTGACGGGGAAGAACTCCGAAGCCAGATACTCGAACGCCTCCCGGTGCTTCGACGCGGGGAATCCGTCCTCGGCGCCGGCGATGTCGAATCCGACGGCACCGCGACCACGGTGGGCGATGGCGAGCTTCGCGATCTCGAGCGACCGGTCGGCATGACGCATCGCGGTGATCAGCTGGCCGACGCGGATGTCGTGGCCGCCGGCCTCAGCGGCATCCTCACCCTCTTCGATACCCTCCTGCACGGCGTCGACGACCTCATCGAGGCTGAGCCCGCCTGCGAGGTGCTGCTCGGGCGCCCAGCGCACCTCGCCGTAGATCACGCCGTCTGCGGCGAGATCCTCGACGAATTCGCGGGCCACGCGACGGAGCCCGTCGCGGGTCTGCATGACGGCGATCGTCAGGTCGAACGTCTTGAGGTATTCGACGAGCGAGCCGGAGTCGGCCTGGTCCTCGAACCAGTCGGCGAGGTCGTCCGCCGCCGCGGCGGGGACCTCGATCCCGGCCTCCTCGGCGAGCTCGATGATCGTCTGCGGGCGCAGCGCGCCGTCGAGGTGGTCGTGCAGCGACACCTTGGGCAGCGAGCGGATCGAGACGCCCTGGAGCTTCGCGTCGCCGTGCTGATCGATAGCCATGTGGGGTTCCCTCGGTTGGTCAGGCGGTGATGCGCTCGAGGACGAGCGGGGTGGATGCCGGTGCCTCGGCGCCGATCTCCCAGGCACCCTCGAGCGCCTCCGCGGCCCGGGCGAACCGGTTCTCATCGTCGGCGAGAAGGGTGAACAGGGGCTGTCCGGCGGAGACGATGTCGCCCGGCTTCACGTGCAGGTCGATTCCTGCCGCGTGGATGACGGGGTCCTGGGCGCGGGCACGCCCGGCGCCGAGTCGCCAGGCGGCGACGCCGAAGGGCAGCGCTTCGAGGCGGGTGACGACACCGGCGGCGTCCGCGGTGACGGTGTGCGTCTCGCGCGGGGTCGGCAGCGCCGCATGGGGGTCGCCGTCTTGCGCGGCGATCATCCGTCGCCACGAATCCATCGCGCGACCGTCCCGGAGTGCTTCTTCGACGTCTGCGTCGGGCTGGCCGGCCAGAGCGAGCATCTCGCGTGCGAGTGCGACGGTCAGTTCGACGACGTCGGCGGGGCCACCGCCGGCGAGCACCTCCACCGATTCGCGCACCTCGTTCGCGTTGCCGATGGCGAGGCCGAGCGGCGTGATCATGTCGGTGAGCAGCGCAGTGGTCGCAACGCCGGAGTCGGTGCCGAGGGCGACCATCGTGCGCGCGAGCTCACGCGCCTTGTCGACATCACGCATGAAGGCGCCAGACCCGAACTTCACGTCGAGAACGAGCGAGTCGGTGCCCTCGGCGATCTTCTTCGACATGATGCTCGATGCGATGAGCGGGATCGCCTCGACGGTTCCCGTCACGTCGCGGAGCGCGTAGAGCCGCTTGTCGGCCGGGGCGAGGCCGGAACCTGCGGCGCAGATGACGGCGCCGACGTCGCGCATCTGCGCGATCATCTCGTCGTTGGAGAGGGCGGCCCGCCACCCGGGGATGGCTTCGAGCTTGTCGAGGGTGCCGCCGGTGTGGCCGAGCCCACGACCGGAGAGCTGCGGCACGGCGACGCCGAAGGACGCCACGAGGGGCGCCAACGGGAGGGTGATCTTGTCGCCCACGCCGCCGGTGGAGTGCTTGTCGACGGTGGGCTTGCCGAGGCCGGCGAAGCTCATCCGCTCACCGGATGCGATCATCGCGTCGGTCATCACACGGATCTCGTCGCGGGACATGCCGTTGAGCAGCACCGCCATCGCGAAGGCCGCCATCTGCGAGTCGGCCACGTACTCGCGCGTGTAGGCGTCGATCATCCAGCGGAGCGCGTCCTCGGCGACCGCGCCCCCGTCGCGCTTGGTGCGGATGACGTCGACGGCGTCGAACGGCTCTACGGCGGTCATCGGGCAGCCTCCAGGTCGCGCGGCCCGAAGGCGTCGGGCAGCACCTCGTCGATCGTGCGGATGCCGGAGACGGTCTCCAGCAGCATCCCCGGCAGGGCGAACTCGTTCAGGAGCTGGCGGCAGCGACCGCACGGCATGATCGTCTCACCGTCGTTGTTGACGCACACGAAGGCGACGAGCTCTCCCCCGCCGGTCATGTGCAGGTTTCCCACCAGCCCGCACTCGGCGCACAGGCCCACGCCGTAGGAGGCGTTCTCCACGTTGCATCCGGTCACGATGCGGCCGTCGCTGACGAGCGCGGCGGCGCCCACGCGGTATCGCGAATATGGCGCGTAGGCCTTCTCCATGGCGTCGACGGCTGCGGCTCGCAGCTCGTCCCAGTCGATGTCGGTCACGGTCATCCCTTGATGTACGGCTTGCCGGAGGCGGCGGGCCCGCGGATCTGACCGGCGAAGCCGGCCACCGCGAGGATCGTCACCACATACGGCAGCATGAGCATGAATTCGCTGGGGATCGGCGTCTTCAGGACCGTGAGGAGGTTCTGAAGGTTCGTCGCGAACCCGAACAGCAGCGCGGCGAGGGCCGCGCGGATGGGGTCCCAGCGTCCGAAGATGACGGCCGCGAGGGCGATGAAGCCGAGGCCGGCGGTCATCTCCTTGCCGAACTGCGGGACGGAGACCAGGGTGAAGTACGCCCCGCCGATTCCGGCGATCGCGCCGGCGAGCGACACGTTCCAGAAGCGGAGACGGTTGACGTTGATGCCCACCGTGTCCGCCGCCTGCGGGTGCTCACCGACGGCGCGCAGGCGCAGGCCCCACCGGGTGCGATAGAGCCCCCACGCCACCACGGCGACGGTGACGAACATGAGGTAGACGATGAAGGTCTGGTTGAACAGCACCGGTCCGATGATCGGGATCTCACTGAGGAGCGGGATCTCGAGTCGCGTGAAGCGGATGGGCGAGTTCAGCTCGTTCTCGTTCGGGACGAGGAGCGCGCCGTAGAGGAATCCGGTGAGGCCGGTCACGAGCACGTTCA
Source organism: Microbacterium marinum (assembly GCF_014204835.1). NCBI lineage: Bacteria > Bacillati > Actinomycetota > Actinomycetes > Micrococcales > Microbacteriaceae > Microbacterium > Microbacterium marinum. The sequence continues at coordinate 1,055,060 of NZ_JACHMD010000001.1, read as the reverse complement.
GCACGACACCGACGATGACCTGCTCGACGAGGTACTTGATCGCGAATGCCGCGAGCACGAAGGCGACCAGCACCCCGCCGATCATCGCGCCGATGAGGCCGACGAAGGGGTTGCCGGTGATGCTCGACAGGAGCGCCGCCGAGAACGCGCCGAGCAGCAGCTGCCCCTCGATCGCGACGTTGACGACACCGACCCGCTCACCGATGACCCCACCGAGGGCACCGAAGACCAGGGGCACGGACAGCGAGATCGCACCGGCGAGCAGACCGGTCACGGGCACTCGGCCGCCGGCCGCCGCCCACACGAGGAACGCGAACACGGCGAGCACGCTGAACACGACGGGCAGCCACAGCTGCACACGGCGGTACGACCAGGCGTCCCAGAACGCCCAGGCGGCCAGTGCCGCCACGAACAGCAGCACGATCCACGAGGTCGGGCCGGTGGGGATGCCCACGTCGGGCAGCGCGATGGAGGATGCCGGGTCGCCGAGGCGGAAGGTGCTCGTGCCCGAGCGCGGCGCGGTGAGGAACAGCAGCGCAAGGAGCGCCGTCATCGCGACGAGCACGATCGGCAGCTTGAGGCGCCGCTGCTTGACGGTCGCGAGGTGGATCGTCCCGTCGGACGTGGTTGTCGGGGCGAGGGAGCTCACGCGGTCACCGCCTTCTTCGCGGCCTTGGCTCGGGCCTTGGCCGCCTTCTCGGCGTCCGTCTTCGGCAGGAAGAACACGGTGCGCAGCAGCGGCGGGGCCGCGATGAAGAGCACGATGAGCGACTGCACCACGAGGACGATGTCGACCGGGATTCCCTGCGCCTGCATCGCGAACGAGCCCGCTTTGAGGGCGCCGAACAGGATGCCGGCGGCGAAGACGCCCCATGGACGGCTGCGGCCCAGGAGAGCGACGGTGATCGCGTCGAAGCCGATGCCGGCGTCGATCGTTCCGCTGAAGCCGGTGGTCACCGATCCCTGGATCTGGTTCATCGCTGCGAGGCCGGCGAGGCCGCCCGCGAACAGCATCGCGTAGATGTAGATGCGCTCGACGCTGATGCCGGCGGCGCGCGCGGCGTGCGGGTTCTCCCCCACCGCGCGCATTCGAAGGCCCAGGCTGGAGCGCTCGATCACCCACCAGATGAGCAGGGTGGCGAGGACCACGATGATGAACCCCCAGTCGAGCAGGGGGAACTGCGGGCCGAGGAGCTGCGGGAACTGCGCGGACTCGGGGGTCGCGGCCGAGATCGGCTGATTCGTGCCGGGCTTCTGCAGCAGGCCTGGTGTCCGGATCATCCACACCAGCAGGTAGTACGCGATGTAGTTGAGCATGATCGTGAGGATCACCTCGTGTGCGCCCGTGCGCGCCTTGAGGAGCCCGACGATTCCGCCCCAGAGGGCTCCTCCCAGGATGCCGGCTGCCAGGGTGAGCGGCAGGTGGAGCGCCATCGGCAGGTCGACGTTGAAGGTGACGAGCGCGGCGAATCCGGCGGCGACGAGCATCTGGCCGCGGGCGCCGATGTTGAACAGGCCCGCACGGAAGGCGAGGGCGACACCGAGGCCGGCAGCGATCAGCGGAGCCGCGAACCCGAGGGAGTTCGTGAGCGGGCGGATCTGCGTCAGGAAGTCGGCGGCGTTCGGGTTGAACACCGCGCCGCGGAACAATGCGGCGTATCCCCCGACGACCGAGTTCCAGATGGCGACGAGGGTGTCGGTGGGACGGGCGAAGAAGTAGCCGGCGGCAGCCTGCACGTCGTCGTTCGTGGCGGCGATGAGCACGCCGCCCGCGAGGAGGGCGAGGACGATGGCCAGCGCCGTCGTCACCGCGCTCCCGCGCAGCAGTTCCTTGATGAACACGTTGGTGCGGGGCGCGGCGGGCACCTCGCCACCGGTGAGGGGGCCGGACGCGTGCGGCAGCTGCTCGCTGGGCAGGCTGCGCGCGGTGTCGTCTGCCCCGGGTGTCGTTCCGCTCATGCGGCAACCTCCGGGTCGGTCGCGCCGGCCATCATGAGGCCGAGCGTGTCGCGGGGTGTGTCGGCGGGGACGATTCCGACGATCGCACCGCGGTACATGACCGCGATCCGATCGGCGAGGGCCGTCACCTCGTCGAGCTCGGTCGAGACGACGACGACGGGCACGCCGGCATCCCGTGTCTCGATGATCCGCTTGTGGATGAATTCGATGGAGCCGACGTCGACGCCGCGGGTGGGCTGGGCGGCGATGAACAGCCGCAGTTCACGGCTCATCTCCCGCGCGATGACGACCTTCTGCTGGTTTCCGCCCGACAGGGTGCCGGCCGGCGTGTCCGGACCCTGGGTGCGGATGTCGTACTCGCGGATCCGCTCCCGCGCGAACTCGTCGAGCACGTTGCGTCGGATGGTCCCCACGCTCACGAAGGCGGGGTCTGCCGAGCGGTCGAGGATCAGGTTCTCGGCGACCGAGAAGGAGCCGACGAGGCCGTCTTCCTTCCGGTCCTCGGGCACGAATCCGACGCCCTCGTCGAGGATCGCACGAACGCTCTTGCCGACGAGCTCCACCCCGTTGAGACGGATGGAGCCCTCGGTGCGACCGGCGAGGCCGACCATCGCGTCGACGATCTCGGTCTGGCCGTTGCCCTGCACGCCCGCGATCGCGAGCACCTCGCCGGGGCGCACGTCGAAACTCACGTCGTTCACGACGACGTGACCCGACGGGGTGAGCACCCGCAGATCGCGCACCTCGAGTCCGCCGCTCTGCGGCGAGGCCGGGGTCTTCTGCACGGTGAGTTCGACGGCACGGCCCACCATGAGGGAGGCGAGCTCGGCGTTCGTGGCCGTGGGCGAGGCCTCGCCGACGACCTTGCCGAGGCGGATGACGGTGATGCGGTCCGCGACCTCGCGGACCTCCCGGAGCTTGTGGGTGATGAAGACGATCGCGGTGCCCTCGTCCTTGAGCTGGCGCATGATGGCCATCAGCTCGTCGGTCTCCTGCGGGGTGAGGACGGCGGTCGGCTCGTCGAAGACGAGGACCTTGGCGTCCCGGGAGAGGGCCTTGATGATCTCGACGCGCTGCTGCACGCCGACGGGGAGGTCGCCCACGAGCGCGTCGGGGTCGATCTCGAAGCCGAACCGGTCCGCGACGTCGCGGACGTGCCGACGGGCTGCGGCGAGGTCGAGGCGGCCGAGCCCCTTGGTCTCCTCGTTGCCGAGCATGACGTTCTCGGCGACGGTGAAGACGGGGATGAGCATGAAGTGCTGGTGCACCATGCCGATTCCGGATGCCATAGCGTCGCCGGGCCCCCGGAAGTGCTGGACGGCGTCGTCCAGGAGGATCTCTCCCTCGTCGGCCTGGTACAGGCCGTAGAGGACGTTCATCAACGTCGACTTGCCGGCACCGTTCTCGCCGAGCAGAGCGTGGATCTCACCAGGCTGCACGACGAGGTCGATGCTGTCGTTCGCGACGAGGCTTCCGAATCTTTTTGTGATTCCCCGGAGCTCGAGCTTCATAGTTGAACCTTATCTTCGACCGCCCATGGACAGGGAGGGCGGAACGGACCGCACACGGCGATCGGGGCGAGCAGCACACGCTGCCCGCCCCGATCGTGAGTGGGATTACTGCTTGGGCGAGTTCTTCGACTCGACCGTGATGTCACCCGCGATGATGGCGTCCTGGAGAGCGGTGAGCTCGTCCGCGAGGCCCTCGGGGAGCTCGGACTCGAAGGCGCCGAAGCCGGAGAGCTTGACGCCCTCGTTCTCGAGCGTTCCGATGTAGGGCGCGACCTCGAACTCGCCGCCGGCGGCCTCGACGGTGGCGTCGTGGACGGCGACGTCGATGGCCTTCATGATCGACACCAGCGTGATGTCGGCGACGGAGTCGTCCTTGGCAGCGAGGTCGGAGTCGACACCGAGCATCTTCACGTCGGAGCCGCCGTCGGCGATCGCCGCTGCAGCGCTCTCGTAGATCGGGCCGCCCACGGGGAGGATGACGTCGACACCCTGGTCGAGCACGCTCTGAGCGGTCTGCTTCGCCGTGTCGTTGGCGGCGAAGCCACCGGTGAAGGCGCCCTCCTGGCCTGCGACATCCCAGCCGAAGAGCTCGACCGAAGCGCCCTTGTCCTCGTTGTACTTGTCGACGCCGAGCGCGTAGCCGTCCATGAAGACCGCGACGGACGGGATCTGCATGCCGCCGAAGGTGCCGACCTTGTTCACGCCGGTCTCCGCAGACCATGCCGCCGCGGCGTAGCCGCCGAGGTAGGCCGCTTCCGCCGTGTTGAACACGAGCGGCTTGATGTTGGGCGCGTCGGTGGTGCCGTCGAAGTCGTTGTCGGCGAGGTCGTCGATGATCGCGTAGTCGATCTCGGGGTTCGCGTTGGCGGACTCGACCGTCGCGGCCGACAAGTTGAAGCCGACCGAGACGATGAACGTGCAGCCCTCGGAGACGAGCTGCTCGAGGTTCGGCGCGTAGTCGTTCGGGGTGGTCGACTCGAGCTCGATGCCCTCCACGCCCAGCTCCTCGAGGGCGGAGTCCATGCCTTCCTTGGCGGACTGGTTGAACGACTTGTCGTTCCAGCCGCCCTCGTCGGAGATCAGGCAGGGCTTGAAGCCGTCGACGACGTCCACGTCGGGTGCGGCGTCAGTCGGAGCAGCCTGGGGCGCGGTGCCGCAGCCGGCGAGCGCGACGAGCAGCGCGGCGGCGCCGGCGACGCCGAGGAGCTTGTTGGTGGTCGAGATGGTCAATGCAGCCTCCACATTGATGTGCCCCGCGGATCTCGCGGGGGCATTGTGAAAAGTTACCTCCCGTTACGCCCCCCGCGTAGCCCCAGCGCACGGCGCGCGGCCAATGGTTACAAAGCCGCAATGTAGGCGACACGCGCGGGCGCATGGCACGCCCCGCGGAGGGTCAGAGCACGTCGCCGCGACCGGTCACCTTCAGCGCATCGACGACGCTCTTCACGCGCTGAGCGTGCTCCGCCGTCGTGACCAGGAGCGCGTCGTCGGTGTCGACGACGACGATGTCCTTGACCCCGATGATGCTGATGACGCGGCTGGTCTGCGACACGACGATCCCGCTCGCCGCGTCGGAGAGGACACGGGCGTTCTCTCCGAGGATCGCGAGGTCGTTGCCTCGGGCGTTCGAGTTGAGCTTGGCGAGGCTCGCGAAATCACCGACGTCGTCCCAGTCGAAGTGGCCGGGAACGACGGCGAGTTTGCCCTTCTCGGCCGCGGGTTCAGCGACGACGTAGTCGATGGCGATCTTCTCGAGCCGCGGCCAGATGCGGTCGACGGCGGGGCCGCGCCGCTCACGGTCGTCCCAGGCCTCGGCGAGTTCGAGCAGCCCGGCGTGCAGGGCGGGGTTGTTGGCCTCGATCTCGGCGAGCAGGACGTCGGCGCGGGCGATGAACATGCCGGCGTTCCAGAGGTAGGAGCGGTCGGCCACGTACTCCTTGGCCGTCTCGAGGTCGGGCTTCTCGACGAAGCGCTCGACGAGCGAGGCGTCACGGGCACCGTCGACGATGAGCTCGCCGCCGCGCTTGATGTACCCGAAGCCGACCGCGGGCTCGGTCGGCGCGATCCCGATCGTGACGATGTACCCCTCGCGGGCAACCTCGACGGCGTCACGCACCGCGAACTCGAACACCCGCGTGCCGCGGATGACGTGGTCAGCCGCGAACGATCCGATGATCACGTCGGGATGCCGCCGGTGCAGGATGGCCGCGGCAAGGCCGATGGCCGCGGCGGAATCGCGCGGCTCGGACTCGAGGATCACGTTCTTGTCGGCGATGCCGGGGAGCTGGTCCTCGACGGCGGCGCGATGCGCCCGACCGGTGACGACGGCGATCCGGTCGGGACCGGTGAGCGCCTCCAGACGGTTCCAGGTCTCCCGCAGGAGCGAGTGACCCGCGCCGGTCAGGTCGTGGAGGAACTTCGGGGCGTCGGCGCGCGAGAGCGGCCAGAGACGGGAACCGACCCCGCCTGCGGGGATGACGGCGTAGAAGTCCGGGATGTCGTCGACCATGGTCGAACCCTACCGGGGACGTGTGTCGGGGACGTCTCGCGGGCGGGTCGGGGCGGCGCGGTCGGCGGTGTGTCGGCGGCGGCTCCCGTTCACCGACCCGGCCCCCTCCGTTGTAAGGGTGACCTTCGTCGCCCACCCCCTGATCCGGCCATAGGATGGAGGGTGCGCCCGCGTGCGACGAGGGCGACATTCCCCGGGATGCCGCAGTCTTCGCCGCACCGAGAGCGTCCAATCTCACCCAAGGGAGGACGACCGTGTCTGCACCAGCACGCGTCACACCGTCGGTAGCTGAGACCACGTCCAAAACCCCGCGCGGAACGCTGTACCGCGGCAACGAGGGTATGTGGTCGTGGGTGCTGCACCGCATCACCGGCGTCGCCATCTTCTTCTTCCTGCTCGTCCACGTGCTCGACACGGCACTGATCCGTGTCGCGCCCGACGCATACGACGCGGTGATCGGCACGTACAAGAATCCGATCATGGGCATCGGCGAGGTCGCCCTCGTCGGCGCGATCGTCTACCACGCGTTCAATGGGCTCCGCATCATCGCCGTCGACCTGTGGCCGTGGGCAACCCGCCACCAGCGCCAGCTGTGGTGGGGCGTCCTCGCCGTGTGGGCGGTCACCCTCATCGGGTTCTCGGCCCGTCACCTTCCGAACGTCTTCTCTCACATGGGAGGTGGCCGCTGATGACCGCCGACACCCTCGTCCCGCCGCGCACCCCGCAGGGCAAGGCCTCCATCCGCAAGAAGGGTCCGAACCTCGAGAAGTGGGGTTGGGTCTTCATGCGCGTCTCTGGCGTGCTGCTCATCGTGCTGATCTTCGGCCACCTCTTCTCCAACCTCATGGTCGGCGACGGCATCTCGGGCCTCGATTTCGCCTTCGTCGCCGGCAAGCTGGCCAACCCGCTGTGGCAGTGGTGGGACGTCGCCATGCTGTGGCTCGCGTTCATCCACGGCACCAACGGCATGCGCACCATCGTGAACGACTACGTCAGCAACGCGAAGGTCCGACGGATCCTCGTCGTCGCCCTCTGGGCGGTCGCCGCGTTCATGATCCTGCTCGGCACGCTCGTCGTCTTCACCTTCGACCCCTGCATCCCCAACCTCAGCGACGCCAGCATCCTCTCCGAGGCCTGCAAGGCACAGGGCTGAGCCGGTCACGCCCCGGCACGCACACGGACAGAACAGAGGCAATCCCCACGTGAGCACGCAGACTGCGGACACCGTCGTCAAGGACGGCGTCCATTACCACCAGTTCGACATCGTCATCGTCGGCGCCGGCGGCGCGGGCATGCGCGCTGCGATCGAGGCCGGCCCCGGCGCGAAGACGGCCGTCATCACCAAGCTCTACCCCACCCGCAGCCACACCGGTGCGGCGCAGGGCGGCATGGCGGCGGCGCTCGCCAACGTCGAAGAGGACTCCTGGGAGTGGCACACTTTCGACACCGTCAAGGGCGGCGACTACCTCGTCGACCAGGACGCGGCGGAGATCCTCGCGAAGGAAGCCATCGACGCGGTCATCGACCTCGAGAACATGGGCCTCCCCTTCAACCGCACCCCGGACGGCAAGATCGACCAGCGTCGCTTCGGCGGCCACACGGCCGACCACGGCAAGAGCCCGGTGCGCCGCGCCTGCTACGCCGCAGACCGCACCGGCCACATGATCCTGCAGACGCTCTTCCAGAACTGCGTCAAGCTCGGCATCAACTTCTTCAACGAGTTCTACGCCCTCGACCTCATCACGGTGAAGGACGCGCTCGGTCAGACGCAGATCGCCGGCGTCGTCGCGTACGAGCTCGCCACCGGCGACCTGCACGTCTTCCACTCGAAGGCCGTCATCTTCGCCACGGGCGGATTCGGCAAGATCTTCAAGACGACCTCCAACGCGCACACCCTCACCGGCGACGGCGTCGGCATCGTGTGGCGCAAGGGACTGCCGCTGGAGGACATCGAGTTCTTCCAGTTCCACCCGACAGGCCTGGCGGGCCTCGGCATCCTTCTCACCGAAGGCGCCCGCGGCGAGGGTGCGATCCTCCGCAACGCCTCGGGCGAGCGGTTCATGGAGCGCTACGCCCCCACCATCAAGGACCTCGCCCCGCGCGACATCGTCGCCCGCTGCATGGTGAAAGAGGTGCTCGAAGGTCGCGGCGCCGGTCCCAACAAGGACTACGTCTACCTCGACTGCACCCACCTGGGCGCGGAGGTCCTCGAGACCAAGCTCCCCGACATCACCGAGTTCGCCCGCACCTACCTCGGCGTCGACCCGGTCGTCGAGCCGGTGCCGGTCATGCCGACCGCGCACTACGCGATGGGCGGCATCCCGACCAACAACAACGGTGAAGTCCTCGCCGACAACACCACGGTCGTCCCCGGGCTGTACGCCGCCGGCGAATGCGCCTGCGTGTCCGTGCACGGCGCCAACCGCCTCGGCACCAACTCGCTGCTCGACATCAACGTCTTCGGCAAGCGCTCGGGTCGCCAGGCCGTCGAGTACGTGAAGACCGCCGACTTCGTGCCGCTTCCCGAAGACCCGGCGAAGGAGGTCCGAGACATGATCGAAGGACTCCGCAACAACGCCGGCACCGAGCGGATCTCCACCCTCCGCAAGAAGCTCCAGGACGAGATGGACGCGAACGCCCAGGTGTTCCGCACCGAGGAGACCCTGACCAACGTCATGGGGACCATCAACGACCTGCGCGAGCGCTACAAGAACGTCCACGTCGACGACAAGGGCAAGCGGTACAACACCGACCTCCTCGAGGCCGTCGAACTCGGCTTCCTGCTCGACATCGCCGAGATCGTCGCCTACGCCGCACGCAACCGCAAGGAGAGCCGCGGCGGCCACATGCGCGAGGACTACCCCGACCGCGACGACGAGAAGTACATGCAGCACACGATGGCCTACCTCACGGGCGACCCGCACTCGGCGAACCCCGAGGACCACATCCGTCTGGACTGGAAGCCCGTCGTGTTCACCAAGAACGACAAGGGCGAGTTCAACTACCCGCCGATGGAGAGGAAGTACTGATGACCCTCGTCGCCCCCGACGCACCTGCCGCTCCGCAGGAGTCGAACGACTCCGGCATCCAGTCGTACCTGGTCACCTTCATCATCCGTCGCTTCGACCCCGAGACCGACACCGAGCCGCGGTGGGTCGACTACGACGTGGAGATGTACCCGACCGACCGTGTGCTCGACGCGCTGCACCGCATCAAGTGGGACGTCGACGGCACGCTGAGCTTCCGCCGCTCGTGCGCGCACGGCATCTGCGGCTCCGACGCGATGCGCATCAATGGCCGCAACCGCCTCGCCTGCAAGACGCTGATCAAGGACCTCGACATCTCGAAGCCGATCTACGTCGAGGCGATCAAGGGCCTGCCGCTGGAGAAGGACCTCATCGTCGACATGGACCCGTTCTTCGAGTCCTTCCGCGACGTGCAGCCGTTCCTCCAGGCGAACTCCACCCCCGAGCCGGGCAAGGAGCGCATCCAGTCGATCACCGACCGCGCCGTCTACGACGACACCACCAAGTGCATCCTGTGCGCGGCGTGCACGTCCTCGTGCCCCGTGTTCTGGACCGACGGCCAGTACTTCGGCCCCGCCGCGATCGTCAACGCGCACCGCTTCATCTTCGACTCGCGCGACGACGCCGGCGACGTGCGCCTCGACATCCTCAACGACAAAGAGGGCGTCTGGCGCTGCCGCACGACCTTCAACTGCACCGAGGCGTGCCCCCGCGGCATCGAGATCACCAAGGCCATCGCCGAGGTGAAGCAGGCGGTCCTGCGCGGCTGACCCCCGATAGCCTCGAGGCGTGACCTCGGACGACCAGACGCCTCCCCTGCGCGAGCGGTGGGAGGCGTCTCGTCTGCGCGAGCGCCTCGACCAGCCCATCGAGCGTGCCGGCGCGGTCACCCGACGGACCCTCCGCTGGTTCCCGGTGCGGGTCTGGCGTCACTTCCTGCGGCACAACGGCTTCCTGCTGGCGGCATCCATCAGCTACCAGTCCCTGTTCGCGCTTTTCGCGACGCTGTACTCGGCGTTCGCCGTGGTCGGCCTGTGGCTCGGCGGGTCGCAGGCGGCGATCGACGGCCTCATCCGGGTCGTCAACTCCTACATCCCGGGCTTCATCGGTGAGGCGGGGCCCGTGGATCCCGACGATGTGGCGTCGATCGCCCGCGACAGCGGCAGCCTGCTCGCCGTCACCGGAACGATCGCCCTCGGTGTCGCCGTGTGGACCGCCATCGGGTTCGTCACCTTCACCCGACGGGCCGTCCGCGACATCTTCGGGCTGCCGTTCGACACCCGTAGCTTCGTGCTGCTGAAACTCGGCGACCTCGTCGCGGCGATCCTGTTCGGCGCCGCGCTCGTCCTCGGCGCCGGCCTGGGGCTGGTCGCCGGCGGTGTTCTGACGCAGGCGTTGCGGTGGCTGGAGGTCGACGTGCCCTCATCGGCCGCCGAACTCGCCAGCCGGATCGGGTCGGTCGTCGTCAGCGTCGCGCTCAACTCCGCCGCTCTGACGCTGCTGATCCGCTTCCTCACCGGGACTTCGCTGCCGTGGCGCTCCATCATCCCCGGGGCGACCGCCGGCGGCGCGGCGCTCGCGCTCCTGCAGCTGGGCTTCGGTTTTCTCGCCGCCTACTCCCCCACCAACCCCCTGCTCGCCACCTTCTCCGTCGTCGTCGGTCTGCTGCTGTGGCTGCGTCTGGCCGGGATCGTGATGCTCGTCGCGGCATCCTGGATCGGGGTCGCGGCTCGGGATGCCGACATCCCCCTCGCGCCCCCGACCGCCGAGCAGCAGCGCGCTGCCGAGCGCGAAGCGCTACGGGTGGTCGTCGAGGCGGGCGTGCGCGAGGCCCGGTCGGCGCTCGCCCGCGCGCGCTGGTGGGAACGCCCCGGCGCGCGCCGGGACCTGCGCCGCGCCGAGGACCTGCTCGCGCAGACCCGCGGCACGACCGGTGTCGGCGGCCCCGCTTAGGCTGAAAGGCGTGCCTCGAACCGTCCGCATCGCCTCCGTCAACGTCAACGGCATCCGCGCCGCCGCCCGGAAGGGCATGCACGGCTGGCTCGAAACGGCGGAGGTCGACATCCTCACGCTGCAGGAGGTGCGGGCCGAGGCATCCGATCTCGCCGCCGCCCTGCCCGGCTGGCACGTCGTGAACGACGAAGCCCTCGCGAAGGGGCGCGCCGGCGTCGCCATCGCCGCCCGCGAGCCGCTGGACGTCTGGCGCATCGAGCTCGGCGACGACACACTCGACTCGAAGGGGCGCTGGGTCGAGGCCGACGTCGAGGTCGAGGGCGAGACCCTCACCGTCGTCAGCGCTTACGTCTTCACGGGTGAGGCGGGTACCGAGAAGCAGGCCGCGAAATACGCGTTCCTCGACGCGATGGAAGAGCGGATGCCGCACCTCGGCGACCTCGCGCTCATCACCGGCGACCTCAACGTCGGCCATCGCGAGCTCGACATCCGCAATTGGAAGGGCAACGTCAAGAAGGCCGGGTTCCTGCCCCGCGAGCGGGCGTACTTCGATCGGTTCACCGCGCCCGCGGGCGAGACCGTCACCACCGTGGACGGCGAGAGCGGTCGCGGCCTCGGCTGGGTCGACGTCGGGCGCTCGTTCGCCGGAGAGATCGACGGGCCGTACACGTGGTGGTCGAACCGCGGCAAGGCGTTCGACAACGACACCGGCTGGCGCATCGACTACCACCTCGCGACCGCCGAACTCGCCACCCGCGCGACCGATTACCACGTCGTCCGGGCGCCCTCCTGGGACACGCGCTGGAGCGACCACGCGCCCGTCGTGGCCGACTACACGCTCGGCGGCTGAAGCCGGCGGCGAGGGGCGCGGCATCCGTTCGCGCGTAGGATCGTAGGGTGAGCAAACCCCGCCTGTACTCCGGAATGCAGCCCTCCGCCGACTCCCTCCAGATCGGCAACTACATCGGGGCGCTCATGCAGTGGCGGGACCTGCAGGAGTCGTACGAGGCGTTCTTCTCGGTCGTGGATCTGCACGCCCTCACCCAGCCGAACGACCCCGCCGAACTGCGCGAGAAGACCCGGCGGACGGCGGCGCAGTACATCGCCGCGGGCATCGAGCCGTCCAAGTCCACGCTGTACGTGCAGTCGCACGTGCGCGCGCACGCCGAGCTCGCCTGGGTTCTGTCGACCGTCACCGGCTTCGGCGAGGCGAACCGGATGACCCAGTTCAAGGACAAGTCGGCCCGCTACGGCACCGACGCCACGAACGTCGGTCTGTTCACGTATCCGATCCTCATGGCCGCCGACATCCTGCTGTACCAGACCGACATCGTGCCCGTCGGCGACGACCAGAAGCAGCACGTCGAACTGACCCGCACGCTGGCGGAGCGCTTCAACGGACGCTACGGCGAGGCGTTCCGCGTGCCGATGCCGGTGATCCAGAAGGACACCGCCCGCATCTACGACCTGCAGAACCCGACGTCCAAGATGTCGAAGTCCGCCGAATCGGATGCCGGTGTGCTCTGGCTCCTGGACGACCCGTCGAAGTCGGCGAAGAAGGTCATGCGCGCCGTCACGGACTCGGAGGGTGTCGTCCGGTACGACCGCGAGGCCAAGCCCGGGGTGTCGAACCTGCTCGTGATCTACGCCGCCCTGACGGGGCGGCAGATCCCCTCGATCGAGGACGAGTACGCCGGCCGCGGCTACGGCGACTTCAAGAAGGGCCTCGCCGAGGTCGTGGTGTCGGAGTTCGGTCCCGTGCGCGAGCGGGCGCTCGAACTGCTCGACGACCCGGCGGAGCTCGACCGGGTGCTCGCCGCCAACGCGGCGCGCGCCGACGAGGTCGCCGACCGCACCCTCAACGACGTGTACGACAAGCTCGGACTGCTGCGACGTGTCTGAGGAACCGAGGCTCAGCCCCGCGCCGGAGATCGTCGCCGCGATCGACGCGGCGGCCGGCCCGTCCATGGCCGCGCCCGACGACCGCGCCGCGCAGGAACGCCTGTGGCGGGCGGTGTTCGCGCTCGAGAAGTGGATCTTCATCGCCCGCGGCACCGACCAGGAGCCCACGCCGTTCGCCGCCTCGACCGAGCAGGGTCCGGCGATCTTCGCCTTCTCGACACCGGAGCGTGCACAGGCCGCTGCGGCGGGCTTCGGCATCCCGCCCGAGGAGACCGGCAGGCTGCTGGCCGTGCCGTTGCCGGATGCCGCCGGATGGGTGGCCTCCTACGCCGAAGCCGGCGTCGCCTCGATGGTATTCGACGCCCCCGCGATCGGCGCCATGGCCCCGCTGGCGAACCTGGCCGCGATGGCCGTCTGGATCCAGCAGCACCCCGAGGGCTGACGCCGGGGGCGCTCTGCCTCGACGAGCGTTCCGTATTCAGTCTCGTCGCCGCGCGCCGCTGCGTCCTTCCGCCGATCGGCGGCGGCGGGTGGCCCCAAGCCAGCCGCCCGGACTGAATTCGGAACGCCGGGCGTCCCCCCGCCTGCGAGGCTGTCAGGAGGTCGGCCGACGGCTCGATCCCAGCACGCCTCGCAGTGCGGCGATCACGAGGTCGGGACGGTAGAGGATCTCGTCCGCGGTGAGCCGCAGCACGCTGTATCCGAGCGCAGCAAGCTGTCGGTCGCGCCGCAGGTCCATGCGTCGCTGCTCCCACGAGGCATGGAACTCACGGCTGTCGCATTCGACGACCAACCAACCGTCGACGAGCAGGTCTACTCGACCGACTCCTGCGATCGTCACCTGAGGCTCGACGGAGTGGCCGAGGCTTCGCACCATCAGACGAACGAGCGTCTCTGTGCCCGATTCGGCCCGACCGTCGAGCAGCGGTCGGAGAGAAAGGAACCTCTGGGGCAACGCGGCGAAGACATCACCGAGGTCGGCAGCGCAGATGAAGCGGAGATGAAGCGCACTGTCGAGTGTGGCTACGGCGTGACGAGGGCTCTGGCATCGGACGGCGCTGAGCAGCGCGTCCCGCACATGCACGGCGCCGGATGCCGGTGGCTCGACGAATCGCCGCCAATGCAGGACCACGCTGCGCCGCTCCGGCGATTCGAGCCGCCGACTGCTGATCCCCCGCATCCGGCTGTCGCCACGTTCCATGTGCACGTGGACCTGAGAGCTGTCGAAGACGAACACCCCGAGGGCTGCCAGCAAGGACGTGCATCCCAGTCGTCCACCGACGCGCGCGGCAACACGCAGAGCCACGGGCGCTTCGCCGGCCACGTAATGACCCCTCCGAGTCCGGATGAGCCGGCCGCTCGCGAGCGCGACGCGGATGTCTCGGGCGGACAGCCCCGCGGCTCGCAGGTCGGCAGTCGTCCACACGTCGAACACCCCGCCACTGTCCGGCATCCTTCTCCGGGGCGGGACGAGACGGTGGCGCGGTGTGGATGGCGAGCTGATTCGACGGGCCAGGGAGGAAAGGTTGGCGGCGCCGCGTTCCGTATTCAGTCCCATCGGCGACCGAAGGCGCGAGCTGTGCCGCGTCGTCGGCGCTCGGTGAAGAGTCGCGCTGCCTGCGGACTGATTACGGAACGGGGGCCAGCCTCTGCGCGGGACGCGGAGATCCGGAGGACGGCACGTGCGTGGATAGGGTCGGAGGATGGAACCGGTGACCCTGCGGACGGAGCGTCTCGAACTGTCGGTGCCGACCGACGCCGACGTCGACGCGATCACGGCAGCGGCGCAGGACCCGGAGGTGCCGCGGTGGACGACGCTCCCTGCGCCGTACGAGCGTCGCGACGCCGAGGAGTTCATCGCCAAGGCGGCCGCCTGGTGGGACGAGGAGAGCGAGCTCACCTGGGGCATCCGCACCGAGGGCCGCTGGATCGGCATGATCGGGCTGCACCGGTTCGAGAGGCAGGGGTCCGCCGAGATCGGGTTCTGGATGGATGCCGCGGCCCGCGGCCACGGCTACCTCACCGAGGCGGCGACCGCCGTGATCGACGCGGGCTTCGCCGAACCGCTCCGGCTCGCGCGCATCCAGTGGCGCGCGATCGTCGGCAACGTCCCGTCGGCGCGCGTCGCTCAGAAGCTCGGCTTCCGGTACGAGGGCCTCCTCCGGCAGGGTCTGAACGACCCCCGCGGACGCCACGACGGCTGGATCGCAGGGCTCCTGCCGACCGACGACCGCACCCCGGTGCCCTGGCCGGTGATCTGACAACCCCCTCACCGCCGTCGGACCGGGGTGGCAGGATGACCGCATGCCTGAGATGCCCGAGGTGCAGGGACTGGTCGACTTCCTCCGCGAGCGCGCGACGGGACTGACCGTCACGAAGGTGTCGGTCGCGAACATCGCCGCGCTGAAGACGTACGACCCCCCGATCGACGCGATGACGGGCGCGACGGTGACGGGGGCGCAGCGGCACGGCAAGTTCGTCGACCTCGAGACGGATGCCGGTGCCCACCTCATCTTCCACCTCGCGAAGGCGGGCTGGCTGCGCTGGTACGACCAACTGCCGTCGACGATCATCCGCCCGGGCAAGACCCCGATCGCGCTCCGTGTCGCGTTCGACGACGGGTCGGGGTTCGATCTCACCGAGGCAGGGACGAAGAAGTCACTCGCGTATTACGCTGCCCGATCCCCCGCCGACGTCCCCGGCATCGCCAGGCTCGGGCCTGATCCGCTCGACGCCGCGTTCACACGCGACACCCTCGCGGCACTCCTCGCCGGGCGGCGCACGCAGATCAAGGGCGTGCTGCGCGACCAGTCCATCGTGGCGGGCATCGGCAACGCCTACTCCGACGAAATCCTCCACGCGGCGAAGATGTCGCCGTACGCCCTCGCCGCCACGCTGAGCGACGAGGACGTCGATCGGCTCTACGCCGCGACCCGTGACACGCTGACGGAGGCCGTGACCGCGGCATCCGGAAAGCCGCCCGCAGACCTCAAGGACGCGAAGCGACGCGGCATGGCTGTCCATGGCAGACGCGGGCAGGCGTGCCCCGTGTGCGGCGACGAAGTGCGCTCGGTCTTCTTCGCCGACAACAGCCTCGAGTACTGCGCAACGTGTCAGACGGGTGGCAAGGTGCTCGCTGATCGCCGGTTGTCGCGACTGCTCAAGTAGCGGCGGACGCTGCGACGCCCCACCGCCGGTCGAAACCGGGCGGCGGGGCGTTCGCTCGCGGGTGGGCTCAGTTGACGTCGTCGTCGACCCAGTCGAACGACTTGGTGACGGCCTTCTTCCACAGCCGCAGCTGACGCTCGCGCTCAGCGACGTCGTCGCTGGGCTCCCAGCGAGCGTCCTCCTGCCAGTTGGCGCGCAACTCATCGAGGTCAGACCAGAAGCCGACGGCGAGACCGGCAGCGTACGCGGCGCCGAGTGCCGTCGTCTCCGCGACGACCGGGCGGACGACGGGCACACCGAGCATGTCGGCCTGGAACTGCATGAGCGTGTCGTTGGCCGTCATGCCGCCGTCGACCTTGAGCTCTTCGAGGTCGACGCCGGAGTCCGCGTTGACGGCGTCGAGAACCTCACGCGTCTGGAACGCGGTCGCCTCGAGCGCGGCGCGGGCGATGTGCCCGCGGTTCGCGAACCGGGTGAGGCCGACGATCGCGCCGCGCGCCTCGGGGCGCCAGTACGGCGCGAACAGCCCCGAGAACGCGGGAACGACGTAGACGCCGCCGTTGTCTTCGACGGATGCCGCGAGCTTCTCAACCTCGGGCGCCGATGAGATCAAGCCGACCTGGTCGCGCAACCACTGGATGAGCGATCCGGTCACGGCGATCGATCCTTCCAGTGCGTACCGAGCGGGCTGGTCGCCGAGCTTGTAGCCGACGGTCGTCAGCAGTCCGTTGCGGGAGTGAACGATCTCTTCACCGGTCTGGAAGATCAGGAAGTTGCCGGTGCCGTAGGTGTTCTTGCTCTCGCCCTTCTCGAACGCGGCCTGGCCGAATGTCGCGGCCTGCTGATCGCCGAGGATGCCAGCGATAGGGGTCTCGCGCAGCAGCGACGAGTCCTCCGCGGTGCCGTACACCTCGGACGAGGAGCGGATCTCGGGCATCATCGACAGCGGCACGCCGAAGTCCGCGAGGATGTCCTCACGCCACTGCAGTGTCTCGAGGTCCATGAAGAGGGTGCGCGATGCGTTGGTCACGTCGGTGACGTGGACGCCGCCGTCGGTGCCGCCGGTCAGGTTCCACAACACCCAGGTGTCGGTGGTGCCGAAGATGAGGTCGCCGGCTTCCGCGCGCTCGCGGGCGCCGTCGACGTTCTCGAGGATCCAAGCGATCTTCGTGCCCGAGAAATAGGTCGCCAGCGGCAGCCCGACGATGCCCTTGTACCGCTCGGTGCCGAGGCCCTCGGTGGCGAGCCGGTCGACGATTGCCTGCGTGCGAGTGTCCTGCCAGACGATCGCGTTGTACACGGGCTGGCCGGTGCGCTTGTCCCAGACGACAGCCGTCTCGCGCTGATTGGTGATGCCGACGGCGGCGATGTCGTGGCGGGTGAGATCGGCCTTGGCGAGCGCGATGCCGATCACTTCCTGGACGTTGCGCCAGATCTCGAGGGCGTCGTGCTCGACCCAGCCGGCGCGCGGCAGGATCTGCTCGTGCTCCTTCTGGCCGGTGGCGATGATCGAGCCGCCGTGGTCGAAGATGATCGCGCGGCTGGATGTGGTGCCCTGATCGATTGCGATGATGTAGTCAGCCATGGGACTTCCTTGTCTTTCGTGAGTGGTTGAGAGCGCGGATGCTGGTGGTCAGACCATCGAGAGCAGTGCGGGTGCCGCGACGGCGGCGATGGCGCCACCGATAAGAGGACCGACGACGGGAACCCATGCGTACGACCAGTCGCTCGAGCCCTTGCCCTTGATCGGGAGCACCGCGTGCGCGATACGCGGACCGAGGTCACGGGCAGGGTTGATGGCGTAACCGGTGGGGCCACCGAGCGAGGCGCCGATACCGACCACGAGCAGTGCGACCGGCAGCGCGGTGAGCGGGCCGAGGCCGCCGGGGGTGCCGACCTGGATGTCGCCGTAGTCGGCGAACGCGAAGATCGTGAAGACGAGGACGAACGTCCCGATGATCTCGGTGACGAGGTTCCAGCCGTACGAGCGGATCGCCGGGCCCGTGGAGAACACGCCGAGCTTGGTGGCCGCGTCGGCCTCACCGTCGAAGTGCTGCTTGTAGGTGAGCCAGCAGAGCACGGCACCGAGGAAGGCGCCCACGAACTGACCCGCCACGGCGACGAAAAACAGGGTCACCTCGAGGTCGCCGGCAAGCAGCAGCCCGAGCGACACGGCGGGGTTGAGCTGCGCTCCCGAGTAGGCGGAGCCGAGCACACCGATGAACACCGCCAGACCCCAGCCCCAGTTGATCATCAGCGTGCCGCCGCCGAAGCCCTTGGACTTCGCGAGGAGCACATTGGCGACCACACCGCAGCCGAGCAGGGTCAGCAGCCCAGTGCCGACCGTCTCGGAGACGAAGTAGAGCCACAAGTTGATGTCGTTCATGTGTCGTCATTGACCTTTCGATACATGCTCGATGACGACCGTCGTCATCGACTCGTTGGTGCCCGGTGCATGTGCGTGCTTCGACGCCGGGCGCGCCGAAGTGTCAGACCAGCGCGGCGTGCCGGTCCTCGTCGACCGCGATCCGGTGATGCTCGCGGAGCACGCGGACGGCCTCATCGACCTGGGCCGCCTGCGCGTCGTCGTCCCAGCCGAGCGCGTCTGCGGCGGCGGCGGCGAGCTGACGGAGGCCGTCGATCGTCGCGCCGCCGACGAAGGCGACGGAGGTGCGCCGCAGCAGCACGTCGGTGAGCGTCACGACGTCCTCGGTGCGGGCGAGGTGGGCGATCTCCTCGGCGAAGTAGCCGGGCACGGCGGCCAGCTCCTCGGCGCCCTCCGGGACGGCGGCGAGCACGTCGCCTGCGCGCGTGCCGTAGCGCTCCAGCATCCGGTCGGCCAGTGCAGCGGTGTGCACGCCCCGGTGCTGCTCGATCCACCGGGCGCGGTCACGGGGTGTGCGCGGGTAGTCGGCGCCGCCGCCGATCGCGAGATCGGCGGTGGAGACGGTGCGGGCGCGGCCGAGCAGCGCGAGGGTGTCGGAGGCGACGTGCTCGGCGACCGCGCGGAAGGTGGTCCACTTGCCGCCGACGAGGCTGAGCACGGGCGTGCCCGCGGCGTCGCCGCGCTCGATGCGGTAGTCGCGGGAGACGAAGCCCGGCGCCATGTCGTCGTGGCGCGGCAGCGGGCGGATGCCGGAGAACGTGTAGCGGATCTGCGCGCGATCGACGGTGATGTCGGGGAAGACATGACCGATGAGGTCGAAGAAGTAGTCGATCTCGTCGTCGGTGCACACCGTGCGCTCGCGCGGGTCGGCGTCGATGTCGGTGGTGCCGACCATGACACGGCCCTTGAGCGGGTAGATGAGCACGATGCGGCCGTCGGAGTGCTCGAAGAAGATCTCGTTGCCGCCGGTGGCGGCCAGGAGATCGTCGTTCTCGAGCACGATGTGCGAGCCCTTGGTGCCGCCCATGAAGGTGGTCGGCTGGCCGAGCGCGTCGTTCGTGAGGTCGGTCCAGGGGCCGCTGGTGTTGACGATGACGTCTGCCGTGAAGCCGAAGCGCTCGCCCGTGGTCTCATCCAGCAGGGTGACCTGGTCTCCGTCGACGCCGTCGACGGAGAGGTAGTTGGCGGGGCGGGCCTGCTCGCCGCCGGCACGGACGCCGTCGAAGAGCACGTCGAGCGCGAGGCGCTCCGGGTCGTGCATCGAGGCGTCGTAGTAGCTCGCGGTGTAGGCGACGTCCTTGTTCATCTGCGGGAAGGCCTGGAGCGAGCGCTTGGCGCGGCGGAAGACGTGGCGCGGCACCGAGCCGCCATCGCGCGAGAAGGTGTCGTAGATCATGAGGCCGACCTTGATCAGCAGCGCCCCGCGCTCGTTGGGCTTGCCGGTGCCGTGCGTGAACAGCAAGCGGAAGGGCGCCGTGAGGATGCCGGAGAAGGTCTTGAAGATCGGGATGGTGGTCTCGAGCGGACGGACGTAGTGCGGCGCCGTGCGCAGCAGCGCGTTGCGCTCGGTGACGGCCTCCTGCACGAGTCGGAACTCGCCATTCTCGAGGTATCGCACACCGCCGTGGACCATGTGGCTCGATGCCGACGACGCGCCGGAGACGTAGTCGCCGCGCTCGACGAGGGCCACGTCGACGCCCTGCAGCGCGAGGTCTCGGAAGGTGGCGATGCCGTTGATGCCGCCGCCGATCACGAGCACCTGGGCATGCGGACGTGCGCGCAATGCCTCGACCTGCGGACGGGTGTGCTGCTGCCGTGTGCTCATGGTGACGAGGGTCCTTCCTTGGAACGTGCGCCCATGCTCACGCGCGAACGCACGCATGCGCAACCCGCTTGCACATATGTGCACGATTCGACGAGAATCGGTGCGAAAACCACAGCGGCGACGTCGCGCCGCCCACCCGGACTGAACGGATGCGTACGCATGGACAAAGCCGCCGAGGCGCTGCGAGCCGCACAGCTCTACTACGTGCAGGGCGCCGGCATGGCCGCGATCGCCGACGAGATGCGCATCTCACGCTCCTCCGTGTCGCGGCTGCTCGCGTATGCGCGCGACAGCGGGCTCGTCGAGATCACCGTCCATTCACCGCAGGAGGACCGCGACCAGGTGGCCGGCCGCATCGCCCACACCTACGGCGTGCGCGTGCACATCGTCCCGACGCCGAGTCACGTCAACGCCGCCGAGCGCCTGGACCGCACGGCGCGGAGCGCTGCCCGGCTGGTGGCGCTCCACACCGAAACCAACACGGTGATCGGGATCGCGTGGGGCGCGACACTCTCGGCGGTGTCACGGCACCTGCCGAAGAAGCCACTCCACGGCACCCGTGTCGTGCAGCTGAACGGGGCCGCGAACGAATCGACGTCGGGCGTGCCGTACTCATCCAGCATCCTGCAAGCGTTCGCCGAAGCGTTCGGCGCGACTACCGACCTCTTCCCGGTGCCCGCACTGTTCGACGACCCGCAGACCAAGCGCGCGATGTGGCGCGAGCGAGCCGTGCGATCCGTGCTGGACGTGCAAGCACGCGCAAGCGTCATCATTTTCGGGCTCGGCTCGCCCCGCGCCGAAGTGCCCTCACACGTCTACTCCGGCGAGTACCTGTCACCGCGCGACCTGGCGGAGCTCAGCACACACGGCGTCGTGGGCGACTGCGCCACAGTGTTCTTCCGCGCCGACGGCTCCACCGACGACATCCCGCTCAACGAGCGTTCGAGCGGTCCCTCGTTCGACACGCTGCGTGCGGCCGCGCACCGCATCTGCGTGATCTCGAGCGGCTCGAAGCTCGCGGCGCTCCGCGGCGCCCTCGCGGCCGATCTCATCACCGATCTCGTCATCGAGGAGTCCGCCGCACGGATGCTGGTGCGCTCAGCAGCCGGCGCTGCGCCCGGTACCGATCCGTGGGAATGAAACCACGATCCGCCGGTTGACTACACTCGAGAGCAAGAAACGTGCTCCGGGGTCGGTGTGAATCCGAACCGGCGGTGACAGTCCGCGAGCGGCCTCCTCTGGGAGGTCGTTGACCCGGTGGAAATCCGGGACCGACGGTGATGCGACGAGAGTCGCGAGTCCGGATGGGAGGCAGCACGAGAGGCCCGCGGCGACGCCGCGAGCCCTTCGACACCTGCATCCTGCCCCGGAGACCCCGATGTGAGGATCCGGATGAGTGTCATCGACGCCGAGCGCGACGCGATGCGTCGCGCGTTCGAGCTCGCCCTGGGCGGTCCGCGCGGCGAGAACCCGCAGGTGGGCGCGGTGCTCCTTTCGGCCACCGGCGAAGTCCTCGCGGAGGGCTGGCACCGCGGCGCCGGAACCGCGCACGCGGAGGTCGACGCACTGTCGAAGCTCCCGGCCGGGGCCGCTCGCGGCGCGACCGCGGTCGTGACCCTCGAGCCCTGCAACCACACCGGCCGGACCGGACCGTGCGCCGTGGCGCTTATCGAGGCCGGCATCGCCCGCGTCGTCTACGCGGTCGCCGACCCCGGCGATGCCTCCTCCGGGGGCGGTGAGCGCCTGCGCGCGGCGGGCGTCGACGTCGTCGGAGGCGTTCTCGAGGAAGACGGCATCCGCCTACTGGAGTCATGGCTGACCGTGCAGCGCCTCCAGCGGCCCCATGTGACCGTGAAGTGGGCGCAGTCACTCGACGGACGCGCCGCGGCATCCGACGGCACGAGTCAGTGGATCACTGGACCCGAAGCGCGAGCGGACGTGCACCTCCGTCGTGCGGATGCGGACGCGATCATCGCCGGCACCGGCACGGTGCTGGCGGACGACCCCGCCCTGACCGCCCGTCGCCCTGACGGCACGCTGTACGAGCACCAGCCCCGCCCCGTGGTGCTCGGCACGCGCGCGGTCCCCCAGGAGGCCGCACTCCGGCGGCATCCTCGTCCGTTCATGCAGGACGAGGGCGAGGACCTGCCCGACCTGCTCGACCGACTCCGCCAGCTCGGCGCGCATCGGGTCTTCGTCGAGGGCGGACCGACGATCGCGAGCGCGTTCCTGCGCGCCGGCCTCGTCGACGAGGTGCTCGTGTACCTCGCCCCCACCCTCCTCGGCGGAGACCGACTGGCCGTCGGCGACCTCGGCATCCCCACCATCTCCGCGCAACGCCGACTCGACGTGCGCGCCATCGAACGACTCGGCGACGACCTCCTCGTCGTCGCGACCCCGAAGGAGGCCCCCTGATGTTCACCGGGATCATCGAAGAGCAGGGAACGATCACCGCCGTCGACCCCTCCGGGGATGGCGTGCGCCTCACCGTCCGCGCGCCCCTCGCCGTCTCGGACGCCGCGCGGGGTGACTCGATCTCCATCAGCGGTGTGTGCCTGACCGTCACCGACCAGACCGCTGACGGCTTCACGGCCGATGTCATGAGGCAGACCCTCGACATGTCGACGCTCGGCACCCTCGGGGTCGACTCTCGAGTCAACGTCGAGCGTGCCCTCGCCGCGCACACGCGCCTCGGCGGACACATCGTGCAGGGACACGTCGACGGCACGGGCGAGGTCCTCGAGGTCCGCCCCGGCGAGCAGTGGCGCGTCATCCGCGTCTCGCTGCCGGGCCACCTCGCCCCGCTCGTCGTCGACAAGGGGTCCATCACGGTCCAGGGCGTCTCGCTCACCGTCTCGGACGTGTCCGAGCCCGACGCCGCGTCGCACTGGTTCGAGATCTCCCTCATCCCCGAGACGCTCGAGGTGACCACCCTCGGCACGCTCGCCCCCGGCGACCGCGTCAACCTCGAAACCGACATCCTGGCGCGGCACGTACAGCGCCTGCTCCGATTCGCCTCACCCGACGGCATCCCGTCCGCAGAAGAAGGAGGCTCCCGATGAGCCTTTCCCCCATCCCCGACGCGCTCGCGGCCCTCAAGGAAGGTCGGCCGATCCTGGTCGCCGACGACGAGAACCGCGAGAACGAGGGTGACATCATCCTGTCCGCGCAGCTCGCCTCGCCGGAGTGGCTGGCATGGACCATCCGCTGGTCGAGCGGATTCCTGTGCGCGCCGATGCCCGCCGACTGGGCGGATCGCCTCGACCTCCCGCCGATGGTGGAGGTCAATCAGGACAGCAGGGGCACGGCGTACACCGTCAGCGTCGACGCCGCGGACGGCGTGACGACGGGCATCAGCGCCTCCGACCGCGCGCGCACCGTGAACGTGCTCGCCGACCCCGACTCCACCCCCGCGTCGCTCATCCGGCCGGGACACGTCCTGCCGCTCCGGGCCGTCGACGGCGGTGTGCGCGAGCGCGCCGGACACACCGAAGCCGCCGTCGAGCTCATGCAGCTGGCCGGGCTCGCGCCGGTCGGCGTCATCGGCGAGGTCGTCGCCGACGACGGCAGCATGATGCGGATGCCAGGTCTGCTGGAGATGGGCGAGCGGGAGGGCATCCCGGTGATCACGATCGAGCAGCTCATCGCGTACCTCGACGGCGCAGAGGGCAGCAGCACCGCGGCGCACGGCGAGCACTCCTCCAGGCGGCGCGTCAGCCTTCGCGCCGAGGCGAACGTGCCCACCTCCCACGGCGAGTTCCGCTTCCTGGCGTACAAAGACCGCATCACGGGCACCGACCACATCGCGGTCGTCTCGGGCGACCTCACGGAGGACGCACCGCTCGTCCGCGTCCACTCGGAGTGCCTCACGGGCGAGGCGTTCGGATCCCTCAAGTGCGAGTGCGGTCCGCAGCTGGAGGCCGCCCTCGACGTCATCGAGCAGGACGGCGGGATCGTCATCTACATGCGCGGCCACGAGGGCCGGGGTATCGGGCTGATCAACAAGCTCCGGGCCTACAGCCTCCAGGAGCGCGGGATGGACACCGTCGACGCGAATCTCGCCCTCGGGCTCCCCGCGGACGCCCGCGACTACGCCGCCGCCGCCGGCATCCTCCAGGATCTCGGCGTGCGTCAGATCCGTCTCCTCACCAACAACACCGACAAGGTCGCGCAGCTGAAGAACCTGGGACTGTCGATCGTCGAGCAGGTGCCACTGCTCGTGGGCGTCGGCGCGAACAACCACCAGTACCTGGCGACGAAGGCCGAGCGCATGGGCCACATCATCGACGCCGACGACCTGCGCGACGCGCTCGCGCACAGCGAGGAGCACACAGCATGAGCGGTCACGGAGCACCGAAGACGGAGCGGGTCGACGGCACGGGACTGGAGATCGTGGTCGTCGCCGGACAGTGGCACGACGTCATCACGGATGGCCTCATCGCCGGCGCCGCGCGCGTGCTCGACGCCTCCGGCGCGTCATGGCGGCTCGTGCGCGTCGCCGGGTCGTTCGAGCTTCCCGTCGTGGCCAAGGCCGCATTGGACGCGGGGGCGGATGCGGCCGTGGCCCTCGGCGTCATCATCCGCGGCGGGACCCCGCACTTCGACTTCGTGTCGGCGGCGGCGACCGACGGGCTCACGCGGGTCGCGTTGGATACGGGCAAGCCGGTCGGGTTCGGGGTCCTGACCCTGGACGACGAGCAGCAGGGCATCGACCGTGCCGGCCTCGCGGGGTCGAAGGAGGACAAGGGCGCCGAGGCGGCGGATGCCGCGCTCCGCACCGCTCTCACCCTCCGCGACCTCCGCGGCTGAACCGCGGCATCCGCGACCTTCAGGTAGCCTGATGGCATGGAGATCCTGCGCAGCATCGTCATCGTCATCCACCTCGTGGGCTTCGCCACGCTCTTCGGAGCCTGGCTCGTCGAGGCACTCGGCAAGAAGCGGGTCACCCGGCTGATGCACTGGGGCCTCGCCATCGCCCTCGTCGCGGGGCTGGCGCTGTCCGCGCCGTGGGGTCTCACCCACGACCTCAACTACATGAAGATCGGCATCAAGCTCGTGATCCTCGTGATCATCGGCGGCCTCCTCGGGGCCGGCGCCGCGCGCGAGCGGAAGAGCGGCAGCGTCCCCGCCGGGATCTTCTGGCCGATCGGGATCCTCACCCTCACCAACGCCGCCCTCGCCGTCATCTGGTGACGGCCGCTCCGGGCGTCTACGGGGCGCCCGGAGCCCCTCCTGTCGCTGGGAGTAGACTGTGAGAGCGCGCCGGCCACTCCGCCGGCGCTTTCGGTTTCCCGCGCAGTACGTCCCCGACACCACCCCCGTCCCGGACGCACCGCCGCCGTCGCGTCCCACGAGGACCCTTCCGCTCTCCCCGAAGGTCTCCTGCATGTCCTCTGCTTCTGCAGCCCCGGCGGCTCCCGCCGCCCCCGCCAATCCCCGCTCCCGCGTCATCACCGCGAGCCTCGTCGGCACGACGATCGAGTTCTACGACTTCTACGTCTACGCGACCGCCGCCGTCCTCGTCTTCCCGATCCTCTTCTTCCCGAGCGACAACGAGACCGCCTCCCTCCTCTCGTCGTTCGCGGTCTTCGGTGCCGCCATGGTCGCGCGCCCCATCGGCGCCGTCATCTTCGGCCACTTCGGCGACAAGTTCGGCCGCAAGGCCACGCTCGTGGCATCCCTGCTCACGATGGGTATCGCGACGATCCTCATCGGCTGCCTGCCGACCTTCAACGACATCGGCGCGTGGGCAGCCCTCCTGCTCCTGATCCTTCGCCTCTTCCAGGGCTTCGCCCTCGGCGGCGAGTGGTCGGGCGCTGCGCTCGTGGCCACCGAGAACGCCCCGAAGGGCAAGCGCGCCTGGTACGGCACGTTCCCGCAGCTGGGTGCGCCCATCGGGTTCATCATCGCGAACACGGTCTTCCTGCTGATCTACTTCGCGCTGCCGCACCCCGAAGGCGCGGGCCTGCGCTCCGAGGAGTTCCTCGCGTGGGGCTGGCGCGTGCCGTTCCTGTTCTCGGCCGTCATGGTCATCGTCGGTCTGTGGGTGCGCCTGAAGCTCGTCGAGTCGTCGACGTTCTCGCGCGCTGAGAAGAGCGGCTCGCTGTCGAAGTTCCCGCTGGGAACCGTCTTCCGCCGTCACTGGTGGCAGATGATCCTCGGCACGTTCATCATGCTCGCGACCTACGTGCTCTTCTACCTGATGACGAGCTTCACGCTCTCGTACGGCACGAAGGCCACCCACGAAGGCGCCGAGGCGGCAGCCGCCGCCGGCGGACCTGCCTATGACGCCGCCACCTACGTCCCCGGTCTCGGATTCGGCTACACCGACTTCGTCATCATGCAGATCATCGGCGTCGTCTTCTTCGGCATCTTCACCCTTCTGTCCGGCCCCGTCGCCGACGCCATCGGTCGCCGCAAGCTCCTCATGTGGGTGACGGGCGCGATCGTCGTTTTCGGTCTCCTGTTCAACGTGTTCCTGCTGCCGCAGGCCGACCCGAAGTTCTCGGGCGCTCTGGTGCAGGCATTCCTCATCCTCGGGTTCCTCCTCATGGGGTCGACCTTCGGACCGATGGGCGCCCTGCTGCCCGAGTTGTTCCCGACGAACGTCCGCTACACCGGCTCGGCCGTGTCGTACAACGTGTCGTCGATCCTCGGAGCGGCCCTTGCCCCGATCGTCGCCGTCGCCCTCTGGGCCGCCGCCGACGGTTCGCCGTGGCTGGTGGGCGTCTACCTCTCGGTGATGGGTCTTCTCACCTTCCTCGCGCTCTGGCTCTCGAAGGAGACGAAGGACGTCGAGTACGAGGAGAACCTCGGCGAGATGCAGTTCAAGAAGATCTGACGATCGCACGCACGCGGATGCCGCGTTCCGCCGTTTCGGCAGGGCGCGGCATCCGTCGTTTCGGGTGAGCTCCGTCGCGGTCAGTCGAGGAACAGCGCGCGCAGGCGCTTGGTCGTGAAGACCAGCCCGACAGCGATCATCACGACGTAGTACAGGACGTGCCACAGCATGCCGATGTGCAGGATGCCGGTGGTCAGCCCCCGGATGAGCTCGACTCCGTGCCACAGCGGCAGCGCCATGACGACCGACTGCACCCACTCCGGGTAGACGGAGATCGGGTAGAACGTCGCCGAGAAGAGGAACATCGGCAGGAGGACGAAATTGATCCAGTCCATGTGCTGGAACGTCTTCATATAGCTCGTGATCGCCATGCCGAGGCTCGCGAACCCGAAGGCGATGAGAAGCACCGCGGGGATCGCGAGGATCGCCGTCCACGACAGGTTCAGCCCGAGCACCTGCATGACGATCATGAAACCGGTCGCGTACAGCAGTCCGCGCAGGAGCGCGTACAGGATCTCTCCGAGGGCGACGTCAAGCGGCCCGAGCGAGGTCGCGAGCATGCCTTCGTAGAGCTTGCCGTAGTTGAGCTTGAAGAAGACGTTCCAGGTGGAGTCGTAGATGGCGCCGTTCATCGCCGACACGGCCAGCAGCGCCGGGGCGATGAACGCCATGTACGGCACCTCCGTGCCCTGGGAGGTCTGCACCTCGCCGATCAGCGCGCCGAGCCCGAGCCCCATCGACAGCAGGTAGAACACCGGCTCGAAGAACCCCGACAGGACGACGACCCAGCTCGACGACCGCGCGGCGAGGAAGCCGCGCTGGACGACGGCGCCGGGGTTGCCGGCCCAGAGCGCCCGCACGCCCCCGCGGCGAGCGGTGTCGACGGTCGTGGCGCTCACTTCGCGAGCCTCTCGACGAAGATCCGGCGCCCCCACAGGTAGCCGAGCCCCGACAGCACGACCAGGTAGGCGAGGTGGACCGCGATCATGACGGGCGGGACCGCGGCGCCGTAGGTCGCGAGGCGGCCGAGCTCCGCACCGTGCCACAGGGGCGAGATCCATCCGATCCACTGCAGCCATCCGGGCAGGGTGTCGAGCGGGTAGAACGTGCCCGAGAAGAGGAACATCGGCATGAACACGAAGCGCTGCACGAGCGCGAACTGGCCCTTGTCGTCCTCGATCGACCCGGCGTACGCCATGAGCGGGATTCCGAACGCGATCCCTGCGAGGATGCCGGCGGGAACGGCCAGCCACCCGGTCTCGGGGTTCGGGACGGTCGTCCAGCCGATGCCGAGTGCTCCCAGCAGCCAGATGAAGAGGTAGTACGCCGCGACGGCGAACGCCATTCGCGCGGTCGCGCCGATGATGACGCCGTGGGCGATCTGCGGGCTCGACAGGGCCGAGGCGTTGAAACCGTAGAAGTAGCGGCGCCACTTGAAGCCGGCCATCACGGGGTAGGTCATCTCCTCGGAGGCGACCGACAGGGCCGCCGTGACGAGGAGGGCCGGAGCCACGAAGGTGAGGTAGTCGACCTCCATGCCGCGATCGAGGATCGGCGCCTGGATCAAGGCGGCCAGGCCCGCCGCGAGTCCCAGCAGGTAGAGGACGGGCTGGCCGAGCGCGCCCACGACGATCGTCCACCCGTACGCGCGCATCGCGCGGATCATGTGCTCGGTGACGTACCAGCTGCCGAAGCGACGAGGCTTCCTGCCCCACTCCATCGCCTCGGCGCGCAGCTCATCGAGCGAGGGCTGCGCGGACTGCGCCGTGTCGCTCATTCGATCAGCGACCGTCCGGTCAGCCGGAGGAACACATCCTCCAGGCTCGAACGCCGCACGAGGCTGGTCATCGGCTGCAGGCCCGAGGCGGTCACCCGCTCGAGCGCCGCCTCGCCATCGTGCGCGTAGACGAGAATCCGGTCGGGCAGCACCTCGATCCGGTCGCCGATCCCCTGCAGCTGCGCGGCCGCAGCGGCGTTGCGATCGGAGCCGAAGCGCACCTCGAGCACCTCGCGGCTGGAGTGCTCTCGGATGAGGGAGGCAGGGCTCCCCTCCGCCATGATGCGTCCCTTGTCGACGACGATCAGGCGGTCGCACAGCTGTTCCGCCTCGTCCATGTAGTGCGTCGTCAGCACGAGGGTGGTGCCCCGCTCCTTGAGACGGAACAAGCGATCCCAGAGGACGTGACGCGCCTGCGGGTCGAGTCCGGTGGTCGGCTCGTCGAGCAGCAGGATGCGCGGATCGTTGATCAGGCCGCGGGCGATCGTCAGGCGACGCTTCATCCCTCCCGAGAGCTGGTCGACCTTGTTGTTCGCCTTGTCCTCGAGCTGCGCGAAGGCGAGGAGCTCGTCGGCCTTCGCGGCGCAGACCTTGCCCGGCAGACCGAAGTAACGGCCGTAGATGTAGAGGTTCTCGCGGGCGTTGAGCTCGCCGTCGAGGTTGTCCTGCTGCGGCACGACGCCCAGTCGTGACCGGATCTCGGGGCCGTATCGGTCGGGGTCGAGGCCGAGGATCGACAGGTCGCCGCTCGTCCGCGTCGACACGGCGCCGATCATCTTCATCGTGGTCGACTTGCCGGCGCCGTTCGGCCCCAGGAGGCCGAAGGACTCCCCCGGCGCCACCTCGAACGACAGCCCGTCGACGGCGAGGAAGTCGGGCTTCCCCTTGGCGGTGTAGGCCTTGACGAGGTTGTCGGCGCGGATCACGGCTTCTGGCACCGGACCACCCTACTGACTGCGACGGACATCGCCTCGCACAGAGGAAGATGGAGGGATGTCGACGCCTCGTCGCGGCCTGCGCCGCTCACCGAAGAACGACGGCCCCCGGGCCAGCCTGCGCCAGCTCGTCCCCTTCCTCCTTGAGCACAAGCGCGTCCTGGTCGTGGTCGCCGTGCTCAGCGTGCTCGAGGCGGCGGCGACCCTCGTGCAACCGCTCCTCGTCGGCGACGTCATCGGACGCGTGCAGGCGGGCGAGGCTCTCGGCATCCTGATCTGGATTCTCGTCGGACTCGTCGTGCTGTCCTCCCTCGTCGGCGGATTCCAGCACTACCTGCTGCAGCGCACCGGAACGGCGGTCGTCTACTCGAGCCGGCGCCGGCTCATCGCGAAGCTGCTGCACCTGCCGGTGAAGGAGTACGACGCGCGGCGCACGGGCGATCTCGTCTCGCGCGTGGGAACGGACACGACACTCCTCTACGCCGTCCTCACGCAGGGCTTCGCAGACTCCCTCGGCAATGCACTCATCTTCGTCGGCGCGATCGTCGCGATGCTCGTCATCGACCCCGTCCTGCTGCTCCTGATCGTGGTCGTCATCGGCGCCTCGGCCGCCGTCGTCGGAGTCCTCAGCGGACGCATCCGTCGGGCGACGACGGAACAGCAGGAGAAGGTCGGCGCACTCGCGTCCGGCGTCGAGAGGGCGATCGGGTCGATCCGCACGATCCGCGCCGCGGGCGCGGAGGCACGCGAACGCGACACCATCTCGGCCACCGCGGGAGAAGCGTACGAAGCGGGCGTCAAGGTCGCGAAAGCGTCGGCCGTCGTCGTGCCCGTCGCCGGGATCGCGCTGCAGGTCTCGCTCCTGGTCGTCCTCGGCGTCGGCGGATTCCGGGTGGCGTCGGGGGCGATCGACGTGGCCCAGCTCGTCGTCTTCGTGATGTTCCTCTTCTTCCTCATCCAGCCGCTCGCCTCGTTCTTCGGCGCGATCACCTCGGTGAACCAGGCGCTGGGCGCGCTCGGCCGCATCCAGGAGGTCCTCGACCTCGACGATGAGACCGCGCGGGATGCCGAGCTCGCGGCATCCGTCCCCTCGACGGCGACACAGGATGCCGCGGCGATCGAGTTCCGCGACGTGCACTTCTCCTACCCGGAGGCCGTCGTCGCGGCGCGCCGGACCGCGCAGGACGAAGCGCTGAAAACGCTCGCCGACGCGCACGCGCCGATGCCGGCGGACGCCGACGACGAGCCCGAGGCGGATGCCGGGGGCACGGTGCTGCGCGGCGTCTCCTTCCGTGTGCCGCGCGGCTCCCGTGTGGCGCTCGTCGGACCCTCCGGCGCCGGCAAGTCGACGACGCTCTCACTGATCGAGCGCTTCTACGATCCGTCGTCGGGAGCGGTGCTGGTCGACGGCGTCGACGCGCGGGCGCTGGACCGGCTCGCCCTGCGAGCCCGGCTCGGCTACGTCGAGCAGGACGCGCCGACGCTCGCCGGCACGATCGCCGACAACCTGCGCCTGGCCTCGCCGGGGGCCACCGACGAGGAGTGCGAGCGCGTGCTCGACGCGGTGAACCTCACCGAGGTGCTCCGGCGGAGTCCGCTGGGTCTCGACGCGCAGGTCGGCGAAGCCGGGGTCATGCTCTCCGGCGGCGAGCGCCAGCGGCTCGCGATCGCCCGGGCGCTCCTCGCCGCGCCGCCGATCCTGCTGCTCGACGAATCCACGTCGTCGCTCGACGGCCTCAACGAGCAACGCATGCGGGAGGCGATCGACGCCGTGGCATCCGGCCGCACCCTCGTCGTCATCGCGCACCGACTGTCGACCGTGGTCGACAGCGATCTGATCGTCGTCCTCGACCACGGCCGCGTCGTGGGGCAGGGCACCCACGACGAGCTGATCCGCGACGTGCCGCTGTACCGCGACCTGGCGGCCCGTCAGCTCCTCGCCTGACTCTGGGTGCACGGCGGCACCGGGGCACCCGGGCACCGCAGCACCGCGACCCGACGCAATCTGCGGCTCCCGGCATCCGGGAACGACAACCTGCGTCGGGTCGGCGGTCGATCCGGGAGGTCAGACCTCGGCGCGGTGCAGGCGGTAGCGCAGCGCCGCGAGCTCGGAGTAGAGGGCCGGGGGCACCTTGCCGCCGAAGGTCCGGTAGAACTCCTCCGTGAGGTCGGCCTCGACCAGCCAGGATGCCGCGTCCACCGCGAACAGCTCCTCGAGGTCGTCCTGCGGGACGTCGATCCCATCGAGGTTGAGGTCGCTCGTCCTCGGCAGTCGGCCCACGGGACTGTCGACCGCCCCGACGGAGCCGTCGACGCGGCGGATGATCCAGTCGATGACGCGCGCGTTGTCGCCGAATCCCGGCCACAGGAAGCGCCCGTCCGCTCCCTTCCGGAACCAGTTCACCTGGAAGACGCGCGGCGCGCGGTCGAACCGGAGGCTCTGCCCGACCTTCAGCCAGTGAGCGAAGTAGTCGGCCATGTTGTATCCGCAGAAGGGCAGCATCGCGAACGGGTCGCGCCGCAGTTCGCCGACGGTCCCCTCCGCCGCGGCGGTGCGCTCGGACGAGATGTTCGACCCCATGAACACGCCGTGCGTCCAGTCGGTCGCCTCCACGACGAGCGGGACGTTCGTCGCCCGGCGACCGCCGAACAGGATCGCGTCGAGCGGCACACCCTCGGGAGCCTCCCAGTCCTCAGCGATCTGAGGGCACTGCCCCGCGCTCACGGTGAAGCGCGAATTGGGGTGCGCGGCGGGCCGTCCCGACGCCGGCGTCCACGGGTTCCCCTCCCAATCGGTGAGGTCTGCGGGAGCCTCATCGGTGAGGCCCTCCCACCAGACGTCGCCATCAGGACGCAGCGCGACGTTCGTGAAAATCGTGTTGCCCCACAGCGTCTCGACGGCGGTGACATTCGTGGACTCGCCCGTGCCCGGGGCGACACCGAAGAACCCTGCCTCGGGGTTGATCGCCCAGAGCCGACCGTCCTCGCCCGGGCGCAGCCAGGCGATGTCGTCGCCCAGCGTCTCCACGCGCCAGCCGGGGATGGTCGGTCGCAGCATCGCCAGGTTCGTCTTCCCGCAGGCCGAGGGGAAGGCCGCCGCCACGTGGTACCTCTTCCCCTCCGGGTCGATGACGCGGATGAGGAGCATGTGCTCGGCGAGCCAGCCCTCGTCCCGACCGATGACCGACGCGATGCGCAGCGCGAAGCACTTCTTCGCGAGGATCGCGTTGCCGCCGTAGCCCGACCCGAACGACCACACCTCGAGGGTGTCGGGGAAGTGGACGATGTACTTCTCGTCGTTGCAGGGCCACGCGGCATCCTTCTCCCCCGGTGCCAGAGGAGCCCCGACGGAGTGGACGGTCTTGACCCACGGCTTGCCGTCCGCGATCTGCTGCAGCACCGACGCTCCCACGCGGGTCATGATCCCGATCGACGCGACCGCGTAGGCGCTGTCGGTGATCTGCACGCCGATGTGCGACAGCGGGCCGCCGACGGCCCCCATCGAGAACGGCACGACGTACATCGTGCGCCCACGCATGCTGCCCTCGAAGAGCGGGTCGATCGTCGCGCGGATCTCCGCCGGGGCGACCCAATTGTTGGTGGGGCCGGCGTCCTCCTCGCGCTCCGAGGCGATGTAGGTACGCGCCTCGGTGCGGGCGACGTCGCTCGGGTGCGACCGGGCCAGGTAGGACCCGGGACGCCACTCCGGGTTCAGCTTGATGAGCTTGCCCTCGTCGACCTGCTGCCGCAGCAGCGCCTCGTTCTCGGCCTGCGAGCCGTCGACCCAGTGGATGCGGTCAGGCTGCGTGCGCTGTGCGATCTCGTCGACCCATGCGACGAGTGCGTCGATGGCGTCCCCCGTGAGGGCGGGACGTATGCCGCCGCGCGTGGCGGTCGGGGTCGTCCCCGTGGCAGTGGGGCGGGTGAACAGGTCTGCGATGGCCATCCGGCGCTCCTTCGGTGGTGGGCGTGCTTCCACGATCCCCCGGATGCGACGACTCTTTCACGAGGATGCCGCGTCAAGAATCGAGAATCTTTCCTCTATGCTCAAGATCATGGCGACCGCGCTTCAGCTCTCCACCCTCGGCCACCGGATCCGGCACCACCGACTCGCGCACGGCTACACGCTCGACGAGCTCGGCGCGGTGGTCGGCGTCGCGGGCAGTCAGCTCAGCCTCATCGAGAACGGCAAGCGCGAACCGAAGCTGTCCCTCCTCCAGGCGATCGCCCTCGCCACCGGCACCGATGTGTCCGACCTGCTCTCCGCAGAGCCCCCCAACCGCCGGGCGGCGCTCGAGCTCGAGCTCGAGCGCGCGCAGCACAGCCCCGTGTTCCGGCGGCTCGGCGTGCCTCCGGTCAAGGTCACCAAGACGATGACCGACGAGACGATCGAGGGGGTGCTCGCCCTCCACCGCGAGCTCCAGCGGCGTGAACGCGAAGCCATTGCGACGCCGGAGGAGGCGCGACGCGCCAACACCGAGCTCCGACTGCGCATGCGGGAGCAGGGGAACTACCTGCCGGAGATCGAGAAGCTCGCGGAGAAGCAGCTGAAGGCCGCCGGGCACAGCAGCGGTGCCCTCACCCACCGCACGGTGAGCATCATGGCCGAGCAGCTGGGCTTCGAGCTCATCTACGCGAGCGACCTGCCGCACTCGGCCCGCTCCGTCACCGACCTCGAGAACGGGCGCATCTACCTGCCGCCCGCCTCGATCCCCGGCGGGCATGGGCTCCGGTCGATGGCGCTGCAGGCGATGGCGCACCGCCTGCTCGGTCACACCCCACCCACCGACTACGCCGACTTCCTCCAGCAGCGGCTGGAGATCAACTACTACGCCGCGTGCTGCCTCATGCCCGAGACCGCCTCGGTGGCCTTCCTCGCGCAAGCCAAAAAGGACCGCAATCTCGCCGTGGAGGACTTCCGCGACGCGTTCGGGGTGACCCACGAAGCGGCCGGGATGCGGCTCACCAATCTGATGACCGAGCATCTCGGCATCCGTCTGCATTTCCTGCGCGTGGACGGCAGCGGGGCGATCAGCCGCGTCTACGAGAACGACGACCTCCCCCTGCCGATGGACGTGACCGGATCGGTCGAAGGCCAGATGGTCTGCCGGCGCTTCGCGGCCCGCTCCGCGTTCGCAGAGCAGAACCGCACCACCGAGCACTACCAGTACACCGACACCCCCAGTGGGACCTTCTGGTGCTCGAGCCAGACCGGCACCACCAGCGCCGGGGAGTTCTCCATCACCGTGGGCGTTCCCTTCGACGACGCCCGATGGTTCCGGGGACGCGAGACCCAGAAGCGGGCGACTTCGACCTGCCCCGACGAGGCATGCTGCCGCCGCCCCGACGCCGACCTGACCCGCCGCTGGGAGGGCAAGGCCTGGCCCAGCGCTCGCGTGCACATGCAGATGTTCTCGCCGCTGCCTCGCGGGATGTTCCCCGGTGTCGACGATGGCGAGGTCTACGCATTCCTCGACCGGCACGCGTGAGCGCCGAGCGGAAGCGGGGTCAGCCGGACACGAAGGCGGCGTAGGCGTCGAGTGCCGCGGCGGCCTCCGCGGCGGCCGACGCAGATTGTCGCAATCGCGGCCGAAGACGCGCGGATCGCGTCGGGTCGGAGGGCCAGGGCTCAGGCGCGCGGCTGCCGGCCAGCCGGACCGGGCGGACCGCGCTCACGGGGCGTCAGCGCGCGGCATCCCACCACTGCAGGACGCGGAGGGCGAGGAACGTCAGCCAGGGCGACGGGTGACCCTCCGGCACGTCGATGTCGAACCACCGACGGCCCTCGAGGGGGCGGCCCTGATGCCAACTGCCGTCCGGATGCCGCGCCGCACGGACCATCGCGATCGCGTCGGCGAGCCGTGGGTCCGGGCCGGTGCGATCGAGCAGGGAGGCGTCGCGGAAGTGATCGAGCGCGGCGAGTGCGCTGTAGCGATGCCGGTTGGGGTAGACGAACTCGGTCACGAACGGGGCGACCTGCTTCCCCGTCGAGAGCCGATACGCCAGTCGCCGTTCGAGCAGGTACTCCTCGCCGCGGTGCCTGCTCGCGCGGAGCGACGTATCGCCGGTGAACGTCTCGTACGCGAGCATGCCGCGGAGGGCGTTCAGCGTGGAGTGGAACGACGCCCGCACCGAATCACCTTCCTCTGCCTCGCAGTTCCAGCCGCCGTCGGCGAGCTGGTGCTCGGGGAACCACCGTGCGAGGGCCGAGACGTCCGCGCCGAGCCAGGCTCCCGTCCCGAGGGTGAACGCGTTGATGCAGACGTCCACTTCGCCACCCCAGTAGGGCAGGTCGTCGTACTCCCAGCGACTGTTGCGATCGAGCTTCTCCGCCGTCCCGGCGAGGACGGATGCCGGAACGCCCCACTCCCGCAGATCCTTGAGCGTCCATGTCGTCGCCGTCCACGGCTGGCCGGGCATCTCGGACTCCGGGCTGCCGAAGAACCCCGCCGGGAAGTACGCGCCACCCTCCCACTGCCCGTCCTCGCCCTGCTGCGCGATGAGGGCGGCGCCGTTCCCCTCCGTCGCCACGCGCCGGCGCGTCTGTTCCCAGACCTCCGCCGGTTCGCCGGCGAGATCGCGTTCGACCTGCCAGCGAAGGGAGGGGTCGGAGTCGAGCATCCAGGTGAGCAGGTCGGCGCTGACGGTCATGCCGACATTGTGGCGCGCTCCCCCGACACCCACCAGGTCATCGCATCGCGGCGACGATCTCTCCGTACCCGTCGCGGAAGGTGGGATACGTCAGGGTTTCCAGGAGCGCGTGGAGCCGGTCACCGGCGAGCACCGTGCCGGCGCGCTCCCCGCGTTCGCTCCGAGGCGGAACCGGCACGCCCAGCCGCGCGGCGAGGAAGGAGACGACCTCGCCGAGGGTCGCCGGCTGGGTGTCGGTCGCGTGGATCAGGCGCGGCGGATCGTCGGCCGTGACGAGGGCGACGATGGCCCGGACGACGTCGGTCTCATGGATGCGGTTGGTGCGGCGGTCGTGGTCGACCGGGGTGCCCGCGAGCACCTGCCGGATGAGACGATCACGGCCGGGCCCGTAGATGCCGGCCGGTCGCAGGATGGTCGCGTCGAAGAGCTCCGCCGCTCGCGCCTCGCCGTCGACGAGCTGCTGCGCCCGCTCGCCGCGAGGTCGCGGCGCGTCCTGCTCGGTGAGCGGACGGCCGTCCGTGTAGCCCTCCAGCACGCGGGTCGACGACACGAAGACGCAACGACGCGGTGTCGCCGGCAGCGCCCGGGCGATGTTCGCCACGGCATCCGGGAGGAAGTCGGGTGTCTCGCCGGGAGGCAGGGTGAAGACGACCGCGTCGACGTCCGGCAACGGGACCTCGAGGGGCCGGGCGACGTCGGCTTGGATATGCGGCCCCGCGGCCTCTGCCGCCGGCGACCGCCGCAGGGTGACGACCTCGCCGCCGCTCGCGCTCAGCGCCGACGCGACGCGCGTGCCGATACGACCCGAGCCGACCAGGAGGGTGCGTCGGGGTGTCATCCCGCCATCCTGCCAGTCTCAAGGCCGCCGTCTCCGATGACGGCCGTGTAACAAAGCGACCCGACGGAGCCCCGGGGGCGGGCCGGCGCGCGAGAATGATCGACGGAGCCCGGCGACCACGAACCCGGCCCCACCCGACCCCGTCCCGAGCACCCTCGGCTGTCCCCGGAGGCACCATGTCCCGTCTCGTCCTGCGTTCCGCCGCCGTCGCGTCCGCCGCCGCGCTCGCCCTCCTGGTCGCCGGCTGCGCCACCTCCGGATCCGATGACGCCCCCGCGCCCGGCGCATCCGCCGATGCGGCCCCGTCCCCCGAGGACTACGTCACGCCCGGCACGTTCACGATCGCGACCGGCGAGACGGCGTACGAGCCCTACGTGATCGACGACGACCCCGCCTCCGGCGAGGGCTTCGAGGCGGCGGTCGCCTACGCCGTGGCCGACAAGCTGGGCTTCGCCGAAGACGAGGTGGAGTGGGTGCGGACGAGCTTCGAGTCGGCGATCGCCCCGGGGCCGAAGAGCTTCGACATCAACATCCAGCAGTACACGATCACCGACGAGCGCAAGCAGGGCGTCGACTTCTCGTCGCCCTACTACGCCGCCAGCCAGTCGATCGTCGCCGTCAAGGGCGGCGCCGCCGACGGCGTCGACGATCTCGACGGTCTGAAGGATCTCACCATCGGCGCGATGGCGAACTCGACGAGCGCCCTCACCCTCGAGGCACTCGACGCCGGTATCGAGCCCAAGCTGTACAACTCGAACGAGGACGCCACGGCGGCTCTCGGGGCCGGTCAGATCGACGCCGTCGTCCTCGACACCCCGACCGCGTACGTCGCCGTCAACTTCTACATCGACGACTCCTTCTTCGTGGGTGAGCTGCCCAAGGCCGGGATCGAGGACGAGTGGGGTCTGCTGCTGGCGAAGGATTCGCCCCTGACGGATGCCGTGAGCGCGGCCGTCGACGAGCTGCGCGAGGACGGCACGCTCGCCGCTCTCGAGGAGGAGTGGCTGTCGGGTCTGACCGAGGGCGTGACGCAGCTGAAGTGACGGCGCGCTAGCGTCGATCCGTGACCACGCACACTCCGAGCACGCTCGAGCGCGAACGGCGCGCCTACCGGCGCGGCCGGGAGCGCCGGTCGGTGCTGATCGCAATCGCCTCGACCCTCGCCTTCGCGGCGATCGTCTGGGTGACGATCGTGAACACCGAGGGCTGGGCGAACGTCCAGCAGAGCTTCTTCGACCCGGCGGTCGCCGCCGAAGCCCTTCCGAAGGTCTGGGACGGCTTCCTGCTGAACCTGCAGGTCCTCGCGATCTCTGTGTTCACCGTCGGCGCCGCCGCACTCGTGCTGGCCCTGCTGCGCACCCTTCGCGGACCGGTGTTCTTCCCCGTCCGCATGCTCGCCGCCGGGTACACCGACCTCTTCCGCGGTCTGCCGTTCATCATCGTGCTCTACCTCATCGGGTTCGGCCTCCCGACGATCCTGAACGAGCGCATCAACGAGGTCGTGCTCGGCGTGCTCGCGATCACCCTCACCTACTCGGCGTACGTCGCCGAGGTGATCCGCGCGGGCATCGAGTCGGTGCACCCCTCGCAGCGGCTCGCGGCTCGCGCGCTCGGCCTGAACCACGTGCAGACGCTCCGCCGCGTCGTGCTCCCGCAGGCGCTGCGCAAGATGACCCCCGCGCTGATGAACGACTTCATCTCGATGCAGAAGGACGTCGGGCTCATCTCGATCCTCGCCGCCTTCGACGCCATCGCCCGCGCCCGGGGCGTCGTCGCGACGACCTACAACTTCACCCCCTACGTCGTGGCCGGCATCCTCTTCGTGCTCCTCGCGATCCCCACGATCCGCCTGACCGATTGGTACACCGCCCGCCTTCGCGAACGCGAGCAGACGGGATCGATCCTGTGAGCACGTCTCCCTCCCCCGCCGTCCTCCGCGCCACCGGCATCCGCAAGTCCTTCGGGGACCGCGAGGTCTTGGGCGGTGTCGACCTGTCGCTCGCGCCACACGAGGTCGTCGCCCTCATCGGTGCGAGCGGCTCGGGCAAGTCGACGCTGCTGCGCTGCCTCGGCCTGCTCGACCCCATCGACGACGGTCAGATCTTCCTCGGCGACGAAGACATCTCCGACCCGCGCGTCGACGGCAATCGCGTCCGCGCACGCCTGGGCGCGGTGTTCCAGAGCTTCAACCTCTTCCCGCACCTGTCCGTGCTCGACAACGTCACGCTCGCGTCACGGGTCGTGCACCGGATGCCGCGTCGCGACGCCGAGGCCCGCGCCGTCGACCTGCTGGCCCGAGTCGGACTCGCCGACAAGGCGAAGGACCACCCCGACCGGCTCTCGGGAGGTCAGCAGCAGCGGGTCGCGATCGCGCGCGCGATCGCGACCGACCCCGAGGTGCTGCTGCTCGACGAGATCACCTCAGCCCTCGACCCGGAGCTCGTCGGCGAGGTGCTGGAACTCGTGCGCGACCTAGCGAGCGAAGGTGCGACGATCCTCATGGCGACGCACGAGATGGCGTTCGCCCGCGACGTCGCCGACCGGGTGGTGTTCCTCGATGCCGGGACGATCGTGGAGGAGGGGCCGCCGTCGGCCGTGCTGCGGCATCCTCGCGAGGAGCGCACGCGCGCCTTCCTCGCCCGATTCACCGCCTGACGCGCGCGACGCGGCGGCTCAGGCCCGCAGGCCCGCCTGGCGCTCGGCGACCTCGACCACGTTGGTCATGAGGAGCGCCACCGTCATCGGGCCGACGCCGCCGGGGTTGGGCGACACCCAGCCGGCGACCTCCACGACGTCCGGGTGGACGTCACCGTAGACGCGACTCTTGCCGGTCTCAGGATCGTCCTCACGGGTCACGCCGACGTCGAGGACGGCGGCTCCCGGCTTCACGTGCTCGGGCCGCACGATGTGCTTCACGCCCGCCGCCGCGACGATGACGTCGGCCTCGCGCAGGTGCGCGCCGAGGTCGGTCGTGCCGGTGTGGGTGAGGGTGACGGTCGCGTTGTACTCGCGGCGGGTGAGCAGCAGGCCGATCGAGCGGCCGATCGTGACGCCGCGGCCCACGACGACCACGTGCTTGCCATTCAGGTCGTAGCCGTTGCGGAGCAGCAGCTCGATCACGCCGCGCGGTGTGCACGGCAGCGGCGACGAGATCGGCGTGTTGACGTTCAGCACCAGGCGACCGAGGTTCGTCGGGTGGAGGCCGTCGGCATCCTTCTCCGGATCGATCCGCTCGAGGATGCGGTCGGTGTCGAGGTGCTTCGGCAGCGGAAGCTGCACGATGTACCCGTGGCACGTCGGGTCGGCGTTGAGCTCGTCGATCAGCGCCTCGACCTGCTCCTGCGTGGCGTCTGCGGGGAGCTCCCGCTGGATCGAGTTCATCCCGATCGCTTCGGACTGCCGGTGCTTCATTCCGACGTAGAGCTGGGATGCCGGGTCGGCACCGACGAGCACCGTGGCGATGCCCGGAGTGACGCCGTGCTCCTTCAGGACGGCGACCCGCTCGGCGAGCTCCGTCTTGATGGCGGCCGAGGCGGCCTTGCCGTCGAGGACCTGCGCGGTCACTGCTGCAGGCCCGGGTACAGCGGGAACGCGTCGGCCAGCGCCGCGACGCGTGCGCGGAGCGCCTCGAGGTCGGCGCTCGGCTTTTCAGGAGAGTGCTGCAGCGCGAGGGCGATGACGTCAGCGACCTCGGTGAACTCGGCATCGCCGAAGCCGCGGGTCGCGAGCGCCGGCGTTCCGATGCGCAGACCCGAGGTGACCATCGGCGGGCGCGGGTCGTTCGGGACCGCGTTGCGGTTGACCGTGATCCGGATCTCGTGCAGCAGGTCTTCGGCCTGCTTGCCGTCGATCGCGGCGTCACGCAGGTCGACGAGGACGAGGTGCACGTCCGTTCCGCCCGAGCGCACCGAGATGCCGGCATCCTTCACGTCCTGCTGCGACAGCCGGTCGGCGAGGATCGCCGCGCCCGACACGGTGCGCTGCTGGCGCTCCTTGAAGGCGTCGGATGCCGCGAGCTTGAACGCGGTCGCCTTCGCGGCGATCACGTGCATGAGCGGCCCGCCCTGCTGGCCCGGGAAGACCGCCGTGTTGATCTTCTTCGCGATGTCGGCGTCGTTGGTGAGGATGAAGCCCGAGCGGGGGCCGCCGATGGTCTTGTGCACCGTCGAGCTGACGACGTGCGCGTGGGGCACGGGCGAGGGGTGCAGCCCCGCGGCGACGAGACCGGCGAAGTGGGCCATGTCGACCCAGAGGAGAGCGCCGACCTCGTCGGCGATCGCGCGGAAGGCGGCGAAGTCGAGCTGACGGGGGTAGGCCGACCAGCCGGCGATGATCACCTTCGGCTTGTGCTCGAGGGCGAGGCGGCGGACCTCGTCCATGTCGACCAGAGAGGTCTCGGCGTCCACGCCGTACGCGACGATGTCGTAGAGGCGGCCCGAGAAGTTGATCTTCATGCCGTGGGTGAGGTGACCGCCGTGGTCGAGGGACAGCCCGAGGAGCGTGTCGCCGGGGCGGGCGATCGCGTGGAGCACGGCGGCATTGGCCGAGGCACCGGAGTGGGGCTGGACGTTGGCGAACTCCGACCCGAACAGTGCCTTGGCGCGCTCGATTGCGAGCTCTTCGGCGACGTCGACGACCTCGCAGCCGCCGTAGTACCGGCGACCCGGGTAGCCCTCGGCGTACTTGTTGGTGAGGACGGAGCCCTGCGACTGCAGCACCGAGACGGGGACGAAGTTCTCGGAGGCGATCATCTCGAGGAATCCGCGCTGACGGTCGAGCTCGCGCTCGAGCACATCGGCGATCTCGGGATCGACCTCGGAGAGAGGGGCGTTGAACAGCGAATCGGTCATGACGATCTCCTGACGACGGCTTTCGGGATGAGGAATCTCGCATCGGCCCAGGCGCGCGGTCGAATGCCGTGTCAATCGCTCCCCGGTGGTGACCCACCTCAACGCCAGTCGCGACACTGCGAGCATATCGGAAGGCCCGCTGATACGCTGGCGGGATCGGTTTTGTTAGGAAGCCTTACAGATCGGCGGCTCCGGTGCCCACACTCCCCCTGGTCCCCCTTCCCCGCCGTGTCGCGCCCACCGAGGCCGCATCGCCCTTCCCGATCACGTCCGCCACGACCGTCAGCGGTGACACGGATGCCGCAGGCACCCTCGCCGCGCTGCTGCGCACCCGCACCGGCCTCGAGCTCGCCGCGACCGACGACGGCGACATCGTCCTCTCGGTCGGCGGCGGAGGCGAGCCCGAGTCCTACCGCCTCCGCGTCGGCGCCGACGGCATCCGGATCGACGGAGCCGACGCCGCCGGCCTCTTCTACGGCATCCACACCCTCGTCCAGCTGATCCACGGCACCGATGCCGGGTGGATCGTCCCGGCAGTGGAGATCGAGGACGCCCCTCGCTTCGCCTACCGCGGCGTCATGCTCGACGTCGCGAGACACTTCCACGACGTCGACACCGTCCGCGCCTACATCGACCGGGCGGCGGCCCTGAAGTTCAACCACCTCCATCTGCACCTCTCCGACGATCAGGGCTGGCGGCTGGAGATCCGGTCCCGGCCGGAGCTGACCCGCGCGGCGTCGGCCACCTCCGTCGGCGGCGGCCCGGGCGGCTACTACACGCAGGACGACTACCGCGCGATCGTCGCGTACGCGGCATCCCGCCACATGACCGTCGTCCCCGAGCTCGACATGCCCGGTCACACCCACGCCGTGGGCGTCGCCCACCCCGAGCTCGCCGAAAACCCCGTCCTGGATGCCGTGGTTTCCAGCGGCGGCCCGGCCCCCCGGGCCGGCGAGCCCTATACGGGGATCGACGTGGGCTTCTCTTCGCTGCGGATCGGCGAGGACGCCACCTACGACTTCGTCGCCGACGTGTTCGGCGAACTCGCCGAGCTGACCCCGGGCCCTTACCTCCACTTCGGCGGCGACGAAGCGCTCGGCACCTCCCCGGAGGACTTCGCGACGTTCGTCGCGCGGGCATCCGAGATCGTGCGCCGCACGGGCAAGACCCCCGTCGCCTGGCACGAGGCGGGTGCTGCGCCGGGCCTCGCGCGGGGCACGATCGGACAGTACTGGAGCTTCGTCACCCCGGTGGACGGCGCCGACGAACGCGCCCGAGCGTTCACGCGAGGCGGCGGCCGGCTGATCCTCTCGCCGGCCGACGCGATCTACCTCGACATGAAGCCGCACGAGGACTTCCCGCTCGGCCTCACCTGGGCGCGGGGCGCGACGAGTGTCGAGCGCGCCTACCGGTGGGAGCCGAGCGCCGTCGTCGACGGTCTCGCCGAGGAGGACATCCTCGGCGTGGAGGCGCCCCTGTGGACGGAGACGGTCGCGACGCTGGAGGACATCGACGCGTTGGCCTTCCCGCGGATCGCCGCCGCCGCGGAAGCCGCCTGGTCGCCGGCGACGTCTGACGCGGGGGATCGCACCTGGGAGTCCTTCCGCGTGCGAACAGGCGGGCTCGGCCCCCTCTGGACGACGCTCGGCATCCGCTTCCCCGCCTCGCCGGAGATCCCGTGGACGACCTGACTCGCATCATCCACTCCGTGCGGCTCGTCGACGACGGCGCCTCGACCGAAGACGCCTGGGTACGCATCGCGGGCGGACGCGTGGCGGCATCCGGCACCGGCGGAAGCTGGCGCGATCAGGGCGCCGACGAGGTCATCGATGCCGTCGAGGTCGCCGGCGACGGCGCCGTCCTCACCCCCGGGTTCGTGGACATCCACGGGCACGGCGGCGGCGGATTCGCCTACGACGACGGGGCCGACGCGATCCGCGCCGCCCGCGCCGTGCATCTCGGCCACGGCACGACACGCGCGGTGGTGTCCCTCGTCACCGCCCGCCTCGACCTGCTCGCGCGACGCGCGGCGACGGTCGCCGCGGTCGCGCGCACCGATGCCGGCGTGCTCGGCATCCACCTGGAGGGGCCTTTCCTCGACCCGGGCCACCGCGGCGCCCACGACCCGGCCCTCCTCGTCCCACCGAGCCCCGATGCCCTCGACCGCCTCGTCGAGGCGTGCGGCGGCGCCCTCACCCAGATCACGCTGGCGCCCGAACTCCCCGGCGGCCTCGCCGCCGTCGAGCGGCTCGCCCGCGCGGGCGTGACCGTCGCAATCGGGCACACCGCGGCCGACGCGGAGACCGCGCGCCGCGCGTTCGATGCCGGCGCGCGGATCCTCACCCACGCGTTCAACGCGATGCCGGGGCTCCATCACCGGGCGCCGGGGCCTGTCGGCGCCGCGACGGGCGACCCCCGGGTCACGCTCGAGGTCATCGCC
The DNA here is from genome assembly GCF_014204835.1 of Microbacterium marinum. Lineage (NCBI taxonomy): Bacteria > Bacillati > Actinomycetota > Actinomycetes > Micrococcales > Microbacteriaceae > Microbacterium > Microbacterium marinum. Next base: position 1,010,489 of record NZ_JACHMD010000001.1, on the reverse strand, counting down.
GACGGCATCCACCTGCACCCCGACGTCATCCGCATCGCCTTCGCCGCCGCGCCCGGGCGGATCGCCCTCGTGACCGACGCCATGGCGGCCGCCGGCGCGGCCGAGGGCGACTATCTGCTGGGCGCCCTCGCCGTCCGTGTGGAGGGCGGCACCGCGCGCCTGGCCGACGGCACGATCGCCGGTTCCACACTCACGCAGGATGCCGCGCTCCGCCTCACCGTCGCGGCCGGGATCCCCCTCCCCGCGGCGGTCGCGGCGCTCACGCGCACCCCGGCGCAGGCCATCGGACGCCCCGAGTTCGGCTCGCTCGCCGTCGGGGCGGTCGCCGACGCGGTGCTGCTGGATGCCGCGCTGACGGTGCGCCGCGTCTGGAGCGGCACGGCCTGAGCGGCCCCGACTCGGACGCCCGCCGCTTCAGACGCCCGCCGCGACGCGGCCCGGAGCGGGCACCGCGAGCAGCGCGGCCCCGACAGCTCCGACCGGGTCGCCGTCCGGCACGGCCACGACCCGGCGCGCCAAGTCGAGCGAGGTGAGGAACGTCGAACCGGATGCCGCCTGCCGCAGCGCCGCACGCACGGGGGCGTGCAGTCGCTCGCCCAGGTGCGACACCCCGCCGCCGAGCACGACGACGTCGACGTCGGCGGTGAGGACGAGCAGCTGCGCGGCAGCGGCAACCCCCCAGACGACGTCGCTCCGGATCGCCTCGGCCTCGGGGTCGCCGGCGTCGGCCGCATCGAAGACGGCGGCGACGGGCAGGTCGGCCGGGCGCCGCCATCGCGCCGCGACGTTCGCACCGCCCGCCAGCGCCTCGATGCAGCCGCGCTGACCGCACGGGCAGAGCGGCCCCGCGGGATCGACGCTGACATGCCCGATCTCCCCGGCCGCCCCGCGCGCGCCGCGCCACGGCATCCCGCCCACGACGATCCCGGCGGCCACCCCCGTCCCGAGGTTCAGGTACGCGAGGGCGCCCGCGTCCGGCATCCGTGCCGCGGCTCCCACCGCCGCGGCCCGCACGTCGTTGTCGACGGTGGGACGGATGCCGGTGCGCCGGGCGACCGCCGCGGCGAGATCGAGCTGCTCGATGCCGAGGTTCAGGGCGTGACGGACGACACCGCCGGCGGGCGCGATCTGCCCGGGAACGCCGATGCCGACGGCATCCGGCTGTGCACCGCCGGCGACCGCGGCGATCGCGGCGACGATGCCGTCGACCACCGCGTCGGCACCCCACCCGGTGGGCCGGCGTTCGCTCGCGAGGACGCGGCTCTCCCCGTCCACCGCGACGGCGAGGATCTTCGTGCCGCCGACGTCGAGTCCGATCCGCACGCTCATCCCTTCACCGCGCCGGCCACGAGCCCGCCCGACATCCGCCCCTGGACGATGAGGAAGAAGATCACGACCGGGATGGAGATGAGGGTGGATGCCGCCATGACGGCGCCCCAGTTGGTGGCCTCGGTGGCGGACTGGAAGGAGAGCAGCCACGGCGGGAGCGTCAGGTTGTAGCCCTTCATCAGGAGGAGGGCCATCGTGAACTCGTTCCAAGACTGGATGAACGCGAAGATCCCGGTGGCGACCAGGCCCGGTGCGAGGAGGGGGAAGGTGACCCGCCAGAACGCCTGCGACCGGGTGCAGCCGTCGATCATGGCGGCCTCCTCGAGGTCGACGGGGACACCTGCGACGAACCCGCGGAGGGTCCAGATGGTGAAGGGGATGACGGCGGCGACGTAGACGATCCCGAGCCCGAGGAGGGTGTTCATGAGGCGCCAGTCGTCGACCATCCCGTAGATGGTGAACATCATCGCCTCGCCGGGGATCATCTGGACGATGAGGACGGCGACGATGAAGGAGCGCCGCCCGCGGAATCGGATGCGCGAGACCGCGATGGAGGCGAGGAAGGCGAAGAGCAGGGTCGCGACGAGCACACCGACCGTCACGAGCGTCGAGCTCAGCAGACCGTGGGTGAAGTCGGTCTGACCGGGAGCCGCCTCGCGCGTCCACGCGGTCTGGAAGTTCCGCAGCGTGAAATCGAGCGGCAGGAAGCTGGGGGTGCGGCTGATGATGCTCTCGCCGCGGGTGAACGACATGTTCAGCATCCAGTAGACGGGGAAGACCGAGCACACGAAGACGATGAGCGCCGCCAGATTCAGGGCGGCGCGGGTCGCGAGCCGGCCGCGCGGGGGGCGCCGGGCGGCGAGCGACCTCGGGCGTGGCGTCTTCGCGTCGCCGACGGGGCCGGCGATCTCGTCGACGCCCACCGTCGCGAGCTGGGTGGCCGGGGTGACCTGGGTGCTCACAGCTCCTCCTCCTTGAGGGTGGTGCGGACGTATCCCCACGACAGTGCGAGGAGCAGGATGACCATCAGCACGCCGATGGCGCTCGTGACGCCGAACTCCCCCACCCCCTGCCGGAAGATGTAGGTGCCGAGCACGTTGGTCTCGGACACGAGGCCGCCGCGCTGCTGCAGCGTGTAGACCTGGGTGAAGATCCGCAGATTCCAGATGACCTGCAGCACGACGACGACGGTGAAGACGTTGCGCAGGTAGGGGAAGACGACCAGGCGGAAGCGCTGGAGTCCGGTGGCGCCGTCGAGGGATGCCGCTTCCAGGACCTCTCCGGGCACCTGGCCGAGCGCGGCGTAAAGGGTGAACGCCGCGAACGGGACGCCCTGCCAGACGACGATGATCGTCAGCACCAGGAAGAACGACCACGGGTTCAGCAGCCAGGAGTGGTTCGTGAACTCGGTGGAGCCGGTCACGGTGTTCAGCGCCCAGTTGACGAGGCCGTACTGGGTGTCGAAGATCCACCCCCAGACGGTCGTGGCGGCCAGCGGCGGCATCGCCCATGCCAGGAGGAGCCCGATCGAGACGAGGACGCGCCATCCCCGCGAGAGACGGGTCATGAGGACGGCGACGAGAGAACCGAGACCGACGATCAGCACGGTCATCACGATCATGAGGCCGAGGCTGCGCCCGAGCACGGCCGGGAAGTCGGACTGGGTGAAGACGGCGATGTAGTTCTCGAACCCGACGACGCCCGGCAACGTGCCCTGGATCTTGTTGCGGATCGAGTAGTCGGTGAAGGACTGCACGACCATGAGCACGGCCGGGTAGCCCACCATCACGCCCAGGATCACGAGCGAGGGGGCGAGCAGGGTCAGGGCGGAGGCGGCATCCCTCCGACGCCGGGAACGGTCGCGCGCGTTCTCGGCGAGCGCGTCGCGCGGGGGGCGTGCGCGGCGGGGTGGTGCGGTCGGGGCGCCGGTCATCGCCGCCTCCTCTCGATCGGGTCGGGTGGGTCACTCCGAGCGGTGCCGGTGCGGATGCCGCGAAGCGTCCGCACCGGCACGCAGGGTGTCACTTGTTGAGGATCGCCTCGATCTGGCCATCGAGCTCGGTCGCGATCGCGGTGACGTCGCCGCCCTGGGCGATCTTCACGAGCGCGTCCTTGATGACGCCCGAGGACTCCACCTCAGCCCAGTTCGGGCTGGCGGGGACGGCCTTCGAGGAGGCGGCGGCCTTCGCGGCTTCCGCGGTGATCTCGTCGTCGGGGAGGTACTGCGCGAACGAGGCGAGCGCGGGGATCAGGCCGTTCTCGGCGAGGATCTTCTGGTAGCCCTCCGAGAGGATGATCGACAGCGCAGCCTGCGCCTTGTCCTGCGCGTCCGACTTCGCCGCGACGGCGATGTTCGACCCGCCCGCGAAGACGGGTGCGACCTCGCCTGCGGAGGTGCCCGGAAGCGCGAAGGCCTTGAGGTCCTTCCCTGCCTCGTCGGGGCAGCCGGGGGCCGTCTCGGCGTCGGCGGGGGCGAGGATCGACCACTTCACCCACGCGGGTGCGGAGAGGAAGCCGATCTCGCCCGCGCAGAACGGGACCTGCGGATCTGCTTCGTCGCCGTCGGCGGGGGCGATCGTCGCGTTCTCGTAGACCTCCTGGAGCATCTCGAGTCCGGCGATGCCGCCCTCGCTCGAGAACCCGCCCGTCCACTGGTCGCCGTCGAGCGTCGCGATCTCGCCGCCGTTCGCCCACACGTAGGGAAGAGCGTTGTACCAGTCCTTCCCCGGCGCGTAGATGCCGGACTTGCTGTCCGTCGTCGCGTCCACGCCCGCCTGGACGTACTCCTCGAGCGTGGTGGGAACGGCGCCGTCGTAAGTGGCCGGCGAGTAGAAGACGACGCGCGAGCCGGCGTAGTACGGCGCCGCGTACAGGGTGCCGTCCTCGGAGCCGAGCTCCACGAAGCTCTGCAGGAGGTCGTCGCCGCCGAGGTCCTCCTGAAGTCCGGAGATGTCGGAGAACAGACCCTGCGCGATGAAGCCGGGCGCCTGCGTGTTGCCCACCTCGACGAGGTCGGGCGCGTCGTTCGACGACAGCGCGGCCACGTAGTTGTCGGCGGTGTCGGCCCAGGTCTTCTCTTCGATCGTGAGCGTCCAGCCCTCGTTCTCATCCTCGAAGGTCTTCTTGAGGTAGTCGCGGGCGTCCTGCGGGGTGTCGGTGCCGACCAGCCACACGGTCAGATCGCCGGTCTCGGCGCTCTCCGCGGCGGGAGTCCCCCCACCGGAGCATCCGGCGAGGACCAGGGCGGAGGCGCCGAGGAGCGACAGTGCTCCGAGGGTCTTCTTCATAGCGGTTCCTTCATTCTCTTGATGACGACGGGCCGGGCGGACCGTCCGGGTGATGCGGGTGGAGCGGTGGAGCGGTGTCAGGACACCCCGAGGCGGCCGGACAGGACCATGACGGCCGCACCGCGCAGGACGATGTCCTCGCTGTGCTCCGTCATCCGCACCTGCAGCTCGTCATGGAACGTGGCGAGCGTGCGGGTGCGCACCGTCTCGGCGGCGGACCGTGCCAGGACGCCGTCGAGCAGGTCGGTGGGGCCGGAGAGCGCGATCTCCGACAGGTCGAGCGCGCCGACGATCGGAGCGAGCGCGATGCCGAGCCGTTCGCCGGCGTCGCGCAAGACGCCCGTGGGATCGTCGCTCGCCGCGACGCGCGCGGTGAGAGCGGGAACGGCGAGCCACGCTTCCAGGCAGCCGATCTTGCCGCACGCGCAGGCCGGACCGCCGTCGGTCCCGACGGTGACGTGACCGATCTCCCCGGCGGCGAACCGCGCGCCGGCGAGCGGCTGCCCGCCGGTGAGCAGGCCCGCACCGACACCGCGTCCGATGCGCACGAGGATCACGTCGTCGCCGGCTCCGCCGAAGGTGTGCTCGGCGAGGACGGCGGCGTTCGCGTCGTTGGCGACGAGGACCGGGAGGTCGAGCGCATCGGTCAGGATGCCGGCGAGGTCGAGGTCCGACCAGCCGAAGCCGGGGGCGGCGAGGACGACACCGCGGTCGTCCACGACGCCGGGGGTGCCGACGCCGAGCCCCAGGACGGGAGCGTGCGCGTCGGCCACGACAGCGCGGGCGAGCTCGATGATCGCCGGAAGGAGGTCGTCGGCGGCGCTCGGGACGGCGACCTCGTGACGGGCGACGATCTCGCCGTCGAGGGTGAGCGCGGCGCCCACGAACCGGTCTGTGCCCGAGAGGTCGAGACCGGCGATGCGGTGTCCGTCGCGCGCGAGGTCGACGAGGATCGCCGGCTTGCCCGGGCCCGACGCCTCGCGCACGCCGCGTTCGACGATGTAGCCATCATCGATGAGGGCGGCGACCAGGTCGGAGATGGTGACCCGCGTCAAACCGGTCTCGCGTGAGAGGTCGGCGCGACTCATCGCGCCGTCGGAGAAGAGCGCCTGGAGGACGAGGGCGCGGTTGTGGGCGCGTGCATGCTCGGGAAGGATCTTTCCCGTCGTTCCGCGGACGCGGGCGGGTCGGGGAACTCGAGAGGCGGCGGGCATGTTTGTTAGTAGACCTTACGAACTCGATCGCCACAAGGGTTCCGCTCCAGTTTGCAAGCAGTCTTAACAAACTCGTTACACTCCCGCCCCGCCGTAGGATCGAGGCATGACAGACCTCCCCACGGTGCGCCCCGAGAAGCCCGCGGAACCCCTCCCCGCAGGAACCCGCGAGCCGCTGTCCGCGATTGACGTCCTGAGCTTCCTCTCGGCACTGTTCGCCGTCGGCACCCTCGCCTTCTGGGGATTCACCGCCTGGGACGCGCCGTGGAACATCGTGGTGGGCATCGCCGCGCCCCTCGGCGCGCTCGTCCTGTGGGGACTCGTCGTCTCCCCCCGCGCCGTGCTGCGCGTGCACCCCTTCATCCGCGGACTCGTCGAACTGCTCATCGCCCTCTCGGCGACGATCGCGTGGTGGAGTGCCGGTCAGGCGTGGATCGGCCTCGGATACGGCGTCGTCGCCGTCATCATCGGCGTCATCGCGGGGCGTAAGCGCCTGTCGTGAGCGACGTCCTCGGCCTCCTCCGCGCAGAGCTCGGCGAGCGCGTCGACACCGATCCCGGCAGCCTCGACGAGGCCCGCGCAGACAAATCCGGCCACCGGTCCCCCGAGCGGGGCATCGCGGTGGTCCACGCGGCATCCGTCGCCGATGTCCAGGCCACGATGCGCATCGCGCATCGCACCGGGACCCCCGTCGTGGTGCGCGGTGCCGGTACCGGTCTCGCAGGCGGCGCGAATACCGGACGGGGCGAGATCGCACTCTCGCTGCGGAGCATGGACCGCATCGTCGAGGTGCGCGCCGACGACCTGCTGGCCGTGGTCGAACCCGGGATCCTCAACGCGGCGCTCAACGAGCGCCTTGCCGCGCACGGGCTCTGGTGGGCACCCGACCCTGCGAGCCGGGACATCTCCACGGTGGGCGGCAACATCGCGACAGGCGCGGGAGGCCTCCTCTGCGCGAAGTACGGCGTGGTCCGTGACGCCGTCCTCGGCCTCGACGTGGTGCTCGCCGACGGCCGCCTCATCTCGGTCGGTCACCGGAGCGTCAAGGGCGTCACCGGCTACGACCTGACAGCCCTCATGATCGGATCGGAGGGCACGCTGGGCGTCGTCGTCGGTGCGACGCTGAAGCTCCGCCGACTCGTCCCGGGCACGACGCGCACCCTGACCGCCACCTTCCCCGATGTGCGCGCGGCGGCGGTGGCGTCTGCGGCCGTGACCGCGTCGGGAGCACAGCCGGCGATCATGGAGCTGATGGACGCGGAGAGCCTCGCCGCCTCGCACGCCCTCCTGGGCCTGCCATCCCCGCTGACGGGTGCCGCGCAACTCACCGTGCAGACCGATGGGATCGCCGCCGCCGACGAACAGGCCGCCATCGCCGCAGTCCTCACCGCCGCCGGCGGCGCTGTCCGACTCGCGACGGACGACGCCGAGGCCGCCCAGCTGTGGCAGGTGCGCCGGTCCATGCATCCCGCGATGGAGCGCCTCGGGACCACCCTCATCGAGGACGTCTCCGTGCCGCGCAGCGCGCTCCCGGCGATGTTCGACGAGATCGCCCGGATCGAAACGGAGTTCGGCGTGACGATCCCCACGGTGTGCCATGCAGGCGACGGCAACCTCCATCCCAACTTCGTGTTCGAGGGCGCGGTCGTCCCCGGTCACATCTGGGATGCCGCCGACGCCCTCTTCCGCGCGGCGCTCGCCCTCGGCGGGACGCTCACCGGCGAGCACGGCATCGGCGTCCTGAAGAGCAGGTGGCTCGCCGATGAGCTCGGCGCCGACCAGGATGCGCTGCAGCGCGGCATCAAGGCGGTGTTCGACCCCACCGGCATCCTGAATCCGGGGAAGGTCTTCGCCTCTCAGCCCTGAGGGAGCGCGCGCACCGTCGACACCCGCCGCCGCGGGGCGGCGGGCGACGTCGTGACGGAGAGGACGATCGAGACCACCCCGACCAGCGCCGGGATCGTCGCGGGGAGGACGCCTGCGCCGCCGGCGGCGTTGCTCGATACGACGGGGACCACGAGAGCGAAGAACGCGGCGAGCCCGAGGCCGAGGGTCACGGCGGCGAGCGGGATCCAGCTCCACGGCGCGGGGATGACGCCCACCCGCACGATGTAGACCGCCGCGGCGAAGGCGAGGACGTACGCGACGACGCCTCCCGCGGCCGCAGTCAGCGCCGCCTCGATGCCACTCCCGTACCCGCGGGGCCCTGCCCACCACGCGGCCTGGAAGACGCTCAGAGCGCCGAGTCCCAGCAGGAGCGCGACCCCCGCCGGTCGACCGGCCACAGCGCTCTCGCCTGCGCGCAGACCGAAGGCGTACACGAGACAGGCCGACAGCGTGCACAGCGCAGCACCGAGGCCTGCCAGCGGCGCGCCGGCGTCACCGTCCGAGGCGATGCCGAACCCGGCGAGAGAGAAGCCCGTCTGCGCGACGAGCAGCACCCCGCCCACCAGCCACGACCACACCGTTGTGCGCTGCATGGCCACACCCTAGGAGAGCGGACGCGCCCACCGCGAGAGCGGCGACCTTCGGTGAGGGAACTCTCACGAAACGCGGTCGGAAGCCCCGAGGGGGTCAGATCCTCGGCGCCCCTCAGATGCCCTGCCAGGCGGGCTTGTTGGCGTAGGCATAGCGGTAGTAGTCGCCGTTCTCGAGTCGCGATGCGGCCGCGTCGTCGACGATGACGGTCACGTGGGGATGGAGCTGGATCGCCGACCCGGGGAGAGACGAGGTCACCGGCCCTTCCACCGCGCGGGCGACGGCGTCGGCCTTGCCTGCACCGAAGGCGAGCAGGACGAGGTGCCGGGCCTCGAGGATGGTCCCGAGACCCTGCGTGATGCAGTGCATCGGCACGTCGTCGATGGAAGCGAAGAAGCGCGCGTTGTCGCGGCGGGTCTGCTCGACCAGGGTCTTCACCCGGGTCCGCGACGCGAACGAGGATCCCGGTTCGTTGAAGCCGATGTGGCCCGACGTGCCGATCCCGAGGATCTGCAGATCGATGCCGCCCGCGTCGGCGATGGCGCGCTCGTAGTCCTCCCCCGCGTGCTCGATGGTCGCGAGGTCGCCGTTTGGCGTCTGCACCCGAGCAGCGTCGAGGCCGAGCGGCTCGACGACCTCGCGGGTGATGACGGCCCGATAGCTCTCGGGATGGGCGGGGTCGATGCCGACGTACTCGTCGAGGGCGAAGCCGCGCACCTGCGACACGTCCAGCCCTGCGAGCCGGTCGCGGAGGGCGTCGTAGACGGGCAGCGGCGTCGAGCCGGTCGCCAGTCCCAGCACCGTGTCGGGGCGATGGATGATGAGTCGCGCGATCTCATCGGCGGCCAATGCGCCCGCCTCCGCAGGGGACTCGACGATGACGACCTCGGCCATGACAGCACTCCTCCCGCCGCGGCGGCGCCGCGCGCCTGGCCAGTGTACGGCTCCGGTTCAGGTCGACCCGTGACACCCTGGAAGGCCCCGCATCCAGGAGCTCACCGTGTCGCCGTCCCCTCGCCTCCCCGGCATCCGCCCCGCCCTCGTCGCCCTCGCGCTGACCGTCGCCCTCACCGGATGCTCGGCGTCGTCGGACGACGCGGAGGGGTCGCAGCCGATCGCGGAGGCCTGCGCCGGCGTGAGCACGCGCGTCGACGCGGCGATGACCGCCTTCGCCGACGTGGATGCCGCGGATCCGGCGGCGGCGGCCGACGCGCTGGCCGCGGTCGTCGATGGGCTCGGCGACGCCTCGCGCTCGATCGACAACGCCGAGCTCGAGAAGACGGTGACGAAGCTGCATGACGGCTTCGCGACCCTGAGCGATGCGGTGGACGCTGCGGCCTCCGGCGACATCACCGGCGTCGCAGGCCTCGCGACGGCCACGGAGGACATCCGGGCGGCGGGGGCCGAGTTCGCCCGACTGTGCAGCGACTGAGGCGACTTCCCAGGCCGGTCGCGTACCATTTCGAGTGCGCGACGGATCACCCGAACGCGTCTGGACGCTACTCGGGGGAGAACGATGTCCGAAGTGATCACGCGGCAGGGTGCCGATGACCAGCCCGCAGCCGACGCACCTGATGTCCGTTGGGCACCGGCCGAGCCCGCGCCGCGCCGTCGCCACCTGGGCTTGAAGATCGGCATTCCCGTCGCGGTCGTCACCGCCGGTGCCGTCGCCGCGTCGCTCGTCCTGATCGCGCCCGGCACCGCTGTCGCCGGCGCGTCCGTCGGTTTCCAGACGCCCGGCATGGCCGCCGACAGCATTTCCTCGCATCTGGCGGGTCTGACGATCTCCCTCGGCGATGGTGGACCGACCGTCACCGGCGCCGACCTCGGCGCCTCGGTCGATTCCGCGGCCCTCGCCGACGCGGCGTTCGGCCAGAGCCCGATGTGGAACGTGGGCGCGTGGTTCTCCCAGCTGCCCGGCGGCACCGTCACGCTCGACGAGGGCAAGGCCACCGCCGCCCTCCGGGACGCGCTTCCCGAGCTCTACTCGGAGCCGACGGCTGCCGCCGTCTCGTTCGACGGCGGCGCCTACACGGTGACCCCCGCCGCCGACGGCAGCGGCATCGACCTCGCGGCCGTGCAGACCGCGATCGACGCGGCTCTCGCCGAGGGTGAGTCCGCCGTGACGGTCCCCGCCGAGGCGGTCGCGGTGCCCTCCGCCACCACGACCGAGATGGCCGAAGCCACCGTCGCCACGCTCGCCGACATGATCGACACCGCGGGCTTCTACGCCGGCGAGGAGCGGGTCGTGCCCGTCTCGGCCGAGCGCCTCGCGTCGTGGCTCACCATCGGCACCGACGAGTCGGGCGCCTTCACGATCACCGCCGACGCGGCCGCCATCCAGACGACCGTCGACGGGCTCGCCGACAAGGTGAACCAGGACCCCGTCACCGCCGAGATCCTCACCAGCGAGGCCGGCACCGAGCTCGTCACCGTCGTCGAGGGGCAGGACGGACGCGTTCTCGGCGACACCGCCGGCGTCGCCCGCGACTACGCCGACCAGCTGGCCACCGGCGATGCGGCCTATGCGCTGCCGATCGACGTCACGCCGCGCGAGACGGTCACGACGACCCGCCTGGCCGAAGTCGACCTCGGCGAGCAGCGCCTCTACCTGAAGGAGAACGGCAAGGTCATCGACACCTGGCTCATCTCCAGCGGTCGCGACGGCGCCGTGACCTTCCCCGGTCGCTACTCGATCGGCTGGCGGACCCCGCTCCAGGACATGACGGGCACCTCGCGCGACACCGGCACGAAGTACACCCAGCCCGACGTGCCCTGGGTCATGTACTTCAACGGCAACCAAGCGTTCCACGGCGCCTACTGGCACAACAACTTCGGCAACCAGATGAGCGCCGGGTGCGTCAACATGCCGCCGAATCTGGCCAAGAAGCTCTACGACTGGCTGCCCAACGGCGCCGACGTCTGGATCCACGCCTGACGCGCTGATCCCTCCTACGGCGAAGGCCGGATGCCACGCGGCATCCGGCCTTCATCGTGTCCGAGTCGATCCCCTCCCCTGACCGCGAGACAGCAGTGGGAGCCCGAGACGTTGGTCTGATGTCAACGTTTCGGGCCGTGGCTGCTGTCTCGCGGACTGCGAAGGGCGGGAGGGACGGTCAGATCCCGTTGACGATCGCGTTCAGGGTCTGCGAGGGGCGCATCACGGCTTCGACGAGCTTCGCGTCGGGGCGGTAGTAGCCGCCGATCTCGGCGGGCGAACCCTGCACGGCGAGCAGCTCCGCGACGATCGTGTCCTCGTTCGAGGCGAGCGCCTCGGCGACCGGCGCGAACGCCGCCGCCAGCTCGGCGTCCGCGGTCTGGCCGGCCAGCTCCTGCGCCCAGTAGGTGGCGAGGTAGAAGTGGCTGCCGCGGTTGTCGATCGTCCCGAGGGCGCGCCCCGGCGACTTGTCGTTCTCGAGGAACGTGCCCGTGGCGGCATCCAGCGTGTCAGCCAGGACCTTCGCCTTGGCGTTGCCGGTGACCTCAGCGAGGTGCTCGAAGGATGCCGCGAGTGCGAAGAACTCGCCGAGCGAGTCCCACCGCAGGTAGTTCTCTGAGGTGAGCTGCTGCACGTGCTTCGGCGCGGAACCGCCCGCGCCGGTCTCGAACAGTCCGCCGCCGGCGAGCAGCGGAACGATCGAGAGCATCTTGGCGCTCGTGCCGACCTCGAGGATCGGGAAGAGGTCGGTGAGGTAGTCGCGCAGCACGTTGCCGGTGACGGAGATCGTGTCCTCACCCTTGCGGATGCGGTCGAGCGAGTACTGCGTCGCCTCGGCGGGCGCGAGGATCTCGATCGTGAGTCCGTCGGTGTCGTGATCGGCGAGGTACGCGTGCACCTTCTCGATGAGCTGCGCGTCGTGCGCGCGGTTCGCGTCGAGCCAGAACACGGCAGGCGAACCGGTCGCGCGTGCGCGCGTGACGGCGAGCTTCACCCAGTCGCGGATCGCGACGTCCTTGGTCTGCGTCGCGCGCCAGATGTCGCCGGCGGCCACCGTGTGCTCGATGAGCACGGTGCCGGCCTGGTCGACGATCTGCACCGTGCCGGGGGAAGCGATCTCGAACGTCTTGTCGTGGCTGCCGTACTCCTCGGCGGCCTGCGCCATGAGGCCCACGTTCGGGACGGTGCCGATCGTGGCGGGGTCGAGCGGGCCGTGCGCGATGACGTCCTCGATCACCGTCTGGTAGACGCCGGCGTACGACGAGTCGGGGATCACCGCGATGGTGTCGGCTTCGCCGCCGTCTGCGCCCCACAGCTTGCCGCCGTTGCGGACGAGGGCCGGCATCGACGCGTCGACGATGACATCGGAGGGCACGTGCAGGTTGGTGATGCCCTTGTCGCTGTTGACGTACGAGAGGCGGGGACCGCTCTGCAGTGCGGCATCGAAGGCGGCGGCGATCTCGGCGCCGCCCGCGACCGACCCGAGGCCGGCGAGGATCGAGCCGAGGCCGTCGTTCGGCGTGAGGCCTGCGGCGGCGAGCGCGGCGCCGTGCTGCGCGAAGACGTCGGCGAAGAAGGCCTTCACGACGTGGCCGAAGATGATCGGGTCGGAGACCTTCATCATCGTCGCCTTGAGGTGCACGGAGTACAGCACGTCATCGGCCTTCGCGGCGTCGATCGTCTCGGCCAGGAAGGCGTCGAGGGCTGCGGCCGAGAGGAACGTGGCATCCACGATCTCGCCGGGAAGCACCTTCAGGCCGCTCTTGAGGGTCGACACCGTGCCGTCCTCGGCCACGTGCTGGATCGTGAGGACGTCGTCGGCGGCGAGGACGGTCGAGCGCTCGTTGCTCTTGAAGTCGTCGTGCCCCATGGTCGCGACGCGGGTCTTCGACCCCTCGGCGAACGGCTTGTTGCGGTGCGGGTGCTTCCGCGCGTAGTTCTTCACCGACAGGGGCGCGCGCCGGTCGCTGTTGCCCTCACGGAGGACCGGGTTCACGGCGGAGCCCTTGATGCGGTCGTACCGCGCGCGGACGTCTTTCTCCTCGACCGTGGTCGCCTCGTCCGGGTAGTTCGGGATGTCGTAACCCTGCGACTGGAGTTCGGCGATGGCGGCCTTCAGCTGGGGGATGGATGCCGAGATGTTCGGCAGCTTGATGATGTTCGCCTCGGGCAGGGTGGCGAGGCCGCCGAGCTCGGCGAGGGCGTCGCCGACCTGCTGCTCGGGCGTGAGCTCCTGTGGGAATGCCGCGAGGATGCGACCGCCGAGCGAGATGTCGCGGGTCTCGATCTCGATCCCCGCCTGGCTGGCGACGGCCGTGACGATGGGAAGGAACGAGGCGGTGGCGAGCGCCGGGGCCTCGTCGGTGTGGGTGTAGATGATGGTCGACTCGGACACGTCTCGTCTCTCCGTTTGAACGTCGGGGGAATCCCGTTCAGACTATCGCACCACCCTGAAGTCTCTCGATGTCGAGATACTTCTTCGGGTACCCGGCGCGGACGGGTCGAATCGGTCCTTCGCGAAATGACGTGCGCCCCCGTCGCCGCGCCGGGTACCCTGGCGGCATGACGGAGCTGCGATTGGTCGAACTGTCCGCGAACACGATCGTGGCGGTCAACACGATGTCTCTGAAGCCGGGGCAGGAGCAGTTCCTCGCTCCGACGAGCTACGCGGTCGCTGGCGCCGTCGTCAATCCGGCGACAGCGTGGCAGCGCGTCGTCCTCGACGGCGACGAGGTCGTCGGGTTCGTCAGCGCGAATTTCGATGAGGATGCCGCGCAGGAGCACTTCCGCTCCGTCCTGTGGCGCATCAACGTCGACGCCGACGATCAGGGCCGCGGTGTAGGCCGATTCGCCGTCGCGCGGCTCCTCGATGAAGCACGCGACCGTGGCTTCGACCACGTCAACGTCATCTACGAAGCGGGCGACGGCGGACCCGAGGCCTTCTTCCGGCGTGTCGGATTCACGCCCGTGGACGAGACGGAGTACGGCGAGGTCGTCGCCGAGCTGCGCCTCTGAGCCGACCCGCACCCGTCCTCGAACTCCCGACGGCGACACGATGCCCTGGCGTCGTGCCGCCGTCGTTCGTTCTCGCCGCGCCTGTTCGTTCCGTCGCGTATGAGAGCGCTCTCGGATTTGTTGATCTCGACGACAAAAGTCTTGCGCTGAGGACGTGATGATGCATATGCTCACCGTCGAAGCGCTTCGAGATCGAGTTCGGAGACGCGCACATTCGATGGAGAAGGTGTCATGGCACGGATCGACGAGGTGGCGGCGGCGGCCGGCGTGTCGATCAGCACCGTCTCGTACGCACTCAGCGGCAAGCGCGCCATCTCCCCCGACACCCGCCGTCGCGTCCTCGACGCGGCCGCGACCCTGGGTTACCAGCCTCACGCGGGTGCGCGGGCGCTCGCGGGCCGACGAACGCAGATCTTCGCCCTCACCGAGCCGCTGCGGGCCGACACGCACGCACCCACCCACATGGCGTTCGTCCTCGCGGCATCGATCGCTGCCCGCCGTCGCGATTACGACCTCCTTCTCCTCACCGACGAGCAGGCCTCGGCCGGGATGCAGCGGGTCGCCGCCAGCGATCTGGTCGACGCGGTCCTCGTCCTCGACGTCGCCCCCGACGACGCGCGGGTCGAGATCGCGCGGTCGCTGCGGATCCCGACGGTGTTCATCGGCATCCCCGACGATCACGAAGGCCTCGACTGCGTCGACCTCGATTTCGAGGGCGCGGCTGCACTCGCCGTCGACACCCTGGCGGACGCGGGCGTCACGACGATGGCGCTGATCGGTCAGACCGACGTCGCGTACGAGGCATCCAACTTCCCGCCGCGCCTGCGATCGGCGGCGCTGGCTCGCGCCGAGGCGCGGGGCTCGACACTCCGCTTCGCCACGAGCGGTGTCACGACGACCGACCCTTCGAGCGTCCGGGCGGCCACCGCCGCAGCCCTCGACGCCGGCGTCACCGGCATCCTGATCCACGCCGCCGAAGACGCGCACGATGCCGTTCTGTCCGTCCTCGCCGAACGCGACCTCGAGATCGGGCGGGACATCTCGCTCATCTCCGTCGCCACCGTCTTCGACACCTCACGGCTGTCGTCTCCCGTCGACACCATCCCGCTCGTGCCCTCGGCATCGTGCGATGTGGCCGTCGAGCTCGCCATCGCGCGGCTGGAAGAACCCGGCCGCGCCCCGGTGATGCACCTCATCTCACCCGACTACCGATCCGTCGGCTCCGTCGCCCGCCCGGGGTGACCGCCGCGGCGGACGCGCCGGACGC
Organism: Microbacterium marinum; assembly: GCF_014204835.1. Lineage (NCBI taxonomy): Bacteria > Bacillati > Actinomycetota > Actinomycetes > Micrococcales > Microbacteriaceae > Microbacterium > Microbacterium marinum. The sequence continues at coordinate 994,961 of NZ_JACHMD010000001.1, read as the reverse complement.
CTCCGCCTCCCTCCCGCTCGGCCCAGGACCGAGCGGCCTGTTCTTATCCGCATCATCGAAGCGCTTCGACACCTCGCGTGAAGAGGCGTCGAAGCGCCCCGGACGCACCACCACCCGAAACACCACGACCGTCCTGGTCACCACGAAAGGAGTGCCGACGATGGCACGCATGACACGACGGACCGCGGCCCTCGCCGCGGTCGCCACCCTCTCCGTCGCAGGGCTCGCCCTGAGCGGCTGCGCCGGCGGAGACACCTCCGGAGGCGACGGCGACACCCTGCGCCTGTGGCACTACGAGGGAGCCGACAGCGCAATGGGCAAGGCCTGGGCCGAAGCGATCAAGGTCTTCGAAGAGGAGACCGGCGCCACCGTCGAGTTCGAGGAGAAGTCCTTCGAGCAGATCCAGAAGACAGCGAGCCAGGTGCTCGACACCGATGCCGCCCCCGACCTGATGGAGTTCAACAAGGGCAACGCGACGGCAGGCTTCCTCGCCAGCACCGGACTCATCGCCGACATCTCCGACGCCGTCGACGAGTACGGGTGGGACGACAAGCTCGCTCCGTCACTGCAGACCACGGCGAAGTACACCGAGGACGGCGTCATGGGTGGCGACACCTGGTACGGCATCCCGAACTACGGCGAATTCGTCGGCGTCTACTACAACCTCGACGCCTTCGAGGAGGCCGGCCTCGAGATCCCGACCACCTACGACGAGTTCGTCGACGTTCTCGACGCGTTCGTCGAGCAGGGCGTCACCCCGCTCGCCGAGGCGGGAGCGGAGTACCCCCTCGGGCAGCTCTGGTACCAGCTCGCCCTGTCGCAGGCCGACCGCTCGTTCGTCGACGATTACCAGCTGTACGAGAACCCCGTCGACTGGAGTGGCCCCGAGGTCACCTACGCGACCGAGACCCTCGCGGACTACGTGGACAAGGGCTACATCGCGAAGGACGTCTCGTCTGTGAAGGCGGAGGATGCCGGCGTCTCCTTCATCAACGGCACCTCCCCGATCTTCGTGTCGGGCTCGTGGTGGTACGGACGCTTCGTCGCCGAGGCGACCGACTTCGAATGGACGATGGGCGCGTTCCCGGAATCCACGCTCTCCCTCGGATCGTCGGGCAACCTGTGGGTCGTCCCGGCGAACGCCGCCAACGCGGAACTCGCCTACGAGTTCATCGACATCACCATGCGCCCTGAGATCCAGGCGATCATCGGCAACAACGGCGGCGTGCCAGTCGCGGCCGACGCCGCCGACATCACCGACGAGAAGAGCGCGGCGCTGATCGAGACCTTCAACGGGATCCTCGACGACGACGGTCTCTCCTTCTACCCGGACTGGCCCGCCCCCGGCTTCTACGACGTCCTCGTCCAGGAGCTGCAGGGCCTCGTGACGGGTGCGCAGGATGCCGCGGCCACCGCGACCAACCTCGGCGAGCAGTACGACGAGGGCACCGCGGACTACCGCTGACCCCACCGCACATCCGATCGGAGGGGCGGCGCGACGCCGCCCCTCCCCCACTCTGGAGTCCCTATGAGCGCTACCGCCACGCGCACTCTGCGCACGGCTCTCCCCCCGGAGGAGCCCTCGATCCCGCAGTGCGGAACGAGCCGGGCCGGCTACTGGCTGTACCTGCTGCCGGGTTTCGTGCTGCTGCTGGTCATCGTCGTCATCCCCCTGGTGTGGAACCTGTTCCTCACCTTCACCGACTGGCGGGGTGTCGGCAGCCCCGAGATCGTCGGGGCGGAGAACTGGATCGCCATCCTCGGCGACGACGACTTCTGGACGTCGTTCGCGAACTCGGTGTGGATGGTGCTCGCCATGGTCGTCGTCCCGACGATCATCGGCCTCTTCGTCGCCGCGGCGCTCTTCGACGTCATCGGGCGAAAGTTCGGCGGCCGCGTCGCGAGCTTCCTGCGTGCCACCTACTACCTGCCCCAGATCCTCCCCGTCGCCGTCGCCGGCATCGTGATCGGCTGGATCGTCCGGCCCGGCGGAGACGGCGCCCTCAACCAGATCCTCGGCTCGTTCGGCATCGGACCGGTCGACTGGCTCGGGCAGATGCCGTCCGCCCTCATCGTCCTCATGGTCGTCCTCGTGTGGGTGCAGATCGGCTACCCCGTCGTCGTCTTCATGGCGGCGCTGCAGCGCGTCGACCCCGAGCTCTACGAGGCTGCCGAGCTCGACGGCGCGAACTGGGGCCAGCGGTTCACCGCCATCACGATGAGCATCATCCGGCCCGAGATCTTCGTCGTCACCCTGACGTGCACGATCGCGGCGCTGAAGGTGTTCGGCCCCGTGTACGTGATCACGAGGGGCGGCCCTGCAGGCGCGACCCTCGTCCCCGCGTACTACGCGTACCAGGAGTTCTTCACGAAGCGGAACGTGGGTTACGGCGCGACCATCGCCACCGTCCTCACGATCGTCGTAGTGATCGTCTCGATCGTCTTCGTCCGCGTGCAGAACACGCTCGAGCGCAAGGAAAGGGCGGGACTGTGATGGCCACCGCGATGATCCCCCCGGCATCCGCCCGCAAGACCCGCCCCCGCGGCGGCATGACACGACGGCGCGGACGCGACTGGGTCGTGATCGGCCTCGTCGCCCTCGGCGCGCTCGCCATCGTGGCGCCGTTCTACCTCGTGCTCGTCAACTCCTTCAAGTCGCCGGTCGACTACGCGACCTCCGGACCCCTCGCGCTCCCCCAGGCGTTGGACTTCACCGGCATCGGGAAGTTCTGGGAGCGGGTGAACTTCCCCGAGAAGGTCTGGAACTCCGTCTTCATCTCCGGGATCGTGGCGGTCCTGGCCGTTTTGATCTCGATGCTCAACGCGTTCGCGATCGGCATCGGGCGTGTGAAGGGCCGCACGTCGATCGTGCTGCTCTTCCTCCTCGCGAACCTGCTGCCGCAGGAGGCGCTGCTCTACCCGCTGTACTACATGTTCAAATCGGTGGGCCTGTACGACAGCGTCTGGGCGGTGATCATCATCTTCGTCGTCATCCAGGCGGCCTTCGGCACCTATCTCCTGTCGTCGGTGTACGGCACCTTCCCCAAGGAAGTGCTCGAAGCGGCATCCCTCGACGGGGCCAGCAGGTGGCAGATCCTCTGGCGGGTGGTGTTCCCCATCAGCCGTCCGACCCTGTCGGTGCTGCTCATCTTCTTCTTCATCTGGACGTGGAACGAGTTCCTCATCCCTCTGACTTTCCTCGCCTCCAACGCGAACCAGACCGTGCCCGTCGCGATCAGCGTGCTGCAGGGCGACCGCCTCATGGATGTGACCACCACCAGCGCGTCCGCGCTGCTGGGCATCATCCCGACCCTCATCTTCTTCCTCATCTTCCAGCGCACCCTCACGCGCGGCATCACCGCAGGAGCAGTCAAGTAATGAAGTTCACCGATGGTTTCTGGCAGCTGCGTCCCGGCGTCAGCCCGCTGTACGCCCAGGAGGCGTACGACCTCGATACCGGCATCCACCCCACCGACGGGGAGAGCGTCGTCGTCTCGGCGACGACCGCCGTGATCGCCACGCGCGGCGACACCCTCAACCGCGCCCTCCTCACCGTCACCCTCTCCTCCCCGCTCGAAGGGGTGGTCCGGGTCCGCATCGAACGCCACGCCGGCTCCCGTCGCCACAGCGGATTCGAGCTGCCCGGCGCCGTCGCGGGAGGAGCCGGGCACGCGACGGCGTCCTCCGACACGGCAGAGCTGCGCACCGGCTCCCTCGTGGCACGGGTGCGCCACGGGGCCCCGTGGTCCCTCGATTTCGAAGTCGACGGCACACGGATCACCGGCAGCGGATTCCGCGCTCCCGCGTGGCTCGGGGTCGATCCGGACGCGCAGGTGGATGCCGGGGTCGTCGGCGACCGCGTGAGCGGAATGGACCTGCCCGTGGCATCCGCCTACGTCCGCGAGCAGCTGGACCTCGGCGTCGGGGAGCTCGTCTACGGGCTCGGCGAGCGCTTCGGCCCGCTGGTCAAGAACGGCCAGAGCGTCGAGATCTGGAACGCCGACGGTGGCACCTCGAGCGAGCAGGCATACAAAAATATCCCGTTCTACCTCACCAGCCGCGGCTACGGCGTGCTCGTGAACGACCCGGGTCACGTGTCGTTCGAGGTCGGGTCCGAAGCGGTCGAGCGGGTGCAGTTCTCCGCGTCGGGCGAGGCCCTGGAGTACTTCGTCTTCGCAGGCCCCACCCCGAAGGACGTGCTCTCGCGCTACACGGCGCTCACGGGGCGCCCGCCCGTCGTCCCGGCCTGGTCGTACGGGCTCTGGCTGTCGACGTCGTTCACGACCGACTACGACGAGGCGACGGTGACCTCGTTCATCGACGAGATGGCACGGCGCGAGCTGCCCGTGTCGGTCTTCCACTTCGACTGCTTCTGGATGCGCGAGTTCAACTGGTGCGACTTCGAGTGGGATCCCCGGGTCTTCCCCGACCCCGACGGCATGCTCGAGCGCCTGCACGCGAAAGACCTGCGGGTGAGCGTCTGGATCAACCCCTACATCGGCCAGCGCTCCGCCCTGTTCGCCGAGGCCGCCGAAGCCGGCTTCCTCGTCCGGCGCCCCGACGGCACCATCTGGCAGTGGGACAAGTGGCAGGCGGGCATGGGACTCGTCGACTTCACCAACCCCGATGCGACCGCCTGGTACCAGGGCAAGCTACGCGCCCTGGTCGACCAGGGCGTCGACTGCTTCAAGACCGACTTCGGCGAGCGGATCCCGGTCGACGTCGAGTGGGCCGACGGCTCCGACCCCGAACGCATGCACAACCTGTACACGCAGCTCTACAACGCGGCCGTCCACGACGTCCTCGTGAGCGAGCGCGGCGAGGGCGAGGCCGTGCTCTTCGCCCGCTCCGCCACGACCGGCGGACAGCGGATGCCGGTGCACTGGGGCGGCGACAACACCTCAACGTTCCCATCGATGGCCGAGACCCTCCGCGGCGGGCTGTCCCTCGCCTTCAGCGGCTTCGCGCACTGGAGCCACGACATCGGCGGATTCGAAGGCACGCCCGACCCGACCGTCTTCAAACGCTGGACCGCGTTCGGGCTCCTCAGCACGCACAGCCGCTTCCACGGGTCGAGCTCGTACCGCGTGCCGTGGAACTTCGACGAGGAGGCGGTCGAGGTCACCCGCCGCTTCACCCACCTGAAGATGCGGCTGATGCCCTACCTGTTCCAGCTCGGTGTGGATGCCGCCGCCACCGGCATCCCCGTCTTCCGACCGATGCAACTGGAGTTCCCCGAGGACCCCACCGTAGGGCACCTGGACCGACAGTTCATGCTCGGCGGCGACCTGCTCGTCGCACCCGTGCTGTCGGCCGACGGCGAGGTCGAGTTCTATCTGCCGGAGGGCACGTGGACCCATCTGCTGAGCGGCGAGCAGGTCGAGGGCGGCCGCTGGCGCCGGGAGCGCCACGACGTCTTCTCCCTGCCGCTGTACGCGCGTGCGGGTGCCGTCATCCCCTGGGGAGCCCGCACGGACCGCCCCGACTACGACTACCTCGACGGGCTTCAGCTGCGCGTGTTCGCCGGCGGAACGGGGCAGCGCGACGTCGCCGTCACCACGCCCGACGGACGCCGCGAGGTCTTCACCGTCTCGCTCGACGAGGTCACCGGCTGAAACGAGCGGATGCCGCGGCCCGGGCTGTCACCCAGGGCCGCGGCATCCGCTCTTGGTCTTCAGACCAGCGACTCCCGCCAGGCGCTGTGCAGCTGCGCGAACTTGCCGGTGCCGGCGATGAGGGCGGCGGGGGTGTCGTCCTCGATGATCCGGCCGTGCTCCATCACGAGCACACGGTCGGCGATCGCCACCGTCGACAACCGGTGCGCGATGATGATCGCGGTGCGGTCGGCCAGCAGGGTCCCGAGGGCCTCCTGGATCTGCCGTTCGCTCGGGATGTCGAGCGACGCCGTCGCCTCGTCGAGGATCAGCACCGCCGGGTCGGCGAGGAAAGCCCGCGCGAACGAGATCAGCTGACGCTGCCCCGCCGACACGCGGCCACCACGCTTGTTCACGTCCGTCGCATACCCGTCGGGCAGTCGCTCGATGAAGGCGTGGGCGCCGACGGCGCGAGCGGCCGCCTGGATCTCGTCGAGGGTCGCGTCGGGCTTTCCGAGGGCGATGTTGTCCGCGACGGTGCCGCTGAAGAGGTAGGCCTCCTGCGTGACCATCACGATCGCCCGGCGGAGATCCTTCGGGTGCAGCTGCCGCAGGTCCACCCCGTCGAGGGTGAGGCGGCCCCGGGTGGGGTCGTAGAACCGTGCGATCAGCTTCGCGAGCGTCGACTTGCCCGCGCCGGTGGTGCCGACGAGCGCGATCGTCTGCCCCGCCGGGATGTCGAGAGCGAAGTCGGGCAGGATCGTCCGGTCGTCGGAGTACCCGAACGTGACGTCCTCGAACCGGAGGTGTCCGCGCGCCTCCCACAGATCGACCGGCTTCGCGGGGTCGGGAACGGTGGGCGACTCCTCGAGCACGCCCGACACCTTCTCGAGCGCAGCCGTCGCCGACTGGTACGAGTTGAGAAAGAAGGCCACCTCCTGCATCGGTGCGAAGAAGTTCCGCACGTACAGGACCGCCGAGAGCAGGAAGCCGAGTTCGAGCGCGCCGCTGGTGACGCGGAATCCGCCCCAGAAGACGACGAGCGCCAGCGACACCGACGCGAGCGCCATCATCCCGGGCTCGAAGGTGCCGAACAGGCGGATCGACCGCATGTTCACGTCGCGGTAGTCGCTGGAGAGGCCGCCGAACTCGCGATCGTTGGCCGGCTCCTTGCGGAACGCCTTGACGGCGCGGATGCCGGTCATCGATTCGACGAACTTGACGATCACCTTCGCGCTGATGACGCGGGACTCCCGGTAGACGACCTGCGAGCGGAGGTAGAACCAGCGCATGAGGAAGTAAAGCGGGATGCCCATCGCGGCGAGGATGAGGCCGGACTGCCAGTCGAGCAGCAGCAGGGCGACGAGGGTGAACCCGCCGTACAGCAGACCCGAGACGAGCTCGTTGAGCCCGCCGTCGAGCAGCTCGCGGATCGTGTCCAGGTCGCTGGTCTGACGCGAGATGATCCGGCCCGACGTGTACGACTCGTGGAACTCGAGGCTCAGCCGCTGCGTGTGCAGGAAGATCCGCTTGCGGAGGTCGAGCATCACCGCCTGCGTCAGTCGCGCCGCGACGACGGCGTACCAGCCGATGAGCGCGGCGCCGCCGACAGCGGTGATGAGGAAGATGATCACGACGAGGATCGTCGGCATCCAGTCCGCTTCGGCACGCACCGCGGGCAGCGCGTTCGCGATGCCCCAGCCGACGAGGGCGGGCCCCGCGACGCGGAGCGCGGTGGAGATGACGAGGACGATCGCGGCGAGCACCAGCTGCAGGCGCAGCGGGGTGACCAGCGAACCGAGCAGGCGAAGCGAGCGGCGCCGGATCTCACGGCTCTCGGCGCGGGTGTAGTCGGAGCGGTCTTCGCCGCTGGTCCCGGTGACGGTGCTCACAGGGACACCTCCCTCTCGTGCTGACGTTCCTGCTCGTCCTCGAGGCTCGAGATGACGTGCCGGTAGTGCTCGCTGCTGCGCAGGAGCTCGGAGTGCGTGCCGACCGCGGTGATCCGCCCCTCCTGGAGGAGCGCGACCCGGTCGGCCAGCATGACCGTCGACGGTCGGTGGGCGACGACGAGCGCCGTCGTCTCGGCGAGGACTTCGCGGAGGGCATCCTCGACGAGCGCCTCGGTGTCGACGTCGAGGGCGGACAGCGGGTCGTCGAGGACGAGGACCGCGGGCCGGGCGGCGACCGCGCGCGCGAGCGCGAGACGCTGACGCTGACCGCCGGAGAGGCTGAGGCCCTCTTCGCCGATGATCGTGTCCACGCCGTTCGGGAGGTCGTCGACGAACGACGCCTGCGCCACGTCGAGCGCCTCGCGCATCACGCGCTCGGCTTCGGCGCTTCCGCGCTCGAGGTCTTCGCGGCCCAGTAGCACGTTCTCGCGGACGGACTGCGAGAACAGCGTCGCGTCTTCGAAGGCCATGCCGACGTGGCGGCGCAGTTCGCTGAGCGTCAGGTCGCGCACGTCGACACCGTCGAGGGTCACACGACCACCCGTCACGTCGTACAGACGTCCCGGCAGGGTCGTCAGGGTGGTCTTCCCCGACCCCGTCAGCCCTACGAGGGCCATGGTCTCCCCCGGCCGGAGCGACAGGTCGATCCCGTCGAGGAGGTCGCGCTCCGCGCTCCCGGCATCCTGATACCGGAACCGCGCGCCCTCGAAGACGAGCTCGCCACGCGGGCGGTCGATCGTGGTGGGGTTCTCGGGGTCGACGATGGTGTTCTCCTCGTCGAAGACCTCGAAGATGCGGTCGGTCGCGGTGCGCGCGTCGACGAGGAAGGAGAACAGGAAGCCGATCGACTCGACCGGCCACCGCAGGATGGTCGCCATCGCGAAGAACGCGATGAGTGCACCCTGGTCGATCTCGCCGGATGCCGCGAGGTAGATCCCCGCGCCCAGGCACAGCGCGAAGGCGATGTCGGGCAGCAGCACGAGCCAGAACCAGATCCATCCCACGGCCCGGGCCTTGTTGATCTCGGTCTGGCGGAGCGTCTCGGCCTGGCGGGTGAACTTCTTCAGGGCGTGCGAGCCGCGTCCGAAGGCCTTCAGCACGCGGATGCCGTGGACGGATTCCTCGACCGCGGTGGCGAGGTCACCGGCCTGGTCCTGGCTCTGGCGCGAGAGGGCGCCGTATCGGTTCTCGAAGATGTAGCCCGCGACCCACAGCGGCGCCGACACCACGACGAAGATCGTGCCGAGCAGCCAGTGCCACCGGAAGAGGATGATCGAGCCGACCACGATCGTGATGACGTTGACGACGAGCAGGACGACGCCGAAGGCGAGCCACCGGCGGATGAGGCTGATGTCCTGCATCATGCGGCTGAGCAGCTGCCCCGACTGCCACCGGTCGTGGAAGGCGACGGGGAGTCGCTGCAGCCGCGAGTAGAAGTCGGTGCGGAGCTCGTATTCGACGGCGGTCGCCGGGGCGAGGACGAACCACCGGCGCGCCCACACCATGAGCGCTTCGAGGAGGCCGAGCAGCAGCACGACGGCCGCGCCGACGGCGATGAGGCCGGGCTCGCCGGAGGCGATGGGGCCGTCCGTGCCCACGATCTGTTCAAGGACGAGAGGGATGCCGAGGCCGAGCAGGCTCGCCAGCAGCGCGCTGGCGGCGCCGAGGCCGAGTCGCGGCAGAACGGGGCGCGCGAAGGGGATGAGGCGCGCGAGAGAGCGGGCGGTGGACAGACGGGGAGGCGTCGAAGAAGTCATGTTCCTGCAGAGGTGAGAGAGGATGCCGGGGCGGCGAGGCGCGCCACAGGGCGCAGACGATCAGGGCCGAATCGGCCCGTCGAGGGAGAACATCGGGAGGCGCGGAGAACTTCCGCGCGGAGTCATCCCTGTCGGGCGGGGCGTCCGGCGGCGAGGAAGGCGACGGACTTCGTGTAGACGATCTCCGGGAACATGGCTTCCTCCTCGATAGGGCCGGTCGTGGCGCCCGCATCGTGCGCGGGAGCCCTCCAGGATATCGCTGAGTATTCGCTGAAAGCAAGCGCTTTCTGGCGCCGGGTCAGATCGCCTCGCGTGCGAGCAGGCTCTCCTTCACGGAGAGTCCCCACGCGAATCCGCCGAGCGCTCCCCCGGTGCGCAGCACCCGGTGGCAGGGCACGAACAGCGCGGGTGCGTTCTTCGCGCAGATGGATGCCGCGGCGCGGACGGCCGACGGGGATCCGAGGACCGCGGCGAATCCGGCGTAGGTGAGCGGGCGCCCGGGTTCGATGGTGCGGAGCGCCTGCCAGCCGGCCAGCTGCATCGCGGTCCCGTGCTGGCGGACGCGGACGGCGTCGATGGCGGCGAGCTCGCCGGCGTAGTACGCGGTGACGGCTTCGGTGGCCGCGGTGATGACGGGTGCCGCAGGAGCTACCGGGACGGGGCGGTCCGCGGGGCGCAGTCGGTTCACGATCTCTTGCGGGTCCGCCGTCCATCCGGAGGCGAGCACGACGCCGTCGTCTTCGAGGATCGTGAACGGGCCGTCGGCGGTCTCGACGGTCTGCAGGAGGACGGTCATCGGGTTGCCTTTCCAGAGGGGAGGGTCTCAGCCGGGTGACGCCAGGCCTGCGTCACGGGTGCGGCGTACCAGAGGTGGGCCATGAGGTAGCTTCGCCAGGGCGCCGTCCGAGTGGCCCATGCGGTGAGGCCGGCGGCGTCGGACGGGATCCCTGCGGCGGCGGCGCCCGCGCGCGCGGCGACATCGCCGGGCAGCAGGATGTCGGGGTCGCCGAGCACCCGCATCCGTACATAGTCGGCGGTCCACGGGCCGATGCCGGGGAGGGCCAGGAGTGAGGCGCGCTGCTCGGAGGAGTCGTCCCCCGGACCGAGTCGCAGCTCTCCTGTGGAAAGAGCGGTCGCCGCCCCCACGATGGCGCGCACGCGCGCGGCCGGTCCCCGCAGCACCTCGGCGCCGTGCTCGGCGATCGCGTGCGGGGTGGGGAACAGCGCCATCGGCCCGCGGGACGTCTCTACGGGCTCCCCGAGTTCGGCGACCAGCCGCCCCATCACGGTGCGCGCCGCGGCGACACTGATCTGCTGTCCGATCATGGCGCGGATGAGCATCTCTCCCGCGTCGACGGCGGCGGGCAGGCGCACCCCGGGGACGGCGGCCACCAGGGGACGGACCTCCGGGTGCCGGGAGAGCGCCTCGTCGACGGCTTCCGGGTCGGCATCCAGATCGAAGAGTCGGCGCACGCGGGAGATCAGCGCGGAAAGATCTCGCAGCGAGGCGAGCTCGACGTGAAGCCGCAGGCGTCCGGCGGAAGCAAGGCTGACCTCGAACCACGCAGGGCCGCCCGGCAGAAGAAGCACGCGAGAGAACCGATCGGGCTCCCCGATCTCGGCGCCCGGTACGGCGTGAGCTCTCATCCAGCCGAAGAGGCCCGTCGCGTCGAAAGGCTCGCGGAACGGGAGGAAGAGCTCGATCCGACCCGGCGGACGCGCGCCGGCGGTCCGCCGGGCGCGCAACTGGGTCGGCGTGAGCGCGAAGACCTCGGCCATCGTCTCGTTGAACTGGCGCACGCTGGCGAATCCCGCGGCGAATGCGACATCGGCGACGGGCAGGTCGGTGTCGACGAGGAGGGTGCGCGCGGTGTGCGCGCGGTGCGCGCGCGCGAGGGCGAGGGGGCCTGCTCCCAGCTCGCCGGCGAGGAGTCGCGTGAGGTGCCGTGTCGAGTATCCGAGCTGCGCGGCGAGCCCCGTCACGCCGTCACGATCGACGACGCCGTCGGCGATGAGGCGCATGGCGCGCCCGGCGACGTCCCCACGGAGGTTCCATTCCGGCGACCCCGGGGTGGCTTCGGGCAGGCATCTCTTGCAGGCGCGGAAGCCGGCCTCGTGCGCGGCGGCACTGGTGGGGTAAAACGTGACGTTGGCCGGCTTCGGAGTGCGCGCCGGGCAGCTGGGCCGGCAGTAGATCCCCGTCGTGCGGACGGCGGTGACGAATTGACCGTCGAAGCGCGCGTCCCTCGCGTCGATCGCGCGATAACGCTCATCGAAGGTGGCGGCGTTCGAGGTCATGCGTCCAGCCTGGCACGACCCTCCCCCACCGGCTGGCGGAAATCGGACGCGGCGGTGAGCCGCGTCCGGGTCACACCGTCGCCGGTTCCACGCTCCACGACAGCGACGATACGCATGCGTCCAGCAGCGCCTTGACGAGCACGTTGGGCCGGTCGTCGGCGGGAGCGTCGTCGGGTCGGATCACGGATGCCGTGAGCTGCAGCCCGCGGCGGCGGCCCGTCCCGGGGATCGGCGTGAGGTAGACGACCTGGGTGACGCGCACCGGCGCGTCCTCGAACACCTGGCGGGTCTCGCGCTCGAACCGCAGGAAACGCTTGTCTCCGAGGAGCGGAGTCGCCCCCTCCTGGCGGATCAGCGCCTGCACGAGGGAGTCGAGCGTGTCGCCCGGTGTCGTCGGCGTGCGCAGGGATGCCACGAGCGAGGCGGGCAGCGCGAGCGCGGTGTCGTCGCCGGTCGCCGGGGCGAAGAACGCGATGACATCGGCATCCGCCATCTGGGCGAACGCGTCCGCGAGCAGAGGTCGGATCCGCGCGAAGAGGTCGGGCCGGTGGGCGTCCAGCAGGCGCCGGCGGACGTCGCGCGTCATCTCCTCCTGCGTCTGCTCCGACGCCTCACGGCGGACCCATCCGGTCGGGAGGGCGAGGGCGAACGCAGGGTCGGCTCGGACGCCGAGCTGCTCGCGCAGGCTGATGCGCTCGGGGGTGGACTGCAGGCCGTGGGGATCGGTCATCGCGTGCCTCCGGAGGGAGAGTCATCGAGCAGGAAGAGGGTGCCGAGGTCGTGCCCGAGGGCGCGTTCGAGGGTCGCTTCGTCGAGGATGCCGCGACTGTGCAAAATCTCGAGGGCGTTGTCGCGGTCGGAGAGGATCGCCGCGCGCTCCGCGGCGGGAAGCGCGGCGATCGCCGCGCCCGCCGCGCTCACGGCGTCGACCGCGGGGGGCGCGGCCGGCTCATCGGCGACCGCCTCGGGCGCGCGCACCCGGAAGCGCGCGAACATCGCGATCGCCGACACCAGCGAGATGACGAACGACGCGATGACGGCGGGGTACCAGGGCTCCCACCCGGTGAAGTCGTCGTAGGCCGCGCTGTTCGGCATGGCGAACAGACCGAAGCCCGAGAAGATGACGGCGACGACGACGATCCCGGTGACAAGGGCGTCCCAGCGCGCGCCGCGCACGATCCACAGGACGAGCACGACGAGCTGGGTCAGCGCCGCGATGATGAACAGCACACCTGCGAGGGGCACCGAGTTCTCGGCATCCATGCGGAAGAAGTTGAATCGGTCGCCGCCCAGGGCCGCCACCGCACCGACGGGCGCGACGATCCCGATGATCGCGATGACCGCCGTCAGCCAGACGAGCGCCCGGCCGGACGCCGAGGGCGCGGGCCGCGACGCGCGCTCCGCGGCGGAGGAACCATCCACTCCGAACCAGCGGTAGATCTCCGGATGCCGCTGGAAGGCGATCGACTCGAGGCGGCCGAACCGGACGTCTGCGGCGAGGGAGTGGTCCTCGGCCCACTCCTGGGCACTGGCGTGGAGGAAGCTCATCGTGTCGGCACGCTATCAGCCCAGTCGGCGTCGGACCGAGCGGCGAGCATTCCCTCGGGAGCGACCCCGCGGACCGGCGTGCCGTCGGGGCCGAGGAACTCGAGCGTGTGCACGAAGGCGTGGAACTGGCCGATCAGCATGGCATGCAGTTCGGGAAGGGTCGGCTCGAGCCGGACGAGGACGACGGCCTCTGCCGAAGCGAAGAGGATGTCGGTGCCGATGAGGGTGATCCCGGTGACGGGGTCGGGCAACTCCCGCACCAGGAGCACACCGTCCCCCAGCTGCTCGGTGGGGTACAGGTCGCCCTCTCGCACCGCGTCGGGAAGCGCCGCCGGCCGGGCGCCGAACGAGGCGCTGACCTGCGCGACGAGCGGTGCGGGCACAGGCCACAGCTCGAACGCGAGCGCCGCCTCGTCGGGGCGGGCATCGAGCGCCGCACCCAGGAGAGCGGCGACCGGCTCTGCCCACTCGTCCCGCCAGTGCTCGGCCCACGCCGTGCGGATTTCGGCCAGCTGCGCCTGCACCCACGCGTCGCGGTCGTCGACCTCGGCGGGCAGGAGGAGCCACCCGGGGACCTCACTGTGTCCCGTGAGCCGCCACATGCCGGCGGCCCAGCCCTGCGGCATCCGCTCGTCGTCGTTCTCGCTGGTCGCGGGCGGAACCTCGGCGATGTCGGTCACAGGACGGCTCCGACCCACGGGAACAGCGAACTCGGCTTCCGGCCGGGATTGCCCGTCCAGGTAGCGATCTTGTCGCCGATTCCCCACGCGCCCGACGCCATCATGTACGTCCCCTCCCAGGCCGCCGACAGCACGGTCGAGTTGCACCATCCGTTCGCCGAGCCGGCGACCGACTCTGCCAGATTCGTGAGCTGGGTCGTGTTCTTGCCGAACATGAAGCGCGTCATCGCATCGGCGAAACCGACGGGGTTGTTCATCGTGTAGAGCCCGCGGCCCGCGTTCAGGAGCCCTCGGATGCCACCGCCGCTGAGCGTCATGACGCTCGAGAGCGAGCGCAGCTGGCCCGCCGCCGCCGACCAGGCCGAGGGCCGGAAGGCGGTGACCATCTCGGCGCCGAACGAGAGCAGACCGGGCTTGCCCTGGAACAGCAGGCCGATCTTGCCGATCGGGATCACGCCGATGAGAGCGATGATCAGCTTCTCCGCACCGGCATCCTGTCGGAGCACCTGATAAGCCGTAAGCAGGAGTGTCGCGACGCCGACCACCGCGCCGATGAGGGCGAAGATCGGGCCGCCGATGATGATGCCCGCGATGGCCACGACGATCGCGACAACGCTCAGCACCTGGAGCACGACGGCGACGACGCCGTCGAGGTCGTCCCAGAAGCCGTCCTCGATCGATCCGTCGAGCACCTCGCCGATGCCGTCCACGGCGGCGTCGAACGCGTCCTCCCAGGTGTCGTACTCGCGATCGAACGCGCGGGCCTCCACGAGCCAGTCGTCGTACAGCTCGCGCTTCTGCTGGTCGTCCTCAGCCTGCTGCTCGGCGACTTCCTCGACGAGCGGGGCCGGCCCGAACCGTTCGAAACGCTGTCCGGGAGCCGACGCGTAGCGGGTCCACGCCTCCTGTGCGTTGTCGACGGCCGTTCGGATGCGCGGCTTGCAATCCTCGACGGCCTGGCCGTACGCGAGGATGACGGGCCCCGTCGGCTCGTACATACGCCCGGCTCGGCGGAGCTCCTGATGCGTGTCGCCCACGATCTCGCGGATCTTCTCGATCGCCTTGCCGCGCTGGTCGTCGCCCTCGCTGACGAGCTGCTCGAGCACATCGGCGCTGGAGATCATCTGGCGACCGATCGACTCGATGCGACGTCCGCGCCGCTTGATCGTGGACGCCTCTCCCTCGAGGGTCTTGATGGTGCGTCCTGCCGGTGACTGTTCCATGGTCTCCCCCGTTGTCAGACCGCGCTCGGGCGGGTCGCATCGGTCGTGCCCGACGCGTCGATGTCCATCTCGGCTGCCGTCTCTGCGTCCCAGTCCTTGAATCCGTCGAGGACGCCCTGCACGTGCTCCTGGATCTTCGTGATGTCGCGCACAAGATCGCCGCGGCGGTCGTTCCAGCGACCCTCGAAGTCGCTCACCTTGTCAGAGAGAGCACCCTTGCCGTACGGCTTGCCGATCGCGTCGGCCAGTTCATCGGCGAGGTCGCCCGCATCCTCGAGCTCGGTGATGATGTTCTTGAGCCTGGTGCTGGTGCGATCCAGCGTCGAGAAGTTGATCCATACGGCATCGGTCATCGCGACTCTCCCCCGTCGGGCTGCTCTGTCCGCAGCGTCTGATGCGTTGTCTGAGGACACGCTATCGACGGCCGACGCGCATGGCGATGGAGAGTACTCCCCTCTTGACAGGGGCCGCCGCGATCTGTCAGGGAGCGGGCGCGAACTGCGGGTCGCCCGGGGCGATCCCGAAGAACAGGGGGTCGGAGGGAGACTCCTCGCTCGGGAGATATCCTTCCGCCAGCCGCGCATCGCCGAACAGCGCCTTGCCCAGCTCGCGGGCGTCGCCGTGCTGACATGCCGTGGTGGCCTTGACGAGAACGTTGCCGTTGTCGACGAAGGTCACAACCAGCAGAGAGAACACACCCTGCTGACGCACGATGACGTCTCCCGAGCCCTCCCCCTCCGCGCCCAGCTCCATCCCCTCCACGGTGAAACCCGCATCGTCGAGGTGAGCGGCAACCTTCTCTCGGAGACCGTCCACAGACGCGGGATCGATCGTGGTCGACCGCGTCAGATCGAACTTCCAGCCGTCGTCGCAGCCCGACGATGACGGAACCATTCCGTACTCCGCACTCCCACCGACCACCCAAGGCCCCTCGTCGATGATCGCGAGCACGAGATTGGTCTGCTCGCGGTAGTCGAAGTACACCGCTTCGGCTCGCTCACGCACGTCTGCCGTCGGCTCCATGTCGGGTTCCCCTCCACATCCGGTCAGCAGAGCAAGCATCGTCGCCGCGCCGAGAAGGGCCACCGCCGTCCGTTTCGCTTTCACTGCAGCACCTCACCGTTCGCCACGATGTTGGCAATATTACGGAACGACTCAGAGTCCCGTGCCAGGTAGCCGTTGTCCTGCTCCCACCATCCCCAGATCGAATTGCCGCCGTCGTGTGAGGCGTGCCCCGGGGTCGACAGCACCGATTCATCGCCGCCACCCAGAGCCGGCGCCGTCCCGCCGTCACTCTCGAACGTCGTCGCGCCGGGGATGTCTGCGGGATCTGTACCGTGACCGAAGGAACTGACCTCTCCGTACCGGGCGACGAAATCCCACGGTGCCCGCGTGGCGTATATCTCGGTGCCCGTGTAGTCCATCTGCGCATCTCCGGTCCAGCCCGCGTGATACCCATCCGGCACACCCGCAGAGCCGACTGCGATCAACCGATCGACACCGAGCTCCTCCGGGGAGCCACCCACAGCCAGGAACGCGGTCGTACTGCCGTAAGAGTGGCCGATGACCGAGGTGGTGATCTGCGACGACACTTCGGCATCCAGCCCGCGGAGGGTCGCCGCGAGGCGCGCCGCCCCCTCGGTGGCACTCCCCATGGTGTGCTCTGTCGCCAGATTCGGCGAGTCGTATCCGTACCACGCGATGCTCACGGAGCCCGTTGGCTGGGCGCCATAGGCCTCGGCGTAGTCGTTGAGGTCGCGGGCGCTCTGTCCCCAATCCTCGAGATCACCGAGGCCCGAGAACATCCCCCCGACGAGCACGTTCACGTTCGTCACGCCCGCGAACGGGTCGATCACCTGACCTCGTTCGTCTCGGCGCACGTCGTAGACCACCGCTGCCGTCGCCTGCGGCTGCTCGAAGGGGTGGAACATCAAGAGCTCCCCGTCGTTCCAGTCCAGCTCGATCCCCAGCTGCTCGAACTGGCTGTCGAGGGGGTCTCCATAGGGGCCGGCCGCGATCGTCTCGTCGTAGACGGCGCGGTTGGCCTCGAATCTCGTGGCATACGGCACGCCCTCGAGGTTGCCGACGAACTCCGGCCGCCGGGAGGTCACGTCGTCGCGCTGCGCGTCGGTCAGGCCCGCCCAGATCTCGGCGACCTCGGCGGGCGAGTCCGCGTTCGCCAGGGCATCGATCGCCGCACGCATCGCGGTCGATCCCCCGGCCGACTCGACATTCACGATCGCCGCGAGCGCCTGGCCGTACGCGTCGTCCCAGAAGCCGTACGCGGCTTCCCACGCCGCCCACAGGTCCGCGAGCGCCCTCCGACGGGCGGCGAGATCTTCCTCGGCAATCTCGACGGCGGATGCCGCCTGCGCGGTCTGTGCATCGGAGGCGTCCGACGACAGCGCGCCCTCCCGGGTCTGCGCGGTCGCGGCAGCCGACTCCGCGTCGCCGACGGCGCGATGAGCCGCTTCGATCTCCGGCACGAGATCGTTGGCGGCGCGGGCGTGCTGAGCGACGGCCTCCCCGTAGCCGCGCACCGCCACGGAGATCCGCCGGAGCATGCCGACGGTCGGCCGGATGCGGTGGGCGATCTCTCCGGCATCCGCCGTCGCATCGCGGATCGCGGCGCCGCGCCCCTCGAGCCCGCCCTCGATGTTGCCGAGCACGAGGCGGGCATCTCCGGCGTGCTCGAGCACGTTCACGATCGCGCCGTGCAGCGCCTCGATCGAGCCCGAATCGAAGTCGATGTGCTCGAGGAGGTAACCGCGGTCAGGAGAGGTCAGCGACATAGTCCGCATCCCATCCGTCGCCGAGCGATGCATCGAGCGACGCGAAGGAGTCGACGATGGCGCGGAGCTGTTCGCCCAGCAGCAGCCCGTCGTCGGTCTCGGTGCGCGCGCGCACCAGCGCCGCGCCGATCGCGTTCTCGAGCATGACACGCAGCAGTGTGCGCCCGCACGGGTCGCCCACGCCGGTGTCACGCCGCCAGGTGTCCTCGATGTGCGCGCGGTATCCCCCCAGCGCGCCGTCGAGGATCAACGCGGCCTGCTCGAGCTGTGCCCGGTCGATGTCGACGTCACGTGCCACAGCGGTCCCCCTCTACGGCGAATGGGCCGGGGCCGATGCAGCCCCGGCCCATTCGACGGTCAGATCCTCGACGCGGTTCAACCGCCGGCGAGCTGCTGGTCCAGGTCCTGGATCGCGCGCATCATGCCCAGCAGAGCTTCGGACATGTCGTTGATGCCGTCGACGGCACTCTTCAGACCCGTCGTCAGCTCCCCGTAGCCCTCACCGAACTTGCCCGACGCGTGCTGCGTCTTGAAGTCATCACCCAGAAGAGTGTCGACCTGCGACTTCAGCGTGTCCAGCTGACCCTGAATGTCATCACGAGCCTGCGACAGCGACGACGCAACCTGCTCCATCTCTCCATAAGACGCACCGAAATCGGCCATCGTCCACACCTCCAGTAATCGGAAACCCGACCCACCCCGGGCCGATGAGAACAGTCAACCCGACCCCACCCCATCCGCCAATGGGGAGACCTCCCCACTTGACGCTCGCTGGTCGGATGCCGTATATGCCCCCTACCGCGGAGACACGAAGAAGGGGCCGGCCTGACGGCCGACCCCTTCTCGGAGCAATCCAGCGGAACTCAGCCGCCGGCGAGCTGCTGGTCCAGGTCCTGGATCGCGCGCATCATGCCCAGTAGCGCCTCGGACATGTCGTTGATGCCGTCGACGGCACTCTTCAGACCCGTCGTCAGCTCCCCGTAGCCCTCACCGAACTTGCCCGACGCGTGCTGCGTCTTGAAGTCATCACCCAGAAGAGTGTCGACCTGCGACTTCAGCGTGTCCAGCTGACCCTGAATGTCATCACGAGCCTGCGACAGCGACGACGCAACCTGCTCCATCTCTCCATAAGACGCACCGAAATCGGCCATCGTCCACACCTCCAGTAATCGGAAACCCGACCCACCCCGGGCCGATGAGAACAGTCAACCCGACCCCACCCCATCCGCCAATGGGGAGACCTCCCCACTTCTCGGACCGCTGTCCCCACCCGTGTCAGGCGGAAGCGCTCACCGGAGCCCAGTCCAGGCTGAGAGCCATCGCGTCGTACAGTGCGCGAGCGGCAGCGCGGGCGGGGGCGTCGATGGGGACTCCTCCCCCACTCCACGCCGACCCGGTCACCGTCGGTCGGCGACGTCGATCTCGCCATCGAAATGGGCCCAGACGAGCCACGGCACCGGGCCGAGTCGCCGACCCTGCGCGCGGGTCTCGTCGGAGACGTCCGCGGCGCTGAGCGCCGCATTCCATCGCGATGACAGGGCGGCGGCGTCTGCGGCATCCGGACGGAAAGCGGCCAGCCGCACTGCTTCCTTCCGGAGCGCCTGATCGTCGCGGCTGCGGTCGGCGCGCGCGTCGGCGCCGCGCGCGGGGCTGGTCGCGCTGCCGCGCCGGCGGGCGAAGATCACCGCCAGGGCGACCAGTTCGACCAGCAGGATGCCCCCGGCCACGAACCACAATCCCAGCTGCTCCTGCGTGAAGGGCACGCCGCGGGATGCCGTGCCGACGATCATCCGGTATCCGATGAGCAGCGCGAGGACGACGGCGACGATCACCGTCATCACCATCCCCACGTATGCGGGGTAGGGCGAGGCCCGCCGTGCGAGGAGCCCGACGACCACCAGCAGCACGGCGGCGATCGGCGTCGCGACGATGACGAGCGGCAGCGCGATCTCGATGTCGACGACGACGCCGCGAACGGGCGGCAGGAACATCGACGCCGCCGTCACGACCGCCAGCAGCGCAAAGGTGAGCACGGTGCCCCAGACACGGTCGTGGGAGCCTGTTCCGAGGTCCGAACGGCGCGGGACAGGGATCGCGTCGCGCGGCCCGGATACGAAGTCGCGGCGCTCCCGCGACAGGCGCATCACGGCGGGGAGCAGGCGATTGGAAAGCCCGCGGTCCGCGGCGATGGCTTCGGGAGCGGCACGCGCGACCGCGATGATCTCCTCGTCGCTGCCCACCAGCTGAACGGTACGGGTGCTCATGCAGAACCTCCCCTCACGACCGTGCGGGGACGGGGAGTGCAGCCCCCTCCACGAGCGGCACCTGGACGGTGACCGCGCGCCCGGCCTGCACGAAGATGCCTCGTCCGGCGGGGAAGTCGGAGCGCTTGACCTTCGGGAACGGCACCTTGAACACGGCATCGCCGTCGAATGCGTCGGGCTTGAGGATGATGCCCTTGCGGCCGCCCTTGAAGTCGCCGATGAGGCCGAAGCCGCTGGTGACCTGATTGACGTCCACGTCGCCGACCAGCAGGTGGTCGCTGCGGTTGATCGCCTGGAACAGCGCCTTCATCGGGCGCTCGGCCGGCGAATCGGCGAACTGCGGCACATCCTCGATGACGATCATGAGGCGCTGACCGAGAGACTCGTCGGCGACGAGCTCGGCGAGCTCGGTCGCGAGCTCCTTCGCGTCGTCGGGAGTCGTCGCCGTGCGCATCCACGGAGCGAACTCCTTCAGCTGCGAACGCCGACCGCCGAAGTGGAAGAGCTTCACGTCGGGGTCGAATCTGGTCATCGCGAGGATCATCGACTTGAGGGTCGTCGTCTTGCCCGACTGCGGCGGTCCTGCGACCACGAAGCTGCCGACCGGATCGAAGTCGCGCGCCGCGAGGGTGTCCTCGGCCACACCCAGAACGGGGAACTCGCCGATGCGATCGGGGAGGTCGCCCGCGTCGAGGCGGGTCGGGAGGGACCCGATCTCGGGCACCTCGCGCGCCCCGCGGGCACGGAGCTCGTCGGCGAGCTGCTGGAGGAGTTTCGTCTGCTCGGCGACGTTGGGGGTGCCGCCGAGGACCGCGATCTGCATCTCGAGCCCATCGACGATCGCACGCCCGGGTTCGGACCGCTCGTCGAGCACGTCCTTGGGAGCGTTGAGGAGCGAGTAGGCGTTCGCGTCGGACAACCGCAGGATGACGCGCCGCGAGACGTTGGAGCTGACGGCGGTGGGCACCGAGCCCGAGCGGTCGGCCGTCGCCACGACGTGGACGCCGAGCGGGCGACCCTCGCCGAGGATCCGCATGAAGGCCTGATAGAACGGCATCCGCGCCGTCGTCGACTCCCAGTCCGCACGGAACTGGGGCAGGCCGTCCAGGAGCAGGATGATGCGCGCCTCGTCGCGTCCGGTCAACTCGCGGTATTCGGCGATGCTGGCGGCGTTCGCCGCACTGAACCGCTTGCCGCGGTCGTCGAGCACGGCGCCGAGAGAGCGCATGATGCGCTGCACTCGCTCGCTGTCGTCGCCCGGGATGATCGAGCCGACGTGCGGCAGCGCCTCGAGGCTCTTGAGCGATCCCGATCCGAAGTCCAGACCGTAGACCTCGACGTTCTCGGTGCGTCGTCCCATCGCGGCCGAGATGGCGATCGTGCGCAGGACGGTGGACTTGCCCGACCCGCTCGTTCCGTACACGAGGAGCGATCCATCGCGGTCCGGTTCGAAGTAGACCGGCTCCTGCAGCTGACGCTCGGGGATGTCGGCTTTGCCGAGGAGGATCGCGCCGGCGGCGCCACCCGCCAGCTCACGGATGTCGACGGTCGTCGGCAGGTCGTCGAGCCACGGACGACGCGGCGCCGGGATGCGCGCCTGCTTCGCGGCCTCGATGAGCGTCGCCACGATCCGCTTCTGGTCGTTGGGACCGGGATCGGCGTCGTGGGAGTCGCTCTCCCCCGCATCGTCGAGCTCCCACTTCTGGATCGAACCGAAGCGCAGCTCGGCGACCGACACGTCGGCGGCCACGACCTCGTCGGAGCTCCACCCACCCGCGTAGGCGGACTGGAACGGGACCAACCGCCCCGGGCCCGTCTTCGCGATACCGCGCCCGGGGATCGAGGGCGGGAAGCTCGCCGCGACCGGATCGTCGACGACGTCTTTCGAGTCGGATTCGTCAGCCATGCGCAGCGCGACCCGGAGGTTGGTGTTGGCGCGGAGGTTGTCCTTGATGACACCGGCGGGACGCTGCGTGGCCATGATCAGGTGGATGCCGAGGGAGCGGCCGCGCTGGGCGATGTCGACGACGCCGTCGACGAACTCGGGCACCTCGCCGGCGAGCGCCGCGAACTCGTCGATGACGAGGACGAGGGCGGGCGGGGTGTCGGGGTCGCGGCGCTTCTCGAGCTCGAGCAAGTCTTTCGCCTTCTTGCGGTTGAAGAGGTGCTCGCGGTGGTGGAGCTCGGCGCGCAGGCTCGTGAGGGCCCGCCGGACGAGATGAGGGCTGAGGTCGGTGACGAGGCCAACGGTGTGCGGGAGCTCGACACAGTCCGCGAAGGCAGATCCGCCCTTGTAGTCGACGAACAGGAAGGTGACGCGGTCGGGGCTGTGGGCGGCGGCCATGCCGAGGACCCATGCCTGCAGGAACTCGGACTTTCCGGCACCGGTGGTGCCGCCGACGAGGGCGTGCGGTCCCTGCGTGCGCAGGTCGAGGGTCATGGCGTCTGTCGCGCCCTGGCCGACGATCGCGCGGAGGTTGCCGGCCTTCTTCAGCCGCGGCAGGGTGGCACCGGAGCGGTCGATGATCGTGTTGTTCTCACGCCAGCGCTCCACCGCGAACCCGGCGTCGGATGCCGTCTCGTTGCCGACGAGGGACAGGAACATCACCGAGTTGGGGATGTCGGACGAGTCCTCGATGACGGTGCTGGAGTCGACGACGGGCGCGAGCCGCTTCGCGAGGACGGTCATGAGCTCGTTCGAGACGCCTTCGACCTGCGCGTCGGTGTAGTCGACGCCGCTGCGGACGACGCCGACGCGCGCCTTGTCGAGTCCGGCGCTCACGTCGACGAAGCTGCGGCAGACGGCAGGCAGGGCTTCGACGACGGGCGCGACGAAGAGTCCGTAGACGCCGACGTCGGCGCCGCGCTCGAGCACCTGCGTGAGCCGCGCGCGATCGACCGGTGCATCGGCCGTCACGATGACGACGACGGCGGTCTGACCGGGGAACGTGGCATCCTCCGCCGCGCGACGGACATCGGTGCCGTAACGCATCGTGTCCCAGTCGTTGTCGTAGGGCAGCCGAGGCGCGCTCGACGCTTTCGAACGGCGCATGACGAGCTCTTCGAGTCCCGACAGGAGAGCGGTGCCGGTGGAGGCGGAGTCGGACAGCGGCATGTCGCGGAACGGGCTCCGCTCGCTCGAGGTGTGCGGGAGCCAGGTCAGCCAGTCGAGCTGCTTGGCCCAGTCGGGCTCGGTGAGAGCCACGGCGACGAGCTCGTTGGGCGAGTGGAGGCCGAACAGCTGGGTGCAGATGCCCCGCAGCGCATCGGCGGCTTCCCGCTCGGGCCCGGCGACGCCGATGACCCCGACGCTCTGCAACGACTCGAGAACCGGGACGCCGTCGATCATCCTGTACCGGTCGCGGAGGCGATCGACGCGCTCGACGTACTCGGGCAGCGCGTCGGGGTTGTCGGCGCGCTTGACCGAGGTGCGCGACGGCGCCTCGCACGTGCCCAGGCGGACGGCGAGGAAGTTCCAGTGCTCGGGACGGCGCGTCCAGAGCATCCCCCCGAGGCGCATCGCCTCCTCGAACACGCTCGCGACCGGCGGCACCTCGGCGTTGCGTACCTCACGCTCGCGCGGGCGCTCGCGGTAGAGGGTCTCCTCGAGCTCCTCGAAGGTGCGCTCGAAGACCTCTGCCTCCTTCTTCACCCGCTGGCCGATCTGGGTCTTCTGCGAGATGAAGTTGCCGAAGAGCATCATCGGCGTCATGAAGATGATGAACAGGGATCGCGGGTTGTTCGTGATCGAGAACATCGCGACGCCGAGGATGACGGGGGCGACGAGCATCGGCCACGGGAAGATGCGGGATGCCGGTTCCTTCGGCATCCGTGGTTCTTCCAGCTCCTCACCGACGTAGCGGGGCTCCACGCGCGGGCTGCGGTTGAACAGCAGCGCGCCGCCGCGCTCGAGGACGGGGTCCTGCTCGACGGGGGCGAAGTCGGGGACCAGCTGCACGACGATCTCGGTGTCGCCGAGAACGAAGCGCTGACCGGGGATGACGCGAAGGCGGGGCACGAGTCCGCCGTCGACCACGATGCCGTTGGCGGAGTTGAGGTCGACCAGCTCGATGCTGCCGGAGCCGACCTCGATGCGGGCGTGCCGCTTGGAGACGAGCGGATCCTCGATGACGATGTCGCTGCCGGCGACGCGCCCGATCGTGAAGTGCCCCTTGGGAAGCGGGATCTCCCGACCCGTGAGGGGGCCGCCGACGATGTGGAGCACCGCGGCGGCTGGGCCTCCCCCGCCGCGGGTGGCGACGTAGTCGGGCCCCAGGTTCACGACGGTGGCGAGGAATCCGGATCCGACGGGCGCGTCGCTGATGAGCATCGACGGGTCGAGCATGACGTGGTCGTTCGAGGTCGGCGGGGCGACGGTCAGCGTGAGCACGTCGGCGGGCGTCGCCAGCACCTCGCGGGCGGGGTCCGTCTCGACGATGCGGCGCGCGACGTCCTGCACCGTCGCGGTGGTGTCGGAGGTGACGACGACGTCGGTCGTCCGCGCATCGCGACGCTGGAGGGTGAGTTTCAGTCTCATCGGAGTGTCCTCGTCGTGCGCGGATCAGGCGATGCTGATGGTCGCGTGTCGGTCGCCGAAGCGAAGCGTGTCACCGGAGCGCAGCGGCATGGCCACTCCGGGAGTGAGTTCGGATTCGGCGCCGCCGCGGAGCACCGCGCTGCCGTTGGTGGATCCCAGGTCGACCGCGACGAGCGAGCCGTCCCGCCAGCGGAGGGCCACGTGGGTCTTGGAGACCGACATGGTCGTGTCGGGGACGGCGATGGGCGCCGCGGCGGCATCTTCGCCCGTTGTACGGGGCGACCGTCCGATCACCGCTCCCTCGGTCCCGAGCGTGACTGTCTCGCCGGTGTCGATGACGAGGGATGCCGCGACCGGGGCGGGCGCGCTCCGGAGAGACGCCTCGCGCTCCCCCTCCATGAGACTCGGCGGAGACCACGTCTCCCCCTGCGGAAGCAGGGTCTCCGATGCGACCGAGAAGGTCTCGGAGACCGGGTGTCCCGCGGGGACGGGCGCCGAGGCAGACGCGGCGGAGGGGGCCGCCGCGGGAGGCGGGGACGCCGGCAGCACCGAAGCGGCCGGCTCGGGCGCGGGACGAGCGGGCTCGACGGGCACGACCGGTGCCTGCGGGCCCCGACTGGGCAGCGGCGCCGGCTGGGCGTACGGGTCGGCGGGTCCGGCGAAGGGCGACGCCTGGATGGGCGCGGGCGGACCCGCGTACTCCACGTCTCCGGCGGACGCCGCGCCGGTTCGCTCGCGGGGTGCCCCCACGACACCGCCGCGGTTGCGTGCGACAGGGATGTAGACGTCGAAGGTGGGCGCCGAGACGGGGGTGGCAAGGGACGGCAGCGAGGCCTTCTCGTCCTTGAGGTCGGTCGCGACCGTCTTGCGCGCGATGCGCATGCGTTTGGCGTCGTAGGGGTTCAGCCCCTTCTTGATGTCGACGATCCACATGGCGGCGGCGAGGTCGGGCCACCCGCGGCGTCGGCGCTGCGGGTCGAACAGGGGCGAGAGGGCGATCACGAGGAGGGGACCGATCAGCGGGAGCAGGAAGCTCGCGCTGAGCACCAGGTAGCGGACCACGGCGCCGCGCCAGAACTTCGGTCGCTCGAGGGTCGCGACGTTCACGGCGCGGAGCCCGGTGAGCGCCTTGCCGAGGGTGACGCCGCGGCGCCCCAGCAGCACGAGCTGCACGATGATGAAGACGGTCGTCAGCGCGTATGGCACCCCCGCGAAGACGATGATCCACACGGCATCGCCGCGACCGAAGAGGTCGTCGATCGGGGTAGCGGACCCGGCGAGCGAGATCAGGGCGGGCAGCGCGCCGATCAGCAGCGGAAGCTGGAGGATCGTCACGAACAGCACTTCGGCGAACGTGGCGAGCACGCGCCGTCCGATCGGCGCCGAGACGAGCCCCAGCGCAGCGGCGTACTCGGGCCGCGGACGGCCACGCTCATCGAGCCCCTCGACGGCACGCGGGCCGTCCTCGATCTCCCAGATCACCGAACCTCCTCGGGATGTTCCGCCTCGACCCTAGCCGGTCCCCCACCCGGTGCCCCGGTCAGAACTCCCCCTTGACGTCCCCTGCGCGACGTGCCGCATCGCCGCGAGGGCGGCGATCTATGGGACCGCAGGAGCGTCAGCGACTCAGGTCGCCGATCGACCACGTGAGCGTCGTCCGCTCGCCAGTGCTATGGGCCCGACGGTCCGAGACCCAGGACAGCGGCACGACGTGGAGGGCGAGAGCGAGGTCGCCGGTGTGCGCGTCGCCGGTCGTGACGAGGACGACTCCTGCGGATCCGATGCCCCACCACACAGCGGATACCGCACCGGCGGCGCGCAGCGACGTCGCGTACGCGGCGAGCGTGTCGGACCCGCGCAGCGTGAGGTCGACGGGGATCTGCGCGCCGTGATGATGTTCGAACGCCCCGCGGATGCGACCGGCGAACCGGGCGATGCGCCGACGGTCTTCGCCCGGATCGCGACCCTGTGCGGCCCCGTCGCCACCCTGCGCCGCGAGCGGGATGATTCTGACCGGTCCGCGGTCGAGGACGACGACGCCCTGCCCGAGCGCCCGTCCGTCGAGGATCGCCGTCGCCGCTTCGAAGGTGCCGCGGTCATCGAAAGGCACACGCCATGCCACCCCCGGGTCGGCCGGCCGCCCCTGCGCGATGCAGCGATCGAGGAAAGCGCGCGAGGTGTCGAGCGTGTCGATTCCGAACCGCTCTTCGTCGGTCGGGACGGATGCCGCCACGACAGCAGCCCAGTCACCGAAGCCCGGCACGGGGACGCGGAGCGCGGCATCCTCCGCATCGACGATCTCGACCGTCGTCTCGTCCCCGAGGGGCGATGACAGCGTGACCTGCCGCACGCCGTCGACGGCGAAGGTCTGCTCCACCGTGATCACGTGGGCGAACGGCACCCGCCCGCCGGGATCGCCGTCCGGGTAGAACACGTCGATCGAGTCCCGGCATACCAGCGCGTCACCGAGGGTCTCCCATGTGACCTGCCGGAGCGGGGTCCGGCGGGGCGTGTACCAGGTGAGCGAGAACCGATGCGTGTCGGCGAAGGGGAAGGTGTTCGCCGCGACGCTCATGCTCCAGGGAGTCGCGTCCCCGCCGGGAAGCACCGTCAGCAGTCGCCCGTCGGCGAAGCGCTCTCGAGCCTCGTCGAGCCCGTAATACGGATCGTCACCGAGCGCTTCGAGCCGGTGGATCTCGAACTTCTTCGGATAACGGTTCTCGTGGTCGACGGTCACGTCGGTTGCGTCAGTGGAAGAAGTGACGCTCGCCCGTGAAGTACATCGTCACGCCCGCGGCCTGCGCAGCGTCGATGACCTCCTGGTCGCGCACCGATCCGCCGGGCTGGATGATCGTTGTGATCCCGGCGTCCAGGAGCACCTGGGGACCGTCGGCGAACGGGAAGAACGCGTCGGACGCGGCGACCGATCCGGCTGCGCGGTCGCCCGCCCGCTCCACCGCGAGACGGCAGGAGTCGACGCGATTGACCTGCCCCATGCCGATGCCGACCGTGGCGGAGTTCTTGGCCAGCACGATGGCGTTCGACTTCACGGCACGGCAGCTCTTCCACGCGAACGACAGGTTCTCGAGCTGGTCGTCTGCGGGCCGCTCACCCGAGACGAGCTGCCAGCTGTCCACGAGCGATTCGATCTCGTTCGGGAACCGGTCGGCGTCCTGGAGCAGCAGGCCGCCCGAGACGAGGCGCACGTCCATGGGCTCCTGGCGCCAGTCGTCGGGAAGCTGCAGCACGCGCAGGTTCTTCTTGAGCTTGAACACCTCGAGGGCTTCGGGCTCGAAGGCCGGGGCGACGATGACCTCGGTGAAGATGTCGCGGAGGTTCTCGGCCATCTTGAGCGTGACGGTCCGGTTCGCGGCGATTACGCCGCCGAACGCCGACACCGGGTCGCACTCGTGGGCGCGAAGGTGGGCAGATGCGATCGGGTCGAGCGCCTGGGGCGCGCCGATCGCGATGCCGCAGGGGTTCGCGTGCTTGATGATCGCGACAGCGGGCTTGACGAGGTCGAAGGCCGCTCGCAGCGCGGCATCCGCGTCGACGTAGTTGTTGTAGGACATCTCCTTGCCCTGGAGCTGCGTCGCCTGGGCGATGCCGTGGCCGCCGATGCGGCTGTAGATCGCGGCCCGCTGGTGCGAGTTCTCGCCGTAGCGGAGAGTCGCGAGGCGCTCGGCTTTGATCGTGAGGTGCTGCGGCAG
Organism: Microbacterium marinum; assembly: GCF_014204835.1. Lineage (NCBI taxonomy): Bacteria > Bacillati > Actinomycetota > Actinomycetes > Micrococcales > Microbacteriaceae > Microbacterium > Microbacterium marinum. The sequence continues at coordinate 966,606 of NZ_JACHMD010000001.1, read as the reverse complement.
ATCGCCCTCGGCGTCGAGCGTCTCCTCGGCGAACCAGGTCGCGACGGCGCGGTCGTACGCCGCGGTGTGTGCGAACGCACGGGCGGCGAGCTCGCGACGCTGCACCAGGGTCGTTCCGCCCTGGCCGAGGGCGTCGACGATCGCCGGGTAGGACTCGGGCGATACGGCGATGGCGACGTTCGCGTAGTTCTTCGCCGAGGCACGGACCATCGCCGGCCCGCCGATGTCGATCTGCTCGACGACGGCGTCACCCTGGGCACCCGAGGCGACCGTCTCGACGAACGGGTAGAGGTTCACAACCACGAGTTCGAAGGGGAGGATGCCGAGATCGCCGAGCTGGGTCTCGTGGTCCTCGAGGCGCAGGTCGGCGAGCAGACCTGCGTGGACGCTCGGATGCAGGGTCTTCACCCGGCCGCCGAGCGACTCGGGGAAACCGGTGATCTCCGCCACGTCCTTCACGGCGATGCCTGCGTCGCGCAGGAGCGCCGCTGAGCCGCCCGTGGACACGATCTCCACGCCGCCGGCGACGAGCGCCTGAGCGAGCTCGAGGAGGCCCGTCTTGTCGCTCACCGAGACGAGGGCGCGGCGCACCGGCACGACGTCGCGGGGACGGTAGAGGGCGGGGTCGATCTGCGGTCCGGCCATGAGGGTCTCCTCCGGGTCAGGCGGTGGCGGTGAGGTCGAGGTCGCCGGTGGCGACGCGGCGCACCACGTCGATCAGCAGGCGTCGCTCGACGGGCTTGATGCGGTCGTGAAGGGTGTGCTCGGTGTCGCCGGGCAGCACGGGCACGCGCTCCTGCGCGAGGATCGGCCCCGTGTCGACCCCGCTGTCGACGACGATGACGCTCGCCCCGGTCTCGGACACCCCCGCAGCGAGGGCGTCGCGCACACCGTGCGCTCCGGGGAACTCGGGAAGGTAGGCCGGGTGGGTGTTGAGGAGGCGGGGCGCCCAGGCGTCGACCACCGCAGCGGGCAGCAGACGCATCAGTCCGCTCAGCACCACGAGGTCGGGCTCCCACACGTCGAGGTGGGCGAGCAGCTCCTCACCCCACGCCTCGCGGCTGTCGAACTCCTGGTACGGGACCATGAAGGTCGGGATGCCGTAGTGCTCGGCGTGCGCGAAACCGTCGGCCTGCCGGTCTGCTCCCACGACGATCACGCGGGCGGGGAACTCGGGGTCGCTGACGGCGTCGAGCAGGGCGCGCAGATTGGAACCCGTGCCCGAGATGAGGACGGCGACCGTGAGCACCGGCTCAGTCTAGCGGGGCGACGCTCCGGGCCCGTCCGGGTCTCCGGCGCCCTCGGCATCCCGACCGGACAGGTCGAACGGCCGCTCGAACGCCTCAGTCTCCTCGTCAGCGAGGTCCACGTGCTCGCGCTCGTCCACCGCCGGTGGCGACGCGGCCTCGCGCTCCTCCGACGACGCGAAGCCCAGGTAGTCGAGGCGGTCGGTCTCCTGAGCGTCCGCGACGGCCCCGGCAGCGATCGCGGGCTCGCCCCGGGGAGCGAAGAGCGTGATGGCCGCGCCGATCGCGATCTCGAGGCCCACCGCGAGCGCGACGCCCGCCGGCGAAGGCCCCACGTCGGTCAAGCGGTCGGGGCCCAGGGCCCCGTGCGCGGCCCACACCAGGATCGCCGCGCCGACTGCCGATCCCACCGCCGCCGTCGCGAGCGCGGTCACGCGCGGGCGGAGCGGCTCTGCGGAGCCGACGGGCAGCATCCCGCGCATCATCCAGCCCGCAAAGGCGCCGACGGCGACCACCAGCAGGGCGAGCAGCAGCATCCACGTCGAGGTGGTCTCGGGGACGACGCCCAGTACGGGGATGCCGGGGATCACGCCGAGACTCGTCCCCGCCGGGGATACCGCGGTGCCCGCTCCCACGGCGAAGCCGGGGCCCGCGACGAACGACCCGAACCACACCACCAGGGTGGGCAGGTAGACGAGCGCCCCGAGGGAGAGCACGACAACACCCAGCAGGTCGGCGTGCGAGGCCTGGGTGAGCGCGACGATCTCGCCGCCGCGGATGACGAACATCACCGCCAGGAGCAGTGCGCCGAGCCCGACGAAGCCGGCCAGGCTCACGGCGAGACCGCGCGCACCGGCATCCACCCCGTCCTGGATCTCGTCGCTGAACCGTTCCGAGATCGCATCGACCAGACCGTCGTCCCCCTCGTCCCACGCCCGGACCACCGCTCCGAGGAGCGCCGGGAGGACGAAGACCAGGGTGGGCGAGGCGATCGCGGCGACCAGGTCGACCTCGGTCACCGGCGTGGCGGTGGTGAGGGCGATCACGGTCGACAGCGCGGCGACCACGAGTGTTCCCGAGCCGACACCGGTCAGCCAGGCACCCGCCCCCGCGGCGCGCCCCCCGGATCGGTAGGCGAATGCCGCGGTGAAGACCGCGAGCGCGAGAGGGGCCAGCGAAACCGAGAAGCTCGCCGCATCCTCCGACAACCCGGTCAGCACCAGGAAGTCCGTCGGCAGCGAAATCGTCACCGGGACGAAGTGGCCCAGCTGCCAGATCGTGCCGCTCGCCGGCCACAGCGCCGCCCAGTCCGCCTCTCCCCCGATCCCGAAGACCCAGACGAGGGTCACCGGAGCGAGCACGATGGCGAGGCCGACGGCGACGACGATCAGGGCGTCGAAGGCGGAGAGCAGGGAGACGAGCAGGCGGTTCATGCCGAACCGACCCTACCGGCGCGCGAGCCGCCAGCCCGGCGGCCACTCCGACGAGCCGGGCGGCACCTCAGTCGCGAAGCACCTTCGCCAACGCCTTGCCCCGCGCCAACTCGTCCACGAGCTTGTCGAGGTAGCGGATCTTCTGCATGAGCGGGTCCTCGATGTCCTCCACGCGCACGCCGCAGATGACTCCCGTGATTCGCTCGGCTGCGGGGTTCAGGCGCGCGGCGGCGAAGAACTCCTCGATGGTCGCGTCCGTCTCGACCTGCGCCCGGAGCTGCGCGTCGTCGAACCCGGTGAGCCACCGGATCACCTCGTCGAGCTCCGCACGGGTGCGCCCCTTGCGCTCCACCTTCGTGATGTACAGGGGGTACACCGCCGAGAACGCCGTGCCGAAGATCCGATGCGCCATGCCGCGAGGGTACCGCGCACTCCGGCGGTGCCGGGAGGGCACCGCGATCGGCAGCGCACGCATCGCGGCATCCCCGGTAATCTTCCAGAGTGAACAGCACCACCCGAACCGCCCCCGCAGCCCCCACGGGAGCACTCGCCCGCCTCGACCGCTTCTTCGAGATCACCGGCCGCGGGTCGACCCTCGGCACCGAGGTGCGCGGCGGCGTCGTCACCTTCGTGACGATGGCCTACATCGTCATCCTCAACCCGGCGATCCTCTCGACGCCCGACGTCGACGGCGTGACCCTCGCGAACTCGGCCGTCGCGACGGCGACCGCGCTGACCGCCGGCGTGATGACCATCCTCTTCGGCCTCGTCACGCGGCTCCCCTTCGCGTTCGCGGCCGGACTCGGCATCAACGCGTTCGTCGCGTTCTCGATCGTCGGCCAGGTCACGTGGGGCGAGGCCATGGCCCTCGTCGTCATCAACGGCCTGATCATCCTCCTGCTCGCCGCGACGGGACTCCGGAAGCTGATCTTCGACGCCGTGCCGGTGCAGCTCAAGCTCGCCATCACGGTCGGCATCGGCCTGTTCATCGCCTTCATCGGGTTCGTGAACGCGGGCTTCGTGAACCCCGCCGAAGGCACGCCCCTCGAGCTCGGCGTCGGCGGCTCGATCACCTCCCCCTCGACCCTCCTGTTCATCGCGACGCTCCTCATCGGCGGCGTCCTGATGGCACTCCGTGTGAAGGGCGCGATCCTCATCGCCCTCGTCGCCGGCACGGCCTTGGCGGCGATCGTGAACCTCTTCACCCCGATCGCCGACTTCGGGCTCGCCGCGGGCGTCTTCGCAGCACCGGACCTGAGCCTCGTGGGCGCCGTGGACTTCGGCTTCGACCTCGGCCGCGTCGGCATCGTCGCCCTGATCATGTTCGTCTTCACGCTGGTGTTCACGAACTTCTTCGACGCCATGGGCACGATGACGGGCCTCGCACGCGAAGCCGGCCTCGCCGACGAGCGCGGCAACTTCCCCCGCATCAAGTCGGCGCTCATCGTCGAGGGCGTCGGCGCCGTCGTCGGCGGTGGCACATCGTCGTCGTCCGCGACCGTCTTCGTCGAGTCGGGTTCCGGCATCGGCGAGGGTGCGCGCACGGGTCTCGCGAACGTCGTCACCGGTGCGCTCTTCCTGCTCGCGATGTTCATCACCCCGGTCACGGGTCTCGTGCCGGGCTTCGTCGCGGCTGCAGCGCTGGTCCTCGTCGGTGCGCTCATGCTCACGCAGATCAAGAACATCGACCTGTCGGACTTCAACGTCCTGCTGCCGGTGTTCCTGACGGCGACGGTCATGCCGCTGACCTACTCGATCGCGAACGGCATCGGCGCCGGCTTCATCAGCTGGGTCGTCCTGAACGCCTTCTCCGGCCGCGCGAAGCAGGTGCACTGGCTCCTGTGGGTCGTCGCCGCCGGCTTCGTCGTCTACTTCGCCCGCGGCCCGCTCGAGACGCTCCTCGGCGCCTGACCTGCGGCATCCGCTGTCGCGTCCCTCACTGACCGCGAAACAGCAGGCACAGCCCGAGACGTTGGTCGTAAACCGATGTCTCGGGCCGCCACTGCTGTCTCGCGGACGGGACTGGGTGTGAATGCGATGGCGCCGAGAGGCACGTCACAGAACGCGAAGAGGGCCGGATGCCGCGTGGCATCCGACCCTCTTCTTGGTTCGTCGCGTCAGAGCGCTTCGATGATGGCCCGCATCAGGTCGGCGGTCTCGGACGGGGTCTTCCCGACCTTGACGCCGGCGGCCTCGAGGGCCTCCTTCTTCGCCTGCGCGGTGCCCGCCGAGCCCGAGACGATGGCGCCGGCGTGGCCCATCGTCTTGCCCTCGGGGGCGGTGAAGCCGGCGACGTAGCCGACGACCGGCTTCGTGACGTGCGCCTTGATGTAGTCGGCCGCGCGCTCCTCGGCGTCGCCGCCGATCTCGCCGATCATGACGATGGCCTTGGTCTCGGGGTCGGCCTCGAACGCCTCGAGGGCGTCGATGTGCGTTGTGCCGATGACCGGGTCGCCGCCGATGCCGATGGCCGTCGAGAATCCGAGGTCGCGGAGCTCGAACATCATCTGGTAGGTCAGCGTGCCCGACTTCGAGACGAGGCCGATCGGTCCCTTGCCCGTGATGTTCGCGGGCGTGATGCCCACGAGCGCCTCGCCGGGCGTGATGATGCCGGGGCAGTTCGGACCGATGATGCGGGTCTTGTTGCCCTTGCTCTTCGCGTAGGCCCACGCCTCGGCGGTGTCGCCGACGGGAACGCCCTCGGTGATGACGACGAGCAGCGGGATCTCGGCGTCGATCGCCTCGATCATCGCGTCCTTCGTGAAGGCGGGCGGCACGAACGCGATGGAGACGTCGGCGCCGGTCTTCTCGATCGCCTCGGCGACCGAGCCGAAGACGGGGAGTTCGACCTCGCCCTCGTGCGGCTTCTCGTGCGTGACGGTCGTGCCGGCCTTGCGGGCGTTGACGCCGCCGACGACGTTCGTCCCGGCCTTCAGCATGAGAGCGGTGTGCTTGGTGCCCTCACCGCCGGTGATGCCCTGGACGATGACCTTGGAGTCCTTGTTGAGGTAGATAGACATGTCGTTGGTCCCTGTATCTCAGTAGTCTCGGCGCGTCTCAGGCGTTCGCCAGCTCGGCGGCCTTGTCGGCGCCCTCGTCCATGCCGGCGGCGAGCGTGACGAGCGGGTGGTTCGCCTCCGCGAGGATGGCACGACCCTCCTCGACCTGGTTGCCGTCCAGACGGACGACGAGCGGCTTGGTGGCCGCGTCACCCAGGATCTCGAGGGCCTTCACGATGCCCTCGGCGACAGCGACGCAGGAGGTGATGCCACCGAAGACGTTGACGAAGACGCTCTTGACCTGCTCGTCGCCGAGGATGACATCGAGGCCCGACGCCATGACCTGGGCGTTCGCGCCGCCGCCGATGTCGAGGAAGTTGGCGGGCGTGACGCCACCGTGGTTCTCGCCGGCGTACGCGACGACGTCGAGGGTCGACATGACCAGGCCCGCGCCGTTGCCGATGATGCCGACCTGACCGTCGAGCTTGACGTAGTTCAGACCGGACGCCTTGGCTTTGGCCTCGAGCGGGTCTGCGGCGCCCTTGTCCTCGAGCGCTTCGTGCTCGGGGTGGCGCACCTCGCTGGCGTTCTCATCGAGCGAGACCTTGCCGTCGAGGGCGACGATGTCGCCGGCGCCCGTGCGGACGAGCGGGTTCACCTCGACGAGGGTCGCGCCCTCGCCCTTGTAGACGTCGTAGAGCTTGACGAACACGTCCGAGACCTTCTCGACGAGGTCCTCGGGGAAGTTCGCGGCCTTCGCGATCTCGACGGCCTTGGCCTTGTCGATGCCCTGCAGCGGGTCGACCTCGATGCGCGCGAGCGCCTCGGGGCGCTCGACGGCGAGCTCCTCGATCTCCATGCCGCCCTCGACCGAGCAGAGGCTCAGGTAGGAGCGGTTCGAGCGATCGAGCAGCACCGAGAAGTAGAACTCCTCCGCGATGTCGGCGCCCTGGGCGACCATCACGCGCTGGACGACGTGGCCCTTGATGTCGAGGCCGAGGATCGCCTCGGCAGCGGCGTAGGCCTCGTCGGGGGTCTTGGCGACCTTGACGCCGCCGGCCTTGCCGCGACCTCCGGTCTTGACCTGAGCCTTGACGACGACCACGCCGCCGATCTTCTCGGCAGCTGCCTTCGCCTCCTCAGGGGTGTCGGCGATGATGCCGGCGAGCACCGGCACCTCGTACTTCTCGAACAGGTCTCGTGCCTGGTACTCGTAAAGGTCCACTGCAATCCTTCGCTGGGCGACGGTGGGGGTGAGGGGCGTGAAGAATCTCGATGTCGAGAGATCGCCCGGTCGAAAAGCCTACTACCCGCGCCTTAGCGGTCGGTGCCCCGCCCCCGCCGGAAGCGGGTGCCGAGTCCGTCAGATCCAGCCGCGTTCGCGTGCCGTGATCGTCGCCTGCTGGCGCGTGGCGAGGCCCAGTTTGCCGAGGACCGACGAGACGTGGTTGCGGACGGTGCCGGGTGAGAGGTGAAGGGATGCCGCGATCTCGGCGATCGTCTCGCCCCGGGCTCCCGCGCGCAGCACGTCGAGCTCGCGATCCGTCAGCGGGCTCCGTTCGTCGCTGAGCGCGTCCGCCGCGATCTCGGGGTCGACGTAGCGGCGACCGGCGGCGACGTCGCGGATGACGGCGGCGACGTCCTCGGCGCGACGCGACTTCGGGATGAAGCCGTCGACGCCGGCGCTCAACGCCCGCCGGAGCACACCGGGCCGCGCGTGCCGGGTCACGACCACGCAGCGCGCGGGGATGCGCTGGCGGATGCGCGACGCCGCCTCGACGCCGTCGATCCCCGGCATCTCCAGATCGAGCAGGCACACGTCGGGACGGAGCTCGAGTGCGCGTTCGACGGCGCTCTCGCCGTCGCCGCACTCCGCGACGATCTCGATATCGTCCTCGAGCGCGAGGAGAGCGGCGAGCGCCGTGCGGATCATGTCCTCGTCGTCGGCGATCAGGACGCGGATCATCGTGTGCCTCCCCCGGCGGGAACGGTGACGAGCACGTCGAAGCGCTCGTCATCGCGGGTATGGGTGACGTGCCCGCCGACCGCACCGATCCGGTGGGCGATCCCTGCGAGACCCGCTCCCGCGCCGACGGCGGAGCCCGGTCCGGGGTCATTGGCCACGCTCAGCACCCAGATGTCTCCGTCCCGCCGCAATCCGAGCCGCGCCCACTGGCCGCCGCCGTGCTTGAGGACGTTCGTCGTGCACTCGCGCACCACGGGCCCGAGGACGTCGGCGGGTGCGTCCGCCGCATCGGGTGCGACGTCGAGTTCGACGTCGAGCCCGGCCGCCCGCAGGAGGTCCGCGGCGTTGGCGAGCTCGTCGGGCAGCGGCACGCCGCGGAACCGGCCCGCAAGGGCACGGGTGCCCTCTCGGGCCTCGTCGACGGAGTTCCGAGCCAGCCGGATCTGGTCGGCGGCGGCATCCGGGTCACGGGCGATCATCCGCTCGGCCAGCTCGAGCTGCAGGGCGATGACCTGCAGATGGTGTCCCTGCAGGTCGTGCAGGTCACTGGCCAGACGCAGGCGTTCCTGCACGGCAGCCAGTCGCGCCTCGGTGCGGCGCGCGCTGTCGAGCTGCAGGACGACGTCCCACGACCACAGGGAGAGCGCCTGCGTCGCCGGCAGCATGATCGCGAAGAAGGCGAGGAGGAAGGCGTCACTACCGGGGGTGGGGCGCGCCAGCTCGAGGAACCACAGGACGACCAGGCCCGCCTCGAGCAGCACCACCCCACGCCAGCGGATGCCGGGTCCCCAACGGACGACGCAGAGGGTGGCGCCCACGAGGGAGGCGCCCAGCAGTGCGGACTCGGCGACGGCGCCCAGGATCATCGAGGACACGACTCCGGCGATCACCGGAACGGAGAGGAATCGCCGACGCCAGGAAGGCCGGTCCGCGTCGTCGAGGTCGCCGTCTCGGCGGTATCGCACCAACAGGACCACGGTGGCGGCGACGATGACCGCGGACAGGAGCGGGAAGCCGATCAGCGTGACCGGCGCGCGCCACCCACCTCGGGCGAAGAGGACGACGACACCCCACACGAAGAGCGTGCCGACCAGGAAGAAGGCCATCGACGTCGCGATGTACCAGCCGGTCGCCGCGACGCCGCGGGCGAGGGACGCCGCACTCCGCGAGGGCGTGGAATCGGGGCTGCTCACAACGGCCACAGTACGGCCATGACGAATGTCACCCCTCAGTCGGTGGAACCTCCCCCGCACAGGTGACACCCCGACACTGCCGGCGGGGGCCTGCCGGCGATGGGATGGGAACACGGCGATACGAGATCCGGTCGCCGCCTCCCGAGAGGACACCATGTCGAACCCCGTCTCCGATCTCGTCGCCGGCTTCCAGGACCTGGTCGCGCAGATGCCCGACTTCGTGCAGCCGCTGATCGTCGCCCTCGCGGGCGCCGTCCCCTTCATCGAGGGTGAGGGCGCTGCCGCGATCGGGATCATCGGCGGCATCCACCCGGTTGTCGCGGCCATCGCCGCCGCCATCGGGAACTTCCTCTGCGTCGCCGTCGTGGTCCTGGTCACGGCACGGGTGCGTACGGCCGTGACGACGCGTGCCGGTGCCGGCGAGAAGCCGACCTCCGCGCGCTCGCAGAAGTTCCAGGCCGCGTACCACCGGTACGGCACGCCGGGCGTGAGCCTGCTCGGCCCGCTGCTGCTGCCGACCCAGTTCACCGCGGCCGCCCTCAAGGGAACCGGCGTCCCGACGCGGACGGTGCTGTTCTGGCAGGGCGCCGCGATCGTTCTCTGGACGACGCTCGTGACCCTCATCATCACCGGTGTGATCGCCGCCGCGCTCTGAGCGCGGCGGGGTCGCCCGGGCATAACGACACCGGAGTCACCGGCGACAGTAGGCTCTCCTGCATGGTCGATGACGCTCGTTCGGCAGGCAGCACGGTGGTCGCCGCCGCGCTCGCTCTGTTCGCGGAGAACGGCTACGAGCAAACGTCCGTTGAACAGATCGCCCAGTCCGCCGGTGTCTCGCGGTCGACCTTCTTCCGTCAGTTCGGCGGAAAGGACGATGTCGTCTTCGCCGACCACGAGGTGCTCCTGGCCCAGCTGCGCGAGTACCTCGGCACCGCGCACGAGAACCCCTGGGCGGCGGTGTGCGAGGCCTCGGTGCAGGTCTTCCGCCACTTCGCGGCCGACCCCGACCTCGCGCGCCGGCGATACGCCGTGGTGCGCGAGGTTCCGTCACTGCGGGACCGCGAGATCGTCACGGTGTTCCGGTACGAGCGGCTCTTCGACGAGTACCTGCGTCAGGCGCTCCCGGGCCTCGACCCGATCGACGCGGTGGCGTTCGCCGCGATGGTGACCGCCGTCCACAACCACGTCCTGCGCCGCCTGCTGCGCGGAACGAAGCGGGTGTCCGCCTCGGTGCTCTCCGAGGCCTACGACGATCTCATGCACCGATTCGGCGTTCACCCCGAGGGTGAGCCCGCCGCCGACGATGACGTCGTGGTCGCGACGTTCCCCCGTCGCATGCCCGCCGCCGAGGTCGCCCGGCGACTCGGCTCGCTCCGCTGACGCCCGCCCGACCCCCGGACCGCCCGCGGACGCATCAGGGGGCGGGGAGCCGCTCCAGCCCGGCGAGGAGGTCATCGCGGGTCGCGGCGACGCACACGCGGATCCATCCTTCGCCCGAGGCTCCGAACGCCGACCCGGGTGCGACGGCGACCCTCTCTTCGCGGAGGAACGCGAGCGCCCATTCTGCGACATCTCCGCCCGACACGTGTCGCACATCGATCCAGAGGTAGAAGGCGCCATCGGGCGCGCGATATCGGATGCCGCGCGCGTCGAGGAGCGCGGTGGCCGCATCGAGGTTCTCGCGGTAGTGCCGCGCGGCGACGTCGACGTGGGTCTGGTCTCCGCTGAGCGCCGCGATCGCGGCGTGCTGCGAGGGCAGGTCGACGCACGAGATCATCGCCTCCTGCGCCGTGCGCAGGGCGAGGTCCCACTCGGGGGGCGCGACGAGGAATCCGACTCTGATCCCCGTCATCGCATAGGTCTTCGACAGCGAGAACGCCCCGACGACGCGCCGCCCACCGGTGGCGAGCGTGTCGAGCGCCGTGAGGCTCACGTGCGGCCGGTCCCAGGTGAACTCGGAGTAGACCTCGTCGCTGATGACCCACAGATCGTGTCGCTCCGCGAAGGCGAGCAGCTCGCGGGCCCGAGTGTCGTCCAGCACGGTGCCGAGCGGGTTCGACGGCGAGTTCACGATGATCGCGCGCGTGCGGGGCGTGACGAGCCCGTCGAGACGGTCGACCTCGGGGAGGAACGCCGCCTCCTCGCGGAGGGCGTACGGCACCGGCACCGCGGAGAGCATGCGGGGGCTCATCGAGAAGGTCGTGTAGCCGGGGTCGGGGACGAGCACCTCGTCCCCCGGCCCGAGGATCAGTCCGAGGGCCTGGTGCAGCGCCTGCGTCGCCCCGATCGTGACCCAGATCCGGGCGGGGTCGATCTCGGCGCCGTGCGCAGTCGCGAAGCGATGCGCGAACGCATTCCGCAGGGGCGGGATGCCGCTGTTGGCGGTGTAGTCGGTGAGGTCCGCGTCCCACGCGGCGACGGCGGCTTCGGCGATGTGCGGCGCGACGGCGACGTCGGGCTCCCCCACCGCGAGGAAGATGACGTCCTCCAGCTCGAGCGCGGCCTCGAACAGACGTCGGATGCCGCTGGGGGGAACGGCCGCCACGTGCGGGCTGAGATCTGGCACGGAATCAGGCTACGACCATCGACGACCTGGTACTGCGTCCCAGCCTCAGCGACACCGGATGCCACAACGGGCGTATCCTCTCAGCATGAGCAACGACCTTCCAGGCGAAGCCGTCACGCGATACGACATCCTCGGACCGCTGGGCACCGACTACTACGCCGTGTTCGCCGACATCCCGGCATCCGATCGCGAGGTCTGGGAACGAGCCCGGGCGTTCACCGTCGAGGTCGGCGATCGGATGCGCGCGGCGTGGGATGCCGCGGAGTACCCGATGGACGTCGCGGCCCGGTTCGGAGAGCTCGACCTTCTCAACGACGGCGTCGAGCACCCGCGGCTGACGTACTTCTCCCCGCTCGCGGCGGGACTGGTCAACATGGAGATCTCGCGCGGCGACGGCTCGCTGGGCACCGTCCTCGCCGTGCAGGGCGGGCTCGCCCTGCGCACCCTGGCACTGTTCGGCAGTCCCGCCCAGCAGGATCGCTGGCTGACCGCGGTCGCCCGCAACGAGGTTCCGGCCGCCTTCGCCCTCACCGAGCCCGATCACGGCTCCGATTCGGTCTCACTCGAGACGAGTGCCCGGCGCGACGGTGACGGGTGGGTGCTCCGCGGCGCGAAGAAGTGGATCGGCAACGGCGCCGCCGGAGGGATCACGTTCGTCTGGGCACGCATCGATGAGCCCGACACCGACCACCACGGCGCCGTGCGGTGCTTCCTCGTCGAACAGGATGCCGCCGGGTACACCGGCACCGTGATCACGGGCAAGGCGTCGCTGCGCGGCATCCACCAGGCCCACATCGCCCTGGACGACGTGCGGGTCGGCGATGACGCCCTGCTGCCGGGGGCGAAGAGCTTCAAGGACGCGTCGACCGTGCTGTACGCGACGCGGTCGGGCGTCGCATGGTCCGCCCTCGGGCACGCCACGGCCTGCTACGAGGCCGCGCTCCAGTACGCCCAGCAGCGGATGCAGTTCGGCAAGCCGCTCGCGAAGTTCCAAATGGTCCAGGAGCGCCTCGCTCACATGCTGGAGGACCTGACGGCGATGCAGCTCTACTGCAGGCGACTGGCCGATCTCGAAACCGCGGGCGGGCTGCGACCCACGCAGGCCTCGCTGGCGAAGTTCCACAACACGCGGGCTGCGCGTCGCGTCGCCGCGATCGCGCGAGACCTGCTCGGCGGCAACGGCATCCTGCTCGAGAACGGTGTGATGCAGCACATGGCCGACATCGAGGCGATCCACACCTACGAGGGAACCGAGAGCGTGCAGGCGCTGCTGCTGGGCCGGGACATCACCGGGATGAGCGCGTTCGCCTGAGCCGGCCCTTCCGCCGCGCACCGGCGGGCCGCAGGATGGAGCCGTGACCTACGAGATCCCCGCGCCCATGCTCGCCAAGTCGGTGCCGGCCGTTCCCGACCCCGCACGGACGCCGGGCGGCCTGAGCTTCGAACCGAAGTGGGACGGCTTCCGCGCGCTGATCTCGTGGGACGGCGAGACCGTGGAGATCGGCTCACGCGGCGCGAAACCCCTGACCAGGTACTTCCCCGAGCTCGTCGACGCCGTCTCGCGCCTGGTCCCGGAGCCCTGCCTCCTCGACGGCGAGATCGTCGTGGCCGACGGTGAGGCCGGTGCCCAGCGACTCCAGTGGGAGATCCTGTCGCAGCGGATCCACCCCGCCGCTTCTCGCGTGACCATGCTCAGTGAGACCCACCCGGCGATGTTCGTCGCGTTCGACCTGCTCGCCCGCGGCGACCGCGACCTCCAGGCTGTGCCCTTCCACGAACGTCGCGCCGAGCTCGAGGACCTGTTGCGCGATGTGCCGCATCCGGTGCATCTCACGCGCACCACGACGGATGCCGCCCTGGCGACGAGGTGGCTCGAGGAGTTCGAGGGCGCCGGGCTCGACGGTGTCGTCGCCAAACCCCTCGACCAGCCGTACGCGCCGGGCAAGCGCACGATGTTCAAGATCAAGCACGCACGCTCGGCCGATGTCGTGGCCGTCGGATACCGGGTCCACAAGAGCGGACAGGGCGTCGGCTCGCTGCTGGTAGGGCTCTACGACGACGAGGGCCTGCTCCGACAGGTCGGCGGCGTCTCCGCATGGAGCGACAAGCGCCGTCGGGAGCTGGTCGACGAGCTGGCTCCGCTCGTCGAGAGGGACGAGGACGGCGAGGCCGTCACCGGGGAATCCGATCGCTCCCGGTTCACCGCGTCGAAGGACACGACGTTCGTGCGGCTTCGCCCCGAGCGCGTGCTCGAGGTCCGCTACGACCAGCTCGAGGGCTCGCGGTTCCGCCACACCGTGCAGTTCGAGCGGTGGCGGCCCGACCGCGATGCCCGGTCGTGCTCGTTCGACCAGCTCGACACCGTCGCGGCGTACGACCTGGGTGACGTCCTGGACTGAGGTCAACCCCCAGGGGCGGGTTCGGGCTCTCGTCTAGGGTCTCAGCATGGGTCTGTTCCATTCCTCCCCCCGGTCCGTGCGCCTCGACGACAGCAGGCCGTTGCGGACCGCGGCGAGCGGCAAGCCCGCGAGCATGTGGTCGGACGGGTTCGGCACCCTCGCTACCCGCTCGCTCCAGGCGATCATCGTCGTCGGCGTGGCCGCCGTCCTGATCCTCGGGATGCTGCAGCTCACCGTCGTCGTGATCCCGGTGCTGCTCGCGCTGATCCTCGCGTCCGCCGCGGCACCCGTCATGACGTGGATGCGGCGACACGGCATCCCGGCGGTGTACGCGACACTCCTCACCCTTCTGGCCGTCGTCGTCCTGCTCGGCGGCGTCGGCTGGCTCGTCGTGTGGGCCGTCCGCGACCAGTGGGACAAGCTGTCGACGCAGGCTCAGCAAGGTTTCCAGAGTCTGATGGCGTGGGTGGAGACGCTGCCGATCGACATCGATCAGAGCCAGATCGACGAGTGGATCGCCTCGGCGACCGACTTCCTCACCAGTGCGCAGTTCGGTTCGGGGGCCCTCGCCGGCGTGAGCGCGGTCGCCAACTTCGTAACCGGACTCGTCCTCATGATCGTGACGCTGTTCTTCTTCTTGAAGGACGGGCCGACCCTCTGGGAGTTCCTCATCCGGCCGTTCCGCGGGAATGACTACGACCGCGCGGTGCGCGTGGGGCGGAAGACCGTGAACACGTTCGGCGCCTACCTCCGCGGCACCGCGGCGGTCGCGGCCGTCGACGCGATCGGGATCACCGCCGGCCTGCTCATCCTGCAGATTCCGCTGGCCATCCCCCTCGGTGTCCTGGTCTTCCTCCTGGCGTTCATCCCGATCGTGGGGGCCACGCTCGCCGGCATCCTCGCCGCGCTCGTGGCGCTTGTCACCCACGGCTGGGTCATCGCGCTGATCGTGGTCGGGATCGTCGTCGTCGTGAACCAGCTGGAGGGCAACTTCCTGCAGCCGGTGCTCATGGGCAGGTCGATGAAGCTGCACGCCTTCGCCGTGCTCATCGCGCTCACCGTCGGCACGGTGCTCGGCGGCATCGTGGGCGCGATCCTCGCGGTCCCACTGACGGCCGCCGCCTGGGGGATCATCCAGGTGTGGGACGGGCCCGAGACCCCCGCGCGCTGGGCTCGGCGCAAGCCTCGCGCCGAGGAGCGCGTCGACAGCGTCACCGCCGTCGCCCGCTGACCGCGCCGTCAGTCCTTCTTCGCGCGCGAAGGCTGCACGCGCGGCGGTTCACCCGGCATCTTCGGGAACTCCGGCGGAAACGGCAGCTCCCCGAGACCGTCATCGAGGTCGCGCTGCCACCACTCCAGCAGGGTGTCGATGCGACCGGGCGCAGCCTGCAGACGCTCCCACGGGTCACCGATCTCGGCGAGGCGCTGCGGCACCGTCCGGACCGTGAAGGCGGCCGGATCGACCCCCGCCTCCAGCTCGTCCCAGGTGATCGGTGTCGCGACAGTGGCCCCCGGGAGCGCGCGAGGGCTGTACGCGCCGGCCATCGTCCGGTCGCGGTTCGCCTGGTTGAAGTCGATGAAGATGCGCTGCCCGCGCTCTTCCTTCCACCACTTCGTGGTCACTCTGTCGGGCATCCGGCGCTCCAGCTCGCGACCGGCGGCGATGACCGCGTGTCGCACGTCGAGGAACTCATGGGTCGGCTCGATCGGGCAGAAGACGTGCAGGCCTCGATTGCCGCTGGTCTTCAGCCACGCCTCCAGCCCCGCCTCACGCAGGACGTCACGGAGCGCGGGCGCCACGGCCGCGGCATCGGCGAAATCGGTTCCGGGCTGCGGATCGAGGTCTATGCGCAACTCGACCGGGTTGTCGGTATCGGCCGCGAGTGAGGCCCACGGGTGGAACACGACGGTGTTCATCTGCACCGCCCAGACGATCGCGGCCGCCTCGTTCAGCACGACCTGCGGGTGACGGCGGCCACTGTTGTACGTGCAGATCACCTGGTCGACGTAGTCGGGGGTGCCCTTGGGCGGGTTCTTCGAGAAGAAGCTCTCCCCGTCCACCGTTTCGGGGAAGCGCTCCAGCGACACCGGACGTGCACCGTTGGCGCGGAGGAAAGGCTCCGCCACCGCGATCACGTACTCAGCGAGCTCCCGCTTGGTCACACCGACGGCGGGGAACACGACCCGCCCGGGGCTGGAGAGCGAGATCTCCCGCCCTCCGGGGATCTCGAGGGTCACGCGTTCGGAGGCCATGCGCCCACCCTAGGCCGGGCAGGCGACCCCGCGACAGGATCAGCTCGAACGGGAAGCGTCCCCGCCGTCGGATGCCGCGGCGGCGAGCACCGGGGCGAGCTGCGCGCGGTCAAGGCGGATCCACGGGCCCGCGGCATCCACCAGCACGCCGGTCAGACCGGGATCGCTTGCCAGGGCCGACCCGAGCTGGGCGGCCGTGATCGGGAGGGGACGGTCATCGCGGCGGAGCGCCAGCACTTCGAGCGGGTGCGAGAAGACCTGCAGGTAGCGGCTTCCGTCCGCGGCCCGAGCCTCGGCGATGCCGAGACTCTCGCCCTCGCCCCGTGCACCGGCCGCGATGAACACCGGCTTGTTCCCGAGAGCTTCGACGACGTAGCGCGCCGTCGCGTCGCTGCGCGTGTCGGCGAGCAGGTTCTTGATCGTGAAGTCGGGGTCCGCCTGCTCGAGCGTGCGGGTGATCAGCGCCGTGGTCAGCACGATTCGGCGTCCGGGGCCCGCATGGTCGAGGATCAGCCCGTCGTACCCGGCGTCCACCGCGTTCTTCAGCACGGCCTGCGCGGGCTGCCCGAGGATCGACGTGTTCGTGTCGGGGTCAGCGCCGACGCCCGCCTGGATACCGGCGGCTCCCGTGTAGGCGAGCAGGAACTTCTTGTCGCCGAGCGTCGAGATCGCCAGCCGCAGCGGGGCTCCCTCGTTCAGCTGGGCGCGCGCGTCGCCGAGGATGCGGAGGTAGAGCGTGCCCTGCAGCGTCTGACGCATGACGCCGAGGATCGCCGCGTTGTCGGGCTGTTCCGGCAGAGCGGCGAGCGCCTGCATCACGAGGGTGTTGTCGGGCATGCCCTTCCGGCCCTCGGTGCGGGCCGGCGCCTCCGCCGGAACGCGAGGGAGCGGCGGCGCGGAGGGCGGGATGTCCGCCGCTGGGCGAGTGGCCTGCCGGGCGGGCTGGCCGTACGTCGACACCGAGATCGGCACGTGCGGCACAGGCTCTGCGGACTCGGCATCCGCTTCCTCTGCCGCGACCGTTGCGGACACGTCACTCTGGAGCCCGTCCACCACGGGGTCGGCGTCGACCGGAACCTCGGCCGGCTCGTCGGGCTGCGGCTTCGGGCGACGGGAGAACAGTGCCATGCCCTCAGCGTACGTGGCTCTCGGGTTGGAGGATGAGTCTCAGGACAGCGAAATCCCGAGACGGTCAGCTTCCGGACATCACGGCTGAGTGACCTCGGGCGCTCAGCTCCTGGTGACTTTCGACGATGCCCTGGAAGTCCTGACGACGGTCGCATATCCGGGCTTCGTCCCCGTGACGGTCACGGTGATTCGTGCACCGATAGCACTGGAAGGGATGATCAGCGTCGACTTCTTGGCTCCCGGGATCACCTTCCCATTCGCGTGCCACTGATATGCCAAACGTGCTCCCGGCGTCCACCCGGTCGCCTTCGCCACGATCTTCCTCCCCGCTACCGGAGTTCCGCTGAGCGCCGGAGCGGCCGACGCCAACACTCGGGCGCTCGCCCGCGAGAAGGAAGACGCTGTCGCGAAGCCGTCAGTCCGTCCGGTCACCCGAACGGAGAGGCGTTCTCCGACCAACGATTTGCTGATCCTCAACGTCTTCTGGCGGGCGCCCCGGATCGGCTCGAGGCCACCGTTTCGGTACCACTGATAGGTGTACTGCGTGTCGGGCATCCATCGCGCGAATTCGGCCCGGACGACACCGCCTGGTGTGAGCGCGCCTTTCACGCTCGGCGTTGTCGATCGCCCCATCTTCCCGAGCGACAACGAGGTCTTGGTGATCGTTCCGAAGCCGGGCACGGTAGCCGTCACGCGCGCGGTGATGTGCCTCCCGAAATCTCCCGCCCTCACGGTGTAGAAGTCGCGCACAGCTCCGCGAATGACCACCCCGTCGCGTAGCCACCGGTACGACAGGGTGGTTCCTTTGCGCCAGCCTGAGCTGTCGGCGCCGAGGATACCGCCGACCGTCGGGTCGCCGAACAACTCCGTTTCCGGAATGAAGGCGATCCGTTTCGTCGTCGCTGACACGGTTGCTGACCCGTATCCAGCTCTCGACCCGGTGACCTCTACCCGGACTGCCTTGTCCCGGATCCACGACTCACCCGTCCAGAACGTCCGCCCATCCTCGCCCGCGACCTGCTCGTCGCCGACGTACCACTGATAGCTGAAAGTGGTGCCGGCCGACCAGGATCCTGGCTTGGCCGTGAGAAGGGAACCGTACGAGTGTGGACCACTGATACTGACGGTTCCGACGCGCATCACCCTCGGCGTCATCGGTGATGTGGCCGTCTGATCCGTCCGCCCGGTCATCGTGCCGACGACACGGACGGCGAGTCTGCAGTCTGCCTGCGCAGCCGTGGGAGTGAACGAAGCGCCGCGCGCACCCGCGATCGCGGCTCCGTCCGCGAGCCACTGGTAGGACAGCGACGTGCCGGTCACCCAATCGCCGGGATCCAGTGTGAGGGTGCTGCCGACGGCGGGGGCACCCACGACCGTCGGGGATCCGGGAGAGAGCACGACACCGGCGCTCGTACTGGTGACGTGGGATCCCGATGCGCCGGAAGATCCTGATACCACGTACCGAATGTCCTGTCCGCGCATCTCCGGCGTGATGAGAACCGTGTCTGTCAGCGACACGGTCTTCGCCCCCACAACCCACGAGGCAGAGATGCGTGCGCCATCGGTCCATTCACCCGGGCTCCCCGTGAGGGTCGCACCGACGACCGCCTCACCGCTGATCGTCGGAGTTCCCACGCGGAGAACGGTCTTCCGGGAGTACGTGGAGTGCTCGACGACGCGTGGATATTCGGGTGCCGTTGCTGTGACCTTCGCCGAGAGCACCTTGCCTTCCGCCGCGGCAGGGATGACGAGCGTCGGGTCGTGTTCATCGGGGATCGCGACCCCGTCAAGCCGCCATTCGACCATCGTCTGAAGCGCTGCGGTCCATGTCGAGGTATCGACGTGGACGGTCGCTCCGACTCGGAGCGCGCCCTTGATCGCCGGAGCGAAATGCCACGCGACGCGAAGGCTGAGTGCGGACTCTCGTCGTTCGACTGCGCCATCGACGGACGTACCTACGACGACGACGCGGAACCGCGAGCCCTCGTCGGTCTCGCGGTCAGGCGAGTAGAAATGGTTCGACGAGGTTTCGACGAGCTGATCTTCCCGGTACCACTCGTAGGCGAGATCGGTGCCCGTCGGCCATGTCCCCGGCGAAACGTACAGGGTCATGCCGTTGGAGGCCTGTTGGACCGTCGGCATCGGGATGGGCGACGATTCCTCCGCTCGCGCATCGAGCGGCTGCAGGATGAGCGCGAGTACGACGAGGGCGACCGCTACCGCGTGCCACCGATTCCACATACTTCCGACCACGACTCCGCGCGCCATCGACCTGCGATCCCCATCCGCGCGATCAATCGCGACGACCTGTGCCGGTCCCCACGACCGGCGCCAGCCCATCTTCGCACGGAGCCAGCGATTCCGGTCGAGGCGCCCTCCCTCAGAGCTTCGTGATCGGTGCGACCTTGATGAGGAGCTTCTTCGGGCCGGCGGTGTCGAACCGAACGTGCGCGACGCGCTTGGCGCCCTCGCCGGTGACCATGTCCACCTTGCCCGCGCCGAAGTCATCGTGGCGGATCCGGTCGCCGGCGGCGAGTTCGAGGTCGCCGTTGTCGCGGATCTTCGCCGGGATGCGGTTCGCGAACTTCTCGATCGATCCCGCGGGCCGATCGCGGGGCGGGAGCGGCACGAGATCGTCGCCGTACCTGCCCGAGCCTCCGAAGCGGGAGCCACCGCCGGATCCTCCGCGGCGCGCGTTCAAGGCCCGCGACTGCGTGCCGCCGCGCGAGTTGACGTCGCCCGGCGACTGCCGCCAGTCGATCAATCCGTGCGGGATCTCCTGGAGGAAACGACTCGGCATGGCCGCCGTCACCTCGCCGAACTGCGCCCGAGTCATGGCGAGTGAGAGATAGAGCCGCTTGCGTGCACGCGTGAGGGCGACATAGAAAAGGCGACGCTCCTCCTGCGGGCCACCGGGCTCGCCTGCCGAGATGCGGTGCGGGATGAGGTCTTCCTCCACGCCGGTCACGAAGACCGCGTCGTACTCGAGGCCCTTCGCGGTGTGCATCGTCATGAGCGACACCGAACCGGTCGCATCGTCGAGGTCATCGGCATCCGACACGAGGGTCACCTCGGTGAGGAAATCGAGCAGTGTGCCTTCCGGGTTGTTCCGAGCGAACTCGCGCGTCACCGCGACGAGCTCATCGAGGTTCTCGACGCGCGCCTCGTCCTGCGGGTCTTTCGACATCCGGAGTGCGTCGGCGTAACCGGACTTGTTCAGCAGGACGTTCAGGCCCTCGGTGACGGAGGTCGACGGCGCGATCTCACCCGACGCGGGAAGCATGATCTCGGCCGCTTCGGCGAGGACGGCATCCAGGTGGGCGCTCGCCTGCTGGATCTTCGGCCCCACCCCCAGCGCGGAGGCGTTGGCGAGCGCGTCACGGAAGGTGATGCCCTCCTCCGCCGCGTATCGAGCGATGGCCGTCTCGGTCACGTCGCCGATGCCCCGACGGGGCTTGTTCAAGATGCGGCGCACCGCCATCTCGTCGGCGGGATTGGCGACCGCGACGAGGTACGCGAGCGCATCTTTGATCTCGGCACGCTCATAGAACTTCGTGCCGCCCATGATCTTGTACGGCACGGCGGCCCGGATGAAGATCTCCTCGAGCGCTCGCGACTGGGAGTTCGTCCGGTAGAACACCGCCATCTGCGCGTAGTCGACGCCCTTCCGACGGAGGGCGTCGACTTCGTCTGCGACGAACTGCGCCTCGTCGTGTTGGGAGTAGCCGGTGAACCCGATGATCGGGTCGCCGTCGCCGACGTCGGTCCAGAGCTTCTTGTCCTTGCGGTCGAAGTTGTGGCCGATGACGGCGTTCGCCGCCGAGAGGATGTTCTGGGTCGATCGGTAGTTCTGCTCCAGCAGCACGACCTTCGCTCCGGGGAAGTCGCGCTCGAACTCGCTGATGTTGCGGATGTCCGCGCCGCGGAAGGCGTAGATCGACTGGTCGGAGTCGCCGACGACGGTCAGCGACGCCCCCTCGGTCTCGGGCGCCTCGTCGGGCTCGAAGATCATGATCCCGCCGCTGGAGAACGCCTCGCCCGCCTTGCCGACGACGGGCCTCGTGAGCTCGTGGATGAGGGCGTACTGGGCGTGGTTGGTGTCCTGATACTCGTCGACGAGGATGTGCCGAAATCTCTTCCGGTAGACGTCGGCGACATGGGGGAAGGCCCGGAACAGGTAGACGGTCTGAGCGATGAGGTCGTCGAAGTCGAAGGCGTTCGCCTTCTGCAGAGCCCGCTGGTAGTCACCGAAGATGTCGACGAACACCCGCTCGGCGGGATCGCTCATGTTCGCCTGCCGGGCGTACGACTCCGCGTCGGCGAGCTCGTTCTTCAGCTTGGAGATGCGGCCCTGCACGGCGGCGGGGGTGAACCCGAACGCGTCGCCCTCGTGCTGCTTGACCAGCCGCTTGATGAGTGCACGCGAGTCGCCCGAGTCATAGATGGTGAAGCTCTTCGTGAAGCCGAACTGGTCGGCCTCGCGGCGCAGGATGCGCACGCACGCGGAGTGGAACGTAGAGATCCACATGCCCTGCGCGCTGTCGCCGATGAGGTGGCGGACCCGCTCGCGCATCTCGCCCGCCGCCTTGTTGGTGAAGGTGATCGCGAGGATCTGACTCGGATACGCCTCACGGGTGCGTAGCAGCGAGGCGATCCGTCGGGTCAGCACGCTCGTCTTGCCCGACCCCGCGCCCGCCACGATGAGCAGCGCCGGTCCGCGGTGGGTGACCGCGTCGCGCTGAGGGTCGTTCAGTCCCTGGAGAAGGTCTTCATCGGGGCGACCGCCGGTGTGCGAGGAGCCCAGGACGACGGGAGTGATGGGGTCGGTCATGGCGCCGACAAGTCTACGTTCGCCCGCAGACACCGGCCGCTCAGGCGTCGCGCAACACCACCATCAGCGTGACGTCGTCGGGAGCCTTCCGGTCCCGAGCCAATCGGATGCCCTCCGCGACGGCGCCGGCGGGCCCCCCGTCGCGCAGTGCACGCGTCACCTGCCCCGACGGATCCTCCGAATCGAGGACGTCGAGGATGCCGTCGCTGCACACGAGCAACGCGTCGCCGCGGCCGAGAGTGACCTGCCCCTCCGCGCGAGGCTCGTCGACGCCCATCCCCAGCGGCAGGCCCGTCGACCGGAGCGGCTCCCAGCTGCCGTCGACCCGGACGACGAAGGCGAGCGAGTGCCCGGCATCCACGAAGCGGACGACACCGGTCGACGCCTCCACCTCCGCGACGAACGCCGTGACGAACATGTTCAGCTCGCCGAGGTCGGCGGAGATCTGCTCGTCGAGTTCCTCGACGGCCGCCAGCATCGGACGCTCCGGCGCGGTGCGCAGCGAGGCGCGCGCGGCCGCCGCGATGAGGCCGGCTCCGATCCCCTTGCCCATGACGTCGGCGAGCGCAATCCGCACTCCGCCGTCGTGCAGGTACCAGTCGTAGATGTCGCCCATCACTTCACCGGATGCCGCGGCATCGGCGGCGAAGGTGTAGCCGGGCAGCCGGGGAGCTGCCTGCGGGAGCAACGCACGCTGCACCGCGGTCGCGCGGTCGTACTCGTGCTCGCGGGCGATCTCGGTCTGGACCCACAGCGCCATCTCGCGCAGGAGCTCCTCCTGATCGGCGTCGAGACGACGCGGCTTCGTGTCGATGATGCAGAGGGTGCCGATCTGCTCACCGCCCGGGGCCTCCAGCGGCTGCCCGGCGTAGAAGCGGAGGTGGGGGTCACCGGTGACGAACGGACTGCTGAGGAAGTCCTCGTCGATCGCGGCGTCCTCGACGACGAGAAGGTCGGCGCTGGCGACGGCCGCCCCGCAGAACGACCCTTCCCGGGGCGCTTCGCGCTCCCCGCCGAACCCCTGCTCCGAGAGCCGCCACTGCCTGTCGTTGTCGAGCAGCGTCACGCTGACCATCGGCACGTCGAACAGCTGCTGCGCGAGACGCGTGACGCGGTCGACACGCTCGTCTCGCGGCTGGTCGAGGATGTCGAGGGCTTCGATCGCCCGCTGCCGTGCGACCTCGCGTTCCGGTTCCATCTGTCGCAGCGCCATACTCCGACCCTGCAACGGAAGCGCACATTTTCGCAACCGTCACGGCGTCAGGGCGTCGTAGACCCGTCGGGAGATGTCGGTGATCCGGCCGAGCGTGGCGGCGAGCCAGAGTCCGGGCTGATCGTGTGGGTCGGCGGCCTCCTCGGCGGCCGGGAGCGAGCCGCCGTAGGCGTCGATCGCCGTCCAGGCTGCGTCGATGCGCTGCTCGACCTCGCTGTCTCCGGGCGGGGTCGACACCAGCTCCGCCACGCGCCGCATCGCGTCGGCCAGGAGGACGCTGTCGCCGTGCCGCCCGTCGAGCGAGTCGACCTGCGCGAGCACGTCGAGCAGGTCTCGCGTGAGGTACGTCGTCCGCTCCAGTCCCCACCATCGCTGCGCGTTCTCATCGTGGATGCCGCCCACTCCTCGTGCCCGGACGTTGGCCCGCTCAGAACGCGAGGCCTCGTCGACGTCGGAGGCGACCGCGACCGACATCTCGGCGAGTTCCTCGGCGTCGGAGCGCAGGGCGCTGGGGTCGGGCGCGGCATCCTCCACCGCGTCGGCGGCACGGTCGAGGGCGGTGGTGACGGCGGCGCGGAGGTCGGATAGCCGGTCACGCGCGGACCGCAGGTACAGCGGAGGCACGAGCAGGTAGTTGGCGATGATGCCCACGACGACCCCGAAGGCCATTGTCAGGAGGTACGAGGTGGAGAAGCCGTCCGCGTCGTGGCCGCCGAGGAGCAGGACGAACAGTCCGGCGAGCGCGATCCAGTCCCGGCCGACACCGAGGGCGCGGATGCCGCCGAGAGCCACGCCTGCGGCGACGACCACGGCGACCGCGACGATCCCGGGGGCGCCTGCACCGACGATCGCGAGGCCGCCGAAGCCGACGGCGATGCCGCAGGCCAGGCCGACGAGCGCCTGCACGCCCGCGCGCGCCGAGTCGGCGACGGTCGGATACATGCTCACGAGCACGCCGAGCGGGGCGTAGTAGGAGTATTCGGCGTCGGCGTACGGCACCCACGGGGCGACATACCACGCGACCGCGGCGGCGATCGCCGTCTTGAGCGCAAGGATGAGCCGACGTGGCGCGAAGACGTCGCCGCCGGCCCGCCTGACCGAGAGCGCCACCTGCGCCGCGGTCTGGCGCGGAGTCGTGCGAGGCATGCCGCCACGCTACGCGTCGCGGTGGGAAAGGTTGAGGGGCTTGCACTCCGTGCCGCTTTCGTCAACCCACACGGAGGTATTCGTCGCCACGGATACTGTCGGCAATGCCGCACACCCGAGCGGCGCGGGAGGACGACGTGAGCGTACCGGACGAGGCCGTGACGGCTGCGCTTCTCGACGGCCGCTACCAGCTCGGCGAGTGCGTCGGCCAGGGTGGCATGGCACGCGTCTTCCGCGCCGAGGACGTCCTGCTCGGCCGCACGGTCGCGATCAAGATGATGCGGACGGATGCCGACGAGCTCGCCATCCCGCCGCGAGCGCGGACCGAGGTGGCCCTCCTCGCCTCGCTCAATCACCCGTCCCTTGTGACCTTGTACGACGCGAGCATCGTTCCCGGTCGTCCGGAGTACCTCGTGATGGAGTTCGTCGAGGGCCGCTCACTCGCGCACGCTTTGCACGAGTCCCCGCTGGATGCCGCCGAGGTCGCCGGGATCGCCGGGGAACTGGCATCCGCTCTCCATGTCGTGCATACCGCGGGGATCGTGCACCGCGACGTCAAGCCTTCGAACGTGCTCCTCGCCCCTACAGCGGTGCCGGGTCGAAGATTTTGGGCGAAGCTCGCCGATTTCGGCGTCGCCTACCTTGCCGACAGCACCCGTCTCACCTCACCCGGGATGGTGATGGGCACCGCCGCCTACCTCGCGCCGGAGCAGGTGCGCGGCGAAGCGGCCGGCGGTCCGGCCGACGTGTACGCCCTCGGACTGCTCCTGCTCGAAGCCCTCACCGGTCAGCGTGCCTTCCCTGAAGCGTCGGGCATCGGACAGGTGATGGCGCGCTTGGTGGAAACGCCGTCGATCCCCGACTGGGTGGGTCCGGAGTGGTCCACACTGCTGTCCGCGATGATCGCCCGCGAACCGTTCGCCCGCCCGACTGCGCTTGAGGTCGCGCACGCGGCCCGCGCCCTGCCAATCGATCTGGTGAGGCCGACCGGCGCCTCCGCAACGACGACCACGGCGCGCACGGCGAGTGCGACCGTCGCGGCGCAGCCCGACGATCGTGCCGCCCGAGCCGCCGCGCGCGACGAGACGACGCAGGCGGTCGAAGCGGTGGCCCCGGTCGCCCCGCTCGCAACGACCCGGCCGCGGACGCGTCGACGACGGTCCCGGGCGTGGTGGGTCGCAGGAGCGGCCGCCGCGGCAGCCGCGGCGCTCGTCCTGGCGGGTCAGCTCTGGGCGGGCGGGTTGTCCGGCGGGAACACCGCCGATCCGTCGCTTCCCGCGGTGACCGATCCGACACCCTCGATCGCCGTCGACGAGGTCGCGGACGACGACGCCCCGGTCGATCAGACCCTCGTCGATGACGATGCCCCGGCCGACGACAGCGACACGTCGGATCGCGTCGATGAGAAGGCGGCGAAGGCGACGGAGAAGGCCGAGAAGGACGCTGAGCAGGCAGCCGAGAAGGCCGAAAAGGAAGCGCAGAAGGCCGCCGAGAACGCCGCGAAAGAAGCCGAGACGGCGGCGAAGGATGCCGCCGACACTCCCGCCAACAACGTCTCGAAGCGGTCCGAACAGGCCGCGAAGAACGCGAACGAGAACTCGACGAAGAAGGGACCCGGCAAGAAGGACGCCGGCGACTGACCCGCGCATCCGTGGCATCCGACTTCCGGCGACACATGACGACATCCCCGGTCACAGCGAAGACGCGGACGTGACCCCCGGGTTAGCGTGATGACATCGCGGCGATCCGGGAGGGTTCCGGGCATCGGGTCATACCGATTGTGCAGCGGGTTCGACTCCCGCCGTCGCGTCTAGCCTCAAAGGACCGCGATCCCAGTCATAGCAAGGGATCGCGGTAGCTCAATCAACGCCGAGAGGCGCCCGTGGACGCGATTTGGACACAATCGCGGTCGTACGAGCCTGGTCGAGGGCGGCCGAAACGACATCGTCATCGAAGAGGTCTGCGTACACGTCGAGCGTCATGGCTGCGGACGCGTGGCCGAGCATCCGCTGGACCACCTTCACGTTCGCTCCCGACGCGATCGCGAGCGACGCCGCGGTGTGCCTCAAATCGTGCACCGTCATCCGTGGCAAGCCCGCATTTGCGAGCGCACGCATGAACCACGAACGCGATGTGCCGGAAGAACCTGGCCGCTGCATACACTCGTCACCTTCGCAAGTCAAAGCCGCGCGGCGACGTCGCACAGAATGTCAATGACGTCGGCATGCTGGTCGTCGTTGACGATGGCACGGGAGAGTCGGAACTCACCAGTTAGGCCGCTGAGCGAAGCCGGGAACGTCAGGCTGGACAGCGTTCAGCAAGAGTCGATACCCGCCGAACGCTCGCGGCGGAGGCTTCGAAGCATGAGATTTCTAGGCGCTTCGCCTAGATGACACAATTGGGCTACACGTCTTCAAGGAGGTCCGCCGGTATGGCTTCCACACCTCCGCCGCCTCACGGATCGCAGTCACCGCCTCCTCCGCCGTTCCAGACGCCGAGGAGTGCTCAACCCCCGCCCCCGCAGCCACCGCAGCCCCCTCCCCCGCAGACGTATGGGCGCGTTTCACCGCCTCCTCCATCCTCTTGGGGTGGTGCGCCGCCCGCTATTGCTCGGCGCGTGGGAGGTCAATCCGCCCCCGAGGGCGACAAGAGTTACGTGGCGACAGTCGTCCTGTCCTACCTGTTCGGCATGTTCGGCGCCGACCGCTTCTATCTGGGTAAGACCCGGTCAGCGCTCGTGAAGCTGTTCACGCTCGGAGGCTTCGGGTACTGGTGGCTCATCGATCTGCTGATCACATTGTTCGGTGGCCAGCGCGACTCCTGGGGACTGCGGCTGCGTGGGTACGAACGGCACAAGAAGACGGTGTGGATTGCGCTGGGAGCGTTGTTCGCGGTTTCGTTCGTCGCCGGCCTCATCGCCCTCGTTGCGACCGCGTCGGTCGGTGAATCCGGACCTACGCCGTTCGGTTGGGTTCTCCTCTCGACGGTCGCCGCTGCGGCCGTGATCGGCGGAGTAGTCGTGCTGGTCCGTCGTCGCGCCGCGCGAGTACCATCCAACTCAGCCCGCCGCCCCAGCTCGGTGCCCCCGAGCATCTGGTCGTTCCTCGAAAGGTTCGCCGTCCTCCGCGCCGAGTACGTCACCCGCTCGGCGGACGGTGATGACATTGCTGGTTCTGTGGTTCAACTACTCGACTCGCTGACATCGAACACGTCAGAGCTGTTCATCCGTCTGGCGGCGAAGTCCGAGAAGTCGCAACGAGACCGCGCCCGCCGCGAATACGAGGATAAGCTCGGAAAGCTCACCGCAGCACTCGAGGACGACTACCTCTTGGACATCCTGGCGAGCCCGCGCTTGTGGGACGATCCGGAGCAACGCATCAGCGACGTGCGCACCGCGATTGCCGCCGTCGATGCTCAACTCCTCGCCAACGTGCGCCAGGTGAACGCGCGAAAGGGTATCGTCTTCACCGTCGCGATTGACGGTCTGATCGGCCCACGCAAGGCAATGGATGACTGGCAGCGCGATTTCGATCGCGCAGCACCCGACGGCGATTCATCGCCGACGTCTTAGACCCAGTTCTGCCCGTCCCACCAGCGGGCTTTCCCGGAGCCATCGTCGAACATACCGGGAGCGGCCGAAGTATTCGTCGTGCCGCGAACGGCGAGCCGCTCCGCCACGTAGTCGTCGGTCCATTCCGAACCATTCCACCACCGCTCCTGCCCGGAGCCATCGTCGTACCACCCGGCCTGCGCTGCTTCCAACGCCGCATGCGCAAAGCCAGGATCCGCTTCAAGTGCAACGTTCAGCTGATCCGAGAACTGCTGAGGTGTAAGGGATGCCAGGTGTTGTTGCCACCCAAGCAGCTCGTCTCCGGCATCCTCGATGCGCACCCTCGATAGAAGACGCCACTGCTGTTCACTGATCGCTCGGGCGATCAGCATGGCACGCATTCGCTCCTGCCATTCGACGCTGCTCATCGAGATCCGCGGTAGGTCATTGGGGACGTCCATCGCCTTCGAGGTCGACTCTGTGAAGCCCTGGCCGCTCGCGTGAGAAGTCCCCGAGGTGAGCGCACGTGATGGCTGGAAGTGCTGCGTCCACGCGATGCCGTCCCACCATCGTTGACGACCGGAGCCATCGTCATACCAGCCGGCAGGTGCGCTCTCGCTACTCGGGGCGGCCTGGAAGTGCTCGGTCCAGTCGGAGCCGTCCCACCAACGCAGGCGCCCATCGTCTAGCTCATACCAGCCTGGCGGGGCCACGAGGGGCTCCGCTCGCGACAGTGGGCGGCGGTCGTCGCGTCGACGACGCCTCTTCTCCTTGACGGAGCCCGCGACTGAAAGTGCACCGATCGTCAACCCGATGAGAGCCAGCCCTGCGAGCGCGCCGCCGAGGCTAACCGTGTCGGACTCAGCCTGGAGTTGCTCGTTCTCCGCGCTTACGTATGACGGAGCAACGACTTCGTCGATCTCATCGTTGTCGCGGGGATGCAGGTCGTATGCCAACGCTGAGAGGCTTCCATCGTCGCGCCGTGCCCCACCGGTAGCGAGGTCGTCTGGCGTGATTGGAGCCCCATCCCTACCGACACGTGGCACCTTCCCGATGACCTCGATGAAGTCCGCATGGTCGTCACGCTTTGCCATACGTCCACTCCCCTATCCGTGTGTCACGAGGTTATCCGACGCGCTCGCACCGAGCTGCGGCTACGTCCCCGACCGCGGAAGGGCGGATCATCCCGCCCTGGATGGCGCAAGCCGTCACGAAGCGAGGGATGAAGGGTGAGCGCTGGGAGGTCATCGAGATCCTCTACGGCACCGCCGCGCTGGCGGACCTCCCGCCCGTGAAGCTCATCGCCCTGGAGCTGAATGTTCCCGAGCGCACCGCATCGGATTGGGTTCAGAAGGCGCGGGCGGCGGGCTGGCTTGTGGGAATGACGTCGAATGTGGGTCGGCCTGCCGGTGCCACCGCCGAACCTACAGTCGTCGATGAAGCGGAGCGCCGGTAAGAGACTTGGATCGCTTCGCTCTCGGCGACCTCATGTCGATAGGCTCGCGCTTACAGCCAGACGAGACGCAGAGGAGCGGACTTGCGGTTCCTGTCCCAAGACCCAGATATCGAAACGATTGTTCGCCGGATTGAGGACGGAGAATATGATCTCCAGCCCGATTTTCAGCGCGGCGAAGTGTGGACGCTCCAGAAGAAGCGCCGTTTGGTGGACTCAATCCTCCGCGGCTGGCATGTCCCCCCCGTTCACCTAGTCGTTGGCGAAGACGGCCGGAGTGATGTTCTCGACGGGCAGCAGCGCCTGACAGCAATCCGCGACTTTGTAAGGGGCCACTTTACGATCGACGGCAAGATCGATCCGGTCGACGCTTCGATTCGCGAGCTTAACGGGCTCCGATACGCCCAACTGCCTGAGGTAATCGCCAGGCGATTCCGGAAGTTCACCATCCGTGTATTCGAGCTCGTGGACTACACCCCCGACGAGCCGCATGAGCTGTTCTTTCGGCTGAATCAGCCAACGAGTCTGACGGAAGCAGAAAAGCGAAATGCATTCGTTGGTGACGCGAGGAATCAAGTTCGCGAGCTCGTCGATTGGTCGACACTTGAAGGACTGCTTACTGATCGCGTTGGCTTCTCCAACGCCCGGATGGCCTACGACGACATGCTCGCGCGCGTACTAGTGACGATCGAAGCTAGAAGCCTCGATGCGAAAGTAACTTCATCCCTAGTTACAGCCCGATATCGCTCCGGAGAGCGATTTGCAGACCGCGACGTGGCCGTCCTTCGCGAGTCAATGAATCTTGTCCTCGGCACGCTCGGTCGCGGCCCTGGAACCTCTGACGGTATCCGGCCAAACAAGGCCACTCTGCATACGTGGTTATGCATGGGAGCGCAACTCGCGCTAACGGATCAGGGTATGGAGAGCTCCAGCGCTTTCGTGAAGGCCATGCGGTACTTGGAACTCGCCCGGTGGAACCGGTCATCGGCTGATCGCCTACCGGGCCAGGAAGAAGTCTCCCTATTTCAGGACCGGAGCACCGCTCGTGTCGCCGACGTCTCCTCCGTTGTGTTGCGCGACCTGATCGGCTGGATGTTCATGGCGCGACTGGACGTGGATGGAAGAGTGCGCGGCCCGAAGCACTCGGCCGCTGCGCAAGCTTGGGACCGAGTCGACCACGAGTCGGACGTTGAGGAGTCCCTGTTGACATACGCAAACCGTTTCAATTGGGGCGGTTTGGGATGGGCCTGAGGCACGCAGAACTCGTCGCCGCGGTTGATCGCGTCGGTGCACGCGCTTTCAGCACCTATCTCAGAAATGTGCGTCTTCGGCTGGCGATGCCTGGACCGTCAGTCATGGACCTCTGCATCGAGCTCGCTGCGGGCATTGGTGTCATCACGGGTGGCAACGGGGCCGGCAAGACCACACTTCTAAGAGGTCTGCAAACTCTGGAGGATCCGGAACAAGCTGCTTGGCCGGATCGACTCATCCAAGTGGAGGCGACGGGCGAATCGGCCGGTTCGAGTTGGAAGGTGACGCTTGATCGAGTCGCCGGAGACCCGCCGATAGCAGTGTCTACCGATGGAGAGACACCCCAAGTTGTGTTTCTCGACCCCGCAGAGGACTCTCAGCGCAGTCGACGCTATTTCGAGGTAGACCAGAACGCAGCTGACCTTCTCGCCGGAACTGACCCGGCACCCTTCGATGATGCGTGGCTCGATCACGCTTCCCGAATCCTGCGGCGGGACTACAACCTCATTGAGGTGTTTGAAGTCGAAGGAGCGGACGGCGACGGTGTCATCCCCTGGTTTCGCATCGCCGCGGCAGGCATCGAATACGACACCTTAAGTGCGGGCCGGGGGGAACTGTCGGCCATCTATCTCCTCTGGAGACTGTCGCGCGTGTCTTCCCCCACCGTAGTGATCATCGATGAGCCCGAGGCGTGGCTCGCGTCGTTCTCTCAAGCGCGACTGAAGGAAACCTTCGCGTTCTTGAGCACCGAGATCGGTCTTCAGTTCATACTGACGACTCACTCGCCGGAGCTGTATCTGGGCCTACCCGCTTCGAGAGTCACCGTGCTCGAGGCAATTCCTGTTCCCGCGGCCTACGGGCCAATGCCTTCGTCGAAGGCCGCCCACTCACTCGGCGCTCCTGTCCGACCGACGCTTGCGCTTCTAACGGAAGATGCGGTTGCCGCTGCGCTGACCGAGTCGATCATCCGGTCCCGGGATCCATTTCTTCTAGAAGCAGTAGAGATCTTTCACGCCCAGAATGGCGAGTCGGCGCTTGCGCAGGTACAGCGGGAGTTCATAGACGGAGACACACGCAAACGACGCCTCAACATGCACATCGTGCTAGATGGTGATCAGCGCCAGCTCAACGCCGGGAAACGTGTCAAGAAGGACCTGCGCACGTACCTGCCAGGCGACATCGCACCTGACGCAATCCTTAAACAGATCGTTAGCGCCGCGATCTCTACGATGACTGACTCCGACCTACGTCAGCAGGGCATCGTTGATCCCACACAGTTCCGAATGGCCATCAGCGCGGCCGCCGGCTCGGACCACCACGACTGGTTCATCGAGGTCGCGAGGGGCTTCTCCAACTATTCTGCGACGTGCGACGTCTTGGTTAGGCTCTGCTCAGATAATCAGGGATTCGTTGCTGACGCGGAGTCGCTGGTTGGATCGGTGCGAGGGGCCCTGCGCTAACCCCCGCCCGCGCGCTCGAATCATCTCGCCTGCATCGTTGACCTTCCCCCAGCACTTTTGCGAAGTCGACGTCTCACTCGATCGCCTTGGCCTTCGTCCGCTCTAGTTCCCGCTGATAGGCGGTCCCGATGTGATGACGAGGAAGCGCCCTCCCCGCGGGCACCATGTGGACACAAGCCGCGCAGATCCAGACCGGTTCCGCTGACCGGAACCAACCGACGCGAGAATCGAGCACAGCTCGTACTCAGTTGTTTTTCCGCGGCAAGACGCCGCAGCCCCCGAAATTCCGTGCGTCTTAGGCAGCGCCGAAATCCGCGCAACCGCGGGTTCGACTCCCGCCGTCGCGTCGACAGTCAGTTCTCGAGCTCGCGCAGCGCCGCTTCGGCCCGCGCCAGGCGGTCGGCCTCGGCCTCGTCCCACCAGTACGGCCCACGCTCGCCGAGTCCGTGCTTCGCAAGTCCCACCCGTCGGCGCGCATCGGCGACGGCCTGATCATCCCCGGCTCGACGAGCGGATGCCACGGCGGAGCGTGCGCGGCCCAGGTGAGAGGTGAGCGCATCGACGATCTCTCCCGGGAGGGACGGATCGGTGCGGCGCCAGCGTCGACCGTCGATGACGAGCCAGCGCTCGCCGTCCTGGTCCTCCTCGCTCATCCGCTCAGTATCCCCCGCGTCGGACGCCCTCGCGACGGTGACCCGATCGGCGTAGCGTCGGGCGTGGAGGTACCCATGCGTGCGACACCTGCCGCCCTCGCGGCATCCCTCATTCTGAGCGCACTCGCTCTCACGTCCTGTGCAACCGGAGACACCACCATGCCCGACCGGAATCCCGGCGCATCCCGTCCCCCCTTCCAGACCTCGAGCCCCGAGCCGATCGCACCGACCGGGGCGCCCGCCGAGGTGCCGACGACGAAGTGGGAGGCACTCGTCGCAGACCTCGCGGCGCTCGGCGTGACCGGCGAGCCCGAGTTGGTGTCGGCGGAATCGGTCACGTTCGCGGACGGGTCGCTGGGCTGCGGCAAGCCGGGCCAGTCCTACACGCAGGCCGTCGTGGACGGGATGCGCGTCGTGGTGCGCGTGGGGTCGAAGACCTTCGACTACCGGTTCGGAGAGGGCGACCGCCCGAAGCTCTGCGAGCGCTGAGGCCCGCAGCACGACGAAGGGGCGGTGCGCTGACGCGCACCGCCCCTTCGCGATCTGGTCCTACTTCACCGATACCAGCAGCGCCTCTTTGGCACCGGAGGCGTTGTCGGGAACCACGATCATGGCCCCGAGCGGCTTCTGCGCGGCGAAGGCCGACGCATCGGTCCGGACGGTCACCTTGGTGCTCTTGCCCTTGGAGACGACCTCGTACTGACCGTTGCTGATCGCAGGATCGGTCGGGTCGTACGTGGCCTTTCCGGCGATCGAGTCGGTGCCGTCGGTCGTACCGCTGAAGGACTGCACGGTGTAGTCGAACGCACCGTCGATGCCGAGGTCCTCGAGGTAGAACGGCAGCAGGATGGTGCTGCTGTCGGTCGGGGCCTGGGCGAGGAACCCGCTCGGGTACAGCGCGCCGGTGGCGACCTCCTGGAGGAACACCTCGGTGACGCCGTCGACACTTCCGGTGCGCACGGCACCGGAGTCGTACGAGAAGACGACCCAGTCGGGCTCGCCGTCGCGGTCGGTGTCGATCACGACGTCGAACTCGTTGCCGGCCGCGTTCGACCAGCGCGAGTGCGTGTTGACGGCGAACACCCCGAGGGCGTCTCCGGCGGCCGTGGTGAACGACTGCACACCGGCGGCGCGCAGGTCGTACCCGGTGTCGGCGATCGCCTTCGGCGCGTCCTTCTTGTCCGTCAGACCCAGCGTGTACACGTCGGCGGCGGCGTCGATGGCACCCTTGCGGTTGCTGAGGGTCAGCGTCCGGTCGGCGTCGGTGACCTTGCCGCGCGAGGCGAGGGAGCCCGAGACGGTGACGTCGCTGTTGGAGCGGGGCACCATCAGGTACGGAACACGCAGCTTCGAGCCCTTGGCCGTGAAGACCACGTCACCCGAGATCTCGTGGAACGCGTACTGGTCGTCACCGAGCGACGACGGGATCGAGGAGGCTTTCGCCGACACCTTCACCCGGACCTTCGCGGTCGAGCCCGCCTTGACGGTGACCTTCTTCGAGCTGACCGTCACCTTCGCCTTCAGCGACTGCGCCGAGGGTGCGGTCGAGACGGTGTAGGTGACCGCCTTGCGGCTGTCGTTGCGGAGGGTGACCGTCTTCTCGCCGCCGAGCGACGACGTCGACTCGGCGAAGCCGAAGCTCAGCGCCGCTTCGCGGATCCAGCCGTCCTTCGTCTGGAACCGGTCGCCGGTGGCCGTCACCTGGGTGGCGACCGCCTGCTTCGTGTCGACGAGACCGACACCGCCGAGGGTCGGGTTGATGCCCGCGACCTTCTCCGGGTCGGCGGTCGAGACCAGCGAGGCCGAGACCTGCTCGGCGCTCCAGCGCGGGTGGGCCTGCACCGACAGCGCCGCGACACCGGCGACGTGGGGCGCGGCCATCGACGTGCCAGACATGATGGCGGGCGAGGAGCCGGTGCCGACCGCAGCCGAGGCGATCGACACGCCGGGAGCTGCGACATCGGGGCTGATCGAGCTGTCACCGCTGCGGGGGCCGGCCGAGGTGAACGAGGCGTAGCCGCGGAACGACGGGTTCGCGATCTGCGCGTCGGCGAAGGTGGCCGATGCTCCGGTGGTGAACGCCGGGCCGTCGGACTGGCGCACGCCGAGGAACGGGATCGTGACCTCGTACGGTGTGCCGTCGTCGGGATTGTCGAAGATGGCGCCCTCGTACGGGGGCAGGTCGTTCGTGTTGTTCACCATGAGCACCGCGGCCGCTCCCGCCTGCTGGCCGAAGATCGGCTTGGCGGCGCGGGCGCAGGTGCCTCGCTCGACGACGGCGAGCTGGTTGCCGCCTTCGACGATTCCGACGCGCGTGTAGTCGGATGCCGCGCACCCGAGCGCTTCGTTGGCCGTCGTGGCGGGGTCGTTCATCAGCCGGACGACGCTGAGCGCGCCCAGGTCGGCGACCGATTCGCCGTTGGCGTTGATCGCCTCGACGGTCTTGCCGCCGACGCTGATCGTCGCGCCCGGGAAGGACTCGGAGCTGTCGACCGCGGACACCGCGATGACGCCGTCGCCCGAGCCGGGCGAACCGGTCAGGTACGGGTTGTGGCCGGAGTTGCCGGCGGATGCCACGACGACGACGCCCGCGCCGACGGCGTTGGCTGCGGCGACCGCGCTGGGGTCGTCGCCTCGTCCGAACGACGAGCCGAGCGACATGTTGATGACGTCCATGCCGTTGTCTACGGCCCAGTCGATGGCCTGCACGGTGACGTCGGTCGAGCCGTCGCAGCCGAAGACACGGACCGCGTAGAGGTCGGCCTCGGGGGCGACGCCCGGTCCGACCTTGAAGTCGACCGACGGAGTCGTCGAGTCGTAAGGGCCGTCGTATGTGGAGCCGTCGGGCAGGACGCCCGAACCACCGGTGGTGCCGGCGACGTGCGAGCCGTGACCCTGGCAGTCGAGCGGGTTCGCGTCGGGCTTGGGGATGAGCGCGTCGCCCGTGCCGCCGGCGTCGTAGGCGTCGCCGACGAGGTCGATACCGCCCTTGATGCGCGGGGCGCTTGGGCCGTACAGGGCGGGGTCGGCCGGCGCGGTCGACGTCGCCGAGGCGGCTTCGAACGCCTCGACGGTGCCTGGCCCGCCGAAGGCGGAGTGGGTGTAGTCGATGCCGGTGTCGAGAATCGCGACCTTGACGTTCGCGCCGGTGTAGCCGGTGTCCTCCCAGACCGACGGGACGCCGAGGTAGGGCACGGAGACGGCGTTGTCGAGTTCGTGCGTGACGACCTGGTGGACGCCGATGACGCCCGGGAGGGCGGCGACCTCGTCGACCTGCGTGGCCGGCAGCGACACCTGGATGCCGTTGTACGCCGACTGCATCTGAGCGCGGATCTTGCCACCGCGTTCGGCGATCTGACCGCGGATGGCGTCCTGCGCCTTCTTGAGGTCCTTCTTGACGGTGGAGCGCTCGGTCTTCGTGAGCGTGCGGCCTTCCTCGGCCTGCACGACGGCGACCGGGTCGCCTTCCATCTCGACGACCACGGTGATCCGTCGGTCGGGGTCGATGGCCCCGGCGGTGATCGCGCTGTCGATCTTGCCGGTCGAGCCGGTCTGTTCGAATCGCGACAACGGTGAGGTGTCCGTGTCCGTCGCGGCGAATGCCGCGGTCGTGGGCAGCGACAGGGCGAGGACGCCCGCGACTGCCAGTATGCGTCGGTGCAAGAGGAACCGCCTTCCTTCTGGGAGGGTCACGGCGGGGCTTGACGATCCGCCGGGATGCGGTGGTCGAACGCCGAGACTGATAGGAGGCTATGCATCGCCTGACGATCCCCCAAGCATCGATCGGGCAGATGAGAAGATCCTCACCTGCCCGACCGCGACGTGCTCAGGCGATCCGGGTCCCGGGCGGCAGCGCTCGGGCGGGTGTCCGGGTCCGGGCTCCCGCCCACGCCAGGAGCGCCGCGGTGAGCGCGATCTGAAGCCCGAGGCCGACGAACCAGCTCGGGGTCGAGCCCGCCACGACCTCCTCCCCGGTGGGGTAGTCCTCTTCGACGTACGGCTCGCACTCGCTCCAGCTCGTCTCGAGGTCGGGCGCGTTCTGCAGCGAGCGGAGGCCCACCTTCGCGTACCCGAAGAGATCGAGCGGCTGACCATCACGGTCGAAGTCGACGGGCGTCGCGTCGGCGAGGATGACGAAGGGGTTGGGTGCGAGCATCCACCAGACGGTGTCGTAGCGCGGAATGCGGTACGAGTCGCTCTGCCACTCCTCGCAGACCATGTCCTCGGGGTCGTTGTAGCAGGAGTCGACGCCGTCGACGCACTCGGGCTCACCCGACACGGGATCGTAGACCGCCGACTGGTACCGGCTCACCTGCTCGGAGGTGATGCTCGCCCCCACCAGGCCGAAGCCCACGAAGGTGCCGATCGCGAGCGCCGCGACGACGAGGTAGGTGGTCGCGACCGAGAAGAGCGGACGGGCGAGGATGCCGCTGAACGCGGTCCCGAGCCCGGCGACGACCCCGGTCTCCACGATCAGGACGAGTGCCGAGACGAGCACCGTGAACGGGTTCACCCCGCCCGCGAGGGAGGCGATGAGAAGGAACGGGATCGCGACGACGGCGAACGCCAACCCGGTGATCCAGGCGGCCAGGAACTTACCGAGGAGGATCTCGGCCGTGGTCGCCTGGGTGACCTGGACGGGCGCCAGGGTCGCGGCATCCCGGTCGCCGTTGATGGTGTTGCCGCTGAGCGTCGGGGAGACGAGGACGACGAGCAGCAGCGTGATGAACACGACCGTCGAGTAGACACCGGGGCCGGATGCCTCCTGCCCGGAGAAGGCAAGGAAGGCGAGCACTGTCGCGCCGAGCAGGAAGAGCGCGAAGACGCCGAGCAGGACGTACCAGGACACCGTCCGGATGCGCTGGGTCAGGTCGAGCTGTGCGACCGTCCAGAGACGCGTGAGGCTCATCGGGCACCTCCTTCGAGGTCGAGGAAGGTGTGTTCGAGCAGGCCCGTCGCCGCCGAGAACTCCGCGACGGGGAGTCCCCCGCCGATCAGCGCGGCGAGGCCGCGCGCGGCATCCGCGTCGGTCGCGAACGACACGAGCAGATCACGCCGGTCGATCGGCAGGGTCGCGACGTCGAGGTCGAGCGCCTGCGCGACCGGGAGCGCAGCGGCGGTCGCGTCGCGGTCGGCGAGGCGGATGCGCCATGTCCGCGCCCGATTCGCGGCCTGCGCCACCCGGTCGGCACGAACCGTCTCTCCGCGCAGGAGGAAGACGGCGTCGTCCACGACCTCTTCGAGCTCGGAGAGGATGTGGCTGGAGATCAGGACGGTCCGTCCTTCGGCGGCGAGTCGGCGCAGGAGGACCCGCAGGTCGATGCGCGCCTGCGGATCGAGGCCCGACGCCGGCTCGTCCAAGAGCAGCACCTTCGGATCGTGGACCAGCGCGCGGGCGAGCCCGAGCCGCTGCTTCTGACCCCGGGACAGCACCTTCGCCGGCGCGTCCGCGAGATCCTCGAGACCGACGGTGCCCAGCAGCACGGCGGCGCGCTCCCCCGCCGTCGCCTTCGTCAGACCCGAGAGGCGGCCGGTCATCACGATCGTCTCGCGCGCGGTCAGCGACGGCCACGCGCCGAGGCTGTCCGGCATCCACCCCAGCAGGGCGCGTGCCGCAGCAGGCTCCGCGATGGGATCGACGTCGGCGATGCGGATCGTGCCGGCGTCGGGAGCCAGCAGCGAGGCCAGCATCAGCAGCAGCGTGGTCTTGCCCGACCCGTTGGGTCCGACGAGCCCGGTGACGGCACCCTCAGGTGCCTGGAATGTGACGTCGCGGACGGCGTGGACCTGTCCGAAGGATCGCCGCACCCCCTCCGCGACGATGCCCGATGTTGTCATGACGCTCACCCTAGGGGGCGAGCGCGACCACCCGCGGAACGTCGTGGCGAACGCGCAGGTTGGCGACACCTGCCACCAGCAGCAGCACCGCCGCGAGGACGGGTGTCCACAGCGCGGCAGAGGCACCGGCCGTCTCGGCGAGGAGACCGACGAGCATGCTTCCGAACGCCTGACCCACCACGACTCCCGATCCGAGGATCGTCATCACGGTCGCCTCCCGTCCGAGCGGTGCGCGGGCGGCGGCGAGCGCGTACAGGGTCGCGAGGGTGGGGCCGATGCCGCACCCGGCGAGCGCGAGCGCCCATCCCATGGAGAGGGCGCCGGTGGCACCGGCTGCGAGGAGGGCGCCGATGACGAGGAGCACGGTGAACCCGATCCACCGCCACGGCAGGGTGAACCGGCGTGGGAAGAGCCCGACGCTCAGGGCGAGGATCGCCGATCCGATCCCCATGATCCCGTAGAGGATGCCGGTCTGCTCGGGGAACCCGCCCTCTTCGGCGAACGCGGTGAGGGAGGTGAGCATCGCACCGAAGAAGAGGCCGGTGGCGAGCGTGCCGGCCGCGGCCAGCACGATGCCCGGACGGAACACCGCCCGGACGGGTTCTCGCGCCTGCCGGCTCTCGGCGTACGCGGCGGTGCGAGCGGTGGGGTGCAGGGCGAATCCCGCGACGAAGACAACCGTGAGGGCGGCAGCGGCGAGGACCGGCGCGGCGGGATCTCCGGCGATCGCGATGACCCCGACGAGCACGGGGCCGAACACGAAGACGACCTCGTCGACCGCGGACTCGTAGCCCATCACCGACTCCTGGACGCGGTCGCGGTCGGTCACGCGGAGGCGGCCCACGGCGGCGACCATGCGGGCGCGCGACATCGGCGAGACCTGCGGTGCGGTCGCACCGGCGAGCGCCGAGACGGCGAGGAGGAGTCCGTCGGGGGTGTCACCGTAGGCGACGACGACGAGGGCGACGAGGACGCTCGCCTGCACGACGGTCGCGAGCAGGAGGACGGGGCGCTGTCCGTAGCGGTCGGCGGCGGCGCCGATGAGCGGCCCGGTGGCGATGGTCCCGAGACCCACCATCGCCGAGGTGAGTCCGCCGACAGCGAGCGAACCGCGTGCGTCGACCACCATGGTGAGCACGCCGACGACGATCATCGCGTACGGAAGCCTCGCGATCAGAGCGATCGCGAAGTACCAGACTCCGACCGCGCGCACGAGCGCGGTCATCGAGTGGCGTGACATGGGACCTCCGGAGAGAAGGGGCGTCGTGCCGCCTTGACTCGCATCGGGGATCAGGTAGTTACACGGGGTGCGGGAGGCACCGTTGATTACTCTACCGCGGCATCCTCCGCACCTCCCGGGAGGACCGTCAGCGACGGAAGAAGTCGACGCCGAGGTCGGGGTGATCGACGAAGACGCCGTCGAGCGCGGCATCGGCGATAGCCGTCCACTCCGCCTCCCAGTCGCCGAACGCCGCTTTGTCGCGCCCCCGCCGGAACGGGCGCGCGAGGAAGGCGTTCTCGGGGCGGCACGTCCACGTGTAGACCTCGAGCCCGCGCTCCTGGGCGGCCGCGACCACCGGCGAGGTGCCGGCGACCCGTCCGCCCTTCTCCGCGAGCACGATCTTCTTGTCGAGGCTGATCCCGTCCACCTCGGCCGCGAGACGGTCGAGGCCGACCGGGGTGAGCTGAGCG
This sequence comes from Microbacterium marinum, assembly GCF_014204835.1. Classification (NCBI taxonomy): domain Bacteria; kingdom Bacillati; phylum Actinomycetota; class Actinomycetes; order Micrococcales; family Microbacteriaceae; genus Microbacterium; species Microbacterium marinum. The sequence goes on along the minus strand of NZ_JACHMD010000001.1, from coordinate 926,335 downwards.
GCGTAGGTCGGCGACGTCGCTCCGTGGCGGGCGGCGAGGTCGAAGGGGCGGCCCGCCGCCTCGAGGAGATAGACGAAGCGGGCCCGGATGCCGCGGTCTCGGAGCTGCGTCAGTGCGGTCTGCTCGAACGATTCCACGATGAGGGGAAGCTGGCCGGCATCCCACCCCGCCGCGGCCAGCTCGGCGGCCAGCAGAGAGGCGACGTCGTATCCGATTCCGCCGAAGTACGTGGCGTGCTTGATCTCGAGGACCACGCCGATCTCGCGCCCCTGATCGAGACCCGCGCGCCGGACGAGATCCAGCAGGTCGGAGAACCGGAGGATCGGCTGGGTGTCGTCGAAGGAGGCACTGCGGGGGCGCAGCTGCGGCAAGCGCTCGCGGCAGCGGAGCGTTGCCAGTTCGTTCCAGGTGAAGTCCTCGGTGAACCAGCCGGTGAGGTCGCGCCCGTCGATCGTCTTGGTCGTGCGGCGATCTGCGAACTCGGGACGGGCGGCGACATCGGTCGTTGTGCTGATCTCGTTCTCGTGGCGCACGACGGCGACGCCGTCGGCGGTGAACACGACGTCGGGCTCGACTGCGTCGACGCCCATCTCGAGCGCGAGGTCGTAGGACGAGCGGCTGTGCTCGGGGCGGTAGCCGGGAGCACCCCGGTGGCCGATCACGAGCGGGCTGCGACGGGGCATACGACCAGGCTACCCAGGCAGATGCGGCCCGTTCATAGGGGTCTCACAGGGCGAGGCCCCACCCCCGGAAATCCGGTCCGATACGCTGGATCGACAGCATCGCGCTGTGCCTCGATCTTTGGAGTGAGACACATCATGGCAGCGTCCGGCAATTTCGCCTTCAACAATCCGGTGTTCCAGGAGGATCAGCGCCGTCCCGGCCTGACCCCACCGGCCCAGCAGACCGCGTACTCGACGGCCTCGCACCAGGCTGCCGACGTCGCGGCGAACGCGCAGCTGGAGGGCATGTACGCCGCTCCTGCTGCGGGCTCGTCGCAGACCGGCCGCATGACCGTCGAGGACACCGTCGTCAAGACGGCAGGCCTGTTCGGCATCCTTCTCGTCACGGCCCTCGTGGGCTGGTTCTGGACCCTCGGCGGCACGCTCGACGCGACCGCGCCCAACGGTCTCACGATCATGCCGTGGATCATCGGCGCGCTCGTCGGCTTCGTCCTCGCACTCGTGATCAGCTTCACCTCGCGCAAGAAGGTCCGCCCCGCGCTCATCTGGGCGTACGCCGCAGCGGAAGGCCTCTTCGTCGGCGGCATCTCGGCCTACTTCGAGGTGATGTGGCCCGGCATCGTCCTACAGGCGACGATCGCGACCCTCGCCGTGGTCGGCGTCACGCTGGCCCTCTTCGCGAACGGCAAGGTGCGTGTCAGCAAGCGCGCGAACAAGATCTTCCTCATCGCCATGGTCAGCTACCTGGTGTTCGGCCTCATCAACCTCGTCCTCATGTGGACGGGCGTGACGCAGGGCGCCTTCGGCCTCTACTCGGCGAAGGTCTTCGGCATTCCCCTGGGTCTGATTATCGGCGTGCTGGTCGTCCTCATGGCGGCGTACTCGCTCGTGCAGGACTTCGACCTCGTCCAGCAGGGCGCCCGCAATGGGGCTCCCCGCGCGTTCGCCTGGGTTGGCGCCTTCGGCATCATGGTGACCGTCGTCTGGCTGTACGTCGAGATCCTGCGCATGATCGCGATCCTGCGCGGCAGCGACTGACCTCGTTCGCCGTTCACGAAGGCCGTCCGGTTCGCCGGGCGGCCTTCGTCGTTCGCGGGAGTCTGACCGGCGTCCGGTCAGCCGACCGTCCGCCGGTGGACGGTCACTGCACCGGCACCCGCAGCGTCGCGACCGTCCCGTCGGGGTCTCCCGCGTCGAGGGTGACCGCGCCGCCGTACGCTTCGGCGAGGGATGCCGCGATGGACAGGCCGATGCCCGTCCCCGGGACCGCGTGGTCACGCGCATACGGGGTCCGGTAGAACCGGTCGAAGGCCTGCAGCCGCTCCCCCGCGCTCATCCCGACCCCGCGATCGACGACCGAGATCACGGCATCCGTGCCGTCGGCGCGCGCCGAGACGACGACCGCCGGCCCGCCTTCCGGGGTGAATTCGACCGCGTTGCGCACAAGCTCCTCGACGATCGAGAAGAGATCGCGGACGGCGATCTGCGCAGACAGGTCGGGCAGCGTCTCCACGACGATCTGGATGCCGCGCTCCTCCGCCCGAGCGGTCACTTCGCGCACCGCGTGCTTGACAACAGCCCCGACGTGGGCGACGCCCGACCGCGATTCGACGTCGAGCGAGGAATGACCGGCGGCGATCAGGCGCTCGACGAGGCGGAGCAGTCGCTCGGCCGAACGCTCCACGGCGGTCCAGCGGTCCTGGTCGCCGTCCTCGCGCATGAGTGCGATGTCGGCGTGGCCGAGGATCACCGTCAGCGGGGTCCGGAACTCATGACCGACGGTGCTGAGGAACCGATCGCGCACCTCGACCGCGTGAATGAGGTCGGTGACGTCCTGCGCGACGGCGACGATGCCGATCTCCTCGCCGTCGTGGATGACCGGACGGACGATGAGCTGCAGAACCCGCCGCGGATCCTCCCCGAACTGGAGAACGCGCGGGGCGGCGAACACACCGGCGCGTACCGCGTCGACGAAGTCGGGACCGATCCGCATCGGGGTGACGCCGTCGGCGGCGAAGACAGCACGCAGCGGTGTCTCCTGCGCAAGTGCCCCGATGTCGGCGCGACCGGTGATCTCCGCCGCCATGGCGTTGAGGAGCACCGGGTGACCCTCGGTGTCGTACACGGCGACGGCATCGTCGGTGGTGTCGAGGAGCGCCTGCAGCACGGCCCCGTCGCGGCCGGAGGACTGAAGCGCGTGGGAGAGCCTGCTGGAGACGCTGTCCGCGTGCGAGCGCACGCTGGTGAGGTCGCGGGCGATGATCCTGATGGTCAGGGCGATGAGTGCCATCGTGAGTGGGAGCGCCCCGAGTGCGACCCAGTCGGCCAGGGTCTTCTCCCCGTCCGTGCGCATGAGCGTGGTCAGCGGCAGGAGCACGGTGAGCACGACACCTGTCACGACCGTGCCGATCTGGAACGCGAAGGCGAGCCAGCCCAGCGGGAAGATGACCAGGAGCCCCGCGGTCGGGAGCACGTCGAACCCGGCGTCGCGGATCGGGATGCACGCGACGATGTCGACGAGCGGGATGACGGCCAGCCACCCGGTGTTCTTCGTAGGTCGGACGCGCCAGATGAACGCCATGAACACGGCGTTGAGAAGGATCACCCCGGCCCCGATCATGACGAGAGGGGTCAGTCTCGACAGGTCGATGACGGCGAGGGTGCCGAGGATCATCAGCGTCGAGAACGCGAGGAGGAACTGGGCGAACGGCTGCGTGCGGGGTCGCTTGAGCACACGCGCCTCCTCACCTCGGGTGGTGTCGGACGCCTCACCGTCCTTGGCCGCCACTCTCGCCGCCCGGACACCGGCGTGTCAAGCATCCACCGGAATGCACCCGCCCGGTGCACACGCACGGCGCCCCTTCGAGATCGTGACACTGTGCTTCGCGCGCTGAGCTGCTGCTTCAGGTGGCACGACACGCCGCTACGCGCCTGCCGAACCGACGAGAACTGCCACCTGAACGGGCGCACGACCCACCCAGAACGACGGATGCCGCGCCCACAAGGGCCGCGGCATCCGTCAAACAGGGAGCGTCACTCCCACTCGATGGTCCCCGGGGGCTTGCTCGTCACGTCGAGGACGACGCGGTTGACGTCGCGCACCTCGTTGGTGATGCGGTTGCTGATCTTCGACAGCACGTCGTAGGGCAGGCGCGTCCAGTCGGCGGTCATCGCGTCCTCCGAGGACACCGGACGCAGCACGATCGGGTGTCCGTAGGTGCGGCCGTCACCCTGCACGCCCACCGAGCGGACGTCGGCGAGGAGGACGACGGGGCACTGCCAGATCTCGCCGTCGAGGCCCGCCTTCGTCAGCTCCGCGCGGGCGATGGCGTCGGCGTCACGCAGGATCTCGAGACGGTCAGCGGTGACCTCACCCACGATGCGGATTCCGAGGCCGGGCCCCGGAAAGGGCTGCCGCCCGACGATCGCCTCGGGCAGGCCGAGCTCGCGTCCGATCGCGCGGACCTCGTCCTTGAAGAGGGCCCGCAGCGGCTCGACGAGCTCGAACTGCAGGTCCTCGGGCAGACCGCCGACGTTGTGGTGGCTCTTGATGTTCGCGGTCCCCGTGCCGCCGCCGGACTCGACCACGTCGGGGTACAGCGTGCCTTGGACGAGGAACCCGATCGGGTCGCCTTCGGCCGCGGCTTCGGCGATGAGGTCCTGCTGCACCTTCTCGAAGGCGCGGATGAACTCGCGGCCGATGATCTTGCGCTTCTGCTCGGGGTCGCTGACGCCGGCGAGCGCGTTCAGGAACGTCTCGCGCGCGTCGACTGTGATGAGACGGACGCCGGTGGATGCCACGTAGTCGTTCTCGACCTGTTCGCGCTCGCCCTTGCGAAGGAGGCCGTGGTCGATGAACACGGCGGTGAGCTGGTCGCCGACGGCCTTGTGGACGAGCGCCGTAGAGACGGCGGAGTCGACGCCGCCCGAGAGCGCCGAGATCACACGACCGGTGCCGATCTGCGCGCGGATCTTCTCGACCTGCTCGGCGATGACGTTGTCGCTGTTCCAGTCCGAGGCGAGTCCGGCCGCCTTGTGCAGGAAGTTTTCGAGCACGTGCTGGCCGTGGTCGGAGTGCTTGACCTCGGGATGCCACTGCACGCCATAGAACTTGCGGACGTCGTCCGCGAACGCGGCGACCGGGGTCGCGGCCGTGCGGGCGAGCACCTCGAAGCCGGCCGGAGCCGCCGAGACCTGGTCGCCGTGGCTCATCCAGACGTTCTGCTCGACGGGCTGGTCGCCGAGGAGCACGTTGTCGGTGACGATGGTGGCATCCGTCGCACCGTATTCGCGCAGGCCCGTGTTCGCGACCTCGCCACCGAGGGTCTTGGCCATGAACTGGAAGCCGTAGCAGATGCCGAGGGTCGGCACGCCGAGGTCGAAGACGCCCGCGTCGAGCTGAGGCGCACCCTCCTCGTATACCGACGACGGTCCGCCGGAGAGGATGATGCCGACCGGGTTCCGCTCGGCGATCTCGGCGGCGGTGGCGGTGTGCGGCACGAGCTCGCTGTACACACCCGCCTCACGCACGCGGCGGGCGATCAGCTGGGCGTACTGGGCGCCGAAGTCGACGACCAGGACGGGACGCTGCGAGGTTTCGGTCTGCTCAGTCACCGGGTCTCCGTGGGGGTGGGGGCGGGGAGGGATGCCGCGGTCTCTTCACGCGTGGCGAGGTAGGCCTTCACCTCACGGGCGACGCGGATCTCCATGAAGAAGGACAGGAGCGGCACGACGCCGCCGAGGGCGAGGAGGATGAAGCGCGGGAAGCCCCAGCGCATCAGGCTCCACAGGCGGAAGCACGCGAAGAGGTACACGACGTAGAACCAGCCGTGGATGATGAGGATCGCGAGTGAGATGTTCACGCCGTCGCCGAGCGAGGTCATCTCGCACGCGTTCGTGGCGGGGAGGAACAGCGACCACCATTCGCAGTCCGCGCCGGCGATGACGCCCGCGAACCAGAGGAACCCGCCCGATCCCCCGGCGAACAGCTCGAGGTGCAGCGGGGTGTACTTGAGGATCATCTCCGCCAGGAGCAGCAGCAGGCCGACTCCGGTGATGACCGACGCGATCTGGTAGAACTTCAGGGCGCCGCGGATCGCCGGGAAAGAGGCGAGTTTGGGCTGGACGGGCATGGCTTCCAGTCTACGGGCGCGCGGGCTCGGGCTCGTCGCCGCCGGTCAGCTCCTCGACCTCTTTCTCCCACGCGTCTCGGGTCAGCCGATACCACATGTAGACGGCGAAGCCGGCGAACACCGCCCATTCGATCGCGTAGAAGATGTTCAGCCAGTTCACCGACGACAGCTCGCTCGGCGCCGGCGAGTGGATCTCCCCCAGCCCGCCGAGCGGCTCCGACGAGGTCAGGTACGGCCGGTAGACGTCGATCCCAGCGGCATCCGTCCACCCGGACAGCAGCGCGGGCGGGGACATGCGTGTGAGCTCCTGCGGGTCGCCATCTGACGGCGGCGGCAGCGCCCCCTCGTCGGAGATCAGGCGCCCGGTGAGCGTGACGTCCTGCGGTGCCTCTTGATCGAGAGCGGATGCCGCGGCGTCCGCCTCCGCACGCGAGCCCGTGAAACCGACGGCCACAGCCAGCGACGTCGGATCGGTGACGCCCGCCGTCGATGGGTCGACGCGGAACTGCCCCGCGACCCAGAACCCCGGCTCCTCCTGGTCGAAGCGGGACGAGATGACCCGGAAGTCGCCGGGGACGAACGACCCGGTGACCTCGACCTGCTGGCCGACGAGCGGCTCGGCCAGGTAGTCGCCGGGAGCCACCACCTCACCGAGCGGCCGCAGCTCTTCGGTCATCCCCGCCGGTGGCGGGTCGGTGTCGATGGCGTTGCCGAGCTGCCACTGACCGAGCCACGCGAAGATGCCCGCGACCGCCAGCGCCACGGCGAGCATGCCGATCCAGAAGGGTCGGAGCATCACCTCCCGCAGCGTCGGGGGGAAGACGTCGGGGACGCCGTCGACGAGGCGGGGCTGGGTCATCAGCGAGACGAGGCGTACGGCGCGACGACGACCTCGACGCGCTGGAACTCCTTGAGGTCGGAGTACCCGGTCGTGGCCATCGACTTGCGGAGCGCGCCGATCAGGTTCGCGGTGCCGTCGGCGACCGGGGCCGGCCCGTAGAGGATCTCCTCGAGCGGAGCGACCTGGCCCGTCTCGACGCGGGTGCCTCGCGGGAGCTTCGGGTGGTGCGCCTCGGGTCCCCAGTGGAAACCGCGGCCGGGAGCGTCGGTCGCGCGAGCGAGCGCGACGCCGAGCATGACGGCATCCGCCCCCATGGCGAGCGCCTTGACCATGTCACCCGAGGTGCCCACTCCGCCGTCGGCGATGACGTGGACGTACCGGCCGCCCGACTCGTCAAGGTAGTCGCGACGCGCACCGGCGACGTCGGCGACGGCGGTCGCCATCGGGGCGTGGAGACCGAGGGTGGCGCGGGTGGTGGATGCCGCTCCCCCGCCGAACCCGACGAGGACACCCGCCGCGCCCGTGCGCATGAGGTGGAGCGCCGCGGTGTACGTGGAGGCGCCGCCCACGATGACGGGGACATCGAGGTCGTAGATGAACTTCTTGAGGTTCAGCGGCTCGGTCTCGCTCGAGACGTGCTCGGCCGAGACGGTCGTGCCGCGGATGACGAAGAGGTCGACGCCGGCGGCGACGACGGTCTCGTAGAGGTCCTGCGTGCGCTGCGGTGTGAGGGCGCCCGCCACGGTGACACCGGCGGCGCGGACCTCGGCGAGACGGTCGCGCACGAGCTCCGGCTTGATCGGTGCGGAGTACAGCTCCTGCATGCGACGGGTCGCGCCGTCGTGGGGCAGGGCGGCGATCTCGGCGAGGAGGGGCTCGGGGTCGTCGTAGCGGGTCCAGAGGCCCTCGAGGTCGAGCACGCCGAGGCCGCCGAGCTGGCCGAGCATGATGGCGGTGCGCGGACTCATGACCGAGTCCATCGGGGCGCCGAGCACCGGGATGCCGAAGCTGTACGCGTCGATCGTCCACGCCGTCGAGACATCCTCGGGGTTGCGCGTGCGCCGGGAGGGCACGACCGCGATGTCGTCGAACGTGTAGGCCCGGCGGGCGCGCTTGGCGCGACCGAGCTCGATTTCCATGCTCACGCCCCCAGCCTACCGGTGGGCTCCCGCGCCGCGCCCGGGGGTCCCGCGCGACGGGCACGGCGTGCCGCGTGGCGGGCACCGGCGTGCCGGAGGTGATCGGCGCCCGGGAGGGCCGCTGCGCGGCATCCATCCTCCCGAGCGCAGTTCTCCTCCCCTCAGCAGGCGGCCGCCGCGACGACGACTTCTCCACGGGCGCCGTTCGCGCGGAAGACACCCCAATGTGCCGGGAGCGACGCCGCCCGCCGCCCGGCGGGCGCGACCCTCGGGGAATGGACGAACGCACCCTCTGCCTCGAGATTCGTCGCCGCGGTGGTGTTGCGCGCACCACGAGTCTCATCGACGCCGGAGCGAGCCGCCATCGGATCGAAGCCGCCGTGCGGCGCGGGCTCGCGGTGCGCCTCCGCCGCGGATGGGTGGCCGTCCCCGACGCTGACCCCGATGTCGTCGCCGCGGCACGCGCGGGCGTCGTCCTCACGTGTGTCACGGCGGCCGAGCGACACGGGCTGTGGGTGATGCGCGACGACTCGCGGCATGTCGCAGCACCCGCGCACGCGGGCCACGTCGCGGTCTCGGGTGCCGTCGTCCATTGGGCGGCGCCGCCCACGCCGCGTCACCCCGACGCGCTCGTTGATTCGGTGGAGAACACGCTCGTCGCCGTCGCGCGCTGCCAGCCTCGCGAACTCGCGCTCGCAGTGTGGGAATCGGCGCTCCGGCTCGGCAAGACCGATCGCGAGCTCATGAGCTCCCTTGCGCTGCCTCCCTCCGCCCGCGAGGTGTGCGAGGCGGCATCCCTCTTCTCGGACTCCGGACTCGAAACGCTCCTCCCGCGCCGACTCCGCTGGTTGCGGATGTCGATGCGGCAACAGGTCTGGTTGCTCGGGCGCCCCGTCGACCTGTTGATCGGTGATCGACTCGTCATCCAGATCGACGGCGGCCATCATGTCGGTGCGCAGCGTGCCGCGGACATCGAGCATGACGCGCGTCTGATGCTGCACGGGTACCACGTCATCCGGGTCACCTACGCGCAGGTGATGGAGATGTGGCCGTCGGTGCAAGACCTCATCACCGGCGCGATCGCGAGAGGACTCCACCGCGCTCGCTGAGCGGGCACGGCCAGCGTTCAGGCGCGGCCAGCGCCCGGGCGGCACCCGGGAGGAGATCTGCACTCGGGAGGGCCGATTTCGCCACACGACCCTCCCGGGCGCGGATCACCTCCGCGGGGCAGGCCGCGACGGCGAGCAGCGACGCTCGCGGTCAGCAGACGTCGAGCGGATGCCGCGCCGCGGCCGCCGCCGCGGCTCAGCGCTTGTAGTTGGGCGCCTCGACGACGATCTGGACGTCGTGCGGGTGGGACTCCTTGAGCCCGGCGGACGTGATGCGGACGAACTTGCCGCGCGCCTTCAGTTCCTCGACCGTGCGGGCGCCGACGTAGAACATCGACTGACGCAGGCCGCCGACGAGCTGGTACGCGACGGCCGACACGGGTCCGCGGTACGCGACCTGACCCTCGATGCCCTCGGGGATCAGCTTGTCGTCGCTGGGCACGTCGGCCTGGAAGTAGCGATCCTTCGAGTACGAGGTCTTCTTGCCGCGGGTCTGCAGCGCGCCGAGGGAACCCATCCCGCGGTAGAGCTTGAACTGCTTGCCGCCCTGGAAGACAACCTCACCCGGGGACTCGTCGGTTCCGGCGAGGAGCGATCCGAGCATGACGGTGTCGGCACCGGCGACGAGCGCCTTGGCGATGTCGCCGGAGTACTGCAGTCCGCCGTCGGCGATGATCGGCACGCCCGCCTCGCGGGCGGCGAGCGATGCCTCGTAGATCGCGGTGACCTGCGGCACGCCGACGCCGGCGACGACGCGCGTCGTGCAGATCGAGCCGGGACCGACGCCGACCTTCACGGCATCCACACCCGCGTCGATGAGCGCCTGGGCGCCCTCGCGGGTCGCGACGTTGCCGCCGATGACGTCGATGTGGGCGAACGACTCGTCGGCCTTGATGCGGCGGACCATGTCGATGACACCGGCCGACTGCCCGTTCGCGGTGTCGACGACGATCACGTCGACGCCGGCGTCACGGAGGGCTTCGGCACGCTCCCATGCGTCGCCGAAGAAGCCGATGGCCGCACCGACGCGCAGGCGGCCCTGATCGTCCTTCGTCGCGAGCGGGTACTTCTCGCTCTTGTCGAAGTCCTTGATCGTGATGAGACCGGCGAGCTTTCCGTCCTCGTCGAGGAGCGGCAGCTTCTCGACGCGGTGGTGGGCGAAGAGGGCGATGACGTCGTTCGCGCCGATGCCGACGGGAGCGGTGATGAGCCCCTCGCTCGTCATGACGTCGCGGACCTTGGTGGTCTGGCGCTCGAAGCCCGAGACGAAGCGCATGTCACGGTTGGTGACGATGCCGACGAGCTTTCCGTCGGCGTCGACGACGGGAAGGCCCGAGATGCGGTACTGGCCGCAGAGGGTGTCGACCTCTTCGATGGTCGCGTCGGGGGTCGTGGTGATCGGGTCGGTGATCATCCCCGACTCGCTGCGCTTGACCCGGTCGACCATGGCGGCCTGGTCGGCGATGGAGAGGTTGCGGTGGATGATGCCGATGCCGCCTTCGCGGGCGATCGCGATCGCGAGGCGCGACTCGGTGACGGTGTCCATCGCGGCGGAGAGAAGAGGAGTCGCGACGGTGATCCGGCGCGTGACCCGGGAGGAGGTGTCGGCTTCCGACGGGATGACGTCGGTGTGGCCGGGCAGCAGCAGGACGTCGTCGTACGTCAGTCCTACGAATCCGAACGGGTCGTTGTGCTCCATGTGCTCTCCTGCGTCGCGGCGGCCGTGGTTTCTCTGGTCGTCCAGGGGTGTACGAATTCTAAGGCGCGGGAGGGTCCATTCATTCCGGATGCCGCGACCCGGCATCCGTGGGACCGATGCCATATCGATACCGAATCGCCCGAATCGGCCGCGCGTCGATGGTTGCGACAGGGAAACACACCGGCAACAATCGCTGGATACGGTCGTGTGGCGCCGCGGGCACCCGTACCTCAGCGCGCTGACCATGCTTCAACCAGGAGGTGTCGGTGACGACCACCCGCTCTTCGCGCGCCCACAAACGCTGGCGACGCGCGTTCATGGCATTGCTCGCCGGAGTGTTCTCCGGTGTGATGCTGCTCGGCCTCGCGAACCCCGCGGTCGCCCAGACCGAAGAAGACCTGCCATTCACGGTCAACGTCAACGTCCGCACCGGCGGTGAGGGCGTCGAAGGCGTCACCGTCGCGGTGTCGGGTCGTGGCTTCGAAGGCGAGGGCCAGACCGACGAGAACGGTCGTGTGGCGCTCGGCGTGCCCGACAAGGACGGGGCATGGACGGTGACCGTCGATGCGGAATCGCTCCCGGAAGGAACCGAAGCCCCCGAGGGCTTCGAGTTCTCCCGCGACGTGACGTTCGGTGCCGGCAGCTCGGTCGCCGCGAACTTCACGCTCGAGGCGGCCGAACGCGCGACGACGTCGTTCTGGGACCAGTTCGCCTCTCGTGCCGTGAACGGCCTCAACTTCGGTCTCATGCTCGCGCTAGCCGCGATCGGCGCCTCGCTCGTGTTCGGCACGACGGGGCTGTCGAACTTCGCGCACGGTGAGATGGTGACCTTCGGCGCGCTGGCGGCATTCCTGTTCGCTGTGGGCCTCGACCTCCCGATCTGGGTGGCGATCCCCTTGGCGGTGGTCGTCTCGGCGATGTTCGGCTTCGGAATGGATGCCGGATTGTGGCGCCCCTTGCGGCGCAAGGGTCTCGGCACCGTCCAGCTGATGATCGTCTCGATCGGCCTCTCGCTGGCGCTGCGCTACATCTTCCAGATGTTCATCGGCGGTGGCACGGAGAACCTGCCGGGAGCAGCGACCTCGACGATCCCCGGGCTCGGCCCGATCCGCCTGTCGATCACCGACGTGGTGAGCATGGGCGTCTCGATCGTCGTGATCATCGCGTTCGCGTGGTGGCTGATGCGCACCCGCATCGGACGGGCGACCCGCGCCGTGTCGGACAACCCGTCGCTGGCGGCCGCCAGCGGCATCGACGTCGACGCGGTGGTCCGCATCGTCTGGATCATGGCGGCGGCCCTCGCCGGCCTGTCCGGCGTGCTGTGGGCCTACTTCCGCCCCGGCATCAAGTGGGACATGGGAACGAGCATCCTGCTGCTGATCTTCGCCGCGATCACCCTCGGCGGCCTGGGCACGGCGTTCGGCGCCCTGCTCGGCTCGATCATCGTCGGTCTGCTCGTCGAGGTCTCCACGCTGTGGATCCCCTCGGACCTCAAGTACGTCGGCGCCCTGGTCGTGCTGATCGTGATCCTTCTGTTCCGTCCGCAGGGCCTCCTGGGACGCCGAGAGCGAATCGGATAGCGGCTGATGAACATCCTGCAGATCCTCAACAACACGGCGGCGCAGATCCTGTCGCCGACCACGCTCGGCTTCGTGCTCGCGGCGATCGGTCTCTCGGTGCACTTCGGTTTCGCCGGCCTTCTGAACATGGGTGTCGCCGGCTTCATGGCCATCGGCGCCTACGGCTTCGCGATCTCGACGCTCACGTTCGCCCTCCCCTGGCCGGTCGCGGTCCTCGTCGGCCTGGTCGGCGCGGTGCTGTTCTCCATCGTCATGGGCATCCCGACCCTGCGCCTGCGCGGCGACTACCTCGCGATCGTCACGATCGCGGCCGCGGAGGTCGTGCGTCTGCTGTTCCTGACCTCGACGTTCCGAGAGACCACCGGCTCCGCCGACGGCCTCTCGGGCTTCCAGGCCGGTTTCCGCGCAAGCAACCCGCTCCCTCCGGGACGGTACGGCTGGGGTCCCTGGACCTACCAGTCCGACCAGTGGTGGGTCATCATCATCGGCATCATCACGATCGCGATCGTCGTGCTCTTCGTGTGGCTGCTCATGAGCAGCCCGTGGGGGCGCGTGATCCGCGGCATCCGTGAAGACGAGGATGCCGTGCGCTCGCTCGGCAAGAACGTGTTCGCCTTCAAGATGCAGGCGCTCATCGTCGGTGGCGTGATCATCGCCGCCGGTGGCATCGTGACCGCGATGGGCACGAACGTGAACCCGAACGTGTACGTCACCTCGCAGACGTTCTACGTGTGGACGGCGCTGCTGCTCGGCGGCGCGGCGACCATCTTCGGCCCCGTGCTCGGCGCGGTGCTGTTCTGGGTGGTGCGCGCGTTCCTGTCCAACCTGCTCCCGGCGCTCGTGAAGATCGGCTGGCTGCCCTTCCTCACCGCAGAGCAGAGCCAGATGCTCGTGTTCGTCCTCGTGGGCGTCGCGCTGATGCTGCTGGTGATCTTCCGCCCGCAGGGCATCCTCGGCAACAAGAAGGAGCTGACCTTTGTCCGCTGACGTTGCACCCCCCACTCCGCGCCCGAAGTCGACGGGACTCCACAAGGGCGAGATCCGCCCCGGTGTGGAGAAGGTCGACCCGATCATCGTCGCCGACGGTGTGAAGCGCGTGTTCGGCGGCCTCACCGCCGTCGACGTCGACCACCTCGAGATCCCGCGGAACGCCATCACGGCGCTCATCGGGCCCAACGGTGCCGGCAAGACGACGCTGTTCAATCTGCTCACCGGCTTCGACAAGCCGAACGAGGGCGACTGGTCGTTCGACGGCCAGAACCTGGCCGGCATCCCCGCGTTCAAGACGGCCCGCATGGGTCAGGTGCGCACGTTCCAGCTGACGAAGTCGCTGGGTCTGCTCACGGTGCTCGAGAACATGAAGCTCGGTGCGCCCGGTCAGGGCGGCGAGACGATCTGGCGCGGCATCCTCCCCTTCCTCTGGAAGCGGCAGGAAGCGCAGATCGAGGAAAAGGCCCGCGGCCTGCTCGAGCGGTTCAAGCTCGACGCCAAGGAGAAGGACTTCGCCGCTTCGCTCTCGGGCGGTCAGCGCAAGCTCCTCGAGATGGCGCGTGCGCTGATGAGCGACCCGACGCTGGTGATGCTCGACGAGCCGATGGCCGGTGTCAACCCGGCCCTGACGCAGTCGCTGCTCGACCACATCCTCGACCTGAAGGACCTCGGCATGACGGTGCTCTTCGTCGAGCACGACATGCACATGGTCCGCCACATCGCGGACTGGGTCGTCGTGATGGCCGAGGGCAAGGTCGTCGCCGAGGGTCCGCCCGACACGGTGATGAAGGAGCAGGCCGTGATCGACGCCTACCTCGGCGCGCACCAGGACGTCGACCTCGGCGTCGTGACCGGCCGCTACGAGGGCGAGCTGACCGCCGAGGGCGAAGGGCTCGCGGCGCAGGCGCACGAGCTGCAGGAGGCCGTCGAAGCGGATGCCGCGACGCCGGCCTCCGACGAGACATCGGCGCCCGAGGTGCCGGCGTCCGACGCCTCGCAGCCTGGGATCGCGACGGACGCCGCCGCGCCCGTGAGCCGTCGGAGCGCAGCGGCCGAGCGCGCGGCGGCATCCGCCCCGGCGGAGCCGACGGACGCGCCCGACAGCACCCACAGCACGGAGGAGAACAAGTGAGCGACACCGCCGCCGCACCCGCAGGCAGCACTGCCACCGCGCCGGTGCAGAACGTCGTCGAACTGCGTGACGTGCACGCCGGGTACCTGCCGGGGGTGAACATCCTCAACGGCGCGAACCTCACCGCCGCCAAGGGCGAGCTGATCGGCATCATCGGGCCCAACGGCGCCGGCAAGTCGACGATGCTGAAGGCGATCTTCGGGCAGGTGAAGATTCGCTCGGGCGCCGTCGTGCTCAACGGCGACGACATCACCGGGCTCCGCGCCAACAAGCTCGTGCAGAAGGGCGTGGGGTTCGTCCCGCAGACGAACAACGTGTTCCCGAGCCTGTCGATCGCCGAGAACCTGCAGATGGGCGCCTACCAGCGTCCGAAGGTGGTCGAGGAGCGCGTCGAGTTCGTGACGTCGATCTTCCCCGACCTCGCCAAGCGCCTGCAGCAGCGTGCCGGATCGCTGTCGGGCGGTGAGCGCCAGATGGTGGCGATGGGTCGCGCGCTCATGATGGACCCGCACGTGCTGCTGCTCGACGAGCCCTCCGCCGGCCTCTCGCCGTCGCGCCAGGACGAGGCGTTCCTGCGCGTTTCGGAGATCAACAAGGCCGGCGTGACGACGATCATGGTCGAGCAGAACGCGCGGCGCTGCCTGCAGATCTGCGACCGCGGCTACGTCCTCGACCAGGGACGCGACGCGTACACCGGCACCGGCCGCGAGCTGCTGAACGACCCGAAGGTCATCGGGCTGTACCTCGGCACGCTCGGCACCTGAGATTGCACACGACGAAGCCCCCGGCCGTGTGGCCGGGGGCTTCGTCGTGTGTGGGGTGTGGGGCTCGGGTGGTGCTGGCGGGGCTTCAGGGTGCTGGCGCTGCCGCCGCTGGCGGGGCTTCAGGTGGCAGGACACGCCGTTACGTGGCATCCGTAGCGACAAAAGCTGCCACCTGAACGCGACTGCGCCGTACGCCTGCCCCGTTCAGGCGGCAGGCTCTGCTGGCGCTCCAGGTGGCAGGACACCCCGCTTCGTGGCAACCGTAGCGACAAGAACTGCCACCTGAACGCGAGCGCGCCTCACGCCCTCCCGGTTCAGGTGGCCCGACACGCCGCTACGTGGCATCCGTAGCGACGAGAACTGCCCCCTGAGCGCGATGAGCGCCTTCTCCCCCGACGCGCATTGGCACGGACTGTCCCCTTCGGTGCAGCGCCTGGTCAGCGGATGTCGCAGAGCGCGGATCATGAGCGGATGCCGCGCTCCCCTGCCCCGCTCCCGCCTGGGCTCTGCCCGCCGTTCGCGTGCGCCGACGCGCTCGACGCCGGCGTGCGGCCGCGTCGCCTCCGCGCGGATGACCTCACGGCGCCGTTCCGGGGGATGCGCGCACCGGCGTCGGCAGCATGCGCGCCACCGGACAGTGCGTACCCGCTCGACGACGCCCGCCGCACGGAGGCGTGGCGTCGCGCTCGCCAGTACGCGTGCGTGATCGAGCCGCACGCGTTCTTCTGCGGCGCGACCGCGGCGGCGCTGTGGGGGCACCCGATCCGCGACCTGCGCGACCTGGACGTGGCGGTTCACGCACCGGCGCGCGCGCCTCGCCGGCGCGGCATCCGCGGTCGGAAGGCTCTCCCTGCACTCGCCGACGTCGTCGCCCTCGACGGACTCCCCGTGACGACACCGGCGACCACGTGGGCGATGCTCGGCGGCGAGCTCGACATTCGACAACTCGTCCGCCTCGGCGACGCGTTCGTTCGCATCCCTCGGGACAGCCACGGCCACCCCCGGCCGGACGCGCAGCTGACGACCATCGAGGCGCTCGTCCGAGCTGCGGATGCCGGCAGGCGCGCGGGCGCACCGAAGCTTCGTGCCGCGCTCGCAGCGATCCGAGTCGGCGCGATGTCGCCCCTTGAGACCGACCTGCGGCTGGCGCTGGTCGATGCACACCTCCCCGAGCCCGAGCTCGATGTCGAGATCCGAGACAGCCGCGGTCGCCTCGTCGCGATCGCGGACTGCGCCTATCCCGAGCGACGGATCGTCATCGAGGCCGAGGGCGATCATCACCGGACGGATGCCGCGCAGTGGGCGCGCGACATCGAGCGCGCGGCCGCCCTGACAGCGCTGGGGTGGGACGTCGTGCGGGCCACATCGGCGCACGTCCGGGGGCGGGATCGCCGCGTCGTGCGGATGGTGCGCGCTGCGCTCGCGCGACGCGCCTGAGGTCCACGCGCCCCGCTCAGGTGGCGGGACACGCCGCTACGCGGCATCCACAGCGACAAGAACTGCCACCTGAAGGAAAGGGCTGCCCCTGGCGCAGAGGTGCCACCTCAAGCCCAGGGGATGCCACGACGCCGAGCACAACCCGCCACACACCACAGCGGCCCCGGTCCGAAGACCGGGGCCGCTGCGTCGACCCTGAGGCTGGATCAGCCCACGTTCAGGAAGTCGTACGTGTTCTCCGCGTTGTACTGGAAGACACCGATGGAGGCTTCCGTGGGGTCGCCCACCTCGTTGAAGGTGACCGGACCCGAGACGCCGTCGTAGTCGGCGACGTCTCCGGCGTTGATGATGTCGGCGCACTCGGCAAAGGTGGTGCACTTCGTGCCCTCACCCGAACCGCCCGACACCTGCTGGAGGTGCGCTGCCACATCCGGGCCCTCGGCCGAGCCGGCCTCGAGGGCGGCCAGAGCGAGGAGGATGACGGCGTCGTACGACTCCGGCGCGTAGGTGAAGTCGGCGAGCTCGGCGTCACCGGACTCGACCACGAACGCGTTCAGGTCTTCGCGGAAGGCGGCGATGCTGTCGGGGTCGACCGCGGGGTAGGTTCCCTTGGCGCCTTCGAGCGTTCCGGCTTCGAACTCGTCACCGAAGTTGGCGAGGTTGCCGTCCACGAAGTACAGGCTCTCCGCCGGAACCTCGGCCGAGATCAGCTCGGGGATGATCGTCTTGACCTCTTCGAACGTGATCAGGGCGATCGCGTCGGGGTCGGCGGCCAGAACGTCCTCGACCTGAGCCGAGAAGTTCGTGTCACCGGTGTTGTAGAGGGATGCCGCGACGACCTCGCCACCGGCGGCCTCGAAGGCCGTCTTGGTGAAGCAGGCCAGGCCCGTGCCGTACGAGTCGTTCAGCACGATCATGCCGAGCGTCTCGGCGCCGTCACCGGCGATCAGGTTGCCGAGGACCTCACCCTGCAGGGTGTCGGAGGGGGCGGTGCGCCAGTAGAGGCCGTTGTCCTCGTAGCCGGTGAAGGCTGCGGAGGTGTTGGCCGGCGAGAACTGGATCGCGTTGGCGGCGATGACCTGGTCGATGAACTGCAGCGACGTGCCCGACGAGGCGGCGCCGATGATGGCCGTCGCGCCCTCGCCCAGCAGACGCGGGATCTCGGTCTCGTAGGCCTTGTTGTCGGTGTCGCCCGAGTCGCCCTGGACGAGGTTGATCGTGACGCCCTTGTTGGCCTCGTTGACCTCGGCGGCCGCGAACTCGGTGCCCGCGATCTCGGGCGGGCCGAGGAAGGCGAGGTTACCGGTGACGGGCAGCGCCGTTCCGATCGTGTACTCGAGGTCGGTGGCGGGACCCTCGGAGGTCGAGTTGAGCTCGGGGGTGTACGACGCCGGTTCTGCCTCGTTGCAGTCGACCGGGAACTCGAAGCCCGACGACTCCCCTTCGGGAGCATCCGAACCTTCCGGCGTGCTGGTGTTGCCGGCACAGCCGGCGAGGACGAGCGCGCTTGCTCCGACCAGGGCGATGCCGCCCATGACCTTCGCGGCGCGCGTACGGGAGAGAACGCTCATTGTGCTCCTTGCTGTGGTGACACGGGTCGGATCGGGACCGGCCCGGTGTTGAACAACCTAGCGGGCGGCTCGTCTCGTGAATGTTGCCGTTCGTTAACGATGTGTAACGACATGGGCGCGCTCCCACTGGGCGTCTCCGAATCCGCGAGAAGTCGCGGATTCCGGGCGGCTCGCCGCGCCAGATGACGAGATCTCACCGGCGTGTCGTGCGCGGAGTTCAGACGGGGTCGGAGACGCCTGCGGCCAGCGCGCTCCGCTGACGGCGCGAGTGGACGACCGAGTCGACGGTGAAGATCGCGATCGCCGTCCACACGAGGGCGAAGCCCGCCCAACGTTCGGCGGGCATCGGCTCGCCGAGGATGAGCACGCCCGTGAGGAACTGCATGATCGGGGCGATGAACTGGAGGATGCCGACGACGGTCAGCGTCGTCCGTCGCGCACCGGCCGCGAAGAACAGCAGCGGGACGCCGGTGATGACACCTGCGAGCAGCAGCAGGAAGGTGTGCCCGCCACTGACCTGGCCCATCGTGAGTCCCGTGGTCGTGGCGACGACGATCAGCTGGATGATGGCGATGGGGATCAGCCACAGCGATTCGAGGGTGAGCCCACTGAGTGCGTCGACCGCGGGGCCGATCTTCTTCTTGACGAGACCGTAGGTCGCGAAGCTCGCGGCGAGCGTCAGTGCGATCCACGGCACGGTGCCGACGGCGACGATGATCACGACGACCGCGGCAGCGGCGATGCCGATGGCGACCCACTGCGCGATGCGGAGACGCTCGTGGAGGACGATCACGCCGAGCAGGACGGTCGCGATGGGGTTGATGAAGTAGCCGAGGCTCGTCTCGACGACGTGCCCGGTGAGCGTTCCGATGAGGAATGCCTGCCAGTTCACGTAGATGAGGACGCCGGCCACGACGGTCCAGATCACGAGGCGGCGGTTGCGCAGCAGCGCGAGAAGGCGTCCCCAGGTGCGCGTCACCGCGAGGAGCACGGCGCAGAAGACCAGCGCGAGCAGGATCCGCCATGCGACGACCTCCCACGGGCTCGTCGGCGCGAGGGTGACGAAGTAGATGGGCATGAAGCCCCACAGCAGGTAGGCCGCGAGAACGTAGATGCCACCGAGGGACTGTTCGCGGGCTGCCTGATCGGGTGTCACGGGAAAAAGCCTACGACGGTCGTGACATGAGCGGATGCCACGGCGGAGGCGGCTTCCTGCCGTTCACCGTCGGGATCCCGCCACGCCGGAGGCGAGCACCTGCCGGGAACAGCAGAAGGGCCCGGGTGCCAGTGGCATCCGGGCCCTTCGAAAGGGTGCTGTGCGTCAGCGGACGACGACCGCCAGGACGTCGCGAGCCGACAGGACGAGGAACTCGTCACCGCCGAACTTGACCTCGGTGCCGCCGTACTTGCTGTACAGGACGCGGTCGCCGACGGCGACGTCGAGCGGAACGCGGTTGCCGTTGTCGTCGATGCGGCCGGGGCCGACGGCCACGACCTCGCCCTCCTGGGGCTTCTCCTTGGCGGTGTCGGGGATGACCAGGCCACTCGCGGTGGTCTGCTCGGCCTCGACCTGCTTGATGACGATGCGGTCCTCGAGCGGCTTGATGGAAACCGACACGGTCTACCTCTTTCTAGCTGGTGGGGTCTGGGAAGACTCAATCAGCACTCCCTTACCGAGAGTGCTAATGGCAAGTCTAGGGGGCGGTTGGCACTCACGCAACGCGAGTGCCAACCGTCGTCGCGTTCGTTTCGGTCTGTGACCGGCCGCCTAGGCTGGCGGGATGGAACAGGCCGAGCTGACCGCCCTGCTCACCGCGCAGGGACTGCGCATGGTCGACGAGATCGGACCCCTGGCAACGACCGGCGAGGTTGCCGCCGCGGTGTCGCGGCTGCGCGGCGCGGGGCACTCCCCAGACCTGGTGGCGGCTGTCGTCGGGCAGGCCCACCTCCGTACGCGCGCCGCCGCGAAGTTCGGC
The DNA here is from genome assembly GCF_014204835.1 of Microbacterium marinum. Lineage (NCBI taxonomy): Bacteria > Bacillati > Actinomycetota > Actinomycetes > Micrococcales > Microbacteriaceae > Microbacterium > Microbacterium marinum. The sequence goes on along the minus strand of NZ_JACHMD010000001.1, from coordinate 906,282 downwards.
CCGTTCGCCGACCGGATGCTGTTCACCCGGGCAGGTCTCGAGCAGGCGACGCGCCTGGAGATCGCGGCGCGCCACGCGGCGCGCTTCCGCGATGCGGGACTGACTCGCGTGGCCGACCTCGGGTGCGGCATCGGCGGCGACGCCCTCGGCTTCGCCGGCATCGGCCTCGACGTCGTGGCGGTCGACGCCGATGAGACGACGGCGGCTCTCGCGGCGTACAACCTGGCGCCGTTCGGCGAGGCCGCGACCGTGCGCCACGGCCTCGCCGAGGATGTCGACCTTGCGGGCGTCGACGCCGTGTGGCTCGACCCGGCTCGTCGCACTGCGGGGCACTCCGAGACCTCGCGCACCCGCCCCGAGGACTGGTCGCCGTCGCTGGACTGGGTGTTCGATCTCGCGGCACGGATGCCGGTGGGCGTGAAGCTCGGCCCGGGCCTGGACCGCGGGTTGATCCCCGACGACGTCGAGGCGCAGTGGATCAGCGTGGACGGATCGACGATCGAGCTCGTGCTGTGGTCGGGCGCGCTGCGCCGCGACGGTGTGCGCCGCTCGGCGCTCGTGGTCCGGACCGGCGCGGCTCACGAGATCACCGCGGCATCCGACGCCGACGACGAACCGGTGCGGGAGCTGGGGGCGTTCGTCCACGAGCCGGAGGGCGCCGTGATCCGCGCCCGCCTCATCGGCGATGTGGCCCGCGAGCTGCAGGCGGGCATGCTCGGCGAGGGAATCGCCTACCTCACGTCGGATGCCGCGCTGACGAGCCCGTTCGTGCAGTCGTTCCGCGTCCGCGAGGCGATGCCGCTGAAGGTGCCGACGATCAACGCGGCGCTGCGATGGAACGGCATCGGGACGCTCGAGATCAAGAAGCGCGGCGTCGACGTGGATCCCGCGCAGTTCCGCCGCAAGCTGACGCTCAAGGGCGACGCGTCCGCGACCCTCATCCTCACCCGCGTGGGCGAGGGCAAGGCGGCGCAGCGGCTGGCGCTGCTGGTCGATCGGGTCTGAACCGCGCGGCATCCGCTCTCAGGCGAAGAGCGCGCCCTGACTGTGCGCCCACCACAGCCACCCCGCGCTGAAGACGAGCGACGCCACGCTCAGCGCCAACGCCCAGACGGCGGTCTCGCGGCTTTCCCAGGGGCGGCGGAGCGCAAGGATCGCGAGCACGAGGCCGATCAGGCCGACGGGGAATCCCCATCCGACGAAGAACGACAGGGTGAGGCCGAGGATGCCGAAGAGCAGCCCCCAGCCGGCGCTGCGCGGCAGGGTGGGCGGCGGGTGGATCCAGTGCACCTGCGGGTCGGACGCCTCCGCCGGATCGGGGTGCACCTCGAGGGGCGGCGCCACCGGGAGCGGCTGCGTCATCTCGCGCTGGAAGCCGCCGCGGTGCTCGCCCGGGAGGGCGGCCGTCACAGGCGCGCGGGCGACGTCATCCGACGGCGGTTCGATCGCGGCGGGCACGATCGTGCGACCGGATGCCGCGCCCGGGACGGCCGCGGGGTGCTCGCTCCGGGTCGCGGCGGTGGAGTCGGCGTCGGTCGCCGACGCCTCGCCGCTGCCCGCCATCTCGCGCTCGCTCATCGCGCGGCCGCGACCTGGATCTCGGTGACGGGGAGCGTCGAGTCGGCGCCGAAGGCGAGGGTCGACGCGGGTCGCCCGGTGCGGACGAGCTCCGCGGCGAGCGCGGCGATCATCGCGCCGTTGTCGGTGCAGAGGGACAGCGGCGGGATGCGCACGGCGACGCCTGCTGCCTCGGCACGCTGGAGCGCCACCTCACGCAGCCGGCGGTTGGCGATGACGCCGCCGCCGAGGAGCAGGCGGGGAACGCCGTGGCGGGCACACGCATCGAGGGCCTTGGTGACGAGCACGTCGACGACGGCTTCGCGGAAGGATGCCGCGACGTCGGACACCGAGACGGGCTCGCCCGCGGCCTCGCGCTGCTCCACCCATCGCGCGACGGCGGTCTTCAGCCCCGAGAACGAGAAGTCGTAGCGGTGCTCGGCCATGTCGGAGGCCCGGGACAGGCCGCGTGGGAACCGGATCGCGGTCGGGTCGCCGTCGGCGGCCGCTTTGTCGATCTCGGGACCGCCCGGGTAGGGCAGCCCGAGGATACGGGCGATCTTGTCGAACGCCTCCCCCGCGGCGTCGTCCATCGTCTCGCCGAGGAGCTCAACGTCGGACACGAGGTCGCGCACGAGCAGCAGCGAGGTGTGTCCGCCGCTGACGAGGAGTGCGACCGTCGGGTATTCGACCTCGTCACCGGTGAGGATGTCGGCGGCGATGTGGCCGACGAGGTGGTTGACGGCGTAGAGGGGCTTGTCGAGGCTGACGGCGAGGGCTTTCGCGGCGCCCACTCCCACCATCAGCGCACCCGCGAGACCGGGACCGCTGGTGACCGCGACGGCGTCGAGGTCGGCGAGGGAGACCTCCGCTTCGGCGAGCGCCGCTTTGATCGCCGGCTGGAGTGCTTCGAGGTGCGCGCGGGCGGCGACTTCGGGCACGACGCCGCCGTAGCGGGCGTGCTCGTCCATCGAGCTGGCGATCGTGTTACTGAGGAGGGTGCGGCCGCGGACGATGCCGATGCCCGTCTCGTCGCAGCTGGTCTCGATGCCGAGAACGAGGGGTTCGCGAGTGGATGCCACGTCAGCACCATCCCTTCGCGGCGGACCCGGCGTCCGCGCCGGCGCTCGCACCGCTGTGAGCTCCGCCGACGCCGTGCGCGTCGGCCCAGGCGGCGAGGTCGAGCTTCATGACGATCGCGTCGACGTCGTCGGGCTGGTAGTACCGGGGGCGGCGACCGATCTGGGCGAATCCCTCCGAGGCGTAGAGCGCCGTCGCGTTGGGGTTGTCGTCGCGCACCTCGAGGAAGACGGACCGGGCGCCCCGACTGCGAGCGGTCGCGAGCAGCTCGCGCAGGAGCGCGCGTCCGCGGCCCCGACCACGCGCCTCGGCGGCGACGGCGATCGTCTGGATGTCGGCGTCGGGCGCGCCGGCGACCGCCCGTACGCCACCGTAGCCGAGCAGGCGCCCGGCCTCGGCGTCGACGACGTAGCGCCCGTGGGGCGAGGCGATCTCGTCGCGCAGCATCGGCTCGCTCCACGCGTCGGTGGGGAACGTCTCGCGCTCGAGCCGCATGATCGCGGCCAGGTCGTCGGGTGCGGCGGTGCGCAGGGTCATGATCCGACCTTCTTGCGGGGAGCGGGCGGCGTGACGTCGGGTGCACGCAGGTAGAGCGGCTCGTCGAGCTGGGCGACACGATCCGCGGCGAGCGAGCGCGCTGCGACGAGCGCGACCATCGCCGCCGGGATGACGGTCACGTCGCGGCGCTCCGCGGCGAAGCCCGCGAGGGTCTGATCGATCTCGTCGCGTTTCACGAGGGCAGGGCCGGCGACACGGACCGGCAGACCGTCGTCGTCGACGCCCTCGTAGACGGTGTAGGCGAACTCCCGGCGGCGCGCGTCGGTGACGACGGCGAAGCGGGGCAGGTCGGCGAACGGATCGGCCAGCATCGCGGCGAGCGCGGCCGCGTCGTGGCTGGCGACGGGGACGACGGGGATGCCGCGGCCCAGGGCGAACGCGCGCGCGGCGGCGATGCCGACTCGAAGCCCTGTGAACGGGCCCGGGCCCATGCCTGCGGCGACCGCCGTGAGGGCGACCGGCTGTGGCGCCGAGGTCTGGCCGATGGGGCCGCGCGCGGCATCCGTCAGCACCGTCTGCAGCAGCGAGCCGATGATCTCGGCGTGACCGAGGGGATCAGAGCTCGCCGCCTCGGCGTGCACCGCACCGTCGGCGTCGGCGATCGCGACCGCGGTGCCGAGGGAGGTGTCGATGCCGAGAATCACATCGTCCAGGGTATCGGGCACGGATGCCGCCGGCTCAGCACCCCACCGGGCCTATGCCAGCAGGGGTCAGGGGCGGCGGCTGACCGTGACGACGCGCGGGTCGTCGTCCTCGAGATCGACGGTGTCGGCGACGCCGCGTTCTATCTCGATCTCCCACCACGAGTCGAGGAGCCCGTCGACCATGTCGCGCCCCCACTCGACGATCGTGACGGAGCGGTCGAGGTCGAGCCCCAGGTCGTCGAGTTCGGCGGGCGAACCGAGCCGGTAGGCGTCGACGTGCACGAGGGGCGGCCCGTCGACCTCGGACGGATGGGTGCGCGCGATCACGAACGTCGGGCTCTGCACCGGTCCTCGCACAGCGAGCCCTGCGCCGATCCCCCGGGTGAGGGTGGTCTTGCCGGCGCCGAGCGGTCCCGTGAGGACGACGAGATCGCCGGCGCGGAGCGCTCCGCCGAGGTCGCGGCCGAGCTGCTCCATTTCGCTCGCCGTGGCGATCTCGCGACGACCTTCGAAGGCGGCGATCCCGCTCACGAGCGCGTCTCCCGCCGCGGGACGCGCGGGCCGATTCGGGTGACGATCTCGTAGTTGATGGTGCCGGCGGCATCCGCCCACTCCCCGGCCGACGGCGCGCCCCGTTCGGGGTCGCCGAACAGAACCGCCTCGTCGCCGACGTCGACCTGAGCGTCGCCGACGTCGACGACGAACTGGTCCATCGCGATGCGCCCGGCGACCCGGTACGTGCGTCCGCCGATGCGCACGGGGCCGCCGGCGGAGGCAGCGCGCGGCACGCCGTCGGCGTAGCCGATGGAGATGAGGGCGAGTGTCGACTCCGATGCGGTGCGGTGCAGGTAGCCGTAGGAGACGCCCTGCCCCGCCGGCACCCGGCGGACCGCGGCCACCGCGGCCCGTAGCGTCATCGCGGGACGGAGTCCGAGGTCGGCCGAGGAGCGATCGGCGAAAGGCGAGAGCCCGTAGATCGCGATGCCGAGGCGGACGCAGTTCAGCCGCGCGTCGGGCATGTCGATCGCGGCATGCGACGCCGCGATGTGGCGGAGCCGGGGCCGCAGACCCGTGGCTTCTGCTCCCGCCTGGGCCACCGTGAAGCGGGACAGCGCCGCGCGGTCCTCGGCGGGCGAGGTGTTCGAGAGGTGGCTGAACATGCCGATGACCTCGATGACGCCCTGTGCCTCGAACCGGGCGGCCTCGGCGAAGACGGTGCCGTAGTCGGCGGGGGCGATGCCATTGCGACCGAGACCTGTCTCGACCTTGAGGTGGACGCGGACCGGGCGATCGGCCGTGCCCGCCGCAGCCGCGGCCCGGAGCTGCTGGAGACTCGAGATGCCGAGCTCGACGCCGGCGGCCGCCGCCTCGACGAACGATTCTCCCGGCGCGTGCAGCCAGGCCAGGAGCGGAGCATCGATGCCGGCGACCCGGAGCGCGAGCGCCTCGCCGATGTCGGCGACGGCGATGCGGTCGGCTCCACCGGCAAGGGCCGCGCGCGCCGAGCGCTCGGCGCCGTGACCGTATCCGTCGGCTTTGACGACGGCGATCACCTCGGTGCCGGTCATGGCGCGGAGGTGGCGGACGTTGTGCTCGATCGCCGAGACGTCGATGACCGCCTCACGGGCGAGTCCGTCGGGCATCCGGGTCATGCGAGGGCTCCCGGTGCGGCGGAGGCCGGGATGGACTCGGCGATCACGTACGCGGTCGCGAGCCCGGCGTCGTGGGAGAGGGAGAGGTGCAGGGCGGTGATGCCGCGTTCAGCGACCGTGGTCGCCGTCTCACCCGACAGCGCGAAGATCGGGCGTCCCGACGCTTCCGCACCGATCTCGATGTCGGTCCAGTGCACGCCGTCCGACCCGCCGAGGGCCTTGATGAGCGCTTCCTTCGCGGCGTAGCGCGCGGCCATCGAGTGCGGCTTGAGCGCCTGTTCAGCGGTGGTGAACAGGCGCCCGAGGAGCTTCGGCGTGCGGGCGATCGAGGCCTCGAAACGCGGGATGTCGACGAGGTCGACACCGATACCCACGATCATCGCGCCTCCGTTCCGCCGCGTCTGGCGGCATCCCTTCAGCCTATCGCCGTGCCCCGGGGCGCAGCCTGCAGGCGGCCATCAGCCGACGGCGAGCCGCACGACGCGTTCGACGGCGGCGAGGCTCGGCAGAAGCTCCGCGGCCGATCGGGCGTAGGTCTCCCGTGAGCGCCCGTACGGGTCGACGACGTCGTCGTCGACGGGATTGGCGGGGGGCAGCACGAGCCCGCGCTGACCGGCGATGACGGCGAGCGCGCCGCGCAGCCGCTCCCGCGGGTCGGCACCGGTGGCGCCTGCCCGGACCGCGTCGTCGGACGTCGCGGCGGCCAGTCGCTCGAACTCGCGCGCGGTGAAGGTGGCGCGCAGCTTGCCCGGGGCGAGTTCGACGATGGCGCGCCGGTGATCGCGGTCCATGGCGAGGATGAGGTCGGGGTCCATCAGCAGCGCTTCGGTGAGGTACCGGGCGCGGTGCGCGTTCGAGGTGTCGCCCAGCACGCCGGCGGCGAGGGCCAGTTCGGCGGCTTCGGGTGGCATCCGATCGCCGTTCCGGGCACGCGTGCCGGCGCTGGTCGCTTCGACGCCGATGTCGGCGAGTCGCGACGCGAGCACCTGCGCGGCCAGCGGTGAGCGGCAGATGTTTCCGGTGCAGACCGTGAGGATCTGGATCACGAGGGTCCTTCCGAGTCGGATGCCGGGACTCCCCAGGCGGCAGCTCGACGTGGTGCGGGCGGGCACCGGGTACCGTAGGCCCCGTGCAGGAACAGCTTAGCGACGGCCCGGACGCGCCCGACTCCTCGTCTGCCGCTCCCGCGACCGCGGTGGTGCCTGCGCCGACCCCGGATGATGCGTCCCCGCGTCGCCGACGCCGGTCCCGTCGCACCGACTGGCGCCTCGGCGGGACCGCCGTTCGCCGGTGGGACGGCATCGTGTTGGCGATCGCGCTCATGGGCGTGGGGGTTGGAGTCTTTGCGAGCACGCTCATCTCGGCGACGTGGCAGTCGCCGTGGTCGGGTCTGGTCTCGCAGATCGTGCTGTGGGTGGGGATGACCTTCCCGATCGCGTACGCCTTCCGCCGCGGCCGCCCCGCGGGGTTGCTGGCCTTCCGTCCCGTCGACGTCCTCTACGCGGTCACGCTCGGCGTGTTTCTGCGCATCCTGCAGGGGTGGATCACGGATGCCGGGTCGCAGCCGATCCCTTCGATCGCCACGCTCGACGGGTCGCTGTCTCCGACCTGGCTGCTCACCGATGCCGTGCCGGCGGGGCTCATCGCGCCGACGGTGGAGGAGTTCTTCTTCCGCGGCGTCATCCTCGTCGCCGTGTACTCGATGCTGCGGCGGCCCGCGGGGTCGTTCGCGGCGGGGCTGGCGGCGGTGCTGGTTTCGACGGCGACCTTCGTTCTGCTGCATGCCGTGGACGGCTCGCTGCCGCTGAACGAGGCCCTCCCGCTCGGCGCGGTCGGGCTCACCTGCGCGCTGCTCGTGATGCTGACCGGCCGCATCTGGGGCGCGGTCCTGGTGCACGTCGTCTACAACGCGACGATGCTCGCGCTCGTCGCCGCCGGCACCCTCCTGCGCTGACCGTCCCCCGCCTGGCCTTCCGCTGCGGACCCGCCTGTCGGCGACCGCGCGCGCCGCGCCCGTGTGTCGCTACCATGGCGAAAAGGGCTGACGGGGGGTCAGATGTCCGGCACGGCGGGGGACACGTGGGCGGCGGTGTTCGCCGCGCTTCCGGCCGTCCCCGTGCCGTGGATCGCCGCCGGAGCCGTGACAGTGTTCGCGGCCGGCCTTATCGTGGGGGTGGTGCTGCAGCGCCGGTCGCCCGACCGGCACGCTGCGGGCACCGCTGAGCTCCTTCCCGCCTCACCCGACGTGGCGGACGGCGATCCCGTCAGCACGGATGCCGCCACCACCGAGCCCGGTTCCGACGATGCACCGACGCCGGAACCTCGCCCCGCCGAAGTCCCGACTGTCGGCACCGATGCTCCGCCCTCACCCGAAGAGGTCGACACGATGACATCGCCGCGCGCCGAGTTCGCCGAGCCAGACGATTCCACCCCCGCACACACGCCGGACGACCGGGTGTCCCACGAGGACGCGTCTCTGCTGTGGCCCGATGCGCACCTGCTCGCCGAGCCACCCCCCGACTACACGCCGCTCGAGATCCCCGCCATCTGGGAACCCGACCCGTCCGCGCCGATCTGGGCGCAGCAGCCGCAGGACTTCGACCCGGCGCAGGAGGGACCTCCGTGGCATCCGCCCGTCAATGCCGCCGGTGAGCCCGTCGCGCCGCGTCAGCCTGCCGCGCCGCAACGCCGTCTCGCGGCGCCACCGCATCCCGCCGCACCGCAGTATCGTGGCGCGCCACCGCGGCAGCGGCCACCGCAGCATCAACAGCCGCCACAGCAGCCCCCGGCGACGCCGTACGGTGTTCCCACTCCGCAGCAGCCGCACCTTCCTCCGCAGCATCCCGCCGGCGGGCCGCCGGCCGGTTACGTGATCTCCGTCCCCGAGCTCGGTTCGACGACCGGCAACTCTCCGACGGGCAACATCCCCACGGGCCGACGCCCGCAGGGTCCGGTTGCGCCGCGGAGCTTCCGCGACCTGCGGACCGGTCCGCTCGAGGGTCGCGAGTTCGCGACCATGCGCGAGTTCGCGGTCGCTGCGGTGCTCGAGGCCGGGTACGCGGAGGCCGACGTCGCCCGCTTGTTCCGCTTCGCGCCCTGGCAGCTGCGCGCCTGGGTCGAAGAGGCCCGCGGGCCGCGCCGCGGCCCCGCTCGCTGACGGCGAGCCGCCGCCCACGGCATGGAGTCGACCGCGCACGCGCGACCGATCGCGCCTATTCGACGGTGACCGACTTGGCGAGGTTGCGCGGCTGGTCGACGTCGAGGCCCTTCGCGGTGGCGAGGCCCATCGCGAAGATGTGCAGCGGCACGACGGCCAGGAGCGGCTCGAAGAGGGGCCCGGCGAGCGGGATGCGCAGCACCTCGTCGGCGAAGGGCAGCACGGCCGCGTCGCCCTCTTCGGCGACCGCGATGACGCGGGCGCCGCGGGCGCGGATCTCCTGGATGTTCGAGACGACCTTCTTGTGCAGCTCCCCCGAACCACGCGGCGACGGCACGATCACGAAGACCGCCTGTCCCGGCTCGACCAGGGCGATCGGGCCGTGCTTGAGCTCGCCGGCGGCGAAGCCCTCGGCGTGGATGTAGGAGATCTCCTTGAGCTTGAGCGCACCCTCGAGTGCGATCGGGTAGCCGACGTGGCGGCCGAGGAAGAGCACGGACTGGGTGTCGCCCATCCACCGCGCGAACTGCTCGATGTGCGGCTGTTCCTTCTCGAGCACACGCGAGATCTTCGCGGGCACGGCCTCGAGCTCGCGCACCGCTTCTGCTGACGCGGCGTCGGTGAGCACCCCGCGGATGCGTCCGACGTGCAGGGCCAGCAGGTAGAGCGCGGTGATCTGCGCGACGAACGCCTTCGTCGAGGCCACGGCGACCTCGGGTCCGGCGTGCGTGTAGACGATCGCGTCGGACTCGCGCGGGATCGTCGCACCCTGGGTGTTGCAGATCGAGAGCGTCTTGGCGCCCTTCTCGCGGGCGTACTTGACGGCCATGAGCGTGTCCATGGTCTCGCCCGACTGCGAGATCGAGACGACGAGGGTGTCGGGGCCGATCACGGGGTCGCGGTAGCGGAACTCGTGAGCCAGCTCGACGTCGACGGGAACGCGCGTCCACTGCTCGAGCGCGTACTTGCCGACCATTCCGGCGTAGGCGGCGGTGCCGCAGGCGATCACGATGATGCGGTTGACCCCGGCGAACAGGTCGTCGAGACCGTCGAGCTCGGGGATCGTGACGGCGCCGTCGTGCAGGCGTCCGCGGAGCGTGTTGGCGACGGCTTCGGGCTCCTCTGAGACCTCCTTGGCCATGAACGACGACCAGCCGCCCTTCTCTGCCGCCGCGGCATCCCAGACGACCTCGAACGGCTCGACCTCGACGGTCTCACCGGCGAAGTTCGTGACCTCGACGCCGCCGGGGGTGATCGCGACGATCTCGTCCTGGCCGATCGCGAGGGCGTTTCGGGTGTGCTCGACGAACGCGGCGACGTCGGAGCCGAGGAAGTTCTCACCCTCGCCGAGCCCGATCACCAAGGGCGAGTTGCGACGTGCGCCGACGACGAGACCGGGCTGGTCGCGGTGCATCGCGAGGAGCGTGAAGGCGCCCTCGAGGCGGGAGACGACGGCACGGAAGGCGGTGGTCAGGTCGCGGGATGCCGCGTATTCGCGGCCCAGCAGGACGGCGGCGACCTCGGTGTCGGTCTCGCTGCGGAAGGTGTACCCCTCGGCGAGGAGCTCGTCCTTCAGTTCGGCGAAGTTCTCGATGATGCCGTTGTGGATGACGGCGAGCTTGTCGTCGTCGGCGAGGTGGGGGTGGGCGTTCTCGTCGGTGGGTCCGCCGTGGGTGGCCCAGCGGGTGTGGCCGATGCCGGTGGTGCCGTCGGCGAGGGGGGATGCCGCGAGGTCGTCACGCAGCACCTGGAGCTTGCCGGCACGCTTGCGCATGCCGAGGGCGCCGTCACCGTCGATGACGGCGACGCCGGCGGAGTCGTATCCGCGGTACTCGAGGCGGGCGAGGCCCGAGAGGAGGATGGCCTGGCTGTCGCGAGGCCCCACGTATCCGACGATTCCACACATGGGGTCAATGCTAGGTCCGGCCGGCTGGGACTCCGCCCCGCGGCCGCGCGCCGGGCGCGTCGGGGGCTCTCCCAGGTGCGTCGTGTATCCAAGAGGACTGCCTACGCACCCAGGGAGCCCCTCATGTCACGCCCGATCGCCGGTTTCGCCGCGGCCCTCACCGCTGCACTCGTCCTGACCCTCGCGCCCGCCACCGCGGCGAGCGCCGCCGTGAGCACCTCGTGCACGTCGGCGACGCAGGCCGCTGTGCAGAAGCGGATCCTCACCGACGTCAACGCCGCTCGGAAGAGTGCCGGCAAGAAGGCGCTGAAGGCGAGCTCGAGCATGCATAAGGTCGCGGTTGCGTGGTCGGCGAAGCAGGCGGCATCCGGAACGATGAAGCACAACCCGAACTACGCGAGCCAGATCCCGAAGGGCTGGACTGCGGCGGCCGAGAACGTCGCGTACGGGTACACCCCGCAGAAGGTCACCCCCGCATGGCTGAAGTCGACCGGGCACCGGAAGAACATCCTCGGCGGGTACACCCACATCGGCATCGGCGTCGCCTGCTCGAAGGCCGGCCAGCCGTACTACACGCAGGTGTTCGGCAAGTACTGAGCCTCAGAGCTTGCGCAGGCGCACCGTCTCGACGGTGTGGTTCGCGGCCTTGCGCAGCACCAGCTTCGCGCGGTGCTTGGTGGGTTCCACGTTCTCGCGCAGGTTCGGCAGGTTGATGTCGTTCCAGAAGCCGAGGGCGCGCTGAACCGCTTCGTCGTCGGAGATGTCGGCGAAGACCTTGAAGAACGAGTTCGGATTCGAGAACGCCGCCTCGCGGAGGGCGAGGAAGCGGTCGACGTACCACTGGGTGATGTGCTCGATCTCGGCATCCACATAGATGGAGAAGTCGAACAGCTCGCTCACGGCGATGTCGTGCGGGTTGGGGGCGGATGCCAGGACGTTGAGCCCTTCGACGATGATGACGTCGGGGCGGCGCACCGTCACGTGCGCGTCAGGGATGATGTCGTACCGCATGTGCGAGTAGTACGGGGCGCGGACTTCGGGCGCCCCCGACTTCACCGCAACGAGGAAGTCGACCAGGGCGCGGCGGTCGTACGACTCCGGGAAGCCCTTGCGGTCCATGATGCCGCGGCGTTCGAGCTCGGCGTTGGGGTAGAGGAAGCCATCGGTGGTGACGAGTTCGACGCGGGGCGTTCCGGGCCACCGGCTCATCAGCTCGCGCAGCAGGCGGGCGACGGTGGACTTGCCGACCGCGACGGATCCGGCCACGGCGACGATGAAGGGGGTGGTCGCGTCGGGTTCGCCGACGAAGTCGGCCGTGTCGGCGCCGAGGCGCTTGGTGGCGCTGGCGTAGAGCGACAGCAGTCGGCTCAGCGGGAGGTACACCTCGCGCACTTCGCGGATGTCGAGGCGGTCGCCGATGCCTCGCAGCTGAATGACCTCGGTCTCCGTGAGGGGCTGCTCCATGCCGGAGGCCATGCGCGCCCACTCCGCACGGTCGATCTCGCGGTAGAGCGAGTCGACGGGCGTCAGCGTCTCGTCGGGGGACATTGCCGCAACTCTAGCGGGGCGGCGGGGTCGTTCTGTCGCACGCTCGCGCGTATACGCGTGCGCGCGCGTGCCGTACCCTTGTGAGTCGATGTTCTCGCGGCGTCCGGCCGCGATCGACGGGGGAATCTACGACATGTGGCGACGACTGCTGGCGGGCTTTGCGGCCCTGCTGCTCGCGGTGACCGTCAGCGTGGTCGCCTCCCCCGCGCCCGCCGCCGAAGCGGCCGCCCCCGCCTGGTTGAAGACCAAAGGCTCGAAGATCGTGTCGGCCACGACCGGCGCGACCTTCACGATCAAGGCGACGTCGTGGTTCGGCATGGAGACCGACACCTGCGCCCCGCACGGCTTGTGGTCGATCACTGTCGACCAGGGCATGGCGCAGATCGCCGGCATGGGCTTCAACACGATCCGCCTGCCGTTCTCCAACGAGTGCCTCGCAAAGCGCACGTCGAACTCGATCAACACCGCGATCAACCCGACGCTCGCGGGCAAGTCGCCGCTCCAGGTGATGGATGCCGTTGTCGCGAGCGCCCGCAAGTACGGCATCCGGATCATCCTCGACCGCCACCGTCCCGATTCGGCGGCGCAGTCCGAGCTCTGGTACACGAAGCAGTACCCGGAGGCCCGCTGGATCGCGGATTGGAAGAAGCTCGCGAAGCGCTACCAGAAGAATGCGACGGTCATCGGGGTCGACCTGCACAACGAGCCGCGAGGGAAGGCGTGCTGGGGCTGCGGCGAGCGCGCCCGCGATTGGCGTGCCGCGGCGACGCGTGCCGGGAACGCGATCCACAAGGTGAACGCGCGTCTGCTGATCATCGTCGAGGGCGTCCAGTACGAGCAGGACGGCTCGGTCACGTGGTGGGGCGGCGGCCTGCGCGGTGTCGCGAAGAAGCCGGTGTCGCTCACGGTGAAGAACCGGGTCGTGTACTCGCCGCACGAGTACCCGCTCTCGGTCGCATACCAGCCGTGGTTCTCCGCGAAGAACTATCCGAACAACCTCACCGCCATCTGGGAGCGCAACTGGGGGTACATCGCCACGAAGAACATCGCTCCGGTGTTCATCGGCGAGTTCGGCACCAAGCTCGAGACGTCGAGCGACAAGAAGTGGCTCGCGAAGCTCACGTCGTACATCAAGACGAAGCGGATGAGCTGGGCGTACTGGTCGTTCAACCCGAACAGCGGTGACACCGGCGGCCTGCTGAAGGACGACTGGTACACGCGCCAGAAGGCGAAGCTCACCGCGCTGAAGCCGATCCTCACGCCGAAGAAGGTCGCGTATCCCCCGGCGCCGAAGCCGACGACACCGCCGCAGCCCACCCCGACCCCGCAGCCGTCGTCGAGCGCGCAGCCGTCGCCCGATCCCTCGGTCGGGAAGTCCTCGTCATCGTCGTCGAATGGCACGTCAGCGACGATGACCATCACCTCGGCGTGGCCGGGTGCGTATCAGGTGGGTCTCACCGTGAAGGCGCCGGCGAAGGCTGCGACGAAATCATGGCGCGCGTCGTGGGTGTCTCCTGGTGCCACGTCGATCGACAGCGCGTGGGGCATGGACTGCACGCTCACGAATGCCGCGAAGACGACGGCGAAGGTGACTTGCGCCGGAAAGAACTGGGGTCTCGACAACCTGACTCCCGGCGGGCGCGTCGATGTCGGCGTGATCGTGAAAGCTCCGAAGGGTCCGAACCCGCCGAAGCTGTCGCTCGCCGCGAGCTGACCCGCACGGTCGCTCCATCGAGTCGCTCAGCTGGTACGCGCCGACGGCGTGAAGCGGCACGTGCGCTGACCCCCTGACACCGGAGATGGGGGCGTCTGCGGTGTCAGGGGATCTCGGTCAGCGCTTGATGGAACCTGTTGCCGCCGAAGTCTTCGCAGCCGAGGCGTAGCCGGACTTCTTGCCGGTGACCTTGACCGTGATCTTCTTGCCTGCCAGCGACTTCGGGATCTTGTACGTGACCTTGGTCGCCTTCGAGATCGCCTTGCCGTTCGCGTACCACTGGTACGCGAACGTCGTCTTGCTCGTCCAGGTGCCGGGCTTCGCCGTGAGCGTCGAGCCGACCTTGGCCGTGCCGCTGATCTTCGGCGTCGCCGTCTTCAACACCGCGGCGGTCGCCTTCGACGTCTTGGACGTCGTCGTGTAGCCGGTGAGCGACCCGGTGACGCGGACGGTGATGGTCTTGTTGGCGGCACCGGAGGTGACCTTGTAGGTGGACTTCGTCGCACCCGAGATCGCCTTCCCACCGGCGAGCCACTGGTAGGCGAGTTTCGTCCCCTTCGTCCACGTTCCGGGTTTGGCCGTGAGTGTGGAGCCGATGACCGGGGTTCCGCTGATCGTCGGGGTCGGGGCGGTCAGCGCCTGCAGCGGCACGGCGGCCGTCGCAGCGGAGGTCTTCGACGCCGAGGCGTACCCGTCGAGCGAACCCGACACGGTGACCGTGATCGTCTTACCGACCGAGGATGCCGGGACGGTGAACGTCGCGGACGTCGCACCCGCCACCGCGGTGCCGGCAACCGACCACTGATACTTCAGCGTCGTGCCTGTAGTCCACGTGCCCGGTTTTGCGGTCAGCGTTGAACCGACCTTTACGGTGCCCGAAATCGTCGGGGTCGGGGCGGTAAGGGCCTGCAGCGGCACAGCCGCCGTCGCAGCCGACGTCTTCGACACCGAGGCGTATCCCGCGAGCGACCCCGTCACGGTGACGGTGATCGTCTTCCCCACCGCGGATGCCGGAACGACGAACGTCGCCGACGTCGCACCCGACACCGTAGCATCCGCAACCGACCATTCGTAGGTCAGCACCGCGCCCTCTGTCCATGTACCCGGCGTTGCCGTCAGCGTCGAGCCGACCTCGACCGTGCCCGAGATCGTCGGGGTCGGTGCGGTGAGCACCTGCAGCGGCACAGCCGCCGTCGCAGCCGACGTCTTCGACACTGAGGCGTATCCCGCCAGCGACCCCGTCACGGTGACGGTGATCGTCTTGCCCACGGCGGATGCCGGGACCGTGAACGTCGCAGACGTCGCACCCGACACCGCAGTGCCGGCAACCGACCACTGATAGGTCAGCGCCGTACCCTCTGTCCACGTGCCCGGCTTTGCCGTCAAGGTCGAGCCGACCTCAACCGTGCCGCTGATCGTCGGCGTCGGCGCCGTCAGCACCTGCAGCGGCACAGCCGCCGTCGCAGCCGACGTCTTCGACACCGAGGCGTACCCCGCCAGCGAACCCGACACCGTGACCGTGATCGTCTTACCGACCGCCGATGCCGGGATCGTGAACGTCGCGCTCGTGGCACCAGCCACCGACGATCCACCGACCGACCACTGGTAGGTCAGCGCCGTACCCTCTGTCCACGTGCCCGGCTTTGCCGTCAACGTCGATCCAACCGCAACCGTCCCCGAGATCGTCGGAACGGGTGCAGTCAGCACGCCACCTGCGACCGCTTCGGAGTACTCCGTCCAACGCGTCACCGAGGCGTAGCCCGCGAGTGCGCCGGTGACCGACGCCGAGATGCGCTTCCCGGCGTGCGCCGAGGTCGGCACGAATGTGAGCGCCGTGGCACCGACAATCTCGTCATCGTCGGCGTACCAGCGATACTGCAGCGTTGCGCCGCTCTGCCAGGTGCCGGGGCGCAGGGTGAGCGTCGCACCAACCTGCGGGGTGCCGGCAATCGTCGGCGTCGCGGACGCGAGCGGTGCAGCCAGCTGCGCATCAACACCTGTGCGCGACGCTCCCGCAGTGAGCGCGAACGAGTTCGCGGTCTCCAGGTTGGGCTGGTCGTCCCACCACTCCCAGACGTGCTCAGTCACATACCCGCTGAACTGCAGCGTGTACGTGCCGGCTGGCAGGCCGTTGATCAAGTAGCTCCCCGTCTCGTCGAGCGAAGCGGACCCCGCGAAAACCCAGCGGTCGCCTTCGCGACGGTAGGCCTCAACCCAGCCGTCCTCAAGCGTCCCTCCGCCATCGCGAAGCAACGTGCCAGATATGGCGGCACCAACCGCAAGCGCGGCGTCCACGCCCGCGAGCGATGCGCCGCTCGCGAGCGTGATGGCGGTCGATGTGGCATCCGTCGCAGCGTCGTCCCACCACTCGGAGACATAGTTCTGCAGGTACTCGCCCGAGAAGCTCACAAGGTAGGTGCCCGCGGGCAATCCGGCGAGGACGTAACTGCCGTCTGCGGCAGTCTCGGTGTTACTGACGTACTGCAGCAACCCATCGACCCGCGCGTACACCTCTACGAAGGCGTCTTCGATCGGGTTGCCGGCGGCGTTGGTCACCGTGCCCGAGATCGTCGCACCGGTGACGAGGCTCGCGTTGAGGACTCGAGTCGCGCCACCCGTCAGCGGCACCACGGTCGCGGTTTCGCGGGTTCCGGCGTTCTCCCACCACTCGCTGACGAGGTTCACGCCGTAGTCTGCACGGAACTGCACGAGGTAGTCATCCGCTGCAAGACCCGTGACCGTCCAGGTGCCGTCGTCGGCGGTCCACGTGGACCGGTACCGATCGTCGCTCTCGACGCTGACCCTCCCCAGAATAGGGACGCCACCGGGACCGGTGAGCGTGCCGCTGAGCGTCGCGCCGGCGACGAGGCGAATGTCGCGGCCGGTTACCGACTCGATCGCACCGACCGTGATGGTGGCGGCGTCATCGGATGTCGGCGCGCCACCCGACCACGCCGACACGAGATTGACGTCCGAGTCGGGGACGAACTCCATCGAGTAGGTCCCGGCTGTGAGGCCACCGAACAGGTAGCGGCCTTCGGCATCGGTTCGCACCTCCGCCACCCACGACGGAAAGCGCTCGTCCTGGCGGTACAGCTGCACCGCGACGTTGTCGGCCACACCGGGTCCGGTCACCCTACCGGCGATCGACGCCCCCTTCGCCAGGCGCGCATCGAGCCCGGTGACGGCTTCACCACGGGCGAGGGCGATCGGCGTCGCGTCATCGCGCGTTGCGGCATCCGACCACCACTCGGAGATCAGGCTGGCTTCAGCCGGCGCGGTGAACGAGAGGGTGTACTCCCCCGATGCCAGCCCCCTGAACGTCCACGCACCGGTGTCGTCGGTGGTCGTCGTCTCGCTCTCGGTCCAACCCTCCGGCGCGTCCCAGGTCGCCCTGACCGTCGCACCGGCAACGCCCGCGCCGGTCGGGTCGAGCACGCGACCGCTCAACGAGGCGCCGGGCGCGAGCGTTGCGTCGACGTCGGTCACGCGCGATCCCGGCGAGACCTCGATCCGCTCCGCGTCGGCCTCGGACTCGGCGTCGTCCCACCATTCGGGGGCGAGGCCGCGGCCGCCCTCGTCGGTGAACCGCAGGGTGTACGTGCCGGCCGGGACCGACGTGAACGCGTAGGTGCCGCTCTCGTCGCTCCATCGGCTCTGCGTCCGCTGCCATTCGCCGGAACGCCACTCGTACAGTCGGACGTACGCGTCCGCGATGGGGCCATCTGCATCCGAGACGACACCCTCGATGCGCCCGCCCTGCGCGAGCCGCATGTCAACGCCCGTCTTCGCCGCGCCGGCAGTGAGCGGCACCTTGGTCGCGGTCTCGAAGGAAGTGGCATCCGTCCACCACTCACCGATGTGGTCAGTCGCGGAAGATTCCGCGTAGACGGCGTAGGAACCAGGCGGAAGGCCGGTAAGCGTGTACCGACCATCGGCGTCGGTCTCGGCCGATGCGACCGTGTCATACCAGTCTCCGCCGGAGATCGATGCGCTCACCGACGCGCCTTCGATCGGCGTACCTCCCGGACCGGTCACGACACCCGAGATGGATGCCGCTGCGACGACGCGGACCGCAAGTCCCGTGCGGGTTCCTTCCGCGGCGAGCGTGAACGTCTCGGCCGTGTGCGAGAAGCTCTCGCCGTCCCACCACTGCGTCGCGTACGCCGCATCCTCGGGTTGGATCCGCAGGGTGTAGTCACCAGCTGCGAGACCTGCCGCCGAGAACGCACCGGTTTCGTCCGTGGAAAGCCACCGCACCGAGTTCTGGTACGTGCCGTCATCGTCGGTGACGACACGGTAGAGGGTGACGGATGCCGCGACAGGCGCGCCCGCGGCGGTCTTGACGGTGCCCGCGATCGATGCACCGCGGCGGAGCGCGGCGTCGTAGCCGGTGAGCGTCGCGCCCGCATGCACGGAGAAGGTGGCGGCATCCGTTTCACTGCTCGCGTCGTCCCACCACTCCTGCAGGAGGTTGACGTCGTCATCAGGGGTAAACCGCAGGGTGTACGTACCGGGCTCGAGGCCGGTGAGGACGTACGTGCCGTCTTCAGCGGTCCACGCAGACGCGACCGATTCCCACCAGGGTGACTCGCTGTCCGCATCGCGCTCGACCAGGGCCGAGACGCGCACGTTCGCTGCCGCGGTGCCCGATTGGTTCGTCACGGTGCCGGCGATGCTCGCGCCGCGAGGGAGGGCGATGTCGATGCCGGTGACGGTGTCGGTCGATGCGAGGTCGATGCTCGTCGCATCCTCACGGGTGGTTGCACCGTCCCACCAGCGGGTGAGCAGGCGCCCGTCGTACGGCTGCGCGACGACGCGGTACTCCCCAGCGGGCAACCCGCCGATTCGGTAGGTGCCATCCTCCGACCACGTGGATGCCGCGTGCTCCCAGGACTCGCCATCGTGGACGTACACGGAGATGTCCGACTCGGCAGACATACCTGCGGGCGCGGTGACCGTGCCGCTCAGGGAGGCGCCGGGGACGAGCGAGACGACGAGGCCGTCGTGCGTCTCAACACCTTCCACGACGATGCGCGTGGCATCCGCTTTGCGGGCGGCACCGTCCCACCACTCGGTCTGCAGCCCGATCGCGGCGTCCGTCGACGTCCGCAGCGTGTACTCGCCAGGCTCGAGCCGCGCGAACCGGAACGCGCCGGCGCTGTCGGTCGAGCGGCGGTCAACCTGGTCCCACCAGCCCTCCCATTCCGCGTCCCAGCGGTACAGGTCGACGGATGCGTCAGGGACCGGTGCGCCATGGTCGTCGGTGACGGTGCCCGCGATGACCGCGGAGCGGGTGAACTGCAAGGTGACGTCGCTGACGGTGGCGCCCGGAGCAACGTCGAGAGGCTCTGCATCCGATCGGTTCGCCGCACCGCCCGACCAAACGTCGAAGTAGTCGCTGTCCCACGCGGCGGAGGCACCGACCACGTACGTCCCGGCGTAGAGGTCCGTGAACGTGAACACTCCGGATTCGGACGTGTACGTGCCCCAGCTGTCCCACTCGTCATCGCCGACGTACAGTGCCACGTACACATCCGCGACCGGGTTGCCGTCGGGGTCGAGGACGACACCCGAGATACTCCCGGTGCTGTCCGACGCCATGACGCGAGCGTCGGGTCCGGCACGCGTCGGCGCGTCATCGATGCTCGGGTCCGTCGTCGGCGCCACGTCTTCTGCGGGATCGGCGATCTCCGTTTCGGACGGTGTCGGGGCGGGCAACGGTGCGACCTCTTCCGCCACACTCTCGCTCGGGGTCGGCGCCGGCTCCGGCGCGGCTTCCTCGCCCTCGCCCGGCGCAGCATCCTCGACCTCGACCTCGCCCGGCGCGGACACCTCGACCTCAGCCTCGTCACCCGCCTCGGCATCCATCACGACAGTGCCGTCGGTGTCGACGGTCATCGACACGGACGTGTCCGACGTGTCGGGAGTCGCGGCGACGGCGGCCTGCGGTGCGAGCACCATGCCGGCGGCGGCAATTGCCCAGAT
Organism: Microbacterium marinum; assembly: GCF_014204835.1. Classification (NCBI taxonomy): domain Bacteria; kingdom Bacillati; phylum Actinomycetota; class Actinomycetes; order Micrococcales; family Microbacteriaceae; genus Microbacterium; species Microbacterium marinum. Next base: position 886,478 of record NZ_JACHMD010000001.1, on the reverse strand, counting down.
CGTGGTGGTCGCGATCCATCGCGACAAGACGGTGCGACGTGCGCGCATCGAAGCCTCCCCAGCATCGGGCTCTCCGCCCGAATGTTCGCGGGCGCAAGCGCCCGCTCATCCCCCGAGCCCCCACCCCAGGGGGCTCTGAGACTGAGCATGGCAGACGCAACGCGTCCAGCGCCACTCCGCGGTCACACGGCACCGCGACCGCCGTTGACCGCGCGTCAACGGATTCAACGCAAGGTTGCGCCGAACGGCGGACGATGACCATCACCTCGCAACCTGACTCCCGGCGGGCGCGTCGATGTCGGCGTGATCGTGAAGGCCCCGAAGGGTCCGAACCCGCCGAAGCTGTCGCTCGCCGCGAGCTGAGCCCGGACAGTTCCGACATCGAGTCGCTCAGCTGGAGTGCGCCGACGGTGTGACGCGGCCTCCTGTGCTGACCCCCTGACACCGGAGATGGGGGCTTCTGCGGTGTCAGGGGATCTCGGTCAGCGCTTGATGGAACCTGTTGCCGCCGAAGTCTTCGCCGCCGAGGCGTAGCCGGACTTCTTTCCGGTGACCTTGACCGTGATCTTCTTGCCGGCCAGCGACTTCGGGATCTTGTAGGTGACCTTCGTCGCCTTCGAGATCGCCTTGCCGTTCGCATACCACTGGTACGCGAAGGTCGTCTTGCTCGTCCAGGTGCCGGGCTTCGCGGTGAGCGTTGATCCGACCTTGGCCGTGCCGCTGATCTTCGGCGTCGCCGTCTTCAACACGGCGGCGGTCGCCTTCGACGTCTTCGACGCCGTGGTGTATCCGGTGAGCGATCCGGTGACGCGGACCGTGATGGTCTTGTCGGCCACACCCGAGGTGACCTTGTAGGTCGACTTCGTCGCACCCGAGATCGCCTTGCCCTTCGCGAACCACTGGTACGCGAGCTTCGTTCCCTTCGTCCACGTCCCCGCCTTCGCGGTGAGCGTGGAGCCGATGACCGGCGTTCCGCTGATCGTCGGGGTCGGGGCGGTCAGCGTGCCGTTGGCTATGGGTCCGCGCTCAGTCGTGAACCAGTTGACGGTCCCGTAGCCTGCAAGCGAGCCGGTGACCTCGCCGGCGATCCACTTGCCGGCGGAGGTTCCGGCGGGAGTGTAGGTGGCTGAGGTGGCGCCCGGGACGAGCTCGCCGTTCACCCACCAGCGATAGGTGAGCGCCGCACCCTTCTGCCACGTCCCGGGGGTGATCTTGAGAGGCGAACCGACTTTCAGAGTGCCGGTGAGCGAGGGACGAGACGCGGCGATCGGCGTGGCGAGGGTGGCGTCGAAGCCGGTGTGCGCCTTCCCCGCCGTGACCGTGAAGGTCGTAGCCGTCGCCTCGGTGATCTTGTCCTTCCACCACTCGGAGGTATACGACGGCACGCCGCCCTGGAATTTGAGCGTGTACGTGCCGGCACCGAGCCCGGCGATGGAATACGAGCCGTTTTCCTCCACGTACCCGTAGCCGACCTGCTCCCATCCGCTGCTCAGTTTCCGCAGCGCGGAAACGGACGCCCAGCCGAGGCTCGTACCCGCAGGCGCGGTCACCGTGCCGGAGATGGTCGCGCCCGTGGAGAGCTTCGCGTCGACCTTCGTCTTGGCGGTCGCACCAGTCAGGCTGATCGTGTCGGCGGCGGCGCGAGTGGGCTTGTCGTTCCACCACTCCCGCACCAGGTTCTGACCGTCCGGCCCGTCGAAGCGGACCGCGTACGTCCCAGGCAGCAGACCCTCGATCAGGTAGCGACCCTGTGCATCGGTGACCGTGTCCTTCCCGTACGTCCATCCGTCGGCGGTCTTCCGGTACGTCATCACGCGTGCCGTCTTCAACGGTCCGGACGCGGAGGTCACCGTGCCCGAGAGGGAGGCGCCCTTCGCGAGTTTGGCGTTCACCGTCGAGATGGTCGCGCCGGCGGCGACCTTGATCGGGGCGGCTTTCGCACGATCGAGCGTGTCGTTCCACCACTCGCCGATCAGCGGGCTCTCCCAGGCCGTCTCGAACGACACCAGGTACGTCCCTGCAGGCAGGCCGCGCGCCGCCCACTTTCCGTCGGTGCCGGTCTGAGCTGCGCTCAAGCGCGTCCACTTGCCGTCGGACGTCTCGAGGTTGATCCACACGTCTCGAACGGGTTTGCCGTCGGGACCGGTTACGATTCCGGAAAGCGTCGCGCCCTTAGCGAGGGTCGCGTCGATGCCGGTGCGCGCAGTGGCTCCGGTGATGGCGATCGCGGTGGCGTCGGCGCTCCGGGTCACGTTGTTCCACCACTCGGGAACGAGGTTGTCGGAGGAGTCGGTGGTGAAGGAGACGACGTAGTTGCCGGGCTCGAGACCGCCGAAGGTGTATCGACCGGTGCCGTCAGTCAGGGTGCTGCCGCGGTAGTCGAGGAACCCGTCGGCGGTCTTGGCGCTCACCTCGACCTGAACGCCCGCGACGACGCCCGAAGCTGAGCGGACGGTCCCGCTGATCGATCCACCGACGGCGAGCGCAGCGTCGATGCCGGTGACCGCGGCCCCGGCCTCGACGACGATCGACGTTGCGTCGCTGTATTCGCGGGCGTCATCCCACCACTCGTCGATGAGGGAGGTGGATGCCGGCGCGTCGAAGTACACGCGGTAGGTGCCGGGCGTGAGGCCGTTGACCGCCCAGCTCCCGTCATCCGCGGTGATGACGGAGCGGCTGGATTCGCCTCCGTCGTATTCGCTGACCCACACCTCGATGTCGGCGATCGGCGCATCGTCGGTGCCGGTCACCCGGCCGGTGATGGATCCGCCGGTGGAGAGGACCGCGTCGATGTCGGTGATGGCATCGCCGCGATCGACGTCGATCGCCGTGGCGTCGTCATTCTGCGCGACGTCGTTCCAATATTCGCTCAGGAGGTTGCCGCCCTCAGGTGCGCGGAACTGAACGGTGTAGGTCCCACGCTCGAGCCCGCGGAAGGCGTAACGACCGTCATCGTCGGCCTCACCCCACTCGATGCTGTCCCAGTACGAACTGTCGTTCTCGACGTCCACGGACCACCGGTACAGGGTGACCTGGGCCAACGAGACGGGAGCGCCCTCGTCGTCAGTGATGCGGCCGGAGATGCTGGCGCCGGTCGACAGCGTGAAGTCGACCTTCGTCCGAGCCGCCCCTGCGGCCAGGGTAATTCGGTCGGCGGTCTCGAACGTGGGCTTGTCTGACCACCATTCGCCCAGCGCGTCGGAGTCCCATGGCTTCGGGACCTCGACGGCGTACGTCCCCGCGGGCAGTCGCCCGACGGTGTAGGTGCCGTCTTCGCGGGTGGAGCCCGATACGATCTGCTCGCGTCCTTCCGGCGTCACGAGATAGACGTTGACGCTCGCCCATTCGAGCGGGTTCCCTTCGGCGTCGAGAACGGTGCCCGAGATCGAGGCCGCCGCACTCAGCCGCGCGGTGACGCCGGTTCGGGTCGCCCCACTGGCGAGGGTGATGATGTCCGCGTTGCGTTCCAGAGCCTCGTCATCCCACCACTCCGTCGCGTACCCGTCTTCATCGGAGGAAAACTGCAGTTTGTAGTCGCCGGCGGGGAGGCCGACGACCTTGTACGCACCGGTGTTGTCGGTGCTGACGATGTCCACCCAGTTGTTGTATGACCAGTCGTCTTCGGTGACCACCTTGTAGACGTCGACAGACCCGCTGATGGCAGCGCCACCGGCGGTGAGGATCCGTCCCGTGATCTGCGAGCCGCTCTGCAGCTTCACTGACAGGTTGGTGACCGTGCCGCCCGCGCCGACCTCGATCGGCGTCGCATCCGACTGCGTCTGCGAACCACCCCAGTACTGCGGAACGAGGTTGACGCCCGTGGGTGCGCGGAAACGAAGCGTGTACGTTCCGGCGGGCAGCGACCGCACGGTGAACGTGCCGTCCGCCGCCGTAGTGACCTGCTTCTCCCAGTCCCACCACTCTTGCTCAGGGATGTAGCGGTAGACCTCGACACTCGCGTTCGCGACGGGAGCGTTCTTGGTGTCGGTCACCTTGCCGGAGAGCCGCGCTCCCAGCGCGACCTTCATGTGGATGTCCGTCGCCGAGTCACCGTCGCCCAGCACGATCGGTTCGGCAGCGTCCGGGGTCGCCGCATCGCGCCACCACTCGCCGATCAGGTTCTGTTCGTCGAGGGGCGTCACTTCGACGGCGTAGGTGCCGCCGGGCAGCCCAACGAAGTCGAATGCACCGCTCGCGCCCGACGAAACGGAATCGACCCACTCCCAGCGGGGACCGTCAGAGCTCTCTCGCCACTCGTAGACGCGGACGTCCGCGCCGGCCACGGCCGCGCCCTTGTCCGTCTTCACCGTTCCGGAGATGCGGGCGCCGGCGGTGAGGGTCACGTCGATGCCACTGCGGTGCGCACCGTCGGCGAGTTCGATTGTCTCGGCATCCGCCTGCCCGGTCACGCCGCCGAACCAGGTGCGCTGAAGGTTGACGCCGTCGGGAGCGATGACGAGGACCGTGTACGAGCCCGGCTCCAGCCAATCGATGCGGTAGCTGCCGTCGTCCTCGGTGTAGGCGGAGGTGTAGTACCCGTCATTCTCGCTGCCGGGGTACAGCAACACTTCTGCGCCCTCGATGGGGGCGCCGCTGGTGTCGGTGACGGTGCCGGAGATTCCTGTCTCGCCCGCGACCTGCGGTCCGGCGCGCTGAGGTGCGTCGTCGCCACGCGGCTCCTCGACCACCACGACCTCGTCCGGCGTGGCGTCGTCTTCGTTCGCGGGCGGTGTCGACGGCGACTCCGGCGCGTCGACCGACGGAGCAGAGGGGTCCTCGTCGGAGGCCACCGGGTCGCCGTCTCCCTCACCGGGCACGGTCTCCTCGATGGTCGCGTCGGGCGCGGCGCTGTTGTCGATGTCCGCGGCGCCTGTCGTCGCGTCGACGACGACGCTGCCGTCCTCCCCGACGGTGACCGTCTGCGCGGAGACGTCCGGCGTCGGCGTTTCGGCCACGGCGGCCTGCGGCGCCAGGACGGCGCCGGTCACTGCGACCGACCAGATGGCGAGCGCGGCGAGACCGCGCAAGTAGACAGATCGACGTGCACGCATCATGCGCTCCCCCAGTTTTCGGGCGCCGACGCCCGAGTCCCCATGGCTCCGTCCCCAGGAGCCTTCGATGAGCATGGCAGACGCAACGCCTCGAGCGCCACTCCGCGGTCACACGCCGCCGCGACGGCCGTTGACCGCGCGTCAACAGATTTAACGCAACGTTGCCGCGAACGCCTTCTGCGAGCCCGCGGGGAGCGCTACTGTGTCCGCAGATCCCCGGCATCGACGCCACCTGGGAGGGGATCTCAGCGCCAGAGCCCGGCGCTGACTCGTGGGGAGATCACCATGGCCGCTCGTTCGTCGCGCACGCGTTCACGTCGCAGTCCGGTTCCGAAGGCGCCCGGCGTGCGCTGGTGGGCATACGCCCTCGTAGGGGTGGTGGCGATCGCCGTCGCCGCGCTCTGCATCGCCGCCCTGACGCATGAGTTCGAGCCGGCGGCATCCCTGCTCACGCACTGATCGAGCGGATGCCGCGCCGCGCGCGTCGCGCCGCTATCCGGCGTGCGAGTGCGGTGAGGCCTTGCGGAACAGTCCCGAGCCACGGCGTGGGGCGAGGGTACGCACGGGTGCGGTGAGGCCGGTCGACAGCGGAACCGGCACTTCGAGGACGACTTCGTCGCCGCGCTGGAAGATGCGTGCGCCGTCGCCGAGCGCGCCGATGCCGCGCGAGGCGGAGCCGGGTTCGAGCGGGGCCTTCTCGATGACGCCGATCGACCAGGTGCGCACGAGCAGTGCCCCGTCTTCGACGCCGATCGAGAGCCACACCTCTTTCGCCTCGGAGTGCTTCACCGCGTTGACGAAGCCTTCGTTGATGACGGTGGCCACGCGCCGCGAGATGGCGGGGTCTCCGAGCTCGACGGCGGCAGCCTCGGAGATCTCGCTCGAGACGTCGAGGACGGAGCTCCAGGTGGCGACGAGTTCCGAAACGTCCTCGTGGTTGGACTGCACGAGTCCCTCGCGGCCGAGCGAGTCGGTCTCGGCCTCGAACCACAGGACGGACTCGAATGCCTCGTCGAGTTCTGATCGGAACGTGTCGATCTGCTCGTCGCTGAGCTCCCACTCGTCGGCATAGGCGGCGAGCAGCACACAGCGTCCCTGCACGCGCCCGTGCAGGACGTGCGCGGCGTTGCGGAGCGGACGCCGCGCTTCGGCGGTCTTTGTCGTGAGGGTGCGCGCGACGAGGGCGAGCACCGCTTCGAGGCGACGTGAGGTGATCGCCGCGCGCGCGATGGCATCGGTGCAGGCGGCGAGCGCAACGGCGACGAGGGGCAGGGAGATGATCGGGACGAGTTTCGAGGGGTCATCCCCCGGCACGAGCACGTGCGCGAGCACCGTCATGAGCACCCCGGCCACGAACCAGGTCGCGAGGATCGCGGCGCCTCGCGCACTGGCGCTGCGGCCCCGGCCGAGGAGCCGACTGACGATGTCGGCGGCGAGGGTGATGGGCAGGCCGACCAGCAGCGCGGCGAGCGCGGTGTCGAAGCCGCCCATACCGTGGGCGTACGGGAGGGCGCCGGCGAGGAAGACGATGCCGACAAGCAGGTACGGCGGCGGCCGGAGCATGGTGAGCGCCGAGACCTCAACCGTGTCTTCTGCGGGCGGGGGCTGTTCGGCATCCACGAGCCGGAGGTTGAGCTGCGCGCGCTCTTCGAGTCGGTGGCTGGCCGCGCGGACCGTCTCGGAGTACTCGCGGACGGCGGCGAAGTCGATCGTGCCGGCGAGCATCTTTTCGCGTTCGATGCGCAGGTCGCCGATCATCTCCTCGAGCACGGCGCGGTTGTCGTTCTCGAACCGGGCGAGTCGCTGGCGGCCGTGGGTGAGAGTGGCGACGGCCTGGCCCAGGCGGGCGCGGGTGCCGCGGGTGAGCTCGATGGAGCGCACGGTCATCGCGATGATCGACAGGCCGGCGACCCAGACGACGACGTTCGAGACGACGCGGCTCGGCCAGTCGTCGATGATCGGGGTGACGCCGAAGAAGACGACGAACAGCACTTCGTTGATGAACGGCCGCACGATCGCGGCGACCACCACGGCCGAGAGCACCACGAAGGCGCGACCGCGGCGGGTGCGCAGTCGCCGTTCGGCGGATGCCGCGGGGAGCAAGGCGATCGCGAGCAGCGCCCAGCCGAGGAAGCCGACCAGCAGCACGCCGAAGTAGTCGCCGCCTTCGTCGAAGTGTTGGAACGGGGCCATCACCGTCATGGCGATGAGGAGCGAAACGAGCAGCGACGAGCGCGTGAAGAAGGCACCGCTGGTGACGGCGTCCCACCAGACGTGCGCGCCGACACGGATGCGCCGCTTCGCGAGAGCTGATCCTCGCTGTGACATCACGATCTCCCCAGAGCCGTTGCGCCGAGATCGGTTCGGGCCGGTCCCGGGTTCCAGTCTAGCTCCGACACGCCCGGAATCCTCGGCGGGGGGCTATGCGTTTGACTGGAGCGCTGCAGGTGCGGGCTGAGCGCCCTGCGATGACAGCGAAACGCCCCGGTTCCGGGGAACCGAGGCGTTCGTCTGGAGGCGGCTTACTTGAACGCGTCCTTCACGTTCTCGCCGGCCTTGCGGAGGTTGGCTTCCGTCTGGTCGCCCTGGCCTTCCGCTTCGAGGCGCTCGTTGTCGGTCGCCTTGCCGGTGCCCTCCTTGGCCTTGCCGGTGAGGTCCTGTGCGGCGTTCTTGATCTTGTCGTCGAGTCCCATGGTTCTGGTCCTTCCGTCGATCGGTCCGGATGCCGGTGCGCTCCGGATGACGTCCACGCTATGAAGACGACCCGATTCCGACCAAGGGGTAGCGGAACGGCCGGTTGTGCGTTAGTCGTTCGGCGCGGCCGAGCTGTCCCGCGCGATGTGCGCCTCGAAGACCACAAGGTCATCCTCCTGGACGATCCGGGTACCGCCGGCGCGTGATCCGAAGCCCTGCACCCGCCCGGCCGCGAGCCTGCCCGCAGACGACACCCGCGTCAGAACACCCTCTGCGCTCGCAGTGATCTCGACAACGGCATCCCTTGCGGCGGAGTGCTTCACCGCATTCAGAAGGGCTTCGTTGACCGCTTCGGTCGCCTGGTGCATGACGTCGGGTGCGGCGAGCGCGGCGCGAGCGTCGTCGCTGATGCGCGTGGTGACGGCGATGACGCTCTCCCACGCGCGGAGCATGCGCTCGAGCTCGCCAGCCGTGTCGACCGAGCCGGTGTCGACGGCGTCGGCGGCGCGGGTGAGGTCCCCGAACGCGCGGTCGGTGCCCTCGCGGAAGGTGTTGAGCTCGTCGCGGGTGGGTGCGCGCTCGTCTGCCCGCGCCGCGAGGATGACGCACCTGCCCTGCACGTCGCCGTGGAGCACGCCCGCCGCGCGGTGCAGCGGACCGAGTGCGCGGGCGGTCGTCGAGGCGAGCGCGCGCACGATCGAGGTGAGCACCGCGGTCGCGCGCATCTCTTCGGCGCGGGCGCGCTGGGCGGCGTCGACGCTCAGGCTGACGATGACCGCGAGCACCGGCAGGGTGACCACCGGCAGCAGACCGAGCACGCCGATGTCGGGCAGGAGTGTCGTCGCAAGGGCCATGACAGCCCACCCGACGGCGATCCAGACGATCAGGAACCGGATGCCGCGGGCGCGTCCCTGCGGCCCCCGGTCGAGCACCCGCACGACGCTGCCCGCGGCGAGGTCGAGCGCGCACGTCGCAACGATGGCGATGAGCCCGACCGTGGTGCCGCCGGCGGCGACGCCGAACGGGAGCGCAGCGATGACGTAGATCAGGCCGACGCTGAGCCACGGGGTGGGGACGAGGCGGGTGAGCAGCGGCGGCGTGGGCAGGCCGACGGCGTCGCCATCGATTCGTTCGTCGCCGCGGGGCGCTGCGAGGTCGCTCTGGGAGAGCCGCTCGAGGCGGTGACTGGCGGCGCGCACGCGTTCGGAGTACGCGCGGACGGTGTCGAACGTGACGGTGCCCGCCAGCAGCGCATCGCGCCGGGCGCGGAGGTCGGAGACGATGTCGCCGAGCAGCGTGTCGGTCGTGGCGACGAAGGCGCGAGTCCGCTGGACGCCGACCCGCATACGGCCGAGTGCGTCGGTGAGACGGTCGACGGTCACGCGCCGATTTCGTACCTGGCTGGTGATGACGGCGACGAGCGAGAGCGCGGCGTAGGCGGTGAGCAGGTTGGTGACGATGCGAGGTCCGGGCGCGCCGATGGTGGGGATGCCGATGAGGGCGAGGCTCGCGAGGTCGTTGACGAACGATCGTGATGCGGCGACGACCGCGATCGAGCCGAGCACGACGACCGCGCGGGCGGGTCGGGAGGTGAGCCGGCGCTCGAGGACGGCGACGAGCGCGAGCGCGGCGGCGAGCGGCATCCAGCCGAGGGCGGCGATGACGACGGAGACGGCGTAGTTGGCGGCGGAGGGTTCGCCGATGGTGGGGACACTCAGGAGTGCGGCGACGAGGAGCGAGACGAGGGCGCTCCACCGGGTGAGGAACTGTCCGCTGCAGACGGCGTCCCACCAGGATCTGGCCGCCCACCCGAGCCGCGTCGATCCATGTCGCGTCGATCCGAGCCGCGCTGCAACGAGCCGCGCTGCACCGCCCGCGCGCGACGAAACAGCGCGCGACGACGCGATGCGCTCCCCCAGGACCGGCATGCGCCCGAGCCTAGCGCCCGCCAGCGGCTGCGCGTCGGAAACGCCGGGCGACGCAACGGGGCGCAACGACTAGGCGACGGAGCGCCAGCCGACGCGATCGGGTGGTGGGTCCCAGCGCCACCGAAGCGGTGACTTCGATCGCAGCGGGACCGGCTCGCGCCCGCTTCCCGGCGGCCCGTGCAGGGCGAACCCGGTCGGGCCGCTCCCCCGAATCGACCATCCGCCGTTGTGGAGCAGAAGATGATGGAAACGGCACAGCAGCACCCCGACGTCGCTGTCGGTCGCGCCACCCTCCGACCACGGGACGGAGTGGTGCGCTTCGCAGTACGACGGTGGACGCTCGCACCCCGGCCACATGCAGCCGCCATCTCGCACGGCGAGCGCTACCCGCTGCGCCCGTGTGAACAATCGCTCTTCTCGTCCGACGGACAGGGGGTTCCCGCACCCGTCGACCGTCACCTCCACGCGTCCGCCGATACACGTCGCACGGTCGACGACCGATCCAGGCACCGCTGTGCCGCCGTCTTCCACGACACCGGACGATACGAGTCTCCCGAGGGCGTCCCGCGTTCCACCGGCGGTCACCACGACCCGCACCCCCGGCTCGCGTGCGCCGAAGACCTGCTTCGCGTCGGTGAGCGCACCGGCGCGGACAAGGTCCATGAGCAGGTCGTAAGACAGCTGTTCGTTGGTCCTCTGGTCGTCGATCAGGGCCGCGGCATCCGCTCGTTCGGCGTCGGTCATGAAGCGCGGGCCACCCCGCCGGGGCCGCAGCGCGGCGTCGAAGACCCCACGCACCCAGGGCGCCATCTCGTCGTCGAACACGATCGTTCCGCGCTGCTGCCCGTCACCGTCGGCCCACATACGGAACGACCGCCGTTCGAATCTGCGCGCGAACCGCTCTTCGGCACCCGCGGGGTCAAGCATGTCGCGCAGTGTTCGCGCCTGCTCCCCGAGTTGCTCGACCGACCATCCGGCGGCTTCGTCGACGAGTCTTCGTCCGGCTTCGCACCATGCGGTCAGGAGTTCTTCGGCCGGCTCGCCCAGCCCGGCGATGATCGCGTGGGACTGCGCCGGCGTGATCCGCCCGGCGAGCAGCGCCGCATCGACCGGTGCATGCCACGCGACTTCCGCGCCGCTCGCCTCCGCCGCGCGGCCATCAGCGTCCGCATTCGCGCCACTCGAACCCGCCAGCCCCTCCGCCGCCTCGAGAAGCGCCTCGCCCACTCGCACGGCACGGGCCGCCTCACCGCGCCCCACGCCTGTCGTCGCGCGGATCAGTTCGACGGGAGTCCGATGCCCCACCGCGGTGGATAGTCCCTCCACGCCGCGCTCACGCCCCGACCTCCGGGCGGCGACACCGGCGAGCACGGCCTGCAGCGTGCCGACATCGCGCGCGAGGCTGCCGACCGAGTCGATGAGCTCGATCACCGCGGCATCCGTCAGACCGAGAGCGGATGCCGGGAGTTCAGACCGGGCGACGTCGAGCTCGGCGAAGCTCGAAAGCCCCTCCACCCGGCCGCGGAGCTCGGTCAAAATTCCCATAGTCATACCCTGCCATCGCCCTCCGACATTCGCTGAAAGTTTCCACAGCTGAGCCCCACCACGGGACACCACCCAGACCGACCGCCCCTGTCAACCACCCCCGGCCCGTCGGAACCCCCGGCATACGCTGGCGGCATGGGAGAAGAGATCGACGCGCAGGAGTTCACCGGCGCCGACCGCACGCGGCATCGCGAGAAGATCCGGCGCAACCTCGACGTCTTCGAGCGGATGCTGGGCGAGGCGAGGTTCGACACCGACGACCCGATGACGGGTCTCGAGCTCGAGCTGAACCTCATCGACGAGGTCGGCGACCCGGCCATGCGCAACGAAGAGGTGCTGCGGGCGATCGCCGATCCGACGTTCGTGACTGAGCTCGGCCGCTTCAACGTGGAGATCAACGTCCCGCCGGCGAAGCTTCGCGAGGGCGGCCTCACGACGTTCGAGAACGACCTGCGACAGCGCCTGAATGACGCTGAGACCCGGGCCGAGACCCAGGGCGCCCACCTGGTGATGATCGGCATCCTGCCCACGCTCGCCGAGCAGCACCTGAGCCGCAGCACGCTGAGTGCGGACTCGCGCTACGAGCTGCTCAACGAGCAAGTGCTCGACGCCCGGGGCGAAGACATCGCGATCTCGATCGCGGGGCCGGAGCGGCTCGAGACGACGACGGATTCGATCGTGCCCGAGGCGGCGTGCACGAGCACGCAGTTCCATGTGCAGACCTCGCCGGCGCAGTTCGCGGCGTATTGGAACGCGTCGCAGGCGATCGCGGGTGCGCAGCTCGCGGCAGCGGCGAACTCGCCGTATCTTCTGGGCCGGGAGCTGTGGCGGGAGTCACGCATCCCGCTCTTCGAGCAGGCGACCGACACCCGCAGCGAGGAGCTGAAGGTGCAGGGCGTACGTCCGCGCGTATGGTTCGGCGAGCGGTGGATCACGTCGGTGTTCGACCTGTTCGAGGAGAACGTGCGCTACTTCCCCGCGCTGCTGCCGATCGTCGACGACGAGGACCCGCTCGAGGTGCTCGAATCCGGTGGCATCCCGTCGCTGGCGGAGTTGAAGCTGCACAATGGCACCGTGTACCGGTGGAATCGTCCGGTGTACGACATCGCCGACGGGATGCCGCACCTCCGTGTGGAGAACCGCATCCTCGCGGCCGGCCCGACGGTGGCCGACACGGTCGCGAACGCCGCGTTCTACTTCGGTCTGGTGCGGGCGCTGGCGGAGGACGAGCGACCGGTGTGGTCGCGGATGCCGTTCGCGACAGCGCGCGAGAACTTCCAGGCCGCGGCGCGTCAGGGCATCGATGCGCGGCTGGGCTGGCCGGGTGTGGGGCAGGTTTCTGCGACCGAGCTGATCCGGGAGCACCTGCTCCCCCTCGCCTCAGAGGGTCTGGATGCGTGGGGAGTGGATGCCGCGGAGCGCGATCGCTACCTGGGGATCATCGACGGGCGCTGCGCGGCCCGCACGAACGGCGCGGAGTGGTTCGCTCGCAAGATGCACGCACGCGACGGGATGGAGCGGTTCGACGCGCTGCGCGCGACGCTGCTCGAGTACCGCGAGGCGATGCACACGAACGAGCCGGTGCACACCTGGCAGTAGCACGGATGCCGCACCTCGACGACGGGCTGCCGCGCCTCAGGGCTTGAGCGCGTCGACCCCGGGCACGTCCCACCGCAGCGGAGTGATGGTGAGCTCGTCAGTGCCGTCGGACCCGATCATCCCGCTGACGGTGAAGTCGGCACTCTCACCCGTGAACATCCGGTCACTGAGGGTGGTCACCGTCCATCCCGGCTGTTCTTCCAGCCATGCGCGATACGAAGACACGTTACTGACGCCATCGAACCCGAGATCGAAAGTCGGCGGCTCGGGTGCGGAACCGTCCGCGAGGACGGTGTAGATAGTGCCCGCGAACGCGTAGCCCGTTCCGTCGGGCCCCAACGGCATCGACTCGCGCCAGCCGGCAGGCAAATCTCCGGCGGTCCCGCTGACGGTCGATCCCGAGCTCAACCGGATCTCGGTGTCGCCGGACGCAGTCGAGAAGTCGGCGTGCGTGGTGACGGGCACGTCGGGCAGCGACGCGATCCATGCGGCCGCCTCGGGCTCGTGACTCCCCTCGACGAGCACCGTCGCTTCACGGAGCACCCCGTCCACACCGATCGCCACCCGCGTCGAACGCACCGTGAGACCGCTGAGCGGGGGCATGTCGTCCATCCAGCTCGCGGGGAGCTCCCATCCGATTGGCGCGGCCGACGCGGTCGGCGATGCCTCGGTGCTCGGCGTGCTCGCCACGGCGCCTGACCCCGCCGGGTCGGGCACGACCTCGATCTCGTCTTTTGGAGCCGGCGTGGCAGCGCAACCCGAGAAGAGCAGCGCAGCGATCATCAGCGTGGACAGTGTGGAGCGTGGGAACCGCATCATGAGCCTTTCACTGCCAAAAGGTCGGCCTGACGGAACCAGGCGAACGTGCCGTATCCCTGGTAGATGAACACCCGGTCGAACGCCGAGTCGTCATCGGCCGGCGGGAGTCCCACGTCGCTCCCGGGAATGTCGTCCGGCGTTGCGACTCCGGCGGGGCAGTAGACCACGTTCGCGCCCGACCCGGGGTCGCCGGATTCGATCCCCGCGAAGCATTCCCCCATCATCCGGTCGAAATCGAGCGTGCTCGTGCCCCAGTCGGTCTGCGAGGTGCCGGGTTCGAGCTCGATGCATGGCGCCGTGACGCCGCACCAGGTGTCGGCGACGTCCTCCCAGCTCGCGACAGGCGCCGCGGTCGTCGTGACGTTGGCGAACCATGCGGGCAGTTCGCTGAGTTCTTCGCTACCGACATCCGCGATGTAGTCACTGACGGTCTGCACTGCCGCGAACAACGCGAGCCACTTTAGCTTGCCGATGACCTTTCGCGCCTTCTCCGCACCGCCCGCGACGAACGCGTCGGCTGTCTTGGCCGCCTTGGCCGCGTCGGCGGCCTTGACGTCGTCGGCCAGGTCGACCGCGCCCGACGACGGCACCTCCGTCGAACGCGCCACCTCGAGCGCCGCGTTCTGCAGGCTGTCCGAGTCGAGCGTTTCGACACACGTCGAGACGCTGCCGACCAGTTCGGCCCATTGCGTACCAGCTTCCCACTGGGAGAAGTCGCAATCGCGGGCGAGGAAGAAGACACCCAACGCACCGGCGAACATGTCCTCGGGATCCAACTCTTCCAGCGCTGCTCCGAGAAAACCGGAAAGTAGCACCTGCGGAAACGCGGCGAGCGGATACTCGACGACACGGTCGGACGCGGTCAGCTCGTGCGATGCTCGGACTGTCGACTCGTCGACGGTGAACGAGAACGTCTGTCCGGGCAGGATGAAGGCGCCCGGATTCAACAGCAGGTCGACGTTGCCCGCGATCGCCGAGTACGCCGCCCCGATCAGCACAGACGCCGAAGGATCGAGCGCGTCCATTCCTGCCGAGCTCGCGACGATGCCGTCGGCAAGCGTGACGGGAAACCCGTAGGAGCGGTTGGCTGCCGCGCGGACCTGCAGCATCGACGGGTCATCGGGGTCGGGCCCCACGCACAGGAGCACGGCGGCGTTTCCGCCTTCGATGCCGAGTCCGACGATCATCGCGTTGTCGGACAGCAGAGTATCCGCCACCCACGGAACCGCGCCGTCCGTGTCGGGCTGGCACGTAGGAGCGTCAACTCCGGTACCGAGGAGGTCGCGTTCTGCCCGCATAAGCCACTGCGAGCCGAGGGTGAAGTCTTCGCCCCACTCAGCGATGGCACGGTCCCACTCCTCGCCGGCGGCATCGACGACGTCAACGACGGCAGCACCGGCGTCTCCGATCGCTTCACCCACCGCGTCGACCGCGGTGTCCAGCCCACCGACCACGGCGGTCCAGATCTGGGTGGCGGGGTCGAACGGCATGTTGGTGGGCACGGCACGCGATCGCAGCGACGCGGTCGTCACGGTCGGCGCGATTCCCCCTCCATCAGCCGAGCCATAGGCGGGGAGCTCAGCGACGATCGTGCGCCCGTCAGCGTCGAGTCGGGTGGCGACCGGCATCCACTCGTCGATGGTGATGTCCAGGTATGCGAAGGTCACGAAGACACCGTCGGGAACGGACTCGGGCAACTCGAGGTCGAGTCTGACAGCGCCGGGTCGCACGTCGTCGTTGGCGATGACGAACGGCGGCATCGCGAGGTATCGGTGAGGCGACAGTTCGGTGAGGGCTGCCATCTGCGCATCGTCGACGTTGACAGGTTGCAGATCGACGGGCTCGCCGTCGATGGACGATGTGATGGACACCGCCGCCGGACGATCGCCCTGTCCCGACACAGACGCGATCGCGGCCACGACGACGAGCGCGGCCACCGCGATGGACGCGGTGAGGCCGATGACGAGGGCGCGGCGCCGCCGAAGAGGTGCGGGGGAATCGGGAACGGTGGTGCTCACACCTTCACCCTGGATGCCGTCAGCGCCACATCCGGACACAAGGCGAATATCCGGACGATCTCGTACGCCAGACCCCGCCACCGTCGCCGGGGAATGCCACCGCGGCAGCAGCGCAGCTGGTCAACGCACGACAGCTCGCGTCCGTGGCGAAGCGACCGCGACGTCCGCGTAACCCTTCTTGGCCCCGTCACCTTCACCGAGGTCTGCGCGCCCCGCATCGACGAGGTGACCTTCAGCGTCGTCTTCGTCGCGCCTTGATCACCTTGCTAATGAATAGCGCCCAGCCGCCCCGGTATACACTGGGCGTTCACCGTCGCAGCGTGGCCCCCGTCATCGAGGAGCGCCATGCCGTCCCCCACCGAGATCGCACCACGACCGCCCGACCCGAGGGCACGCGCGGACCGGATGCCGCAGCTCCTGCTGCTCGCGTATCTCGTCGCCCTCGCGCTGACGGCGTTCTGGCCGACACCGGTCGATGCAGGGCTCGCCCCGTTGCTCGAGACGGTCACCCGTCACTTCCCGGTCGTGACACATGCGCGGGTGGAGTTCGCTGCGAACATCGCGCTCTTCTTGCCGATCGGCGTTCTGCTGCCGCTGATGATGCCCCGCACGCTGGTGCTGCCGGTGGCGCTGGTGGCGACCGTCGCGATCGAGTCGACGCAGGCACTGCTGCTCGATGCCCGCGTGCCGAGCGTGCTCGACATCATCGCGAACACGACCGGCGCCTGTCTCGGCCTGCTGATCCTCGAGGCGTTCCGCGCACGACGCCGTCGCACCTGACGACGACCCGACACAGCCGCGACCCACTTCCGATCGCGTCGGCGCAGGCGTCTACGCCAGCCGTTCCGCCAGGAATTGGGCGAGGTCTTCGATCATCGCCGCCTCGACGTGCGGTGTCGCGGTCACGTGCGTCATCGCGTAGGTGCGGTGCTCCGCGAGCCCTCCCCCGGCACGGACGGCGCGGCAGAACCGGTCCGCGCCGAAGGCGACCTCGTCGTGCGCCGCAACCGCGACGAAGACCGGGGGTACTCCCGCGACGACGGGTGCCACCGCGAGAGACGCCCAAGGGCTCGCCGGCGCGATCGTCGTCCCGAGATATCCGGCGAGCTGCGCCTGACGCTGCTGCCAGGACTGCGCATCGGCTCGCACGGCATCGGGGATCTCGGAGAGCAGGAGCGACGGCACCACGAGGGCGAGTGCTGCGAGTCCGGGCTCGGTGGAACGAACTGCCGCGTCCACCTGTGCCGCGAGGACAGCGATGTTCCCCCCTGACGAGGTGCCGGCCAGCGCGATGTTCGCGAACGCCGGCAAGCCGGCGACCCCGGACCGCACTGCCGCGAGGACGGTCAGCGCTGACACTGCGCCGACCGAGGATCGTGCTGCTCGCCGCGGTGGCGGCCGCGATCCTCACTGCCGGCACCGCGTGCGCGCCGACAACCGACATCGCGTCCACCCCGGCCCCAAGCACCAGCACCCCGCCCCCAACCACCGGCACGCCACTCCCGAGCATCCCGCCGCCGACCACCCTGACCCCAGAGCCCACACCCCGACCACTGCCGAACTCGTGGACCGCTGCGTCGAGATCGCGAGCGGCACGGGCAACGCCATTCGGGAGCAGCTCGTCGACGATTTCGAGCAGTGGGCCGACCGCACCCTCCCCGAGACGGCCCCCTGACCTCCGAACGAGGCGAGCGGATGCTACGTCGTGCCCGAAAGTCCGCTCAGAGCGAGCTTCTGGCCAGCCTGGAGGGCTCGCGAGTTGAGAGATCTTCAGCGTCTTGGCGCAGGACGCCCCTGTCCAGCGGGACTGGACGGCCCTTCGGCACCTCCATAGTCCTCGGTCACCCATTGCTGCAATCGCCAGATCGGGATCCTGAAAAGTCGCGCGATGTGAGGAAGCGGGTAACCGGATTCGAGTACCGCCGCCACCGCGAACTGTCGCATGGTTGCAAAGTCCCGCCCTGCAAGCGTCCCCGCGCGCAGGTCGTTCAGCGTACGCGGCGCTCGAAGTCGGCCCTGATTCGAAGTCGGTAGAGCCGGAGGACGCACGGTGGGTATGTCGACGGATGCCGCGTGCCTCGCGTCGGCGACCCCCGGAAGCCGCGACTCCGGTTGTCTTCGATCGGGCACGGAGGGCGCGCGGTCGTCGCCCGCGCCTGCGGACACCTCGTGAGCGGCCGCGCGCCGAACTGCCTCCGCTGGCGTCACCATACCCCTGGTGTCATACTCGTCGATGCGGTCCTGTGCGTAGGCGATCATTGCGTTCTCGAGCATCCGCTGCAGTTCGCGCTGGTGGCGCTTGTACCGCAGGAAGAAGGGGAACCCGATAAGGGGAACCAAAAGAACGAGGAGCCAGAGCCACACCATCGGGTGATGATGCAGCCACGTCACAATGTCGGATTGGAACCGCCACGCCGATTGATCGCTCGAGACGTTGGTCGCATGACTGGTGTCATCCGTGAAGACAGGATCCTGGCCGGATCCGCTCATAGTGTTTGCGCGGAGTGACGCCTCAGAGTCCTCGAGCACCTCGACGATGTGCCCGCTTTGAATTGCCAGTTCACTTCCCGAGATCTCGACGGTCGAGGAGACGGATCGGACCGCCGTGCCGAGACCCTCGATCTCGCTGTCAGTCACCGTCACACCGGTCGGCACATCCGTCACGACGAAACCCAGTGACGCGTCGGAATGCAGCGTCGAACGATCAACGGCAATATCGGATGCGGGCCCAACAACCCGCATGGCGATCGAATCCTCCGCGACGTCACTCCCGAGCAGGTGTACGCCGTCCGCTCCTCGCGCGAGCACACCGCCATCCTCGTTGCCATTAAGCGTCAGCGACCGCAACGTGTAGCTGGTCGAACGCGTCGTCGCATGTCCAGCAGCGTTGGCACCGTCCGCGAGCGCCGAGCCATCGATCATGACTCCGTACCCGCCCGACCCGCGCACCGCGACACGCTCGATAGTGATGTCCCCCGACGCGCGATCAATCTTCACACCGCTCGCCCTCGCGTCGACGATGCTTCCGCCTGAGATGGCCACGCCGTGCGAGCGGTTCGAGAGCACAATCCCTTCCATCGCAGAATTAGAGATCGCAACGTTGGTCAGCGTGCTCTCGATTACCCCCTCGGCGTAGACGCCATAGTGAGAATCAGTGTGAACCGTGCGCGTGAGCCGAACTTTGACGGCCCCGGGCTCTGTACCGGTGATGGCAACACCACCGGTGCGGCCGCTCCAGAACCCGAGGGCAGCGAATGTCACGTCCTCCGCTGACAGGACACCGTCACGTACGCGAATGTATGCGCGACCGTCGTCAACGTCGGCATCGGGCGACGACGTAAGATCGTCCCACGAACTGATGATCATCCCGGCGTCCTGTCGGCCACGGAGTGTCAACGAGCCACCCCACGTCACGATGCTGGCGAACCCATCGGAACCACTTCTCAACCGCAGCGTCGCTCCGGGGAGGCGGAGCGCGAGATGCGCCCCTCCTCTAACGACGACGTGGCGGCGAAGCTCGTACGTCGACGAGTCGATCTTTGCCAGTGCACCCCTGTCCATGAGGTCGCCTGCACCATACGGCGATCGACGCGGGCCGAGCACGACGGTGTCGAGGCCGGCCCGCGTAGCGGGGTCGTCGGCTGCGAATCGGGTCAGTTCGACCAGTCGCTGGTCTTCACTGCGCACGAGTTCGGCGGCAGCACCTGCGGTTGACGCAGAGGATGCGGGAGACGGCGAGTAGGTCGCTGTCGGTGTCGTCGTCGGGCGAGCGTCTTCCTGCCACGGCGCACGGCCCGCACGCGTCAGAAAGGTGCCCACCACAATCGCGCCGACCAAAGCGCCGATCAGGACGACGACGACCCCCCGCCCGAGTAGCCGACGCTTGGATCCGACATCGCCCCGCTCCTCCGCGGTGAGTTCCGCGTCACTCATGCGCCCGCGGTTGTCGAATCGGCCATTCCATCTTGCGCGACGCGGTCGAGACTCGCTTCAGATTGCCCTTCGCCGCCCTGCTGGCCCGCGGAACGAGTGAGCCACCCCTGCTTGTTCATCGTGAACAGCGCGTAGGTCTTGATCGGTAGCGCGATGAAGATGATTATGCCGGCGACGAGCGGGAGGATCGCGAGGTCTTCCGGGCGCCGCCAGAGATGTGAGAACCCTCGGATGCCACGACCGACGATGACCCAGCCGACCGCGACCGCGAGCGAGAGCGCGGCATGCTCACTGCGAACCGCGAGCACGACGTAGGCGAGTGCGACGAACATCGTGAACGGTGTCAGCAAGATCTGCATGACGGTGAGCTGCGAGATGACCGGCAGCCTGAAGAGCCATCCGCTTCCGATGGCTGTGAGGTAACACCGATAGGAGTTGCGACTCCAGCGCACACGTTGCTTCACGAAAGCGCGAAACGTCCCGGGGAACATCGACAGCGCACGCGCGCTGTCTTGATGCGCGACTTTGTAGCCCTGCGAGAGCACGAGCCATGTCATCCGCCCGTCGTCGCCAGCGACACACTCGCGGCCGAAGAACATCTCGCGCTCGAGCTTTTCAACCTGCGGCACGATCACCGATGTTCGATACGCCGCTGTTCGCCCTGACGCGCAGATGATGCCGCCGAAGCGGCCCATCGCTGGCGCATAGTCGTAGTAGCGCAGATCGATAATCCAGTCCGCGACACGTCGCCACACGCTCGATCGGGGTCGGTACACATTCTGACGAGTGCTCACCGCCCCGACAGCCGGATCAACAAACGGCATCTGCACCGCGTCGAGCATGCCATCCTCCCACGCGGTATCTGAGTCGACGAAGAGGACAAGCTCCGTGTCGACCATACGCATGCCGCAACCCAGCGCAGAGCGCTTCCCCCGGTGTTTGAACATCACCACCGTGATGTCAGCCTGCCCGAGCGCCTCGATGCGCTCTTGCGCCTCGAGGTCAGCGACATCGAGCACGACGATGATGCGGCTTGGGCGTTGCGCGTGCCACGTTGCCAAACACCGCAGCAAGACATCCGGATCCTCGTGGTACGAGGGGACCACCACCGTGGTCGTCGTACGGAAGTCGTTCTCAGTCGGACGGGCAGTTGCTGAGAGCACCTTTCGGAACGCCCAGAATCCCCACGAGATGATCCCAAGTACGCCGAACGGCATCAGCCAACTCAACTCCGTCGGCGTCATTCCCCACCCCACACGATCCCCAGGCGCGCTCCCCAGCGCACTTCCCTGCTGGTCAGCTTAGGGGAACGGGCACGATGGGCATGACCGTCGAAGTGACGAGCAGGTGACGTTGCTCAACACGGAATCTCCGCTCATCGTCGCGTTGTCGCAGCCCACGGTGTTGGCGCCTTCACGAGCCTTCCCAACGATTTCGACGCTGACCTGACCGGCTCCCGCGTCAAAGACGTTGGCTGAAATGGTGTTGCGCACCCCCCACCCCTCGAGGATCTCGTGCACTTGCATGCCGAGTTGTTCGTGGTGCGTGACCGTGTTCTCCGCAATAGTCCACTCATTGCCCTTGATGTCAATGACCGAATCGACGCCGGGGTCCGACGAAAGGCTCAGCATGTTTCCGATGATGGACCCCCCGGTCGTGCCCTCCTTGACATCAATGGCCTCGGCGCTGACATCCGAAATGGCATTGCCTTCGATGCGGTTTCGATCGCTCGCGTCCGGCGCACAGTCCGTGTAGCGGCACCAGTTCGACTCCGCTGATCCGACATACACGCCTTCGCCGAACTCCGGGTCCGTCAGCCCCGTGTTCGAAACGACCGAGTCGAGGACGGCATTGTCCGAGCTGTTCGACCGCAAGTGGATTCCCTCTTGCCCGACCTCGTCAACGACCACGTTCACAATCTCGTTGTGGTGGGCAGCGTCGAGAACGATCCCCTTTGCTACGGCCGTCACCTCGACGCCCTGTATGCGCCAAAAGGAGGCGGCATTGAGATGGAGTCCATATCCTTCCGCGACGTCGCCGCCATCGATGCGACTTCCGTCCGCACCGCACAGCGTGATCGGCGCTCCCTCCGCACCAGATGCTGCAATGGTGAACGTGCCAACGTACGTGATTGGTTGCAGAGCAAGCGTGTCGCCTGGCCGGGCTTGGTCGAGCGCAGCCTGGAGCTCGGCGGCGGTCGCGCCGACGGGGGTGACCTGCTCGCCGCAGACTCCGTATGATCGCGGTGCGTCCCCCGCTTGCGAGCAGCCGGTAAGCAGAAGCAACCCGGCGAGCAACGCTCCCGCGCATCCGCGCCGTACGGCACGCGATCGGAACGCAAGCACCCCGGGAGACGGGATCGTGAGCATCAGGGCCTCCCCGAGCGAAAGCGCAACGAACGGATCAACGCACAAAGTCAGCCGAGCCCGCGAGACGGCGTGCGCTCAGACTAGCGGTGCTCCGAGTGAAGGTGCGCCGCAGCGCGAACCTTCACCCCCTTACAACCCCCGCCAGCCGCTCCGCGACCGCCTGAGCAACATCCGAGGTGGATGCCTCGACCATGACGCGCACGAGCTCCTCGGTCCCCGAGGGCCGCAACAGCACGCGCCCCGAATCGCCCAACTCCAAAGAAGCAGCGTCAGCAGCAGCGACAACATCCGCGTCCGTCGCCCGCGACCGCTCAACCCCGCGAACGTTGATGAGCACCTGCGGAAACACGGTCATCACCGAAGCCAGCTCGGCCAGCGACTTTCCGGTGCGCGCCATCTCAGCCGCGAGGTGCAGGCCCGTGAGCACGCCGTCGCCGGTGGTAGCGAATTCGCTCATGATGACGTGGCCGCTCTGTTCGCCGCCGAGCGAGTACCGGCCGGCGTTCATGCGCTCGAGCACATAGCGGTCGCCGACACCCGTCGTCTCCACCGAGATCCCGTGGGCTGCCATGGCACGGTGCAGCCCGAGGTTGCTCATGACGGTGGCGACGAGGGTGTCGTCGCGGAGCAGTCCACGGTTCTTCATCGACACGGCGAGGATCGCCATGATCTGGTCGCCGTCGATGATGCGGCCGTCGGCGTCGACGGCGAGGCAGCGGTCGGCGTCGCCGTCGTGGGCGATGCCGAGGTCGGCGCCGACGCGTACGACTTCGGCTTGCAGCACGTCGAGGTGGGTGGAGCCGATGCCGTCGTTGATGTTGAGGCCATCGGGGTCGGCGCCGATGACGGTGACTTTGGCGCCGGCGTCGCGGAACGTCTCGGGTGAAACGCCCGACGCCGCGCCGTTGGCGCAGTCGAGCACGACGTGGATGCCGTGGAGCCGCTGCCGCAGCGATGCGAGCAGGTGCACGACGTAGCGGTCCTCTGCGTCGGCGAAGCGGCGGATGCGCCCGACGGCGCCGCCGGTGGGCAGGAGCTTTGGCCCGGCCATGGCTTCTTCGATGCGTCGCTCGACCTCGTCGGGGAGCTTGACGCCACCGCGGGCGAAGATCTTGATGCCGTTGTCGGCGGCGGGGTTGTGGGAGGCGGAGATCATGACGCCGAAGTCGGCGTCGACGTCGCCGACAAGGAACGCTGCGGCGGGCGTCGGCAGTACGCCGGCGTCGAGCACGTCGACGCCGGAGGAGGCGAGGCCGGCGCTGACGGCGGCCGCGAGGAAGTGTCCCGAGATGCGGGGGTCGCGCGCGACGACGGCGGTGAGGCGTCGGCCGGCGGCTTTTCGTGCGTTCGCGATACGACCCTGGCCCAGGACGACGGCGGTCGCCTGGGCCAGGGTGAGCGCGAGATCGGCGGTGAGGGGGCCGTTTGCGAGGCCCCGCACACCGTCCGTCCCGAACAGTGCCATCGAAGGATTAACGCTTCGAGTACTGAGGAGCCTTACGCGCCTTCTTGAGACCAGCCTTCTTGCGCTCCTTGACGCGGGCGTCGCGCGACAGGAAGCCGGCCTTCTTGAGGGTGGGGCGGTTGTTCTCGGCGTCGATCTCGTTGAGCGCGCGGGCGATGCCCAGGCGCAGCGCACCGGCCTGGCCCGAGGGGCCACCGCCCGAGATGCGCGCGATGACGTCGTAGCCACCGGCAAGGTTGAGCACCGTGAACGGGTCGTTGATGAGCTGCTGGTGCAGCTTGTTGGGGAAGTAGTCCTCGATGGTGCGACCGTTCACCGTGATGGTGCCGGAGCCGGGGACGAGGCGCACGCGGGCGATGGCCTGCTTGCGGCGACCGACGGCGGCACCGGGAACGGAGAGCACGGGGCGGGGGGCCGCGGCTGCTTCGGTCTCGGGGGTCTCGGTGGTGTAGTTCTCGGGGGTCTCGAGGGAGTCAGCGATCTTCGCCATTAGATAGTCCTTAGTTCTCTCGGCGGCGCTTACTGGGCGACCTGGTCGAAGACGTATGTGGTGGGCTGCTGGGCCGCGTGCGGGTGCTCGGCACCCGTGTAGACCTTCAGCTTCGACAGCTGCTGGCGACCCAGGCTGTTCTTGGGGAGCATGCCGCGGATGGCCTTCTCGACGGCGCGAGCCGGGTTCTTCTCGAGCAGCTCGGAGTAGGTGACAGCCTTGAGGCCGCCCGGGTAGCCGGAGTGGCGGTAGGCCTTCTTCTGCTCGAGCTTCTGGCCGGTGAGGGCCACCTTGTCGGCGTTGATGACGATGACGAAGTCACCGGTGTCGACGTGGTTGGCGAAGGTGGGCTTGTGCTTGCCGCGCAGGAGCGTGGCAGCGTGCGAGGCGAGGCGGCCGAGGACGACGTCGGTTGCGTCGATGACCAGCCACTGACGGGTGATCTCACCAGTCTTGGGGGTGTAAGTGCGCGTCACAGTAGTGCTGCTTTCATAGATTCGAACGGAGGAGTTCGTGAATCCCGCTCCGGGGTGGTTCGTTCGGGATGCCGATCGAACACGCCAGTGGAGGGCTCACGTTCGCGGTACCCAGCCAGCAGGGCGCAGGCACCAAAGATCAAGACTACGCGATCGGATGCCGCTTCGCCAAACTGTCGACGTCGATGGCGGCGCGGAAGACGACGTCACCGTCGACCTGCGTGATCCGCGCGCCGAGTTCGTGCGTTCCGAGACCGCTCCGCATGACCGCGGGCAGGTGTCCGGGCGACGTGACCGTGACCTGAATGAGGCTCCCGCTCGCGCTGATATCGACGGTAGCTTCACGTGCAGCGGAGTGCTTGACGGCATTGATGAGCGCTTCGTTGACGGCATCCGCGACGTGTCTGGCGACGTCGGGATCCTCAAGGAGTGGCCGCGCCTCGTCGCCGATCGATGTCGAGACGACGATGACGTGTTCCCACCCCAGCAGCATTCGGTCGAGCGCGGAACCGATCAGTCCTTCCTCGTCCGCGACACCAGGGTCGGCGAGGATGCTGTCGAAGATGCGCTCCGTACGAAGCCGGAAGGTGTCGAGTTCGACGGGCGTCGGTTCCCGTTCATCCGCGCGTGCGGCGAGGATCCTCGCCGACGAGATCGGCCGCCTCCGCCGGCATCAGATCATCGCGCTCGCGTACGCCGACACGTCGCGGCGCGAGGCCGCGGGGCGGGATGCCGAGACGCTCGCGGCCATCGACGCCATCGCGAGCCGTGTCGCGTCCGTCGAGAAGCAGCTGACCGACCTGCGCGCTCTCACCCAGCGCATCGCTGACGCGCTGGGCGTGATCACCCCGATCGGAGACATCTCGGTCTCGCAGGTGACGAAGAACCGCATCGGCCTCGACGACCAACGCTGACTGAGTCCCCCGAAAAGGGGACCCCACATTCACCTCCCGTCACGTTCCCGACACATACCGCTGATAGCATCTTTGGTGGGGGAGCCTCGAGTTTGCGAAAGGACGGTCTGTGACGTCGAACCTGCAAAAGGTCGACGCGACAAAGACGTCGCTGCGAATTCCAGATAGCTCATCAACGCACAGCGCCGAAAGCTCGGAGAAGCCGAGCGACAGTCGGCTCACCGCGCCCGCCAGGGTCATCGCGAGCGCCTCCACCGGGTCGATCCCGACTCCGCGCCCACAAGACCGATGGCGTCAGCGCTACGCACGCCGCATCTGGTTCACCGACCTCCTCGCCCTCATCTGGGTGATCTACGGCACACAGATCTACTGGTTCGGTCTCGGCAACGCAGAGATCGCAATGCGCGAGGATCACCGTCTCAGCGACCTCTCCTACTGGTTCTTCTCCGCCCTGCTCATCGTCGCGTGGATGTGGGTGCTCAGCCTCATCGACTCCCGCAGCGATCGGGTCATCGGCAGCGGCAACACCGAGTACCTCCGCATCGTCGACGCGAGTGTGCGCCTCTTTGGCATCATCGCGATCTTCGCCTTCCTCCTGCGTGTTGACGTCGCCCGCGGATTCTTGCTCATCAGCCTGCCCGTCGGCGTGCTCGTTCTCATCCTCGAGCGCTGGCTTTGGCGTCAGTGGCTCATCTCCAAGCGGCAGTCGGGTCAGTACTCGGCGCGCGTGCTGCTAGTTGGCTCAGAATCGAGCGTCGCTCATCTCGCGCGCGAGCTGCAGCGCACACCCAGCGCCGGGTACCGCGTCGTCGGCGCGTGTGTACCCTCTGGCAAGATCGCCTCGACGATCGAGGGCACCGACATCCCGATCATGGGCAACGTCAACGCCGTCGACCGCGCCATCCTCGCGACGGGCGCTGACACCGTCGCCGTGACGAGCACCGACGAGTTGCCGCCCGACAAGGTCAAGCAGATCTCGTGGGGACTCGAGGCCGGCAAGCAGCACCTCGTGCTCGCGCCCAGCATCATCGACATCGCCGGCCCGCGCATTCACACGCGCCCGGTGGCGGGCCTCCCCCTCATCCACGTAGAGACCCCGCGCTTCAACCGGGGTCAGCGTGTCGCGAAGCGCACGATGGATCTCACCGCCTCCATCCTCATCAGTCCAGTTCTCGCGTTCCTCGCAATCAGTGTGCGGCTATCGAGCGAGGGCCCGGTCTTCTTCCGCCAGACACGTGTCGGCCTCGGCGGCAAAGAGTTCTCCATGATCAAGTTCCGCTCGATGGTTGTGAATGCCGAAGAGTTGCTCGCCGAACTCGAAAAGCAGCAACGGGATGCCGGCAACGAAGTGCTCTTCAAGATGAAGAACGACCCGCGTGTGACTCCGATCGGCGGCATCATGCGAAAGTTCAGCCTCGACGAGTTGCACCAGCTCTTCAATGTGATCGGCGGTTCAATGTCGCTGGTCGGGCCGAGGCCACCGTTGCCTAAAGAGGTCGAACGATACGCTGATCACGTGCATCGGCGCTTCCTTGTCAAGCCAGGAATCACAGGGCTTTGGCAGGTCAGCGGTCGTTCAACTCTCTCGTGGGAGGCCTCAGTTCGTCTGGACCTTTCTTACGTTGAGAACTGGTCGGTCGTCGGCGACGTCGCGATTCTTGCGAAAACCGCAAAAGCCGCCCTCGCACCCGGGGAGACGGCACATTGAAGCGAAAAGCTCGAAGCAGCAGCGCGAGATTAGCACGCGGCCAGACAGGAAGCACATTGTTCGAGACCAAGTGTGGCATTGTGACTGTTTCTGTTCTCATGGCGGTCCACAATCGGCGATCGACGACCGAAGAGTGTCTGAGTCGCTTGCTACACCAATCCGGCATTAACGATCACTTCAGGTTAAGTATCTTCATTGTCGACGACGGCAGCACCGACGGTACTGGGGCCATGCTCAACAACATGGCACAGGACCATCCTCTGCAGGTTATCGAGGGCGACGGCGGACTGTTCTGGGCACGCGCGATGGCGAAAGCTCATGAGCACGCAGTCTCCGCTGACCCGGACTTCTTGCTGTGGCTGAACGATGATCTCCAGCTGAGTGATACGGCAGTGCTCGACGCGCTGGCTGCTGCAAGGCAGTCTCCTGCGTCGATCATCGTAGGTGCAACGTTGTCATCCTCCGGTGACCAGGTCACTTACACTGGGTCGCGGCTTTCGTCTTCTCGCCCCACTAGCTTGCGACCAGTTTTGCCAAGCGGGACACCAGAGCAGGTCGACGCGTTCAACGGCAACTTCGTGCTTGTTCCGCGGGCCGCATACCGTTGCCTCGGCTCGATTGACACCGCATTCGAGCACGGCTATGGAGACATCGATTACGGCCTTCGAGCGAAGAAGGCAGGGATCCCCACGTTGCTCTTATCCGGTCCCGTAGGCACGTGCGATGCGAATTCCCATGCGGGTACCTGGCGGGACCAGCGGATGTCGCGCCGCGATCGGTTGCGACTTCTATTTGGACGAAAAGGCGTACCGGCGAGATCACACTGGAGGTTCAATCTGCGCCATGGGGGCGCTCGTGGACCCATGTACTTCTTTTCGACCTATCTCAGAGCCGGTGCGCTAATTCTTCTCGGTCGCCCGACATAGGCAATCGCAACCGGCCAAACAGTGAGGGACGATCCATCATCACTACACCGTCGAAGGTACGAACTATGCGGACAGTCGT
The DNA here is from genome assembly GCF_014204835.1 of Microbacterium marinum. Taxonomy (NCBI): domain Bacteria; kingdom Bacillati; phylum Actinomycetota; class Actinomycetes; order Micrococcales; family Microbacteriaceae; genus Microbacterium; species Microbacterium marinum. Next base: position 858,464 of record NZ_JACHMD010000001.1, on the reverse strand, counting down.
CGCCCATGGGACCGGCAATCAGAACGTCCGCGAGCTTCTTGAGGAACTCACGGATGCTCAGATTCTGCGTCTGTTCTGCACCAGCACAGGGCTAACGCGACCAGTCGCGTCCGCTGCCTCCATCTCCCGGCTGGCGAATAGGCGCGTATTCGCAATGCTTTCGCGTGATCAGCTGTCTACCGCACCGAGCCGAGAGCTCGTACGCCAGGCCATCAAGAAAATTCCGCTAGACGCGCTGAGTCGACAGACCGACACTGGAAAGGCGCTTGGGGCGCAGTGGGTTGCTGCCAGCACTGACAAGCTCGCGGCGCGCCGGCTGCGGGCGGATGATGATGTCGCCTATGGGTATCTCGGCCAAAGTACGTCCCTGTTTCGGCGAGCGACGCGTCTAGGCGTGGCCACCGCTCTCGAGGCTCATCACGTCACCGTTAGGACGGCACTCCGGCTACTGGAGAACGAGAGGCACATCCATCCAGAATGGCTACCTTTGATCGACACTTCGACGTTAGCGAAGCACCGAGAATCAGGCGTCGAGGAAATCCGTCTCGCGGACGTGATCATTAGTCCGAGTTCCCAGGTGACAGAGAGCATCCGCGAGGTGGATCCGCACGCCCGTGTCAGACAGATTCCGTACGGTTCGCCAACGACAAGTACGTCACACGACCCGATCTCCTGGGATGGGAAGGAGCCACTTCGCGCCCTCTTTGTCGGAAGAATGCAGCCCTCGAAGGGCATCGCCTACGTCGCCGCCCTTCAACATCATTTCGGTAGCCGGCTGCGGCTTCGTCTCGTCGGTCACAGACCGAGGCTCGATCTGCCTGTGATGAGGCGTCTCATTTCGTCGGCAGAATACGTGGGCGCTGTGGATAGATCGATGGTGTTCGATCTCATGCGAGACAGCCACATATTGGTACTGCCCAGCCTGTTCGAAGGTCGATCGTTGGCTGTGCTAGAAGCACTTGGCCACGGCCTGCCCGCTATCGTCACTGCGGGCACTGGGACCGACGACGTCGTTGCTCACGGCGGCGGGATCGTCGTCGAAACCGGTAGCGAGGAGTCGCTCATTAAAGCCGTTGAATCGGTCCTCAATAATCCACCTCGAATCGAGGAGATGAGTACTCAAGCGCTTCACACGGCACAGGGGAACAGCTGGGCGAACTTTCGTACAGGCGTTCGCGAAACTTTAGAAGGATTGGTGCGAACTCATGACTAGAAGTGACGTCGGAGTCCGTTTGCGCAAGGCGATTGGATCCATAAAGCTCGCTCGGCGTGTACGCCGGTCTGTCGCACCCTCCGTCCGCACGGGCTCAGACTTCGTGATTGGGGTTGGGTCTCGGGTCTGGGCCCCTCGATCTCTTGCGATCGGAAATGACGTAAGTGTGGGGAGCAATGTACGCATCGAAGTCGATGGTCGAATCGGAGATTCTCTCTTCATTGCAAACGGCGCCGCAATCGTTGGGGCACGTGATCACGACATGCATCAGACGGGCGTTTCGATTCGGGAGGCACGATGGGTGGGAGATTTCGCCGACTCTCTGAGTGATCCCGTCAGCATTGGGTCCGACGTGTGGATAGGATTTGGCGCCATTGTCCTATCGGGTGTGAGGATTGGTGATAGCGCGATAATCGCGGCGGGAGCGATCGTGACGAAGGACGTCGAACCCAACACGATCGTGGCGGGTTGTCCAGCGCGCCCGATTGGCGAGCGATTTTCGCCTGAGGACTTTTCTTCGCACTGGGATCAGCTGCGCGCTCAAGGACTCCGAAGGATGGAGGACTGACCCGCAATGCGAAATGTCGTCACAGCGCGCGCTGAAACAGTGAGCAGCGTCCAGTCAGGCAGCGACGCAAATCGCTCAGTGGCCGTTGTCATCTTCACATACGTCTTGCTTTGGGGACTTGAGGGCGCTGCACGAAAATGGCTTCCGGGCGCCGATCAGTTGTTCTACCTTCTGCGGGATGGGCTACTGCTAATCTCAATCGCCTGGGTGGCATTCGTCGTGAAGCGACCTAGACGCCGATCGCGATGGGTCGTGGTGTTCTGGCTAGCAACTCTGTTGCTAGTCGCCCTGGGCGCACTGTCAGTTCTTGCCGAGACGAATACCGTCGTTGGCGCTGCGCTCGGAGCAAGGGCTTATCTTGCTCCTGTACTCCTGGTGCTGTTCATTTCCCAGTTCGGTACTGCCGACTCAATTTCGACTATTCGCCGGGCAATCTTCTTACTGGTAATGGTCAATCTTCCGGTGGTCACCGTACAGGTGCTGAGCCCGGTGGGCGCCGCAATCAACCTGCAAGTCGGTGGCGACGAGTCGATCTTTGTGAACGGAGGCACAACGGTGCGCGCCAGCGGAACATTTTCCGCTCCGGCTGGGCTGTTGACCTTCGTAGGACTCGGAGTAGCAGTCGCCCTAGGGGGTCTGGGCAGCAAAAGCGAGCGGAGCCGCAGCGTGGTCTCACTTCTCGGCCTGCTATTCATCGCGGTGCTTTCGGGATCACGTGGTGCGATTCTCCAATCATTGATCGTCCTCGGAGTGTTTCTGCTGATTAGTTTGATTCGCGGATCAATGAGCTCGACTCTCCGGGCCTTTGGGATCGTCGCGGCCGCCTGCGCGGTGATAGCGGCGTCCGCTATCGCCTTTCCGACGGTTATCGATTCCTTCAGACAACGATTTATTGACGCCTCTCAATCGGAAGACACGTCCGGGCGAATTCTGAACGACGCGTTCGGGTTTCTGACCGCACCTTTCGTCCTGATTGGCGACGGACCTGGTTCGCATCAGATCGCCGCCGTCACCGTTACGGGAGGACAATGGATCGAGGTCGAAACTCTGCGGTGGACTGCGGAACTTGGAGTCATTGGATTCGCGCTCGCAATCTTCAAGCTCGGCGTTGCGCTATGGGCCATCGCCTATTTGGTTACACGCGCAGCTGCCGCCTCGATGCAGACTGTGCCACTTGTCACGCTGCTTGCCTACACGGCGACCGCAGGGTCCCTCACACAACAGCCCTCCGTACAAGGCGGAGTCGCAATACTGATCGCTGCGACCTGGCTATCCATCAAGCTGGACGCGCGTAATTCTCTCATCCACGGTACTTACGCGGACGGTGAACAGCATGCGATGGAGCAATCAGCCAAGACCGTCGCGTCTCGCCGAGCTGGCATTCGGCGTCTGGCGGAGAGGAGCGCAACTTGGCCGTCTCGGTAATCATTCCTACCTTCAACCAAGCACGGTTCGTGGGTGCAGCGATTCAATCTGCACTCGGACAGTCACTCCCCGTGTCAGAAATACTCGTCGTCGACGACGCCAGCACTGATGAAACCGCTTCCGTACTGGGTGAGTGGGAGTCCAAGGATGCGCGAGTTCGAGTACACAGACAATCCTCGAATCAGGGCATCGCTCGAAACGTTGATTGGGCGATGCGTAACGCCACCGGTGATTTAATCGTCAGGCTTGACTCCGATGACGAGCTGGACGCACGCGCGATTGAAAGACTCTCGGACGCACTGATGGCGTACCCTGCTGCGGGCTACGCACACGGCGCTATTGTCGAGGTGGACGCAGACGACAACTTCCGACGTCTACGCTCGTTGGCTCGAGGGCCTTATCACGAGAGCGAGGCGGCACTTCGCGCTACTCTTCGCGGCTATCGTGTAGCCGCCAACCTCATCATGTTTCGTCGCAACGCCCTTCAGCGCGCAGGGTACATCTCGTCGAATCGCAACTTTGCCGAGGATTACTACCTCTCAGTTCGAATTGCTGATGTCGGTTTCGGCAACGTTTACATCCCTGATGTCGTCGGTCGCTATCGCGTTTGGACCGACGATGGAGGCGTGCGCGCCTCGCGGAAGGTTGAAGAGATCGAGGGTCTGATTGAGGTGTTCGACAACGCGATCGGGCCAGCCTTCAGAAAACGCGAGTGGGGACAAGGCGGTGTAGCCCGTGCTCGGTCGCGACTAGCTTCAAACCACGCGGCAGCCATCGACCGGATCGATGATTCCGGCGAACGGGAAGTACTTCAAGAAGCGCTGTTAAGGCTCTCGTCTTCAGCGAGAGTGCGGCTGACACTCGCCGCACGGCGAAGAGGAGTTGGCCACGCGCTAGACCGGCTCAAGTCCTTCAACCGTCGGGGTCGCGACTCCGTCAAGTCGGCTCTTCGCCGCGCCCGGATCATCTAATGATGCTGACACGGAGAGCCTCGCGAACCTGCGGAGCTCCTGGGGCCCCGAGCCCTTCAGCTCACCACGCGAACATGCGCCGCCATGTATAGGCGCTTCATGACCTGGGCAGGCCGCCTTGGGATCGTTGGTCTTGGCCAGATCTCTATGCAGCTCATAGGGCTATGTGCGGGCATCCTTGTGGCTCGCCTGCTATCTGTCGATCAGTACGCCTACTACGCGCTGGCGATCGCCTTCCTCACTTCGATCAACGTCACGAGCGAATCAGGTCTGAGCTCGCAAGTTGTAGCAATTGCGAGCAGGCGCATGCCCGACCGTACAGGCTTTGGCGGATTGTTCGCGCTAGCGAATCGTTACAGACGTCGCATTGCGCTTGCCTTCACTGCGGCTGGTGCGCCCACGCTCTACATTTTGCTCACGCTGAACGGTGCTGACATCGCGACTGCAGCGTCCCTCGTCGCGGTCGTGGTGCTCACCATCTTCAGCGCGATATCGGTGACGCTTGCGAGTTCGTCTCTGTCGCTGTTCTACCGGTTTGGACCAATACAGGCGGCCGGCATTGCGGCGTCCGTCGGACGGCTCGCTGGTAGCGCCCTCTTGATAGCCCTCAGCACAGTGGGCGCGCTAGTCCCGCTCATGGCCAATTGGCTTTCCACTCTCGGACAATCCGTAGCTCTTCGAAGATCTCTCTCTCGCGAGGTTGACCTGAACGACAAGCGCCAAAGAGGTGACGATGCGCTGGAGCTCCGGCGTGCGATCGCGCGGTTGCTCCCTGTCAATCTGATTCTCGTCATACAGTCCCAAGGGGTCGCCCTCTTTCTCGGTGTTGTGGGGGCGACCGTAGTGTTGGCCCAGGTGACTGCTGTGTCCCGTTACACCCTTGTCTTCGGCTTCGTGAGCACGATACTCGTCTCGGCGCTTGCGCCCGGTTTCGCACGCTACCGCCGGTCTGCGTCCCGTACCCTCGCGCTCTATGGCGCCCTTGTCGGTTGCGCGACAGCAGTTCTAGCGGCTGCACTAGCTGTGATGCAGATCGCGGCTCCTTTTCTCCTAGGTCTCCTGGGCGACAGCTACCAAGGACTCCAGGCTGAGTACGCGATCCTTAACTTGGGGGGCGCCGTCGGCGCGGTGGGAGCAGCTGCGACTGGGTTCAACTTGGCGCGCGGTTGGATTCGGGGCGCGTGGCTCATGATCCCGGCCACCATCGTCTGGGCAGTTCTTGCGTTTACTCTTGCTGATGTGACAACGGCGATCGGAGCGTCGATTCTGATCGCAACCTCCTACCTGCCGACCCTTGCCACCGCGACGCTCCAAGCGACACTAGGCCTGCGGCGAATGGGTCCTGGCAACGATGCGGCACAGATGAAGAGTTGAGCCGGGGTGACTCGCCCCGGCGTGTCCGGAGAGCGTTTTGCTGGTGTCAGCCGGCTTTTCCGACCGGTTCGTTGCGAGCGTAGTCGAGTTGCTCGGCCTCGAGGGGTGTGAGGTCGTCGATGGAGCGGTGGGTGCGCTGCGTGTTGAACCACAGCGCCCAGGACGCGGTTGCCGCCTCGACCTGGTCGATGTCGCGCCAGGGCCCGTCGTGGTGGATGAGTTCGGACTTGTAGAGTCCGATCTGCGATTCCGCGAGGGAGTTGTCGTAGGCGTCGCCGACGGACCCGACCGAGGGGTCGATGCCTTCGTCGACGAGCCGGTCCGTGAAGGCAATCGAGGTGTAGACGCTGCCGGCGTCGGTGTGGTGCGTGAGTCCGGCGAACCCGGTGACGCCTTCGCGGCGGCGGGTGAACGGGCGTGAGGAACGAACCGGTGACAACTTGACCTGCCCCACGGAAAGGGTTCCAGTTTCGGTGGCTAACTGGTGGCCTGATCCGGAAGGCTCATCCTCATGCCCCGTCCCTATCCGCCGGAGTTTCGTGCTCGTGCCGTCGCGCTCGTGCGTGCCGGCAAACAGGCCAAGCAGACCGCCGTGGAACTCGGCATCCACCCTGTCACGCTCTCGAACTGGATCCGCCAGGACGACATCGACAACGGCCGCCGGCCCGGTGTCCCGTCGTCGGAGTCGGCGGAGCTGCGCGCAGCGAAACGCCGCATCCGTGAACTCGAGACCGAGCTGCTGATCGTTCGGCAAGCGGCGAAGTTCCTCGACGAGGAGCGTCCCCGCCCAAAAGGCTCTTCCCGGTGATCGACCGCCTCGCCGACGCCGGGATCCCGATCGACCGTTGCTGCCGCGTCCTCGGGGTCGCGAGGCAGCACTACTACCGCGTCAAGCGGAAACCGATGACCCAGTCCGAGTTGCGCCGGCAATGGCTGACCGGACTGATCAGGGAGGTGCACGTCACCTCTCGCGGGACCTACGGATACCGTCGCGTCCACGCCGAGCTGACCATGGCGATGGGCGTCACCGTCAGCGACAAGACCGTGTGCAAGCTTATGCACCAAGCCGGAATCTACGGACTGCCCGGGCCGATCCGCACCAAGCGGCTCCGTGGTGTCGTCACAGCCGACGATCTCGTGAACCGGAAGTTCGCCCGGCCTCGTCCGAACGAGCTCTGGGTCACGGACATCACGCAACACCGCACGCGAGAAGGCTGGGTCTACTGCGCCGCCGTTCTCGACGCCTATAGTCGCCGCATCATCGGCTGGTCGATCGACTCCAAGCAGGACACCACGCTCGTCATCAACGCACTCGACATGGCCATCCGGAATCGTCGTCCGGAGCCCGGAGGGATCGTCCACGCGGACCACGGAACGCAATTCACCTCCTGGCTCTTCGGGGAGAAGATCCGCTCCGCCGGGCTGCTGCCCTCGTTCGGATCGGTCGGCGACGGGCTCGACAACGCGATGATGGAAAGCTTCTGGTCATCGATGCAAATCGAACTGCTGAACCGGAAGAAGTGGAAGACGAGGGTCGAGCTCGCCAACGCGATCTTCGAGTACATCGAGATCTTCCATAACCGTCAGCGCCGCCACTCCGCCCTCGGCTACCGCACACCCATCGAATACGAGACGCTCGACATCAATGACATCCCCGCCGCAGGTTAGCCACCCGGACTGGAACCGAATCCGTGGGGCAGGTCAAGATGTCAACCAAACTCGGGGCAGACCCCTTCCGGGCCCCGAGCACCTTCCGGTGCGTCTGCCACGTGGTCAGGATGATCGGCTTCCACCTCTCGTCCGACACGATCCGCGGTGACGGACCGCGATCTCTCGCGTCGTAGTAGGTCGATGGGGCGATCTTCACGCCGTGCTGGGTGAGCACGGCGCAGATCGACTCGACACCCCATCGGAGCCCTCCGTCGGCGCGGTCCTTGTGCGCGTCGATGAAGCCGACTATCGCTTGTGTGGCCGGTCGAGTTCGGCCGCGAAGAAGGCCGAGGCCGCCTTTAAGATCTCGTTCGCCCGCCGCAGTTCCGCGTTCTCCCGCTTTAGTCGCTTGATCTCCACCGCGGCGTCGGTCGTGACTCCGGGCCGGTCGCCCGCGTCGACCTGCTGCCTGCGGATCCAGGTGCGGATCGTTTCCGGCGACCCGATCCCGAGCATCTGCGCGACAGCGGTCATCGCGGCGTACTCGCTCGGATAGTCACCCCGTACCTCGGCGACCATACGGACAGCGCGCTCACGAAGCTCGCGCGGATACTTGCTGGGACGTCCCATGAGACAGATCCTTCCAAGGAATCATGTCTCCGGACATGCCGGGGCGAGTCAGGGCGTGTCGCAGGTGCCGCTGGCCGACGGCGGGATGCGAGTCAATCCTCCGTAATCACCAAGAAAGCGGTGCGCGAGTCAGACCGTACGGCTCCGCCGTCGCGGCCGCGGAGTTTCGGTTGGCCCGAGGGGCAATTCTGCCTCGATTGACCTGGCCAGCGGTTCCCAGGTGAGTTCCCGGGCTGCATACTCCGCAGCTCGAATCCCGCCGCTCCGTACTGTAGACGGCTCGGCAGCCAGCGTGGTCAACGTCGCCGCGAGGTCACCTACACCGTCGAGCACAGTTCCACCTCCCGCACGATTCACGTGGGTAGCGGCCGCGACGTTTGTCGTGACGACTGCGTAGCACCCGCTCAGCATGGCCTCCGCGACGGTGAGTGCGAAATTCTCATTATCGGACGGGAGGACAAAGACGCCTGATTGAGAGTACAGCCACGACCTCTCGTGCGCGTCGACCCGGCCCGTGAATAGCACTTGGTCCGCAATATCCAAGTGACGAGCCTTCTCGCTCAGCTCAGCGACCGTAAGCTCATCGTCCGGACCTGCGATGATGAGACGCGACCCAGTTCGACCTATCCCGCTGGTAGCCCAAGCATCGAGTAGGACTTCCGGCCGCTTCTTCCTCGCTAGCCGCCCCAGGAACAGGTAGACCGACTCGCGGGGCGTTCGTTCCAGCCACTCCTCGACTGAACGCATGGGCCTCTCCTGAGCCAAGGTTGCGCCGAGGGGAGCGACCCGCGCCTGTTCGGTACGCACGACATCGGCTGCGTGCTGGGCCTCTGATTCCGAGGCAAACTGCACATAGCTCGCATTGCGCAGCATGCGACTTCCGATTAGCCATCCGTAGATGACTTTCTGGACACGCGATTGGGCTCTCTGGTACGGTTCGAGCCCACCGTGGGGCTGAATTCCGTACGGGACCCCCCATCTACGCGCCGCGATATATGCGGCGGCGTGTGGGATCAGGTATTGGCCGTGCATATGGACGAGGTCCGCACTCCTCACCTCGCAAACTATTGCGCGAAGTAGGCCCCAGCTATTTTGGAGGCGACGCGGGGCACTTGCTTTGTAGGCTGCGATTTGTGCGCCGCCGTGTACAAGTTGTTCGATCTCGTCATCGGAGAGTTGGGGTCCCGATCCGTTGAGCCGGGACGTGAGGAGAAGTGCGTCAACTCCGCGAGCGTTGAGCTGCTTGTTCAGCTCAACGCTCCCTGTCGATGGACCTCCGTACTTGGTAGCTATGACTGAGATCACCTGGACGATCTTCATGCGATTGCCCCAGCCACATCGAACAAATCGGCTTCGACGGTTCGCCAGTCAACGGATGTTGATTCGCTCCAGATGGGAACCTCGCGCGTGAACGCAGCAAGATGAGACACCGATGTCGTGCCCACGAGGACGCGAGCCTGCGGATATCGCCTGATCGCCGCCGCCACGAGAAGGCCGGTGACCGCATAGTCGTCGGTGTCTGAACGGAGATTCCAGCGATCAAGCACGGCAGCGCGGTCCGCAGATAGTGCACCAAACCGCGTTCGGAGTGTCGAGACCGCGGCGTAGAGCACGTCCGCCTGGACGTCAAGGTGCGCGTCTGTCAATGGAAGTTGCATGACCGGCGATCCGTCGACGACCGTCGAAGGGTACGACTGGAGAAGACTGTGCGAACCCGAAATGCCGATGGACTTGATCGGCAGGTCGGTAGCGCGCAACTGCTCCCAGAGTGCAGTCCACTCGTCGCTCCATTCGATCTCGTGCGAGAGATAAGTCTCTACAGAGTCCAAGCGAAGCGCCGCGAGACTCAAGTCAAGGTTGGCCCTGAACTCGTCGAGGGCCGGCGCATCGGTGGAACGCACTCCGCCGCTTGTTTGGCGAAACGCGTGCCGAACTCCGGGGACTGCCCTTGCAACCCATCGCGCAGGCTGCTGAAGTCTGCGGATCATCGATCCAGCCTGCGTCACGTCACGGCCGAACTTCGTCGCCACTTGTAGGTCCGTGGCCCCGCGTCCCACGAGTTTCCCGATCTCGGCCTCGGCTGTACCAAAGCCGTATATCGGCGCAACGTCGAAATAACGGAACCCCTGCTCGTATGCAGCGTCCAGGAGTCGTTCGCGACGACCCGCATTGGGCTCACGCATGACCGTAGCCATCCCAAGGCCCAGCCGGTTCTGTACAAGATCAGTCAATTTGTTGCACCATTCGGTCGGCCAGCGCTAGCGCGGTGAAAGTTGGGTTCGCAACACCACCCGAGGGAAACACTGATGCGCCAGCGACCCAGGCCCCATCCAAGTCGTGGATCTGGCAGTCCGAGTCGACGACCGAGTCCCGTGCTTCACGACCCATCCGAGCTCCGCCCATCATGTGCTTCGTATCCACGAACTCGTGACTATCGATTGGAGTAGCGGAAACGACACCGCAGTCGGCATTGAGTATTCGCTCAGTCGCGAGCACGCCCACTCTCTTGATTGAAGCTCGCTCCGCGTCACTGATGTCCCATACAACGTCTAGGTGGCCGTCGTTTGGGTCGGGTCGCCAGGTGATTGAACGAGAGACGCGCGGCGGTTGCTCGACGTCAACCCGCAGGTACGGTGTCGCAAACTGTGGAAGGACACGTTGCCCGCTCACCAGAGCCCTCGCGGTTGCGTCTGCGACTTGCGTGAGCTCTCGAGGCATCCGACGTATGCCCTCGCCAGTTACCCTCGCGCGACCGAGCTGTCGAAGCGACGCCTGCTGTACGTCAAACTCCCAATGAGCGTAGGCAGGCAAGACCGACTCTCGACGGACTAGCGCAGGAGTGGTGACGAGTTTAAGTGTGGTTCGCACTCCGCCCCGACGCCTGTGCGCGAAAGCACGGCGATACAGGTTCCAGTCTGAAACCTGAAAGCGCGCGACTCGAGCCGATACGTGGTCCATGAATCCGTGACCTACGTGTTCGTTTGCACCCGCACCCAAGGACTTCGACAGCACGCGAACATTTCCGAGCGTGCCGGCCGCGACGACAACTCGGTCGACGACATCAACGAACCGCTGGTGCGACGAGAGGTCACGATAGTGGATGCGAAACTGCGTTCCGTGGGGCTCGAATCGATCCACAATCGCACCGCGCCTTTGCGCAACCGTCGCGAGATGTCGCGAGAGCGACGAGTTCCTTGTGAAGTCGCGTTGCCTCTTGGGCATCCACGTCGATCTGCGTACCGTGAAGTTTTCGTCGGATCGCAGGACCTCCTCGTCACCACTTAGACCCTCGTGGATTATGCCGTGGATCGGGGGAAGGCCAAGGTTAGTGCGCACCGCCTCATAGTGGGGCAGCAGTTCATCGTATCGGAGCGGCCACGAGGACCCCGTGAGGCCTTCGAACTCCCAAGCCTCCCAGGGCAGTAACTGGCCACCCCAAATCTTGCTCGTCCCCCCCCATGCAGACAACCACGCGTCCGTACTTCCGGCGTGAGAGCCGAGCGACCGATTCGATCCGAGAAGAAGATCTGGGGCAGCGCTGCGTGCGTTGGCCTCATAAACAGTGACCGCTGAAGAAGCAGCCAGTCGGGCCGCGACATACAGTGCAACGGTGCCTCCGCCGATCACCGCGATCGATAAGGCTTTGCTCACGAAACGTGTACCGTTCCGCGAGAAAGTTCTCGAGTCTTGACTCCGATTTGCCAGTAGTACGTCGCGAGTGCTGTGGCGTAGTCGAACCCGGCGCGGCCGTCGAGGAAGCCGGCCCGCGCGATATAGGCGTAGCCGAAGAAGAGCGCGGGCTTGAACGGTACCGCGTCGAAGAACTTGCCTTTCAGCGTGCGCTTGCTGGCGATATCCTTCCGCAGTTCCTCGTTCATACGCAGGTGCGCTTCCCAATCGGAGTAGCGGTTGTGTCGCGCGAACCAGCTCGAAACGGGGTCTCGGTCATCGTGAACGATGCGGTTTCCCAACTTGCCTATGGGAGCCAGCACCTCGGGCTGGTAGTGACCCTCAACCTCCCGAATGCCCGGGGCACCCAAGTCGTCGATAACGGGAAATCTTGCCCGTTCGACGTGCAGCAATGACCGCTTCGTGACAACGTGACCGTAACGAAGATACTTTCCCGCGAACCGGTAGAGCAGGTTGATGTCATAAGCCCCCTCCGCCGCGCTCTCGAGCACAGGCTGGAGCTCTGCGAGTTCCTTGACGAGAGACCCAGAGGGAAACTCGTCAGCATCAAGAAGGAGGACCCACTTATTCTTCGTGCCGGCGTTCTCGAGCGCCCACTGCTTCTTCTTGGGGTACTGACCGTTCCAGGCGAAGTCGACGACGCGTGCGCCATGCGACGTCGCGATTTCTACGGTGCGATCATCGCTCAGAGAGTCGACGACGATGACGTCATCGAAGTGCTTCAGCCGCTCCAGCGTGTTGCCGAGTCCTGCTTCTTCGTTCTTGGTGAGCACGATCACTGAGATCGTCGAGATACGTGTCATGCGGCTGCTCCTGCGAATCGGTCGGCGACGAACGCGGCCGGGTTTCCGCCCCACACCTCGGCGGCGGGAATCTCGTTGCCGTCAAGGAGTGTGAGCGGGCGGACGAGCGCTGAGCGGCCCACACGCGTTCCGCCGAGCACCACACAGCGCGAGGTGATCCAGGCGCCGGCCTCGACGTGAATCGGGCGGGTGATGAGCGCCATGTCACTTCGATGAGCGTGCGAACCCGTCGTCAAGAAGGTCTCCTGTGAGATGACGACGTCGTTGGCGATGTGAATGTGGTCTTGATTATGGAACCACACTCCCTCGCCGATCCACGAACGGTCGCCGATGTGCAGCTTCCACGGGAACTTCACCCGCGTGCGCGGGCGGAAGACCACACCGTCGCCGATCTCCGCGCCGAACGCCCTCAGCACCCGCACCCGGAGGCCGGAACTGATCTGCCACGGGTTGATCACGAACAGCAGCTCGCACACTGCCCAGAGGTAGACGACCCACGCCGGGCGATCCCAGGCCGCTCGCTCGCCGGGGGCTTTCGAGAGGTCGATCACCGGGATATCAGACATCGTCCACCTTCTGAAACCAGACCGAAACCGTCGCGCGGCTAGGGTCATGAACATGTCGCGTCCCGCCCCCGCAGTCACTGTACTGGGAGTCAACTACCCTCCCGAGCCGACCGGGATCTCCCCCTACACCGGTGCGATGATGCGCGGCCTGACGAGGCGAGGATACCGGACTCACGTGGTCACGACGCATCCTCATTATCCGGAGTGGCGTGTGTCGCCAGGTTACGGGCAGTGGTCGCGGAGCGAACATCTCGACGGCGCCGACGTGCTGCGCCTTCGTCATTACGTGCCGCGCAAGCCCAGCGGCATCCGTCGTCTGCTCTCCGAACTCAGCTTCGGAGCGAGGCTCCTCGCGGCACCGCTCCGGCAGCCCGACGCCGTCATCGCCGTCTCCCCCGCCCTCTTCTCGTCAGCACTGGCGGCCCTCCGCCTCAAGATCTTCTACCGCCAGACCCCCCTCATCGTCTGGGTGCAGGACCTCTACTGGCTCGGCATGCGCGAGACCGGCCAAGCCGGCGGCCTCAGCAGCCGCATCATCCAGCTGACCGAGAAGTGGCTGCTGTCGAAGGCAGACCGCGTCGTCGTCATCCACGACCGATTCGCCGAGCGCGTGAGCGACGACTTCGACATCCCCCGCGAACGCATCCACGTCGTACGCAACTGGACGCACCTCGCCCCCACCCCGCCCACCGACCGCGCCGCCGCAAGAGCCACCCTCGGTTGGGGTGACGAGGTCGTCGTGCTGCACGCCGGCAACATGGGCATCAAACAAGGCCTCGGCAACGTCGTCGACGCCGCCCGACTCGCGGCCGAACGCGGCGAGAACGTGCGCTTCGTGCTCATGGGCGGCGGCGGCGAACGCGACCGCCTGCGCGCCCTCGGCGACGGCACCCCCACCCTGCAGTTCATCGACCCGCTGCCCGACACCGAGTTCTCCGCAGCCCTGGCCGCCGCCGACATCCTGCTCGTCAACGAGTACCCCGGCGTCAGCGAGATGGCGGTGCCGAGCAAACTGACGTCCTACTTCTCCAGCGGGCGGCCCGTCATCGCCGCCACCGATGAAAAGGGGATCACCGCCGATGAGATTCGCTCTGCAGGAGCAGGGGTCGTCGTGCCGGCCGGCAGCCCGAAGTCGTTGCTCACGGAGAGCCTCGCGCTCGGCCGCGATCATGCTCGCGCCGACGAGCTGGGGCAGAACGGCAAGCGTTATCGCGAGACGGTGCTCGACGAAACATTCGCGATCGATTCATTCGCTACGCTTCTCGAAACGCTCATCGACGGAGACCGCGCGCGGCCCTCGCGTGCGGCCGGGGAATGAGCAGACGGTCACTTCACGCAGGGGGAAGCTCACCTTGACTAAGCGCGCACTCATCACCGGCATCACTGGCCAGGACGGTTCTTACCTCGCCGAGCTGCTGCTTTCGAAGGGCTACGAGGTGCACGGGCTCATCCGTCGCGCCTCTACCTTCAACACGCACCGGATCGACCACCTCTACGTGGACCCGCATGACCCGAATGCGAAGCTCTTCCTTCACTACGGCGATCTCAGCGACGGCGCCCGCATGGTCACGCTCATGGCCGAGATCAACCCCGACGAGGTCTACAACCTCGCGGCGCAGTCGCACGTGCGCGTCTCGTTCGACGAGCCCGAGCACACGGCAGACACCACTGGCACGGGCACGGTCCGTCTGCTCGAGGCGGTTCGCCTCTCCGGGATCAAGACCCGGTTCTACCAGGCATCCACCTCCGAGCTCTTCGGCGCCACTCCCCCGCCGCAGGGGGAGGACACCCCGTTCTACCCGCGTTCTCCCTACGGTGTCGCGAAGCTCTACTCGTACTGGATCACGAAGAACTACCGCGAGGCGTACGACATGTTCGCGGTGAACGGCATCCTCTTCAACCACGAATCCCCGCGCCGTGGTGAGACCTTCGTCACCCGCAAGATCACCCGTGCCGTCGCCCGCATCAAGGCGGGGGTCCAGAAGGACGTCTACCTCGGCAACCTCGACTCCATCCGCGATTGGGGCTACGCGGCCGAGTACGTCGAGGGGATGTGGCGGATGCTGCAGGCGGATGAGCCCGAGGACTTCGTGCTCGGCACCGGTTCGGGCATCACCATCCGCGACTTCCTGGAGACCTCCTTCGGCCACGTCGGCCTCGACTGGCAGGAGTACGTGAAATTCGACGAGCGGTACCTCCGGCCGACCGAGGTCGATGCACTCATCGCCGACCCCTCGAAGGCCGCCGACAAGCTCGGCTGGGTTCCCACCATTCACGGGAAGGAACTGGCCAAGCTCATGGTTGACGCAGACGTGGAAGCGCTCGAAAAGGGACCGGACTGGATCGACACCGTCAAGCTCGCATCGTGGGGCACCGCGTGACCGCCGCCGTCGACGGGGTCGCGTACACCCCGGGCGAACTCGACCGCGACGCGACCTTCTACGTCGCCGGTCACCGCGGTCTCGTCGGCTCCGCCATCGTCCGCAAGCTCGAGGCGGAGGGATTCGCCCACGTCGTCGGCAAGACCTCGGCGGAACTCGACCTCAAGAACCGCGACGACGTCTTCGCGTACATGGCGGAGATCAAGCCCCGCTACATCGTCCTCGCCGCGGCGAAGGTCGGTGGCATCCTCGCCAACAGCACGTACCCGGTCGACTTCCTCTCGGACAACATGCGGATCCAAACAAACGTGCTCGACGCGGCGCTCGCAAACGACGTGGAGCGCGTTGCGTTCCTCGGTTCGTCGTGCATCTATCCGAAGTTCGCCGAGCAGCCGATCCGCGAGGACTCGCTTCTCACCGGGCACCTCGAGCCCACGAACGACGCATACGCGATCGCCAAGATCGCCGGCATCCTCCACACCCAGGCAGTTCGCCGCCAGTACGGGCTCCCGTGGATCAGCGCGATGCCGACCAACCTCTACGGACCCAACGACAACTTCTCGCCGAAGGGTTCGCACGTGCTGCCGGCGCTCATCCGTCGTTACGACGATGCCGCGAAGACCGGTGCCGACTCCGTCACGAACTGGGGCACGGGTACACCCCGCCGCGAGTTCCTCCACTCGGACGACATGGCCGACGCCGTCCTGCACCTTATGGAGCACTACGACGGCCCCGACCAGGTGAACGTGGGTACCGGTACCGACGTCACGATCCGAGAGATCGCAGAGACGATCGGGCAGGTCACGGGTTTCGCGGGCGAAACTGAGTGGGACACCACGAAGCCCGACGGCACGCCGCAGAAACTGCTCGACGTCTCGAAGCTCGCCGAGGCGGGCTGGATGGCGAAGATCAGCCTTCAGGAAGGCCTGGAGCGGACGGTCGCCTGGTACCGCGACCACGTCGACACCATTCGCGAGTAACGCGTGATCCGGCACATCGTGCTGTTCCGCGTGTACGACCACATCTCTGAAGCAGACGTCGATGCGGCGATTGCCTCGCTTCGCGCACTCGAGGCGCTGCCATCGGTGCTGTCGTGGCGGGTCGAGCGATCGTCGGATATGCGGAAGGGGCGGGTGATCGTCGAGGATGCGTCGTTCGCATCCGAGGCGGACTTTGCCGAGTTTCGGCGCGACCCGTCGCACGTCGCTGCGGGCGAGATGATGGCGGGGCTGTCGGACTGGTTGAACGGGGACTACGAAGCCGGATCCGAGATGCCGAACTAAGCACGTGCGATAACGCGGGTCGTGCGTAGCATCGGGATCATGCCAACTGGCCCGAAACACACCCGCTCGTACGACCTCGGTCACCCTGACGGGTCCATCGAACAGGTTTGCGAGGACTGCCGCTGCATGATCGGCGACGACCATAACGACAGCGACAGCCTCAGCGCGTATGAAGCCGAAGACATTTACATGTCAAGCGGAATGGACAAGGACGACGACTTCAGATGATCGGTGCATTCGGGATACGACGAGTGCGCTCGTCTGATCACGAACAGCGTGTTTGACGTTCGAGCGCATTCCCCGGAACTCGCCAATCGTGGCGTTTAGTTCAGCCCGGCTGCTGATTCACAAGAAGGTGGATCAACTGATCGGACCCCGGCCACATGCTCGCGGCCAACCGGTCGATCGGAAACCAAGCGAAGTCCAGGGCCTCGTTGCGGGGTGCGGGCGTCCCAGTGAGCTCGACGACGTAGGAGAGGCCGATGGCGTGCTTGCGGGGGTCGTCGCCGTGGGTGGTGCCGTCGGTGGGGGCGATGTCGGGCGGGAACCACTCGTAAACGTAGTCAGGCTGAGCGTTCGGCTCGATCGCGAGGTCGACGTCGAGGGTGTCGCGAGCGTGGCGGCGAAGTGCCTGCACGATCGTCTCGCCTCGATTCACGCGGCCGCCGAGGTGGCACCACACCTCACCGAACGGCGAATCGCGAAGGATCAGCCCGACTTCGGTCTTGCCCTCGGGAGTCATCCGTACGGGGACGAAGTCGACACAGGCAATCGGCATCGACTGCTCGATCTGGGCGTACAGATCATCGGGCAAGAACGTCATGCGGACATTCTTGCGTGCGGCATCCGCCCGCCCCGATTGCGCTACTGCGAGCGGTGCGCGCGGACGCGGAACCAGAGGCTCAGCTCGTGCGCGGCGCGCAGTGCGGCGCTCGGGTCGGCGCTGTTTTCGAGGTCCGCGAACGTGTCGCGGAAGCCGGACGGCGCGGCATCCGTCGGTGCTTCGATGCGCTCGTAGCCCATCGTCCACTCCGCGAACTCGCGAGCCTCGATCGGTGAATCCACCAGCACCCGCATGTCATGGTGCCGCCCGTCGAGCGCGATGCGCTCCACGAGCGGGCGCACCACCGACTCGCGACCCTCCAGCACCTGGAAGAATCGGCCCGCCCGGTACAGCAACATGCCGGTCACCCCGGCATCCGCGTTCGAGGCACGACACTGGGCGAGCAACGCCTCGAGCTCGCGCTCATCGAACGCTGCCGTCGCCGTACTGGAGTACAGCACCGAGATCAGTCCGTCATGCCTCATGCGCGCGCCGCCTCACTCCGACGTGCCGCCGCGTCGGCGCCCATCGACACAACCTGCATCGCCGACACCAGATCGCCGAACCGGCCTACCGGCTGCGATCGCATGTCGAACGCGACGAACACCCCGTCCGCCTGACGGTCGACGTATCCGAGAAAGTCGCCCGCCCCGCTCGCGAGATGGAACCCGTGCTCGACGCGAGCCCACACCACCCCGGCCGGGCGGGAGAGCGCAGCATCCGAAGGCATGCCGTGAGCGTATTCCGGCGACCGTCGGTCGGCCCATTCCTCGGCGGAGGATTGCGGGATGACACCGGGTGTGCATTCGCTGGCGCTCGCCCGTCCACTCCCCTACTCTCGGAGCAGTGCGCTGGGGCGCAGGCGGTTCAACTCGGGAACCGCCGAGGGGGAACATCATGAAAAGGGTCACTCGCGTGCGCGCGATTGCGATCGCTGCAGTCGCCATCCTGCTGGGATCGATGTTCGGATTCGTGTCGCCGGCGACAGCCGCGACCGGCGCGTCTATTTCGGGCACGGTCAGCGCGCCGGTCGGAATCAGCCTCGCCGAAGCGGACGTTGAAGTTCGGGCGTACACCGAAGCCGACTATCCGTGGGCGGCGGGCCGGTCGAAGGTCGCAGCCGATGGCACCTACACGATCGCGGGGCTCGAGCCCGGCACCTACAAGGTCAGTTTTGTAGCGCGTAACCACCTCGCTTGGGAGTGGTGGAACGACAAGACCGCGATGGGCGAGGCGTCCACCATTGCCTTGACAGCCGGACAGACCCGCGCCGGCATCAACGCCGCACTGGTGCGAGAGGCCCGCATCACCGGGAAGATCACCTACCCCGCGGGCACGGACACCGCCGATGTCTTCACGACTGCGTACGCGTACTCGGTCGTCGATTCCGCCCACTACGCCGCGAGCGGCGACGTTGAAGAGGACGGCTCGTTCGAGATCTCAGCGTTGCGACCCGGCGTCTACAAGATCCTCTATTCGACACACGACTACAGCGATCGTGCGAACAACAACATCGTCCAGACGCAGTGGCACGGCGGCGCGTACGACTTCTCCTCTGCCGCAACGGTGACTGTGACTGCGCCCGGCGGCAGCACCGCGCTCACGCACACGCTGTCATCCGGTCGAGTCATCTCGGGCACGATCACCGGAATCCGGCCTCCTGCGTCGTACCTTCGAGTGGGAGCGCACAACGGCGAGAACGAGGGCTACGCATCGACGGATGCGCGCGGGAATTACACGATCAGAGGCCTCGTGCCCGGGAAGTACACGGTCTCCTTCGACTTGAACTACGGCACCAACGGCGAGACTTCGAGCTCCGAGCGTCGTGAATGGTGGCAAGACAAGCATTCGCAGCCGACCGCGACCATAATCGATCTCACCTCTGCGGCGAGCCGTACGGGCGTCGACGCAGACCTCGACACGATCGCTGGCAAGCCCACTGCCCCGTCCGTCACCGGGACACCCGTCGTCGGCGGGACCGTCAAAGCGAGCCCCGGCGCGTGGCCGAACGTGGAACTCTCCTACCGATGGCTCGCCGACGGCACCCCGGTGCCGCGAGCGACCGCTGCCACACTCAAGATCCCGGGATCCCTCGCAGGCAAGCGCGTGAGCGTGGAAGTGTTCGCGATGACGGAGGCGAACTTCTGGCAGGTCCGATCATCTGCGACAACCGAGCGCATCCTCACCGTCGGCAGCCCCGCCGTGTCCGGAGCCGCCGCAGTTGGAGCGACGTTGTTGGTGAAACCCGGCGCGTGGACCTCGGGAACTCGATTCACGTACCAGTGGTACGCCGCCGGGAAGGCCATCAAGGGGGCGACGAAGTCCACCCTCGTGCTCGGAACCACGCATGCGGGGACCGCAATCACCGCGAAGGTCACCGGCACGAAGTCCGGGTTCACCACCGGAGCCGCAACCAGTAAGGCCACACTGAAAGTCGCGCGCACGGCGACGCCCACCATCTCGGGCACAGCGAGCGTCGGCAAGAGACTCACCGCCAAGCCGGGCACCTGGACGAGCGGCAGCCGCTTCTCATACCAGTGGTACGCCAGCGGCAAGGCGATCGTGGGCGCAACGAAGTCCACCCTCACCCTGACGAAGTCCCATAAGGCGAAGACCATCACGGTCAAGGTCACGGGCACCAAGTCCGGGTACACGACGGTCGCGAAAACCTCCGCGAAGACTCGGGCGGTGCGGTGATGCGGAAGGCAACGTTCGCCCGCGTCGTCAGCAGTGTCACGGCCGCGATCCTCATCGGACCGCTCCTGGCCGTCGCATCGCCCGCAGCCGCTTCAGAAGAGGGCGCGACGATCACCGGGAAGATCTCCGGGTCCGTCCGCGCCGACGGACTGCCGTTCGAAGGCATGGCCATCGCCTACCGGCAATCCCCCTCCGGTGGGTGGGTGTTGGAGAGCGTGGACGTCGCGGAGGCCGACGGGTCGTACGCGATCCGCGACCTTCCAGCAGGCAAGTACCGTGTGGAACTCACCGACTTCTTCCACGAGACGTGGGGGCCGAACGGAAAGGAGTCCGGCTGGCGGGAGTGGTGGAGCGACCAGTTCCTCGCGTCGGCGGCGACGACCCTCACGCTCGGAGCGACGACCACGGTGTCGGGCGTCGATGCTGATCTCGACACGCTCGGCGGAAAGCGGACTCTTTCCACGATTTCGGGGACGCAGACGACGGGCGGAACGGTGAGCGTCGCCGGGGGCGCATGGCCCAGCGGCATCCGAATGGCATATGCCTGGACCGCGGACGGCGAGTTCATCGAGGGCGCCACGAGCCGCACGCTGCGAGTCACGACTGGTCTGGCCGGAAAGCGACTCGGTGTTCGGGTCAAGGGCGAGTTCGCGCCGGGCGAGTTCCGTGAGCAGCGCATCGAGTCCGACGTGAAGGTCACGCGGAGCACCGTTCCGACCATCACCGCCGGCGCCTCCGTTGGGCGGAAGGTGTCGGCGAAACCCGGAACGTGGACATCCGGCACCTCCTTTGCCTACCAGTGGCTGAGCGACGGCAGAGCGATCGCCAGAGCGACTGCGGCGACCTACACACCGGCGGCGTCGGTTCGCGGCAAGAAACTCTCCGTTCGGGTCACCGGGACGAAACCGGGCTTCGCCGCGGTCACCCTCGTGTCGCCATCGGTCACCGTCAAGGCAGGCACGCTCACCGCCAAGACCCCGACGATTTCGGGCACGGCGAGTGTCGGCAAGAAGCTCACTGCGAAGCCGGGCACGTGGACGAGTGGCACTCGGCTCGCGTACCAGTGGTACGCCTCGAGCAAGGCACTGAAGGGCGCGACGAAGTCCACCCTTACGCTCACGAAGTCACACAAGGGCAAGACGATCAGCGTGAAGGTCACGGGCACGAAGTCCGGCTACACGACGGTCGCGAAGGCGTCGGCGAAGACTCGCGCCGTCCGGTGACCCGAGGGGTAGACGACCATGCTTGACGAGAGCGCATCGACAACGCCCGGGCAGGCGGCATCTGCACCGGCGAAGCGCTGGGGGCCGGCGCAGCTGTGTTGCTCGTCTGGATCACGTGCGGCTCGCTGCCGCTCTCGCTTGCCCTCGGCGCGTGGCACGAAGGGCTCGCGTGGAGGATCGAGATCGGCGAGCTGTTCGAGCCGTCCGACATCTCGTGGGCAGGCGCGCTCGGCTAGCTCAGCGGGTTCTTCGAGCGGGTGTTCATCGTCGCAGGCATCAGCGCACTTGTGCTGGGCGGCGTCGTAACGACGCTCGCGCACCACGCGAAGCGCGGCTGACGCGTTCACGCCGCCGAGTCGTCGATTGCGTCGGCGACACCCGGTTGCATCGGCTGGCAGTCGCGGCATCCCTCCTTCACTGTCGGATGCACGCGCTGGGGCGCGGCGGATCGTGGGGATCCGATGAGGGGGAACCGTCATGCATCACATCGCACCTGCGCGCGCAGTCGCCGCTGCGCTCGTGGTAGCCGGCATCGTGCTGGGCGCCGCGGCACCGGCATCCGCTGAGCCGACCGATCACCTGCCGACGCACACCGGCACGCTGACGGTCTCACTGCCCGAGTCGCCGCAGGCGCAGGAGGTTCTCACGGCCGAGCTCGGCGGCGACCTCTCCCCCGAGCCGACCTACACGGAATACACCTGGATCGTCGACGGCGAACCGCTCGCAGACGTCTGGGAAGAGACCCTCGACCTCGAGTGGCACGGCATCGCAGCAGGATCGGAGGTCTCGGTCATCGCCGAGTCGGCCGCGTTCGAGTACGAGCCGGGCGCCGCCAGCTCGCAGACCGTCACCGTCATCCCCGGTCCCACCCTCGACCTCGAGATCGTCAATGTGCCGAGCGGGCTCGGCATCGACCTCGTGGGCACGTACTTCCTCGACACCGGCCCCGTCAGCATCGAGCTGCACGACCAGCCCGAAGGCGCAGCAGCATCCTCGCCCGACCCTGTCCTCGACCCCGAGCCGACGGTACTCGGCACCGTCGAACCCGACAGCGACGGCGCATTCGTGTTCGCTGCGCCGCTCGCCGATGCGTCGAACTTCGTGCTGTACGTGCGGGACGCAGAGGGCGCCGTGCTCGCGTTCCAGTCGATGATGTTTATGGGGGCGGACGACCCGGTCCCGGAACCAACGCCCGATGCCCCCGCCGACGAGCGGCTCGCCGTCTCGGGCAAGGACGGCTCGCTTCTTGTCGTAGCGTCGGGCGGGGTGCTGATGCTCGGAGCCGGAGCGCTCATGCTGACGCGACGTTCATCGCTCCGACGTCAAGCCCAGCCCGCCGACGCCGCGGCGACATCTCGGCGTGACATGGGTGTGGCAGACTGAACCGCAATGACCGGGGGCGCCTCTCGAGGCGTGGGCACGAGAGGCACCATGGAGCTCAGCGATTACATCCGCGTTCTGCGGAAGAACTGGCTAGTCATCGTCGTGCTCACGCTCATCGGGCTCGGCGCCGCAGCTGGCTACTCCCTCACGCGCACGCCGATCTACGAGTCGTCAAGCACCGTGGCAGTCTCCACGCAGGCGGGCGGATCGACGGCCGAGGTCGCCCAGGGCGCAAACTTTGCGCAGACACGCATCAACACCTACGTCGGCCTCGTGTCGACCCCGATCGTCCTCAACCCCGTGATCGCGGAACTCGATCTCGGGATCACCTCGTCGCAGCTTCGGTCAAAGGTGTCCGCCTCATCGGCGCTCAATACGACGCTCATAACGATCAGCGTGTCTGATCCCGACCCAGTCGCGGCTGCGGAACTCGCGAATGCGATCGGCGCCAGTCTGTCGACAGTGGTTCCACAGATCGAACCAGAGATCGGGGAAGGCGGCAGTCCAATCCGCCTCACCCGCGTCAGCGACGCGCAGCCCGCACTCGAGCCCGCCAGCCCCAACGTGCCGCTCAACCTCGCGCTCGGCGCGCTCGTGGGGCTCGCGCTCGGCGTCGGCCTAGCGGTGCTCCGCACCGTCCTGGACAACCGCGTCCGCACGCCACGCGACGCCGAGCAGATCACCGAGGCTCCCTCCCTCGGTGCGATTGCCTTCGACGCGAAGGCGAAAGAGCGTCCGCTCATCGTGCACGCCGACCCGCTCAGCCCGCGGGCCGAGTCATTCCGCGCACTGCGCACCAACCTTCAGTTCCTCGACATGGGCGGGCGCGCCAGCTTCGTCGTCACCAGCTCCATCCCCAGCGAGGGCAAGTCGACCACCACGATCAACCTCGCCATCGCCCTCGCCGATGCCGGCAAGAAGGTCGCCCTCCTGGATGCCGACCTCCGTCAGCCGAAGGTCGCCGAATACCTCGGCATCGAAGGCGGCGTCGGCCTCACCGACGTGCTCATCGGCCGCGTCCGCGTCGGCGACGTCATGCTCCCCTGGGGCGGCCGCAGCCTCTTCGTTCTGCCCGCCGGCAAGATCCCGCCGAACCCGAGCGAGCTGCTCGGGTCCAAGCAGATGGCCACCCTCCTCGACGTGCTCGAGCGCGACTTCGACGTCGTTCTCTGCGACGCTCCCCCACTCCTCCCGGTGACCGACGCCGCCATCCTCGCCCGAGGCACCAGCGGCGCGATCCTCGTGGCATCCGCCGGCAAGGTCACCCGCCACCAGCTCGAAGGCGCCAAGAACGCCCTCGAGACGGTCGGAGCCAAGGTCGCCGGGTTCGTCATGTCGATGGTGCCCACCCGCGGTCCCGACTCCTACTACAACGCCTACGGCTACGGTTATGGCGGCTACGGCTATGTGCAGGAGCAGCCCAAGGCGGCCCGCGGCCGCAAGCGCAAGGCTCCCATCGGCGTGGTCCCCGTCGAAACCGGCGGCATCGCCGACCTCGGCTTCGACTCCCGCCGTGAGGCGCGAGGCACCACCGACGCGAGCTGACCCGTGGCACGCCGATCAGCGGTGCGTCGCGGTCTGCCGGCCGCCGTCGTCGCGGTGCTCGTCATCGGGCTTGCTGCGGCCGTCATCGCCCTCGCTGCGCTCGCAATCGAACGCGGGCGTGGCGTCGAGCCGACCGGAGGAGCCCGACCGGCACCGTCATTCTCGTTTGGCGCAGACGCCTCCCCCTCGCCGACCGAGACGGTTGAGATCGAGCTCGCCGCGCCCGGTGCCGCCGAGCGCTTCTTCGCGGTCGGTGACGGCGTGCTGTGGCGGGCAACCGCCGGTGCGTGCGGAGACGACGCTCCGGTCGTCGAGCGATCGGACGACGACGGCGAATCATGGAACGACGTCACGCCGACCTACCGCGACATCCGCCAGGTGCGCGACCTGATCGGCTTCGCCGAGACCGAAGCCGACCTCGTCGCCGATGTCGGGGACGACTGCGAGACGCAGGCCCTCCGCACCTTCACGCAGGGCACGTTCTGGTCGCCCTACGACGAGCTCCTCCCCCGGTCGACCTACCTCGACGGTGCGACCGTCGCCGAAGACGGCGAAAGCTACGAGGCGCCCTGCGACCAGCCGTGGAGCCTGCGCACCGTGGCATCCCTCACCGCCGTCATCTGTGCCGGCACCGCCAGCGTGCGGCAGGACGGCGAGTGGTTCGAGGTCGGCACCGACGTCGTCGCGCTCGACGTGCTCGACGGCGAGGTCGTCGGAGCAGTCGTCGACGCCGACTGCGACGGACTGCAGGTCACGACGCTCGGCGATGAAGACGAACCGATCGGCTGCGCCGACGTCGCAGACCCCACGGCACCCGCCGCGCTGGCGCTCACCGCCACCGGGGTGCGCGTGTGGAGCGGCGACGACCTGGTCGCTCTCGAGCGCTGACGCGCCCGATCAGCCGGCGTCGAGCAGCGTCGCGACGCGGGCGCGGAGCTCGCGCGGCGTGAACGGCTTCACGAAGTAATCGTCGGCGCCGGCGGCCTTCGCCCGGGAGATGTCCTGCGGCGACGAACGCGCGGTGATCATCATGATGCGGGTACCGGCGAACTCCGGATCGGCCCGCAGCGTCGAGCACACCTCGATGCCCGTCTTCACCGGCATCATCCAGTCGAGGATCACCATGTCAGGGTGGCGGGCGTACGCCGCGGCGAGTCCTGCGCCACCGTCATGCGCCACGTCGACCTCGTGACCGACGGACGACAACACGAGGTGCAGCAAAGAGGCGACGTCGGTGTCGTCTTCCACCACGAGAACGTGTGCCACGTACTCCACCTGCTCTGTCTCACACCGACACGGCGGCGCTGCTCTCACGATACACTCGCGCTTCGCGCGTGAGGGTACGGTGTACCCGTGACCACGCGCGCCGCGACCGACTCCGGACACCCGCGCGCCCTCCGCCTCCTCCCCTGGGTCTTCTGGACCGGCAGCTCCCTCGCGATCCTCCTGCTCGGCATCTTCGCCGTCTCGCTGCGCGCCACCGGCCTTCCCATCGCGGTGTGGTGGCCTGCCGTCGGCGTCTCGCTCTGGTTCGTGCTGCGCGCACGGCCCGAGCGCCGAGCCCTCGCCTTCACCGTGGTCTTCGTGGTGACCTCGCTGTCAAGCATCGTGGTCGGGCGCCCCCTTGCGCTCGCCGTCATTCTCGGAGCGATCAACACCGCCGAGGTGGCACTCGCAGTCACCCTGATCGGCGCCTGGCGCCAACCCGTCGTGATCGACTCCTTCGCCCGAGCGTCGCGTTTCGTCTTGGCGGTGCTCGCCTCTGCCGTCGTCGCCGGCATCGCAATCGGCTTCGCCAGCTTCCTGTTCTCGCAGACCTCGGTCACCGGCACAGCGCTCGTCGCCTTCGCTTCGCACAGCTCCGCCATGATGCTGCTGGCGCCGTTCGCCCTGCTGCCCCCCACCATCCCCGAACGCGTCAGTGCCCTCGAACTCACGATCTACTCCGTGTGCGCGGCGGTCGCGATTCTCGTCGCGTTCGGGCCGGTATCCAACGCCCCACTTGCCTTCCTCGTCTTCGCGATCCTCACGTGGGGCACCCTGCGCTTTCCGATGGCGGTCGCGCTCGCCCAGTCGGTCATCATCGCGGTCGCCGTCCTGGCCGTCGTCCTCACCAACACCGGGTCGTTCACTGGCGCCGTCCTCGGCGAGATCGACGCGGCGATCACGCTCGTGACCTTCATGAGCGCGGTCGGCATCTTCACAGTGCTTATCGTCGCCTCGCGCTACGAGGGCAAAGTCAGCCAAGCACTCGCCCTCGGAGCGGCCCATGATGTCGCCGAGGCAGAACGTGAACGCGCTGCTGCCCTCGGGATGCAGCTCGATCTCGAGCGCCAGCGCGAAGATTTCGTGACCGCGACCAGCCACGAGCTGCGCACCCCCGCGACCAACATTCTCGGCTACAGCGAATTGCTCGTCGGCGCCGAGCTGCCCACTGAGCAGGCCGAGTGGTCACAGGCCGTGCATCGCAGCGCCACACGTTTGAAGTCGCTGCTCGACGACCTGCACCACTCCGCCGGAATGGCCGGAGCAACGATCGAACCGATCTCGGTCGACGCGCTCGTCGACGACGTGCGTGCCGCCCACCTGCCCGACGCCGAGACGCGCGGCAGCACGATCGACCCGATCGCCCCTACTGGGCTCGTTGCGGCGGCGAGCGCGATCGACGCACGCCGGGCGCTGTGGAGCCTCGTCTCCAATGCCGTGAAGTTCGGGTCGAACTGCAGCGTGAAGATGTCGGCCCACCGCGACGGCGACCACATCGTCATCGTCGTCGCCGACGACGGACCGGGTATGGCGGCAGACACGCTGTCCAACGCGTTCGAGCGGTTCTACCGCGGGGCCGAAGCCGAGGGGGTCTCGGCCGCCGGCCTCGGGCTCGGATTGGCCAACGCGCGCGAGCTGGCCCGTCGCAATGACGGCGACGTGCGACTCGACTCGACCCCCGGACACGGCACCCGCGCCTCACTGATCCTGCCCGCCTCCGACTGAGGCTCTGCGCCATGTCCGGGTCGAGTCAGCGCGAGACGTTGTCGACACCCGAGCGTCACACGGTCCTGCTAGCGTGCACGGTGGGGAAATCGTCGGGGGGAAGGGCGAACGGGTGGCGATCGATGTGTCACACGCGCACATGAGCGAAGACACTGGCTCACAGAAGGTGGTGGCACCGCCGGATCTTTGGCGACGCCGCTATTCGCAGCGCCTGTGGGTGAGCGACCTGCTCGTGCTCATCTGGGTCGTCTTCGGCACCCAGATCGCATGGTTCGGTATGGGACAGGCAGACCTCGCGATCGCCGGCGGGTTCGTCGACGACGACATCTCCTACTGGGCCTTCTCGGCAGCCCTGATCGCCGTCTGGATGCTGGCGCTCACCCTCGCCGACACCCGCGATCACCGCGTCATCGGTGCGGGCAGCGCCGAGTACGCACGAATCGCACGCTCGAGCATCACCCTCTTCGGCGTCATCGCGATCATCGCGTTCCTCACTCGAATCGAAGTCGCCCGCGGCTTCCTGCTCCTGAGCCTCCCGCTCGGCATCCTCGTCCTGCTGTTCGAGCGCTGGCTCTGGCGGCAGTGGCTGATCGCACAGCGCAAGGCGGGGGCCTACTCCGCCCGCGTGCTCTTGGTCGGCTCGCGCCGATCCGTCGTCGAGATCGCCAACGAGCTGCTGCGCAACCCCTCGGCGGGCTACCACGTCGTCGGCGCGTGCGTCCCCACCGGCGCCGTCGCCGACACCATCGAAGGCACCACGATCCCGATCATGGGATCGATCTCAGCCGTCTCCCGCGCGATGCGGGTCGCGGGCGCCGACACCGTCGTCGTCACGAGCACCGACGAACTCCCCGCCGACAAGGTCAAAGAGATCTCGTGGGGCCTCGAGGCCGGCCGCCAGCACCTCGTGCTCGCTCCCGGTATCGCCGACGTCGCCGGCCCACGCATCAACTCACGGCCCGTTGCGGGCCTTCCCCTCCTGCACGTGGAGACGCCGCGCTTCAGCGGCGGCCAGCGCGTCGCGAAACGCATCATGGACGTCACCGCGGCCACGCTCGGCGTCATCGTCATCAGCCCGCTCCTCGCCTTCCTCGCCGTCTCCATCCGCCTCTCCAGCGAAGGGCCCATCCTCTTCCGGCAGACCCGCATCGGGCACGGCGGCCGCGAGTTCACGATGCTCAAGTTCCGCTCGATGGTCACCAACGCCGAAGACCTCCTCGCCGATCTCGCCGCCCTCGAGCGCGACGCCGGCAATCAGGTGCTCTTCAAGATGAGGAACGACCCCCGGGTCACCCCCATCGGCCGCATCATGCGCCGCCTCAGCCTCGACGAACTGCCGCAACTGTTCAACGTCATCGGCGGATCGATGTCGCTCGTCGGCCCCCGTCCGCCGCTGCCCGCCGAGGTCGAACAGTACGCCGACCACGTGCACCGGCGATTCCTCGTGAAGCCGGGCATCACCGGCCTCTGGCAGGTGAGCGGACGCTCCAGCCTCACCTGGGATGAATCGGTGCGCCTCGACCTGTCCTACGTCGAGAACTGGAGCCTCGTCGGCGACTTCGTCATCCTCGTGAAGACCGGACGAGCCGCCCTCGCCCCCGGCGACACCGCCTTCTGAGCCCCGACCGATGCACGTGGCTAAGCTGGCCACGGAGCGTGGCATGCAGACTTTCGTGAGCAGATGGGCAGACAGCCAGCTCATCGGCACGCGCACGCGCTCCGTCTGGCAGTGGCAGCTGATCTTCACCTTCAGCACCGTCGCCATCGCCGTCGTCATCGCGATCCTCGACGAACTGCTCCTCACCCACGGCGCCTTCCTCGCGGGCATCATCCTCATCGTCGCGGCATCCACCGCCTCGCTCGTCACCCCGTGGGCGCGATACCCCAAATGGGCAGCCCTCGTGTTGCCGCTGCTCGACATCATCGGCGTCGGCCTGCTCGCCATCGCCGAATCGAACCTCGGCTACCTCTGGGTCTTCCCCATCGCCTGGATCGCGACCTACTACGGCACCCGCGAACTGATCATCGGCCTCGTCATCACCGGCGTGATGAACCTCATCGACTCGTGGCCTCGCGGCTACTCGTCAGCGGTTGTGCTCGAGCTGCTCATCGTCGTGCTGGCCCTCGCCTTCCTCGGCATCACGATCATCGTCGGGGCTCGCCGGACGCGCGCCTTTCGGCACCTCACCCGCCGGCAGGCCGACCGCCTCGACCGCACCCTCCACCGGGTGCAAGCCGCTGAGCAGCGCGTCAACGCGGTCTTCGACTCCATCTCGGTCGCCCTCGCCCGCATCAGCTCCGCCGGTGAGATCGTCGCCGCCAACACCGCCTACCGCGCGCTGTACTCCCTCGACCCGCGCGACCTGCGCTTCTCCACCGGCGGTGCCGTCGAATACACCGACCACCGCGGCACCGCCCTGCCGGCGGCACAGACCTCCGTGGCTCGCGCGGGTCGCGGCGAGACCGTCGAACGCGAACGCCTATGGCTCTTCGACCGTGCGGGTACCTGGCGCGCCATGGGTCTCTCGATTCGCACCGCCGAGGCGAACTCGCTCAGCGAACCGACGTACCTGATCGAACTCGAAGACCTCACCGCCGTCTCCGAAGCCCAGCGCGAGCAGCCCAACGTCAGTCGCGTCGTCTCGCACGAGCTTCGCAATCCCCTTACGGCGATCCTCGGCCACGCCGACCTGCTCCTCGAAAGCGGCGGGCTCACCGACACGCAACGTGAGCACCTCGAAGTCATCGAGTCGGCGAGTGAGCGCATGCTCACCCTCATCCAAGGAATCCTCACCCAGACCCCCGAGGCCGACCACTCGCGTGCCGACTTCGACCTCGCGCATCTCGTCGCGGCATCCGTCGAAGCCTTCACCCCCGCCGCGACCGCCGCCGAGATCGCCCTGGAATGCACCGTTGACGGACCGCTCACGCTCGTTGGCGACGAGTTCCGGCTGCGACAGGTCATCGACAACGTGCTCAGCAACGCCATCAAGTACACCGACCGTGGCGCCGTACGCGTCACGGCCCGCCGCGTCGGCGACCGCATCGAACTCGCGATCGCCGACGACGGCATCGGCATGACACCCGAAGACGTCGAGCGCATCTTCACGCCCTACTTCCGCGCACAGAGCGTGCAAGACGACGGCATCACCGGCACGGGCCTCGGCATGGGGATCACGAAAGACATCGTCGAGAGCCATGGCGGTAGCATCGCGGTCGAGAGCACGCTCGGCCGCGGCACGACCGTGTCGATCACCCTTCCCGCCGAACCCACCACCGAAGGAGGTGACTCGTGACGACCGTCGATGTCACCACGGTGCTCGTCGCCATCGCGACCACCTGCACGATCGTCATGATCGGGCTCGGCTTCTTGCCCTTCCCTTCACGCCACGCGTCGATCTGGTCAGGCGCGTTCGCCACGGCGATGGTCGCGAGCTACCTGCTCGTCACGGCCGACACGATCGACTCGACCACCCTGCGCGCGGCGGCGAACGGCCCCATCCTGTGCGCCACCGGTCTGCTCTGGGTGGGCCTGCGCGCCCGCCGCGGCCGCGAGCCGATCATGCTCTTCCCGGTGATCATCGGTTTCAGCCTGTTCACGATCGCGCTCGGCTTCGCGGCTACCACGGAGTGGTACGGCCTCGTCTTCCGCATCGCGTTCGCCGCGGCCGGTGTGTGCTCGGCGCTCGCAGCGTATGAACTCAGCCGGGTCGAGAAGCGTCTGCGCGACCTCTCCCTTCCGCTCATCGTCGCGAACCTCGCCTTCGCGACGCTCACTGTGCTGCTGCTCGTCGACGGTCTCGTGCACGTCCTCGAAGGGGGCGCCGGCCAGACCGAACTCGACATCATCGGCCTCCGCTCGATGAACGAACTCGTCGCCGGCGTCTACCTCATCTGCGCGATCATCACGCTGCTCTCCATCTCGCGCGGCGGTGACGCGCAGAACAAGACGCGTGAGATCTCCGACTTCCGACTCCTCGCCCAAGATCGCCTCGACCGCGCCAAGGTGATCGGCGACAAGTGGTGGTCGGTCGTCGACGTGCGCCTCGACGATCCCGGCGAGCTCCTCGAGGCCTCCAGCGGCCGCGCATTCGATCGCGTGACGAGTCGATTCGCCGACGACATCCGCTCGGTCATGCCACCCGAAGCCGACATCCACGCCCTCTCGCCGACGCAGTACGTCGTGCTGCTCCCCCGCCCCGACACCGCCGTGCGCGCGATCCTGTCGAGGCTGCTCGAGCGCATCGCCACCGTCACCGACCAGCAGGCGATCCCGGTGCGGCTCTCCGCCAGCATCGGTGTCGCCACGGCCACCCTCGCCGACTACGACCTCGTCCGCCTCTGCGCCTCGGCCGCCGACGCCGCCGAGCACGCGCAGATCTCCGGCGGTGACCGCTGGGAGCGCGCGGTCTTCGCGAGCTGACGAGCCCGTCCCCGTAGGATCGACCCGATGCCCGAGCCGTTCCTGCCCTCCCCCGCGCGCACCGCCGGTCGCGTGATCGTCTGGGCGCTCCTCGCCGCCGTCGTGCTCGCCGTGATCGCGACCGTCTGGATCGGCGTGCGCGGCGCAATGGCCTACGACCACCTCCGCACGGCGCAGCAGTCGGCCGGCGAGATCGCCGGGCAGCTCGACGACATCGGTGCAGCCGCGGGCGCGATCGACGACCTCGGCGCGCACACCTCCGCCGCCCGGGATCTCACCTCCGACCCGATCTGGGCCGGCGCCGAAGCGCTCCCCTGGATCGGTCCGCAGCTCGCCGCCGTCGCCGACGTCGCCGACGCCATCGACCGCGTCGTCACCGACGCCGCCGCACCGATCGCCGCCGTCGCGGGCGATTTCGGCACCGACGCCTTCCGCCCTGTCGATGGCCGTATCGACACCACCGTGTTCGCCGAGCTGGAGGCTCCGTCCTGGCGTGCCGCCGACGTCGCGGCATCCGCCCGCGACGACATCGCCGCGGTCGACCGCCGACCTCTGCTGCCGATCGTCGAAGACGCGGTCGACGAGGTCGACGGCCTTCTCCAGCAGGCAACCACCGCCACCGACGCGCTCGCCCGCGCGAGCAGCCTCCTCCCGTCGATGCTCGGCGCCGACGGCCCCCGCGACCACCTGCTCGTGACGCAGAACAACGCAGAATGGCGCACCCTCGGCGGCATCGTCGGCGCGGCATCCGTCATCCGCACGAACGAGGGGCGCATCGCCCTCACCGGCCAGCTTTCCTCCAGCGACATCGCGAGCTACGACCGGCCGGTGCTCGACCTCGGCGAGTACGAGACGATCTACCAGCTCAAGCCCGGGCGCTACCTGCAGAACGTGACGCAGGTGCCCGACTTCTCGCTCACCGGCCGGCTCGCCCAGGAGTTCGCCGCCCGCGAGGGGCAGTCTGTCGGCAGCGTCATCTCGCTCGACCCGGTCGCGCTCTCGTACCTGCTCGAGGCGACCGGCCCCGTGCAGCTCCCCACCGGCGATGAGCTCACGAGCGACAACGCGGTGCAGCTGCTGCTCAACGACGTCTACCTGCGCTACGAAGACCCTCGGATGCAGGACGCGTTCTTCGCCTCCGCCGCGGCGGCCGTGTTCCAGGCGCTCACCGACGGGAACGTCGACCCGGCGAAGCTCGTCACCGCCCTCGGCCGCTCCGGCACCGAGCACCGCCTGCTCCTCTGGAGCGCCGACGACGCCGAGCAGAAGCTTCTCGCCCAGACCACCCTCTCGGGGCCGGTTCCGGCGACAGACGACGACACCGCCCGGCTCGGGGTGTACATGAACGACGGCACCGGGTCGAAGATGGACTACTACGTCACCCCCGACGTGACGCTCACCTGGGACGGCTGCGGCCCCGGCACCACCCCGCGCACCCTCACCCTCGACGTCTCGCTGACCAACAGCGCCCCCACGGATGCCGCCACCTCCCTCCCCCGCTACATCACCGGCGGTGGCGCGTTCGGGGTGCCCGCCGGCACCGCCCGCACGGTCGGCGAGGTCTACCTGCCCGCCGGGTTCGACGTCGTCACCTCGGTCAACGGAAACGGCACCGGCTTCGGCGGCGGCATGGTCGGCGACCGACAGGTGCTGAGCTACACGATGGACCTCGAGCCCGGCGAGACGAAGACCATCACGATCGCGGTGCGCGCCGACACCGCCATCACCGATGCCGAAGCGTGGATGACCCCCACCGCCGACGCCGACCTCTCCCCCGTGCTGCAGAGCTCCTGCGGCGGCGAGTAACCGGGGTACACTTCTCCCGAGACCACCCTCGGCGCGAGCCCCACGGCGAGCGCAGCCCTCGCGAAAGCAGCTCCCCAATGCCTCGCACGCCCCGCCTGCTCGTCCCCGCCCTTCTCGGCGCGGCGATGCTCGTCGCCGTGCCCGCCGCGGCATCCGCGTCGACGATCTACCCGCCGGTCGACGCCTGCTCTGCCGACGGCAGCGTGAGCCCCGGCGGCGTCATCGTGTTCGCGTGCGACGACCGCACCTTCGGTGCCGAAGAGCGTGTGACCATCACCGTCACCGGCGAGAACGGTGCGAACGCGAGCTTCGGCATGGTCCGCACCGAGATCTCCACCGCGAGCACCGTGCGCGAGTCCGACCGCGACGGCGCACTGGCCCCCGTCGAGATCACGCTGCCCTCCGACGCCCGGGGCGTCTACAACATCGCCGCCGTCTCGCCGACCTCGGCGGGCGGCACCGCCAGCGCCGTGATCGACGCCTCCGGCGAAGGCGGCGCACTCCCCATCAGCGGCTTCGACAGCAACCAGCTGCTCGGCCTCTGGGTCGGCGGCGGCGCACTGCTGCTCGCCGGCGTGGTCATCGTCGGCGCCGCGGCGCTCCGCCGCCACCGCGCGAACACCGACGACTGACGCCCCGCGTTACGCGGCCGACGGCTTCTTGCGCGTGATCGGCGTCGCCGTCACGAGGATCGGCAGGTGGTCGCTCGCCCCCTGCGGCAGCGTCGTCACCTGCTCGATCTCGAATCCCGTCGACGTCGCGAAGTCGTAGTGACCGCGGAAGAACTTGTAGCGCGTGTACGTGCGCGCATCGCTCAGGCTCAGCTCGTAGCCGCTCTCGCGCACCACCTGTCCGAGGTTCTCCTTGAACACCGGGTAGTTGAAGTCGCCGACCATCAGGATCGGGTCGCCTTTGCCGAGCGTCGACAGTTCCTTCAACGCCGCGCGGATCTGATGCCGGCGCAGCGAGTTCAGCGCCGTCAGCGGCGCCGCGTGGAACGACGCCACGATGAAGTCGGTGCCGTTGTCGATATCGCGCAGGTGCAGGCCGAGCATGCGCTCGTCGGCCGGCTTGAGCACGATGTCGTGCAGCGACTTCTTCAGCGAGAACGTGCGGCTCGGGCCGGCGCGGAAGCCGTTCTCGCGGTAGTAGATCGCGAGTCCCAGACGGTTCTGCCGCGTGGCATCCGCCAGCTTCAGTCCGCCGATGCGCTCGGGCATGTCAGTTGTGTCGACCTCTTGCAGGCACAACACGTCCACGTCGTGCTGGGTCACCAGCTCGACCAGCTCGCCGGCAGCGGCGTGCTTGCGCAGGTTGTACGAGACGACAGTGATCATCGAGCATCAAGCCTATGACTAGAGTTCAAGAGTGGCTCCCAGGAAGAAGCTGCGGATGCCCCCGGCCCGCGTACTCGTCCCCGTCGCCATCGTCGCCGTCCTCGTCCTGGTCATCGTCATCATCGGGACGGTGGGCAACCTCGTGACCCGCGGGTTCTACGCCCTCACGGCCCAGTCCCCCGGCGTCGGGACGACGGTCGTCGCCCCCTCGCAGTCGAAGGCGAAGGCGGCGCTCGACGACCTGAACGGCGATGAGAAGGATGCCGCCACCTGGCTGTCCGAGCAGCCCACCGCCTACTGGCTCACTCCCGAGCAAGACCCCATCGGCGAGGCGGGCGACACCGTCATCAGCCTCATCTCGCAGGCACGCGACCAGGGCCGCACCCTCGCCGTCGTCGTCTACGGCCTGCCCGGCCGCGACTGCGGCAACTACTCCTCCGGCGGACTGTCCGAAGAGGACTACCCGCGCTGGCTCGACGAGATCGGCCGCGCCCTCGACACCGCGCCCGACCTGCAGAAGATCGTCGTGCTCGAGCCCGACAGCATCGCCCTCGCCCCCGACTGCGGCAACATCGCCGACCGCGCCCGGCAGCTGAGCGCCGCGGTCGACGAGCTGAGCGCGCCGAACACCTGGATCTACGTCGACGGCGGCCACAGCAACTGGCTCGGCGCCGACCAGATGGCCGACCTCATCCGCCAGACCGGCGTCGTCGGGAAGGTGCGAGGGTTCGCGACGAACGTGTCGAACTATCAGTCGAGCAGCGACGAGTTCGCCTATGCCGCGGAGCTCTCCGCCAAGCTCGACGGCGCGCACGCCCTCGTCGACACGTCGCGCAACGGCGCCGCGTCGTCGGGCGGCGAATGGTGCAACCCGCCGTGGCAGAAGGTCGGCGAGCCCGGCGGCACCCTCGGCGACGACATCGTCGACACCAACCTGTGGATCAAGCCGCCTGGCGAGAGCGACGGCGAATGCAACGGCGGCCCCAAGGCCGGCGTCTTCTGGCCCCGCGCCGCCGTCGAGCTCACCCGCGACGCGCGCTGACCTGCGGGGCGCTCGCACTTGCGACGCGCGCCGACCCGCGGCATCCGTGATTCGCCGTCCAGGTGGCACAACACGCCGCAACCCCACCCCGAAACCGACAACACCTGCCACCTGAACCAGCGGCGCGGCATCCGGACCCCGGCACCCACCCCTCAGGTGGCCCAACACGCCGCAACCCCACCCGCGAAGCGACCACTCCTGCCACCTGAACCAGCGGCGCGGCACCCGGGCCCCGCACCCACCCCTCAGGTGGCACAACACGCCGCAACCCCACCCCGAAACCGACAACACCTGCCACCTGAACCAGCGGCGCGGCACCCGGACCCCGGCACCCACCCGTCCAGGTGGCACAACACGCCGCAACCCCACCCCGATAGCGACAAGTACTGCCACGTGGACGTGCTGGCGAGGGCATCCGCGCCCCCTGTGTAGCATGAGGGCTGACCTCATATCACGGGACGCTGGGAGCCAAGGTAGATGAGTGACCCGAGCACGCTGCACAAGACAGCGGTGATCGTCGAGGACGACCCCGACATCCGTCACCTGATCGTCGAGGTGCTCGAAGCGGCCGGGTTCTCGACCGTCTCGGTCGGCAACGGCATCGACGGCGTCCGTGCGGTGCTGTCGTACCAGCCACTCATCACCACGCTCGACGTCAACATGCCGGGCATCGACGGCTTCGAAGCCGCCCGGCGCATCCGCGCCCAGAGCGACACGTACATCATCATGATCACCGGCCTCGAAGAAGAGGCCGACGTCGTCCTCGGCCTCGGCGCCGGCGCCGACGAGTACGTCGTGAAGCCTTTCCGCCCCCGCGAGCTCCGCGCCCGCGTCGAATCGCTGCTGCGGCGCCCTCGCACCGGGTCGACCGTCCAACCCGCAGCTCCCCGGCAGGAAGCCGCGGGACCCTCGTTCCCCGGCGCACGCCCGGCCGAGCCGATGCAGCCCGACCTCGCGCCCACGACGCCCGTGTTCGACGAGCGCATCATGACGCCCGTCTACCCGGCCCCGTCGCAGCAGCCGGTCGCCCCTCACCAGGGCGGCCAGGCGGTCGTGCTGCCGCCGAACGGGGGGCCGGCTTACGGTGGCCCGCCGAACGGATACCGCCCCGGCACCGACGTCGCCCCGATGTCGCCGCAGACCCCGCCCGTGGGCGGCCCCGGCTGGAACATCCACCGCGACCTCGCCGTGCACGCCGAGCACCGCGTCGTGCTCGTCAGCGGCCGTGAACTCACCCTCACCCGCACCGAGTTCGACCTGCTCTCCACCCTCATGGAGTCCAAGCGCCGCGTGCGCAGCAAGGCCGACCTCACGCTCGTCCTCCGCGGCGAGTCGTACGTCACGAGCTACTTCGTCGGCGAGGCCGACAAGCGCGCCATCGAGGCGCACATGACGAACCTCCGCCGCAAGCTCGGCGACAACCCGAACAACCCGCGCTACATCGAGACCGTGCGCGGCGTCGGCTACCGGCTCACCTCCGAGACCGTCACCTCTGCCTGATCGGGGATGCCGCGGCATCCATCAACAACGAAACCCCCGGCACTTTCGGACCGGGGGTTTCGCGTGGGCTGATCTGATTTCGGGGTCAGACCTTGTAGCCCTGGTGTCGCTGGAACAGTTTGAAAGCCATCGTGAGGGTCTGGAGCACGGTGACGATACCGAGCACCGGCCAGCCGACCCAGAGGATCGCCGACTGGGTGACGGGGTCGAGCAGGTTCCAGATGGCGGCCATGGCGACGGCCACGATGGCGAGGATGATGAACGGCGCCCAGTGGCCGAGGCTCGCCCCGCCCTTCTCGGCGCGGGCCTGCAGGGCCCAGTTGTCGACCTTCTTCTTCGAGAGGAAGCGGCTCCACGATCGGATGAAGTGACTGATGCGGATCCACATGAAAATCTCGGCTGGGAAGAGCAGCACCGCGAAGGCGACGTCACGCGAGTTCGACTTCTCCATCGCCCGTGCCATGCGGTAGTTCAGCGCCGCGGCGATGAACGGCGGGATGAGCCACCAGGCCGAGAACACGAACGCGTTGATGGACAGGGATGCCACGAGCAGCGTGATGAACACGACGCGCACGAACAGGTTGGTGAGCATCGAGAACTGCTCGAACCAGCGCAGGCGCAGGTTCGGGTGGAAGGGCTGGCCCTTCGTGTCACCGCGCTGGCCGGGCCACATGAGCTCGATGGCGCCGTACGTCCACTTCACCTGCTGGGCGTCGTAGCCCTTCAGCGTGGTCATGCCGCCCACGTCTGCGCGGGCGAACGGGCTGATCTTGGTGAGGTAGCCCGCCGACTTGATCTGCAGGGAGAGGAGCGAGTCCTCGACCTCGGAGTCCTTCACCCACGGCGAGTTCTGGTGGTTCGCCTTCATGACGTCGCGGAGCGCGGTCGTCGAGAAGATCGAGAACTGGCCGCCGAGCACCGCCATGTTGCGGCCGCGGAGCAGGTTCTGCAGGTTGAAGGCCGCGAACTGCGTGCGCTGACCGGTGATCAGCCACTTCGCGATGAAGCCCTTGATGGGGCGGTCGTCGATCGTGTAGATCGCCGAGATGCCGCCGATGCGCGAGTCGGAGACCGCCTCGTTCTCGAGGTACTCGACCGCGCGGCGGTCGGCCGTGGTGTCGCCGTCGACGCCCAGCAGGTAGTCGTAGCCCTCGACGAGCGCGTAGCCGTAGTTCAGCGCGCCGACCTTCTTGTCGGGGTTCTTGCCGATGTCGTGGACGAACACCTCGGTGAACTGCAGACCGAGCTCGGTCTCCACCTCGTGCGGGCCCGAGAACTCCGACGCGATCGCGACCGTGTCGTCGGACGTGTTGTTCACCACGACGTGGATGACGTCGGGCACGCGGCTCTGCTCGAGGAGCGAGCGGATGACGTCGGCGATCGACTCGGCCTCGTTGTACGCCGGAATGACGCAGCCGATCGTCGACCGGTGCACCGAGGTGTTCTCGAGGACCGACGCGAAGTCGTCGGCGAACTCGTCGACGGGCAGCAGGTCCTGCGACGTGCCCACGGCGCCCGGGTAGGACTGGTCGCCGGCGGCATCCCACGACCCCTGCGGAGCCTCCTGCCACTGGCCCTTACCGTACTGCGGCTCCTGCCACTGGGGTTCGGCGGGCTGGGCGGCAGGCTGCCACTGCTCCTGCCGCGCCTGGTACTGCGGCGCCGGCTGCCACTGCTGACCGTCCTGAGCCGGCTGCTGCCACTGCTGCGCGGGCTGCTGCCAGCCCTGCGGCTGCTGCGGCTGCGCCTGCTGCCAGCCCTGCGGGCCGGGGATGTACGGACTCGTCACGTCAGTTCCTTGTTGTGGACGTCGACTCTGAGATTACGCGGATGCGACCCGTCAGGGGGTCGTCGGGCCCGAGCCGTTGCCGCCGGTCGTCGTCCACCCGTCGGTCCCGGTCGTGCCGTCACCGGTCGTGCCGTCGGTCGTGGTGCCGTCCGTTGTGCTGCCCGTCGCGGCATCCGTCTCCGTCTCACGAGGATAGATCGCGATCGGGATCACCGGGTAGACCGTCTGCTGGGTGAAGCTCTTCGAATCGTTCGCGGTGCCCTCGACCCAGATGTCGAGCGCGAACTGCAGCGTGATGCCGTAGGTGTCCTGCGGCAGCTGGTTGATCGTCGTCTCGGGAACGAGCAGACCACCCTGGTAGCTGTTGATCAGCAGACCCTTGCTGGAACGGATGGTGTCGGTCGGCACCAGCGTGCGGGGGTCGGAGCTGAACTGGAACGGCGAGCTCACCTGGTTCGACGTCTGCGCCGTCTGCGAGCTGATGCTCACGTTCGAGAGGAACACCCGACGCTTCTGCTTCAGGACGGCCTTCTCGTCGACGCGGGTGTCCTTGACGTTCACCGCGAAGCCGAACGTCTTCGGGTTGTCGGGGTACCACTCGCGCGTGCGCTTGGAGTCGACGGCCCAGAAGTCGAGGATGATCTGCAGCCCGTCGGCGATCTCGTACGTCATCTGCACGGAGCCGTCGTACGTGAACTGGGAGTCGAAGGGCATCTCGACCTCACCGGTGACGGGCGTCGCGTTCGGCGCCGGCGTCGCAGCCGCCTCGTTCGGGCTGGAGATGGAGTTGAACGCGTCGATGACCTGAGCGCAGCCGGTCAGCGAGATGGCTGCGGCCGTGAGCGCGGCGACGGCGGCGACGCGGGCGCGGCGCGAGAGTCGGATCGACATGGGTGCCTCGTTCGAAGACGGAGTGGATGAGGAAGAAGGACCGGCGGCGGTTTCGGGTGACCGCCGCCGGTGGTACGTCCATCAACCTACGGGCACGATCGGCCGGATCGACCGGATCTGCGGGACCCTCGCGGTGGTCTTTACCTCGCCTTGCGGATCTTGAGGTTTTCTTGAGGTTCCCCCGGGTACGCGCCCTCTCGGCGCGCGATGTCAGTCTTCGGCGCCGTCGTCGGCGGGCTGCGCGATCGCGATGGTGAGGGTGTCGCTCGCCGTCTGCTTCGCGTACTCCTTCGACTTCGGCGTCGTCTGCACGAGGTAGTCGAAGGTGAACTGCACAGTGACGTACGTCGCCTCAGCCGGCACCTGGCCGACATTGAAAGTCTGCGAATAGCTGTACGGCGAGAGCACGAGGTAGCCGGGGGTGCCGTTGAGCGACGACTCGTCGACCTGCGGGGTCAGTGCCTCGAACGACTCGGTCGCGTTGGCCGGCACGGCGAGCATGGTCGCCTTCTGCAGGTAGACCTTCTGACCGTCGTTGGGCTTGACCTTCGTGATCATCGACAGGCTGACGGGCTTGACGGCGTTGGGCGTCCATTTGTCCATGCGGAGCGTCGACCAGTAGTCGATGGTCGCCGTCACCGCGCCCGCGGTCACCTGGCGCTCGGTGGAGCCGCCCGACAGGTCGTTCTCGACCGGCGGAGCGACGTCGGTCGGCGCCGCGCTCCCGGCCGGATCAGTCACCGTCGGCTCCGGGCTCTGCAGCGCCCACGGCGACGGACCGCAGCCCGCGAGCACGATCGCTCCGGCGACCAGAGCGGATGCCGCTGCCCACCGAGCGTGGCGGCGCGTACCGTGGCGCATGAGATCCCCTTCAGGCTGCTGTGCGGCCAGTCTATTCAGGTCGGGCGTGTCGGGCAGTCTGCGGCGGCCTCGAGAGGTTGCGAAAGTTTACCTTCTCGAAACTCTCCTAACTTGCAGTCCCTGAGCGATTCCTGAATACTTAGTCATGTCCAACCATCAGGGGGCATGGGTTGGGGCTTCAGGTCTCTTTCTCGTCCTCTGTCACGACGACCGAAAGCAGAAACCATGAAGAACAAGATCAGCAAGGCAGCGGCGGCTCTCGCTCTTGCCGCAGCGGCGGTCTTCGCGGCTCCGGCCGTCGCGAACGCTTACACTCCCGTCGCACCCGGCGGTGCCGTCACCGTCGCACCCGGCGGTACCGTCACCATCGCCCCGGGCGGACCCGTGACGCTGTTCGTCAACGTCAGCGCACTTCCCGACTCCGACACCTCCGTCACGTTCACCCTGAGCGGCGAGGGCATCACGGGCGCAAGCCTCGCCCGTATCGCCGCTTCGGCTGACGCCTCGACGTCGGTCACGAAGCCGGTCTCCAACCCCGAGGCAGTCGTCACGCTGCCCGAGGACGCCTCGGGCACGTACACCCTGGCGACAGAGGGCACGCCGAGCGGCACCGATCTCGACCCGATCACCATCCGGGTCGCGGCGACCGGTGGCGACGTTGACGGCGGCGTCCTTCCCGTCAACGGCTTCGACAGCGACCAGCTCCTCGGCATCTGGGTCGGCGGTGGCGTCCTCGTCCTCGCCGGTGCCAGCATCGCAGTGGCCACCTCGGTGCGCCGCTCGCGCCAGGCAGCGTAAGCACTCGCGAACCATCGCATAAGAAGAACCCCCGGGCCACGGTCCGGGGGTTCTTCTGTGTCTGCGCGGCGCCCATCGCGACCAGCCCGCGGCGCGACCTCACGCAGACTCAGCGGGGCTTCCGAGCTCGCGGCGGGCGCGGGTCTGCTCGGCGCGCGCGGCGAGCAGATCGTCCGCGGGATACCCGACCTCGGTGAGCGTGAGCCCCCGGGCCGCGAGCACCTTGACCTCATTGACGCGCTGCAGCTGGTCGCGGATCTCCGCCAGGTGCGCGGGCGTGAGCCGACCCTCGCCGACGGCCACGCAGCCGCCGACCAGCGCACGCACCATGCTGTGGCAGAACGCATCGGCCTTCACGTTCGCCACGAGGGTCCCCCGCTCATCGCGGTGCCAGTCGTACTCGAGCAGCGTGCGGATCGTGGTCGCCTCTTCGCGCGGCTTGCAGTAGGCGGCGAAGTCGTGCAGGCCGCGCAGGCCGCGCGCGGCGGCATCCATCGCCTCAACATCGAGGTGGGCGTTCACATAGGTCGTGCGGGCGCGGTCGAGCGGGTCGTACCCCGTCGTGCGATCGGCGAGCCGGTAGGAATAGCGGCGCCACAC
This sequence comes from Microbacterium marinum, assembly GCF_014204835.1. Lineage (NCBI taxonomy): Bacteria > Bacillati > Actinomycetota > Actinomycetes > Micrococcales > Microbacteriaceae > Microbacterium > Microbacterium marinum. The sequence continues at coordinate 816,201 of NZ_JACHMD010000001.1, read as the reverse complement.
CGCCGAGAAGCGGGCGTCGAAACCCTCAGGCGCGACCTGCACGCGATGCACCGCCACATCGTGATATGCACCGAGCACACCGTTCAGGCGAGCGGCGAGCGCCGTCGGGTCGGGATTCCGACCCGCGCGCAGCCGATGCTCCTGCGCCTCCGTGAGATCGAGGTGCGCGACCTGGGCCGACGCGTGCACGCCGGCATCCGTTCGCCCGGCGACGACGAGGCGCGGGTCCCCGCCGAGGATGCGAGCGATGGCCGCCTCGAGCGTCCCCTGCACGGTGCGCAGGGTGGGCTGGCGCGCCCAACCCCTGAAGTCGGTGCCGTCATAGGCGAGATCGATCCGCAGGCGCACGGCCTCAGCCTAGTCGGCGGGATCGGGGCGCCATGCGGCGGGCGCCTCACACCAGGTCGTCGACCTCGCCACGCGACGGCGGGTCGGCGCCGGGCCGCGATACCGTGACGCCCGCGGTCACCGCCGCCCGGCGGAGCGCCCGCTCGAGCGCATCGGCATCGCCCGCGAGCAGCCCGGCGTCGCCCACCGCGCTCGCGACGAGGCTCGCCATGAACGCGTCGCCGGCCCCGATGGTGTCGGCGACCTCGACCCGCAGCGGCTCCTGCTCCACCACCCCGCCCGCACCGAGAGCGATCGCGCCCTCGCCGCCGCGCGTCATCACGACCACCCGCGGACCATGCCCCGCGATCGCCTCGAGCACCTCGCGCGGCGACCTGCCGGGGTAGAGCTCCGCGGCATCCTCGTCGCTCAGCTTCACGATCGACGCCGCCGCGAACGCACGCTCTGCCACCGCGAGCGCGTCGTCGCCGACCAGCGCGGGCCGGATGTTCGGGTCCACCGTCACCACGGCGCCGCGCGCCTTCGCGCGCTCGAGCGCGGCGAGCGCCGTCTCGCCACCCGGTTGCAGGAACAGCGCGATCGACCCGGCGTGCACGAGGGATGCCGCATCCACGAGCTCCGCCGCGGCGTCGGCGTTGAGCGTCCAGTCGATGCGGAACTCGTACCGCGCCGACCCGTCGGGCTGGATCTCCGCCCGCGCAGTGGCGGTCGCGGCATCCGTCCACGACGCGTCGGCGACCTGCGCACCCGACGACTCCACCTGCGCGGCGATGCGGCGCCCACGACTGTCACGACCGAGTGAGGTCAGCAGGGTCGTCGCGACCTCCTGACGCGCGACACCGACCGCGACGTTCGCCGGACTGCCGCCGACGTGCTCGGCCTCGCGGCCGTCGCGCACGACGATGTCGATGAGGGCCTCGCCGATCACGAGGACGTGCGGCGCAGGGTCAGCAGAACTCATGCAGCAACTGTGTCAGAGAACCAGCGGCGGCTCACCGCACCACGGCCGTCACCGTGGGCAGGTGCGACAGGACCTCCTGGCTGATCGACCCGAGCAGGAACCGGGCGATCGCGCCCCGTCCGTGCGTGCCGACGACGACCATGCGCGCGTCGCCGGCGATCTCGCTCAGCACCTGCGACGGGTGTCCCCGCTCGGCGCGACGTACGACCTTCAGGTCGGGGTAGCGCGACGACAGGCCCGCGAGCGACAGCGCGAGAATCTCCTCCGTCGTCGACTGCATATTCGCGAGGTACAGATCGGGGTAGACCTCCATCGCGTTGCGCGGCGTGTGCAGCGGCGTCCACGCGCTCACCGCGATGAGCTGCTCACTCAGCCGGTCAGCCTCCGCCGCCGCGAACTCAATCGCATGCTCCGACACGCTCGACCCGTCGATGCCGACAACGACCCCCGACCCCTCACCCAGGTCACGGTCGGGCACGACGACGACGGGACTCTTCGCCCCCGCCGCGATACGGATGCCGTGCACGCCGCGTGCCGGCCCCGTCCCCGCGCCGCGGTAGTCGCTGCCGATGACCAGCAGCGCGGCATCCGCCGACGCCTCGATCAGCTTCGTGACGGGGTTGCCCGACTCGACCCGCGTCGACACGGTCACCCCGGCCGTGCGCACCCGCTCGGCCTCGCCGTCGAGCAGCTGCTGCGTCGCGGTCTGCGCGGCGCCCAGCACCTCGGCCTCGCCGACAGTCCCGATCGCGCCGCCGACGACGGAGACCAACTCGACGGACTGCTTCCACTGCACGGCCCGGGCTGTGGCCCAGTCGACGGCCCGGCGCGACACGCGCGCTCCCGTCACTCCGACGACGATCTGTCCGGCCATGGTGTCCATCCCTTCATCGGGCGACGCGCCTGCCGGATCGCGGAGCCATCAGCGGCGCGGTCGGTGTCTTCCTCCACGGTACCGCGCTCCGACCCGCCGCGGCAGGCCCGTGATCGTGCCGTTGCCAGGGGTCGCTCACCGGACTCTCCGGAACACCGACCTACACTGGATGCCGCGACCCCCATCGCCCGCGCGTCTCCCCCCAGACCGCGCCCTTCGGCCCCCACCGAACCCGCCACTTTTTGCCATGACACGTCCCCCCTCCGCGCGCCTCGCAGGGCTCGACGGCCTGCGCGCCGTCGCCGTTCTGCTCGTCGTCGTCTACCACCTCTTCCCCGCCCTCCCCGGGCGGGACGGGATGCCCGGCGCCGCGACCCTGCCGCTCGGATTCGTCGGCGTCGACGTGTTCTTCGTCATCTCCGGCTTCCTCATCACGACGCTGCTCCTGCGCGAACGCGACGAGACCGGCAGCATCGCGCTCGGCGCGTTCTGGCGCCGCCGGGCGAGGCGCCTGCTCCCTGCGATCGCGGTCATGGTGCTCGTCTGCGCGAGCCTCGCGTGGATGGTCGGCGGCGACGTCCTCGTCGGCCTCGGCACCCAGATCGCCGGCGCTGCCACCTTCGCGTACAACTGGGTCGCGATCGCTTCGGGCTCCGCATACTTCGGCGCGGGCTCCTTCGATTCCACCTCCCCCGAGCTCCTCCGCAACCTCTGGTCGCTCGGCGTCGAGGAGCAGTTCTACCTGCTCTGGCCGCTGCTCCTACCCGCCGTCCTGCTGCTGCGCCGGTGGCGCGTCGCGTTCGCGGTCGCGCTGGCCGCGGCATCCGCCGTCTGGGCCGCCGTCCTCGTCGGCGACGGCGTCACCCGCGTCTACTACGGCACCGACACGCACGCGTACGGGCTGCTCCTCGGAGTCGCGCTCGCGTTCGTCCGTCCCGCCTCGCGCACCCGCGGCGTCCCCGGCGCCGTCGGCGCGTTGGCGGTCGCGGCCCTTGTCGCCCTCGCGCTCCTGCCCTCCCCCTCGGATGCCGTCGCCTTCCCGTGGCTGCTCGTCGCGGCATCCGCGCTCACGGTCGTCGCAATCGCGGCGGCCGTCCGCCCCGGCGCATGGCTCGGCCGGGCGCTCGACGTCGCGACGATGCGGTGGATCGGCGAACGCTCGTTCGGCCTCTACCTGTGGCACTGGCCGCTCGTGGTGCTGCTCACCTACGCCACCACCGGCAGCTCCCCCGACGTGGCCGTCCCGCTCGAGATCGGCGCGCTCTCGCTCATCCTCACCCTCATCGCGACGGAGCTGTCGTACCGGTTCGTCGAGCAGCCGGTGCGCCGGCGCGGACTCCGCGGCTCGGCACGCGCGCTCGACCGAGCCCTCCGCGGCCGGCCCACACGCCGCGCCGCCGCGACCGCCGGCGTCGCGGCCGGCGCCCTCGTGGTCGCGGGGACGACCGCGGCGGTCGCCCACGCCCCCGACATGGGCTCGAGCGAGTCGGTCGTCGCGCGCGGCCAGTACGCGCTCGACGCGGCATCCACCTCGTCCTCACCCGGCGCGACCCTGCCCGGGGCGGCGATCCGCCGCGACGCCGCCCCGCTCCCGCCGGAGTGCGCTACGGCGAACCTCTCCGACGACGACGGGCTCTGCGTCGCCCCCGACGGACGCCCCGCACCTCCTGCACCCGCGCAGGTCGCCGGTGCGCGCGTGACCGCGGTGGGCGACTCCGTCATGCTCGCCTCGGCCCCGAGCCTTCTCGAGGGGATGCCGGGCATCGACGTCGACGCGAAGGTCTCCCGGTCGATGTCGACGGGCGCCGACATCGTCGCGCGGCTCGCCGAGCGCGACCGGCTGCGCGACTACGTCGTCGTGGGGCTCGGCACGAACGGCGCCGTCGACCCGGACGACCTGAAACGGCTGCGGGAGGACATCGGACCGAAGCGGACCCTCGTCCTCGTCACGGCGTTCGCCCCGCGCGACTGGATCCCGGGCGTGAACCGCACGATCGACCGCTTCGCGGCGAAGACGCCGGGCGTCGTCGTCGCCGACTGGTCGGGGGCGATCCGACCCCACGCGGACCTGCTCGCCGGCGACAAGATCCATCCCGGCGGCGCAGGCGGTCGCATCTTCGCCGACACCGTCGAGGAGACGATCAACGGCGTCGAGAACGAACGCGCCGAACTGCAGTACCGCGTCGAGCTCGCCCAGTGGTCGGTCGGCGAGGTCTTCGGCGACAAGCGCTGACCAACGCCGTCTCGAGACCCCCGGCACTACATACCGCGCGCGTAATATGGCGACGTGACCAGCTCCCGCCTCTCCGACCGCGTCGGCCGCCCGGTCGCTCCGACCGCCCCGCAGCACCCCGACATCACGGAGTGGCGTGCCGCCACGACCGACGACATCGACGCGATCCACGCCGTGTTCGCGGCATCCGACGCCATCGATCACCCGACGTGGATCACCCCCCGACAGGACATCGCCGACATCTTCGAACTCAGCCACGTCGACGCCCGACGCGACACCCTCGTCGCGATCGCGCCCGGCGGCGAGTTGGTAGCCGCGGGCACCGCGATGCTGCATCCCTCCCGGGTCGACGGCAAGCTCTCGGTCGACATCGGCGACGCCGTCCACCCCGACTGGCGTCGACGCGGCATCGGCGGTGCGCTGCTGCGCTGGCTCGACGCCCGCGGTGCCGAGCAGGTCGCCACAGCGGCAGTCGCCCTGGAAGGCGGCGGATCCGAGGGCCTGCTGAAGGTCTACGCCCGCGAGGACAACCTCGGCCACGTCGCGATCGCCGAGCGGCTGTCGTACGTTCCCGAGCGCTGGTTCTCGACGATGGTCCGCGACCTCGGCGACGCGCTGCCCGATGTCACGACGCCCGAGGGCATCACCGTGGTGACCTACGACCGCGCCCGTGACAGCGACGCTCTGGCCGCCCGCAACGACGCGTTCCGCGACCACTGGGGCAGCCTCCCCTCCAACCCGGAGCGGTGGCAGCAGTTCGTGGGCGGAGACTTCTTCCGTCCCGATCTCTCCCGCATGGCGGTGGATGCCGAAGGCACGATCGTCGCCTTCTGCCTCGCCTCGGTCAACGAAGACGATTTCGCGGCGCTGGGGGCGAGCCACGCGTACATCGACCTGATCGGTGTGATCCGCTCGCACCGCCGGCGTGGGCTGGCGCCCCTCGTCGTGTCCGCCGCGCTCCGAGCGATCGCCGACGCGAACCTCGAAAAGGCCGTCCTCGACGTCGACACCGACTCCCCCACCGGCGCGAACACGCTCTACGAAGGCCTCGGCTTCGCGTTCACCGAGCGAGACGTCGCCCTCGTCCGCCGTCTCTGAGACCGGCGACCCCAGCCACAGGCGCACGCCCGACGACCGGCGCGCCGACCCGCTGCTTCGCCGCAGTCGCAGCAGCTCCAGGCACGAGAGAGGGCCCGCCCCGAAACGGGGGCGGGCCCTGAGTTCCCTCAGAGAGGGAGTCTTACTTGGCGGCGTCCTCGGCAGCAGCCTCAGCCGCGGCACCCTCTTCGGGCGACTCGGCACCGGCGTCAGCCGCAGCATCCTCGGCCGGAGCCTCGGTCGCGGCCGTCTCCTCGGCCGGAGCCTCGGTCGCGGTCTCGTCGGCAGCGGTCTCGTCCGCAGCGGTCTCGTCAGCAGCCGGCGCAGCAGCGGCCGGAGCGGCGGCAGCAGCCTTCTTCGACGACTTCGCCTTCGGGGTGACGGGCTCGAGAACGAGCTCGATCACGGCCATGGGCGCGTTGTCACCCTTACGGTTGCCGACCTTCGTGATGCGGGTGTAGCCACCCTCACGCTCGGCGACCAGCGGCGCGATCTCGGCGAAGAGCTCGTGCACGACGGACTTGTCGCCGATGACCGACAGCACACGACGACGGGCGTGCAGGTCGCCGCGCTTGGCGAACGTGACCAGACGCTCCGCGAACGGACGCAGGCGCTTGGCCTTGGTCTCGGTCGTGGTGATCGACTTGTGGGTGAACAGCGCAGCGGCGAGGTTCGCAAGCAGCAGGCGCTCGTGGGCGGGGCCGCCGCCGAGGCGGGCACCCTTCGTGGGCTTGGGCATGTCAGTTACTCCTGGTGAAAAAGATCAGTCGGTCGGACCGGCGTAGGTCAGACGGTCTCGTCGTCGTAGCCGCCGTAGAAGTGCGCGCCGTCGAACCCGGGAACCGAGTCCTTCAGCGACAGCCCGAGCGAGACGAGCTTGTCGCGCACCTCGTCGACCGACTTCTGGCCGAAGTTGCGGATGTTCATGAGCTGCGTCTCCGACAGGGCGACGAGCTCGGACACCGTGTTGATGCCCTCGCGCTTGAGGCAGTTGTACGACCGGACCGACAGGTCGAGGTCCTCGATCGGCATCGACAGCTCGTTGGTCATGACCTCGGCGACCGGCGCGGGGCCGATCTCGATGCCCTCGGCCTCGACGTTCAGCTCGCGGGCGAGACCGAACAGCTCGACCAGCGTGCGACCGGCCGACGCGACAGCGTCGCGGGGGGTGATCGAGGGCTTGGTCTCGACATCGAGGATGAGCTTGTCGAAGTCGGTGCGCTCACCGGCACGGGTGGCGTCGACGCGGTAGCTGACCTTGAGGACGGGCGAGTAGATCGAGTCGACGGGGATCTGACCGGCCTCGGCGTACTCGTTGCGGTTCTGCGTCGCCGAGACGTAGCCACGGCCACGCTCGATCGTCAGCTCGAGCTCGAACTTCGCCGAGTCGTTGAGCGTCGCGATGACGAGCTCCGGGTTGTGCACCTCGACACCGGCGGGAGCCGAGATGTCGGCGGCGGTGACCTCACCGGCGCCGGTCTTGCGAAGGTACGCCGTGATGGGCTCGTCGCGCTCGCTCGAAACCACCAGCTGCTTGATGTTGAGGATGATCTCGGTGACATCCTCCTTCACACCGGGGACCGTGCTGAACTCGTGCAGCACGCCGTCGATGCGGATGCTGGTGACCGCGGCACCCGGGATCGACGACAGCAGGCTGCGACGCAGCGCGTTGCCGATCGTGTAGCCGAAGCCCGGCTCGAGGGGCTCGACGACGAACCGGCTCCGGAACTCGCCGATCTTCTCCTCGGTCAGAGTGGGACGCTGTGCAATGAGCACTATGTGTTCCTTTCAGTCACGTGACCGCTATATGACACGTGCAGTTACAAGAGGTGTTGAGTTGTGTCCGGGATGCCGGGGCCGCGCAGTGCTGCGCAGCTCACCGGCATCCGTGAAAAGCGATCAGACGCGGCGACGCTTCGGGGGGCGGCAGCCGTTGTGAGCCTGGGGGGTGACGTCCTGGATGGAGCCCACCTCGAGGCCGGCGGCCGTCAGCGAACGGATCGCGGTCTCGCGGCCCGAGCCGGGGCCCTTGACGAAGACGTCGACCTTCTTGACGCCGTGCTCCTGCGCCTGACGCGCAGCGGACTCGGCGGCCATGCCGGCGGCGTACGGGGTCGACTTGCGCGAGCCCTTGAAGCCGACGCCACCCGAGGAGGCCCAGCTGATGACGGCGCCCGACGGGTCGGTGATCGAAACGATCGTGTTGTTGAACGTCGACTTGATGTGGGCCTGGCCCAGCGCGATGTTCTTCTTCTCCTTGCGGCGCGGCTTGCGCGCTGCGGACTTGGCCTGTGCCATGTGCGTGTTCTCCTAAACCTGTGGCGGCCGCGCTTTAGCGCGCCTTCTTCTTGCCGGCGACGGTGCGCTTGGGACCCTTGCGGGTACGCGCGTTGGTCTTCGTGCGCTGACCGCGCACGGGGAGGCCACGACGGTGGCGGATGCCCTCGTACGAGCCGATCTCGACCTTGCGGCGGATGTCAGCGGCGACCTCGCGGCGAAGGTCACCCTCCACCTTGTAGGTGCCTTCGATGTGGTCGCGGAGGGCCACGAGCTGCTCGTCGGTGAGGTCCTTGACGCGGATCGACTCGTCGATTCCGGTGGAGCCGAGGATCTCGACGGAGCGGGTACGGCCGATGCCGTAGATGTAGGTGAGGGCGATCACCACGCGCTTGTCGCGCGGGATGTCAACGCCGGCAAGACGTGCCATGCGATGTCTCCTAGGAGTCGGTGGAGGTGTGGAGCAGGATCGGTGCCCGGGCCTCCGACCCGAGGTGTCCCCCGCAGTGCGGGTTCTGATCCTGCCGTTGTGTGTATTGAGTTATGAGCCTGCGGGGCCGCGCGGACGCGGCATCCGATCAGCCCTGGCGCTGCTTGTGACGCGGGTTCGACTTGCAGATGACCATGACGCGACCGTGGCGGCGGATGACCTTGCAGTGGTCGCAGATGGGCTTGACGGAGGGGTTGACCTTCATGATTTTCCTGATTCGCTGTCTTCGCCGACGCGCCTGACGGCACGGGGCGTTACTTCTCGACCGGTCTCAGCGGTAGCGGTAGACGATGCGACCGCGGGTGAGGTCGTAGGGCGACAGCTCCACGACGACGCGGTCCTCGGGGATGATGCGGATGTAGTTCTGCCGCATCTTGCCGGAGATCGTGGCGAGGACCTTGTGACCGTTGCTCAGCTCGACGCGGAACATCGCGTTCGGCAGAGCCTCGGAGATCACACCTTCGATCTCGATGACACCGTCTTTCTTCGCCATACGCTCGCTTACAGTTGTGCAGACCGGTCGGTCTGCGGTGGGTGGGGATGTGTCGGTGACACGCCGAGAAAGGCGCAAGGCACCAAAGATTCAGTGTACGTGATATTTTCCCGACCCGCCACTCGGGCGCGTCGGATTCGGCGTCACTGCGAGGTGAGGTTGGCGAGGATGTCGACCTCGGGGTCGAACGTCACCTGCACCAGTTCGTCGTTGACCTTCAGGGTCGGCGTTCCGGACGCGCCCTCCGGCAGCTCCTGCGACTTCGCGAACTCGATGAACTCGTGGTCGAGGATCGCCGATTCGAGATCAGCGGTCACATCCACACCGGCATCCTTCGCCAGCTGCACGAGCTCCTCGTCGGTCATGCCGGCGGTCTGCTCGGCCGGCTGCTCCTCGAACAGGGCGCGGAAGAAGGAGTAGGCGTTCTCGGGGTCGGCGTCGGCGACGGCGTACATCGCCGAGGCGGCACGACTCGAGTACTCGGTGCCCTGCGAGAGGCGGTCGAGGATCGACACGGGGTACACCTCGAGGGTCACGCTGCCGTCGTCGACGAGCTCGGCGATCGTCTTGCCCTCGGTCTCTTCGAACTGACCGCAGTAGGGGCACATGAAGTCGACCCAGGTGGCGACCGTGTCGGGTCCGTCGCCGAAGGTGATCGCCCCGGTCTCCTGATCGATGCCGCTCGAGGCGGGGACGGGACCCGGCGCGCTCGCGCTGTTGTTCATCCAGACGACCAGTCCGACGACGACGGCCAGAACGGCCACCACCGCCACGCTGACCCAGACGGCGAACCAGTTCGTCTTCCCCGCAGCCGCGGTCATGCTCGTACCCCTCAGTCGATCGGAACGGGTGTGACACCGAACGCGGCGAGTCCTGCGGCTCCGCCGTCCGCGGCGGTCAGGACCCAGATACCTCCATCGTGCACCGCGACGCTATGTTCCCAATGGGAGCCGTCGCTGCCGTCCACGGTCGAGACCGTCCAGTCGTCGTCCTCGACGAGGGTCGCCTCATCGCCGCCGACCACCATCGGCTCGATCGCGACACACAGGCCGGGGCGCACCTCGGGCCCGAGATCGGCGACGCGGTAGTTGAAGACCGTGGGCCCCTCGTGCATCTTGCGGCCGATGCCGTGCCCGACGTAGTCGCGGAGGATGCCGTACCCCTCCCCCGACGCCTCGATGTGCGTCTGCACGGCGTCGCCGATCTCACCGACGCGCGACGCGGAGGCGAGCGCGGCAATGCCGGCCCACAGCGAACCCTCGGTCACCTCGGAGAGGCGCTGACGGGCGGCGACCAGCTCGGGCCGGTTCGGGTCGGGGACGACGAGGGTGATCGCCGAGTCGCCGTTCCAGCCGCGGAACTGCGCGCCGCAGTCGATGGAGACGATGTCGCCGGGCTGGAGGATCCGCTCCCCCGGGATGCCGTGCACCACCTGCTCGTTGACCGAGATGCACGTGGTGTGACGGTACCCGCGCACGAGCTGGAAGTTCGACTCCGCGCCGCGCGAGACGATGACGTCGTGGGCGATCGCGTCGAGTTCGAGGGTCGACGCGCCCGCGACGGCCGCCGGGCGGACAGCGTCGAGGGCGGCCGCGGTGATGAGCCCGGGCTCGACCATCGCGCGAAGCTGCGCGGGCGTCTTGTACAGGGAGCGGCGGAAAGCCATCAGGCGGTGATGCCGCGCGCGGCGAGGGCCGCGACGATGCGCTCGGTGATCTCGTCGAGCGAGCCCACCCCATCGATCTCGTCGACGACGCCGCGCTCGCGGTACACGTCGAGGATCGGCGCCGTCTCCGACTCGTAGATGGCCAGACGCTTGGCGATCGATTCCTCGTTGTCGTCGGCACGACCCTGCTCCTTCGCGCGCAGCGACAGGCGCGAGATCGACTCCTCGCGCGGCACCGAGAGCTCGATGACGGCCGTCAGCGGCTCGCCGCGGGCGTCGAGGAACGCGTCGAGGTCGCCGACCTGACCGAGGTTGCGCGGGTACCCGTCGAGCAGGAACCCTGCCGCGGCATCCGCCTGCTCGAGACGATCACGCACGATCTCGCTGGTCAGCTCGTCGGGAACCAGATCGCCGGCGTCGATGATCGCCTTGACCTTCAGGCCCAGCTCGGTGCCCTCCTTGACGTTCGCGCGGAACACGTCGCCGGTCGAGACCGCCGGGATCCCGAGCGCCTCTGCGATGCGGGCACCCTGGGTGCCCTTGCCGGAGCCCTGGGGCCCGATGATCAGGAGGCGAGCGGGAGTCGACGTCATCGCAGGAGTCCTTCGTAGTGTCGCTGCTGGAGCTGGGCGTCGATCTGCTTCACGGTCTCGAGACCGACACCGACGATGATGAGGATCGAGGCGCCGCCGAACGGGAAGTTCTGGTTGGCACCGACCGTCGCCAGCGCGATGAGCGGAAGCAGAGCGATGAGGCCGAGGTAGATCGAGCCGGGCAGCGTGATGCGCGTCAGCACGTAGTCGAGGTACTCGGCCGTGGGGCGACCGGCACGGATGCCGGGGATGAACCCGCCGTACTTCTTCATGTTGTCGGCGACCTCGACCGGGTTGAACGTGATCGCGACGTAGAAGTAGGTGAACCCGATGATCAGGAGGAAGTACACCGCCATGTACAGCGGGTGGTCACCGGTGGTGAAGTTCGTCTGAATCCAGGAGACCCACTCGGGCACAGAGCCATCCGCCGCCGGGTTCGCGTTGAACTGCGCGATGAGGGCGGGGATGTACAGCAGCGACGAGGCGAAGATGACGGGCACGACGCCGGCCATGTTGACCTTGATCGGGATGTACGTGTTCGTGCCGCCGAGGGTGCGACGCCCGACCATGCGCTTGGCGTACTGCACGGGCACACGGCGCTGGGACTGCTCGACGAAGACGACGAGGGCGACCGTCACGATGCCGACGGCGAGCACGAGGAGGAAGATCTCGAAGCTGCGGGCGACCGCGATGGCCCAGAGCGCCGACGGGAAGGTCGCGGCGATCGAGGTGAAGATGAGCAGCGACATGCCGTTGCCGATGCCGCGCTCGGTGATGAGCTCGGCCATCCACATGATGAGGCCGGTGCCGGCGGTCATCGTCACGATCATGAGCAGCTGCGCCCACCAGGCCTCGTCGGTGAGGAGCTGCTCGCACTCGGCGATGCCGGTGATGCCGAAGAGCTGGCCCGAACGGGCGACGGTCACCAGCGTGGTCGACTGCAGCAGCGCGAGGGCGATGGTGAGGTAGCGCGTGTACTGGGTGAGCTTGGCCTGACCGGCCTGGCCCTCCTTGTACAGCGTCTCGAAGTGCGGGATCACGACGCGCAGGAGCTGCACGATGATCGTCGCGGTGATGTAGGGCATCACACCGAGCGCGAAGATCGACAGCTGCAGCAGGGCGCCGCCCGAGAAGAGGTTCACGAGCGAGAGCAGGCCCTCGGTCGAACCCGACTGCGCGAGGCAGGACTGGACGTTCGGGAAGTCGACGAACGGCGTCGGGATGTGCGCGCCGAAGCGGTAGATCGCGATGATGCCGAGCGTGAAGCCGATCTTCCGACGCAGATCCGGAGTGCGGAAGACCCGCGCGATGGCGCTGAACAAGGGGATTTCCTCCAGTGGGATGCCGGGCGCGTCGGGGCGCGCCGCATTCCAACATACGGCAACAGGGGCCGGAGGTGATCCTCCGGCCCCTGCCGACGCGATTACTTGATCGAACCGCCCGCGGCGACGATCTTCTGCTCGGCAGAACCCGAGACCTTGTCGACCGACACCGTCAGCGCGACCGAGATGTCGCCGGTGCCGAGCACCTTGACCTTCTCGTTCTTGCGAACGGCGCCCTTCGCGACGAGGTCACCCACGGTGACGTCGCCACCGGTCGGGTACAGCTCGGCGAGCTTGTCGAGGTTGACCACCTGGTACTCGACGCGGAACGGGTTCTTGAACCCGCGCAGCTTCGGCGTACGCATGTGGAGGGGCATCTGCCCACCCTCGAAGCCGACCTTGACCTGGTAGCGGGCCTTGGTTCCCTTGGTACCGCGACCCGAGGTCTTACCCTTGGAGCCCTCACCGCGACCGACACGGGTCTTGGCGACGTTGGCACCGGGGACCGGGCGCAGGTGGTGGACCTTCAGCACGCCGGGGCGCGAGGCCGGGGCGTCCTTCTTGGCGGCGGGCTTCGCAGCCGCCTTGGGTGCTGCCTTCTTGGCAGCGGGCTTCTTCGCGGGAGCGGCGACGGCCTCAGCCGTCTCGTCCTTCTTCTCAGCCATCAGTCGATCTCCTCAACCTTCACGAGGTGCGCGACGGTCTTGATGTAACCGCGCGTCTGCGCGTCATCGGGACGAACGACGGAGTCGTTGATCCGCTTCAGACCGAGCGAACGCAGCGTGTCACGCTGGTTCTGCTTCTCGCTCACCTTGGACTTGACCTGGGTCACCTTCAGACGGGCGGCCATCATGCACCAACCTTCGCAGCCTTGGCAGCCTCGGCCTCGGCACGGACCAGACGAGCAGGGGCGACCTGGTCGAAGTCCAGGCCACGGCGCGCGGCAACCGCACGGGGCTCCTCGAGCTGCTTCAGCGCCTCGACGGTCGCGTGCACGATGTTGATCGTGTTCGACGAGCCGAGCGACTTCGACAGCACATCGTGGATACCGGCGCACTCGAGCACGGCGCGGACCGGGCCACCGGCGATAACACCGGTACCGGCAGCGGCCGGACGCAGCAGCACCACACCAGCGGCGGCCTCACCCTGCACGGGGTGCGGGATGGTCGAGCCGACGCGGGGCACGCGGAAGAAGTTGCGCTTGGCCTCTTCGACACCCTTCGAGATGGCGAGGGGGACCTCACGCGCCTTGCCGTAGCCGACGCCGACGAGACCGTTGCCATCGCCCACGACGACGAGCGCCGTGAAGCTGAAGCGACGACCGCCCTTGACGACCTTCGACACGCGGTTGATCGTGACGACGCGCTCGAGGAACTGGTTGTCGCCGCGGTCGCGCGAGTTGCGGTCTCCGCGGGTCTGGCTGCGCTCGCGACCACCGCGGCGCGGCTCACGCTCGCGCTCGGCGGGTGCCTCTGCGGCAGCCGTGGTGGGCTGCTCGGTCGCAGTCACTTCGTTCTCCTTGTTCTCGGTCACAGGTTCAGACCTCCTTCGCGAGCGCCATCGGCGATCGCTGCGACGCGGCCCGCGTAGCGGTTGCCACCACGGTCGAACACGACGTCGGAGACGCCGACGGCCTTGGCGCGCTCGGCCACGAGCTCGCCGACCTTGCGTGCCTTCGCGGTCTTGTCACCGTCGAACGAGCGCAGGTCGACCTCGAGGGTCGAAGCGGATGCCACGGTGAAGCCCTTGCTGTCGTCGACCAGCTGGACGAAGACGTGACGGGCGGAGCGGGTCACAACGAGGCGCGGACGCGACTCGGTGCCCACGATCTTCTTGCGAAGACGGGCGTGACGACGCGAACGGGCGTCGGACTTGCTCTTCAGAGCCATGGTTACTTACCACTCTTTCCGGCCTTGCGGCGCACGACCTCGCCCGCGTACCGCACACCCTTGCCCTTGTACGGCTCGGGCTTGCGGATCTTGCGGATGTTGGCGGCGGCCTCACCGACGGCCTGCTTCGAGATACCGGCGACGGTGACCTTGTTGTTGCCCTCGACCGTGAGCGTGATGCCCTCGGGGGCCTCGACCAGAACGGGGTGCGAGAAGCCGAGTGCGAACTCGACCGCCGTGCCCTTCTGAGCGACGCGGTAACCGGTGCCGACGACCTCGAGGCCCTTGGTGTAGCCCTGCGTCACGCCGATGATGTTGTTGTTGATCAGGGTGCGGGTGAGCCCGTGGAGAGCGCGGGACTCGCGCTCGTCGTCGGGACGCGAGACGAGAACCTGGTTCTCCTCGACCGCAACCTCGATGGGCCGTGCAACGGTGAGCGCGAGCTCGCCCTTGGGGCCCTTGACAGCGACGTCCTGGCCGGAGACCGTGACGGTCACGCCGGAGGGGATGTCGATGGGAAGTCGTCCAATACGCGACATGTCAGATCACCACACGTAGGCGAGGACTTCCCCGCCGACGCCCTTCTGCTCAGCCTGGCGGTCCGTGAGGAGGCCAGAGGAGGTGGACAGGATCGCCACACCCAGGCCGCCGAGGACCTTGGGGAGCTCGGTGGACTTCGCGTACACGCGGAGACCCGGCTTCGAGACGCGCTTGATGCCGGCGATCGACCGCTCGCGGTTCGGGCCGTACTTCAGCGTGAGGGTCAGGGTCTGGCCGACACGGGCGTCGGAGACCTCCCAGCCGGAGATGTAGCCCTCCGCCTGGAGGATCTCGGCGATGTGGGTCTTGAGCTTGGAGCTCGGCAGCGCGACGGAGTCGTGGTGCGCGGAGTTCGCGTTGCGCAGACGGGTCAGCAGATCTGCGACCGGGTCTGTCATCGTCATGAGTGTTGTCCTTTTGTCATGAGGTTTCGGATGCCGTTACACGACAGCCGACCTTCTATGAGTTGCGATATTCAGTTGTGCGCTCGTTCGGCCCCGGAGCACGCCCCGAGGCCGAACGATCGATTCTATCGGATTACGCCTGGGCGTCCGTCGCGGTGAACGGGAAGCCGAGGTGCTTCAGGAGCGCCCGACCCTCGGCATCCGTCTTCGCCGAAGTGACGATCGTGATGTCGAAGCCGCGGACGCGGTCGATCTTGTCCTGGTCGATCTCGTGGAAGACCGACTGCTCCTGCAGGCCGAACGTGTAGTTGCCGTTGCCGTCGAACTGCTTCGGCGACAGGCCGCGGAAGTCGCGGATGCGCGGCAGCGACAGGTTGACGAGACGGTCGACGAACTCCCATGCGCGGTCACCACGGAGGGTGACGTGGGCGCCGATGGCCTGGCCCTCGCGCAGCTTGAACTGCGCGATGGACTTGCGGGCCTTGGTGACGACGGGCTTCTGGCCGGTGATCTTGGTGAGGTCGTCGACCGCACCATCGATCACCTTGCTGTCGCGCGCAGCCTCACCGACACCGGTGTTGACGACGACCTTGACGAGACCGGGGATCTGCATGACGTTGGCGTAGCCGAACTCGTCCTGCAGGGCCTTCTTGATCTCGCCCTGGTACTTCTGCTTCAGGCGGGGCTGGATCTTGCCAGCCACCGCGGCAGTTGCGTTGCTCATATTCAGAGGTCCTTGCCGCTCTTCTTGGCGTAGCGGACGCGAACGGTGCGCTTGACGCCGTCCTTCGTCTGCTCCTCGACGCGGTGGCCGACACGGGTCGGCTTCTTGGTCGACGGGTCGACCAGCGCCACGTTGGAGATGTGGATCGGGGCTTCCATCGTCTCGATGCCGCCCGTCTTGGTGCCGCGCTGCGACTGGCCGACGCGGGTGTGCTTCGTGACGTAGTTCACGCCCTCCACAACGACGCGGTTCTGCTCGACCAGGATCTCGAGGACCTTGCCCTGCTTCCCGCGGTCGCCGCCCTTGTCCTGCTTGCGGCCGCTGATGACCTGAACCAGGTCACCCTTCTTGATGTTCGCCATGATCAGATGACCTCCGGGGCGAGCGAGACGATCTTCATGAACTTCTTGTCACGAAGCTCACGACCGACCGGTCCGAAGATGCGGGTGCCGCGGGGCTCCCCGTCGTTCTTCAGGATGACGGCGGCGTTCTCGTCGAACTTGATGTACGACCCGTCGGGACGACGGGTCTGCTTGACGGTGCGGACGATGACGGCCTTGACCACATCGCCCTTCTTGACGTTTCCGCCGGGGATCGCGTCCTTGACGGTCGCCACGATGATGTCACCGACACCGGCGTAACGGCGGTTCGAGCCGCCGAGCACGCGGATGGTGAGCAGCTCCTTGGCGCCGGTGTTGTCGGCGACCTTGAGGCGAGACTCGTTCTGGATCATTTCTTACTTCGCCTTCTCGAGAATCTCGACCAGGCGCCAGCGCTTGGTGGCGCTGAGCGGACGGGTCTCGTTGATGAGGACGAGGTCGCCGATGCCGGCGGTGTTCTGCTCGTCGTGAGCCTTCACCTTCGACGTGCGGCGGATGACCTTGCCGTAGAGGGGGTGCTTCACGCGGTCCTCGACCTCGACGACGATGGTCTTGTCCATCTTGTCGCTGACGACGTAGCCACGACGCGCCTTGCGGTAACCGCGGGCGTTCTCGTCACGGACATCGTGGGCGGCCGACTCGTGGCCGGCGACCTCAGCGGCAGCTGCCTTCTTCTCAGCCATCACTCGGCCTCTTCCTTCACGGCCTCGTCAGCGGCATCCGCCTTCTTGGCCTTGGTCTTCTTCGCCTTGGTGGCCGTCTCGACCGGAGCGGGCGTGGCACGGATGCCGAGCTCGCGCTCACGGATGACGGTGTAGAGCCGCGCGATGTCGCGCTTGACCGCACGGATGCGGCCGTGGCTCTCGAGCTGGCCGGTGGCCGACTGGAAGCGCAGGTTGAACAGCTCTTCCTTGGCCTTGCGCAGCTCCTCCACGAGGCGCTGGTCTTCGAACGTGTCCAGCTCGCTCGGGGCGAGCGTCTTGGTGCCGACAGCCATTACGCGTCGCCCTCCTCGCGCTTGATGATGCGTGCCTTCAGGGGCAGCTTGTGGATGGCACGGGTCAGGGCCTCACGAGCGAGTTCCTCGTTGACGCCCGCGACCTCGAAGAGGACGCGACCCGGCTTGACGTTGGCGACCCACCACTCGGGCGAACCCTTACCGGAACCCATGCGGGTTTCGGCCGGCTTCTTCGTGAGCGGACGGTCGGGGTAGATGTTGATCCACACCTTTCCGCCACGCTTGATGTGACGCGTCATGGCGATACGAGCGGACTCGATCTGACGGTTGGTCACGTAAGCGGGCGTGAGGGCCTGGATGCCGAACTCACCGAAGCTGACCTTGGTACCGCCGGTGGCGGCGCCGTCGCGCTTCGGGTGGTGCTGCTTGCGGTACTTGACCTTGCGGGGAATAAGCATCAGGCAGACGCTCCTTCTGCGACGGGGGCCTCGTTGCGACGGTCGTTGCGCGGGCCACGACGGTCGTCACGACGACGGTCCGACTTGGGCGCGTTGGCCTGCTCGCGAGCGAGCTCCTTGTTGGTGAGGTCGCCCTTGTAGATCCAGACCTTCACGCCGATGCGGCCGAAGGTGGTCTTCGCCTCGTAGAAGCCGTAGTCGATGTTCGCGCGCAGGGTGTGCAGGGGCACACGGCCTTCGCGGTAGAACTCCGAACGGCTCATCTCGGCGCCGCCGAGGCGGCCGGAGACCTGGATGCGGATGCCCTTGGCACCGGCACGCTGAGCGCCCTGCAGACCCTTGCGCATCGCGCGGCGGAACGCCACACGTGCGGAGAGCTGCTCGGCGATGCCCTGCGCGACCAGCTGAGCGTCGGCCTCGGGGTTCTTGACCTCGAGGATGTTCAGCTGGATCTGCTTGCCGGTGAGCTTCTCGAGGTCGGCGCGGATGCGCTCGGCCTCGGCGCCGCGGCGGCCGATCACGATGCCCGGGCGGGCGGTGTGGATGTCGACGCGAACGCGGTCACGCGTGCGCTCGATCTCGATGTTGCTCACGCCGGCACGGTCGAGCGACGTCGTCAGGAGACGACGGATCTTGACGTCCTCGGCCACGTAGTCGGCGTAACGCTGTCCGGGCTTGGTGGAGTCCGAGAACCAGCGCGACACGTGGTCGGTGGTGATGCCGAGGCGGAAGCCGTACGGGTTGACCTTCTGTCCCATTACTTGCTCGCCTTCTTGTCCTTGGCAGCCGCAGCCGACTCCGCGACCACGGGGGTCGAGAGCACAACCGTGATGTGGCTGGTGCGCTTCTTGATCTGGAACGCGCGACCCTGAGCGCGGGGCTGGAAACGCTTGAGCGTCGTGCCCTCGTCGACGTACGCGTTGGCCACGTACAGGTCCTGCTCGTCCAGGAACTCGTTGTCCTTGTCGGCCTTCACGCGAGCGTTGGCGACCGCCGAGGCGACGAGCTTGTAGATCGGCTCGCTGGCACCCTGGGGAGCGAACTTCAGGATGGCGAGAGCCTCCTGAGCCTGCTTGCCCTTGATGAGCGCGACGACACGACGAGCCTTCTGAGGGGTCACGCGGATGTGCTTCACGCGTGCGATGGATTCCACCATTTGTTCTCCTCCTCTTCCTCTCTCTGAGAGCGCCACCGCCTTAGCGGCGACGACCCTTCTTGTCGTCCTTCTCGTGGCCGCGGAAGGTGCGGGTGGGCGCGAACTCGCCCAGCTTGTGGCCGACCATGGTCTCGGACACGAACACGGGGATGTGCTTGCGTCCGTCGTGCACGGCGATCGTGTGACCCAGCATGGCCGGGATGATCATCGAACGACGCGACCAGGTCTTGATGACGTTCTTGGTGCCGGCTTCGTTCTGCGAGACGACCTTGCGAAGCAGGTGCTCGTCGACGAAGGGGCCCTTCTTAAGGCTGCGAGGCATCTTCCTCTACTCCTACTTCCGCTTCTTGCCGGCGTTGCGACGGCGAACGATCAACTTGTCGCTTTCCTTGTTGGGGTGGCGGGTACGACCCTCAGCCTGGCCCCAAGGAGTGACGGGGTGACGACCACCGGAGGTCTTACCCTCACCACCACCGTGCGGGTGGTCGACCGGGTTCATGGCGACACCACGGACGGTCGGGCGGACGCCCTTCCAGCGCTTGCGGCCGGCCTTGCCCCAGTTGATGTTCGACTGCTCGGCGTTGCCGACCTCGCCGATGGTCGCGCGGCAGCGCGCATCGACGTTGCGGATCTCGCCGGAGGGCAGACGCAGCTGGGCGTAGGGGCCGTCCTTTGCGACGAGGCGGACCGACGCACCGGCCGAACGCGCCATCTTCGCGCCGCCGCCGGGACGGAGCTCGATCGCGTGGATCACGGTACCGGTGGGGATGTTGCGCAGCGGCAGGTTGTTGCCGGGCTTGATGTCGGCGCCGGCACCCGACTCGACGATGTCACCCTGCGACAGCTTGTTCGGGGCGAGGATGTACCGCTTCTCGCCGTCGAAGTAGTGCAGCAGCGCGATACGCGCGGTGCGGTTGGGGTCGTACTCGATGTGAGCGACCTTGGCGTTGATGCCGTCCTTGTCGTTGCGACGGAAGTCGATCACGCGGTACTGGCGCTTGTGGCCACCACCGATGTGACGCGTCGTGATGCGGCCCTGGTTGTTGCGACCGCCGGTCTTCGCCAGCGGGCGAAGGAGCGACTTCTCGGGCGTCGATCGGGTGATCTCGGCGAAGTCGGCGACCGACGAACCGCGGCGACCCGGGGTCGTGGGCTTGTACTTGCGAATAGCCATGTCTCTAGTCCTCTATCCCAGCTGTCAGCCGACGGCCGTGAAGATGTCGATGGTGCCCGACTTCAGGGTCACGATGGCGCGCTTGGTGTCCTTGCGCTTACCGGTGCCGAAGCGGGTGCGGCGGGTCTTGCCCGGGCGGTTCAGCGTGTTCACCGAAGCGACCTTGACACCGAAGATCTTCTCGATGGCGAGCTTGATCTCGGTCTTGTCGGCACGGGGGTCCACGAGGAACGTGTACTTGCCCTCGTCGATGAGCCCGTAGCTCTTCTCGGAGACGACCGGCTTCAGGATGATGTCGCGCGGGTCCTTGTTGACGGTCATGCCGAGACCTCCTCGGTGGCGCCGGCCTTCGCAGCGACGAACGCGTCGTAGGCGGCCTTGGTGAAGACGATGTCGTCCGAGACGAGCACGTCGTATGCGTTGAGCTGGTCGAACGTCAGCACGTGCACGTACGCGAGGTTGCGGACGCTCTTGATGCTCAGCTCGTCGTCACGGGTGATGACGACCAGGACGTTCTTGGTCGGCGCGAGCGAGGCCAGGACCGTGGCGGCAGCCTTGGTCGAGGGAGCCCCTTCGATGCCGAACGAGTCGACGATGTGCAGGCGGCCACCGCGGTTACGGTCGCTGAGCGCGCCCAGCAGGGCGGCGGCGATCATCTTCTTGGGGGTGCGCTGCGAGTAGTTGCGCGGCTTGGGGCCGTGCACGATGCCACCACCGGTCATGTGCGGCGCGCGGATCGAGCCCTGACGGGCGTTACCCGTGCCCTTCTGCTTGAAGGGCTTGCGGCCGGCACCGGAGACCTCACCGCGACGCTTGGTCGAGTGGGTACCCTGGCGAGCCGCCGCGAGCTGCGCGACGACGACCTGGTGGATGAGGGGGATGTTCGTCTTGACGTCGAACAGCGCGGCGGGCAGCTCCACGGAGCCAGCCTTCTTGCCGTCTGCCTTCAGGACGTCGAGCGCGAGAGTCGAGTCAGCCATGATCAGGCACCCTTCACTGCGTTGCGGACGTAGACGATGCGGCCACGAGCACCGGGGACGGCGCCCTTGACGAGCAGCAGACCCTTCTCGGCGTCGACGGCGTGCACCGTGAGGTTGAGGACGGTCACGCGCTCGCCACCCATACGGCCGGCCATGCGCATGCCCTTGAAGACGCGGCTCGGGGTCGACGATGCGCCGATCGAACCGGGCTTGCGGTGGTTGCGGTGCGCACCGTGCGATGCCGAAACGCCCTTGAAGTTGTGGCGCTTCATGACACCCGCGGTGCCCTTGCCCTTGCTGGTGCCGACGACGTCGACCAGCTGGCCGGCCTCGAAGGTGGCGTCGACGGTGAGCTCCTGACCGAGTGAGTAGTCAGCGGCATCCGCCGTGCGCACCTCGGTGAGGTGGCGGCGAGGGGTCACGCCGGCAGCCTCGAAGTGGGCCGTCTGCGGCTTGTTGACCTTGCGCGGGTCGATCTGGCCGTACGCGATCTGAACCGCGTTGTAGCCGTCACGCTCGGGCGTGCGGACCTGGGTCACCACGTTGGGGGCGACCTCGATGACGGTGACGGGAACGAGCTTGCCGTTCTCGTCCCAGACCTGGGTCATGCCGAGCTTGGTGCCGAGCAGGCCCTTGGAAACCTTGGTGTTGATGTCAGCCATGATGATCGACCTCAGAGCTTGATCTCGATGTTGACGTCAGCCGGGAGGTCGAGGCGCATCAGCGAGTCGACGGCCTTGGGCGTCGGGTCGATGATGTCGATGAGGCGCTTGTGGGTGCGCATCTCGAAGTGCTCGCGGCTGTCCTTGTACTTGTGCGGCGAACGGATCACAGCGATCACGTTCTTCTCGGTCGGAAGGGGCACCGGGCCCACGACCGTCGCGCCCGCACGGGTCACGGTGTCGACGATTTTACGAGCCGACGAGTCGATGACCTCGTGGTCGTACGACTTCAGGCGAATGCGGATCTTCTGTCCCGCCATTGTTCACTCTCTTTCTCGCGTCTTACCTCGAGGGCATTGGACGCACGGGGCGCTTACGCGCCGGGCACTTCTCCCCGCCGTGAGGCGAGGGATGCGGCACCGCTGTTTTGATGTCAATCCGCGGGGCGACCCGCGGCATCCGTTCCCCCGAACGCACGCGTGCGGATCCGTTTCCGGGGTGGGGGTGGGATTGTGGTGTTCTGCTGCCCGCGGCCTAGGTCCGAGCACCTTCCCTGAAGAGGTGCCGCCGCCTATGCACTGCCCTGGCAGTGATCCCGCGCATGCGCGCAGGAATGTGGAACCTGTACAGTCTACGTGCCCGTCGGGCGTGTCGCAAACCCGGGCGTGTCGCGCGTCGTTTCGGGCGACGAGCCCGTTCGCCCAGACATGACGAAGGGGCTGGATGCCGCGGCATCCAGCCCCTGTCGAAGAGTCTTACTCGTTGCCGATCCGGCGGTCGACGTTGTCGCGCACGTCGTCGACCTTGGCGTCGACGGAGTCGGGCGCGACCTTCTTGACGAACTCCGCAGCGGCATCGAGGACCTTGTCACTGACACCCTCGGCCTGCTCGGACTTCAGCGTCTTGTCGATCTGGTCCTTGTGCTGCTCGAGAAAATCCTTGCCCTTGTTGACCACGTCGTCGATACCCATGGGTCTTCCTTCTTCCGTGTCTTCCGCCGCGCGATCGCCCGGCGCCGTCAGTCTAGGTCGACCCGCGGATCGCGCCCACCCCTTGCGCGAGGCGGGTACCTGCCTCACGGACGACGAAGGGGCCGGGCCCGAAGGCCCGACCCCTGTCGGTGAGTCCGAAGGACTTACTTGATGATCTTGGTCACCGTGCCGGCGCCGACGGTGCGGCCACCCTCACGGATCGCGAAGCCGAGTCCGTCTTCCATGGCGATGGGCTGGATGAGCTCCACCGTCATGTCCGTGGTGTCACCGGGCATGACCATCTCGGTGCCCTCGGGCAGCGAGATGACGCCGGTCACGTCCGTGGTACGGAAGTAGAACTGCGGGCGGTAGTTCGTGTAGAAGGGGTTGTGACGGCCACCCTCCTCCTTCGAGAGGATGTAGGCAGTGCCCTCGAAGTTGGTGTGCGGCGTAACCGAACCCGGCTTCACGACAACCTGGCCACGCTCGACGTCGTCGCGCTTGAGGCCGCGGAGGAGCAGACCACAGTTCTCGCCGGCCCAGGCCTCGTCGAGCTGCTTGTGGAACATCTCGATACCCGTGACCGTGGTCTTCTGCGTCGGGCGGATGCCGACGATCTCGACCTCGGAGTTGATGGCGAGGGTGCCACGCTCGGCGCGACCGGTGACGACCGTTCCACGACCGGTGATCGTGAAGACGTCCTCGATCGGCATGAGGAAGGGCTTGTCCTTGTCACGCACGGGGTCGGGGATGTTCTCGTCCGCGGCGTCCATGAGGTCGAGGATCGACTGGACCCACTTCTCGTCGCCCTCGAGAGCCTTGAGGCCCGAGACGCGGACGACCGGAGCGTCCTCAGCGAAGCCCTGCGATGCGAGGAGCTCCGAGACCTCGAGCTCGACGAGCTCCAGGATCTCCTCGTCCTCGACCATGTCGGCCTTGTTCAGCGCGACCATCAGGTACGGCACGCCGACCTGCTTGGCGAGCAGAACGTGCTCACGGGTCTGAGCCATCGGGCCGTCGGTGGCGGCGACCACGAGGATCGCGCCGTCCATCTGGGCAGCACCGGTGATCATGTTCTTGATGTAGTCAGCGTGACCCGGGGCGTCGACGTGTGCGTAGTGACGCTTCGGGGTCTCGTACTCGACGTGCGAGATGTTGATCGTGATACCACGCTGACGCTCTTCGGGAGCCGAGTCGATCGACGCGAAGTCACGCTGCACGTTGGTGGCCGACGGGAACTTGTCGGCGAGCACCTTCGAGATGGCAGCGGTGAGCGTGGTCTTGCCGTGGTCGACGTGACCGATCGTTCCGATGTTGACGTGCGGCTTGGTCCGCTCGAACTTGGCCTTGGCCACTGGGTCCTCCTCAGGACTGTCGTGTAGTCACCCGGGCGCTGGATTGCGACCGGGTTTCTACGGGGATGTTGTCAGTGTAGTTGACGTGTCGATATTCAGTTTGGGCGGATGCCGGGAGCCTGGCCCCCGGCATCCGTAAAGGCGGTGTTACTCGCCCTTGGTCTTCTGCACGATCTCGTCGGCCACCGCGCGCGGGACCTCGGAGTAGCTGTCGAACTCCATCGAGTAGACGGCGCGGCCCGAGGTCTTCGAGCGCAGGTCGCCGATGTAGCCGAACATCTCCGACAGCGGAACGAGGGCGCGGACGATCTTGATGCCGGCGCCGTCCTCCATCGACTGGATCTGGCCACGACGGGAGTTCAGGTCGCCGATCACGTCGCCCATGTACTCCTCGGGCGTACGCACCTCGACGGCCATCAGCGGCTCGAGCAGCACGGGACCGGCCTTGCGGACGGCCTCCTTGAAGCCCATGGAGCCGGCGATCTTGAACGCCATCTCGGACGAGTCGACATCGTGCGATGCACCGTCGGTCAGGATCGCCTTCACACCCACCATGGGGAAGCCGGCGAGCACGCCGACCTGCATGGCGTCCTGGAAGCCCTGGTTGGTGGGCTCGATGTACTCGCGCGGGATGCGGCCACCGGTGACCTTGTTCTCGAACTCGTACGTCTTGTCGGCCGTGACCTCGAGCGGCTCGATGCCGAACTGGATCTTGGCGAACTGACCCGAACCACCGGTCTGCTTCTTGTGCGTGTAGTCGTGACGCTCAACGGTCTTCTTGATCGTCTCGCGGTACGCGACCTGGGGCTTGCCGACGTTCGCCTCGACGCGGAACTCGCGCTTCATGCGGTCGACGAGGATGTCCAGGTGCAGCTCGCCCATGCCCTTGATGACCGTCTGACCGGTCTCGGGGTTGAGCTCGGTGCGGAAGGTCGGGTCCTCTTCGGCGAGCTTCTGGATCGCAAGACCCAGCTTCTCCTGGTCGGCCTTGGTCTTGGGCTCGATCGCGACCTCGATGACGGGCTCGGGGAACGTCATCGACTCGAGGACGACGGGCTCGGCCGGGTCGGCGAGGGTGTCACCGGTGGTGGTGTCCTTCAGACCGATGACGGCGTAGATGTTGCCCGCGGTGAGCGACTCGACCGGGTTCTCCTTGTTGGCGTGCATCTGGAAGATCTTCCCGATGCGCTCCTTCTTGCCCTTGGTCGAGTTGATGACCTGCGCACCCGAGTCGAGGTGACCCGAGTAGACGCGGATGTAGGTCAGGCGACCGAAGAACGGGTGCACCGCGACCTTGAACGCGAGAGCCGCGAAGGGGTCGTTCGCGTCGGGGTGACGCTCGATGACCTTCTCCTCGTCCTTCGGGTCGTGCGCCTCGATGGCGGGCACGTCGAGGGGCGAGGGGAGGTAGTCCACGACCGCGTCGAGCATCGGCTGCACACCGCGGTTCTTGAAGGCGGAGCCACAGAGAACCGGGTAGAGCTCGCCACCGACGGTCAGCTTGCGGATGGCGCCCTTGATCTCGGCCACCGAGAGCTCCTCGCCACCGAAGAACTTCTCGAGCAGGGCCTCGTCGCTCTCGGCGACCGTCTCCAGCAGCTGCTGGCGGTACTCCTCGGCGCGGTCCTTGAGGTCGGCGGGGATCTCCTGGACCTCGTACTTGGCGCCCATGGTCACGTCACCCTTGGCGTCGCCGGGCCAGACCAGTGCGCGCATCTCGACGAGGTCGATGACGCCGACGAAGTCGTTCTCGGCACCGATCGGGAGCTGCAGCACGAGCGGCTTGGCGCCGAGGCGCTTCACGATGGTGTCGACGGTGAAGTAGAAGTCGGCACCCAGCTTGTCCATCTTGTTGACGAAGCAGATGCGGGGGACGTCGTACTTGTCGGCCTGACGCCAGACGGTCTCGGACTGGGGCTCGACGCCCTCCTTGCCGTCGAAGACGGCGACAGCGCCATCGAGGACGCGGAGCGAGCGCTCCACCTCGACGGTGAAGTCGACGTGTCCGGGGGTGTCGATGATGTTGATCTGGTTCTTGTTCCAGAAGCAGGTCACGGCGGCGGACGTGATCGTGATGCCGCGCTCCTTCTCCTGCTCCATCCAGTCGGTCGTCGACGCGCCGTCGTGGGTCTCGCCCAGCTTGTGGTTGACACCCGTGTAGAAGAGGATGCGCTCGGTCGTCGTCGTCTTGCCGGCATCGATGTGCGCCATGATGCCGATGTTGCGGACCTTGTTGAGGTCGGTGAGCACTTCTTGTGCCACGGGGTGTCCTTTACGTGTGTGGTGCGGAGGTCGCGGGGTGACCGGCCGGCGGGGTGTGCCGACCGGTCACCGGGGCGCTGATTACCAGCGGTAGTGCGCGAAGGCGCGGTTCGACTCGGCCATCTTGTGGGTGTCTTCGCGGCGCTTGACCGCGGCACCGAGGCCGTTCGAGGCGTCGAGGATCTCGTTCTGGAGACGCTCGGTCATGGTCTTCTCACGACGACCCTTCGCGTACGAGACCAGCCAGCGCAGCGCGAGCGTGTTCGCGCGGTGCGGCTTGACCTCGACGGGAACCTGGTAGGTCGAGCCACCGACGCGGCGGCTCTTGACCTCGAGGGTGGGGCGAACGTTGTCGAGCGCCTTCTTCAGCGTCGCGACGGCGTCCTGGCCGTTCTTGGCCTCGACACCGCGGAGGGCGGTGTAGACGATCGCCTCGGCGATCGACTTCTTGCCGTCGACGAGGATCTTGTTCACGAGCTGGGTGACGATCGGTGCACCGTAGACCGGGTCGTTGACGACGACGCGGCGGGGTGCGGGTCCCTTACGAGGCATCTAACTCAACCCTTCTTCGCGCCGTAGCGGCTGCGAGCCTGCTTACGGTTCTTGACGGCCTGGGTGTCCAGGGCGCCACGGACGATCTTGTAACGCACACCGGGGAGGTCCTTCACACGACCACCACGGACCAGCACGAGCGAGTGCTCCTGCAGGTTGTGGCCCTCGCCGGGGATGTAGGCGGTGACCTCGGTGCCGTTGCGGAGCTTCACACGGGCGACCTTGCGCATGGCCGAGTTCGGCTTCTTGGGCGTGGTCGTGTACACGCGGGTGCAGACACCCGCCTGCTGCGGGTTCGCCTTCAGGGCGGGCGCCTTGGTCTTGGAGACCTTCGGCGAGCGACCCTTGCGAACCAACTGCTGAATGGTTGGCACGTTCTCTCCTTGTCGATCTGCGCTCGGCTCTCGCCTCGCACAGGTGCTGCACGGTGACAGCGTTCGTGGTTTCACCACAGATCCATCGGCACGCCGCGACCGCGACGGGCTGTGAGGTGATGGATATGCCGTGGGGGTGACCTGTTCGCAGGTCCTGTCCCTGTGTGACGCGTTCCGTGCATCCCGGTCGGCGCCGAGGCACGTCGCAGGGCGCGCATGTGCGCACACCCGATCAATGATACGCGGGATGACGGAGGCGGGTCAAACGCGCCCGAACTCTCCCGTACGATCAGCCGCCGAGGTCGACCCGCTGCAGTCGGAGTGAGGCGTCACCCAGCAGGAATCGCCCGTCGACCTCCATCTCGACGCCCGGCTCGAGCTCGATGTCGGTGCCGAGCAGACTCGGCAGCAGGACGCCGTTCGTCGAATGGAGGTCGACGATGAACCACACGTCGCCGCGGCGCTCGAGACGGGCGTGCGTCTTGGAGACGGTGCGCGTCGGATCGATGACGGTGACGAGCTGCGCCCGCGGCCGCTCCGGGTCGATCACGGGATGCCGCCCGAGGATGATGACGTCCGTCTCGAGCGGGATGGGCGCGCCCGAGGGCGGGAGGAGCTCCCACACTCCGCGCTTGCGCGGGACGATGACGGTCTGGTCGAGCTCATCGTCGAACTCCGTCTCCGCCTCCTCCGTCGCGGCGGCACGGCGTTCGTCCGCCCCGCGCTGCTGCGCGGACACCGAACTGATCGCCGACTTCGGCGCACCCGCCGCGGGCGAGCCGA
Organism: Microbacterium marinum; assembly: GCF_014204835.1. NCBI lineage: Bacteria > Bacillati > Actinomycetota > Actinomycetes > Micrococcales > Microbacteriaceae > Microbacterium > Microbacterium marinum. The sequence continues at coordinate 788,224 of NZ_JACHMD010000001.1, read as the reverse complement.
CGACGGCCGACACCTCCCCGGTCAGTTCGGGGAACACATCGCCCTCCTCCGGATCGGAGGAGGCGGGAGGCGGGAAGGGAGCCGGCAGACGCGTGACGGGCGCGGTCTCCGCCTGGCCGGCGTGGGCCTGCGCGGCCTCATCCTGGGAGGCCTGCGCCTGCCCGGCCGAGGTCTGACCGGGCACGCGGGAGATGATGCCCTCGTCTGCGGCCGACACCGGCGGGCTGACGAAGGGTCGTGCAGCGGCCGCGGAGCTCGGCGGGAATGGCGCGGGCGACACCGCCGACACCTCATCGATCTCGCCTTGCCATTCGCGGGTCGCGGGCGCGGCAGCCTCCGGAGGATTATCGCTCTCGTCGGGGGTCGCACCGGTGGGTTCGGGCTGATCCACGGATGCCGGCGGTGCGGCATCCGGCACGATCGACGCCGCCGCGGCATCCGCCTCGGGGCGAGCAGGAGCCGGATCGTGCGCTGCCGGCGCACGCGGAGCATCGGGCGGCGGCGGCGCCCACGGCTGCGGGGCGACGGAGGCGGGCTGCGCCGGCGCCGCGGGGTTCGGTCGCACGACAGGTGCCGTCGGCGTCACGGGGACGTCGCCGGGGGTGCTCGGCGGCGTCGCCGGAGCCGCGCCCGGCCATGCCGGCGGCGGGACGGCGGGACCCGCCGCACCCGACCAGCCCGTCGAGGGCGATGCGCTGAACGGCGCGTAAGGCGGTGAGGCGCCGGTCGGCGGAAGGGGCGCCGGTCGCGCGGCGGGACGCGCACCACGCCACGGCGCCGGCCCGAAGCCGAGGATCGTCGCCCACACCGGGAAAAGGAACGCGGCGAGCACGGTCATGCCTCCCCCGTACCCGAAGCCGGGGCTGAGGCGGTGGGCGGAGATCACGAGCAGCACCATGACGGCGATCTGTCCGGCGCCGGGGATCAGGGCGAACAGCACGAGCCAGGGGCTGAAGCCGCCCCACTTCAACACCGTCGCGATGTTGAGGAACGGCACCCAGCCGCGCCACGGCTCCTCCCCCATCTTCCGGAACATGGCGGACAGGGCGAGCGCGACCCATACGTACACACCCAGCACCAGCAGGAAGCTGAGCAGGCCCAGCACGGCATTCGCGGCGCCGTCGACACCCGTGTTCATGGGACCAACCCTAACGATGCGTGCGGTCGAGACCGGAGACGGGACTGCTCACAGACCGCTCAAACCGTCGCCACCGTCGAACGGGGCGTCGAGTGAACGGGTGAGCTCTTCGAGCATCGCCGCGATCTGCGGCTCCACATACTGGCCGACGGCGGCCTGGATCCGCAGGCGATGGCGCAGCAGGACCGTGCAGACCTCCCGGCCCACCATGCTCGCGTACTCGTCGGCGAGGCGGACCTCCTGGCGAAGTGCCGCCTTGGCCTCGTCGGACAGGGGCGGGAGCGCCGGCACCACGGCATCCGCCTCATCGGCCAGACCCGCGATCGTGAACAGGAATGGGGCGCCGGGAACCGGATCGGGGTCGAGGGGCAGACCTTCGAACTCGGGCTCCAGCCCCTCGGCGGGGCGATAGTTGCGCGAACGGTTGCGATCGGCCTGCGTGTCGAGCTCGCCCTGCAGCATCGGCAGGTTGCGCGAGGTGTACTCGGCCACGGCGTGGTCGACGATCGTCTTCACCCGCGTCGACAGTCCGTGCTGCACGCCGTGGGGAACGTCGGCGCCGAGACCGGCCGCGGAGAGCACCGGAGAGCCCAGGCACCGGCGGCACGGGGCGACCCGCCCGCGATGGGTCGCGGGCTCCCAGCGCGGCAGCCAGCGCAGCCAGGCGTCCACCGCCTGGCTGACCTGCGTCTCGAGCGAGCGCTCCACGATCACCATTGTCGTGCACGCACCGCGCAAATCGCAGGACATCGGCCGGATCGGATGCCGCGGTGCGCCGTCACTCCTCGTCGTCGTGCTCCCACGGCCACTCCGGACGCCGCGCGCGGGTACGCACCAGGGCGACGGCGACCCATCCTGCGGTCGCGGCGGCGGCGGCGAGGACCACGGCGTACCAGGACCCGGCGAACTGCGCCGCGGCCGTCGCAGCGAAGACCGGGTCGACGCCGCCGAGGACCGCGGCGACCGCCAGGCCCGCCGGGTAGGCGGCGAAGACGGCCAGCGCCGCCGGCACCGCGAGGACGTACGACGGGTGCGGGCGACGGAGCCCGACGAGCAGGACCAGTGAGAGCGCCGCGACGGCTGCCGCGAACCCCACCGGCCCCGGCAGGTGCCCGATGCGCTCGGAGGGGACGACGTCGCTGCCCGTCAGCAGGCTCAGGAACCCGAACCCGCAGATGCTCAGCGCGCCGAAGCCGCCGACCGAGAGGAACGCGGCGAGGGTGGGCGACACCCCGCCGTTCGACGGTGACGTGCCCGCCGGCCCCGACATCAGTACTGGTGCAGCTGGGGCCCGGCTTCGAGGGTGCGCTCGTACTCGCGCTGCGCCTCGGCGTTGATCTCCGTCACGCGACGTCCACGCGAGGCCACCCACGCGCCGAACCAGATCGTGATCTCACGACCCAGCACGAAGGCGATGACCGCGAGCGGAGCGAACAGCTGCTCTTCGACGAGGGATGCCGCCTGCGACGGGGCGACCGACCAGAACGGCGCCTGGAAGAGCTGGCCGAGGATGTGGCCGCCGTAGGCGATGACACCCACGAGGAGACCCAGGATCACCCAGAGACCCCACCGGCCGCGGTTGATGAACGCACCCAGCAGCCAGAAGCCCAGGAAGAACACGGCCACCGGCACCCAGAAGGCCCAGGTGGTCACGGTCTCGAGCGCGGCATCGGCGAGTCCTGCGAGCGCGAGACCGTCGGTCACGGCGGCCACGGCGAGACCGGCGGCGAGGTAGAGCACGGCGAAGACGAGTGCGGCGAGAAGACCGATCGCCCCGGCGGCGCCACGGTTGCCGCGGGGACGGGGGGCCTCGGGCGCCTGCACGAAGATCGGCTGCTGCGTGTAGACGGCGGTGGGGGCACCGGCATCCGAGGAGCGGGTCACCGGAGCGTCCGCGCTCGAACGTTCCGTCACCGGCTCGCTCGGCGTGACGGTCGTCGGCGTCTCGTCGGCGCGCGAATATGCCGCGGTCGCCACCGCGGGAGCGGCAGCCGTCGCCGTGCTGTCGTCGTGCGAGGAAGCGGTGGAGTCGGCGGCAGGGTCGACGTCGGCGGCAGCCTCGGGCTGTGCGCGGTACAGCGGCTCGCTGCTCACGGCCGACGCGGTCACGGCAGAGTCGTCGTCGGAGTACTTGCTGTAGTCGACACCCAGGTCGGAGCCCCGGTCGGTGAAGGAGAACGACGAGTCGCCGCGGTCCGCACGGTCGGTGCGCGACGCCGCCTCGGCCTCGGCCAGGGAGTCGTTCGCGGAGCCGACGACATCGTCGACGGGCGGCTGCTCGCTGCGGGCGGAGTCCTCGACGGGCTCGCCGTACGCCTGCTCGCCGACGGCCGGCTCGCGGTTCTCGGGGTTCTTCTCGCCGAACGTCGGATCGCTCATCACCGTGTACTCCTCACGCGGGGGCGCGCGCCGCCGCACCAAGGAGCGTATCGCCGCGTCACGGGCGCAGCCGGGAGGCGTGCCGACGTGTCACAAGGCGGCATCGTGTCGCGCGCCGCCCGAACCACCGACGGGCGATGCGTATCGTTGACGGCATGACCGACCGTCGCTCCCTCCTGGCCCGCGCCCTCGCCGTGGCCGGTGTCGGAGCGGCCCTGGTGATGGTCACGGCGTGCGCCCCCGAGCCCGGGTCGACCGCCTCCCCCACGGCATCCGTGTCGTCGACGCCGACCCCCACCGCCACCCCCGTTCCCATCGCCGACTTCCCGTACGCTCCCTCGACGTCGACCACGGCGCTGCCGCAGGACTGCGAGAGCATCCTCAGCGACGACATCCTCGCCTCGTTGCAGGGCATCCCCCTCAACGCGCCGGGCATGGGCGGCGGCATCCGCCCCGACAGCAGCCGCGTGTGCGTGTGGGCCGACCCCGGCGCCAGCATGACCCGCCTCGTCACGGTCGTGGGCTACGCGCCCGAGCGGGCCTCACGCGACGCGCTGTACCTGCTCGGCGTCGACGAGGGCTACCTCTGCTACGAGCCCGACGAAGGCGTGCGATGCGAAAAAACGTGGGAAGAGGGCACCCTCGGCCTCACGCAGGGCCGCACCGTCTACTGGCGCGACGGTGTCGCCGTGGACACCCAGTACTCGAACCTCGCACCGCAGGGTTACACCACCGCCATCGTCGACGCACTCTGGCCGAACGGCTGACGACGACGATCGGGATGCCGCGGACGCGTCAGTCCTCGCGCCCGTCCCAGACCGAGGCGGCGACGCGGGAGGCGTAGGCCGACGGATGCCAGGCGTCCTGCGACGTCGACACCCACAGACCGCTGCCCGCCTCGATCGTCTCGAGCAGCTGACCGTCGGTCCGCGTGCACAGCATGCGGTCGTCGTGGACGTCGCACGCGAAGCCCACCGTGGGAAGCGCGGCTGCGGCGATCGCACCGGCATCCGTCGGAACGGCCGCGACGGTCGTCGAGACCGACCCCTCATCGGAGGTCCACACGCAGGTCATCGCCACCTCGGGCTGCAGGGCCTGCACGAGCGCGGCAGCAGAGGTCACCGGGGCCTCCGCGGATGCCGTCATCTCGGAGCCCGTCGTCCAAGTGAGCGACGCCCACATCGCATCGTCGTAGAGGTCGCGGCACTCATCGAGCGAACCGCCCTCATCCAGCGGAGACGCCGAGGGCTCTGGCTGGGCGACCGGGACGGCGTCGGGGTCGACGAAGCGCTGCACCTCCGTATAGGCCGCCGTGAACCAGCCGGACGCCGCCGGGAACATCGGCAGCGCCACCACCGCGAGGGCCACCACGACCGCCGCGCACATGATACCGACGAACCACGCGAAGACCGCGTTCCGTCCCCCCAGCCGAGCCATGGCACCACCGTACGATGCCGCGGCGCCTCCGCCCCGGTGCACCGCCGGTGAAACGGCGACGAGCCCCGGGAACAGGTCCCGGGGCTCGTCGCGCGGTGCTTCCGCGTCAGGTCAGTTGTAGGTGCCCGGCGTGAAGTCGTCGGTCGAGAAGCTGTCGAAATCGACGTAGCTCAGGTCGGCGTCGCTGTACGCGCCGTCCGAGGCGAAGATGCGGTTGGGGTACCGCTCGCTCTTGGCCTCCTCCGTCGCCTCGACCACGACGTTGCGGTACTTCGCAAGGCCGGTGCCGGCGGGGATGAGCTTTCCGATGATGACGTTCTCCTTGAGGCCGACGAGCGGGTCGCTCTTGCCCTCCATGGCCGCCTGCGTGAGGACGCGGGTGGTCTCCTGGAACGATGCGGCCGACAGCCACGACTCCGTCGCGAGCGACGCCTTCGTGATACCCATCAGCTCGGGACGGCCCGATGCGGGACGCTTGCCCTCGGCGACAGCCTCGCGGTTGATCTGCTGGTAGCGCTTGAAGTCGACCAGCTCACCGGGCAGCAGGTCCGTCTCGCCGTGGTCGACGACCGTGACCTTGCGCAGCATCTGGCGCACGATGACCTCGATGTGCTTGTCGTGGATCGGCACACCCTGCGACCGGTAGACGCCCTGCACGCCGCCGACGAGGTACTTCTGCACCTCGCGGGCACCCTGCACGCGCATGACCTCCTTGGGGTCGAGCGTTCCGACCTGCAGCGGCTCACCGACCACCACGCGCTGGCCGTCCTCGACGAGGAGGGTGGCGCGCTTGAGGACCGGGTAGACGTGCGGCTCGTCGCCGTTGTCCGGGGTCAGGATGATCTTCTTGGCCTTCTCGGTCTCGTCGATCTTGATGACACCGTCGGCCTCGGCGATCGGGGACGCACCCTTGGGGGTACGCGCCTCGAACAGCTCCTGCACGCGGGGCAGACCCTGCGTGATGTCGTCGGCCGACGCGGATCCACCGGTGTGGAAGGTACGCATCGTCAGCTGGGTACCGGGCTCACCGATCGACTGCGCCGCGATGATGCCGACGGCCTCGCCGATGTCGACGAGCTTGCCGCTGGCCAGCGAACGGCCGTAGCACTTGGCGCACACACCGACGGCGGAGTCACACGTGAGCACCGAGCGGACCTTGATGGTCTCGATGCCACCGGCGACCAGCTTGTCGATGAGCACGTCGCCCACGTCGTCGCCGGCCTCGGCGAGGACGGTGCCCTGCGCGTCGACGACGTCGGCGGCGAGGGTGCGGGCGAACACCGAGTTCTCGACGTTCGCGTCACGGACGAGCGAGCCGTCCGTGCCGGGAGCGGCGATGACGAACTCGAGGCCCTTGCCGGTGCCACAGTCCTCCTCGCGGATGATGACATCCTGCGAGACATCGACGAGACGACGGGTCAGGTAGCCCGAGTCGGCGGTACGGAGGGCCGTGTCGGCCAGACCCTTACGGGCACCGTGCGTCGCGATGAAGTACTCCGCGACCGACAGACCCTCGCGGTACGAGGAGATGATCGGACGGGGGATGATCTCACCCTTGGGGTTGTTCACCAGGCCTCGCATACCCGCGATGTTGCGGATCTGCAGCCAGTTACCACGGGCGCCCGAGCTCACCATGCGGTTGATGGTGTTGTCGGCGGGGAAGTTGTCCCGCATCGCCTTCTGAACCTCGTCGGTGGCCTCGGTCCAGATCTTGATGAGCTCCTGACGACGCTCGGCGTCGGTGGTGAGACCCTTCTCGAACTGGCCCTGGACCTTCGCCGCCTGCTTCTCGTAGGCGCCGACGATCTCCTTCTTGTTCGGCGGCGTGAGGACGTCGCTGAGCGCGACGGTCACACCCGAACGGGTGGCCCAGTAGAAACCGGCGTCCTTGATCCGGTCGAGGGATGCCGCGACCTCGGTCTTCGGGTACTCCTCAGCCAGCTTGTTGACGATCTGCGACAGCTTGCCCTTGTCGGCCTGCTCGCGGACGAACGGGTAGCCCTTGGGGAGCGTGTCGTTGAAGATCGCCTGGCCGAGCGAGGCGTCGACGAGACCGTGACGCTCGTAGCCCTCGGGCGCTTCGCCCTCGAGGAAGGTGAGACCGGGAACGCGGATGCGGACCTTGGCCTGCAGGTCGAGGGTGCCCTCGTCCTTGGCCAGGATCGCCTCGCCGACCGAACCGAACACGCGGCCTTCGCCGGCGGCGCCTTCCTTGAGCGTCGTCAGGTGGTGCAGACCGATGATCATGTCCTGCGAGGGCAGGGTCACCGGGCGGCCGTCCGACGGCTTCAGGATGTTGTTCGACGCCAGCATGAGCACGCGGGCCTCGGCCTGAGCCTCGACCGACAGGGGCAGGTGGACAGCCATCTGGTCACCGTCGAAGTCGGCGTTGAACGCCGCGCAGACGAGCGGGTGCAGCTGGATGGCCTTGCCCTCGACGAGCTGGGGCTCGAAGGCCTGGATGCCGAGGCGGTGCAGCGTGGGCGCACGGTTCAGGAGAACCGGGCGCTCGCGGATGATCTCCTCGAGCACGTCCCAGACCTCGGGACGGGTGCGCTCGACGGCGCGCTTGGCGGCCTTGATGTTCTGCGAGTGACCGAGGTCGATCAGACGCTTGATGACGAACGGCTTGAAGAGCTCGAGCGCCATCTGCTTGGGCAGACCACACTGGTGGAGCTTGAGCTGCGGGCCGACGATGATGACCGAACGGCCCGAGTAGTCGACGCGCTTGCCGAGCAGGTTCTGGCGGAAACGACCCTGCTTACCCTTCAGCATGTCGCTGAGGGACTTCAGGGCGCGGTTGCCGGTACCGGTGACGGGACGGCCGCGGCGGCCGTTGTCGAACAGGGCGTCCACGGCCTCCTGCAGCATCCGCTTCTCGTTGTTGACGATGATCTCGGGGGCACCGAGGTCGATCAGGCGACGGAGACGGTTGTTGCGGTTGATCACGCGACGGTACAGGTCGTTCAGATCGGACGTGGCGAAACGGCCACCGTCGAGCTGGACCATCGGACGCAGCTCCGGCGGGATGACCGGGACGACATCCAGCACCATCGACGCCGGCGACATGCCGGTCGACAGGAACGAGTTGACGACCTTGAGGCGCTTGATCGCGCGGATCTTGCGCTGACCCTTGCCCTCGGAGATCTGCAGGTGCAGCGACTCGGCTTCGGCGGCCAGGTCGAACGCCTCGAGGCGACGCTTGATCGACTCGGCGCCCATGTAGGCCTCGAAGTACTGTCCGAAGCGGTCCTGCAGCTCCTGGAAGATGTCGTCTTCCTGCTTGAGCTGGCCGACCTCGAGGCCTCGGAACTCGTCCCACATGCGCTCGAGCTTGGCGACCTGCTCGTCGCCGCGCTTGCGGATCGTCGCCATCTCCTTCTCGGCGGCGTCCTTGACCTTCTTCTTCTGGTCGGCCTTGGCACCCTCGGCCTCGAGCGCGGCGAGCTCGTCTTCCAGCTTCTGGAGACGGTCGGCAACGCGCGAGTCGCGACGGTCGGCGATGTTCTTGATCTCGAGACGAAGGTTCGACTCGTGGGTCGGGAGGTCGCGGTGACGCGCCTCCTCGTCGACCGAGATCACCATGTAGGCGGCGAAGTAGATGACCTTCTCGAGGTCCTTCGGCGCCATGTCGAGCAGGTAGCCCAGGCGCGAGGGCACGCCCTTGAAGTACCAGATGTGGGTGACGGGGGCGGCGAGCTCGATGTGGCCCATGCGCTCACGACGGACGGAGGACTTGGTGACCTCCACGCCGCAGCGCTCGCAGACGATGCCCTTGAAGCGGACGCGCTTGTACTTGCCGCAGGCGCACTCCCAGTCGCGGGAAGGCCCGAAGATCTGCTCTCCGAAGAGGCCGTCCTTCTCGGGCTTCAGGGTGCGGTAGTTGATGGTTTCGGGCTTCTTGACCTCACCGAAGGACCAACGACGGATGTCGTCGGCGGTGGCGAGACCGATGCGAAGCTGATCGAAGGTGTGTGACTCGAGCACTGATTCTCCTGTGTCGGAATTCTGTTCGTTGCCGGTGCGGGTCAGATCTCGTCGATCGACGTCGACTCGAACCGGGTGGAGATGTTGATGCCGAGCTCTTCCGCTGCGCGGAAGGCCTCGTCGTCACTGTCGCGCAGGTTGACCTCGGTGCCGTCGGCCGAGAGGACCTCGACGTTCAGGCAGAGGGACTGCATCTCCTTCATGAGGACCTTGAACGACTCCGGGATGCCGGGCTCCTGGATGTTCTCGCCCTTGACGATCGCTTCGTACACCTTCACGCGACCGACGATGTCGTCGGACTTGATGGTGAGGAGCTCCTGGAGCGCGTATGCGGCGCCGTAAGCCTCGAGGGCCCACACCTCCATCTCACCGAAGCGCTGACCGCCGAACTGCGCCTTCCCACCGAGCGGCTGCTGGGTGATCATCGAGTACGGGCCGGTGGAGCGCGCGTGGATCTTGTCGTCCACGAGGTGGTGCAGCTTCAGGATGTACATGTAGCCGACCGAGATGGGTGCCGGGAACGGCTCGCCCGAACGGCCGTCGAACAGGTCGGCCTTTCCGGAGCGGTCGATCAGGCGCACACCGTCGCGAGTGGGGTTCGTCGAGTCGAGCAGACCCGCGATCTCCTCCTCGAACGCACCGTCGAACACGGGGGTCGCGACCTTGGTGCCGGGCGCGGCCTCGCGGGCGACGTCGGGGAGCTTGGCAGCCCACTCCGGCGATCCGTCGACCTTCCAGCCCTGCTTGGCGACCCAGCCGAGGTGGGTCTCGAGGACCTGGCCGAAGTTCATTCGACCCGGGATGCCGAGCGGGTTCAGCACCACGTCGACGGGCGTGCCGTCGGCGAGGAAGGGCATGTCCTCGACGGGGAGGATCTTCGCGATGACACCCTTGTTGCCGTGGCGACCGGCGAGCTTGTCACCCGCGGTGATCTTGCGCTTCTGGGCGATGTAGACCACGACGCGGCGGTTGACGCCGGAGCCGAGCTCGTCGTCGCCGTCCTCGGCGTTGAACTCCTTGACCGCGATGATCGTGCCCTGCTCACCGTGGGGCACCTTCAGCGAGGTGTCACGGACTTCGCGGCTCTTCTCGTTGAAGATCGCGCGGAGCAGGCGCTCCTCGGCCGACAGCTCGGTCTCACCCTTGGGCGTGACCTTGCCGACGAGGATGTCGCCGGGGCGGACCTCGGCGCCGATGCGGATGATGCCGCGCTCGTCGAGGTCCTTCAGCAGGTCGGGGCTGACGTTGGGGAGGTCACGGGTGATCTCCTCCTTGCCGAGCTTGGTGTCGCGCGCGTCGACCTCGTACTCCTCGATGTGGATCGAGGAGAGGGTGTCGTTCTTCACGAGCTCCTGGCTGAGGATGATGGCGTCCTCGAAGTTGTGGCCTTCCCACGTCATGAACGCGACGAGGAGGTTCTTGCCGAGCGCGAGCTCGCCGTCCTCGGTGGCGGGGCCGTCGGCGATGACCTCGCCGGCCTCGATCCGCTCGCCCGCGGAGACCACGACGCGCTGGTTGTACGACGTGCCCTGGTTGGAGCGGTCGAACTTGCGGAGGAAGTAGTCCTGCGTGCCGCCCTCGTCGAGCTGCACGGTGACGACGTCGGCGGAGACCTCGGAGACGACACCGGCCTTGTCGGCCGTGATGACGTCACCGGCGTCGATGGCCGCGTAGCCCTCCATACCGGTTCCGACGATCGGCGACTCGCTGCGCAGCAGCGGGACAGCCTGACGCTGCATGTTCGCACCCATGAGGGCGCGGTTCGCGTCGTCGTGCTCGAGGAACGGGATGAGGGAGGTCGCGACCGACACCATCTGGCGCGGCGAGACGTCCATGTAGCCGATCTCGTCGACCGGGAACAGGTCGACCTCGCCACCCTGGCCGCGTCGGGCCAGGATGCGGTCGTTGACGAACGAGCCATCGGCCTTCAGCTCGACACCGGCCTGGGCGACGATGTAGTCGGCCTCTTCTGCCGCCGTGAGGTAGTCGATCTGGTCGGTGACCTTATTGCCCACGACCTTGCGGTACGGCGTCTCGATGAAGCCGAACGCGTTGATGCGGGCGAACGAGGCCAGCGAACCGATGAGGCCGATGTTCGGGCCTTCCGGGGTCTCGATCGGGCACATGCGGCCGTAGTGCGACGGGTGGACGTCACGGACCTCGACGCCGGCGCGCTCACGCGAAAGACCACCGGGGCCGAGCGCCGAGAGGCGACGCTTGTGAGTCAGACCCGCGAGCGGGTTGTTCTGGTCCATGAACTGCGACAGCTGCGACGTTCCGAAGAACTCCTTGATCGCGGCCACGACGGGGCGGACGTTGATCAGGGTCTGCGGCGTGATCGCCTCGATGTCCTGCGTGGTCATGCGCTCGCGGACGACGCGCTCCATGCGGGAGAGACCGGTGCGGACCTGGTTCTGGATGAGCTCGCCGACGGCGCGGATGCGACGGTTGCCGAAGTTGTCGATGTCGTCGACGTCGAGGCGGATCTCGGCGGGCTTGCCGCCGCGGACGCCGTCGTAGCTGACGTCGCCGCGGTGGAGGCGCACGAGGTACTTGATCGTCGCGACGATGTCCTCGACGGTCAGCACCGAGTCGGTCAGCTGCTTGTCGATGCCGAGCTTCTGGTTGATCTTGTAGCGACCCACCTTGGCCAGGTCGTAGCGCTTCGGGTTGAAGTAAAAGTTGTCCAGCAGCGCACGGGCGGCCTCGGCGGCAACCTGCTCGCCCGGACGGAGCTTGCGGTAGATGTCGCGGAGCGCATCTTCCTTGGTGAGGATCGTGTCCTTCTCGAGGGTCTCCTCGATCGAGCTGAAGCCCGCGAACTCGGCCATGATGTCCTCGCTCGAGAGCCCGAGGGCCTTGAGGAAGACGGTGACCGACTGCTTGCGCTTGCGGTCGATGCGCACGCCGACCTGGTCGCGCTTGTCGATCTCGAACTCGAGCCACGCACCGCGGCTGGGGATGACGCGCGCCGACACGATGTCCTTGTCGGACGTCTTGTCGGGGGTCTTGTCGAAGTAGACACCCGGCGAACGGACGAGCTGCGAGACGACGACGCGCTCCGTGCCGTTGATGATGAACGTGCCCTTGGCGGTCTGGAGCGGGAAGTCGCCCATGAAGACCGTCTGGGTCTTGATCTCACCGGTGAGGTGGTTCATGAACTCGGCCTCGACGTACAGCGGCGCGGCGTAGGTCTTGCCGCGCTCCTTGCACTCCTCGATCGAGTACTTCTCCGGCTCGAGGTACGGGTTCGTGAACGAGAGCTGCATGGTCTCGCCCAGGTCCTCGATCGGCGAGATCTCCTCGAAGATCTCCTCGAGACCGCTGACCTCGGGGACGTCCGTGCGACCGGCGGCCTGAGCCTCGGCGACGCGCGCCTTCCAGGCCTCGTTGCCGACCAGCCAGTCGAACGACTCGGTCTGCAGCGCCAACAGGTCGGGGACCGTCAGCGTGTCGGAGATCTTGGCGAACGAGAGGCGGGAAGCTCCGCGGCCGTTCTTGGGGGTGGTGGTGGAAGTTGCGTTGCGCGCAGCAGCCAAGGGAATTACCTCCGTGAGCCCGGGGAGGGCTGGTTTTCCTTGTCGTCAGGTGGAGTACTCCCGCATCCGACGCCTGCGGCGCGCGCCGACGTGGAACGTCGGGGGCGCAGGCACGAGCCGACCACCATATGAGGGCAAGTAGAGGGGAGCGCAACTACCCACTATAGGACAGCCGACGCGCCGTGTCCAGCGGGATCGTTGACGACTTTCGGATGCTGCGGTATAACGCGGGGCGGGCGTCCCGGCATCCACTCTCGAGAAGGGTGCCGGGCACTCCACCGGCCCGGGGTGGAGGTCCCGAGCCGGCGGAGGCGGCGCCGCGTCGCTCCCGAATGCGTGGGCGCCGAGCCCGTATCGATGCCGCTGGAATGAGGTGCAGCGGAATCGGTTCGAGCCTAGGACGGAACCCCGCCGACACAAGAAGGAAGACGCGTTATGTCGATGAGATCTCTCTCATCGAGTGGGACGGCTCAATTCCAGGTCCAGGTGGCGAGGACGGATGCCGCGAGCGCGTCACGGTCCTCCTGCGCGACGTCGGGGCTGAAGGAGAAGGTCACGATGTGGGTCTGCCCCGCGTCGGTGAGGTAGTACTGATCGATCAGATAGTCGACGCCCTCGGCCGAGAATCCGGCGCTCAGGTGCGCCGACTCGGTGCCGGCGGCGGTCACGCGATCCTGCACGGTGACGTCGCTCGCGCCCGCCGCCTCGAGCTCGGCGACGCCGTCGGTCTCGACCTGCTCGGGGGTGATCTCCCCCGCCGGCGACGTGATGACGTTGACGTTGTCGGAGAACCCGTCCTCGATGTCTTCGAGGTCGGCCGCGAACATGCTCGCGTCGTAGCCCGCGGGCGCCTCGGGCGGGAATCCCCACCCCTCGGGGACGGCGAAGGTGTAGGCCTCCCCCTCTACCTTCGGACCCGCGGCGGGGGCGACCTCGGGACCGGTGGGCGTGGTGGTCGCCTGCGCGCCGCCGTCGTCAGCGGGCTCCTCCCTCGTGGCACAGCCGGCCAGAGCGAGCGACGAGGCGAGGACGAGGGCGACCAGGGCGGTGGCGGGACGGCGCATGACGCCGAGCCTACGCCCGGTGGCTCACCGGGGGTGGGGCCTTGCATGGCGCATCCGGATGCGCGTACCGGGCCGCGCTTGGGCGAGGAGATCGCGACCGACGTCCGCCACGACGCCGATGACCGGGTACCCGCCGGTGACGGGTCCGTCGGGCCCCAGGACCACCGGCCTCCCGAGCGGCGGCACCTGCAGGGCGCCGGGGAGCATGGCCTCGCTGGGCACCTCGCCTCCCACCCGGCGCGCCAGCTCCGGTCCGTCGAGCCGGATGCCGACCCGATCGGCATCCGACGACACCGTCCAGACCGCATCGAAGAGGACGGCACGCGCATGCTCGGTGAACCAGTCGGCCCGCGGACCGGGGGCGACCGGCACCTCGATGACGTCGGCGGGTGCCGTCCACGGGTGCAGGTCCTCAGGCGGCACGGGACCCGCGACGCGGTCGCCGATGCGCACCACGTCGCCGGCGAGCAGGCGGGCCGGACCGAGACCCGACAGCACGTCGGTCGCGGCGGACCCGAGCAGGGCGGGCGCGTCGATGCCGCCGCGGATCGCGAGGTACCCGCGAACACCCGCCGTGAAGGCGGACACGGCGAACTCGGCACCCGCCGGCACCCGCACCGCCGACCGACCGGGCACCGCACGGCCGTCGACACTCAACGGACCCCACGCTCCCGTCACCGCCACCCACAGGTCGCGTCGCGCCGTGAGGCGCAGACCCCCGAGAGTGATCTCCAGACCGGCTGCGCCCTCGTCGTTGCCGACGAGGCGGTTCGCTGTCCGGAGCGCGCCACGATCGGCCGCACCCGAGATCGCGATCCCCGCGGCGAGATGGCCGGGTCGGCCCTGGTCCTGCACGGTGGTCAACGGGCCCGGCTCGACGATCTCCGCCGCGGGACGCTCTGGGCGTGCGGCCGGCTCCTGCTTGGGCGGTGCGGGATTCTCCGCCGCTCCGGTGGCCGCGGTTCCGCTCGCTGACGGACGCGCGGGGGCGAAGCGCACCCGGTCGCCGGGCTGCAGGAGGGCCGGTCGGCTCGCGGCCGGATCGAACAGCACCGCGGTCGTCGAGCCGATCAGCTGCCACCCACCGGGTGTCTCCCGCGGGTACGCGCCGGTGAACTCCCCCGCGAGGCCCACGGCTCCCGCCGGCACCCGCGTCCGCGGACTCTCCAGCCGCGGGACGTCGTACGGCCACTCCTCACTCACCAGGTACCCGAACCCCGGCGCGAAGCCTGTGAAGGCGACCGTCCAGTTCGCCTGCGCGTGGCGCTCGACGAGCGCCGTGACCGACATCCCGAGAGCGGATGCCGCGGCATCCAGATCGGCGCCGTCGTAGACGATCGGGATCTCGACGGTGCGCGAGCGGTCACCGCTCGGAGAGAGGGGTGCGGCATCCTCCCCCTCGATCCACGACCGCGCGGCGGACAGGGACAGCACCGCCGGGTCGACGCGGACCAGGACCGTTCGGGCCGCAGGGACGAGGTCGAGGACACCCTCCGGCCTCGATGACTCCAGGCGACGGTGGAGGGAGAGCACCTCGCGGAGATCGGCGACCTCGACGAGCACCGCTCGCTCGCCGAACGGGAGGATCACCACGGCGGCCGCACCGCCACGCCGGCGGCGTCAAGGCGGGCACGCACGGCGCGCGCCATCGCGACCGCGCCGGGCGAGTCCCCGTGCAGGCACAGCGACGACGCCGAGACGGTGAGGACCGAGCCGTCCGTCGCCACGACCGTGCCCTCCTCCGCCACCCGCACGGCACGCTCGGCCACCGCGACCGGATCGTGCAGGAGCGCGCCGGGCTCGGAGCGCGGCACGAGCGCGCCGGAGGGGAGGTACCCGCGGTCGAGGAACGCCTCGAAGACGAAGGGGAGCCCTGCCGCGCCGGCCGCGTCGACGATGCGACCCGGCATCCCGAGGATCGGCAGCACCCGACCCAGGGCCGCCGAGACGTCGCCGACGGCCCCGGCCACGGCGACCGCCGCCCCCGCGTCGACGGTCACGACGTGGTACAGCGCGCCGTGCGGCTTCACGTACCGCAGATCGGCGCCCGCGAGGACGAGCGCCTCGATCTGGGAACGCACCTGACGGCGGAGCTCCGCGGGCTCGACGGCGAGCGCCGTGCGACCGAAGCCCCGCCGGTCGACGAACGACGGGTGCGCGCCCACGGCGACGCCCGCGTTCTGTGCGCGCGCGACCGCCTGCCGCATCGCGGCTTCATCCCCGGCGTGCCCGCCGCACGCGACCGACGCGCTGCTGATGACCGCGAACATCGCCTCATCGTCCGCCGTCGGCTCGCCGTCGACGGTCTCCCCCAGGTCTGCGTTCAGGTCGATGGTCGCCACTCGCCCACGGTACCGGCGGGCCGGCGGTGACGGCGCGGGCGGTCGGGCGGTCGGGCCGTGTGCGGTCTCTGTGCCGCCGCATCCGGGCTACCGGGCGGTGAACAGATGACGACGGTTCCGTCAACCGCTGGAGGGCCCCCGGCGGGCGACGTAACGTCGGCACCGTCCGGAGGCCGGCTCCGGCAGGAAGGAGCCCCTCGTGGCCTACATCACCGTGGCGACCGAGAACTCGGTCGACGTCGACATCTTCTACACCGACCAGGGCCCCGGCGACGGGCAGCCCGTCGTGCTCATCCATGGCTTCCCCCTCAACGGCGAGTCGTGGGGCAAGCAGCAGGCCGCTCTCCTCGACGCCGGCTACCGCGTCATCTCGTACGACCGCCGCGGGTTCGGCGCGTCGACAAAGACGGCATCCGGTTCGGATTACGACACCTTCACCGCCGACCTGCACGCCCTGATCGAGGAGCTCGACCTGAACGACGCCGTGCTCGTCGGGTTCTCGATGGGCACCGGCGAGGTCGCCCGCTACCTGTCGCGCTACGGCTCCGGTCGCATTGCGAAGGTCGCCTTCCTCGGGTCGCTGGAGCCGTGGCTGCTGAAGACCGACGAGAACCCCGACGGGGCCGGCGACCAGGCCTTCTTCGACGGCACCGCCGCCGCCGTGCGCGAGGACCGGTACGCGTTCCTCAGCGGGTTCTTCGCCGACTTCTACAACCTCGACGAGTTCCTCGGGTCGCGCATCTCGCAGGAAGCGGTCGACGCATCGATCGCCGTCGCGAACCTCGCCGGCAACGCGGCGATCGCCGCGGCCCCGCTCACGTGGCCGACGGACTTCCGCGCCGACATCGCCGAGATCACGGTCCCCGCGCTCATCCTCCACGGGACCGCCGACAACATCCTGCCGATCGACGCGACCGCGCGCCGGTTCCGCGAGCTGCTGCCCCACGCCGAGTACGTCGAGATCGAGGGCGCGCCGCACGGCCTGCTCTGGACCCACGGCGCCGAGGTGAACGAGGCGCTCCTCGCCTTCCTCTCCCCCGGCGAGGACGCGGCAGCGGAGTAGTCCGGGAGGCGGGGGCAGTCGGCAGCGAGGGGATGCCGCGAGGTGAACCTCGCGCGCCGGCGCCGGCCGTGCCACGATGAGCGCAGACGCGGAGGGGGTCCGGATGAAGAACGTCACCTGGGGGACGGTGAGCGGCGCGGTACCGACGATGAGCCGGACGATGACCGTCGACGGCGGCCTCGGAAGGCGCCTCGCGCGAGATCACCAGCGCACCCGGCGCGCGCCCGTGTGGATCGGCACCATCGCGATCGCGGTCTTGCTGGTGGGCGTCCCGTTCTCCTTCACCGGCTCGCCACGAACGCTGTACGCCGGCGCCATCCCGATCCTGATCGCGGCGATCGCCTTCCTGACCATCCGCGCGCTCATGACCCACCACCTGGAGCGGGTGATCGCCGGTATCTACCCTCGCGGCGCCGAGATCTCCGCAGAAGTCACCGACAGCGGACTCACGGTGACGACGCCCATCGTCCGGACCGAGATCCGCGCGCGCATGATCTCCGGCGTGAGCGTGCGCGCGAACTCCGTGCAGCTGCGGCTCCCCGGAGCGACAGGGCCCGCGATGGTGATCCCCCGGGAGCTGCTCGACGACGACGACGTTGCGCGGCTGCGCAGCGTCATCGCCCGGACTCAGGGGCGCTGACCGCAGCGGCTCAGGAGACCACGTGCGCCTCCGGCAGCCGGGCGCGCATCACCGCCAGGGCGTCGGGACTGTGGTCGACGAGGACGGCGTCGCGCCCGAGCGCGTGCGCGACGGCACCGGTCGTTCCGGATCCCGCGAACAGGTCGAGCACACGGTCCCCCGGCCGGCTCGACGCCTGCACGATGCGCCGGAGGATCCCCTCGGGCTTCTGCGTCGGATACCCGGTCTTCTCCCGTCCGGAGGTCGGCACGATCGTGTGCCACCAGACGTCGGTCGGCAGCTTCCCCCGCGCGGCCTTCTCGGGCGTGACGAGCCCCGGAGCCATGTAGGGCTCACGGTCGACGGCATCCGAGTCGAAGAAGTACGCACCCGGATCCTTCACATACACGAGGATCGTGTCGTGCTTGCTCGGCCAGCGCTTGCGGGACTTCGCGCCGTAGTCGTACGCCCAGATCAACTCGTTGAGGAAGCACTCGCGCCCGAACACCGCATCGAGCATGACCTTCGCGTAGTGCGCCTCGCGGTAGTCGAGGTGCAGATACAGGGTGCCGTCGTCCTTCAGCAGCCGCCACGCCTCGCGCAGCCGCGGCTCGAGAAAGCCCCAATAGTCGTCGAACCGGTCGTCGTACAGTCGCAGGGCGCCCCGGGTGCGGGCGTACGACGCACCCCGGAACCCGCCCTTCACCGGCGAGGCGGGATCGGGCACGAGCGGAGGAAGATCGGATGCCGCGCGGGTGGCGGACTCGATGGCGCGCTCCTGCGTGCGCCCCGTGTTGAACGGCGGGTCGAGGTAGACGAGCGCGAACGAGGCGTCGGGCAGACGACGGGCGACGTCGAGATTGTCTCCGAGGTGGATGTCGACGCTCACGGCACGCGGCGCAGCCACGCGTCCGTCGAGAACTTCGACTCGACGAGTGCCTGCGCCTCGGCGTACTCCTCGTCGGAGATCGAGCCCGGCTGCGCGCCGTACATCGACGCGAAGGTCTGCTTCAGGCGCTCGATGATCTCCGCGCGGGGCAGGCCGGTCTGACTGCGCAGCGGATCCACTCGCTTGGCCGCTGATGCGGTGCCCTTGTCCGACAGCTTCTCCCGCCCGATGCGGAGGACCTCCGTCAGCACCTGACCGTCCATGTCGTAGCTGAGAGTCGCGTGGTGGAGCACCCCGCCGTTCGCGAGGCGCTTCTGCGCCGCCCCGCCGATCTTCCCCTTCGGGGAGGCGATGTCGTTGAGCGGCTGGTAGGTCGCCTCGATGCCGAGTGAGCGCAGCGCGTGCAGCACCCAATCGTCGAGGTATGCGTACGAGTCGGCGAACGTCATCCCCGCCACGAGCTCCGACGGCACGTACAGCGAGTAGGTGACGATCGAGCCGGCGGCCATGAGCATGGCGCCGCCGCCGGAAATGCGGCGGACGACCTCGAACCCGTGGCGCGCGGCGCCGTCGGGGTCGACCTCGTTGCGCAGCGACTGGAACGAGCCGATGACGACGGCGGACTCGTCCCACTCCCAGATGCGCAGGGTCGGAGTGCGACGCCCGTCGCCCACACGCGTGGTGAGCACCTCGTCGAGGGCGAGGTTCATCGCCGGGGAGACGGCCTTCTCGTGGATGATCTCCCAGTCGAACTCGCTCCACCCGGGTGCGACGATCAGCGCGCGACGCACCGCGGTTCCGACCGCCTCGGGAGTGAACCCGAGCAGCTGGGCACCCGCCGGCAGCGCCGAACGCACGGCCGCGGCGATCGCGGCGACGTCGGATTCGACCGGCAGCCCCGTGACGGCCGCGTCGATGTCGGCGAGCGCGTCGTCGGGCTCGAGGAAGAAGTCCCCCGCCAGATGGAAGTCCGCGATGCGACCGTCGGCCACATCGAGGTCGACCACGACCAGCTTGCCGCCAGGAACCTTGTACTCGCCGTGCATGAGTCCATTCTGGCCCCCGCAGAGAACCCTGGCCCCCTCGGCCCTACGGTCAGTCGCGTCGTGGGATGCGCGCGTCGAGCCAGGCCGACAGGTCTGCGCGCACCTCGGCCTGCGAGTGCTCGTTGAAGATCTCGTGGCGCGCATCGGGGTAGACGAGGGTCGTCACATCGGTCAGCCCGGAACGGCTGCGGTACGCATCGGCCAAGCGGTGCACGCTGCGCGGGCCGCCGACCGGGTCGTCGCGACCCACCATCAGGAGGACCGGGATGTCGACGCCGAGGTCGCGGGCGGGGCGCCCGTAGAGACGTGCGGCGTCGATCGGCCCGAAGAGCTTCAGCAGCGGGACGGTCGTGGTGAGCGGATCGGCGAGGAACGCGCTCCCGACCTCCGCGTCGGTGGAGAGCCACTCCACGCCGGTGGCCGCCGGTCCCGCCCACCGCTTGTTCAGCGGCGCCGCATTCAATGACCCGGGCCAGCGCAGCGCCGACCCCGACAGCACGACGGCGTCGTACGCGTCGGGACGGTCGTCCAGGAGCATCTGCGCGAGGAAGGAGCCCCACGAGTGCCCGAGAAGCACGAGCGGCAGGTCGGGATTCTCGTCGCGGATGATGTCGGTGAGCGTGCGGCAGGCAGCGACTGCGGCGCGCAGGCCTCCCGGACCCAGCCGCCCCAACCGGGCCGTGTCTCCGTCGTGCTGCCGGATGCCGGTGCGTCCGTGACCGCGGTGATCGTCGGCGTAGACGGTGAAACCGTCGGCGGTGAGAGCCTCGATGACCTTCGGGTACCGGCCGGCGTGCTCGCCGACGCCGTGGAGGAGCTGGACGACGCCGCGGGGGGTGCCGACCGCGGGGTGGACGTCGTAGACGATCGCGATGCCATGTGCATCGATGAACTCGGGCATGACCCGAATCCTAGGGGCGGTCGGCATCCCGTTCCGAGCCATTAGCCAGACTAATGAGCTAAGCTAACGAAAACGATGAGCAGCTCTCCTTCCCCCACCACTCTGGACGCGGCCTCGGACGATCTTGCACACGCGGCATCCGATTTCCGCATGGCCACCTTCCGACTCGCACGCCGACTCCGCTCGCAACGCGCCGTCGACACCATGAGCGACGCGCAGTTCGCCGTCCTCGCCGGCCTGAAGATCCACGGCCCGCACACCCTCGGCGAGCTCGCCGACCGCGAGCGCGTCTCTGCCCCCTCGATGAACCGCACGGTCAACGGACTCGAGGAGTCGGGCTACCTCACCCGCACCCCCGATGACGCCGACCGCCGGAAGGTGATCATCGACCTCACCGACGCCGGACGCGACGTCGTCGTCGAGACCGTGCGCCGGCGCGACTCCTGGCTGGAGGCGGCGTTCGCCGACCTCTCCGCCCCGCAGCGCGCGACGCTCGCGAAGGCCGCCGCGATCATGCAGGAGGTCGCCGCCCGATGACCACCGCTTCCCGCGCCCGCCGGTCGTCGCCGGCGATGTTCCGCTCCTTCTCCGTCTTCAACTACCGCGTCTGGTTCATCGGCGCGCTCGTCTCGAACGTCGGCGCCTGGATGCAGGCGACCGCACTCAGCTGGGTCGTGCTGACCCAGCTCACCGACAACGACGCGACCGCCATGGGCATCACCATGGCCCTGCAGTTCGCCCCGCCCCTCCTCCTGGTGGGAGTCACGGGCTGGGTCGCGGACCGCTTCGACCGCCGCCGCCTCCTGTTCGTCACCCAGGGCCTGCTCATGGTCCTCGGGCTGATCATCGGTGTGCTGCTGCTCGTCGGCGTCATGAACCTCTGGACAATGTACGCGTTCGCCTTCGGGCTCGGCATCGTCGCCGCGTTCGACAACCCCGCCCGACAGGCGTTCGTCTCCGACCTCGTCGCCCGCGAGAACGCCTCGAACGCGGTGGCCCTCAACGCGGCATCCTTCAACACCGCGCGCATGATCGGCCCCGCCGTCGCCGGGTTCGTGATCGTCGCCGTCGGCACCGGCTGGGTGTTCCTGCTCAACGCCGTCACCTTCATGGCGATGCTCGTCTCGCTCATCCTCATCCGCGCGAACGAGCTGGCACCGCGGCCGAAGATGCGCAGCGCGGCACGGATGGCCGACGGACTCCGCTACGTGTGGGGACGCCCCGACCTCGTCGTCACGTTCGTGATGGTGTTCCTGCTCGGCGCGTTCGGCATGAACTTCCCCATCCTCGCCTCGACGATGGCGATCGAGTTCGGGCAGGAAGCCGACGGCTACGGCATCCTGAGCTCCATCCTCGCGGTCGGATCCCTCGCCGGAGCCCTCCTCGCCGCGCGCCGCGACCGTGCCCGCCTGCGCCTGGTGATCGTGGGGCTGGGGCTGTTCGCCGCGGCATCCGTGCTCTCGGCCATCGCCCCGCTCTACGGCCTGTATGCCGTGACGCTCATGCTCATCGGCTTCGCCACCGTGACCACCCTCACCACCGCCAACGGCTACGTGCAGACGACGACAGAACCGGCGCTCCGCGGCCGGGTCCTCGCGCTCTACATGGCGATCCTCATGGGCGGGACGCCGTTCGGCGCCCCGATCGTGGGGTGGGCCGCCGACGCATTCGGCCCGCGCGCGGCGATCCTGCTCGGCGCGGGGGCGGCCCTCGTCGCGTTCGGCATCGGCCTGACGTGGCTGATCGTCTCGGGGCGCCTCCACCGTCACGAGACGAGGCGCTTCGCGCTCACGATCGACGAGACGCGACCCATCACGGTCGTCGCCCCGGAGGAGTTCAGCGACGAGGTCGCCGCGACGACACCGATCCGCGTGCCCGACAACGAGAGCGCACGGCGCTGACGCGACTCAGCCGGCGGTGACGGTCGTCGCGATCGGGTCGTGCAGCTGCTCCTGAAGGGCGGCCAGGTCGGCGACGACGACCTCTTCGAACGGGTCCGTCTGGCCTGATTCGGCTGTCAAGGGGGCGGAGCCGGCGGGGCGCGAGGCGTAGCGTGACGGCCATGGCTGCACACGACGACCGCACACCCGAGCAGGACAACCCCACCGGCGGCGACGAGACCACCGAGGAACAGCTCGACGCCGACAACGCGGTTGAGGACGACATGCTGAAGTCGCTCGACCCCGACGACAGCCCCGCCTGACGCCCGGCTCTCGCGCGCGCTTTCGCGTGTGACCGCCGGCTCGCGCGTCCCCGACTCGCGAGAGCGCTGGTTTGTGCCGACAGCGCCGCCCCGCACCGGTCATCACGCGGCGCTCTCGGCACGAAGGGTCGCTCGCGCGTGCGGCTCAGGCCTCGCGGGTGATCGTCACCTGCACGGCGAGCTTGCTCTTGAAGGGACCGGCGTAGACGCCTCGCAGGGGCGGCACATCGTTGTAGTCCCGTCCGCGCCCTACGGTCACATGACGATCGCCGATCTCGGCATCGTTCGTCGGGTCGAAGCCGTGCCATGACCCGGCGTACCACTCGATCCACGCGTGCGATTCGCCGACGACCGGCACGCCGACCTCGGCGTTCGGGTTCGGGTGGAGGTATCCCGAGACGTACCGGGCGGGGATGCCGACCGAGCGCAGCGCGCCGAGCGCGATGTGCGCCATGTCCTGGCAGACGCCCTTGCGCTCGCTCCAGGCGTCCGCCGCCGTCGAATGCACCTCGGTGGACCCGGGCACGTACTCGACCGCCTCACCCACAGCGGTGGCGATGGCGAGCGCCGCCTGCGACGGGTTCTCATGCTGTGCGGCGATGGATGCCGCCATCGCGGCGACCTCCTCGTGGGGCGCCGTCCGGGCCGTCTGCCCCAACATCTCCACCGTCCCGATGGAACGCTGGGCGTCGCGGGCGAGCGCCTCCCACGTGGTGTCTGGATGGGTGAGCGGCCGCGCGCGCACCTCGACGAGCGAGCGCGCCGTGATCTGCAGCTCGGAATGCGCGGCGAGTACATCGAAGGCCGCGACCCTCGTGCCGAAGTAGTCGACGTAGTAGTTGACGGCGGTCGACGGCTCGATGTCGAGCTGCGAGCTGAGGACAAACTGGCTGTCGCTGGTGGTGGGCAGCATCCGCGCCTCGTTGTACGAGGCGCCCACGTTGCCCGGGTAGTCGAACCCGGTCGAATGCTCGATGCGGAGGCGTTTCATGAGGTCTCTCCGATCCAGTTCGGCTCGGCGTGCGTCGGGAAGAACCGGCCGCGAATGGCTTCGGACGCCTCCCGGGTCACCGACTGCACGCTCTGCATGTGCTCGGGGAGCTCGGCGAGGACCTCCTCGATCGGGCGGTACTCGAGCTCGGCGCGGATGCGGCCGAGGGCGCGCAGGACGGTGTTGGAGTGGCCCACGCGATCGGCGACGGGGTCGATCGCACTCATGCAGCGCTCCGCGGTCTGAATCGAGTGGATGATCGATCGCGGGAAGAGCCGGTCGAGCAGGAGGAACTCCGCGGCGTTCTGCGAGCTCGGCATCCCTCGATAGGTCCGCAGATAGGCCTCGTAGGCGCCGCACGACCGGAGGATCGTCGTCCACGACGGACCTGACGCCTCGGTGAGCGACCTCGTCGCGAGCATGCGCGCGGTCATGTCGGTGCGCTCGATCGCGCGGCCGAGGGTGAAGAACTGCCACGACTCGTCGTGGCTGGTCGAGTTGTCGGTCACGCCGACGGCGAGCGCAGCCCGCTCGCGCACCCACTGGAAGAACTCGTGGACCTTCTCGTCATTCAGGCGCCGCGGCATCCGCGAGAAGGTCGTGTTGAGCGTCTCCCACAGTTCGGTGGAGACGATCTCTCGCGCGCGGCGTGCGTTCTCGCGAGCGGCCTGCAGGGAGTACGCGATCGACGACGGGTTGGAGCGGTCGACGGCCAGGTGCGTGAGCACGTCGGCGCGGGTGACGGTGTCCGCCCCGGCATCGGGCGCCGTGCCCATGACTCCCATGAGCGAACGGCAGGCGGTGTCCTCATCGATCCACGGATCCTCCAAGAGCAGCTGGAGGTGGACGTCGAGGATGCGGGCGGTCCCGTCGGAGCGCTCGATGTAGCGGCCGATCCAGAAGAGCGACTCCGCGATGCGGCTCAGCATGAGGGCCCACCCCCGTCGGGGCATCCGATTCCGCGAGACTGCAGTCCCGACCCGAGACCGCGGTCAAGGGCCGATGTCTCGGGCTGTGACTGCTGTCTCGCGGTCAGCGATGTCGTGGCGGATGCCGCGGCGTCGCGGCCCTGCTGCTGCTGTTCCTGCTGCTCGTGCGTGCTGCGGGGGCGATCCTGCGGCGAGTGGGTCGGCTCGTCCTGCGCGTCGTAGATGATCGGGATCGCGGAGGTGGGCGTGGCCTGCTCTGCGACGAGCCCCGCCAGCGACGGATGCTTGCCGCCGTACTCGCCCCGCGAGGGCGCGTCGCCGCCGACGATCCAGGTGTCCTTCGAGCCGCCGCCCTGACTGGAGTTGACGACGAGCTGCCCCTCCGGGAGCGCGACGCGAGTGAGTCCGCCCGGAAGCACCCACACCTCGTCGCCGTTGTTGACCGCGAACGGTCGCAGGTCGGCGTGACGGGGTCGCATGCCGTCTTCGACGAGCGTCGGGATCGTGGAGAGCATGACGACCGGCTGCGCGATCCATCCGCGCGGGTCGGCCCGCAGCTTCGTCCGCAAGGCGTCGAGCTCGGCGCGGCTCGCGTCGGGACCGACGACGAGGCCCTTCCCGCCGGAGCCGTCCACGGGCTTCACGACGAGCTCGTCGAGCCGGTCGAGCACCTCCTCCAGTGCTCCCTGGTCCTCGAGCCGCCAGGTGTCGACGTTCTTGAGGATCGGCTCCTCGGCCAGGTAGTAGCGGATCAGGTCGGGGACGTAGGTGTAGAGCAGCTTGTCGTCTGCGACGCCGTTGCCCACCGCGTTGGCGATCGTGACGTTGCCCAGGCGCGCCGCGAGCATGAGCCCCGGCGCCCCGAGCATCGAGTCGGCCCGGAACTGCAGCGGGTCGAGGAAGTCGTCGTCGACGCGGCGGTAGATGACGTCGACGCGTCGCGGGCCGCGCGTCGTGCGCATGAAGACGCGCCCGCCCTGGCAGACGAGGTCGCGCCCCTCGACGAGCTCGACACCCATGAGCCGCGCCAGCAGCGTGTGCTCGAAGTACGCCGAGTTGTAGACGCCCGGGGTCAGGACGACGACGTTGGGGTCGTCGACACCCGGAGGTGCCGAGGCGCGCAGCGCCTGCAGCAGCTTGTTCGGATAGTCGCCCACCGGGCGCACTCGCATCGAGACGAACAGCTCGGGGAGGGTCTGCGCCATGACGCGGCGGTTGGAGATGACGTAGCTGACGCCCGAGGGCACGCGCACGTTGTCTTCGAGCACCCGCATCTCGCCGTGCTCGTCGCGGATGAGGTCGATGCCGGCGACCTGGATGCGCACGCCGTTGGCGGGGCGGATGCCGGCGGCCTGCCGGTAGAAGTACTGCGACGACGCGATGAGCTTCGCCGGGAGCACGCCGTCGCGGACGACGTGCTGGTGGCCGTAGGCGTCGTCGAGGAAGGCCTCGAGCGCCCGGACGCGCTGCTGCACGCCCTTCTCGACCCGCGACCACTCGTCGTAGGCGATGACGCGAGGGACCGCGTCGAGCGGGAAGGGTCGCTCCTCCCCCGCGAAGTCGAACGTAACGCCCTGTGCGAGGTACGAGCTGGCCAGGGATTCGGTGCGACCGCGCAGCTCCTCCTGCGTCATCTGCGCGAGGGCCTGGTACAGCTCCCGGTACGACGATCGCGACTCCGCGGCGACCCCGGCATGCGCGGGTTCGGCGAACATCTCGTCGAATGCGGGCACCCCGGAGGGGGTCTTCCGCGGCGCCAGCGTGGAGCCGTATCCGTCGAACAGGTCACCCATGCGATGAGCCTAGCCCGGGCCCTGTTGCCGGAGTGTTTCGGCCCGTGAGCCTTGACACTCCGGCCCACGGATGCCGCGTCTCAGCCGGCGAGGACCACCTTCAGCTGCTCGATCGCCCAGTCGATCTCGGTCGATCGGATCACGAGCGGCGGCGCCATGCGGATCGTCTGACCGTGCGTGTCCTTCACGAGCACGCCGCGGGCGAGGAGCTTCTCCGCCACCTCGCGCCCGGTGCCGACCGCCGGGTCGATGTCGACACCCGCCCAGAGGCCCGCCACGCGGATCGCGGTGACACCGGAACCGATGAGGGA
Organism: Microbacterium marinum; assembly: GCF_014204835.1. Classification (NCBI taxonomy): domain Bacteria; kingdom Bacillati; phylum Actinomycetota; class Actinomycetes; order Micrococcales; family Microbacteriaceae; genus Microbacterium; species Microbacterium marinum. The sequence goes on along the minus strand of NZ_JACHMD010000001.1, from coordinate 761,593 downwards.
CTCCAGCTGCGCCTGCAGGTGCTCGCCGAGTGCGAGCGCCCGCTGCTGGAACTCGCCCGAGGCGAGCATCTCGACGACCGTCGTGCCCACCGCGGCGGCGAGCGGGTTGCCGCCGAACGTGGAGCCGTGCTCGCCGGGGTGGATGACGCCCAGCACGTCGCGGTCGCCCACCACCGCTGAGAGCGGGATGATGCCGCCGCCGAGGGCCTTGCCGAGCAGGTACAGGTCGGGAACGACACCTTCGCGGTCGCACGCGAAGGTCGTCCCCACCCGCCCGAGGCCGGACTGGATCTCGTCGGCGATGAAGAGGACGTTGTTCGCGGTGCACGCTTCGCGCACGGCGCGGAGGTAGCCGTCCGGCGGGATGATCACACCACCCTCTCCCTGGATGGGCTCGATCAGGACGGCGGCGGTGTTCTCGTCGATCGCGGCTTCCAGGGCCGCGGCATCCCCGTAGGGCACCATCGTGAATCCGCCGGCGTACGGGCCGAAGCCGTCGCGCGCCTGCGGGTCGTCGCTGAACCCGACGATGGTCGTCGTGCGACCGTGGAAGTTGCCGGCGGCGACGATGATCCTCGCCGCATCCGGCGCGACGCCCTTGACGCGATACGCCCAGGCGCGCGCGACCTTGATGCCCGTCTCGACGGCCTCCGCACCGGTGTTCATCGGGAGAACCATGTCCTTGCCCGACAGGTCGGACAGGGCGGCGGCGAACGATCCCAGCTTGTCGTTGTGGAACGCGCGGCTGGTGAGGGTGAGTCGCCCGAGCTGCTCGGTCGCGGCGGCCACCAGTGCGGGATGCCGGTGCCCGAAGTTCAGCGCCGAGTAGGCGGAGAGCAGGTCGAGGTAGCGGCGCCCCTCGATGTCGGTCACCCACGATCCTTCGCCGCGGGAGACGACGACCGGCAGCGGGTGGTAGTTGTGGGCGACGTGCTGCTCTTCGGCGCCGATGATGTCGGCTGTCGCGGTCTCGAGGGCCGTCTCGGTCATCGCCGGCCTCCCCGCAGCTCGAGGGTGCAGCACTTGATGCCGCCGCCCCCGAGCAGGAGCTCGGACAGGTCGACCGTGACGGGCGTGTACCCGCGCTCGGCGAGCTGGGCGGCGAAGCCGGTCGCGCGGGGCGAGATGAACACGTGCTTGCCGTCGCTGGCGGCGTTCAGCCCGAAGACGGCACCGTCCTCGTCGGAGACGTGGATCGCGTCGGGGTACCGCTCCGCGAGGATGCGCTGCGACTCGTCGTCGAAGGCGCTCGGCAGGTAGGCGATGTTGGCCCGGTCGACCCCGCCCGGGCCCTCGACGGGGTCGAGGACGGTGATCGCGGTGTCGAGGTGGTAGAACCGCGGGTCGACGAGGCGCAGCGACACGACCTCGCGGCCGAACACCTCGCCGAGCTCGCGGTGGCTGTCGCCGACCGAACGGAAGCCGGTGCCGGCGAGGATCGTGTCGCCGACGAGGAGGAAGTCTCCTTCGCCCTCCTGCACCTCGACGGGCTCGACCACGTCGAACCCGTTCGCCGCGAACCAGTCCATGAAGGGACGCTCTTCGCCGCTGCGCTCAGGGACGCGGAACTTCACGCCGAGGGCGCGTCCGTCGATGATGAAGCCGCCGTTGGCCGTGTAGACCATGTCGGGAAGGCCGGGCACGGGATCGATGAGCTCAACCTCGTGACCGAGGGACACGTAGGTGTCGTAGAGGTCCTGCCACTGGCGCACCGCCTTGGCGGTGTCGGTGGGCTTGGTCGGCTCCATCCAGGGATTGATGCGGTAGCTGACCGTGAAGTGCTCGGGCCGGCACATCAGGTAGCGCCGGTGCTGCGCCGTGCGGGCGGGTGCCTGCGTCTCGGCGACGGTCTCGTTCTGCGTGGACATGGATCGCTCCTCGGGATAAGGGGCGGCGGACGCTGTCCAGAGGCCCGGCGGAGCTGTTCGAAGCCGACGACCCGGGCACGCCGATTCACATCATGCCAGAGAGCGTGGCGATGTCCGAGGGTTCGGCGCATCGGACTTCCGGGGGCGGGCCGATCCGCGCTCATCAGCACCGGCACCCTCGGGGGGATGACAGGATGCCAGCATGGTTCGTCGCACCGGGGAACAGACCAGGACGCTCCTCCTGCGCACGGGGATGCAGATGCTGCTGGAGCGCGGGGTGAGCGCCGGCGTGCAGCACATCCGCTTGCAGGACGTGCTCCGCAGGACCGGACTCACCACCGGCGCCGCCTATCGGCTGTGGGCGGATCAGTCCGACTTCCACCGCGATCTGGCGGTGGCGATGATGCGGATGCGAGTCATCGGACCGGCCGACGCGATGCAGGCGGCCGTCGCCGATCTGATGGCGTCGGGCGCGTCGGGCGAGGACGTCATCAACGCGGCGGCGTTGGCGCACGTGCGGACCGCGACCCTCGACATGGCCGACCCGACCGACCTCCTCGACGCGCAGTCGTTCCTCATCGCCCTGGCGCTGCGGACGACGGCCGACACGTGGCCCGAGCTCACCGAGGCGAGCCACGAACGGCATCGCGAATCGGTCGAGGCGTTCTCCGAGCTGTATCAGCGCCTCATGGACGCCTACGGCATGCGGATGCGGCGCGGCGTGACCATCGAGGACTTCTCTGAAGCCCTCGCCGCGATCGCCGAGGGCTTCGCGATCCGCGCGCTCGAAGGACTCGAGCATCCGCGGTACGACCTGGACGGCGATGACGGGATGCCGAGCGGAGAGTGGACCCTGCTCGGCTTGGCGGTGCGGTCGCTCGTCGCCGGGTTCATGGTGCCGGACGACGACTCGGACGGCGGACGCGCGGCATCCCGAACATGAGATGCCCGGAGACGAGGATCGCGATCCCCATCTCCGGGCGACACTCCCCCCGGTGTGTCATGTCTCGCAGACTCGTCGGCACAGCCGAACTGGAACGAGTCGTCCGCGGCGCGCTCCCCAGCAGCGCTGGATTCAGACTGACGGCAGCGAGATCCATTCACCAGAAAGATAAATTGTTTTCCTCAGGCGCCGGAGTCAGATGACCTCTTCGCTCCAGCGATCGGGGTTGCCGAACCGGTGCGCGGTGATGGTGATCGACTGCTCGCGCAGGAACGGGAGGAGCTCGATGCGGCCCGCCTGCGTCACCTCGTCGGCGTAGATCGCCAGGTCGGGGTCGCCGGCGACGGCCGCCGCGAGATCGCGTCGCAGGGTTCGCACGCTCTCCGCCGGTCCGACCAGCCGCACCCGATCCCGCCGCGCCGGGGCATCCCCCGACGGCACGGCCGACATCCGCGAGATCCACTGCTCGTCCGTCTCGACGAACACCGGGACGTCCAGCTCCGACAGTGCCTGTCGGACAGTGGCCGGAAGACCCTCCGGCGTGCTGACGGTGAACGCCGTCGTCGCCCGGACGGCCGCCACCACCACGCGCAGGAGCGCCTGCCGGGTGGCATCCGCCGTCGCTCGGATCTCGACGGATGCCGGGCGGTAACGGAACAGGTTGCGTTCCACCCCGAGCTGCGACACGTCCGCGACCTTGCCGAAGGTGCGATCCCACGCGACCGCGTCGGTGAGTGCCGCACGGCGCAGCCACTCGAAGGCGTCGTACCCGAGGGCCGGCTGCGCCGCCTCGATGACAGCGGTGATCGAGCTGTCCAGGCCCTTCAGGTGCAGCGTCGAGGACTGCCCGGCGACCGAGGTGGCACGCCACGACCCGAGCCCGAGCAGGTGGTTCGGTCCGCCTGCCTTCGACCCGCCGCCGACCGAGGACCGCTTCCACCCGCCGAACGGCTGACGCTGCACGATCGCGCCGGTGATCCCCCGGTTGACGTAGAGATTGCCGGCCTCGACGCGGTCGAGCCACGTGTGGAGATCACCCGGATCCTGGGTGTACAGACCCGCGGTCAAGCCATAGGCCACCGCGTTCTGAAGCTCGATCGCGTGCTCGAGCGAACGCGCGTGCATGACGCCGAGCACCGGTCCGAAGAACTCCTCGAGGTGCACGCGCGAGCCGGGCGCGACACCCGTGCGGATGCCGGGGGTCCACAGGCGTCCGGGGTGCTCGGCGGACTCGACCTCGTGCGGCTCGACGAGCCACTGCTCGCCGTCGTCGAGGGTCGTCAGAGCCCACTTCAGCTTGCCGGCGGGCGGCTCGACCAACGGGCCGACCTCGGTGAGCGGGTCGCTCGGCGACCCCACCCGCAGCGACCGCGCGGCATCCACGAGCTGTCGCGAGAACCGCTTCGACCGCGCGACCGGTCCGACCAGGATCACCAGCGACGCGGCGGAGCACTTCTGTCCGGCGTGCCCGAAGGCGGACTTGACGACGTCGGATGCCGCGAGGTCGAGATCGGCCGAGGGCATGAGGATCATCGCGTTCTTGCCGCTCGTCTCGGCCTGCATCGCGAGGTCGGGGCGCCACGAACGGAAGAGGGCGGCGGTCTCGAACGACCCCGTCAGCACGACACGGTCGACGTCGGGGTGGCTGATCAACTGCTTCCCGAGCTCGCCTTCATCGATGTCGACGAGGGTGAGGATCTCACGCCCGATGCCCGCGTCGTCGAGGGCCTCCCAGATCGCCTCGGTCACGACCGCCGCGCACCGCCGGGCCTGCGGCGCCGGCTTGAACACGACGCCCGATCCCGCCGCGAGCGCCGCGAGTGCGCCGCCGGCGGGAATCGCTACCGGGAAGTTCCACGGCGGCGTGACGACGGTGATCGTCGCCGGAACGAAGACGGCGCCGCTGATGCTGTCGAGCTCGCGCGCGGTCGACGCGTAGTAGCGAGCGAAGTCGACGGCCTCACTGACCTCGACGTCGCCCTCGGCGAGCGCCTTGCCGGTCTCGGAGGCGGCGACCTCGATGAGCTCGCCGCGGCGCGCCTCCAGCGATCGCGCCGCCCCGAGCAGGACCGCGGCCCGGTCGGCCGCCGGAAGCGAGCCCCATCGATCGGCCGCGGTGCGGACCTTCGCGATCGCCTCCTCGAGCTCGGGCTCGGTGCTCAGGCGTGCGGCGGCGAGCGTGGCGTCACCGGCTGTGGAGGACGAGATCCGTCCGAGCACCTCGCGCGCCCAGGCACGGTTCGCCGGCAGCGCCGGGTCGGTGTCGGCGGTGTTGCGGAAGCCCGGCGCGCCGGCGGCGACCGACGACTCCCGCGACGAGAACACCGCGGTCTCGACGAACGCTTCGCCGCCGAAGAGCTCGGGGCGCCCGTCGGGGATGGCCGGCTGCGTCTCGTCGCCCTCGAAGATGTCGAGGGCGCTGCCGTCGTCCCTGCCACGTGCGATGCCGAGCACGGCGGCGGTGAGTCCGCCCGCGTCCGGCGTCGGGTCGCTGTCCGCACCGCGCGCTCCGCCGGAGGCCGCAGGCCGCGTCAGCGCGTCGACCCCCGCATCTGACGAGGTCCGGTCCTGCGTGCGCCGGGGCCCGACGGGAAGCGCACGGTCGGCGGCTCGGTCCACGGATGCCGTGAATCGGTCGCGCTCCCGCACGAACATCGACCGGTCGAAGGCGAGGTCGAAGGCCGCGGAGAGGAAGTTCTCGCTGGAGGCGTTCTCCTCGAGGCGACGGACGAGGTAGCTGATGGCGACGTCGAACTCGTCGGGACGCACGACGGGGACGTACAGGAGCACGTGTCCGAGCTCTCGGGCGACAGCCTGCACCTGCCCTTGCGCCATGCCGAGGAGCATCTCCACCTCGATGTCATCGCGAACACCGCGCTCGCGCGCGAGCTCCCAGGCGTACGCGATGTGGAAGAGATTGTGGCCGGCGACACCGATGCGCACGGCGGCCGTGTTCTCGGGGCGGAGCGCCTCATCGAGGCAGCGGACGTAGTTCGCGTCGGTGTCGAGCTTGGTCGGATACGGCGCCGGCATCCAATCGTGCATGACCGCGTCGACGTGCTCCATCGCGAGGTTCGCGCCCTTGACCAGGCGCACCTTGATGCGCGCACCGCCCGCGGCGACGCGATCGGTCGCCCACGCCGTCAGCTTCTGCAGCGCGGGGAGCGCGTCGGGCAGATACGCCTGCAGGACGATGCCCGCCTCGAGGTTCTTGAGGCGGGGATCGTCGAGGACCCGCATGAAGACGGCCATCGTCAGGTCGAGGTCGCGGTACTCCTCCATGTCGAGGTTGAGGAACGTCCCGTCCTCCGCCGCCGACAGGTACAGCGGTCGCAGCCGCTCGACCACGCGCTCGACGATCTCGTCGAACGCCCACATCGACAGGTGACTGGCGATCGCCGACACCTTGACGGAGACGTAGTCCACGTCGTCGCGGCGGACGAGCTCGTGGATGCCCTCGAGCCTGCGCAGCGCCTCTCCCTCGCCCAGCACGGCCTCGCCCAGCAGGTTGAGGTTCAGGCGCGCGCCCGACTCCCGCAGCTGCTGGAGCGCCGGACCGAGCTTGTCGGGGCGCGCATCGACGATGAGGTGACCGACCATCTCGCGCAGCACCCGCCGCGCGATCGGCACGACCGGCGACGGGAGGTACGGGGCCACCGCGCCGCCCGTGCGCACCGCGGCCCGCAGATACCAGGGCAGGAACCCGGGCGCGAGCGGCGCGACACGCTGAAGATTGGATGCCGCCGCTGTCAGCGACTCGGGCCGCATCACCCCGTCGACGAAGCCGAGGGTGAACGGCAGGCCGTTCGGGTCTTTCAGCACCCCCGCCAGACGCTCGGCGGCGGGGTCGACACTGACCTCGGCGGATTCGGCGACCCAACGCTCCGCGAGGGCGATGGCCCGCTCGGCGAGGTCGGAGGAGGGCGCTTGTGGCGCGACGAAACTGTCCGACATGAGCGACAGCCTAGGCGCGCACCGCCACGCCCGGGCGGGACACGCTCAGGGCCAGATGCTGGGGGCGTCGACCCGCGTGGAGGGGAGCTGCGAACCGGCCGCCCAATCGACGATCCACTGCGGCAGCGGTGCGAGGGTGTCGGGGCGGTGGAGGGCGTCGAACAGCTCCTCCATCGGCACGATCCCGCCGCCACGGCGGAGGAAGCGGACCCGCAACACCATCTCGGCGTAGATCTCGCCGTCCACGACGGCGCGGTGCATCTGGTAGACCGCCTTGTCGTCGTGCCCGATGATGCGGGTCTCGACCGTGAACCGCTGCCACAGCTGCAGCGACTTGCGGAACGAGACGCTCTCGCTCGCCACCACGCCGTACCAGCCGCGCTCGTTCATCGCCTGCCAGAGACCCGTGCGGGTCAGCAGGTCGAACCGCCCCAGATCGAACAGCGACGCGTACCGGCCGTTGTTCATGTGACCGAGCAGGTCGATGTCGGTGGGCAGCGTGCGCAGCCGGATCCGCCCCACCGTGTCGGGGGCGACGGGGCCGCGCCGGCGGTAGAGCACTCGCGCGCGCATCAGGGTCAGAAGGGTTCGCCACCACACGTTCACGAGGCGCGAGCCTAGTAGCACTTCACCACCGGGCGGCGAATCCGTTGTCGGATGCCGACAGCGCTCCAGGCGCGACAACGACGGCATCCGTACCGATTTCACGATCCCGCAGGCCGTGCGTAGAGTCTGGCCATGGAAGCCGAACTCCAGACCGACATCGTCGTCCGTCCCGTTCGCGATGTGGATGCAGAGGCCCTCGGCCGCGTCCATGCCACGTGCTGGCACGAGACCTACGACCACCTCATCAGCAAGGCCGCGCTCGAGAACGTCTCCGCCCGCCGGTTGGCGGAGCTCTGGACCCACTGGGCACAGCAGGGACCCGAGTTCCACATGGTCGCCGCCCTCGTGAAGGGCGAGATCGTGGGCTTCGCCGGCTCGGGCCCCGCCCGCGACCGCGACGCTCCGCGACTGCGCGAGCTGTACTTCATCTACCTCCTCGACGCGTGGCACGGCACCGGCATCGGCCAGCGGCTGTTCGACGCCGTCGTCCCGGAGGACGACACCGACCTGTACCTGTGGGTCGCCGAGGACAACCCTCGCGCCCACCGGTTCTACGTCCGCAACGGCTTCGCCCTCGACGGCGCAACCCACACCGAACCGTTCCTCGGCGAAACGCTGACGGAGGTCCGCTTCGTGCGCTGACGCACGATCGCAAGACTCGACGGCGCGGCATCCCGACTCGGATGCCGCGCCGTCGGACTGTGCGCGGGTGGTTACGCGGGTCAGCGACCGCTGACGTTGCCGAACAGGCGCGCGATCGGCGCGACGACCATCGGGCGCATCGCGACGTACGCACCGACGATGACGGCGAGCGACAGCGCGAACAGCCAGAAGCCGGTCCAGTTGCCGGCGTAGGCACCGGGGTCGGCCGAGCCCTGGGCGGCGTACATGTGGTTCAGGTTGCGGAGGGCGCCGGTCGAGAGCACCAGGGCGACATGGACCGCGATGAACACGACGAAGTACAGCATCGTCGGGAAGTGGAGCTTCCGCGCCCACTCGACGGGATACAGCTCGTTCAGCTTCGTCGCCTGCTTCGGCCAGAGCGCGCTCATGCGGTAGCCGGTGATCGCCGCGACCGGCGCCGCGATGAAGATGGTCGTGAAGTACGCGAGCTGCTGCAGCGAGTTGTAGTTCACCCAGCCGTTCTCGGTCGGCCAATCGAGCGACACGTACTGCAGTGCCGCGGACAGCGCGTTGGGGAACACCTCCCACGAGGTCGGCACGACCCGCATCCACTGACCCGTCGCGAACAGCAGGACGACGAACAGCACGCCGTTGACGAGCCACAGGATGTCGAGCGCCTGATGCAGCCACAGCGTGAGACTCATCTTGCGCTTGCGGTTCTTCTTCGAGATCCAGAACGCAGACGGGCGCTTCTCCGACCTGACCTGCAGGCCGGTCCGGATGATCAGCACCATGAAGAACGCGTTCAGGAAGTGCGACCAGTTCAGCCAGGCGGGGAAGCCGACCGGCGCGGAATCGGGGAGGTGATACTCGCCCGGGTAGGTCACGAGGAAGTCCTGCAGCGGCTCGAGGCTCAACAGCCAGCGCACCGCGAGGACGGCCATCGCCGCGATGTACAGCAGGGCCGCGCCGCCGAGGACGACGATGCCGGCCCACTGCAGCTTCGTGAAGGGTCCGATGCGCGCCGGCTCGGGCCGCGGCGCGGGGCGCCGGGCGACACCGGCGTGGGCCATCGGACGCTCGAAGAGCGGCGCGGGCGGTTCCGCCGGGGTGGCGGGCGTGGCTGGTTCGGGAGCGGCGGCGGGCGCTGCCCGTTCGGGGGTGGTAGCAGGGGATGCCGCGGCGGCGGCAGACATGGGTGTTGCCGGCTCGGGGGTGTCGGTCGGGGCGGGTGCAGTCGCGTCGGTCGGGGCGGTTGCGGCGGCAGACGTGGGTGTCGCCGATTCGGGAGCCGCGGGTGCGGCCGCGTCGGTCGGGGCCGCTGCGGCGCGCGCCGACTCGGCGGCATCGGCGCGGCCGGATGCCGGCGTCGTTCCGGCGGGCGGCCACGCCTCTCCCCCGGCGGCACGCGGCAAGCCGCGGCGGACCCCGGCCGCGGAGGCAGTCGCGGAGTGACCGGGGGCCGTCGTTGAGGCCGGTGCGCCGGACGGCGCGGGCGCGTCAGGCGCAGCAGGCGCGACGACGGCGGGGGCGGACGCCGCGGCATCCACCGTCGACACCGGAGGCCACGGCTCGCCGCCGGCCTCACGCGGAAGCCCTCGGCGCACGCGACCCTCCGGGGACGCGCCATGCGCACTCCCCGCATCGGAGGCGGCATCCCGCGTCCCCGGACCGGCGGCCGTCCCCTGAGCAGCAGCCGTCCCCGCAACAGCAGCCGTCTCCGGAGCAGCGGCGGCGACCACGGGCGCGTCGGCCGACGCGACGTCGGTCGCCGGCGCGTCGGTGTCCGCCGGGGGCCAGGGCTCCCCGCCGCTGGCGCGCGGCAGGCCTCGGCGCACGGTGCGTGCGTTCGTCGCCATCCCGCTCCTACTTCTTCTTCGCCTCGAGCGCCGCGATCAGCTGCGGCACCACGGTGAACACGTCACCGACGACGCCGAAATCAGCGATGTCGAAGATCGGCGCATCTCCATCTTTGTTCACGGCGACGATGGTCTTCGCCGTCTGCATGCCGGCCTTGTGCTGGATGGCACCCGAGATGCCGAGCGCGATGTACAGCTGCGGCGAGACCGAGACGCCGGTCTGGCCGACCTGATACGAGTAAGGCACGTAGCCGGCGTCGACCGCGGCGCGCGACGCACCGACCGCCGCGCCGAGCACATCGGCGAGCTGCTCGACGAGGGCGAACTTCTCGCCCGACCCCAGACCACGACCACCCGAGACGACCTTCGCCGCTCCCCGCAGCTCCGGACGGGTCGAGGTGACGGTCGCCTCTTCGAACCCCGTGATGGTGGCCGCCGGCGCACCGGATGCCGTCACCTCGAGCGGCACCACCCGCGGCGCGGTGACCGCCTCGGCGCGGTGCTCGACGGCGCCCTGACGCACCGTGACCGCGAGCGGCCCGAAGGTCGCCGCACCGGTGACCGTGTAGGCGCCGCCGTACACGGAGTGCTCCGCGAGCACACCCTCCTCGTCGCGTGCGACACCGACGGCGTCGACGCACAGCGCCGCGGACGTGCGCGCCGCGAACCTGCCGGCGACGTCGCGCCCCTCGATCGAGTTCGACACCAGCACCGCATCGGGCTGGACGAGAGCGGATGCCGCGGCGAGCGCGTCGACGACGGGCACCGTGAGCGCGGTGTCGGCGCCCCCGAGCCCGCAGACGAGCACGGTCGCCGCGCCGCGCTGACCGGCGGCCTCGGCGAGAGCGGCGTGACGCGACTCGTCGGCGACGATCAGCGCGACGGGCGAGCCGACGCGTGCGGCGGCGCCGAGGAGGCCGGCGGCCGACGCGGCGAGGTCGCCGGAGGGGGTGACATCGAGCCACACCAGGACGGAATCTGCAGCGAAATCGGTCATCGCGGTGCTCCTCAGACCAGTCGGTTCTCGATGAGGTAGGCGGCCAGCTTCTCGCCGGCATCCCCCTCGTCGGTGATCTTGACCCCGGCGGTGCGGGGCGGCTTCTCGGCGATGGTCGTCATGATCGACTGAGGCGCGGCCCCGGGGTCGACGTCGACGCCGAGGTCGGCGAGCGTCAGCGTCTCGAACGGCTTCTTCTTCGCCGCCATGATCCCCTTGAAGTTGGGGAAGCGGGCGTCCGGGAGCGCCTCGGTGATGGAAATCACCGCAGGGAGTTCCGCGGTGACGCGGGCGGTGCCGAAGTCCGTGGCGCGCGTTCCCTGGACGGACTCGGCGGAGATCTCGACGGACGAGAGCGCGGTCGCCTGGGGTACGCCGAGGTGCTCGGCGAGCATGGCCGGGAGCACGCCGCCGGCGCCGTCCGTCGACAGGTTGCCGGTGATCACGAGGTCGAAGCCGGTGCGGGTGATCGCGGCGGCCAGCGTGCGGGCGGTGACACCGAGATCAGCGCCCGCGAGCGCCTCGTCGACGATGTGGACAGCCGACGCCGCGCCCATCGCGAGACCCTTGCGGATCGACGCCGTCGCGGCATCCGAGGCCATCGACATGACGACGACCTCCGTGTCGGCGTCCTTCTCTGCGTACGACAGCGCCACCTCGAGCGCACGCTCGCCGATCTCGTCGAGAACACGCTCGGAGGCGCCACGGTCGGCCAGCCCCGTCTCGAGATCCAGCTTGCGGTCGCCGTACGTGTCCGGCACCTCTTTCACCAGGACGACGATCTTCATTGACTCCTCCTCGACATCGCATCCGAGTCTACGGTCGGCGTCCGCGGGACGCAGTGTCACGGGGCGAGCAGTTCGGTCCCACGCGTCACGCGCCGAGCGCGCGGAGTCGGCTGAGCGCCCGGTCGGCGTCGGGAGGAACGTGCGCGGCCCGGCGCAGGGTGTCGAACGGCGCATGCGCGTGAACGACGAATCGCACGTCGTGGTCGTAGAGGACATCGACGAGGGTTGTGAAGCGCATGAGGGGTTCGCGGCGCACCGTGGCGAGGTCGGGCACGGACCGGAGCGTGAGCTCGGAGTACCGGTCGGCGAGCCACTGATACTGCCGCACGCCGACGGGCGCCTCACACAGGTCAGCGAAGTCGAACGTGACCTGCGCGCCTTCCGCAGAGAGTGCCGGCAGCGGGATGCCGTCGGCGCGCAGCACCACGCCGGCGTCGGCGGGCGGCGCATCCGCGGCCGGGCTGGCGTGCCAGATACCCGCGGCGAACCGCGTGTGCGCGTCGGCGCCGGAGGTCCGGTGATCGGGACCGTCGCCGATCGGGACGACGGCGAAGGACGACTCGATCCGCGCGATCGCGGGGAGGAATCGGTCATGGAGTCGCGGATCGGGGAGGAGGTCGGCGGGTGCGTAGTTGCTGGTCGCGATGAGGAGGATGCCGTCGTCGGCGGTGACATTCAGCAGCGCCTCGAGGTACACGGCATCCGCGACATCATGCACATGGAACTCGTCGACCAAGAGGACACGCACCCCGTGCAGGAGGCGGCGCAGCACGATGGCGGGGGCCTTCCAGTCGCGGACCAGCTCGGCCTGCAGCCGACGGAACAGCTCGTTGAGGTGCAGGCGGAGGACCGGCTCGGGCAGAAAGGCCGCCAGGTACCGCTCGGCGAGCATCGACTTGCCACGACCGACGCCGCCCCAGAGGTACACGTTGCCCGTCGTCGCAGCGGCGATCGCCTGGACCGCATCACGCTGCGCGGGATCGAGGTCAAGGGCATCGGTGGCCGCCACGAACCGCGCGGCGACCGCGGGGATGAGGGCGTCGCGGTCGGGCTCGGGGAGCTCGTCTGCGGGCCGGACGCGCTCGGGGAGCTCGTCTGCGGCGCGATCAGTCACGCAACCATGCAATCACGCCCCGCAGTGCCCCGAGAGGCCGTCGCGCACCGCCGCTCGCGAGAGCGCCGCTTCGTGCCGAGAGCGGCGGGTAAAGCTGGGCAAGAGGCGGCGCTTTCGGCACCAGTCGGCGCTCTCACACGTTGCGCGACAGAGCGGAGCCGCAAGCGCAGCCCTCAGCGGTGCGTGAACCCGGGTGCGCGCTTCTCGCGGAAGGCGGCCATGCCCTCCTTCTGGTCCGCGGTGTCGAACAGTCCCGCGAACGCGTGCTTCTCGTAGCGCAGGCCCTCCGCCAGCGTCGACTCCAACGCGACATCGAGCGCTTCGGTGGCGGCGTACAGCGACGGCAGCGACTTCGCCGCGATCGCCTCCGCCGTCCGCTGCGCGTCGTCGAGGAGGTCGGCAGCCGGCACCACTCGCGACACGAGCCCGGCGCGCTCCGCCTCCTCCGCCCCGAAGTGACGCCCCGTGAGGATGAGTTCGGCCGCTTTGAACGACCCCACCGCGCGCGTCAGCCGCTGCGTGCCGCCCATCCCCGGGATCACACCGAGGCCGATCTCCGGCTGCCCGAACGTCGCGGTGTCCGCCGCCAGGATGATGTCGCACATCATCGCCAACTCGCACCCCCCGCCGAGCGCATAGCCCGACACCGCGGCGATGACGGGCGTGCGCACCGCCGCGAAGCGGGCCCACCCTCCGAAGTGGTCGCCCATCAGCATCTCGCTGCCGCTCAGCGCTTCCATCTCCTTGATGTCGGCGCCCGCGGCGAAGGCCCGGTCGCTGCCTGTCACGACGATCGCGCCGATCCCGGCGTCCGCGTCGAACGCCTCCGCGGCATCCACCACGTCGCGCATGACCTGCACGTTCAGTGCATTCAGCGCCTCGGGTCGGTTCAGGGTGATCCAGCCGACGCGTCCTCGCGCCGCCGTCACGATGGTCTGGTAATCGGTCATGCCCTCATCGTCGCAGATGCTGCCCGACACGGATCGGATGCCGATCGTTCACCTGCCGTCCACTGGATCGCACGAGGCGGACACCGCGCCTCGGTAGGACGGAGGAGCGCATCTCGCGCCCCATCCCGACCTAGAGGAATCCGATGCCTTCGCATGCTTTCCGTCGTCCCGTCGCGCGCGCCCTCGCCATAGGCGCTGCCGCGGCACTCACCTGCACGCTGGCCGTCACCGCGATCCCTGCGGCGACAGCGGCCATCGTGGACGAGCCCGTCGCCCACACCGGCGACTCCCCCGCCCTCACGCTCACCCCGATCGGCTCGTACGAGACGGGCGTCTTCGACGAGTCCGCCGCCGAGATCGTGAAGGCCCACAACGATCGTCTCTTCGTGGTGAACGCGAAGGCGGGTGTCGTCGACGTGCTCGACAACAGCAACCCGCAGGCGCCCGAGAAGCTCTTCTCGATCGCCTCCACCGGCGTCGCGAATTCCGTCGCCATCCGTGAAGACGGCCTCGGCGTCATCGCGGTCGAGGCGCCCGTCAAGACCGACGCCGGCCACCTCGTCTTCTTCGACGCGGATGCCGCCACCGCAGACACCGCACGCCTCGGCACCGTGAACGTCGGCGCTCTGCCCGACATGGTGACCGTCTCTGAGGACGGTGCCCACGCGGTCGTCGCCAACGAGGGCGAGCCCACGGACGACTTCAGCGTCGACCCGGAGGGATCCATCTCGGTCATCGCCCTGCCCACCACCAAGGCCGCCGCGACCCAGAGCGCGGTCCGCACGGCGGACTTCCATGCGTTCGAGGCAGCCGGGGCGCTCGATCCCGACGTCCGCGTCTTCGGGCCGACCCCGCACGGCGACGACCACCCGGTCAGCCGCAACCTGGAGCCGGAATACATCACGGTCGTGGGCGGCACCGCCTACGCGACGCTGCAGGAGGCGAACGCCATCGCCGAGGTCGACCTCGCATCGGCGACGGTCACCGACATCCACGCCCTCGGCTTCAAGGACCACGGTCTCGCCGCGAACGCGCTCGATCCCAGCGACCGCGACGGGAAGGTCGAGCTGCGCACCTACCCCGGCCTCAAGGGCATCTACATGCCCGACGCGATCGACTCGTACACGGTCGGCGGCAAGACCTACCTCGTCACCGCGAACGAGGGTGACGCCCGCGAGTGGGGCGATTACGTCGAGCCCGCTCGCACGAAGGATCTCGGGAAGAAGGGCCTTCTGCCCGTCTGCGACGACAGCCCCCTCAAGGGCAAGCTGGGCGACGCCGACCTCGGACGCCTGAACGTCACCACCGCGAACGGACTCAACGAGGCCGGCACCTGCTACGAGGAGCTGTACGCCTTCGGCGGACGGTCCTTCTCGATCTGGACGACCGACGGAGACCTCGTCTGGGACTCGGGTTCGAGCTTCGAGCAGGTCACCGCGGAAGCCCTGCCTTCGTTCTTCAACTCGAACCACTCCGAGACGAACCTGGAGGGTCGCAGCGACGACAAGGGTCCCGAGCCGGAGGCCGTCACCATCGGCACGCTGAGCGGGCGCTCGTACGCGTTCGTCGGCTTCGAGCGCGTGGGCGGCGTGATCGCCTACGACGTGACCGACCCCGCCGCGCCGGGATACGTCACCTACGTCAACAACCGCGACTTCAGTGCTGACGTGACGACGCCCGCGGCCGGGGACCTCGGTCCGGAGAGCATCGCCTTCATCCCCGCGGACGAGTCGCCGAACGGCGTCCCCCTGCTCGCGGTCGGCAACGAGGTCTCCGGCACCACCACGGTGTTCGAGATCACGGATGCCCTCGACCCGATCGACATCGACATCCTGACGATCAACGACTTCCACGGGCGCCTCGAGTCCGGCACATCGGGCGAGCTCGGCGCCGCGAAGCTCGCCGGCGTCGTCGACGCGCAGCGGTGGGACAACCCGAACACCCTCTTCGTGTCGGCCGGTGACAACATCGGCGCGTCGACCTTCACCTCGTTCATCCAGAACGATGACCCGACCATCGACGCTCTCGTCGCCTCGGGCCTGGACGTGTCGGCCGTCGGCAACCACGAGTTCGACGCTGGTTTCGCCGATCTCACCGACCGCGTCATCCCCCGCTTCGGCGGGCACGACGGCGAGGGCGACCCGACGGATGCCGAGCGTGCGGCCGGGCTCGACTTCGCCCTGGGCGCGAACGTCTACGAGAAAGGCACGAAGACCCCCGCGCTCCCCGAGTACACCGTCAAGACGGTCGACGGCGTCCGCGTCGCCTTCATCGGCACGGTGACCCCGGACACCGCCACGATGGTGACCCCGTCGGGCATCGCGGACATCGAGTTCGGCGATCAGCTGGAGGCGGCCAACCGCGTCGCCGGGAAGATCGAGTCAGGCGACCTCGCCGACGTCGTCGTGCTGCTGACCCACTCCGGCACGTCGGTGTCGAACGAGTGCACCGCGGTCGCCTCCGACCCGTCGCCGTTCGGGAAGCTCGTCCGCGGCGCGGACGCGACGATCGACGCGATCGTCTCGGCGCACACGCACCAGACGTACGCCTGCGACGTACCCGTCCCGGGCACCGACCGCCAGCGTCCGGTGATCCAGGCCGCAGAGTACGGAAAGGCGCTCGGAGAGCTCCAGCTCACGGTCGACCGCACCTCGAAGGAGCTCGTCGACATCACCGGGCGCACCTTCGTGCCGAAGCCGGTCGACGTCACCGCGAATGCGGCGGTCGAGAAGATCGTCGCCGACGCTGTGGCGATCGCCGACGTGAAGGGCGCTGTGAAGGTCGGCAAGATCAGCGCCGACCTGCTGCGAGGCGGCACGCAGGGATCCGACCGCGGCGTGGAGTCGACCCTCGGCAACGCGGTCGCGGACTGGTACCTCTGGGCGGCGTCCAACGAGGACTACGCCGGCACTCCCGCACAGATCGCCCTGATGAACCCGGGCGGTCTGCGGGCCGACCTTCTCCGCGGCGCGGACGGCACCGTGACCTTCAAGCAGGCCGCGGGCGTGCAGCCGTTCGCCAACACGCTCGTGACCGTGACCCTCACGGGCGCGCAGCTCGAGGAGATCCTGGAGCAGCAGTGGAAGGCGACGGGCGACCGTCCCAAGCTGCACCTGGGCATCTCGGACGGCTTCGCGTACGAGTACACCGAGGTCGAGCCGCTCCCCAAGGAGACGGTCGGCCGCGCGGGCCAGATCACGAAGATGACCTACCAGGGCAAGACGATCGCCCCCACGGACACCTTCACGGTCGTGACCAACTCGTTCCTCGCCGCGGGCGGTGACGGCTTCGCCACCTTCGCGAAGGGCACCGACCGCACCGACACCGGCCAGGTCGACCTGACGGCGACGGTCGCGTACTTCGCGAGCCGCGAGGTCGTCACCCCGGCCGAGCTGGGACGTGCGGTCGAGGTGACCGGCGCGACTCCGACCCCGGAGCCGACCCCCACCCCGGAGCCGACCCCCACCCCGGAGCCGACCCCGACGCCGGAGCCGACCCCGACCCCGGAGCCGACCCCGACGCCGGAGCCCACCGACGGCCCCTCCCCCGAGCCGACCGACGGACCCGCCCCGTCGCCGCAGCCGACCCTCCCGGGGACCGGCGACGGAGATGAGGGCGAGAGCTGGGCGCAGGTCGAGATCAGCGCCGGCACGGTCCTCCAGGGCGGCGACGTGCAGGTCACGCTGTCGGGCCTCACGCCCGGTCAGCGGGTCACGGCCACGCTGTACAGCGACCCGATCGTGATCGAGGGCATCCCCGCGGCAGACGCCGACGGCGTGATCTCGTTCACGGTGTCGATCCCCGACGACCTCGAGCCCGGCCAGCACACGCTGGTCGTCGAGACCGCCGGCCAGGAGGATCTCCGCATCCCGATCACGGTCGAGTACAACGCGCAGCTCGCGAACACGGGCGGCGAGTCCGCCCCGCTGGTCACGCTGCTCGCCGGCGCCGGCGCGCTGATCATCCTCGGCGCGGTGCTGGTGCGCCGCCGTCGCCAGGAGGTCTGATCCGCGGCATCCGCTGAACAGAGGCGGCCCCTCACCTTCGGGTGGGGGGCCGCTTCCGTCGTCACGACGTCGTCCGATGCAGGATGCCGCTAGCCGTCCCACCGGCGCAGCAGCGCCGCCAGGGCCTGGCCGCCGCCGATGCACATCGTGACGACGGCGAACTCACCGCCGGTGCGCTGCAGGGTGAGCGCGGCGCGGACGGTGAGGATCGTCCCCGTGGCTCCGACAGGGTGGCCGAGGGCGATCGCGCCGCCGTAGCGGTTCGTGGTCTCGGGGTCGAGGTCGACGTCGCGCATCACCGCGAGCACCTGCGAGGCGAACGCCTCGTTTAGCTCGATGGTCGACACGTCGGCCGGGGTGAGGCCGGTCTGCGCGAACAGCTTCCGCAGCGCGAGCGTCGGCGCGTATCCCATGATGGCCGGGTCGAGGGCGGCGGTCGTCACCGCCTCGATCGTCGCGAGCGCCGAGAGGCCCTCGGCGCGCACATCCGACTCGCGCATCACGACCACCGCGGCAGCGCCGTCGTTGATCCCCGACGCGTTGCCCGCGGTCACGGTGCCGTCCGCGGTGAACGCCGGCGAGAGCGCCGCGAGCCGTTCCAGCGTCGTGTCGGGGCGCGGGTGCTCGTCGGTCGCCACCTCGACGGGCCGGCGACCGGCCGTCCGCGTGACGACGATCTCCTCCGCGAAGGCTTGCCGTGCGGCATCCGTCGACGCACGTCGCTGTGATTCGAGGGCGTACGCGTCCTGATCGGCCCGCGTCACCCCGAATCGCTCGGCCACGGTCTCGGCCGTCGTACCCATGTGCCGTCCCGTGAACGGGTCGGTGAGCATCGCGAGAGTGCCGTCGAGCAGCTGCCGGTGCCCCAGCGTCGGCCCCGAGCGGGCATCGAAGTCGTAGAACGGCATCCGCGTCATGTTCTCGGCGCCGCCGGCGACCGCGACGTCGACGCCGCCCCACCGCAGCTCCTGCGCCGCCGACCAGATCGACTGCAGCCCCGAGCCGCACAGCCGGTTGACGGTGAAGGCGGGCGTCTCGTCGCCGAGACCGGCGGCGAGCGCGATCCGGCGGGCGATGTAGGCGTCTGATGCCACCTGCCCGATCGTGCCGATGACGACTTCGCCGACGCGCGCCGCATCGACCCCGGATCGCTCGAGCGCGGCCGTCACCGCCTGCGCGCCGAGCTCGTGCGCCGGGGTGTCTCGGAACGCTCCCGCGAACCGGCCGATCGGAGTGCGAGCGCCGGCGACGATGACGGCGCGGTCCTCGCTCATCCCGCGGCGCTCCGACCTAGACGTTCGATGCCAATCACCGAGCCGGCGTGACGTACAGCCCGAACGTGAACTTCGACCCGGGGTTGGCGATCACGACGGGAACCTCGGTCGTGGCGGTGCGAGACGTCCGCACGCCCCGGGTCGAGGTCGACACGTGCGTCCGCTGGAAGACGTCGGAGCGGACGTCCGCGTCGAGAGCAGCGACGTACTCCTCGAAGCTCCGCGGCTCCTCCAGCTCGTAATCGAATTCCTCATCGAACGTGGGGACAGCAAGCGACACCCGAAGTCCCTTCCGGGCCGTGCGGGGAACGGTCGCCGTGAAGCGGCTGTAGTGCGTCACCCGCTCCGCTCCCGGGATAGGAGTGAACACCGCGCGGAACGTGTACGTCTTGCCGCGCGTTGCGGTCAACTTGCCGTTCGGTGCGACCGACGTCCATGCTCCGTTCTTCAGGATCTGGACTCCCGAGAATCTCGCGGCGCGGTACCCCTCCTCGAATCGGGTGGTGATCTGCACCGCGGTGATCTTCACATCCTCGAACGGATTCGACTGGAGGATCGCGATGTCGTCCGCGACGTACATGCCCACCAAAGACGGGAAGTCGTACGGGTCTGCGACGCGATTGACGTTCTCGAGTCTGCCCATCGTGCCGTCCGCACGCTCGTATTGGATGACCCAGCGCACCTTCGCGGATCCGACCTGCATGTTGTCGAGAATGCGGGACGCCTCGCCTGCCGACTGCGTGTATGCGACAGCGGCGACGAGCTCCGGCTCGGAGACGTAGCTCGCGACACTGCTGTTACGCGAACCGATGTGGCTCGTCGATTGCACTCGAATCGCGTCCGGGCCGTCGCCGAGCAGTCCCCGGATTCCGGCGAGCCGGTCATCGACGAGCTTGCCCTTCACGCGACCGATCGAGCTGATCTGCTTGTACGACCCGGTCAGGTCGGGGACGACACGGGCGGCAGCAGCGCCATGGATGCTGGCCACCAGGTCCGAGTTCCAGTTGTTCGGGTGCCCGTATGCGAAAACCTCGTCGCCGCAGACGGCGGTGACCGTGCCGACGCTCGCCTCACCGACAGCACCGTAAGCGTACGAAACGGCGATGTTACCGCCGGCGACGACGGGGAAGTCCTCACCCCCGATGGCTGCGCTCGCGGTGGCTCGGCCGCCCGCCGCCGCGCCACGGAACCCATCCACGCGCGATGCGATGAGTCGGTTCGCCTCATCGAGTTCGTCCGCTGAGGGGCCTGTCGTGACCCGCACCGCTTCGAGCCGGCGAATGGCGCTCGACCGCGACGTGGCGGTCTCGTCGGCAAGTCGCGTGACGCGCTGCTTCGCCGCCTGCGTGAGCGTCCGTTCGTCGGGCAGCTGACCGATCTTCCGCATGTAGACGGCCGGTGTCACGCCTGCGACGTTGTCGGGCAGGAAGCTGAACCCGTACGAGACGGCGCCGATGAGGGCTCCGTCCTCGTCGTAGACCGGCGACCCGGAAGCCCCGGCCCAGACGCCTGTGGCCAGCGATTCCGACGAGCCGTTCACGACGTCGCCGTCGAGTTTGACGAGCAACAGATCACGCGGGTTCCCGTCGGCGTCGAGACCGAGCCCGTTGTCGAGCTTGCCGATGTACTCCCCCGTGAAGGGTGTCGGTGTCGTGCCCTTGATCGTCGACAGCCATGTCACCTGTTCGCCGTCCTGCAGCTCCGCGACCGGCGAGATCGCGAGCTCTTGGCCGGGAACGTCACAGAACATCTCCGGCGCCGACGGCGCAGCCGATGCCGGCACGGTGGTGAGCGCGCCGACGAGTCCCGCCGTTGCGAGTGCAGCCGTCAACGTCCGCGTGAAACGCATTCCCCTTGATGAGCG
The DNA here is from genome assembly GCF_014204835.1 of Microbacterium marinum. Lineage (NCBI taxonomy): Bacteria > Bacillati > Actinomycetota > Actinomycetes > Micrococcales > Microbacteriaceae > Microbacterium > Microbacterium marinum. The sequence goes on along the minus strand of NZ_JACHMD010000001.1, from coordinate 740,745 downwards.
AGTCGCCATCGAATTCTCCCCCTGGATGCGACCGCCCTCCCCCCGAGCGGCGCTCGGGTTGTCGGGTCGCAGGTTCTTGAATACCACGAGAACCCGACGGACACGGAGCGGCCGTGCGAAATCCGTTCGCGTCGCCCAGGCGCGGGGAGTCGGGGGGTGCTCAGCCCGCAGCTTCCTCGGGACGCTCGAGGGCCTCGACCTCCGCGGCATCCGGCTCGTAGCCCTCGACGTGACGTTCATCCGGGCCGTCGTAGGCCGACAGTGGGCGGATGAGGGCGTTCGAGGCCTGCTGCTCCATGATGTGCGCGGTCCACCCGGTGATGCGGGCGGCGATGAACAGCGGCGTGAAGGTGAGGGTGTCGAAGCCCATCAGGCTGTAGGCGGGCCCGGACGGGTAGTCGAGGTTCGGGTAGATGCCCTTGCGGGAGACGAACTCGCTCTCGAGCGCGTCGTACAGGGCGGCGACGTCGGGGCGGTCGTAGTGGTCGACGAGCGCATCGAGCGCGAGCTTCATCGTCGGCACACGCGAGTCGCCGCGCTTGTAGACGCGATGCCCGAATCCCATGATCTTGCGTTTCGCGGCGAGCACCTCGTCGAGCCACGGCACGACGTTCTCCGCGGAGCCGATCTCGGTGAAGATGTGCAGGACGGCCTCGTTCGCACCGCCGTGGAGCGGTCCCTTGAGCGCACCGATGGCACCGACGACCCCCGAGTACAGGTCGCTGAGGGTCGAGGTGATCACGCGTGCCGTGAAGGTCGACGCGTTGAACGAGTGCTCCGCGTACAGGATCATCGAACGGTTGAACGCGTCGACGACGACCGGGGCGGGCTCTTCACCGAAGGTCATCCAGAGGAAGTTCGCCGCGTAGTCGAGATCCTCCCTCGGCTCGATGATCTCGAGTCCGTGGCGCCGGCGCTGACCGTAGGCCACGATGGCGGGCAGGATCGCGAACAGTCGGACGCTGCGATCGAGGTTCTCAGCAGGGGTGCCCGCCGCGTCGAGCACGTTGTCGATGCCCGCCGTCTCGAAACCTCCGAGCAGGCTGACGACCGTCCGCACCTCGTCCATGGGGTGCGCGGACGTCGGCATCGCGTCGATGAATTCGCGGACATCTGCCGGGATCGCCCGGTTCGCGCGTTCCACGGCGCGCAGCTCTGCGAGCTGGTCGCCGGTGGGCAGCTCGCCGTGCCACAGCAGATAGGCGACCGCCTCGAACGACTGCGTCCCGGCAAGCTCCTGCACCGGATAGCCGCGGTACAGGAGCGAGTTCGTCTCGGGATTGACCTTGCTGACCGCGGTGACGTCGGCGTAGACGCCCGCGAGCCCCTTCTTGATGTCCGGTTCGCTCATGGTCACTCCTTCGTGATCTCGAAGTTGAAGACGTTCGTGTCGAAGTGGTTGTACGCCTCGTAGTCGATGAGGTCGTACAGGTCGGCGCGGTGCTGCATCTCGCCGAGCCGGGACGTGAGGTGGCCCTCCGCGTTCAGCGTATCGAGCGCCCGGGCGGCCGCCCCCATCGCGATGCGCAGCAGAGACACCGGCCAGATGACGATGTTCACTCCGACGTCGCGGAGCTGATCGACCGAGAAGAGGTCGCTCTTGCCGAACTCGGTCATGTTGGCGAGGATCGGCACGTCGACGGCGGCGCGGACCGCGGCGAACTCGTCGAGGCTGCGCATCGCCTCGGGAAAGATCGCGTCCGCCCCGGCGTCGACCAGCTTGCGGGCGCGATCGGTCGCGGCGTCCAATCCGTCCACGGCCCGGATGTCGGTGCGCGCCATGATGAGAAAGTTCGGGTCGCGGCGCGCATCGACGGCGGCCCGGATGCGCTGGAGCGCCGTGCCCTCGTCGACGACGGCCTTCCCGTCGAGGTGTCCGCAGCGCTTCGGGTTGACCTGGTCCTCGATGTGGGCGCCGGCCAGGCCCGCGTCCTCGAGCGTCTGGATCGTCCGCGCCACGTTCATCGGCTCACCGAACCCCGTGTCGGCGTCGATGATCGCCGGCAGCTCCGTCATCCGGGCGATCTGCTGGCCCCGACCGGCGACCTCGCTCAGCGTGGTGAGCCCGATGTCGGGAAGACCCAGATCGGCCGACAGGACGGCGCCTGAGACATACACGCCCTCGAACCCCTGCTGCTCGATGAGCCGCGCCGACAGAGGATTGAAGGCCCCGGGGAACCGCAGCAGCTCTCCGGTCGCCAGCCGCTCGCGGAACAGGCGGCGCTTCTCGTGTGCGGGTGTCTGTGCGTACAGCATCAGAACAGACCCTTGGGGGCGGGAGCCGCCGCGAGCACGCCTGCCGCGGCGACGATGTCCAGCTGTCGCACCTCGTCGGCCGTGAGTCCGGGCAGGCGCTCGGCGAGGGCGAGGAACCGCTCGACCTCCGCCGGCTCCAGCACGGGCTCGGCGAGCAGGCGGAACTTACGGATGTAGTCCGCGCGCGCGAACGGTCGCGCACCGAGCGGGTGGGCGTCGGCGACCGCTATCTCGTCGATCACCGTCGACCCGTCCGTCAGGGCGATCTCCACGCGTCCGCCGAACGCCTTCTCGTCGGGATCCTCCGAGTGGTATCGACGCGTCCACTCGGCATCCTCCGCCGTCGTGACCTTGTGCCAGAGCTCGACAGTGTCGGGCCGGGCGGCGCGCTCGGGCGCGTACGAATCGACGTGGTGCCATCCGCCGTCCTGCAGCGCGACCGCGAAGATGTACGGGATCGAGTGGTCGAGTGTCTCGCGGGATGCCGTCGGGTCGTACTTCTGCGGGTCGCCGGCGCCCGAGCCGATGACGTAGTGCGTGTGGTGGCTCGTGTGCAGCACGATCGATGCGATGTTCGCGGGGTCGCGGAGCTCCGGACGCTCGGTGCCGAGCTTGCGGGCGAGGTCGATCCACGCCTGCGCCTGGTACTCGGCGGAGTGCTCCTTCGTGTAGGTGTCGAGGATGCCGCGCTTCGCCTCGCCCGCCGCGGGAAGCGGCACGTCGTAGGCGGCATCCTTCCCATCGAGCAACCAGGCGATGACGCCGTCTTCGCCTTCATAGATCGGCGAGGGGGACGTCTCGCCGCGCATCGCGCGGTCGACCGCTTCGACGGCTATCTTCCCGGCGAAAGCGGGGGCGTGCGCCTTCCACGTGGAGATCTCGCCCTTGCGGGACTGCCGCGTCGCCGTGGTGGTGTGGAGGGCCTGGCCGACAGCCTGGTAGATCGTGTCGACGTCGAGGCCGAGGAGCGTGCCGATGCCGGCCGCGGCGGACGGCCCCAGGTGGGCGACGTGGTCGATCTTGTGCTTGTGCAGGCTGATCGCGCGGACGAGGTCGACCTGGATCTCGTAGCCGGTCGCGAGTCCTCGGACGAGTGCGGCACCGTCGGCGCCGACGTGCTGGGCGACGGCGAGGATCGCGGGGATGTTGTCGCCCGGGTGCGAGTACTCCGCCGCGAGGAACGTGTCGTGGTAGTCGAGTTCGCGCACGGCGACGCCGTTGGCCCACGCCGCCCACTCGGGGCTCGTGCGGGTGTCGTTGCCGACACCGAACACCGTGCCGCCGTAGCCGTTCGCCGACACCGGGTGCGAGAGCGCCTGCGCACGCGCCGCGCTGACGGGTCGGCGGGTGAGGGACGCCGCGGCGACCGCCGCGTTGTCGATGATGCGGTTCACGATCATGTCGACGACGTCGGCCTCGACGGCGACAGGATCGACGGCGACCTGGGCGATCTTGTAGGCGAGCTGCTCCTCGCGGGGCAGCGGCTCATCGCTGCGGTAGACGCGGACGTGGTGGGTGACGGTCATTCCGGTGCCTCCAGGGAGTCGAGGATCGAGGTGAGTGCGTTGTGCAGGTGGACGTGGGTGGCGTGCGCGGCCAGGTCGGCGTCGCCGCGGGCGATCGCCGAGGCGATCAGGTGGTGCTCCGACACGGATGCCGCGAGTCGCTCGGGCTTGTCGCGGGCGAGGCGACGGACCCGCACGAGGTGGGTGCGGACGGTGCGCAGCGCGGAGGTGAGGTAGTCGTTGGCGACCGCCGCGTCGAGTTCCGCGTCGAAGCGGGCGATGAGGGCGTAGTACGCGTCGGCGTCGGCGGTGGGCCCGTCCCCGGCATCGACAGTGGCGAACTCCGCGGCGAGCGCGGCGAAGACCGAGCGTTCGGTGGTCTGCGCCGCAAGTCGCGCGGCCGTCTCTTCAAGTGCCCGGCGGACCGCGAACAGGGCGCGGATGTCGGAGGCGTCGATTCCGGTGACGACGGTCACGCGCGGAGAGGCCTGTTCGACGAGTCCGTCGGCGGCGAGTCTGCGCAGCGCCTCGCGGAGCGGCGTCCGGCTCACGCCGAGTCGCGCCGCCTGCTCGACCTCACCCAGCACAGCACCCGGGCGCAGCGTGCCGTCCTGTATCTCGGCCAGCAGCGCTTCGTAGGCACGTACGCCGGCGTACCGCGCGGGAGCATCGGTCATGCCCTCAGTGTATGCACAAACATCCCAAAGACGGGTGCCGAGTTCCTCGATCCGAGGTTATGTATACACAGGGGCCGCGCCGGCGCCCCACGAGTCAACCGCCGCGAGCACAGCCGCAAGACTGCGATCCGCGGCATCCGGGTCCACGCGCGCGACGGCGAGCGCCGCGATGACAAGTGATGCGCAGACCTCCGACAGCGCACTGCGCGAGACGTCGGAGATCTCCAGCCGAGCAGAGCCGACGCCCGCAGCGATCGCCGCCCGGAGCTCGTCCGTGTAGCCGGTGACGAGCGCGCGCACGTCGGGGTCGTCGTCGACGACGGGTGTGCACGCGGCGTTCAACAGGAGGCAGCCCGCCCGCGCGCGCGGCGTGTCACTGGCGATCGCGCGCCGCATCTCGGTGATGTACCGCTCGAGCGCCTCGGGACCGGCATCCACCTGGTGCAGCCCGGCGGTGCGCGATCGCACCACCTCATCGAGATACCGGGCCACGACCGCCTCGAACAGCCCCTTCTTGCTGCCAAAGGCGTGGTAGATGCTCGAGCGCTTCAGGCCGGTCGCCTCTTCGAGGTCCGCGACACCCGTCTCGGCGTAGCCGCGCGCCCAGAAGACGTCGCGCGCGGCGCGGATGACGTCGTCGCGGTCGAATGAGCTGGTGCGGCCCATCGTGGATCCTCTCGGTCAGTCGCCCTATACTGTACCAATCGTTACACAATGACGCTTGGAGGAAACATGCGCGCAGTCACCCACCCCGTGTTCGGCGAACCGACCGACGTTCTCGAGACCACCGACACCCCCGACCCGGCGCCGGGCGCCGGTGAAGTCCGCGTGCGACTCCTCGCCTCTCCCATCCACAACCACGACCTGTGGACCATCCGCGGCACCTACGGTTTCAAGCCGGAGCTGCCCGCCCGCGCGGGCACCGAGGCCGTCGGTGTCGTCGAGGAGCTCGGCGAGGGCGTCGCGAACCTCCAGGTCGGGCAGCGCGTCGCCACCGGGGGCACCTTCGGCGTCTGGGCCGAGCAGTTCGTCGCCCGCGCCGCGACCCTCATCCCGGTCCCCGAGGGCCTTCCCGATGAGCAGGCCGCACAGCTCGTCTCGATGCCGTTCAGCGCGATCAGCCTCATCGACTTCCTCGACCTCAAGCCCGGCGACTGGATCGTCCAGAACGCCGCCAACGGCGCCGTCGGCCGCATGGTCGCCCAGATGGGTCGCGCCCGCGGCCTCAACGTCGTGGGCCTCGTCCGTCGCGGCGCCGCCGTCGCCGAGCTCGCCGAGCAGGGCATCGACCGCGTCGTCGCCGTCGACACCGACGACTGGCGCGACAGGGTCGACGAGATCACCGGCGGCGCATCGATCATCGCCGGTGTCGACTCCGTCGGCGGCGAGTCGAGCGGCCACGTCCTCTCGCTCCTCGGCGAGAACGCCACCCTTGTCGTCTTCGGCGCGATGGACGCCCCGGTCATGCAGCTCGCCTCGGGCCCGGTCATCTTCCGCCACATCACGATCAAGGGCTTCTGGGGCAGCAAGGTGAGCACCGAGATGGATGCCGCGAAGCGCGGTGAACTGTTCGCCGAGCTCGCTCAGCACCTCTCCTCCGGCGTCCTGACCCTCCCGGTCTCGGCGACCTTCCCGCTCGAGCAGGCGCGCGACGCCGCCCGCGCGAGCCTGACCGCCGGCCGCGTCGGCAAGGTCCTGCTCCGCCCGTGACGCCCGACCCGCGTGCGGTGCCCCCTTCAGGTGGCAGGACACGCCGCATCCCTGCAGTGAAACCGACAAGTACTGCCACCTGAACGAGGGATGCCACGAGGCGAGCGCGCCGCGAGCCGAGCCACGAGGCGAATGCGTCGCGCGCAGGTAGCGTGGACGGGTGACCGAGATCCCCCGTTATGTCGTGGCCACCGACGGCGCCTGCAAGGGCAACCCCGGACCGACGGGCTGGGCATGGGTCGGCGAGGACGGGCACTGGGCCGCCGGCTCCCTCCCCGAGGGGACGAACAACATCGGTGAGCTGCTCGGGCTGCTGAAGGCGATCGTCGACCACCCGAACGTGCGCGAGCTCGTCGTGCAGGCCGACTCGAAGTACGCGATCGACACCTACGAGAAGTGGATGGACGGTCACCGCCGCCGCGGATGGAAGACCTCCACCGGCGCGCCGGCGAAGAACCGCGACATCCTCGAACAGCTCATCGACGCTCGCGAAGCCCGTCGCGCGTCCGGCATGCCCGACGTCGTGCTCGAGCACGTTCGCGGACACCGCGGTCACGTGCTCAACGAGTGGGCCGACGAACGCGCCGTGCGGGCTTCGGAGCACGCGGCATCCGGGAAGGCCTCAGCCTGGTCGTCGCTCGGCGGCACGCACGAGAAGCTCGACGTCGCGGAAGCGCCGAAGAAGAAGCGCTAGCGCCTCACCGACGCCATTCGTCGGTCATGTCGAGTGGGAGCCACGACGCGACGAGGTGGCGACCGATCACGCCCCCGGCCGGCGTCGATGCGGCGACCGCGGCGAACCCGGGCTCGCCGCGCTCCCCGAACAGGAGCGTCCGGATGCGCACCACTTCGGCCGCGGCGTCGACCCCGATCTCCGTGACGAGTTCGCGCTGCGCCGCCTCCACCGCGGAGAACGCGACGGGAGCGGCATTCGCGTAGGCGTGCTGCAGCGCGGTGTCGATCTCACGCGTGGCATCCGGTCGCCGACGTCGGACCACCGCGACCGCGAACGCAGCGCCGACCGCCACGACGGCGCTGGCCGAGGCGACGACTGCGGCGACCTCGACTCCCCGCGACAGGAGGAGGACCGCCGCGACGACGGTGAGGATCGCGGTCGGGACCTGCGCACGAAGGAACGCGAAGTTCAACGGGCGGGCACCTGCGACTGCAATGAGGACCAGGTCCAAGATCGCGATGACCACGGTGAGGGAGCCCACCACAGCACCGACATCCGACGCGGTGACGCCGGTGGCGAGCGTCGCCGCCACCGCAGCGGCTGCGAGCGTGCCGAACAACAGCGAGAGCAACCATCCCCGCCGCGGATCGCGCGGTCCGAACCGCTCGCGGAGCAGCCGCGCAGCCTCGACTCTTCCCAACGCGGCGCCTGCCAACGCCGTCCGCCACATCCGATCGGTGATCTCCTCCCCGACCACGGTCACGAGCACCGCGCGCTCGACCATCGCCGGGTTCACCTGACCGGGGACGATCCTCGCGACCGCGGCACGCGCATCGTGGAGACCCGCGCCGTCGCGCATCGAGGTCCCTTCGGCCGACTACCGCGTGCGGCTCTTCGCCATCGCAGGCGGCAGCCATCGGTCGGGGTCGGCCTTCGAGGCGATGATCATCGCTCCGGCCGGGAGGTCGGCATCGAGCCCGGCGAGTTCGGGCCGTCGGGCCGCGAACTCCTCGAGGAGGCGGGTGCGCACCGCCACCACGATCTCGGCCTCACGGCGATCGAGCGCCGCGTCGACGTCGCGCTGCGCGTCGCGGGCGACGTCACCGACGTGCTCGATCGCCCGGAGGTAGGCGCGCTCGACGCTGAGGTCGATGTCCTGCGTCGCCTCGCCGCCGCGCGAACGGATGACGCCGACAACCGCTGCGAGCACCGCAGCGAGCGCAGCGCAGACGGCGACAGCCGCACCCGAACCGGTCAGCCCGTGCGAGAACGAGAGCACCGCGGCCAGCACGAGCGCGGCGACGACGAAGAGCTGCATCCGGACGATGAAGCGGTTCACCGGCCGCAACCGCGATCCCGCCAACACGACCACCTGGCCGAGTACAGCGATCCCCGCGAGCACGGTCGCCCATGGCGCGAGCGACACCGGGTCGCTTCGAATGCCGGATGCCGTCGCCGCGGCGAACGCGCTCGAGAGCACCGCTGCGAACATGACGAACCCGAGCCAGCCTCGCTCCGGGTTGCGTGCGCCGAAGGTCTCGACGAGATGCCGCTTCGCACCCGCGACCGCCGCGGGGCCTGCCGCGCCGACCGTCTCGGCGATGCGGTCGGCCAGCTCGGTGTGACCGGCGACGCGGAACACGTTGACCTCGACCATTCCGGCCGAGAAGTTCGGGGCTTGCAGCGCGTTCTCGACACGCGTCCGCGCTGTCTCCGTGAGCGATGCGATGCGGGCGTCGTCTGCTGCGGTCACGTCGTTCCTATTTCGAGTGTTGCGAGCGCGTGCTCGCTGTGGTGTTGAGCGAGCACCGCGGCTTCCGGGGGGAGCGGTGCGAGCACGGCGACGACGCAACGACCCGCAACGTCCAAGACGTAGACGGTCCACGCCGTCGACGCGGTCATCGCGGGTCCGGGCCCTGCCGCGTCGTCGAGGATCGTGACGCGCCACCCCGCCCACGGGCCGAGTTCGATTTCGTGGGTATCGGCATCCCACGACGTCGGCACGGCGCTCACGCCGATCTCCGCGGCCTTCTCGGCGCTACCCGGCGCGGGAACGTCATCCCAGGCGTAGACGGCGAGCGCGGACAGGACGACGCCGTGCGCGATGTCGAGGAACAGCACGATGCTCGCGTCGGACTCGAGGCGCGTCCGCGCTGCGAGCAGTGCCGCGTCGACGACTCGCCCCCGTCGTTCGGCAGGCGCGGCGTCGACGTGCGGGCGCAACCACGCGTCGAGATGCTCCGGCTCCGGGACCTCCGACCACACGGCGTCGTCAGGGCGGAGCGAGATCGCGGTCATCGCTGCTTCCACCGAACGCTCGCGACGATCGCGTCGCACACCCGCGCCATCGCGGCGACGCCCTCGTCCGAGACGCGCGCCCCCTGCGCCTCCCGCAGGATCGAGGAGCGGAAGACGAGTGCGGTGTTCGGGTCGCCGGGGACTCGGAGCAGGTAGCCGTGCCCGGCGACCTCGATCTCGCCGTCCTCGATCTTCGTGGTGGCATCCAGGGCCCACCGCAGAATCGTGCCGCCGGGATCGAGCGGGGCCGCGCCCCACCGTGCGATCGCCTCGCCGCCGAGGTCGGCCGCGGTTCCGCCTCTGGCAGACATCCAGGATGCCGCGAGCGCGACGGGCGCTGCGACGCCGTCCTTCGTTCCGACGGGGGCGAGGACTGCGATCACATCGCCTTTCGCGGCCTGTGCGCGCGAGGACTCGCGGAGCGCGTCGAGATGATGACGGACCACACCTCGGGCTTCGACGGGGAGTGTCGCGAGAGCGGACGCGGTGCGCTCCTCCATGGCGTTGAGCTCAGGGTCGACCGCCTCCCATTCCGTCGGCATGAGTACCGCGAAGGACGGGCGATCGGGGCCGGAACCGAGCAACTCGGCGCGAAGCGACATCGAAGACCTTTCCGGAGACTACGACGACCCTAGCCGTTCGCGGGCCATCGACCGTGCGCGAGCTCTACGCCGTTATCGGCTCAGCCGAGCGCCGCCTGCAGTCGACCGTTCGCCTCGTACAGCAGTCCCATGCCGTCCGTGTAGACGTCGGCCGCGCCGCCGAACGCCTCGAGCACGTTGGTGGGGTTGCCCGCGAGCGCCTGCCAGCCGCCGCGGATGCTGCCGACCCACTGATTGCCCTGTGCGAGGTAGGAGGGCGTGAGCAGAGTGCGGAAGAGGTTCTGCGAGTTCAGGCCGTGCGGGGTCCGGAAGATGAGCTCGCCCGCCTCGTCGTACCGGTTGAACAGCGTCGGCATCCGCGTGCGCATGAAGGCCCCGAAGTCATCGCCGTAGCGGAGGAACTCGTCGCCGCCGAGGCGGAGCGCCCCCATGACCCTCGGGCCGAAACCGCCCAGGTCGGCGAGCGAGCCGAGTTTGGCGAGCTTGCCGAACGGGATGACGCCGACCGCGGCGAGCGCGACGCTCGTCCAGTCGCCGCGACCTGCGGCCATCTTCGCCAGCTCGCCCATCAGGCTCAGGACGCCCACGATGACCGCGAGGACGCCGGCGAGGAGTGCGAGCGGGCCGGTGACGAAGAACGCCACGATCATGAGCGCGATGCCGAGGTAGAACAGCACGGTGAGCAAGCCCTCGACGAAGGGCATGGCGTTGTCCCAGAACCCGTCGGCAACGCCGTTCGCGTTCGTGCGCTGAAGACTGGAGACGGCGCGATCGTACGCCCCCTCCCACGTCTCGACCGGTGCGTCGTACGCGCCCCAGTACGTCTCCCACGACGCGACCGCAGCGTCGAACGCACCCTGCTCCGCATGCGTCGTCGGGCGCGGCGTCGCCGACTCGTCGTCCTCATCGGTCGTCCGGTCGTAATCGCGCTGCTCGCCTTCGGCCTCGCTGAGCGCCCATGACGCCGCACGGACGTCCGGCCACGTACGCTCGGCGCCGTCGACCTTCCCGTCAGTCGCTTCCTGCACGGCGCTCAGCGCCGTCGCGTACGCAGCGAGCGCACTGCCGCTGGGCTTGTAGCGTTCCGAGGCGGTGCGAAGGTCCTCGTAAACCTCTTTCGCCTGCTCACGGATCTTCTCGAACGACTCGCCCTGCCCGATCGTGCCGTCGGCGAACAGTTGCAGCGTGTTGGCGGCGCGCGCCATCTTCTCGCCGAGGTCTTCGATGTCCAGTGCTCGTCGGGAGATGGGAATCGGCTCGCCGACGATGTGCCGCACACGGCGCCCGCCCGGCGTCTCGGGCATGTCTTCGCGTGAGTAGATGTACGAGTTCTCGGTCATTCCGATGCCTCCAGGCTGGCGGCGAGCTCGAGGTCGGCGTCCCTCCACCCGTCACGGGCGTCGTCGAGGCGCTTCTTCATCTCCTCGAGGTTGCGACGCTGCGTCTCGCGCTTGTCGTCCCACTCCGACTCGAAGTCCTCGGCGGCCCGTGCGAGCCGGCTGTCCCCCTGCGGCTCGCCGATCGCCTCGATCAACTCGGTTGTGCGTCCACCGGCCGCTTCGAACTCGCCGATGATCACGTGCAGCGCGTCGCTCAACGCCTGCATCGAGTCCAGCGGGATCTCGACTCCGTCACCCATTTCGCCCCCTCCACGGTCCGATCGCTCATCATCCTAAAGACGGCTCACCGTGAAGAGCGATGGGGAGAGGTTCCCACTCCTCCGCTCAGCCGCCCTGCTTGCGCAGCAGCTCGGCGAGACGCTCGAGCGCCGGCCGCTGGCCCTTCACGATCAGCTCGCTCGCACGAGCCAGCGGCACCCATTCGGCACGATCGACCTCGGGGAACGAGGCCGTCTTCCCCGATCGCGGCGGCCATTCCATCTCGAACTCCCCGAACACGAACCCGCCCTCCTCGAAACCCGCGCCGTCGGCGACGAATACCGTCACCCGCTTGCCCGACGAGTACGCGAACGTGCCGAGCTCGGCGTAGTCGACCTCGGGCGGGTCGACGCCGAGCTCCTCGCGGAACTCCCGCTTCGCGGCATCCAGCACATCCTCGCCGTCCGCGAGTTCGCCCTTCGGGATCGACCAGGCGCCTTCGTCCTTCTTCGCCCAGTACGGCCCGCCCATATGGACGACGAACGCCGACACCCCGCCCTCTCCGTCGAGACGGTAGAGCAGGATGCCGGCGCTGTGCACAGCCATCGGCCGAGATCAGATCAGACGGGCCTTGGGCGACACCGAGTACGTCTCCTCGGGGTCGGTCACCGCCGCCGGGGCGAGCGCGTCGTTGATCGCGTCGTATGTGGCGTCGTCGAGCTGGATGCCCGAGGCCTTCACGGTGTCCTCGAGCTGCTCGGGGCGCGATGCGCCGACCAGGGCCGCGGCGACGTTCGGGTTGTGGAGCACCCAGGCGAGCGCGAGCTGCGGCATCGTGATGCCGGCCTCCTCCGCGATCGGCTTCAGCTTCTGCACCGCGGAGAGCACCTCGTCGTTCATGAAACGGGAGATCATCTGCGAGCCGCCCTTCTCGTCGGTGGCGCGCGAACCCTCGGGCAGGGGCTGACCGGGCACGTACTTGCCGGTGAGCACACCCTGCGCGAGCGGCGACCAGACGATCTGCGAGATCCCGAGCTCTGCGGACGTCGGAACGACCTTGCCTTCGATGACGCGCCACAGCGCGGAGTACTGCGGCTGGTTCGACACGAGCTGGAAGCCGAGCTCCTTCGACAGCGCATGACCGGCGCGGAGCTGCTCGGCCGTCCACTCGCTGACGCCGATGTAGAGCGCCTTGCCCTGGCGGACGACGTCGGCGAAGGCCTGCATCGTCTCTTCGAGCGGGGTCTCGTAGTCGTAGCGGTGCGCCTGGTACAGGTCGACGTAGTCCATGCCGAGCCGTTTCAGGGAACCGTTGATGCCCTCGAAGATGTGCTTGCGCGACAGGCCGTGGTCGTTCGGGCCCTTGGGCCCGATGGGCCAGTAGACCTTCGTGAAGATCTCGAGCGACTCGCGACGCTGACCCTTCAGCGCCTCTCCGAGGACGACCTCCGCCGCCGTGTTCGCGTAGGTGTCGGCGGTGTCGAACGAGGTGATGCCGAGATCGAGGGCCTTGTGGACGGTGGCGATCGCGGCGTCGTTCTCGACCTGCGAAGCGTGCGTCAGCCAGTTGCCGTACGTGAGCTCCGAGACCTTCAAGCCGCTGTTGCCGAGGAAGCGATAGTTGACCATGGGAAAACGCTATCGCGGGACCGTGGACACAGGCCGCGACGACGGCGCCGTCACGCCCACAGCGGAATCGGGATGTCAGACGGATGCCGCGGCAGCCGCCTGATCCTCCTCGGTCGCCACCAGCTGGCCGCACGCTCCGTCGATCTCCTTGCCGCGGGTGTCGCGGAGGGTCGTCGGGATGCCGGCCTCGTTGAGGCGCCGCACGAACTCGTTCTGCACGTCGACGTCGGACGAGGTCCAGATCGATCCCGGCGTCGGGTTCAGCGGGATCGGGTTCACGTGCACCCACCCACGCCCCCGCTCGTTGAGCTTCGTCGCCAGCAGGTCGGCACGCCACGCGTGGTCGTTCATGTCCTTGATGAGCGCGTACTCGATCGAGACCCGTCGACCGGTCTTGTCGAAGTACTCGCGGGCGGCGTCGAGAGCCTCATCGACCTTCCAGCGCGAGTTCACCGGGATGAGCTCGTCGCGGAGCGTGTCGTCGGGAGCGTGGAGCGAGAGCGCGAAGGTCACCGGGATGTCCTCGGCGCTGAGCTTGCGGATGGCCGGGACGAGGCCGACGGTCGACACCGTGATGCCGCGGGCGCTCATCCCGAGACCGTGCTTCTTGTCGACCATCGTGCGGACGGCCTGCATGACGCGCGCATAGTTGGCCAACGGCTCACCCATGCCCATGAAGACGATGTTGGTGACGCGCTCGTCCTTGTGGCCGACCTTGCGGGGGTCGCCCAGCCCGCCGTCGGCGATGAGGCGGTTCGCACGCACGACCTGGTCGACGATCTCGGCCGCCGACATGTTGCGGGTCAGGCCGGCCTGACCGGTGGCGCAGAAGGGGCAGTTCATGCCGCACCCGGCCTGGCTCGACACGCACAGGGTGATGCGGCCGGTGTAGCGCATGAGCACCGACTCGACGAGAGCGCCGTCGTGGAGCTTCCAGAGGAACTTGATGGTGTCGCCGCCGTCGGTCTCGAGCCTGCGGACCTCGGTCATGAGGTTCGGCATCAAGCCGCCGACAAGCTCCTCCCGTCCGGATGCCGGAAGGTCGGTCATCTGCGCGGGGTCGGAGGTGTAGTGCTGGAAGTAGTGCTTCTCCAGCTGCCCGGCGCGGAAGCCCGGCATCCCGAGCTCCTTCAGCTTCTCGACGCGCTGATCGTGGCTGAGGTCGGCCAGGTGCACGGGGGGCTTGCCGCGCTTCGGGCTCGCAAACTGCAGGAGCGGGCGTCCTTCGGCATCCTTCTGCTGCGTCCACCCCTCGGTCGCCGGGCGCACCTGCCGGGGCTTCGTCGTGGGCACGGCGGACATGCCTTCAGGGCGCGCGGAGGGGGACTCAGTCATGTTGTCAAGGGTAGAGGAGCAGGCTGGGCGACGGCGGGGCGCGCCGATACCGTGGCACCGTGAGCGACATCCAGATCCGTCCCATCCGCGCCGACGACGCCGGCGAGGTGCTGACCCTGCAGCGCGCCGCGTTCGTGCAGGAGGCCCTCATCTACGGCGATCCCGACATGCCGCCGCTGACCCAGACGCTCGAGGAGCTGACCGCTGAACTGCACGAGAACCTCGGTCGCGTGGCACTCGACGGCACGCGGATCGTCGGCGCCGCGCGAGCGCGCCTCGATGAGACCCTGCTGCTCATCGGCCGCATCGCCATCGCGCCCGACCAGCAGGGCGCGGGCATCGGCTCCCAACTCCTCGCCGCCGTGGAAGAGTCCGGGCGGCAGGCCGGCGCGACCGAAGCCGAGCTGTTCACCGGCTCCCTCAGCGAGGCGAACATCCGCCTGTACGAACGCGAGGGCTACCGCGAGACGCAGCGCGTCCCCGGCGACGGCGGCGTCGACCAGATCTTCCTCCGCAAGCGCCTCGACTGACGGCATCCCTCGGAGATCGGCGCACACCTCGCGTTCATCCGCATCCCCGAGAATGGAATCATGACCCGAATCGCCTTCCTCGACGTCGACGGCACGATCCTGGAGCACGGCGACGCGATCGCCCCCTCCACGGTCACGGCCATCCGCACCGCCCGCGAGAACGGTCACCTCGTCTACCTGTGCACGGGCCGCGCCGCCGGCGACATCCACCCGAAGGTGCGGGAGATCGGCTACGACGGCGCGATCACCAACGGCGGTGCCTACGCCGCGCGCGGCGACGAGCTCATCTTCGCGGACCCGATGCCGCGGGAGGACACCGACCGTCTCATCTCCTACTTCGAGGCCGAGGACATCGATTACTTCCTGCAGTCCGACGAGGCCGTGTACGCGAGCCCCGGCGTCGGCGCGATGGTCGACGAGTTCTTCGAGCACCGTCGACGCCAGCACCTCGAAGACGCTCGCCGCCTCGGGCTCTCGGAGCCCGTTGACCCGAAGCCCGTGATCTCGTACCGCCCGCTCGCCGAGGCCAACCTCGACCAGATCGCGAAGACGACGTTCATCAGCAAGCGCTCCGACAGCGTCGATCGCGCCCAGGCCGACCTGGGCGACCGCTTTCACGTGATCCCCGGCAGCATCCCCCTCCCGGGCGGATCGAACGGCGAGATCGGTCTCCGCGGCACCACGAAGGGCTCCGCGATCGTGCGGGTACTCGACGTGCTCGGACTCGATGCCGCCGACGCGATCGGCATCGGCGACAGCTGGAACGACGCGGAGATGTTCGACGTCGTCGGGTCGCCCGTGGCCATGGGCAACGCCGACCCCGCGCTGAAAGAGCGCGCGGGCGGCAACGTCACCACCGACGTCCTCGACGACGGCGTGTGGAACGCGTTCGTGAAGCTCGGCCTGGTCTGACCCGCGCGCGCCGCGCGCGGCGCGCGTGCGCGGATGCAACGGATCGCGCGCGACACCCCGGCATCCGCCCGGTACGCACGGGGTGTCGCGCAGGAGCCGTTGCGATCTTGAACGCGTCAGTCGAGGAAGATGTCGGGGAACAGCTCGCTGTCGGGCGTGCCCGGGGTTGCGGCATACGCGGAGAAGTCGGTGACACCGGCATCCTCGAGGACGTCCTCGACGATCAGGGTCTGGCCGCTGTATCCGCGGGCCGGACGGCACAGCACCTCATAGGCCGCGTCGGCATAGATCTCCGGCGTGCGACTGACCTTCATCATCCGGTCGCCGCCGAGAGCGAACTGCACGGCGGCCGTCGCGATCGTCGTCCGCGGCCACAGGGTGTTCGCGGCCACGCCCGCTTCGGCGAACTCCGCGGCAAGGCCCAGGGTCGCCATCGTCATGCCGTACTTCGCGAGCGTGTAGCCGGTGTGGGCGCCGAGCCACTTCGGGGAGAGGTTCAACGGCGGCGACAGCGACAGGATGTGAGGGTTCTCGGCATCCTTCAACATGGGAATCGCCGCGCGCGAGAGCATGAATGTGCCGCGGACGTTGACGTCCTGCATGAGGTCGTACTTCTTCGCCCCGAGCTCGAGTGAACCCGACAGGTCGATCACCGACGCGTTGTTGACGACGATGTCGATGCCGCCGAACTCGCCCTGGGTCTTCAGCACGGCACCGGTGATGTCATCGTCACTGCGCACGTCACCCACGATCGGGAGTGCCTGGCCGCCCGCTGCGCGGATCTGCTCCGCCGCGGAGTGGACGGTTCCCTCGAGCTTGGGATGAGGCGTGTCGGTCTTCGCGATGAGGGCGATGTTGGCGCCGTCGCGCGCGGCGCGGAGGGCGATCGCGAGGCCGATGCCGCGGCTGCCGCCCGACATGAGGATGGTCTTTCCGGCGAGGGTCATGGTTCTCCTTGTCGTCGTCGGTCAGTGGCGGGGCGTACGGGATGCCGCGGCGAAAGCCGCCACGCGGGTCTTCGAGTCGGCGGTGTCGAACGCGGCGCCGATGGTGCGGGCCTCGTCGCCGAGGTTCTCGGCGAAGGGGCGGTGCGCACCGGTGCGGACGAGGCGCTTGGCCTGACCGAACGCGCCGGTCGCGCCCTCGAGCCACGACCGGGCGATCTGCTCGGCCCGGTCGCCGGGCTGGTCGACGACCTCGGCGACGAGCCCCCAGTCGAGAGCGGTGTCGGCGTCGATCGTCAGGTCGGTGAGCAGCATCTGCAGCGCGCGGCGCTGCCCGACCGCGGCCGGCAGCAGCGTCGAGACGCCGAGGTCGGGGGTCAGCCCGATGTTCGCGTACTTGCTGACGAACTTCGCCGCCGGCGACGCGACGACATAGTCCGCCGTCAGCATGAGGCCGAGCCCGCCGCCGGCGACCGCCCCCTGCACCGCGGCGACGATCGGGATCGACGACTCGACGAAGGTCCGGATGCCGTCGTGGATGACGTCGGCCATCGCGGTGATCGCGGCGCCGTCCGACCCGGTGGTCGCCATCGCGACGACATCGCCACCGGCGCAGAAGGCGGGGCCTGCGGCATCCAGCACGATCGCCCCGACGGTGTCGTCGGAGGTGAGCTCGTGGGCGAGGTCGCGCCAGCGCGTGCCCATCTCGAAGTCCATGGCGTTCAGCGACGCAGGACGGTTGAAGGTCAGGCGCGCCAGCGCGCCGTCGCGCTCCAGCAGGATCGTGTCGCTCATGGTCGGTTCTCCCTCGGTGGTCGCCGGGTTCACTTGGGTGCCATCCGGATGGCGCCGTCGAGGCGGATCGTCTCGCCGTTGAGGTAGCCGTTCTCCACGATGTGCTCCACCAGGGCGGCGTACTCGTCGGGCTTGCCAAGTCGGGCGGGATACGGCACCTGCTGGCCGAGCGACTCCTGGGCGGCCTCGGGAAGACCCGCGAGCATGGGCGTCTCCATGATCCCGGGGGCGATCGTGCAGACACGGATGCCATGGCGGGCCAGCTCGCGCGCGATCGGCAGGGTCATCGCGTGCACGCCGCCCTTGCTCGCGGAGTACGCGGGCTGCCCGATCTGACCGTCGAATGCCGCGACGGAGGCGGTGTTGACGATCACGCCGCGGTCGCCGGATCCGGTGGGCTCGGTGGCGGCCATCGCCGCGGCGGCGTGCGCGGTGACCGCGTACGTGCCGACGAGATTGATGCGGACGACGCGTTCGAAGTCGGCCACCGACCCCGGGGTGCCGTCGCGGTTCAGCACCTTGGCCGGCGGAGCGATGCCGGCGCAGTTGACGGCGACGCGGAGCGGAGCGGCAGCGGATGCCGCGGCGACCGCTTCGGCGACCTGCGCCGGATCGGTCACGTCGGCGGCGACGAACGTGCCGCCGACCTCACTCGCGACGGCGGCTCCTGCGGAGCGGGGGAGGTCGACGATCACGACGTGCGCGCCCCGTGCCGCGAGTCGTCGCGCCGTGGCGAGGCCCAAGCCGCTGGCGCCGCCGGTGACGAGCGCGGATGCCGCGGTGATGTCCATGCGTTCTCCTTCGAACGGGATCGCGTCTCATTCCGAGCGCGACTGCGTCTCACGGGGTGACTCTGCGGACCAGGCTACCCGGAGCGTGACATCGGCCGCACCACCGGGGTCCGACGCGCCCGGCCCCCGGCACCCGCGCCGTAGGCTCGTTCCGTGAGTGAGCGGACGAGCACCGAGTCCCGGATCATCGACGTCCCCTGGGACGATGCGCGCGCGGCATCCCTTCGCGACGAACTCGACGCCGACCTCGGCGCACGCTACGACGGCTTCCACGGCGACGAGCCCGAGGAGCGCGCAGTCGCACGCTCGCGCGCTCTCGCGATGCACCCCGACGAGATCGTCGCGACCCTCATCGCGGTGGATGCCGCAGGCACCCCGACCGGTCATGTCATCCTCCGCCGCCTCGGCGTCGAGTGGGAGATCAAGCGACTCGTCGTCACGGCTGCGGCGCGCGGACAGGGCATCGCCCGCCGTCTGATGACGGAGGCGATCGACCGGGCGCGCGAGGACGGAGCCGACCGGGTGATCCTGCAGACGGGTATCCCCCAGCCCGAATCCGTGGCGCTCTACGAGTCGATGGGGTTCACCCGCATCCCGGTATACGAGCCCTACATCGAGACGATGCCGCGGTCCGTCTGCTTTGCCTACCGGTTCTGAGCCGCGCGACGGATGCACGACTCGCGGTGCGGGAGTCGACCACTGCGACCGTCGACTCGACACCGGCACCACCGATCGTGCGGATGTCACGCGAGCGGATCAGGACGGGCCGAGGATGAAGTTCCAGGTGCCGGCCACGGCGGCGGCGACGACCGCCGACCCGGCGATGCCCGCGCCGATCGCGATCAGCGCCCACTCGCGGCCCCCGAACGTCGACGTGCGCGCCCAGGTGCGACGACCGGGGGCACCGAAACCGCGGGCCTCCATCGCCGTCGCGAGCTTCGATCCCCGCCGGATCGACAGCACCAGGAGCGCGAAGGCCATCCCCGCGAAGCGCCGCAGGCGCCCCCGATCCGCGACTCCGCGCGCGCGACGGGCGAGCTCCAGCGATCGCCAGTCGTCGATGAACAGGCCAATCATCCGCAGGCCGGCGAGCGCACCCAGCACGAATCGCGCCGGCAGCCGGACGATCTGCGCCAGGCCGTCCGCGAGATCGGTCGGATCGACCGTGATGAACAGGACGACCGACGGCAGCGCGACGGCGAGCACTCGGAGGAGCGTCGCCGCGGCGAGCTCGAGCGATCCGTCGCTGATACGGATGAGAAGCCATTCGACGTAGACGCGACCGCCGGCTTCGCCGTACAGGGCGATCGTGACGGCCGTGAGCGGCGCTGCGATCCAGACGGGCCAGGTCCGTCGCCAGAACTCGCCCCAGCGCAGCCCCGCGAACGGGATCAGGAAGCACTCGAGGACGAGCGCGACCGCGGCCGACACCCAGTCGAGGGTGAAGACGAGTGGAATGGCGACCAGGCCGCTGGCCGCCAGCTTCGCGACCGGATTGATGCGGGCGACAGCGCCGGTCCTCGCCCTGCCGTCGAGGAGGGTCACTGACCGACCCCCAGACGGACCTCGCGGGCGTGCAGTGCACGGACCGCGTCGAGATCGTGCGTGATGACGACCACCGCCGACCCCACGTCGCGGAGCTCGGCGAGGAGCGCGATCAGCTGGGACCACGTCGTCGCGTCCTGCCCGAAGGTCGGTTCATCGAGCACGAGCACCCGCGGTGCCGTCGCCAGCATCGAGGCGACCGTGAGGCGCCGCTTCTCGCCTCCCGACAGTGTGTAGGGGTTCGCCGCGGCGAGGCGGGTCAGCCGCATTTGTTCCAACAGCCCGTCGACGGTCGCGGCGATCTCCGGCTCCGCGAGCCCGAGCGCCGTCGGACCGATCTCCAGTTCGGCGCGCACCGTCCGTGCGAGGAACTGGTGCTCGGGGTCCTGGAAGACCGTCCCGATGCGCGTCAGGAGCTCTCGGGACGACCAGCGGATCGGATGCGGCCCGATGCCCCCCTGCAGTGCGCTCGTCGCCACGACCTCGCCCGCCGCCGGCGCCAGGAGCCCGGCCAGGGTCAGTCCGAGCGTCGACTTCCCGGCACCGTTCGGCCCCGTCACGGCGAGGACCTCGCCCGCACGCACCTCTAGGTCGATGCCGGTGGCGACGGGATGGCCGGCGACGCGCTGCACCGCGAGTGCGCGCGCGGTCAGCAGGATCTCGCCAGGCGCAGCGCCGGGCGGGTCGGGTGCGACCGGCGGATGCCCGGGCACCCACACTCCTGCCAGCGCGAGAGTCTCACCGAGCGCCCCCAACACCTGCTCCGGGGTGCCGTCGGCGACCACTCCTGGCGCGTCGGGGCCGCCGAGCACCACAACCCGGTCCACCAGGGGCAGCCACACGTCCACGCGGTGCTCGACCACGACGAGGGTCGCCGGGTGCGACCGCAGCATCGCCGCCACCGCGTCGCGCACCTCGGTGACGCCGTCCGGGTCGAGGTTCGCGGTCGGCTCGTCGAGCAGCACCAGGCCCGGCTGCATCGCGACCACGCCCGCGAGGGCGAGTCGCTGCTTCTGACCACCCGACAGCGCCTTCGTCGGGCGGTCCCGCGGGACGTCGAGACCCACCGCGGTCAGCGCCCCCTCGACCCGCGGCCAGATCTGTTCCCGCGGCACGCCGAGGTTCTCGCACCCGAACGCGACGTCATCACCGACGCGGGCGAGGATCACCTGCGAGTCCGGATCCTGCAGGACGAGACCGGCGCGGCCGCGCTGCGCGGCGACGGGAGCGCCGTCCAGGAGGATCTCCCCCTCCACCTCGCCCTCGTCGGCCCCGCCGAGCACCCCCGCGAGGCCGTGGAGCAGTGTCGATTTGCCGGCACCGGACGCGCCGAGGAGCAGCACGCGCTCCCCCGGCGTGATCATGAGGTCAACACCGCGCACGGCCCAGGCGTTCCGTGTCGCGTGGCGCCACCCCCAGCCGCGGACCTCGACGCGCGCGGGGTGCGTCATGCGTCAGACACGACTGCGCGCTTCGCGTCCGATGGCGAATCGGTCGAGTGCCCCCGTGGCAGCGAGCCCCCGGGCGAGGAACCACGTCAGCGCCCCGGCGATGACAGCCCCCGACAGAACGGTGGAGACGAGGTAGACACCCGTGAAGGCGACGTCCGCGCCCGCGTACCAGAGGACGAGGTTGTTGATGCCGCCGGCGAGCGCCGCGCCGGCGCCGGCGAGGATCGCGACGGGGAGCGTGAAGCGCCGGTAGAGGAAGAGGAGCACGATGAGCTCGGCGCCGAGACCCTGCACGAGCCCGGCCTCGATCGTGAGGAAGCCGCCCCAGCTGTTGCCCACGAGAGCCGACACGACCGCCGCCAGGGTCTCGGTGTAGATGGCGGCACCGGGCTTGCGGATGATCAGGGCACCGAGCACCCCGGCGAACAGCCACGGCCCGTCGAGGAGGCCCTGCAGACCCGGCAGGAGGGGCTCGAGGAGCGTCTTCGGGCCGAGGTAGCCGATGTTCCACAGCAGGAAGATGAGTCCCGATGCGACGCCCAGCACGCTGGCCACGACGATGTCGATGACTCGCCAGCGGAAACGGCCCGGCGATGAGGTGGTCCGGGTCTCGGATGTGGACGCGACAGCGTGCATTTCTTTCTCCTCCCTGCGCCGGCATGATCCGGATCAGGTTCGACGGTCGAAGCGTGGATCGCTTCCTCTCAGCCCGGCTCACCGGACTCCCGTGGTTGTGCGTCGAGTATAGCCACACCGTCGGGGCGCTACCGTGGATCAGTGACCACGGAAGACGCCACGCCCCGCACTCGCCGCGAACTCCGCGCCCGAGCGGGAGAAGAGGCTCCCGTCGCCGACGCTCCGGGCTCCGACGACCCGGCTCCCACCTCCGATGCGCCCACGCCCGGACCGTCCACCCCCGCGGGCCCGTCGCGGCTGAACGAGCCGTCGCCGCTTCCGATGTCGGCGGCGTTCGCCGCCGCATCCCCCGTCACCGTTCTCGATGCCGTCGCCGCGCCCGCGTCCACGGCCGCGCCGGCTCCCGCGGCTCCCGTCACGGACCGCGTCGCGCTGACCTGGGTCGACCCCGACGCGCTGCCCAGCGAGGCGGCACCGCAGACCGCGGGCTTCGAACTGCTGCCGCCGCTGCGGCGCCCGCGGCGCAGGTTCGACGCGCGCGTCGTCGTCATCCCGGCGGTCGCCGTCGTCTCGCTCGTCATCGCGTACGTCGCCGCCATGGCGCTCTGGCCGCTGAGCGCGGTGGAGCCGACCGTCACCGCCGCGGAGGCAACCGCGCTTCGCGGCACATCCGCCGACGTCGACTGGCCCTCCGATGGCACCGGCGCCGTCGCAATCGAAGGGTTCACTCCTGCAACCTCCACCGGCGATGCCGACCAGCTCGCCAGCCTCACGAAGCTGGTAACGGCGCTCGTCGTCCTCGACGCCGCGCCGCTGGAGAGCGGCGAGCAGGGACCGTCATACGACTTCACGTTCGCTGACCGCAGCGAGTACTGGCAGTACATCGCCGGCAACCAGTCCGCGCTGAACGTCCCCGACGGCGGTTCATTGACCGAGTACCAGCTTCTCCAGGGGACGCTCATCGCCTCGGCGAGCAACTATGCCGACCGTCTAGCGACGGAGGTGTTCGGCTCCATCGACCAGTACACCGCCGCCGCGACCGCATGGCTCGACGCGAACGACATCGACGGCGTCACGATCACCGACGCATCGGGGTTCGACCGCGGCAACGAGGCGACCCCGGCGGCGATCATCGCGCTCGCGGAGAAGGCTCTCGCGAACCCGGTGATCGCCGAAATCGTATCCACCGACTCCGCGGAACTCCCCGGCGCCGGCGTCTTCGAGAACACGAACGCGCTCCTCGGCGAGTCGGGAGTCATCGGGGTGAAGACCGGCAGCTACGCCGAAAACTACAACCTCGTCGCCGCCCGCACCCTCACCGTCGGCGACCAGGAGCTGACCCTCCTGGCGTCGGTGACGGGTCAGCCCACCGACGACCTGCGCGTCAGCGAGACGCGCCGACTCCTGGAAGACGTCGCGACCGAGGCGTCCGTCGCGTCGTCGCTCGCCGCCGGCACCGTGGTCGCGGGTGTCACCACGGCGTGGGGCGCCTCCAGCCAGCTCGTGACGGATGCCGACGCCTCGCTCCTCCTGTGGAACGGCGCCACCGCACAGACCGAGGCCGACTACGAGCTCGGCGAGGCGCGCGAAGAGGGCGCCACCGCCGGCACGCTCACGCTCACCGGTCCCGCCGGATCCGCCGAGGTCGGCGTCGAGCTCGCCTCCGACGTCCCGGGCCCCGACCTCTGGTGGCGGCTGAGCCACCCGCTCGAGCTCCTCGGCATCGGCTGAGCGCGAAGCCCCGGAGCGCTGCGCCCCGACGGTCGGCGGGGATCAGGCGAAACGCATCACCTGCTGGAGCCGGGTGCGCACGTCGAACAGCTCGTTGCCGCCGATCTCGCGCGCGCCGGTGACGCCGCGACGCAGGACGGTGGCGAGCGCACTGCGGCCGACGACCGCGACCGGGAGCCCCTTCACACGGCCGAGCTCCTCGATCGCCGTGGCGACGTCGTCGTCGGGGAGGACGACCACGGCGCCGCTGAACTTCACCTTCGCGCTCCGCCCGAGGCCACGGGCGGTGAGGACGAGCCTCGCGATCGGCGAGCCTTCGACGGCGTCTCCGATCAGCTCGCCGCGTTTCGTGCGCACGGGGGCACCGAAGTCCTCCGAGAGCAGCGCGTAAAGGCCGCTCGGCCCGAGGACGATGTGATCCAGCTTCACCTCGGGGTCGCGCGGGTCGGCTGCGACGTCGTGCCAGACGGTGTAGCCCATGCCGAGGTCACCGACCAGGCGCGCGGTGGCCTCCTCGGCCAGGGCGTCCGCGAGCAGTCGGCGGATGTCGTGGGGCGCGCTGCGCACGAGCGCGGGATCGTAGGGATCCGGCAGATCGACACCGCGGCCCGCCCACTCCCGAATCAGGGTGAGGTAGCGCTCGCGGCGCCAGCCGCCGGGCTGCCCGAAGGACCGAGCCCGAGGCCGCGTGTCGGCCGGCCGTGACCGTGGTCGCCACTGTGGTGCGTCGGGTGCGAAGGATGCCGCGTCGCCGAAGCCGTGTCCCCGGTCGTACGCGGCGCGGGCGTCGGGCGTGCCGACGAGCTCCCAGGCCCGCTGCACCTGGACGAACACGGCGGCGTCGCCGCCGGTGTCGGGATGCGTCTGTCGGAGGCGAAGCCGGTAGGCACGCCGCAGGTCGTCGTCGGACGCGTCGGGCTTCACGGCGAGGACGTCGTAAGCCGACGCGGACAGGGGGCTGTCGAACATTCAGGGCCTTCCGATGCTCACGACCACAGCGGCACGGCGGGGGTGTGAGCGAGCGCTTCCGCTCCGATCCCGGGCGCCACCTCGGCGAGCGACGCCGGCACCCACCGGGGGGTGCGGTCCTTGTCGACGATTTGAGCGCGGATGCCCTCGACGAGGTCGGGCTGTGTCGTGGCGAACCACTCCACGAGGGCGTACTCCTGCGCGAGCGCCGCACGGAGGCCCGGCAGGGCGCGCGCGGAGCGGATAGCGGCGAGGGTCACGGCGACACCGGTGGGTGAGAGCTCCTCGATGGTGTCGGCTGCTGCGGCGGCCATCGGCTCGGGCCGCGCCCGCAGCCGCGAGACGATCTCCTCGGCCGTGTCGGCGGCGAACGCGTCGTCGATCCAGTCGCGCGCGGCGGCCAGGCTCGCCTCAGCGGGTGTCTCGTCGAACAGCAGGGCGATCTCGGTCGGCGTCTGCGGATCGGCGCGCGTCACGAGCGCGTGGTGCAGGTCACCGAGCCGGTCGGACGGCACGAAGTGGTCGGCGAAGCCGGCGTAGATCGCGTCCGCGGCATCCATCGTCGCCCCGGTCAGCCCGAGGTACTCGCCCAGCCTGCCCGGAGCGTGCGCCAGCAGCCAGGAGCCGCCGACGTCGGGGGTGAAGCCGATCCGGGTCTCCGGCATGGCGAGGGCGGAGCGCTCGGTGACGATGCGGACCGCGGCGTGACCTGCAAGCCCGATACCCCCGCCCATGGTGATCCCATCGGCGAACACCACGACCGGCTTGGGGTACTCGGCGATACGTGCGTTGACGGTGTACTCGTCACGGAAGAAGGCCATCGCCGCGACCGCGTCGCCGCTGAGCACCTGCTCGCGCAGACCGCGCACGTCGCCCCCGGCGCAGAATCCGCGCTCCCCCGCCCCGTCGAGCAGGATGACCTGGACGTCCGCGTCGCGCTCCCAGCGGTCCAGCGCCTCCGCGATGCCGAGGATCATGCCGCGGTCGACCGCGTTGATCGCGCGAGGACGGTCGAGGGTCACGTGTCCGACGCTCCCGTCGGCACGCACCAGCAGGGAGGATGCCGCGTCGTTCGTCACCTCGGCAACGTTACCCGGCCGGGCCGGGGACTCAGGCTTGTGCGGGGCGGGCCGCGGGCGCTCGCGGAGTGCGCGTCGGACGAATCACGGGGATCTCGCTCGTCGCCAGTTCGACGACGTCCACCGGTTCGTCCTCGACCTCGAGGCGGAGGGCCTGCACGAGGGCGAGGCCGTGGCGGGTGGTGAGGATCAGTCGCTGGAACTCGGGGTCTCCCTCGAGGTCCACGACCACCGATGCGCGGCGCCGGCGCACGAGGACGAAGTCGTCACCGCTCGCCGAGCGCCACAGCCCCATCGCGAAGGTGCGCGGGACCACGGTGCCCGGGCTCGGAACGCCGCGCAGCCAGGTCCATGGGTCGTCGACGAGCTGGACTTTCCGGATGTGCGCGCGGTCGACCCGGACGGAGTCGCGACGGAACGACAGTGCGCGCTCGGTCGCCGAGAGCGCGACCTCGAGGCGCGTCGCGTCGAGCAGAAGCGTCACCATGGCACCAGTCTGCCAAACGCACCGCCGCGAACGGATGCCGCGCCGACAACGATCCGATCTCGACCGGTGTCAGCCGCCGATGCGGGGGATCGCGCCCGTCGGCGGGGCCAGCTCGTCGGCCGCGTGAGGCAACGGGAACTGTGCGACGGCCGAGATCAGCCCCGACACGCTTTGCTCCTTCGCCACGACGCTCACCCCGAGCCCGGTGCGTCGGGCGTCCTTCGCGGTGCGCGGACCGATGGCGGCGATGACGGTGTCGGCGGGGATCTCGGGGAACTGCTCGTGCACCTGCTCGGCGACCGAGCCACTGGTGACGAGGATCGCGTTGATGCGGCCCGATCGAACGTCGCCGGCGACCTTCTCGGTCACGGGCACACCCACGGTGCGGTACGCCACCACGCTGCGGACATCGTGCCCCGCCTCGGCGAGACGACGCGTCAGCACCGGCTTGGCGAGCTCACTGCGGAGCGTGAGCACGCGCGTGGGCTGCGGTTCGAGGGCGATCAACTGGCTGGCCATACCGGCTGCCGAGTTGTCGTCGTCGGGAACGAGGTCGACCCGATACCCGACCGCCATCAGGGCGGCAGCAGTTGTCTCGCCGACCGCTGCGACACGCGTGGTGGCCGGGATCTCGGCGCGGTAGGCGTGCAGCACGTCGACGGTGGTCGAGCTGGTGAGCGTCACCCAGTCGAACGCCCCCGCGGCGAGGTCGCGCAGGGCCTCTTCGAGGGTGGTCGGGTCTTCAGAGGGAGCGAAGTTGATGAGCGGGGCGATGACCGGCGTCGCACCCTGGGCACGCAGTGCCGCCGCGACGCTGTCGCCCCACGGACCGCCGCGGGGAACGAGCACGCGCCACCCCTTGAGGGGCTTCGGTGCGGAACCCGCAGCAGATGTGTTCATGGTTCGACTCTCGTGTAGGCGGTCGGCCACCCCGGTGCGAGACGGCCGACGCTCGCAGGCCGGAACGCGCTGTCGCGCGCGTTCGGGTCCGCATCGCCGGCAGCATACGCGTCATCGCCGCTGCCTGATGTTGAGCATACCCCCGCGCTCGCAGGGGTCGACGCGTCGCGGGTGCGGGTCAGCGCGTGTAGAGACGCACGGCGCCCCACACCACGAGTCCGACGGCCAGCGCGACGCCCACGGCGGCCGCGGCCGCTCCGGTGGGATTGCGGTCGGCGAACTGACGCGCCGAGACCGTCGCACGCTCGGTCGCCTTCGCGGCCCGCTTGGGGACGTTGGCCTTCTCCTCGATCGCGTGGAGCGCGGCCTTCAGCTCGGCGCGCGCACGCTCGACGGGGTCGGCGATCCCGAACGGAACAGCGGTGCGGGGGAGTTCAGAACTCATCGGCGACCTCCTTGACGATGCGGGCGTCGGTCGAGATGGCCGACGCGGGATTCTCACGGTTCGACATCTTCTTCACGCGGGCGAGACCCAGCAGCGCCAGGACCGCAACCAGCACCAGCCCGAGCCCGACGAGGATCAGCGCCGCGACCCACAGGGGGATCCACGCCGAAAGTCCGATGACGGTGAACGCGCCGATGGCGGGGATCGTCCAGAACAGGACGAACAGCGCCAGCACGAACCAGAGGCCCACCATGCCGGCGTCCTTGCCCGTGCGGGCAGCCCAGGTCTTGGCCGCATTGATCTCGGCCGTGATCAGGTTCCGGACGAGCTCCGGCAGGTCACCGACCAGCGACAGCAGACTGTCGTCGCGACGGTCGCGGAATCCGCGGGGCGTGCTCATGATGCCGACGAGGTCTTCTTGGCGCCGCTCTGACGAGTGCTCGAGCTCCGAGCGGTGCTCTTGGCGGCGGATGCCGTCGTCTCGGCGGCATCCTTCACGTCGTCAGCCGCGTCCTTGCTCGCGTCGAGTGCGGCGTCGAGCTTCTGCCCCGCCGTGCCCTTGGTGGTGGCGGCGCGGGTGACCTTCACCGCACCGTCCCAGAGCACGGTCGGCAGCGCGAATGCCGCGGACTTGCCGAGCTCGGCGACCTTGTCGACCTGCTTCTGAACGGCGGGCGTGTTGTACACGCGCAGGTAGGCGTCTTTGATCTGCTCGTAGCGCTGACGTCCGGCGCGGGCGCCGAGGACGTACCCCGCAGTGAGTCCGACGACGATTCCGATCTTGCCCTTCATGGCGTTTCCTCACGTAGAAAGCGATGTGGTGCCGAGAGCCCAGCGTAACGGGGCATTCCGTTCGCGGCATCTACCCTTGACATCCGCCCTAACGGGGGGCATCCTCGGCGCGCGGACCCCATAGCAGCTCCGACCTGACTCGCTCCGCTTCGGTCTTCGCGTCCTCGACGACGCGGGCCAGCCCATTGCCCCCGATCCACGCGCCGACGACGCCGAGGTTGGCCCCGGCGCGAAGTCGAGCCTCCAGCTCGTCGCGCTCGGGCGCGAGCGCCGATCCGGGTAGGGCGCGCGGGGCGCGGCGACGATGCGCCGCGCGCGGACCGGCGATGGTGACGCCGAGCATCTCGGACGCCGCGCGGGTCGCCTCGGCGATCACGGCGGCATCCGTCGCGTCGGAGGCCGGAAGGGTCACCCGGACGACGTGCGGGTCGCCGGCGGCGTGCGGCCAGGTCGCGCTCGCGTGGACGACGGCGATCGCGGGCGCGGAGCCCGGGACGACGTAGACGGCGTGGCCCCGCGGGCTGCGATCGAGGTCCGGCTCGTCGAGGAGGAGCGTCGCGACGTCGACGTCGTCCGGCGAGAGCACCGCACCGTCCAGACCGCTGACGTGCGCAGCGAGGAGTCGCCGCGCAGCAGCTTCGTCCGTGGCGACGATCACGGCGGAGGCCGGCAGTCGGGAGCTCTCGCCACCGGACGTCGACGTGACCGCCCACCCCTGCCCCTCGGAATCGAGCGCGGTCGCGGTGGCGCCGAGCCGCAGATCGACGTCGAGATCGGTCAGGTGCGCGACGAGGGCATCGACCAGAGTCGCCATCCCTCCGCGGAGGGTGGCGCGAGTCGGGCGATCGCCGTCCGCGGCCGAGTCGTCGGGGAGCTGCTGGGCGACACCGCCGGAGAGGGAGCCGGTGCGGGTGAGAGCGGCGTTCAACCCCCGCGCCGCACGATCGACATCGACCAGCTCCGGCGACAGGCCGTGGATGCCGTGGCTGAGCGGGGCCACCATGCGGTCCGCCACGCGCGACCCCATCCGCGCCCGCACCAGGGCGCCGAGGCTGCGCGTCTTCCCGATGGTCAGCGGCGGGCGGAGGCGATCGACGTACGCCCGCCACGCACCCGCCCACCCGACGATGCGACGTGTGCGGTCGTCGAACGGGTTGGCCGGGATGCCGAGGATCGACGCGCGCGGCAGCGGCGCCACCCCGAAGGCCCCCGCCACCCAGGTGTCCTGGTCGCGGGCGGGCACGACCTTGCCGCGCAGATCCAGCTCGTCGATCAGGTCGGCGAGAGCCCCGGGTGCCGATCGGAAGCCGTCGGCGGCGGTGTCGACGAGCCGGCCGTCCAACTCGGCAGCCTGCACGAGGCCGCCGAATCGATCGCCGGACTCCAGGACGGTGACCGCCATCCCCACCCGAGCGCACTCGAGCGCGGCGATCAGACCCGCCATCCCCCCTCCGATCACCACGACGCGGGAGGAGCGCGCGTGGGAGACGAGGTCAGGGGCGTCGGAGGTCATGCACCCATCCTCCCCCACCCGACCTTTCCGTCACCTCGACCTCCGGCGTCGACCCCGCGGGTGCGTCGAGCCGCCTGATCACGCGGTCGGC
Organism: Microbacterium marinum; assembly: GCF_014204835.1. Classification (NCBI taxonomy): domain Bacteria; kingdom Bacillati; phylum Actinomycetota; class Actinomycetes; order Micrococcales; family Microbacteriaceae; genus Microbacterium; species Microbacterium marinum. The sequence continues at coordinate 710,848 of NZ_JACHMD010000001.1, read as the reverse complement.
CGCTCCCGAGGCGGCCTGTCGACGAAGATCCACCAGCTCGTCGACGGCAACGGGCTCCCGCTGGTCGCGCTGCTGACAGCAGGCCAGGCCGGGGACTCGCCGATGTTCCTGCCGCTGATGGGACACCTGCGTGTCGCCCGTCCCGTCGGCCGGCCCCGCACTCGTCCGGACGCGGTCCGGGGTGACAAGGCGTACTCATCCCGCGCGATCCGCGGGCATCTACGCGCCCGCGGGATCAAGGCCGTGATCCCCGAGCCGTCCGACCAGCAAGGCCACCGCAAGCGCCGCGGCTCACGCGGCGGACGCCCCGTCGGCCTCGACGCCGCCGACTACAAGGGCCGCAACGTCATCGAGCGCCGCTACTGCCACATCAAGCAATGGCGAGGACTCGCCACCCGCTACGACAAACTCGCGATCACCTACCGGGCCGCTGTCATCCTCAACGCCGTCATCGCCTGGACCCGGCAATTGTCAGACATGCCCTAGGCATCGACCGGTACTTCGCGGGCGTCCGACCCGAAGACAAAGCCTCGAAGGTGAAGGGGCTGCAGGGCGAGGGCCGCAAGGTCGCGATGGTCGGTGACGGAGTCAACGACGCGCCCGCTCTCGCGCAAGCGGACGTTGGTATCGCGATCGGTGCCGGCACGGATGTCGCGATTGCCTCCGCCGGAGTGATCCTCGCCAGCGACGACCCCCGCTCCGTGCTGTCAGTGATCGAACTGTCTCGCGCGAGCTACCGGAAGATGAAGCAGAACTTGTGGTGGGCGGCCGGCTACAACCTCCTCTCCGTCCCCCTCGCGGCCGGCATCCTCGCCCCGGTCGGGTTCGTGCTACCAATGTCGGTCGGGGCGATCCTGATGTCCTTGTCAACGATCGTGGTGGCTCTCAACGCGCAACTGCTGCGCCGGCTGGATCTGTCGCCCGACGCGGTCGCCGGACGCGGCTGATCCGTACAATCACGTCGTACTATATGACCGCGGGAGGTGGAACGTGTCGCTGATGAACATCGCTAACAACGTGGACCATTCGCATGCGCGCGCCCGCACCCGCACACTGCTCACCCTCCTCACCGTCACAACCGCCCTGATCGTCGGCCTGTTGGCGATGCACTCGCTCGGCTCCGGACAGGGCCACGACGCCGCGCCCATGTCTCATGCTGCCTCGATGGGCGAGACTCACGCGGCAACGGCCAGCACGAGCGAGGGCGACACAGCGTCGACGGAGTGTGTGGACTGTGGCGGAGGGTATGCGGACATGCTGGTCATGGCCTGCGTACTGGCGATTCTCGCTCTGGTGATGCTGCTGGCCCCTCGCAGCGCCGCGCTGCTGCGCGTCGTCCGTGACCGGGCACCGACCGTAGCCCTCTTGGCGCCGGGTCGTCGCCCTACTCTCGCGGCCCCGTCGCTATCTGTCCTCTGCGTCAGCCGTACGTGAACGGCGGGGAGTGGGTACCCGGTACCTGCTCACCTCCGCCTTTTCGCCAGCTCGCCGCTGGCTTCACGTATCGATGCTTGGAGACTCCAGATGAAAATTCGTACAGCGGCCACGGTCGCGCTCACCCTCGCCACGGCTCTCACCCTCGCCGGCTGCGCGGGCGGTGGCAACTCGACGTCCATGCCCGGGATGGATCACGGCGGAAGCTCCTCGTCAGCTCCCGCCGAGGCTGCGAACTTCAACGACGCGGACGTGATGTTCGCGCAGATGATGATCCCGCACCACACGCAGGCTGTGGAGATGTCGGACATGCTCCTCGGCAAGGACGGTGTCGATGAGCGTGTCACCGCGTTGGCCGAAGAGATCAAAGCCGCCCAGCAACCCGAAATCGATCAGCTTGAACAGTGGCTGGATCAGTGGGGCGCGGACTCGTCCATGGACGGCATGGGCGACATGGACCACGGAGGCGGGATGATGACCGAGGACGACATGCAAGCGCTCGAGGGCGCCAACGGAGACGACGCGTCCCGGCTGTTCCTGGAACAGATGACTGTCCACCATGAGGGCGCGATCGACATGGCGCAGGACGAGATCGACAACGGTCAAAACCCCGACGCGATCGAGATGGCGCAGAACATCGTCGACACCCAGACGGCGGAGATCGCAGAGATGGAGAACATCCTCGCGGCACTCTGACCCCCGCGGTGTGGGGCGCGGTCGCGCCCCACACCGCCGTCAGTGGCCTGCAGGTCCGACATGCAACACCACTTCTTCCTCGGCGCACCCATGCGCCCACGCACCCCCCGCTCATTCGCCACCCGCCGCGCACTTCCCGCGCTCGGCGTCTTCGCCGCCACAGTCCTGGTCGTTACCGGCTGCGCAGCGAACCCAGGACAGTCCTCTGAGCCGGAAACACCTCTCACACATGTGCATGGGATCGTCGCCGACCCCGCCGGTGAGGGTTTCCTCATCGGCACACACGCGGGCATCTACCCCGCGACCGCAGACGGTGACACCGGTGCCCGGATCGGTCCGGGTTTTGATGCGATGGGGCTTACCGCCGCCGGGGACGCTCTTCTTGCCTCCGGGCACCCTGGCCCCGACACCCCCGCAGAACTTGGCACCCCTCACCTGGGCATCATCCGAAGCATGGATCGGGCCATGACCTGGTCTCCCGTGGTCTTCTCAGGCGAGAAGGACTTCCACGTACTCGCCGGCACCACCTGGAACGTGGTCTATGGGATCGCCACCGACAACCCTGAACTGCTCACCAGCACCGACGGGGGAGTCACCTGGCAACCCACCGGAGCGGAGGTCCCCGCACGCAACCTCGTCGTGGACGCCACCGAACGGCTCATCGCGTCCACCCCAGACGGGCTGCAAGTGAGCACCGACGCGGGAGCCACCTTCACCGGTTGGACGGACGCTCCCACCATCGCGCTGCTGAACACCTCACCCGACCACCAGCGCATCGTTGGTGTCGACACAGCCGGCACCGTCTGGGTCACTGGCGCCGGCGAGTCGGAATGGGTCGAAGCCGGCACTACCAGCCTGAGCGTGCAGGCAGTCGCGATCACCAACGCGGGAGACGTGCTGACCGTCGACCAGACGGGGATATCTCCTCCCGCCCCACCGGCGTCGACAGGCTCCGAGCAATGAACAGCCCCGACCAGACCCCACCCGCCCGCATCGATGACGTCGCGCCGAGGATCCGCACGATGCTGGTGGTGTTGCAGGAGACCACCCGGGTGCTGTCCCTGCCGATGGCGCTGGCGTAGTTGGCTTGGGCGACGAAGGAGTGGCCGGTGGTGGAGTGGGACTCGCCGCCTTGGAGCACTGCCTTGACGCCGAGGGCGCGGTAGCGCTCCAGGTTTCCCGCTGCCACATGCTTGGGGGTGGTGTCGACGACGACGTCGCACTGCGCGAGAAGGTCGTCGAGCACTCCCTGTGCGGGCACGTCGGCGCCCCGCATGGCCTGCTGCGCCTCGATGGTGGAGGCGAACACGGGCAGGCGGTTCGCTGCGGACTTGATCCGCCAGTCGGTGGCGGTGTCCGCGACGCCGACCAGGTCCATGTCCGACTGCAGCAGGACCGCGTCGGCGACGCGCTTGCCGATGACGCCGTAGCCGTTGACGCCGACTCGAATGGTGTTCATGTGCGTGCCTTTCTGATGAGGGATGGGAGCCGCGGCGGTCATCGCCGTCGCCGCGTGGTCCAGAGCAGGTAGCCGCCCAGTGCGGTGACCACGCTCGCGCCGGCGCCGATCATGACGCCTTCCCGCGAGCGCCATCTCGTGTTCCCGCTGACGAGTTCGCCGATGCCGTTGATCAGGGCGGCGGTGATCATGCCGGCGATCAGGCGATTGCCGATCCGTTCAGCCCGTCCCACGAGCGGTTCCAGTTCGGCCGCGCGCAGGTGCACCTCGAGGCCGCCGTTCTCCAGCACCCGCCGGAGCTGCTTGAGTGTTCCGGGCAGCTCGAGCAGCAGTGCTCCGGCATCCGCGGATGCCTGTGCCCAGCGTTTCGCCAGGGCGGGGAGGGAGAACTGTCGCTGCACGATCCGCTCCGAGAAGGGGGTGAGCGCCTGCAGCATCTCGAACTCGGGGTCGAGCCGTGCCGCCAGTGCCTCGCCCATCATCAGGACCTTGAACAGCAGAGCGGTCTGCTGCGGCAGCTGGAGGTGGTGGTGTCGCAGCAGGGCGAGCAGCTCTCCGAGCAGGTGGCTGAGGTTAATGTCGGACAGGGGGCGTCCGAGATACCGCGACACGAAGACGTCCAGGGAGCGGCCGAGCTCGCCGCGGTCGGAGGTGTTCTTGGTGATCGAGAGCGCGAGCAGGGCGGTGGCGAGCGCGTTGGAGTCTCCGCGGGTGAAGGCGAGCAGCACGTCGGAGAGCTGCTCGGTGACCTCTTCGTCGAGTTGGCCGACCATGCCGAAGTCGATGAGGGCGATGGATCCGTCGGTTTGGATGAACAGGTTGCCCGGGTGCGGGTCGGCGTGGAAGAAGCGGTTCTCGAACACCATGGTGAGGATGAGGTCTGCGCCTCGCCTGGCCAGCTGGTTCCGGTCGATGCCGGCCGCGTCCAGGGCGGGCAGGTCGTCGACTCGGATGCCGTGCATCCGTTCCAGGGTCAGCACGCGTGACGTGGTCGTCTCCCAGAACACCTGAGGGACGGCGACGTCGGGTGAGTCGGCGAAGTCGGCGGCGAACCGCTCCGCGTTCCGGCCCTCCTGCAGATAGTCGAGCTCGGCGCGCAGCGTGCGGGAGAACTCCTCGACGATGCCCGGCAGGTTGTACTGGCGGGCGGCATCCCACCGCTTGTCGGCGCGCTCGGCGAGGTTCTGCAGGATCTCCAGGTCTTCGTGGATCTGGGCGACCGCGCCGGGTCGGCGGACCTTCACGACGACCTGGGTGCCGTCGTGAAGGGTCGCGGCGTATGCCTGCCCGATCGACGCGGCGGCCAGCGGTTGCGGGTCGAACTGTGCGAAGAGCTGTTCGGGGTCCGCGCCGAGCTCCTCGCGGATCACCGCCTTCATCGGCTCCCAGGCCTCGGGCGGCGCGGCGTCCTGAAGCTTGACCAACTCGGCGAGGTAAGCGGCGGGCAGCAGGTCGTTGCGGGTGGACAGCAGCTGGCCGAGTTTGATGAAGGTCGGTCCGAGCTCCTCGAGGGCGAGTCGGAGGTGTTCCGGACTGGTGTAGGGCTCGTCCCGGCGCGCATGCCCGAGAACGCCTTTGTTGAAGGGAATCCACTTCTCCAGTCCGAGCAGCCCGAGACCGAGCCCGAGTCCGTGGTGCTCGAGGATGGTGGCGATGCGCCGATACCGGCTCCGATGCGTGCTCATCAGTCGAGGCCTCCTTCGCGGTTGGTCGCGTCGCGGGCCGAGGTGCCCGGGCCGATCGCGAACGTCTTGGTCTGTCCGGCCGAGAGCGGCACGGCGACCGCGCCGACGCGCACGTGGATCGCGGGTGCTGAGCCGGCGTGCACGCGAAGCTCCAGGCTGCGGTCACGGAGCATCACGTCGACGAGGTGGCCGCGGTATCGGATCTGGAACCCGACCCGGGTGAGGTTCGGCGGCAGTTGGGGGGCGAAGACGAGCTCGTCGTCACCGAGGGCCATGCCGGCGAAGGAGCGGACGGGCAGGTCGATGGTGCCGGCCATCGCGCCGAGGTGGATCCCTTCGCGGGTGGTGCCGCCCTGGGAGTCGTCGAGATCGGCGGTCAGCGCCTCGCGGAACGCGATCCAGGAGCGGGACGGGTCGATGCCGGCCAGGACGGAGGCGTTCACGACTCGGCTGAGCGTCGACCCGTTGGCGGTGCGGGCGAGGTAGTACTCGACCGTGCGGGTCAGGTCCTGCTCGGAGAACGGGTAGCCGAGCGTGGCGAGTTGCGCCCGGAGCCCGTCGTGACCGAGCAGGTAGACCAGCATGACGACGTCGGGCTGCTTGGCGAGCTTGTACCGGTTGGTGCTGTCGTTCTCGGACTCGAGGATGAGATCGAGCCGGCCGATGTTCCCGTACTCCTCGCGGTAGTGGTCCCAGTCCAGCTCCTGCAGGCTCTCGTAGCCGTCGAACTGGGTGAGGATGCCGTCGCGGTGGAACCCCACCGCCAGTCGTGTGCTGAGCCGGGCCCATCCCGCGATCTCCTCGTCGGTGACGCGGAGCCGGTCGCGGAGGCCCTCGCCGCGGTGCCCGTGGAGCAGGGCGAGTGTCCGGGCCGCTCGCGTGGCGACCCACGAGGCGAGGACGTTGGTGTACGTGTTGTCGCGCAGGCCGCTGCCGGGAGCGTCCGGGGCGCCGTCGTGGAACTCGTCGGGTCCCATCACCCCGGCGATGTGGAAGCGGTCGGTGGCAGTGTCGTGCTCGGCGAGCGAGGCGAACAGGCGGGTGACCTCGATGATGAGCTCGCCGCCGCGTTCGGCGAGCCACTCGAGGTCGCCGGTGGCCTGGTAGTGCTGCCAGGCGTTGTAGGCGATGGCGAGGCCGACGTGGCGTTGACGGTGGGAGTTGTCCGGCATCCACCGACCGGAGCGCGGGTTGTAGAGCGCCTCGGGCGTCTCCTCGCGACCGTCGCTGCCGCTCTGCCAGGGGAAGAGGGCTCCGCGGAGTCCGGCGGCGGTCGCCGCGGCGCGGGCGGCGTCCAGTCGCCGCCAGCGGTAGTCGATCAGCGCCCGGCTGATCTCGGGCGTGCGCAGAGCGATCACGGGCAGGACGAACACCTCGTCCAGAAGACGTGCCCCCGATACCCCTCGTCGTGCAGGCCGCGGGCGGGCACCCCGGCGTCGAGCTCGACGGTGTGCGGCGAGAGGGTCTGGAGCAGGTGGAAGACGTGCAGGTTCAGGATGAGTCGGCTGTGCGTGTCGGCGTCCAGGGTGACCGCGAAGCGTTCCCAGAGTCGCCGCCACGCACCCGCGTGGCGTTCCCGCAGCGCCTCGACGTCGCCACCGCGTTCGGTGAGCAGGGTCAGGGCGGCACCACCCGGCTCGCTGATGGCCCGATCGTGGGAGGTGTAGATCGCGGCCGTCTTGGTGAGGGTGACCGGTCGACCCTGCTCCAGAGGGATGCGCAGCTCCCGGGTGGGCTGCGATGGCGTGTCGATGCGGTGATCGGTCGCGCTGTCGGTTCCGGTGAGGGTCGTGCGGACGGCGGTGGCGATGTGGACCCGGCTCTGTCGGGTCCGCACCTCGCAGAGGGTGGTGTCGCCGACGTGGCGGAACGTCGGCTGCGTGAGGTGGGTGGCGTCCGATCCGAGGTACGCGGCCACGTTGCTGTTGCGCACGCCGGCGTCGATCCCGGCGCGAAGGGTGACCGTGCCGCTCCAGTCGGGGGCGGTGAGCGTGGTTTCCAGCACGGCAAGGTGAGGTTCGTCCAGGGAGGTGAACGTCGTCTGCACGAAGTCGAGTCGATCCCCGTTCGGAGCGGTGAGGACCGCGCGGCGGACGACCAGGCCGCGGCGCAGGTCGAGCTCGCGTCGTTCGCTGTGCGTCACGACCTGGCCGGTGGACAGCCACGGCCCGTCTCCGATGCGGAGGTCCACCGGAAGCCAGTTGGGCGTGTTGACGAGATGCTCCTCCTCGAGCTCGCGCCCGTGGATGGTGCTCGCCAGTCGGTTGTACACGCCGGCGAGGTAGGTGCCGGGATAGTGGATGCCGTCGTCGTGGTGCTCGGGCCGGGCGCCACGGGTGGCCAGGTAGCCGTTCCCCAGCGCGGTGAGCGCCTCCCGGTGCCCTTCGTGCGCGGAGTCGAAGCCGTCGTAGACCAGCTGCCACGGATCCGTGGTGGAGACGCCCAGGTCGAGCTCGGCGACATCGGCCAGGACGAGGTCGGCGCCCGCGGCCTCGAGCTGCTCCCGCGCTCCGGCGCGGTCGATGCCGACGACGAAGCCGAAGCCTCCGCGCCTCGCGGCCGCTACGCCGGCGACCGAGTCCTCGACGACCGCGGTGCGGGCCGCGGCGACACCCAGTCGCCGGGCCGCCTCGACGAACATGGCGGGATCCGGCTTGCCTTTCAGGTGATGCGAGAGCGCGATCCGGCCGTCCACCACGGTGTCGAAGCAGCCGGCCAGTCCTGCGGCGGCGAGCATCTGCTGCGCGTTCCGGCTCGCGGTGACCAGCCCGACCGGCACGGCCGCGTCCCGCAGGCGATGCAGCAGCGCCGCGGTGCCCGGATAGACGCGCAGCCCACGGGTGCCCAGCTCCGCCAGGAACAGCTCGTTCTTGCGCGCCGCGAGCCCCGCGATCGTCCACGCCGTTGGTGGGTCGTCGGGATCTCCGGCGTCCAGGGCGATCCCACGGGTCGTCAGGTACGCCGATACCCCGTCCTCGCGGGTTCGCCCGTCCACATAGCGGCGGTAGTCGGCGGCCGGGTCGAAGGTCGTCTCGGGGTCGTCCACCTGCACACGCGGGTCTCGCAGCACCTCGTCGAACAGCTGCTTCCACGCGGCGGCATGGATCGCGGCGGTGTTCGTGACCACGCCGTCCATGTCGAACAGCACCGCGTCGTAGACGGCATCGAGGTGGTGAGTCCCGTGCTCTGCCGACCGCGGAGTCATCGCGGCGCCTCGCGTCCGGTCATGAGGCGCCGCCGGGCGTCGACGCCGGGGCGAGGCTGCTCGCCTCTGCCGGGGCCGAGGGGGCCTGCTGGGCGGGCAGCCGGAGCCGCTTGAGCAGGAGCGCGTTGACGGCGACGATCACGCTGGAGCCGGACATGCTGATGGCGGCGATCTCGGGGGTGAGCATGATCCCGAACGCGGGGTAGAACACGCCGGCGGCGATGGGGAGGGCGGCGGCGTTGTAGCCGATGGCCCAGCCGAGGTTCTGCCGCATCTTCCGCAGCGTGCCCTTCCCGATCTTCAGCGCGATCGCGACATCGAGCGGGTCGGACCGCATCAGGACGACGTCTGCGGTCTCGATGGCGACGTCGGTGCCGGCGCCGATCGCGATGCCGAGGTCCGCCTGGGCGAGGGCGGGGGCGTCGTTGACGCCGTCGCCGACCATCGCGACCTTCTTGCCGGATGCCTGGAGCTCGGCGATCTTGGCGGACTTGTCCTCGGGGAGCACGTCGGCGATCACGGTGTCGATGCCCAGCAGCGAGGCGATGCGCTCGGCGGTGGGCTTGTTGTCGCCGGTGAGCATCGCCACCTCGATGCCCTGCTCGTGGAGTGCGTCGATCGCGGCTTTCGCGGTGTCGCGGGGGGCGTCGGCGAGGGCGATCACGCCGGCGATCTGCCCGTCGACGGCGAACATGATCGCGGTGCGGCCGCCGTCTGCGAGGGCCTGCTGCTGCGAGACGACCGGGCCGGTGTCGATGCCCTGCGCGGCCATCAGCCGGGCGTTGCCGAGCACCACCTGCCTTCCGTCGACGGTGGCGATCGCGCCCTGCCCGGTGACGTTGCGGAACGCGGACGCGGTGCGACGCGGGATGTTCCGGCTCTCGGCGTAGGTGACGATCGCCTTGGCCAGCGGGTGCTCCGACTCCCGCTCGAGCGCCGCGGCGAGGGCGAGTAGCTCGAGGTCGTCCATGCCGATGGGGATGTAGTCGGTGACCTCGGGCTCGCCCTTGGTGAGAGTGCCGGTCTTGTCCAGCACGACGGTGTCGATGTGCGCGGCGGTCTCGATGCCGGTGGCGTTCTTGAACAGGACACCACGCTTGGCGCCCAGGCCGGTGCCGACCATGATCGCGGTCGGGGTGGCGAGCCCGAGGGCGTCGGGGCAGGTGATGACGACGACGGTGATCGCGAACAGGATCGCCATCGGCACATCCGCCCCGGCGAGGAACCACACCAGGAAGGTCAGAGTGCCTCCGACGAGGGCGAGCAGGACGAGCCAGAACGCGGCCCGGTCGGCGAGACGCTGCCCAGGGGCCTTGGAGTTCTGCGCCTCCTGCACCAGCTTCACGATCTGCGCCAGCGCCGTGTCGGCGCCAACCTTCGTGGCGCGCACCCGGAGGGTGCCGACGGTATTCACGGTCGCGCCGATCACCTCCGAGCCGGGCGCCTTCTCGACCGGCATGGACTCGCCAGTGACCATCGACTCGTCGATCTCGGACTCGCCGTCCTCGACGACGCCGTCGGTGGGGACCTTCGCGCCGGGGCGGATGAGCATGAGGTCCCCGGGGACGACCTCGGAGGTGGGGATTTCGACCTCCTCGCCGTCGCGGAGGACGACCGCGCGGGCGGGAGCGAGCTCCAGCAGCCGTCGGATGGCGTCGTTCGCGCCGCCCCTGGCGCGCATCTCGACCCAGTGGCCGAGGAGCACGAAGGTGGCCAGCACGGTCGCCGCCTCGTAGAAGACCTCGCCGCCGCCGGTGAGGGTGATGATCAGGCTGTAGATCCAGCCGGCGCCGACGCCGACCGCGACCAGCACCATCATGTCGAGGGTGCGGGCCCGCAGGGCTCGGTAGGCGCCGTCGAAGAAGATCCAGGCCGAGTAGAAGATCACCGGCAGCGACACGATCAGCATGAACACGTCGTCGCGCAGCCCGAACGGGGCCGGCACCTCGAAGCCGAGCACCTCCCGGCCGATCGGGGACCACAAGGTGATCGGGATCGACAGGATCAACGCGACCAGGAACCGGTTGCGCATGTCCCGGATCATCGCGTCCATCGACATGCCGCCGTGATGCCCGCCGTGGCCCATCACATCCTGCGCGCTGCGGCCGGCCGGCTGAGCCCCGTGATCGTGCCCACCCTCGGTGGCCGGAGCGTGACCGGCATGCTCACCGGCGTCCACTGCGGAGTGGTCAGCGTGGTCCGCTGCCGGGTGCGGGTGCTCGTGCCCCGCCGGGGTGTCATGACCGGTGGAGACCGCGCGTCCCTCGTGCTCGGCGTGCTCCTGATAGCCGTCATGCTCGGCGTGGGCATCGTGCTCGGCGTGGTCGTGGTGGTCGGCGTGCTCGTGGGGTTCGTGGGCGGGGTCGCAGACGTGGTCCGGGACGGACTGCCCGGCGCAGTGGTAGCCGCATTCGATCACCCACTGCTGCAGGTGCGCGACCGAGGTGGTCTGCGCGTCGTAGGTGACGGTCGCGGTCTGGGAGACCGGGTTCGCGTCGACGGACAGGACGCCCGGCTGGCGGGCGAGGTGGGCTTCGGTGACGTTCTTGGAGGTCGCGCGGATCATGCCGCTGACCTGCAGGGTCACGGTCTTGGTGTCGGTCATCGGATTTCCTTCGCGGTGGAGGGGCGGTTCGGGTCGGTGTCGGGGTGGGGCCAGCGCCAGTCGGCGACGGCGGGGATGTCGGTGCCGTGCTCGCGGGTGTGGGCGCGGGCGCGCAGGCGGGCGTCGACGAGTTCCTGCCGCAGCTGCGCGTGGGTCGCGGCAAGGCCCGGGACGTGGTCGAGGACGTCGATCGCGAGCCGGTATCGGTCGAGGTCGTTGAGCATGACCATGTCGAACGGGGTCGTGGTGGTGCCCTTCTCCACGAAGCCGTGGACGTGCAGGTTCTGGTGCCCGGCGCGCTTGTAGGTGAGACGGTGGATCAGCCACGGGTAGCCGTGGTAGGCGAAGATCACCGGCTTGTCGGGGGTGAAGATCGCGTCGAACTCCCGGTCCGGCAGGCCGTGCGGGTGCTGGTCCTCGGATTGCAGACGGGTCAGGTCGACCACGTTCACGACCCGCACGGACAGGTCAGGGATGTGCTCGCGCAGCAACGCGGCCGCGGCGAGCACCTCGAGGGTGGGCACGTCGCCGGCGGCGGCGAGCACCACGTCCGGCTCGGCGCCCTCGGTCTCGGTGCCGGCCCAGGGCAGGATGCCCAGGCCCCGGGTGCAGTGCTCGATCGCCTCGTCCATGGTGAGCCACTGCGGGGCGGGCTGCTTTCCGGCGACGACGACGTTGATGTAGCCGGTGGAGCGCAGGCAGTGGTCGTAGGTGGACAGCAGCGTGTTCGCGTCGAACGGGAGGTAGACGCGGACGATGTCGGGGCTCTTGTTCAGGGCGAGGTCGATGAACCCGGGGTCCTGGTGGCTGAACCCGTTGTGGTCCTGCCGCCAGACGTGGCTGGAGAGCAGGTAGTTGAAGCTCGGCACCGGTTCCCGCCAGGGCACCTCGCTGGCGGCTTCGAGCCATTTGGCGTGCTGGTTGAACATCGAGTCGACGATGTGCGTGAACGCCTCGTAGCAGTTGAACAGGCCGTGCCGGCCGGTGAGGACGTACCCTTCGAGCCAGCCCTGGCACTGGTGCTCGCTGAGCACCTCCATCACCCGCCCGGTCGGCGCCAGATGCTCGTCCACCGGCAGCACGGTCGCGTTCCACTGCTTGCCGGTGGCCTCGAACACGGGCGGGGCGAGCCGGTTGGAGGCGGTCTCGTCGGGGCCGAAGATGCGGAAGTTGTCCGGGTTGTGCCGGATCACGTCGGCGAGCCATTCGCCGAGCATCCGGGTCGCCTCCGCCGTTCCCGTGCCTCGCGCCTCGGGGTCGACCGGGTGGGCGTGGTCGCGGAAGTCGCCCAGGCGCAGCGGGACGGTCAGCTGCCCGCCGTTCGCGACCGGGTTAGCGCTCATCCGCCTCGCTCCGGCCGGGGCGGCGGCGACCGTGGCGGGGAACGGGGCGCCGTCGGCGTCGAAGAGCTCGTCGGGCCGGTAGGAGGCCAGCCAGTCCTGGAGGAGCTGCAGGTGCTCGGGGGTGTCGCGGACCTCGGCGAGCGGCACCTGGTGGGACCGCCAGGTGCCCTCCACGGGGAGCCCGTCGATCACCGGCGGGCAGGTCCAGCCTTTCGGGCTGCGCAGCACGATCGCTGGCCACGCCGGCCGGCCTTCCAGGGTGCCGGCCGCCGCGGCGGTCTTGATGTCCGCGATCCGGTCCAGCACCTCGTCCAGCACGCCGGCGAACCGGGCGTGGGACTCCCGCGGGTCCTCGCCGTCGAAGCCGACGGTGACCACGAACGGCTCGTGGCCGTAGCCGCGCAGCAGCGCGACCAGCTCGTCCTCGGGGATGCGGGACAGCACCGTCGGGTTGGCGATCTTGTACCCGTTCAGGTGCAGGATCGGTAGCACCACCCCGTCCGCGGCTGGGTTGAGGAACTTGTTGCCGTGCCACGCGGTCGCCAGCGGCCCGGTCTCGGCCTCCCCGTCGCCGATCACGCACGCGACCAGCAGGTCCGGGTTGTCGAACGCGGCGCCGTAGGCGTGGACGAGGGAATAGCCGAGCTCGCCGCCCTCGTTGATCGACCCGGGCGTGTCCGGGGACGCGTGCGAGGGGATGCCGCCGGGGAAGGAGAACTGCCGGAACAGCGCCTTGAGCCCCTCCTCGGTGCGGTCGATCCGCGGGTACAGCTCCGTGTAGGTGCCGTCCAGGTAGGCGTTGGCGACCATGCCCGGCCCGCCGTGCCCCGGCCCGGTCACGTACAGGGTGTTCAGATCCCGGTCGGTGATCGCCCGGTTGAGGTGGGCGTACAGGAAGTTCAGGCCCGGGGTCGTGCCCCAGTGCCCCAGTAGTCGAGGCTTGATGTGCTCCGCGGTGAGCGGGTCGCGCAGCAGCGGGTTGTCGAGCAGGTAGATCTGCCCGATGCTCAGATAGTTCGCCGCCCGCCACCACGCATCCACCGCCGCCAACTGCTCGGCGGTGGCATCAGTGGTGCGGTGCGCCCACGCGGGGGGTGCCGGTGTGGGGGTCATGGTCGGTCTCCTTCCGATCCGCGGCCGCTCGGGTCGCGCCAGGTGCGAATGACGGTGGTCATGGTGTTGCCGCCGGGATGAGAACGGTGGCGGTGGTGTCGCGGATCCAGACCACGCCGCGGTCATCGACCAGGACGATCGCACCGTCCCCGGTGACCCCGAGGGCTTGGACGGTTCCCGTGGTGGTGCCGACGTCCTCCCAACCGGTGCCGACCAGACGTCGCAACATCCCGTCGGTGTCCACTCCGACCACCCCACCGGTTGGGTCGGTCTCCACCAGGTACAGCACTGGCGCGTCCGGCGCCGGGGTGAAGGTGGCGCCACCGTCGGTGCTGTGCTGCAGCCCGTCCTGGGTGGCGGCGTACAGGGTGCCGTCGGTCGCGGCGGCCAGGTCGACGGCGGGCAGCTCGGCACCGTCCGCCCAACTCTGCCCGCCGTCGCTGCTGGTGCGCAGCAGCGGGCGGGAGGATCCGATCCCGTACAGGGTGCCGTCGCCGGTGACGGTGAGGACGTGGAAGTCCTCTTCCCCGGTGAACGCGACCGGTTCCCACGAGGCGCCGGCGTCGAGGCTGCGGATGATGCCGAGGTTGGGGGCGCCGAGCTCCGCCGGGGTGGACGGGCCGGGGTGCCCGGACGCGTAGAGGTTGTCACCGGTAGCGGTCAGTCCCATCGCGTCCAGGTCGATGCCACCGACCGGGCCGGTGACGGTGCCGTCCTCGCCCAGCGTGTACAGGCCGGTGTGGGTGCCCAGCAGCACGGTGCCGTCACCGGCGTCGACGATGCCGTGCACATGCCCGAACCCGGCCGCGGTGCTCGCGGGGCCATCGGGCTCCGCAGGGGTGGTGCTGCAGCCCGTGAGCAGCAGCGCGACGGTGACGGTGGCCGTGATCGCCAGTCTGCGGGTGGTGGGAGAGATCATGAACGGAGAGCCTTTCCGTGCGGGTACGCCGGATACCGGTGACCGCACAGGGGTCGAGGGTGGGGCCTCGGACGGGACCGGCATCGGGAGCGCGGGTCCCGTCCGAGGGGTTCGGGTCAGAGGGCGGCGAGGATGTCCTGCATGGTGGTGATCTCGGCGGTCTGTCCGTCGATGATCTGCTGGGCGAGCGCGGCCACGTCCGGGTTCTCCCCGTTGTCCAGCACCATCTGGGCCATCGTGACGGCGCCCTGGTGGTGGCCGATCATGCCCTCGAGGAACAGCCGGGTCGCCTCGACCCCGGTGGCGGCGTCCAGGGCGGCCATGTCGTCGTCGGACATCATCCCGTCGCCGTGGTCCATGCCGCCCATGTCGGACATGGAGTCGTCGTAGGGGATTCCCCAGTCCTCGAGCCAGCCCTTCATGGTCTGGATCTCGGGGCCTTGGGCGGCTTTGATCTGCTCGGCGAGGGTCACGACCCGCTCGTCGATGCCGTCCTTGGCCAGAATCTGATCGGCCATCTCGATGGCCTGTTCGTGGTGCGGGATCATCATCGTGACGAACATCTCGTCAGCCGAGTTGAACGATGCCTGCCCGGAGGGGGCGGGGGTGCTGCTGGTCATGCCGCCGGGGCCGTGGTCCATCCCGGGCATGGATCCGTCGGTGGGGGCGCAGCCGGCGAGCACGAGCGCAGCGGCGAGCGCGCCGGTGCTCAGCGCGAGAATGCGGAAACGCACGGGTGGGTGTCCTTGTCTAGTCGGTCGAATGGTGAGTCGATTCCCCTGCCGTATGCGGGCACGGCGCAGCATCTCCCGGCACAGCGGTGACGGGAGGGCGGGGAATCAGGTTCGACTGATCGACAGGACGATGAGGGAAGGTGGTCGGGGGTGCGGTAACGCGGTGAGCACATTCCGCCCGTG
The DNA here is from genome assembly GCF_014204835.1 of Microbacterium marinum. Classification (NCBI taxonomy): domain Bacteria; kingdom Bacillati; phylum Actinomycetota; class Actinomycetes; order Micrococcales; family Microbacteriaceae; genus Microbacterium; species Microbacterium marinum. The sequence continues at coordinate 695,472 of NZ_JACHMD010000001.1, read as the reverse complement.
CAGGCGCAGCAGGGCGAGGGCGGTGCGCAGGCGGGCCAGCAGCGCCGGGGCGAGCAGCACGATGGTGGCGGCCAACAGCGCCAGCACGCACGCCATCATCAGCATCGAATGGTCCGGCATTCCGCCCGAGCCGTCGCAGTCGCCCTCACAGTGCCCGCCCGAAGCCTCGGGGCCTGTCCCGATGGTGTCCTCGAGCATGCTCCCGGTCGCGACGGTGCCGCCCAGGTCAGAGGCAGGCGCGGCATGGGCGGCTTCGGAGGCCGCTGCGGGGGTGTCGGCGTGCCCGCTGGTGAGCGTGCCGGTGAGGGTGTGCATGGCCAGCAGGCCGGCGATCAGCAGGAGCGCGGTCGCGAAGGTCAGCAGCAGCCGGTGCAGCCCGGATGGGGCGTGCATCAGGGTTCGGATGTGGTTCACCGCCGACCTCCTTCCCGCGTCCAGCGTACCCTGGTGTGCCTGGATCCCCACCGGCGCCGATCGGGCGCACGGCGGTCCTGCCCAGGCTGGTCGCCCGACCGATGCCTGGCCAGGGGCGATGGTCCCGGATGGGGACCGGTGCGCGGCAGCCGGCTCATCGGCGGCCCGTTCCGGCGCGGTGGGCCTTCTCCATCAGAGCCAGCAGCCCGAGGGTGTCGTCCTTGATCTGGGTGCGACCGACGACGGCCCAGTTGCGGGCGAGGTGATCGCGGAGGTAGTCGAGGATGTGCTCGAGCGGGACGGTGTGCCAGGAGCGGGACAGATTGGGGCGGGCGGTGTTGCCGAACGCGACCGTGCGGATCAGGTGGCCCTCCGGGGCGAGGACCTGCCCGGCCGTCAGCAGCTCCTGGACGAGCGCGGGCGCGTCGGCGGGGGTGCAGCAGCCGAACCGGGCGAACGCGGCCTCCAGCACCGCGGGGTCGCGCATCGCGGGGTTCAGCTTCGGGGCGCCCTCCTTGACCTCGCCGACGATCATGTCCGGCGCCCCGGGGCGGGCGCCGAGGGCCGGGTCGGGGTCGTCGCCGCGGATGTGGTGCAGTCGGATCGCGAGGATGTCCAGGTCGGTGACGGTGCGCGGCCCGTCCGGACCGGTCGCGTCCAGCACCGGGTACTCGGCGACGGTGAAGTACCCGTTCACCCGCAGGTAGGCCTGCACCAGCCCGACCGCTGTATCCATCCCGCGCCCCCTTTCCCTGCCGTCGTGGGTCAGGCGGCGTTGGCGTAGCGGGCGGGGTCGGCGTCAAACAGCGGCCCGCACTCGGGGCAGCAGAACCAGTACCGGGTGCCTTCGTAGTCGCGGAACAGGCCGCGCTTCTCGGCCCATGCCGGGTCGACCTGGTTGCCGGGCATGACCGGGCAGGTGACGAGGTTGGTCGCTCCGGCCGGGGGCTCGTGGTGATGATGCTCGTGGGACCCGTGATCGTGCGCGGCGGCGTCGTGGCCGGTGTGGTCGTGCGTCATGGCGGTCTCCTTGCGTGGGTGTCAGGCGTGGACGGGGGTGGTGTCGCGGCGGGGCGTCGGGACGGTGGGCGTCGGGGCGGGCAGGTGGCGGAAGCGGCGCAGTCGGAGGCTGTTGGTGACCACGAACACGCTGCTGAACGCCATCGCGGCGGCGGCGAGGATGGGGTTGAGCAGGGCGAGCATCGCGACCGGGATCGCGGCGACGTTGTACGCGAACGCCCAGAACAGGTTGCCCTTGATGGTGCCCAGGGTGCGGCGGGCGAGCCGGATCGCGTCCGGGACCAGGAGCAGGTCGCCGGAGACGATGGTCAGGTCCGCGGCGGTGATGGCCGCGTCGGTGCCGGTGCCCATCGCGATGCCGAGGTCCGCTTGGGCGAGGGCGGCGGCGTCGTTCACGCCGTCGCCCACCATCGCGACCACCCGTCCGGATGCCTGCAGCTCCCGGATGGTGTCGAGCTTGCCCTGCGGGGTGACTCCGGCGCGGACGTCCTCGATGCCGGCGTCGTCGGCGATGGTGCGGGCGGCGCCGGGGTTGTCGCCGGTGAGCAGGATCGGGGTCAGCCCGAGCCCGCGCAGTCGGGCGATGGCCTCACGGCTGGTGGGCTTGATGGTGTCGGCGACGCTGATCGCGCCGCGCGCCTGCCCGTCCCACGCCACCACGGTCACGGTCGCGCCCGCGGCCTCGTCGGCCGTGATCGTCGCGGCGAGCTCGTCGGGGATCGCGATCGCCCATTGCCCGGTGATCCAGGTGGCGCGGCCGGCGGCGACCATGCGGCCGTCGACGATGCCCTGCACGCCCTGCCCTGACTCGGCGGCGAACGACTCCACCGCATCCACCGGGCCGTCGGCTGCGGCGGTGATGGCGCGGCCGATGGGGTGCTCGGAGCCGTGCTCGAGCGCCGCGGCGAACCGGATCAGCTCCGCCTCATCGGTGCCGGGAGCGGGGTGGATGCCGGTGACGGTCATGGTGCCGGCGGTGATGGTGCCGGTCTTGTCGAGCACGACGGTGTCGATGCGGCGGGTCTGCTCGAGCACCTGGGGTCCGCGGATGAGGATGCCCAGCTGGGCGCCGCGGCCGGTGCCGACCAGCAGAGCGGTCGGCGTCGCCAGCCCCAGCGCGCACGGGCAGGCGATGATCAGGGTGGTCACCGCGGCGGTGAAGGCGACCTCCAAGGGCGCCCCCGCGATCAGCCACCCGGCGAACGCGATCAGGGCGAGAGCGATGACGATGGGGACGAAGACGGCCGACACCCGGTCGGCGAGGCGCTGCACCTGGGCCTTGCCGGTCTGCGCCTCCTCGACCAGCCGCGCCATCCGGGCCAGCTCGGTGTCGGCGCCGACGCGGGTGATCTGCACGAGCAGGCGCCCGCCGGTGTTCACGGTCGCGCCGACCACGCGGGAGCCGGGGGCGACTTCGACCGGCACGGACTCGCCGGTGAGCATCGACTCGTCCACCGCGGAGACGCCCTCGGTGACGAGGCCGTCGGCGGGGATCTTCTCACCCGGCCGCACCACCACGACATCACCCGGTACGAGCTGTGCGACGGGGATGCGCTGCTCGGCACCGGCCCGGAGGACCACGGCGTCCTTCGCGCCGAGCTCCAGCAGGGCGCGCAGGGCCTCCCCAGACTGCCGCTTCGCACGAACCTCGAGGTAACGGCCGAGGAGGATGAACACGGTCACCAGGGCGGCGACCTCCAGGTACACCTCATGACCGCCGGCCTGCGGGGTGCCGACGAAGGTGACGCTCATCCGCATTCCCGGCATCCCCGCACCGCCGAAGAACAGCGCGTACAGCGACCAGCCGAACGCGGCCAGTACCCCGACGCTGATCAGCGTGTCCATCGTCGCCGCCCCGTGCCGGGCATTGATCGCCGCGGCGCGGTGGAACGGCCACGCCCCCCACACCACCACCGGCGCGGCCAGGGTGAGCGTGAGCCACTGCCAGTAGGTGAACTGCAGGGCGGGGATCATCGACAGCACCGCGACCGGCACCGCCAGCACCGCCGAGACGATCAGCCGCTGCCGCAGCGACGCCAGCTCATCGTCCCGCGGGATGGTCTGCTCAGCCGTGTCGGGCACAGGCGGGGCTGGGAGGCTCGCTCCGTACCCCGCCTGCTCGACCGCCGCGATCAGCTCCTCCACCGGCACCAGGGCCTCCGAGTGCACGCGGGCCTTCTCGGTGGCGAAGTTGACCGTCGCCTCCACCCCGGGCAGCTTGTTCAGCTTCCGCTCGACCCGCGTCGCGCACGACGCGCAGGTCATCCCGGTGATGTCGAGATCGACGTCCAGCGTGCTCATGAGGCTGCGGCGAGGCTGTACCCGGCCTCCTCGACCGCCTCCCGCACCCGCTCCGCGTCCACCGGGGCGGTGCTGGACACGGTCACCGTGGACACGCCGCCGGCGTGCAGGTCGACCTCGACGCCGGAGACCCCGTCGATCGCGGAGACCTCCTCGGTGACGCTGCGCACGCAGTGCGAGCACGTCATCCCCTCCACCAGGAACTGCGCCGACACCTCGCCCGATGCCGGTTGCGCCGTCGCGGAGGCGGTGGTGTTGGCCGTGGCGGCGTGGGAGGTGGGGGCGCAACAGGCGCAGCCACCGCCGTTCGTCGCCTGCAGGCCGAGGTCCTGGAATCCTTGTCCGGTCATGTTGTGCTCCTTTCGTGAGCGTGTCGATGCGTGTGGTGTGAACGTTCTAGGAGCGGACCAGCCGCGCGATCGCGGCGTTCGCCTCGCGGAGCTTCTCCTCCGCGACCGGGCCGCCCTGCGCGGTCGCCTGCGCGACGCAATGCCCGAGATGGTCCTCCAGCAGCGTCAGCGCGACCGACTCCAGCGCCTTCGTCGCCGCCGAGACCTGGGTCAGGATGTCGATGCAGTACACGTCCTCGTCGACCATCCGCGCGATCCCGCGCACCTGCCCCTCCGCCCGACGCAACCGCGCCAGCAGCGCCTGCTTGTCATCCACGTATCCGTGTGCCATCTCAGCCACCTCCGACGTCGATCGTATACCCTCTAGCGGTATAAGGTACTTCGTGAAGAGGATATTCCCGGAGCGGGCAGAGCGAAAGGGCGAACGTGACCAACTGGCACGTCATCACCGGCGGGCCCAGCTCGGGCAAGACCACCACCGTGAACCTGCTGCGGGACCGCGGCTACACCACCACCATCGAGCATGCCCGGCACTATCTCGACCTGCAGCGCATCGCCGGCCGCACCGTCGAGGAGGTCCGGGCGAAGCAGCGGCAGTTCCAGCGCGGCGTCCTGGACATGCAGCTCGCGGAGGAAGCTGCCCTCGACCCGGACGCCACCGTGTTCCTCGACCGGGCCGTCCCCGACTCCCTCGCCTACTACCGCTTCCTCGACCTCGAGCCCGACCCCGCTCTGCTCACCGCGCTCGAGCACGTCGACTACCGCACGACGTTCATCCTCGACCTGCTGCCCCTGGCCGCCGACTACGCCCGCACCGAGGACACCGCCGCCCAGCAGCGCATCCACGAACTGCTGACCCAGGTGTACGAAGCGCTGCCCTTCCCGGTCGTGCGGGTTCCGGTCCTCAGCGCCGAGGAGCGGGTGCAGTTCATCCTGGACCGGCTCTGACCGCTCTCGCCCGATCGGGGTGTCCTGTGCAGCGCTTGGCGCCCAGGGCATATCTCACCGGCACAGGTCCAGGCGAGAACGCGCCCCACGGTCGAACAGGACGGATGTCTCGGATGCCCACTCAGGAACGTCTCCGGAAGGACCTGCTTGGCGGCGCTCTCACGACCGCGCTCGGCGTCTTCACCCTCGGGATCGGGGTCTACTTCCTGTTCCTTCGACCCTTCCTCCTGCCAGAAGACATCCGGCATACGGGTATCGACGCCGCCACGCTGCCAGTGGCATTCGTGGACTGGCTCGGGATCGTCTTCTCGACCTGGGGCGGCTTCATCGCGGGGTTCGGGATCGTGCTGCTGGGCATCGGCGCGACCCTGCTGTCCCGCCGCACGCTGTGGCTCTACCTCGGCACGGCGGCCGGGGTGCTCGTCGCCTTCGGCCGCTTCGTCATCAGCAACATCCTGATCGGCTCGGACTTCCTGTGGTTCATCGCGACCATGTTCGTGCTGGCACTGGTGCTCGCAACCGTCCTCGTCTTGAACGTCATCCGACGGCATCGGACGAACGAGACCGCCTCCTCCGACGTCGACGGAACCGCCCTTCCGGTGCGCTTCGATGGCGGCAACTTCCACGTGGCCCAACCACGTGAAGAGGGCCTGCACCTCACCCGCCCCGACCTGGTATAGGGTCCCCGGTTCGTCCTCCGGCGGATCCTGCGAAATGGTCGCTCCAGGCGGAAGCTCCAGACCGAGCAATCGAACAGCGCGGCGATACTCGGCCACGTAGGCCGCCCGATAGTTCCAGTCTTGCTCAGGCCGACGAAAGATCATGCGCCTTCAACTTCGCTTCCGACGCATCACGGTTGCAGCAACGGCGCGTCGCTGCGCTGGCCTTCGTTTCTTCGCTGAGCATCCGGAAGCGCTTCGGGGAACAGCGCCAGCGCGTCGCCTTTGTATATGGAATGTCCCTCGAGGCCATTGAGCTTCGCGAGCCACTCGAGGTCCAGGCAGTACCGCATCGCAATGCCTCGCAGGGTGTCGCCGTCCGCGATCATGTAGATCCCCGAGAGGGGCTACTCGTCGTTGCGTTGTGGCGGTCGATCGTCGGGCAAGTCGGTCCTGGAGCCATAAACCGACGCCCGATCGGCTCTTGCAACGTCGGATTGAAGGCAGATCAGACGAAACCCGCCTATTCCGCCCGGCGACGCGCTATTTCATGAAGCCTCCGGCTGCAAAGCATGAATAGTCCGGGTGGGAACATGGAGACATGGCCCTGCACATCACCGGCGACGCCGACGCCGACGCACTCCTCACCGACGAGCCGCTCGCCCTTCTGATCGGGATGCTGCTTGATCAGCAGATCGCGATGGAGACGGCGTTCAGCGGACCGCTGAAGATTCGCGACCGGACCGGCGGGCTGGATGCCGCGACGATCGCTTCCGCCGATCCCGACGAGTTCACCGCAGCCTTCAGCCAGACCCCCGCGGTGCACCGGTTCCCGGGCTCGATGTCGGGGCGCGTGCAGGCACTGTGCCAGGCGCTCGTCGATGATTGGGGCGGCGACGCCGCAGCACTGTGGACTCGGGATGACCCCGACGGCGCGACCGTCCTGAAGCGTCTGAAGGCGCTGCCCGGGTTCGGCGACCAGAAGGCGCGCATCTTCGTCGCGCTCCTCGGCAAGCAGTACGGCTTCACCGGCGCCGGGTGGCGCGAGGCCGCCGGCGCGTACGGCGAGGAGGGCTCATTCCGCTCGGTGGCCGACATCGTCTCGCCCGAGTCGCTCACGAAGGTCCGCGAGCACAAGCGCGCAGCGAAGGCCGCCGCCAAGGAAGCAAAGGGCTGACATGGAGCCGACCGGCGGCAGTGTCGGCGCGTTCATCGCCGAGGTGACGCCTGCAAAGCGCCAGCGCGACGCCGGGACGCTCGTGGCGATGATGGCCGAGATCACCGGCCGCGAGGCGGAGCTCTGGGGCACGATCATCGGCTTCGGCAGCTGCCACTACCGCTACCCGACGGGCAACGAGGGGGACATGCCCATCCTGGCGTTCTCGCCCCGGAAGACCTCGTCGACGATCTACCTCGATTCGGTCGCGGCGCACACCGACGGCCTCGAGCGGCTCGGCCCGCACACCTCGAGCGTCGGCTGTCTCTACATCAAGGACCTCGAGCTCATCGACCTCGACGTCCTGCGCGGCATCCTGCAGCAGACCTACGCGTGGACGATCGCGGGCGGCGACGAGCGCGCGCGGATCACCGTCACCGACTGATCACGGTGTTCTGAAACGCCGTTTCGCTCGCGCGGCTCCGACAGAAAGACGGTCACGTCCGAGGCGGACGAGGAACGGCTCGTCGCTCGACGAGGTACGCCACGACGAAGACGACCACCGCGGCGATGATCATCCCGCGAGCAACCCAGCCTGCGAGGGGGTCGGTCACCCGGCCATCGCCGATCCCGAAGAGGACGAGCAATTGGGCGAGCGCCTGGCCGCGCGGGGTGCCCGCGGCATCCGTCGCCACCGCGATCGACGCCGGCACGCCCGCCAGCACGGCGAGGAGGATGCCGACGACGATCAGCAGCAGGCTGACGGCGTGAGCGATGAACCTCGCCATCTGCCGACCCCTCGGATCAGGCGCCGCGAAGCTTCGGGGCGAGCCAGGACTGCAGCTGCTCGAGCGACACGCGCTCCTGCGCCATCGAATCGCGGTCGCGGATCGTCACCGCGTTGTCGTCGAGCGAGTCGAAGTCGACCGTGACGCAGAACGGGGTACCGATCTCGTCCTGACGGCGGTAGCGGCGCCCGATCGCACCGGCGTCGTCGAAGTCGACGTTCCAGCCGCTCGCGCGCAGCTCGTCGGCGACCTGGCGGGCCAGCGGCGAGAGACGCTCGTTGCGGCTCAGCGGCAGCACGGCGACCTTGACGGGCGCGAGGCGCGGGTCGAGCCCGAGCACTGTGCGGGTGTCGGTGCCGCCCTTGGCGTTGGGCACCTCCTCCTCGCGGTACGCGTCGACGAGGAACGCCATCATGGCGCGGGTGAGACCGAAGGACGGCTCGATGACGTACGGCACGTACGTCTCGCCCGAGGCCTGGTCGAAGTAGGTGAGCTTCGTGCCGGATGCCTCGATGTGCGACGACAGGTCGTAATCGGTGCGGTTGGCGACACCCATGAGCTCGCCCCACTCCTTGCCGGTGAACCCGAAGCGGTACTCGACGTCGATGGTGCCGGCCGAGTAGTGCGCGCGGTCCTCTTCGGGCACGTCGAACTGGCGCATGTTCTCGGGGTCGATGCCGAGGTCGATGAACCAGTCCCAGCACGCCTTCACCCAGTGCTCGAACCACTCGGTCGCCTCAGCGGGCGGCGTGAAGAACTCGATCTCCATCTGCTCGAACTCGCGGGTGCGGAAGATGAAGTTTCCGGGCGTGATCTCGTTGCGGAACGCCTTGCCGACCTGGCCGATGCCGAACGGCGGCTTCTTGCGCGACGCGGTCAGCACGTTGGAGAAGTTCACGAAGATGCCCTGCGCCGTCTCGGGGCGGAGGAAGTGCAGGCCGCTCTCGTCGCCCGTGACGCCGAGGTAGGTCTTCACGAGGCCTGAGAACGACTTCGGCTCGGTGTAGTTGCCCTTCGTGCCGCAGTTCGGGCAGGGGACATCGCCCAGGCCGTTCTCGGCCTTGCGGCCCTTGCGCGCCTCGAAGTCCTCGATGAGGGTGTCCTCGCGGAAACGCTTGTGGCACTGCAGGCACTCGACGAGCGGGTCGACGAACGTGGCGACGTGGCCCGATGCCTCCCAGACGCGCTTGGGCAGGATCACCGAGGAGTCGAGGCCGACCATGTCGCCGCGGCCGCGGACGAAGGTCTGCCACCACTGGCGGCGGATGTTCTCTTTGAGCTCCGTACCGAGGGGGCCGTAGTCCCACGCCGAACGCGATCCGCCGTAGATCTCGCCCGCCTGGAAAACGAACCCGCGGTGGCGGGCGAGGGCGATGACTTTGTCGAGGCGAGACTGCTCGGCCACGGTGGCTCCAATGGTCGTTGAGGAAGGTGCGCGAAAGCGCGGATGCCGCACCGGCGGCGTCCCTCGAGTCTATCGGGCGGCGTGGCTGCCGCCCCCGTCCACGGAGCGAGCGGTCAGGAGACGAATCGGATCGTGAGGGGCGGCGTGTACCACTCCCCCTGGTTCGCTTTCATGGCCGCGAGGATCTCGATGACCAGCGCGTAGATGCCGACCGCCGGCAGGAGCAGGAAGCCGATGCCCACGAACATCAACGGGACGCACACGAGTACCGCGATCAGCACCGTGAGCTGGAAGTTCAGCGCGGCGGCGCTGTGCGCGCGCACGAAGGGCCCCCGGTCGCGGTGGACGAGGTAGATGACGAGGGGCGCGAGCCAGGACAGCACGATGCCGCCCACGTGGGCGAACGTCGCCCAGAGCCGCTCATCGGCGGGACTCATCGGCGGCGTCGGGGCGTAGACCGGGTATCCGGGCGGCGGGGGCGTCGTCATGCCGCCAGCGTAGGACCTCCGCCCGATGGGGAGTTCTCCCTCGCCGCGCACGTGCTCGACCAGATACGTTCGGAGGACGACATCGGCACCGGAATCGGTCGAAACTCAGGGGGAACAACAGCACATGGATGCACTCATCGCCGGCGGAGCACTCGTGATCGGCGGCATCGTCGTCGCCGCCGTCATCGTCTTCATCATCATCCTGATGATCGTCTTGCGCGCCTGGTACAAGGTCGCCAAGGCAGACCAGGCTCTGGTGGTCGTCGGTAAGAGCCAGAAGAACGCGGCGGGCGACTCCTCGCGGATCTCCGTGATCACCGGCGGCGGCTCGCTCGTCAACCCGCTCACGCAGCGGGCCGAGATGATCTCGCTCCGCGCCCGTCAGATCAAGATGGAGCCCACCGCGCAGGCATCCAACGGCGTCACGGTCAGTGTCGCCGGCGTCGCCCTGGTCAAGATCGGCTCCGACCCCGAGTTCGTGCGCCGCGCCGCTGAGCGCTTCCTCTCGCAGGACGGCGCCATCGAGCAGTTCACGACCGAGCAGCTCGAGGGTGCGCTCCGCGGCGTCGTCGCGACGCTGACCGTCGAGCAGCTGATGAAGGACCGCCAGAAGCTGTCCGACCAGATCGCCGAGGGCATCAAGAGCGACCTGCTCGCCCAGGGCCTCATCCTCGACTCGTTCCAGATCCAGGGCGTCACCGACAAGAACGGCTACATCGACGCGCTCGGCGCGACCGAGGTCGAGCGCGTTCGCCGCGAGGCCGACGTCGCCCGCATCAACGCCGCACGCGAGGTCAAGGCGCGCCAGATCGCCACCGACGAGGCCAACCTCATCGAGCAGACCGCGTACGACCGGAACACCGCTGAGGCATCCGCCCAGGTCGGCCGCGCCCGCGCCGAGGCCGAGCAGGCCGAAGCGCTCGCCCGAGCGGAACGCGAGCAGGCGGTTCTGCTGCAGCAGGCGGAGAACCGTCAGGCCAAGCTAGATGCCGACGTCAAGAAGGTCGCCGACGCGTCGCTCTACGAGCGCCAGCGGGCCGCCGACGCCGACGCGTACACGCAGGTCAAGGCCGCTGAGGCCCGCGCGCAGATCGCCGCCCAGGAGGCGGAGGCCACTCGCCTGCGCGCCCAGGCCGAGGCCGACGCCGTCCGCCTCGAGGGTGAGGCACGCGCCGAGGCGATCAAGGCCGAAGCCGCCGCCATCGCGCAGAACCAGGAGGCCCTGCTCGCGCAGCGCGCCATCGAGGCGCTCGTGCCGCTCATGACGGAGTTCGCCCGCGGTTTCGACAAGGTCGGCTCGATCACCGTCCTCGGCGGCGAGGGCGCGTCGAGCCACATCGCCAGCGAGAGCGCCTCCAGCATGCGCGCCACCTTCGACGCCGTTCAGGCGGCGACCGGCATCGATCTGCGAGGCATCATCCAGGGGCAGGCGACGGGCCGTGGCATCGCCCAGGGTCTACAGAACGAGCAGGGCCTGCAGAACGAGCAGGGCCTGCAGGAGGATGCCGCGCCGCTGCGCCGCCGCTCATCCTCGACGGCCGACACGGCGGCATCCACACCGGCCGCCACGGATGCCGAGGCGCCCGCCGCACCCTCGCCCGACGCGGTCTGACTGCCGCGGGGGCGGCCGTCGCCGACGGCGGCCTCCCCGCCCCGCTATCGCCGACCCGACGCATTCGGTCGTCTCGCGCCCCGCGCAGCGACGTTTTGCGTCGGGTCAGCGCCGGCTCGGGGCTCGACGCCTCGCGCTGACCGCCGCGGCTGTCAACCCGGTGCACCGGACGAATCTGCCGACGTAGCGTCGCGGGCATGACCTTCACCCCGCGCACCGCCATCGTGACCGCCTCCGACTCCGGCATCGGTCGGGCCACCGCAATCGCCCTCGCCGACGCCGGCCTCGACGTCGGCGTCACGTGGCATTCCGACGAGGACGGCGCTAACGACACCGCCGAAGAGGTCCGCCGACGCGGGCGCAAGGCGGTCGTCGCCCAATTCGATGCGACCGACTTCGCCGCCGTCCCTGGAGTCATCCGGCAGCTCGCCGCAGACCTCGGCGGCCTCGACGTGTTCGTCAACAACGCCGGCGGCGGCAGCGGTGGCCCCTTCCTCGATCTCGACCTCGATGGATGGCGCTCGGTCGTGGCCCTCAACCTCGACGGGGCCTTCATGGGGATGCACACCGCGGCGACCCTCATGGCCGACGCCGGCCAGGAAGGGCGGATCATCGCCGTCACGAGCGTGCACGGATCGCAGCCCCGCGTCGGTTCGGCCGCGTACGTCGCGTCCAAGCACGGCCTCGAGGGACTCGTGAAGACGATGGCGCAGGAACTCGGCGCGAAGGGCATCACCGTCAACTCGGTCGCCCCGGGCGAGATCGCCACCCCCATCAACGACATGGATGCCGAGGAGGCCGAGCGCACGCACCGCCCCGGCATCCCGATCCCCCGTCCAGGCAAGCCCGAGGAGATCGCCGACGTCGTCGCGTTCCTCGCCTCCCCCGCATCGTCGTACGTGACGGGTGCGACGTGGGTCGTCGACGGCGGGATGCTGCAGATGGGTCCGCAGGCGGGTTCGCACCTCGAGTCCGACGCCTGGCGCGACGCGGGGTGAGCCCGGGCGGACGCGTCCCGGCATCCGCTCCGCCGATAGCCTGAAGGGATGGCACCGGACGGGGACGACAGACGACGACTGACCCGGATGCCGCGCCAGGGAGCCATCGTGGCGGTGCTCTCGGTGGCAGGGCTCGCGTCGTCGTTCATGTTCACGCTTGTCGTCCCGATTCAGTCGAAACTGCCCGAGCTGCTCGGCGCGAGCCGCGAGGACACCGCCTGGGTCGTGACCGCGACGCTGCTCGCGGCGGCGGTGTTCACCCCGATCGCCGGACGCCTGGGCGACATGTACGGCAAGCGCCGGATCGTCCTGGTGCTCCTCGCGCTCCTGGTCGTGGGGTCGATCATCGCTGCGGTGTCGCCCGGCATCGTCGGCGTGATCGTCGGACGGGCACTGCAGGGCGCGGTGACGGGCGTGGTGCCGCTGGGCATCTCGATCATGCGCGACGTGCTGCATGAAGACCGGATCGACGCGGCCATCGCCTTCATGTCGGCCACCCTGGGCGTCGGCGGTGCGATCGGGATGCCGGTGAGTGCGATCATCACCGAGACGAGCGACTGGCATGTGCTGTTCTGGATGTCGGCCGGGCTCGGCGTCATCGTCTTCGCCCTGGTGGTCTGGATCATCCCGCCGAGCGTGCTGCGCACCGCCGGACGGTTCGACTACATCGGGGCAGCAGGATTGGCCGTCGGACTCACCGGCGTTCTGCTGGCGATCTCGCGGGGCAACGAGTGGGGCTGGGCGTCGCCGGCGACCCTCGCGTGCGGACTCGGCGGCATCGCCGTCCTCCTCGTATGGGGCTGGTACGAGCTGCGTCTGAGCGAGCCGCTCCTCGATCTGCGCGTCGCCGCACGGCCCGCCGTGCTGTTGACCAACCTCGCCTCGGTGGCGGTGGGGTTCTCACTGTTCGCCTCGAACGTCTCGTATCCGCAGATGCTCGAACTCCCCGCCGCCGCCGGCGGATTCGGCCTCTCCCTGTTGCAGGCCAGCCTGATCGTCATGCCCTCGGGTCTCGTGATGATGGTGCTCTCGCCGTTCTCGGGTCGCCTCGCCCGCACCGTCGGGCCGCAGCTCCTGCTGGTGCTCGGCGCGGCCGCGCTCATCGTGGCGTACGGATACTCACTGCTGTTCGCCTCCGAGGTGTGGCACATCCTCGTCGCCAACCTGCTCATCGGCGTCGGCATCGGCTTCGGCTACGCCGCCATGCCGATGCTCATCATGCGGTCGGTTCCGCCGACCGAGACCGGCGCCTCGAACGGACTGAACGCGCTGTTCCGCTCACTAGGGACGTCGACGGCCGCCGCGCTGGTCGGAGCCGTCCTCGCGGCCATGTCGGTGACCCGTGACGGCGTCGCTGTCCCGACCCCCGCCGCGTTCCAGACCTCGTTCGCCCTCGGCATCGGCGCCGCCGCCGTCGCGTTGGCGATCGCGCTGTTCATCCCGCGCCGCCGGGATCCGCACGAGATGCACCCGTCGCTGCCGCACTGACACCACGCTTTACCACGATCCACCGGGGAGCGGCATCCGCTCGACGAGACCACGCGCAGCGCGCGAAGATGACACCATGAGCTACGCGACCGAACGCCCCTCGAACAAGACCGCCTGGGCCGCCTTCTGGGTGGGCCTCGCCGGACTGATCCTCATGCCGATCCCCCTGTTCATCGGCCTGATCCTGGGCGGTGGGCTCTCGTTGGTCGCGGCGGTCCTCGCCGCGATCGGGCTGCTGAAAGGCGTCGCGCGCGGCGGCAAGGGCATCGCGCCCGTCGTGTTCGCGGTGATCTTCATCCTGCTGACGTGGGGTGGTATCTCGCTCGGCGGCGGCATCGTCTGGTGACCACGCCGCAGGGCGTCAGCGCCGGAGGGTGCGCCGCTCGACGGTGACCGCCTCGAGCATGTCGGCATCGATCTCGACGCCGAGCCCCGGGCCGTCGGGGACGGCGACGTGTCCGTCGCGGAGGACGGCCGGCTCGGTGACGATGTCGCGCGCGTAGAAGCGGTCGGATGCCGATACGTCTCCGGGCAACGTGAAGGCGGGCAGAGCCGCGAGGGAGGCGTTCGCCGCGCGCCCGATCCCCGTCTCGAGCATGCCGCCGCACCACACCGGGATGCCGGCCGCCTCGCACAGGTCGGCGATGCGGACGGCTTCGAGGTAGCCGCCCACCCGACCGGCCTTCACATTGATCACGGTGGTGGCCCCCAGAGCCAGCGCATCCCGCGCCGCTTTGGCGGACGTGATCGACTCGTCGAGGCAGATCGGGGTCTTCAGCCGCTGGGCCAGCGCGGCGTGGTCGACGATGTCGTCCTCCTCCAGGGGCTGTTCGATCAGCAGGAGCCCGAACCGGTCGAGCTGGGCGAGGGTGTCAGCATCGGCGAGTGTGTAGGCCGAGTTCGCATCGACCTGCAACGGGATGCCGGGGAACGCCGACCGGACGGCTTCGGTGTCGGCGAGGTCGCGGCCCGGGCGGATCTTGATCTTGATGCGCACGTACCCCTCGTCGAGGTAGCCGGCGACCGTCTCGACCAGGGCGACGGGGTCGGCCTGGATGCCGACGCTGACGCCCGAGGGGACGGCGGTGCGCTCGGCGCCGAGGTATGAGGCGAACGAGCGCGACTGCGTGCGCAGCGCCGCGTCGACGACCGCGAGCTCGAGGCCTCCCTTCGCCATCCGGTGCCCCACGAAGGGATCGAACACCGCCGGCACCTCCTCGGGCGCGATCGCGTCGCGCGCGAGGAGCGCGGGGGCGAGCCAGCGCGTGGCCACGTCCCACGCGCCGTGGGTGTACTCGCTCGAGTACGAAGGCATGTGCTGCGTGACGATCTCACCCCAGCCGTCGACCCCGTCCGTGGTTCGCGCACGGACGACGATCACCTCCCGCACCGTCTCGGTGCCGAACGACGTGGTGAACGGACTCACGAGCGGAAGGTGCAGCACCCGGAGCTCGATCTCCTCGAGACGGACGGATGCTGCGGGCGCGGCGATCGGCATGGCCCCAGCGTACGACCGGGATGCGTGGCATCCGACGATCAGGGGCGGGTGAAGAGGTACCCCTGCCCGGTCACGAAGCCGCCGACCACGAGGCCGGCATCGTGCTGCGCGCGGAAGTCGTCGCGCACCCGCCGCCGCCACGCCACCGCGGCGGTGGGATCGTCGCGCCGCAGCCGCTCGATGTCCTGCGGGATCTCGACCACCGCGACCACGTCCGCCGGGTCGGGAGTCGGCAGCGGTGAGGCGAGGCGCCAGGCGACGTGCAGCCGGTCGCTCTCGTCGCCGCCGTTGATGCCGTCGCCCATCGCGCCGTAGTGGTGCACGAGGTAGTCGGTGACGCGCGCTCCGAGCACCTCGAGGTTGAAGTGGGCGTTGCGCGCGATGAGCGGGTCGAAGGTCCACGTGATCGTGCCGACGTCGCGGGCGAACGCCCACTCCCGCTGGTGCGCCTTCAGCGCCCGGCCCACACCACGCGCCTGGAAGCCGGGAAGCACTCCAGTGACGTGCGAGTGCATGCTGCGCGCAGCGGGCGGACCGAAGAACGCTGCGGATGCCGCGATCATCTGCGCGCCGTCGTACACCCCGACCACATAGTTGCCCGAGTGCTGGAGCGCACGCAGCAGGTTCGGGGGCATGCCACCATCGGGCGATCCCCACACCGCTTCGAAGACGGCGCTGGCGGCGACCATCTCCTCGGTCGTGCGCAGTTCGCGGATGTCGAGATCGGGGTGAGCGTGCGCCATGCCGCCACGCTATCGCCGCCTGGCGCGGGACGGGCGGTGCGCACAACCTGGGTGCCGTATCCAGAGTGCAGGGCTACCGTGGCAGGAATGCGGAATGTTCCACCCGTCGACCTGCCCTCCGCCGACGACACCGCGACACGCGACACCCGGTTCTTCGGGCAGCCGTTCGCCCTCGCGCACGTGTTCGGCGTCGAGATGTGGGAACGGTTCAGCTTCTACGGCATGCAGGGCATCCTGCTGCTGTACCTGTACTACACCGCGACCGACGGCGGCCTCGGGATGGATCAGGCGGTCGCCGCCGGCATCGTCGGCGCCTACGGCGGCGCCGTGTATCTCTCGACGGTGCTGGGGGCCTGGGTCGCCGACCGCATGCTCGGCGCCGAGCGCGTGCTGTTCTTCAGCACCATCGTGATCATGGCCGGCCACATCGCCCTCGCCGCGCTCCCCGGCTTCGCGGGGGTCATCGTGGGCCTGATCCTCGTGGCCGTCGGGTCGGGAGGGCTGAAGGCCACCGCCACCAGCGTGGTGGGGACGCTGTACTCCGGCACCGACACCCGACGGGATGCCGGATTCTCGCTGTTCTACCTGGGCATCAACCTGGGCGCGTTCGCCGGGCCTCTGCTCACCGGGCTCCTGCAGAACTCGCTCGGCTTCCACTGGGGCTTCGGCCTCGCCGCCCTCGGCATGGCGCTCGGCCTGACGCAGTACTCGTTCGGCCGGCGGAGCCTCCCCGACGAGGCACGGCACGTTCCGAACCCCCTGCCCTCGTCGCGCTACCCGCTCGTCGCCGGTGTCGCCGCCGCGGGTGTGGTGCTCATCCTCGTCCTGATCTTCACCGGCGTCATCCGCGCCGACAACCTCGCGCTGATCGTGATCATCGCGGTGATCGCGGCCGCGATCGCGTACTTCGCCGTCATCCTCCTCAGCCGGCGGATCACGTCGGAGGAGCGGAGCCGGGTGTGGGGCTTCCTCCCTTTGTTCGTCACCTCGGTGGTGTTCTGGTCGCTGTACCAGCAGCAGTTCACCGTGCTGACGCTGTACGCCGACGAGCGCCTCGATCGCAACCTCTTCGGTTGGACGATGCCCGTTCCGTGGGTGCAGTCCATCAACCCCGTCTTCATCATCCTGCTGGCCGGCGTCTTCGCCGCGATCTGGACGAAGCTCGGCCGCCGACAGCCGCCGACGCCCACCAAGTTCGCCCTCGGCGTCGTCATCATGGGCGTCGCGTTCCTGCTGTTCCTGCCCTTCGCCGGCGGCGGAGCGAATTCGACGCCGCTGCTGGCGATCGCCGGCATCCTGCTCACCTTCACGATCGCCGAGCTCATGCTGTCGCCGGTGGGGCTCTCGGCGGCGACGAAGCTGGCCCCCGAGGTCTTCCAGACGCAGATGGTGGCGCTGTTCTTCCTGTCGGTCTCGCTCGGAACCGCCATCTCGGGACAGCTCGCCACCCTCTACGACCCGGCGAACGAGGTGCCCTACTTCGCGACGCTCGGCGTCATCTCGATCGTGATGGGCGTGCTGCTCCTGGTGTGCGTCCGGCCGGTGCTCGCGCTCATGCGGGGAGTGCGCTGACCTCCCTCTGTTGCGCCGTGTGACGCGGGGCGTTTCGCCATGTTTCTCCGGGCGGGACGGATGCCACGCCGCGGCGACAGGCTCGCAGGGTGGGCCACCTCATCTCCGTCGACGACATCGACGTCGCCCGGGCGTCCGGGCGCACGGTGCGTCTGCTTGACGTGCGATGGCGACTCGATGTGCCCGAGGGGCGGCCGGCCTACGTCGCCGGGCATCTGCCGGGCGCGGTCTACGTCGACCTCGAGAGGGAGCTGGCAAGTCCCGGGCACCCCGAGCTGGGGCGGCATCCACTTCCCAGCCTCGATGAGCTGCGTACCGCCGTGCAGCGCTGGGGTGTCAACGGCGGCGACCTCGTCGTGGCGTACGACGACAACGACGGCGTAGCTGCGGCGCGGGCCTGGTGGCTGCTGCGCCGCCGAGGCGTGGACATCCGCGTGCTCGACGGTGGACTGCGCGCCTGGATCGCCGCAGGACTCCCACTCCAGACCGGCGACGTCGCCGTCGAGCCGGGCGACGCGGTCATCGGGGACGACGACCCGGGTGTCATCTCGCTGCCCGACGTGGCACGGCTCCCCCAGCACGGCGTGCTCGTGGACGTCCGCAGTCCCGACCAGTACCGCGGCCGCGCGGCGACCCTCGATCCCATCGGCGGCCACATCCCGGGTGCGGTGAACGTCCCCGCCGTGACCCACATGCGCCCCGATGGGCGACTGCGCGCCCCCTCCGAGATCGCGTCTGCCCTCGCCGCCCACGGCATCCGCCCCGGCGTGACCGTCGCGGTCTACTGCGGATCGGCCGTGGCGTCCACGCACTCGGCGCTCGCCTTCGAGCTCGCCGGCGTCGACGCGAAGATCTATACCGGATCGTGGAGCCAATGGTCGCGCACCAGCGGGAGACCCGTCGCCACCGGTGCCGACCCCTGGGATGTGACGGACTCCGCCTGAGCCGGGGGGATGAGTGGGGCGGCGTTCCGCGGCATCCACCCGCACAGGGCAGAATCGAAGGATGACCTCCCCCGCCCCGCAGCTGCACCCCGCCCACGCCTGCCTCATCGTGCACGGCAAGGACACCCCGGGGATCATCGCCGCCGTCTCGGCGATGATCACGCGGATCGGCGGGAACATCGTGGCGTTCGACCAGTACTCCGACGACCCGCGCGGCGGCGCGTACTTCCAGCGGGTGGTGTTCCACCGCCCCGACTTCGCCGCAGCCCGTCCGCAGATCGAGACGGAGATCGCGGCGACGCTCGACCCCTTCGAACTGGAATGGTCGCTGACCGACCAGTCGGTCCCCAAGCGCATGGCCATCCTCGCGTCGAAGCAGGACCACTGCCTGCTCGACCTGCTGTGGCGCAACCGCCGCGGCGAGCTGCCCACCACGATCCCGATGGTGATCTCGAACCACACGACGTCGGCGGAAGACGTGCGCTCGCTGGGCGTCCCGTTCTTCCACGTGCCGTCGGTCGCGGGCCCCGACAAGTCGGCATCCGAGGCGAAGATCCTCGAGCTGCTGAAGGGCAACGTCGACTTCGTCGTCCTCGCCCGCTACATGCAGATCCTGTCGCCGGAGTTCCTCGAGCAGCTGGGCGTGCCGGTCATCAACATCCACCACTCCTTCCTGCCCGCCTTCATCGGCGCCGAGCCGTACCGCAAGGCCAAGGAGCGCGGCGTGAAGCTCATCGGCGCGACGAGCCACTACGTGACCGGCGACCTCGACGAGGGTCCGATCATCGAGCAGGACACCATCCGCGTGACGCACGCCGACACCACGGAGGAGCTCGTCCGCCGCGGTGCCGACGTCGAGCGCCAGGTGCTCTCACGGGCCGTCCGCTGGCACGCCGAAGACCGCATCATCCGGCACGGGAACCACACGATCGTCTTCTGACCCCCGGGGGCGTCAGAGCGTCGTGGTGAGCACGCCGCCGTCGGCACGCAGTGCGGCACCGTTCGTGGCCGACGCGAGCGGGCTCGCGAGGTAGGCGACGAGGCTCGCGATCTCCGCCGGCTCGATGAACCGCTCGAGCAGACTCGTCCGGTTCTCCCCGATGACCGCGGCTTTGATCGCGTCGGCCGGCGCGCCCTGGGCAGCGGCGAGAGATTCGACGACGGATGCCACGCCGTCGGAGTACGTCGGTCCGCCGAGCACGGTGTTGACGGTGACCGAGGTGCCACGGGTGAGCTTCGCGAGCCCGTTGCCGAGCGCGATCATCGCCGCCTTCGTGACGCCGTAGGGGATCATCTCGGCGGGCACGTTCACCCCCGACTCGCTCGCGATGTTGACGATGCGGCCCCACCCGCGCGCGAGCATGCCCGGCAGCACCTCGCGCGACAGCCGAACGGCGCTCAGCAGGTTCACGTCGAGGTACCGCTGCCACTCGTCGTCGCCGAGGGTGGCGAAATCGGTGAGGGCGAACTGGCCCGCGTTGTTCACGAGGATGTCGACGTCGCCCAGGTCGCCCAGCGCGGCCGACACGTCTCCGGCGATCGCAGAGACGTCGGCGCCGGGCACCTCTTCGCGGAGGCGTGCGACGGCGGCATCCGTCCGGGTCTGATCGCGACCGTTGAGTACCACTTTCGCGCCTTCGGCGGCGAGCGCGGCGGCGATCGCGAAGCCGATGCCCTGCGTCGATCCGCTGATGAACGCGCGCTTGTGGCGCAGTTGGAGGTCCATGTCCTCGTCCTTTGTTGACTTGCTTGGGAAAGTCAGGCTATACAGCTTCACTTGCCTGAGCAAGTCATGCCGTACGCTGAACGCATGTCCGCCGACGCACTCGAACCCGCTGAACTCGAGACCTGGGCGTCGCTCGCGACGCTCCTCGAGTGGCTCCCCGCCGCGCTCGATGCGCAGCTCCAGCGCGATGCCGGACTCACCCACTTCGAGTACGGCGTCCTGTACGCGCTCGCGCACGCCGACGACCGGACGCTGCGGATGAGCGTGCTCGCCGGCTACGCGCACAGCACCTTGTCGCGCCTGTCGCGGGCGGCGACCCGCCTCGAAGCGCGCGGACTGCTGCGGCGCGAGACCGACCCGTCCGACGGCCGCTACACGCTCGCCGTCCTGACGGATGCCGGTGCCGACGCGCAGCGCGCAGCGGCCCCTGGCCACGTCGCGCTGGTCGAGCGGCTCGTTTTCGGCGCGCTCACCGCGGCGCAGGCGCGGCAGCTCGGCGACCACACCCGCAAGATCCTCGCCGCGCTCGAGGGCGACGCGGCGTGGCTGCCCGGGAGGGGTTGAGCGCCGCCGACCCGACGCAAACCGTCCGTCACACGCGTGCGAGACGACCGATTGCGTCGGGTCGAGCGGTCAGGCGACGGGCTGCTGCAGGTCGACGGTCCAGCGAGCACCGGGACCGTCGAAAGGCGTCTGCTCGTAGATCTCGCGCGCGGGGCCGTCCGAGCGCAGTCCGCGGCGTTCGATCTCGGCGACCAGTGCTTGCCATGCCGCCTGGATGCCGGAGAGGTCAGCGCCGTCGAGACGAACGGTCAGAGCGCGCGGGTGCGCCGCCACGGTCGCGGCGTCGAGCCCGTCGGGCACGGGAGCGTCGCCGATCTGCTCGGCGGCGGCCGCGATCATGCCGTCCTCGACGTCGGTGTACACAGCGACGCCCGGCCCGACGCGCGTCGCGCCGGACCGTCCGATCAGCTCGTTCACGCGGTCGAACATGCCGCTGATCTCCTCCTCGATCTGCGCCATCTCGCTGACCTTCGCGGCGAGTTGCACCAGATGCAGTTCGGGCAGCGGGGTCTCGATGAATGCGGACATGGGATGCTCCTTCTCGATCGATCGAAGTCTCGTCTCGACCTCGCGCAGACGCTGCCGGTCGGCGTCGATCTGCGCCGCCAACTCCTCGCGGCGCGTTCGCAGCAGGCCGGCCAGTGACACATCCGGCATCCCGTCGTCCAGCATCACGCCGACCTGCTCGAGGGTGAACCCGAGGTCTTTCAGGGCGACGAGCCGGTTGGCGCGATCCAGCTGCGACGCTGCGTATGAGCGGTACCCCGAGAATGGGTCGACCCGCTGCGGGCGCAGCAGACCGAGCTGGTCGTAGTGACGCAGCATCCGCACCGAGACGCCGGCGAGGCGGGCGAATTCTCCGATACTCAACATGGTGATCCCAGGCCACAGTCTGACACCGTGTGAGGGTCAAGCGACGTGCGGATTCTCCCACCCGCAGGCGCGTCGAGCCGACTGCAAAACATCGCATGAGCGGGCGGGGAACGGCAGTTCGCGTCGGGTCGAGCGCCGGTCAGTCGGGGAAACCGCCGAGGTCGGTGACGGTGGCGGATGCCGCGTCCCACCGCCGCAGCGAGAGGGCGCGGCCGTGCAGCTCGCCGCCGAGCAGGGGCAGCGCGCGCTCGAGGTCGGCCACCTTCAGGCGGCGCGCGAGGGTGACGTGCGGCATCCACTCCCCAGGGCTGGTGTGCGGCGCATCGGCGCCCGCCACGGCGAGCGACACGCCCTCCGCGGCGTGCGGCGCGCCAGACCCGGCGGCGGCATGCACCGCGGCGTGGAGCTCGAGCAACTCCGCAGACGGCAGCACCGCTCGCGCCAGCACCCGACGGTCACCGGCACCGAACAGCATCGGGGCGCCGAGCACGACCGGGAACGCCGCACGCTCGGCGACAGCGAACGGCCCCAGCTCAGGCCGCACCAGCAGCGTCACGTGCGGCCGGTTGCTCGGCGCCGTGTGCGCGGCGAGGCTTGACAGGCCCGCCGCGGCGAGTGCCTCCCACTCCGCGCGCACGGCGCGCTCAGTCGCCTCGTCGAGCAGCAGCTCGATACTGACGACCGGCGCGCCGCGCATGCTCACCAGATGGTGACGCGCTTGTCCTCGTCGAGCCACAGCGCGTCGGACTCGGTGACCCCGAACGCGGTGTAGAACTCGTCGACGTTGCGGACGATCTGGTTGCACCGGAACTCGTTCGGCGAGTGCGGGTCGATCGTGAGGAGCCGGATCGCCTCGGCGTCGCGAGCCTTCTGCTGCCAGATCTGTCCCCAGCTCAGCAGCAGGCGCTGGATGCCGGTGAATCCATCGACCACGGGACCGTCGGGGTCGGACGACCCGGTCGAGGCCAGGTGAAGACGGTACGCCTTGATCGCGATGCCGAGGCCGCCGAGGTCGCCGATGTTCTCGCCGATCGTCAGGGCGCCGTTGACGGTGTGGTCATCGGCGAGCCCCTGCGGGACGAGCGCGTTGTACTGCTCGATGAGCGCGCTCGTGCGCTCGGTGAACGCCGCGCGGTCCTCGTCGGTCCACCAGTCGTTCAGGGCGCCGGTGCCGTCGAAGGCGCTCCCCTGGTCGTCGAAGCCATGGCCGATCTCGTGGCCGATGACCGCGCCGATGCCGCCGTAGTTCGCCGCGGCATCCCGCTCGAGGTCGAAGAACGGGAACTGAAGGATCGCCGCCGGGAACACGATCTCGTTCATGAGGGGGTTGTAGTACGCGTTGACCGTCTGGGGCGTCATGAACCACTCGTCGCGGTCGATGGGGGCGCCGAGCTTGGCGAGCTGACGGTCGTGCTCCCACGCGTTCGAGCGGCGGACGTTGCCGGTGAGGTCGGATGCCGTGATCTCGAGGTCGCTGTAGTCCTTCCACTTCACGGGGTAGCCGACCTTGGGGGTGAAGCTGTCGAGCTTCTCGAGGGCACGCTCGCGGGTGGCGGGCGTCATCCACTCGAGACCGGTGATGGACTGCCGGTACGCCTCGATGAGGTTCGCGACCAACTCATCCATCTCCGTCTTCGCCTGCGGCGGGAAGTGCCGCTCGACGTACACCTTGCCGACGGCCTCGCCGAGGGCGGCCTCGACGAGCGAGACGCCGCGCTTCCACCGCGCCCGGTTGACGGGGACGCCGGTCAGCTCGGTGCCGTAGAACGCGAAGTTCGCGTCGACGAACGCCTGCGACAGGAACGGCGCCGACGCGCGGATCACATGCAGACGCAGCCACGCCTTCCAGTCCTCGAGCCGCTCCTCGATGAGCAGCGATCCGAGCCCCTCGAGGAAGCTCGGCTGGTACACGTTGACCTCGGCGATCGCCTCAGCCCGGCCGGGGGCGACGGCGTCGCGCCACGGTGCCAGGTCGACGCCGGCGAGCGCGACCGCGGCATCCCACGTCATCAGGTTGTAGGTCGCGACGGCGTCACGGCTGCGGACGTTGTCCCAGTGATGCGACGCGAGCTCGGTCTCGAGCGCGAGCACCCGGTCGGCCTGCGCCTCGGCGTCGGCGACTCCCGCCAACGACAGCATGGTGGCGACGTAGGTGCGGAAGGCTGCACGGGTGCCCTCGAAGTCATCAAGGCGGTAGTAGCTCTCGTCGGGGAGTGAGAGCCCTCCCTGGACGATGAACGTGACGTAGCGCTGCGGGTTGCCGGGATCGGGCTCGATGTAGGTCCCGAACACCCCGCCCACGCCTTCGCGCTCGAGGACGCCGACGGTGTGCAGCAGCCCCGGAATGTCGGTCACCCGGTCGACGAAGGTCAGCTGCGGGGCGATCGCCTCGGCGCCCTTCGCCTCGATCGCGTCGGTGTCCATGAAGCTCGTGTACAGATCACCGATCTTCCGGGCTTCCGTCCCGGGCTCCGCTGTCTGCGACTCCTCGATGATGACCTTGACGTCGTCCTCGGCCTGCTCGGCGATGAGGTGGAACGACCCCCAGCGCGCCTTGTCCTCGGGGATCTCGGTGCGGTCGAGCCACGACCCGTTCACGTGGCGGAAGAGGTCGTCCTGCGGACGCACGCTCTCGCTCAGCTCGTCGAGACGGATGCCGGAGGGGAGGGTGTTCTCGGTCATGCGTCCCAGGATATGTGCCGTCGTGCGGGCGGAGACCGGGGACGGATGCCGCGGCGCGGCATCCGCTCGTCAGTACCGCGTCGTCGAGCACCCCTCGGCGGCGGGGATGCCGGCGAAGCGGTCGCGGGTCCACTCGATGAGCTGGTCGAGCAGCGGCGACGGGCGCTCGACGACGGCGGCGTGCTCGTAGCCGTCGTAGATGCGGAAGTCGACGTCCTGACCCGCCGCGCACGCCCGATCGACGTAGTCGGACTGCGCGCCGACGGAGATGACGCTGTCCGAGCCGCCTTGCGCGAGCAGAAGGGGCGCGGTCTGACGCAGCGGCGCGGTGTTGTCGCGGAGGTGTCCGCCGAGCACACCGGTCGCCGGCGAGGTCGAGAACAGGCGGGTGTCCCCGCTCATCCCGAGCGCCGCGGCCACCGAGATGATGATCGACGGGTCGGTGAGGCAGCGGTCGGACATCTGACGCAGCGTGGTCTCGGCGCCGGGGCGGACGTAGTCGCGGTACTCGACATCGGGATAGATCTCCGAGAACGAGGCGAACGCGTACGAGGCGAAGATGCTGCCGCCGGTCACGTCGGAGATGTTCTGCACGAGAGCCGCCGGGTCGCTCGCCGGGGCGAGCGCCGCTACCCCCTGGACCCAGACGTCCGGCGCGTAGTCTCGGGCGAGCGCCCCCGCCCAGAGCGCCGCTCCCCCGCCCTGCGAATGTCCCCAGACCACGGTCCGCGCACCGAGGTCGGCCTCGGTGAGCTGCTTCGCCGCCCGCACCGCGTCGAGCGATGCGGTCGCGCTCGGAGGCCCGACCAGGTACGGGTGCGGCCCCTCGGTTCCGAGCCCGATGTAGTCGGTCGAGACGACCGCCCATCCCTCCCGGATGAGCGTCGGAAGGATGTACATCGCCCCCGACCACATGCCCCGCTCCTGCAGCGAGGGCGCGCAGTGCTGTGCGAATCCGGTCGTGCCGTGGTTCCAGTCCACGACCGGCCACCGCCCGTCGCCCTCCTTCGGCACCGCGACGATGCCGCTCGCCACGCGCACCCGCCCGTCGACACCAGTGGTCGTGTAGAGGATCCGCCATCCGTTCGCCGAGTTCGGGATGCCGGCGGTGAAGGGCTCCGCGCGCACGAGTTGGCCCGGCGCGTCGGGCAGGTCGCGGGGCGCCGCATAGAAGTCGTCGACGACCGTCGATCCTTCGCGAAGCGGTACCGTGACGACCGCGGTCGTGACCGCGAGGCCGACGGAAACGACCGCGATGACCGTCCGCCCCCATCGCCGCCGCGGGCGGTCCGCCGCGGGGCGCGCTGCGTCGTTGCGGCGACGGGCGCGCGTCCACAGGTCGACGACACCGCTCATGATGAGCCGGGCACCGAACACGACGGCGACGACGAGCAGGGTGATGTCGGGCCAGAACAGCGCGAGGGCGCCGAAGATGACGCCCGACGCCCCGAACGCGGCATCCGCGATGCGCGCATCGATCGTGCGTCCGCGCCCGAACGTGCCGATGAGGCCGAGCACGCCGGCGGCGAGCAGGAGGATGCCGACGAGACCCGCGAGAAGCCGGACCGTCAGTCCCGGCGCGACGAGCACGATGAGGCCGCCGACGAGCCAGCCGAGACCCGTGAGGGTGCGCCACCGAGGGCGCTCCGCCTCGTCCACGCGGCCCGTCAGGTCGAGAACGCCGGTGAGCACCATCCCGCCGCCGATCAGCCAGGCGAGCACGTCGAGGGCGGTCGTCGGGCGGATGACGATGACGACGCCGAGGACGAGCGCGAGCACCGCGATCGAGATCCGCACCCACTCGGGCATGCGCGCGTGGAGGCGCGCGAGCGCGAGGCGCTGCAGGATCCGCATCTGCACCCTCCGACGGTTCGGGTCTCCGGTCCTCTCCACGTTAACGAAGCCCGCGGATCCCCGCGGGCCCTCGACATTCCGTCCGCGGGATGCAAGGTGGGCGGGATGGCTGGCGCCGAGTCCGGGATGCGCGCGCCGCGCGGATAAGGTGAGCCGCATGGGACGAACGGGGACGACACGAGCGGGCGTGCGCGACGTCGCCGCTCGCGCGGGCGTCTCGACCCAGACCGTCTCGCGGGTGATCAACGCGAGTCCCAACGTCCGCCCCGACACCCGCACCCGGGTCGAGGCGGCCATGGCCGAGCTCGGCTACCGGGTGAACAACGCGGCGCGAGCGCTCGGCACCTCGACGACGCGGACCCTCGGCGTCATCGCCTCGGACGCCACCCTCTCGGGTCCGTCCGCCGGGATCGCCGCCCTCGACACCGCCGCGCGCGACGTCGGCCACTGGATCGCGACCGCGTACGCCGATGCCGACGACCCCGGCGCCGTGACCACCGCGGCATCCCGTCTGCTGGCGCAAGGAGTCGACGCGATCATCGTCGTCGCGCCGCACACCGCCACGCTCCCCGCACTCCGCGGCACGATCGGCGAGACGCCGCTGGCCGCCCTTCACACCGGGGCGGGCGGCGACGTGCAACGCCGCGCGGCCGCGCTCGCAGTGTCGCACCTGATCGACCTCGGTCACCGACGCATCGCCCGGCTCGCGGGGCCCGCCGACTGGCTCGAGGCGATCGCGCGTGATGCCGGCGCCGCCGAGACCCTCGCGGCTGCCGGGTTGAGCGCCGCGGGCGTCTGGCACGGCGACTGGAGCGCAGCGGCGGGCGCCGCGGTAGCCGGGGAGGTCACCGCGGCGCTCCGCGAACCCGACGGCCCGACGGCGGTGGCGGTGGCGAACGACCAGATGGCGCTCGGCCTGATCGCGGGACTGCAGCGACTCGGCATCGCCGTGCCGGGCGCCGTCAGCGTCACGGGCTTCGACGACAATGCCGATGCAGCCTTCTACACGCCGGCGCTGACCACCGTCCGCGTCGACACCGCCGGCGAGGCCCGCCGAGTCGTCGCCGACGTGCTCGGGCAAACAGCCGACGCCCCGGCGGCCGAGCCGGCGCTCGTCGCGCGCGACTCGACCGCCCCGCGCTGACCGGCCCGCGCTGACCGGCCGGCGCCCAAGCCTCGGCACCTCACCACGGTGGCGAATGCACCGTGTTATCGGTAACATTCGACACATGTCCGATCCCAATGAGGCGATCAGCCCCGAGGTGCAGCAGGCGATCGACGCCGTCCGCGCCGAGGTCGCCGCCCTGCACGCCGAACTCGTCCGCTACGGCCTCGTCATCTGGACGGGCGGGAACGTCTCGGGCCGCGTCCCCGGTGCGGACCTGTTCGTCATCAAGCCCTCGGGCGTCTCGTACGACGACCTCGCGCCCGAGAACATGATCCTCTGCGACCTCGACGGCAACGTCATCGCCGGCAGCCCGGGCAGCGACCGCTCCCCGTCGAGCGACACAGCCGCACACGCGTACGTCTACCGCAACATGCCCGAGGTCGGCGGCGTCGTGCACACCCACTCCCCCTACGCGGTCGCCTGGGCCGCCCGCGGCGAGGAGATCCCCTGCGTCATCACCGGGATGGCCGACGAGTTCGGCGGTCCGATCCCGATCGGACCGTTCGCGATCATCGGCGACGACTCCATCGGCCGCGGCATCGTCGAGACCCTCACCGGCCACCGCTCGCGCGCCGTCCTTATGCAGAACCACGGTCCGTTCACGATCGGCGTGACCGCGAAGGATGCCGTGAAGGCCGCCGTCATGTGCGAGGACGCCGCCCGCACGGTGCACTTCGCCCGGCAGGGCGGCGAGCTGATCCCCATCCCGCAGGACAAGATCGACGCCCTCTACAACCGGTACCAGAACGTCTACGGCCAGAGCACGGACGCCCGCCGATGAGTGCGGCATCCGTCATCTCTTCGGGCGGCGCAGCGCTGGGCATCGAGCTCGGCTCGACCCGCATCAAAGCGTGCCTCGTCGACGCATCTGACCCCACGGTCGTGCTCGCCGTCGGCAGTCACGAGTGGGAGAACGCGCTCGAGGACGGCGTCTGGACGTACTCCGAGGATGCCGTGTGGTCGGGCCTGCAGGCCGCGTACGCCGACCTCGTCGCCGACGTCCGGCGGCGGGGCGCGGAGCTCACCGACCTCGCCGGCATCGGCGTCTCGGCGATGATGCACGGCTACCTCGCGTTCGACGCGGACGGAACGCTGCTCGTCCCGTTCCGCACGTGGCGGAACACCTCGACCGGTGCCGCCGCGGCGGAGCTCACCGACCTGCTCGGCGTCAACATCCCGCTCCGCTGGTCGATCGCGCATCTGCACCAGGCGATCCTCGACGATGAGGCGCACCTCGCCTCGCTCGCGAAGATCAACACGCTCGCCGGGTGGGTGCACGAGAAGCTCACCGGCCGCTTCGTGTTGGGTGTCGGCGACGCGTCGGGGATGTTCCCCATCGACGCGTCGGGCGGGTACGACCGCGACCGGATTGCCGCGTACGACGCTCATGCCGCCGGCTTCCTCGCCGGCCGCAGTCTCGTCGACCTGCTTCCCGAGGTCCTCCCCGCGGGAGCGGATGCCGGGACCCTGACCGCCGACGGCGCAGCCCTCCTCGACCCATCGGGCGCCCTCCGCCCGGGCGCGGTCGCCGCCCCTGCCGAGGGCGACGCCGGCACCGGCATGGTCGCCACGAACGCCGTCGCGCCGCGCACCGGCAACGTCAGCGCGGGAACCAGCATCTTCGCGATGGTCGTCCTCGAGCGCCCCCTCGAGCGGGTGCACACCGAGATCGACCTCGTCACGACGCCCGCCGGCGACCCGGTGGCGATGGTGCACTGCAACAACGGCGCGAGCGAGCTCGCGGCCTGGGCGTCGCTGTTCGCGCGCTTCGCCGCGGCATCCGGTCAGTCCCTGACGACGGATGCCGTCTACGAGACGCTCCTGCGCGAAGCCCTCGAGGGCGCCGCGGATGCCGGCGGCGTGCTCGCGTACAACCACCTGTCGGGCGAGCCGATCGCCAGCCTCGACGAGGGCCGGCCGCTCGTGGTGCGCACTCCCGACGCCGACTTCTCGCTCGCTAACCTCATGCGCGCGCAGGTGTACGGCGTCTTCGCGACGCTCGCGATCGGCATGCAGACCCTCGCCGAGGAGGGTGTCGCGCTCGAGAAGATGTTCGCGCACGGCGGCGTGTTCCGCACCGCGGGCGTCGCGCAGCGCTTCCTGGCCGGGGCGCTCGACGCACCCGTCACGGTCGGGGACACCGCCGCTGAGGGCGGGGCGTGGGGCATGGCCGTGCTCGCCGCGTTCGCCGCCACGGAGCGCACGACCGACCTCGCGACCTACCTGACCGATCGCGTCTTCGCGGGAGCGGCGTCCGTCACCGCGGACCCGCAGCCCGCCGACGTCGCAGGGTTCGCCGACTACCTCGCCCGCTACCGCGCAGGCCTCGCCGTCGAAGCCGCCGCGATCCCCGCTCTGCCGCTGCGCGGCATCCGCTCATCGAACGAAGGAACAGCATGACCCTCTCCACCAGCCTCGAGCAGTACACCGTCTGGTTCGTCACCGGCAGCCAGAACCTGTACGGCGAGGAGACGCTGCGCCAGGTCGCCGAGCAGTCGCAGGCCGTCGCCGAGGGCCTCGCCGGGCTCCCCGTGAAGGTCGAGTGGAAGCCGGTGCTGAAGGATGCCGACTCGATCCGCCGGCTCGCTCTCGACGCGAACGCCGACGACTCGGTCATCGGCGTCATCGCGTGGATGCACACGTTCAGCCCCGCGAAGATGTGGATCTCGGGCCTCGATGCCCTCCGCAAGCCGCTCCTCCACCTGCACACGCAGGCGAACGTCGAGCTGCCGTGGAACGACATCGACTTCGACTTCATGAACCTCAACCAGGCCGCGCACGGCGACCGTGAGTTCGGGTACATCCAGACGCGCCTGGGCGTCTCGCGCAAGACGGTCGTCGGGCACGTGTCGAACCCGGTCGTCGTGCAGCAGATCGAGGACTGGCAGCGCGCCGCCGCCGGCTGGCAGGCTGCCCGCACCCTGAAGCTCGCCCGTTTCGGCGACAACATGCGCTACGTCGCGGTGACCGAGGGCGACAAGACCGAGGCCGAGCTGCAGTTCGGCGTGCAGGTCAACACGTGGGGCGTGAATGAGCTGGCGGATGCCGTGGCGCAGGCCACCGACGCCCAGATCGACGCCCTCGTCGAGGAGTACGTCGCGTCCTACGACGTCGCCGAGGAGCTGCTGCCGGGTGCCGAGCGCCACCAGTCGCTGCGCGACGGCGCCGCGATCGAGATCGGGCTGCGCTCGTTCCTCGAGGGAGGCGGCTTCGGCGCCTTCACCACGTCGTTCGAGGACCTCGGTG
Organism: Microbacterium marinum; assembly: GCF_014204835.1. Classification (NCBI taxonomy): domain Bacteria; kingdom Bacillati; phylum Actinomycetota; class Actinomycetes; order Micrococcales; family Microbacteriaceae; genus Microbacterium; species Microbacterium marinum. The sequence continues at coordinate 664,975 of NZ_JACHMD010000001.1, read as the reverse complement.
CGCTGACGCAGCTGCCCGGCCTCGCGGTGCAGCGCCTGATGGCGGAGGGCTACGGCTTCGGCGCCGAGGGCGACTGGAAGACGGCGATCCTCGTCCGCGTCGCGAACGTCATGGGTTCGGGTCTGCCTGGCGGTGCGAGCCTCATGGAGGACTACACCTACGACCTCGTGCCCGGCAAGGAGCGGATCCTCGGCGCGCACATGCTCGAGGTGTCCCCCTCGCTCACGACCGCAAAGCCGCGCCTTGAGGTGCACGAGCTGGGCATCGGCGGCAAGGCCGACCCCGTGCGGCTGGTCTTCACGGCGGACGCCGGCCCCGCGCTCGTGGTCGCGATGAGCGACATGCGCGACCGCTTCCGCCTCGTCGCGAACGTCGTCGAGAATGTCGACGCCCCCGACCTGCCGAAGCTGCCCGTCGGCCGCGCCGTGTGGGAGCCGGCGCCCGACTTCGCGACCTCGGCGGCGTGCTGGCTCGCCGCCGGCGCCGCGCACCACACCGTCATGACGACGGCCGTGGGTATCGAGGTGTTCCGCGACTTCGCCGACATCGCCGGCACCGAACTGCTCGTCATCGACGAGGACACGACCGTCCGCGGCTTCCAGAAGGAGCTCCGCTGGAACCAGGCGTACTACCGCCTCGCCCGCGGCCTCTGATGAGGAGTGGATGCCGCGGCTCGCGGCATCCACTCGTCTTTTCAGGTGGCAGGACACGCCGCATCCCACTCGACGACGCGACCAGAACTGCCACCTGAACGAGGGGGCTGTGCGCCTCGCGCCTTTTCAGGTGGCAGGACACGCCGCATCGCGCTCGCCGAAGCGACCAGAACTGCCACCTGAACCAGGGGCAATGCCACCTGAACGAGCGTCAGTGCCCGTCGTGGCCAGGGAAGACGAGCTGGTGCTCCGAGTGGCTCGGCGCGTCGCTGCCGACGGCGGTCGATCCGAGCGCGGGCGTGACGAGCCCGGAGATGACGACGCAGCCGACCACGAGGCCGAGGACGCTGGTGACGGGGGCGCCGCGCGGGGCCGGCGAGGTGCGACGGATGCCGCAGTCCTGCAGTCCTTCAGGTGGTGCAGTGTGTGTTCGGTGTGAGCTCGGGATCGGATTGCCCCGGGGTTCGACCGATCGTTCCGTCAGCTGGCGGCGGTCCGGTGGGACTGCCAGGTGTCGTCGGCGCGGGGTGGCCGGCGGCGGCGTGGTGCCTGGCCCGAGCGTAGGAGCGGCGGCGCGCGCTGTTCCCGGGCATGTGCGCGGTGAGGCCGAGTGGTATCAGCGAACGCACAGGTTCGCGACACGGGTGCCGTCGGGCCCGGATCGACCGCTCGGGTCAGGCGTGCGCGCGGGCAAGGCGTCGCCCCGCTTCACGCAGCCACGTCGCCGGGTCTGCGAGGGAGGCCGCCGCGCTGCCGGCGAGGTCGGTCAGCGAGACGGTGTGCGCGAAGCCCGAGATGTCGGCATCCGCCCCCAACCTGCCGGCGACCAGCGCTGTGGGCACGCCCGCATGCGCGGCGAGCGCCTGCACGAAGGCGGGGACCTTCCCCGCGGCAGACTGCCCGTCGTACGACCCCTCGCCCGTGATCACGAGCGATGCCGCGACCATCGCGCCGCGCAGGTCGATGAGGTCGGCCACCTCACCCGACCCCGGGACGAGGCGCGCACCCCAGGCGGCGAGCGCGAACCCGGTCCCTCCGGCGGCGCCGGCTCCGGGGGCCGCCGGATCGACGCCGGGGCGGTGGCTGCCGACAAGGTGCGCGAAGCGGTGGAGCGCCGTGTCGACCGCGGAGACGTCCGCCGCGGGGAGCCCCTTCTGCGGCCCGAAGACGGCGGCGGCGCCGGCCGCACCGGTCAGCGGGTTCGTGACGTCCGAGAGGACGAGGGCACCGCCCGGCGGCAGGGCGCGCAGGCGCGAGACGTCGACGGCGGCGAGCGCCGCGAGGCCCCGCGCGCCGCGGGCGGTGTCGACGCCGTCGGCGTCCCGGAACCGGGCGCCGAGGGCGCGCAGCATCCCGGTGCCGCCGTCGGTCGAGGCCGACGACCCGATTCCGAGCACCAGGCGGTCGACGCCGGCGTCGAGGGCAGCGGCGATCGCCTCGCCGAAGCCCGTGGTGTCGGCATCCCACGGCAGACGATCCTCGCCGAGCAGCTCAATGCCGCTCGTCGAGGCGAGTTCCACGACACCCGTGCCGTCCGGCAGGAGGAGCCACTGCGCGTCGATCTCGGCGCCCCGAGGTCCGTGCACGCGGACAGGATGCCGCCGGGCGCCGGGGACGGCCGCCGCGAACGCGTCGAGCGTCCCCTCGCCGCCGTCGGCCATCGGGCGCGGCACGAGATCCGCTTCGGGATCGATGTCGTGCCACCCCGCGGCGAGATGAGCGGCGGCGGCAGCGGCAGGGATGGAGCCCTTGAAGCTGTCGAGGGCGATGACGACGCTCATGCGCGCGTCGGCGTGCTCTCCCGGAGGAGGACTTCGAGCTTCAGCTGTGCGGGGTCTGCCTGCCACTCGGGATCCGTCGCGGCGCGGAACGCCTGGTAGCCGACCTCTTCGAGCGGGATGCGCACCGTGGTGAGGGCCGGCGTGACATCGCGACCGGTGGGGATGTCGTCGAAGCCCGCGAAGGCGATGTCGCTCCCCGGCTCCCGCCCCGCCGCGCGCGCCGCCGACAGGGCGCCGATGGCGACCACGTCGCTGATGCCGAAGACGAGGGTGCCCGGCTCGACGCCGTCGGCGAGGGCACGCGTCATCATCTCGTGCCCCGACTCCCGGGTGAATCCGCCGCGGTAGACGCGAGGCGTCTCGCCGCCCGCAGCCGTGAATCCGGCGGTGAAGCCCGACACGCGGCTGTCGCTCGTGAGGGTGCCCTCCGCCGCCGCCAGGACGATCGCGTGCCGGTATCCGTGCGCGACGAGAGCCGAGCCCAGCGCTTCGGCGCCGCCCCGGTTGTCGAGGATGAGCGACCGGAGTCCGTCGGACTCGGCGCCGAACGCGACGACGGTGCCGCCGACGGCGCGGAGCTGATCCAGCTCGCGGGTGAGGTCGGGGTCGAAAAGACCTGCCGGGCGGGATGCCGCGAGGATGAGTCCCCGCGGACGCTGACCGCGCAGCGCCCTCACGAGACGGACCTCGCGGGCCGGATCGCGCTCGGTGATGGCCACCGTCACGACGAGGCCCGCCTCATCGGCGCCGCGCGCGACGCCGGACGCGATGAGACCGAAGTAGGGGTCGGCGATGTCAGCCACGAGGAGCGCGATGATCGCCGACGTCCCCCGCGCGGTCGCCTGCGCCGACAGGTTGGCGGTGTAGCCCAGGCGTGTCGCCGCCGCCTCCACCCGCTCGCGGTACGAGTCCGCGACCTTTCGCGCGGAACCGTTGAGCGCACGCGATGCCGTCGCGAGCGAGACCCCCGCCTCGCGCGCGACGTCGTCGAGGGTCACCGCCCCCGTGGAGGCGCGGCGCAGCGGAATCTGGTCGGTCATGATCCGAAGTCTAGGGGCGGGTCGGCTCAGCGCCCGAGATGCGGGGACACGGATGCCGCGAACGTCGCCGCCGTGCGCGCCACGGCCTCAGCGGGGTCGCTCGCCCAGACGTCGGCGTTGAAGATCTCCACCTCGACGTCGCCGTCGTAGCCGGTGTCGGCGACGGCACGAGTGAGCCGCGCCAGGTCGATGACGCCCTCGCCCGGGTAGTGACGCCCGAGAAGCACGTCGGCCGGAAGCGGCGTCTTCCAGTCGCACACCTGATACGACGCGATCCGCCCTTCACGGCCGGCGCGCTCGATGGAGTCGTAGACGTCGGGGTCCCAGAAGATGTGGAACGTGTCGACCGTCGCGCCGACGACCGACGGGTCGAAGTCCGCGGCGATGTCGAGCGCCTGCCCGAGCGTGGAGACCACGCAGCGGTCGGTCGCGTACATGGGGTGGAGGGGTTCGATCGCGAGGGTGACCCCGGCGGCCGCGGCGTGCGGGGCGAGCTCGCCGATCGCGTCGCGCACCCGCTCCCGGGCACCTGCGAGATCGCGGGACCCGTCGGGGAGGCCGCCCGCCACGAGGACCAGGACGGCCGCGGAGCCGGGCGCGCCCGCCGCGGCAAGGGTCGCGGCCTCGTCGATGGCGACGAGGTTGTCGTCGATGGACGCCCGACGCGCGGGACCTTCGGGCATCGTGAAGAAGCCCGAGCGGCAGTGCGTGGAGAAGCGGAGCCCGGAGTCGCTCAACATCGAGGCGGCGGTCGCCAGCCCCACCTCCTGCACCGGTTCGCGCCAGAGCCCGATCGAGCGGACGCCCGCCTCGGCGGTGACGCGCAGCGCCGTCGCGAGGTCGGCGTGCTTTATCGTCCCCTGGTTCAGGGAGAGCCGCTGGTCGACGCCCAGCCCGTCGGACGCCGGTGCGGGGGTCTCGATCGTCGTCATGCGTCGACTCCGTTCAGCCTGAGCAGGGCGGTCCACCGCTCCGCGGCGATCTCGGGGCGCTCGAACGCCTTCGCGTCGTTGGCGAGCTCCACGATGCGCGAGAGGTGCGGGAGGCTGCGTGCCGAGTGCAGTCCGCCGACCATCTGGAACGCCTTCTGGTGGCCGTTCAGCCACGCGAGGAAGGCCACCCCTGTCTTGTAGTAGAAGGTGGGCGCCGCGAACACCTGACGCGAGAGCGCCTCGGTCGGCCCGAGCACGTCGAGGTAGCGCTCCGGGTCACCGGCATCCAGCGCCTGAATGGCGGCGGATGCCACCGGAGTGAGCGCGGCGAACGCACCGAGCAGGGCGTCCGAGTGCTGCCGCGGCGACGAAGCGTCGCGTTCGGGCTGAGGAGCCGCCGGCACATCCGCGCCTCCGATGAGACCGACGTAGTTGAAGTCGTCGCCGGTGAACATGCGGACGCCCTCGGGCAGCCGTTCGCGGACCGACACCTCCGACGCGGCATCCAACAGGCTCATCTTGACGCCCGCGACCTTGTCGGCGTGCTCGCCGATGACATCGAGCAGCACCTCGGCGGCGCTCTGCCAGTCGTCGGCACCGAAGTAGCCGCGCAGCTGCGGGTCGAAGGCCGTCCCGAGCCAGTGGAGCACGACGGGGGTGGTCGCCTGGGCCAGCACGGCGCGGTAGACGCGGCGGTAGTCCTCCGCGCTTTCGGCCGCGCGGGCGAGGTGGCGTGAGGCCATCAGGACGGGGCCGGCACCCTGCTCCTCGGTGAAGTGCAGCTGCTCCGTGTAGGCGTCGATCACCCGGTCCAGCGCGATGTGCTCCTCTTCGACGTGGTCGGTGTTGACGCCGACCACGACCGCGCCGCCCTCCTCCCGGGCGACGTCCGCCGACCGGGAGATGAGCTCGCGCGTCGCCGCGGCATCCAGCCCCATGTTGCGCTGGGCCGTGTCCATCGCGTCGGCGACGCCCAGACCCCACGAGTACACGTTGCGACGGAAGTCGAGGGTCGCGTCCCAGTCGATGTCGGCCGGCTGGCCGGGGGTGTTGTCGGCGTGCGCGTGCGGCACGACGTGTGCGGCCGCGTAGGCCACGCGACTGCGAAGCGGCCCGGCGGGGCGCGTGTAGCCCGAGGTGTCGACGAGGGCGACCCGACGGGTCGCGCCGTCGTCCCCGAGGAGCGTGAAATCGGTCACGGGTCAGTCCAGGGTGAGCGCGGGAAGCTCGACCTTGCGGCCCTCGCGGCTCGACTGCAGACCGGCCTCGGCGAGGAGCACGCCGCGCGCGCCGGCGAGCAGGCCGAACTCGTACGGGGTGTCCTGCACGTAGGAAAGCAGGAACTCCTCCCACTGCTGACGGAATCCGTTGAGGAAGACATCGTTGGTCGGCACCGACTGCCAGTCGGCGTCGTAGTCGTGCGCGTCTTCGAGGTCGGGGTTCCACACCGGCTTCGGGGTGGCGTTGCGGGGCTGGATCTTCGCGCCGAACAGACCCACGACAGCGGATCCGTGCGTGCCGTCCACGTGGAACTCGACGAGCTCGTCCCGGTTCACGCGCACGGTCCACGAGGAGTTGATCTGCGCGACGATGCCGCCCTCGAGCTCGAACACGCCGTAGGCGGCGTCCTCGGCGGTCGCGGTGTAGTGCTCGCCCTTCTCGTCCCAGCGGTCGGCGATGTGGATCGCGGCCTGCGCGTAGACCGAGGTGACCTCGCCGAACAGGTTCTCGAGCACGTAGTTCCAGTGCGGGAACATGTCGACGATGATGCCGCCGCCGTCCTCGGCGCGGTAGTTCCAGCTGGGACGCTGGGCGGGCTGCCAGTCGCCCTCGAAGACCCAGTAGCCGAACTCGCCGCGGACGGAGAGGATGCGGCCGAAGAAGCCCGAGTCGATGAGGCGCTTGAGCTTCTGGAGACCCGGGAGGTAGAGCTTGTCGTGCACGACGCCGGTCTTGACGCCCGCCGCGGCGGCGAGCTTCGCGAGTTCGAGGGCCTCCTCGACCGATTCGGCGGTCGGCTTCTCGGTGTAGATCGTCTTGCCCGCGGCGATCGCCTTGCGCAGGGCCGTCGCGCGAGCCTTCGTGACGAGGAAGTCCGCGTAGATCTCCCACCGCGGGTCGGCCAGCGCGCCGTCGAGGTCGGTCGTGTAGTCCTCGATGCCGTGCTGGGCGGCGATCTCGGCGAGCTTCGCCTCGCTGCGTCCGACCAGGAGCGGTTTGACCGTGACCTTCGATCCGTCGGGGAGGTCGATGCCCCCCTGCTCGCGGATTGCGAGGATCGAGCGCACGAGGTGCTGGCGGTAGCCCATGCGGCCGGACACGCCGTTCATGATGATGCCGATCTCGCGCACCCGGGGCGCGGAGGAGGGCGCAGCCGGGGCGGTCGCGGTGAGGGTCGTCTCTGACACGGTGGATCCTTCGGTTCGAGCGCGCTCTGCCCGCCGTTGCGGTGGGTAAGCGCTTTCCAGTTTCATCAGTGTGACATCGGAAGACGCTTTCCGCAAGCGTCTTCCGAGGAAGTTCAGACCAGCCGGATCGCCGCCCAGCTGACGGCCGGAAGGTCCAGCACCAGCACGTCGCCGTCGACCGCAGCGCCGTCGAGGGGGCGGACCCCGACCCGCTCCGGCGTGGACAGCGTGTTCGCCGCGTAGATGTCGTCGTCGTGGAGCAGATGTGACTCGACGACCCGCGGAGCCCGCCCGTGCGCGCGGACGAAGCCCGACACGTCCAGGCGCAGCGACGCGGCATCCGTCGTCGACCGGTTGACGACGAAAAGGCTGAGGCCCTCATCGTCGACGGTCGCGACGGCATTCACCTTCGCCACGTCGCCGAACCGCTCACTGCGGAAGGTGCCGGCATCGACAGGCACCCGGAGCACCCGCTCCCCCGCGAGCCGCGAGGTGATCGAGAACGGGAAGAAGGTCGTCTGGCGCCAGGTCGGTCCGCCGGGCTCGGTCATGATCGGCGCGATCACGTTCACGAGCTGGGCCAGGGATGCCGAGCGGACCCGATCGGCGTGCTGGAGCAGCGTGATGAGCAGGTCGCCGAAGACGACCGCGTCGAGCGCGTGGTACTGGTCCTCGAGGAGTCGAGGGGCGATCGGCCAGCCGCGCTCCTCGGGCTTGTCGTTCTGACCGCCGTCCTCGTTATGGAGGTACCAGACGTTCCACTCGTCGAAGGAGATCATGATGCGCTTGCGGCTCTTCTTGGTGGCGGCCACCGCATCGGCGATCGCGACGACGGAGGAGATGAAGCGGGACATGTCCACGCCCGACGCGAGGAACTCCTGCGCGTCACCGCCCATCTCCTGGTAATAGGAGTGGCACGAGATGAAATCGACGTCGTCGAACGTGTGCTCCAGGACCGTCCGCTCCCACGAGCCGAACGTCGGCATGCCGCTGCCCGAGGACCCGCAGACGACGAGTTCGATGTCGGGGTCGAGCATCCGCATCGCCTTGGCCGTGCGCGAGGCGAGCTTGCCGTAGTCGTCGGCATTGCGGTGGCCGATCTGCCACGGTCCGTCCATCTCGTTGCCGAGGCACCACATCGAGACGCCGAACGGCGTCACGCGGCCGTTGCGGGCTCGCTCGCGCGTCCACGAGGTGTCGGCGTCGGAGTTGGCGTACTCGAGGAGGTCGAGCGCCTCGGCCGTGTCGCGCGTGCCGAGGTTGACGGCGAGCATGAGGTCGCTGCCGACGAGGTCGAGCCACTGGGCGAACTCGTGCAGGCCGACCTGGTTGGTCTCGGTGGAGTGCCAGGCGAGATCGAGGCGCTGCGGTCGGTCCTCCTTGGGTCCGATGCCGTCCTCCCACCGGTACCCCGAGACGAAGTTGCCGCCGGGATAGCGGATGGTCGAGACGCCGAGCTCCTTCACGAGCGCGACGACATCCTGGCGGAACCCGTCGGCGTCGGCGCTCGGATGACCCGGTTCGTGGATGCCGTCGTAGACGTGCCGCCCCAGGTGCTCGACGAATCCGCCGAACAGGCGACGGTCGATGTCGGTGAAGGACGAGCGCGGGTCGAGGGAGCCGTGGGTGGTCACGGTGAGCCTTCCTGTGGGAGGTGGAGCGGTCAGCGCGTGCGACGCCGCTGCGGAACGGCGACGACCGCCAGCGCCGCACAGCCGATGGCCGCCGGGAGGAGCGGGGGCAGAGCCCAGGTCAGCACCACGACGAACACAGCGGCCGAGAGGGAGTAGAGCGCGCCGATCGGGTCGCGCGAGACGTCGGCGGGGATGCCGCGGATCGCCGCCTTCCACCCGGCCTCCGGCGTCCATGCGCCTGCGGCGGCGAGGAGGGCGACGGCGAGCGCGCCGAGTCCTGCCCAGCCGACGATCTCGACCACCGCGCCGCCCGGGAGGAATCCCGACCGCGCGAGGTCGATGTCGATGAGGAGGGCTACGGCGATGGCGGCGGCGGCGAGGCCGACGAGCGCACCGGACGCGAGACCGGCCCGGACGTCTCGCCAGAAGAAGGAGAGTCGGGAGTCTTCGGCGGCGACGAAGCGTCGAAGGTGACGGATGCCGGCGGCCAGAGCGATCGGGAGGGTGACGACGACGATGCCGACGAGCGTGATGAGCAGACCGATCATCAGCACTTCGCCGAGCAGGGCGAACTTCGCTCCGGCGCCCGGGAACCGAGCGACGGGACGCGCATCGAGCGTCGGCCCGCTCCCGGTCCGGTCGGCCCGAACGGCGGCGCGGTGCGCGCGCCGGTCGGAGCCGCGGGTGGTCGTCACGATCAGCCCTTGAGTCCCTGCGTGGCCACGCCGTCCACGAGGAACCGCTGGAACACCAGGAAGAAGATGAGCACGGGCAGCAGCGCCAGGAAGGAGGCGGTCACCGTTGCACCGTAGTCGCTCGTCGAGGACTGGTCGTTGTAGAGGCGCAGCGCGATGGGCAGCGGGTAGTTCTCGGGGCTGGTCAGGTAGAGCAGCGGACCGAGGAAGTCGTTCCACGACCAGATGAACGCGAAGATCGCGCAGGTGATCAGCGCCGGCTTCACAAGCGGCAGGATGATCGCCCAGAAGATGCGGATGTGACCGGCGCCGTCGATGCGCGCTGCCTCGTCCATGTCACGCGGCATCTGGCGCATGAACTGCACGAGGAGGAACACGAAGAAGGCTTCGGTGGCCAGGAACTTCGGCAGGATAAGCGGCCAGAACGTGTCCACGAGACCGAAGTTGTTGAAGAGGATGTACTGCGGGATGATCACGACGTGGAACGGCAGCAGCAGCGTGCCGATCATGGCCGCGAACAGGATGCCGAGCCCCTTGAACTGGATGCGCGCGAAGGCGTACGCCGCGAGCGCGCTCGACAGGACGGTGCCGACGACCGCGGCGACGGCGAGGATCAGCGAGTTCCAGAAGAACTTCCACAGCGGGACTCCCGCGATGCCCTCGAGGACCTTGGTGTAGTTGTCGAAGGTCGGCGAGTTGGGGATCAGGCCCGGGTTCTGTCCGAACTCACCGTTCGGCTTGAACGTCGAGAACGCCAGCCAGACGAGCGGGTAGAGCACGATCGCGGTCAGCGCGATGAGGCCGATGAGCCACAGTGCGGTCTGCCACGTCTTGCGGTGCACCTTCCGGCGGGGAGGCAGCGGCGTGGTCTGCTGTAACGCGAAGGTCAGGTCGGTCGCGCTCTGCGAGGTGGGGGCGTTGAGGCTCATCGGTTGTCTCCCGCGTAGTGCACCCAGGAGCGCTGGGTGCGGAACAGGACGAAGGCGATGACGGCGACGACCACGAGGAGGACCCACGCGATGGCGGCCGCGTATCCCATCTGTCCGTCGGCGAAACCGCGCTTGTAGAGGTAGAGGGTGATGAAGTTCGTCATGCCGGCAGGGCCGCCGGATCCGTTGGAGATGATGTAGGCGGACGCGAACACCTGGAAGGCGCCGATCAGGCCCAGCAGCAGGTTGAAGAAGATGACCGGCGAGAGCATCGGGAGCGTGACGGCACGGAAGCGGTGCCAGGCGTTCGCCCCGTCCATCTCGGCTGCCTCGTAGAGCTCCTTGGGGATCTGCTTGAGCCCAGCCAGAAAGATGACCATGGTCGCCCCGAACTGCCAGATCGACAGCACGATCATCGCGGGGAGGACCAGGTCGGGGTTGCCGATCCAGCCGCCGAGGTCGAGTCCGAAGAACGAGAGCGAGCTGTCGACGGGGCCGTCGCCGGCGAACATGGCGCGCCAGACGATGGCCACGGAGACCGAGCCGCCGATGAGCGAGGGCGCGTAGAACGCCGACCGGAAGAAGCCCGATCCCTTGTCGCGGAAGTTCAGGAGCATCGCGACCACGAGTGCCGCGGCGAGGGTGATCGGTGTTCCGACGAGGACGTAGACGAGCGTGATCTGGGCCGACTGGATGAACTGCGGATCGTTCGTGAACAGGCGGATGTAGTTGTCCAACCCGATCCAGGACGGCGGCTGGAAGATGTTGTACCGCGTGAACGAGAGGTACAGCGAGTACACCATCGGGATGATCGTGAGACCGAAGAAGCCGATGAGCCACGGCACGAGGAAGCCGTATCCCGCGAGGGTCTCGCGGCGCGAGCGCGCACGCTGTCCGGGTCGGTCGAGGTTCTCGGGACGGCGGGTGCGCAGCAGCGCCTTGCGCCGCTTGTCGCCGGTGACGATGACTCTCGTCGCGGTGGTGCTCACGGGTGCTCCTGGGGGTGAGGGGAAGGGATGAGAGCGGGGGCTCGGGCGCGGACGTCCGAGCCCCCGCCTGTCATCACTGGTTCAGGACGACGTCCATCTCGGTGAAGAACTGCGAGACGGCCTCGTCGACAGTGATGGTGCCGAAGTTCAGCTCCACCCCCAGCTGACGGAACTTCTCCTCGAGCGTGCCGTAGCCGACGATCGGCACCGGCGGCGCGTCGCCCAGGCGGTCGGCGATGGCCTCTTCGTGAGCCTGCACCTGCTGGCTGAGCGGGTCGAGGTCGGCTGCGGCGAGCGCGGTCTCCGAGGCCGGCAGGCCGCGGTTCGTCCCGAAGATCTCACCGGCTTCGGGCGAGTTCACCAGGAAGTTCACGAGCGTCGCCGCCGCCTCCGGGGCGTCGGTGTTCGCCGAGATCGTGTGGAGCATCGAGGGCTTCAGGTACAGGTCCTTCGCCCCTTCCTCGGTGATCGGCGGCGCGATGAGGTTGAGCTCGGTGTATCCCTCGCCGAGGTTGCCCAGGTAGCCGGCACCGAAGTTGTCCCAGGTGAGCTCGCTGGCGGAGATGGCGGTGTCGAACGGGCCGAGCGGCAGCGCCTCCTCGACGGTCTGCTGCGGCACGCCGATGCCGTCGCGGATCTCCTGGCCTTCTTCCCAGAAGGCGGCGAGGCGCGCTTCGTCGAACTGCGGCTCACCCTCCTCGCTGAAGAGATTGCCGCCCTCGGCGCGCAGCTGCAGTTCGAAGTTCTGGATGCGGCCGGTGTAGTCGGCGCCGCCCCAGAACTCGCCGCCGGACGCCTCCGTGACCTCGGCCATCCACGCGGTGTAGTCGCTCCAGGTGCCGCCTTCGAAGTCCTCGACGCCCGCCTTCTCGAGGAGGACGGGGTTCGTGAACAGGCCCCACGCATTGGTGGAGGTCGCGATGCCGTAAGTCGTGTCGTTCACGACGCCGATGTCGAGAATGTTCTGCGGAAGCGGGTCGGTCTCGATGATGCCGCCGAGGTAGGGCTCGAGATCGAGCAGGAGCCCGTTCTCCGAGTACTGGCGCAGGTACGAGTAGTCGAATTGCATGACGTCGGGGAGGTTCTTGCCCGCCGCCTCCGTCTGGCGCTTCTCCCAGAACTCGGGGAAAGCGAGGAACGTCGGGTTGACGGTGATGTTCGGGTATTCCTCGTTGAACGCGTCGATCGCCTTGTTGTACAGATCGGCGCGGACGTCGTTGCCCCAGAACGCGAGGTCGAGGGTGACCTTCTCGTCGGGGTCGTACGTTCCTGCCGGCTCAGGGCTGCCGGCGCATCCTGCCAGGGCGAGCGCCGAGCCGGTCGCGAGGGCGACGGCGGCGATGACCCGCTTGCTGATGAACATCCTTGTCCTCTCTTGAACGTCCGTGTTCCGAGTGCTCCGGACGTCCTGGTCCGTGTGTGCGGTGCGCTCTCGGTGCTGTCGAGTGGGAACTCGGGAAAGCGCTTGCCAGCGACGGTACTACGCGTGGAATCGTTTGGCAAGACATTTCGGAAAGCGATTTCCTTCCGGAGCACCGGGGATGGGACCGGTAACAACCCTCATGCTAACGAAGGCGCCCGGTCAGCGCTCAGATGTCACCAGAACGTCACCCACGACGCGGAGGAGCACCCGGTAGACCGCGCATCGGCGGTCATCGACCGTCTCGGCATCCACATCGGGGACGTAGGCGGCGGCGGGGTGGCCGAAGAAGTAGAACCACAGGTCATCGCCGTGCCGGACGGCGGCGCCATGGTGACCGAAGCCCGGACCGGGCACCTCCCCCGCACCGAGGATCACGGTGTCGGCGTCGCCCTGCCGCTCCCATGCCACGCCGTCGCGCGAACGATGCACGGCCATCCCCCGCCACTCGTCGACGATCATCCACCACCAGCCCGAGAGCTCGAAGACGAACGGGCCCTCGTGCGCGCGCCCGGCGATCGCAGTCCCGTCGGAGCGCCACTGCGCGAGGTCGTCCGAGACCGCCACCTTCGTCACCGAGTCGGCCGCCTCGTCCTTATACCAGAGCCGCCATCTGCCGTCGGCGACCTTCGCGACGGCCGCGTCGATCACCCGGTCGCTGTCGAGCTCGAGAGCGCCCTCCCGGTGCCACTCCCGCAGATCCGCAGACCGGTACTCCACGATGTGCCGGGCGTATCCGGGCCAGCGGTCGGGGATCCCCTCGATCTCGGTCAGGTACATGCGCCACCCGACCCCGTCGCTGATGACCTCGGGGGCCCAGTGCGTGCGATCGACGATGGATGCCGGGCCCGCGGCATCCCGTCGGAGGGAACCGTCCGGCTGCGGCTCGAGGGTTCCCGCGTGGTCCCAGGCGACACCGTCGGCCGAGCGGGCCACCCCGATCCGACTGCCGTGGACCCAGGCGACGCCGGGTCCGGGATCGGGGTGCGTCGCCCGCCGCTGCGTGTAGAACATCCACCAGGTGCCGTCGTCGATGACGACCGTCGGGTCGGTCGCGCCGTCGTAGATCGGGTCGCGGTAGAGCTCGGCGAGGGTCACGCCCGCTCCTCCGCCGGACGCATCTCAGCGACGGTGCTGCGCAGCCCCGCACGGTGGGTGGGGTGCACGGCGAGGTCGGCCGGCGTGACGACAGCACCATCGGCGGCGGCGGACGCGTAGATCGCACTGACGAGCTCGAACGAGCGCGCCGGCTCGTCGGCGGTCGACGGCAGCGGAGCGCCCGAGAGGATCGCGTCGAACACGTCCCGCAGGAGCGGTCCGTGGTCGCTGCGCTCCTCAGCCTCGGGGAACGCCCACCCCTCAGCGGCAGCCTCGAAGCCGGGCGCCGGCGTGATCGACCAGTTCTCGTGTCCGTGGCCGTAGAGATGGTCGACGGTGATCGTCGCCCGCTGCGTGTCGATGCGGATGGAGCTGGTCTGCCGGGGCGACACCGCGCTCGTGAGCACCTGCGCGACGACGCCGTTCGCAAAGGTGACCGTCGCCGTCGATGCGTCCTCGGTCTCGGTCTCGCGGTCGAGACGCCACAGCCGCCCCTGGACGCTCGCCCAATCACCCAGGAGATAGGCGAGCAGGTCGAGTTGATGGATGCCGTGGCCGAGCGTCGTGCCGCCGCCTTCGGTGGCCCACGTTCCGCGCCAGTCGACGGCGAAGTAGTCCTCGCCTCGGAACCAGAGCGTGCGGCAGTCGGCCAGCAGCGGTCGGCCGAGTTCTCCCGACTGGAGGAGCCCGCGAACGTGCGCGGCGGCGGTGCCGGTGCGCTGCTGGAACACGACGGCGAGTCGCCGGTCCGCTGCGGTGGCCGCGGCACGCATCGTGTCGAGCTCCGCGAGCGAGGGTGCGGGGGGCTTTTCGACCACGACGTGCGCGCCCGCGGCCACGCTCGCGATCGTCTGCGCGGGGTGCGCAGCCGGCGGGGTGCAGATGAGGACGACGTCGGGATGCTCCGCCGCGAGCAGAGCGTCGAGGTCGTCGTAGACGGCGGGCTCGCCCCATCGGGCGGCGAAGTCCTCCGCCTTGGCACGGGTGTGGTCGGTGACCGCGACGAGCTCGGCGTGCGGGTGAGCGGCGACCGCCGCGGCGTGCAGCTCGGCGACGCCGCCGGTGCCGACGATCGCGATGCGGAGGGACGAGGGCATCGGGGTACCTTCCTGCGCGGCGGTCATGACAGTCCCGCCTGAGTGAGATGCAGCTGGGCGTAGCGCCCGCCGAGGGCGAGGAGCTCGTCGTGCGAGCCCTGTTCGACGATACGGCCGCGTTCGAGCACGACGATGGTGTCCGCCTGGCGGACCGTCGAGAGCCGGTGCGCCACGACGAGTGTGGTGCGCCCCGACATGAGGCGGCCGAGCGCGTCTTTCACGAGCTCTTCCGACTCGGGATCGAGCGCGCTGGTCGCCTCGTCGAGCAGCAGGATGCGCGGGTCGCGCACCAGGGCGCGGGCGATCGCGAGACGCTGCCGCTGCCCTCCCGAGAGGCGAGCGCCGCGTTCGCCGACGACGGTGTCCCATCCGTGCGGCTGGTCGCGCACGAACTCCCACGCGTTCGCATCGCGGAGGGCCCGCTCGATGCGGGAACCGTCGATCTCGCCGAGACCGTAGGCGACGTTGTCGCGGATGGTGCCCTCGAACAGCACGGACTCCTGTGGCACCACCGACACGAACCGGCGCACCGTGCGCAGATCGAGCGCCTGCATGTCGCGACCGTCGATCAGCATCCGCCCCGAACTCGGGCGCAGGAAGCCGAGCACGAGGTTCAGGAGCGTCGACTTGCCCGATCCCGAGGATCCGACGAAGGCGACGGTCGTCCCCGCGGGGATCTCGAGGTCGATGCGGTGCAGCGCGTCGTCGTCGGAGCCCGGGTACCGGTGCGAGGCGCCCTCGAGCGAGAGCGTGCCGGTCACGGCATCCACCCGCTCCTTGCCCTCGTTCTGCTCCAGGTCGGGCTCCTGCAGCACCTCGGCGATCGACCGCACCGACTCGAGGCCGCGGGCACCGACGGGGATCAGCATGAGCAGCTGGGTGAGCCCCTGCGTCAGCAGCGTGAAGTAGGTCGACAGCAGCACCACTTCGCCGGGGGTGATCGGCAGGATGCCGGTGAGCGAGAAGACCGCGGCCAAGACCAGGCAGCCGACACCGAGAAGCTGCATCGCGACCCACGAGATCGAGGCGACGTGGCCGTTGAGCATGTCGAGGTGCAGTCCTGCACGCCGGACGCCGTCGGCGCCGTTCGCGACCCGGGTGACGGCGGTCTGCTCGAGTCCGTGCGCCCGCGTCACGGGGATGAGCGACGCCATCTCGCCGACGCGGGCCGAGAGGGTCTCGACCTCGCGTCGGAACAGCTCGTTGCGCTCGCGCGAGCGGTTGCGCATGCCGTAGCGGATGCCGATGGCGATCGGCACGGCCAGGGCGTAGACGGGCAGGAACTGCGGCACCGCGATCGCGGTCATCGCGATGGCCCCGACCATGACCATGGTGGCCGAGAGGAGGGGGTGGGTGACCTGCTGGAGCATGAGCTCGACGTTCTCGACGTCGCGGACGACCTTGGTCTGCACGATCGAGGAGCTCATCCGCGTGTGGTAGCCGATCGACAGGCTCTGCAGTCGTTCGGCGAGCCCGTTGCGCAGGTCGGCGCCGGTGTCGCGGACGACCGTCATGAAGCTGCGGGTGTAGAGGATGTGGTTCGGGTAGTTCTGGAGGAGGAGCGCGGCGGCGAGCGCGAACCACCAGATCACGGCGGTCACGTCTCCCCGCTCGGCGACGATGTCGATGATCGCCGCCGTGATGACCGGCAGGAACCAG
This sequence comes from Microbacterium marinum, assembly GCF_014204835.1. Taxonomy (NCBI): domain Bacteria; kingdom Bacillati; phylum Actinomycetota; class Actinomycetes; order Micrococcales; family Microbacteriaceae; genus Microbacterium; species Microbacterium marinum. Next base: position 648,640 of record NZ_JACHMD010000001.1, on the reverse strand, counting down.
AGGGGGATCTCTTTGAACGCGAAGGCGAGGATCGCGACCGCGAGGCGGCCGGGTCGGCGCGCGAGCACGCGGAGGACCGACCGCGTCGGATGCGCTCCGTCGATCAGCTCCGAGATTCGGGAAAGCGTTTTCCTCACCACGCGTCCATCGTACGTCGCGGAGTGTGCGCCTGACTAGGTGTCAGAGTCCTGCAGGACCGGCAGGACGATAGGGAGGCCCTCGGGCCGAGAATGCGCGCCTTGTCGGCCGGCATGGGCAAGGGTTACGTCTTTGGGCCGGACGATAGAGATTCCGGTGGTGATGATGGCGAGCACGGCGAGGGCGAGACGGCGCACGTGCGTCCTTCTAGGTTGTGGAGGACTATCGGTCGCCGGCGCCGCTGGCGCAGTGGCGGGCGGGACGGCCAGGGCGGTCAGGCGGTGAGCGTGGCGGTGACGATGGACTCACTGACTCGAGCTCTCCGGCCCGATCAGGCCGCGGTGGGTTGGGGCGCGGTGGCGGCGACCCAGGCGCTGTAGCTGCCTTCGAGTTCGATGACGTCGTGCCCGGCGCGGCGGAGCGCGCTGGCGACGACGCTGTTGCGGACGCCGCTCTGGCAGTAGGCCAGGATCTTCCCGGCGGGCAGTTCGTCGGCGTGCCAGAGTACTCGGCCTCCGGAGAGCTGCTTAGCACCGGGGATGTGCCCCGCGGTGTACTCGGTGCGGTTGCGAACGTCGAGGAGGAGTGCCGCGTCGACCTGGTCAAGGTCGGTCGGGGCGATCGTCTTGGGCTGCACCGTGGGGAGACCGTCGAGGGTGGTGATGAACCCGTCGACCCGGTCGATGCCCACGCGAAGGAGGTGGTCCCGGAACTGGGCTGCGGCGTTCGCAGAGTCGATGAGCAGCACGAGCGGGCGGGTTTCGGTCTCGGGGTCGTAGACCCAGGCGCCGTAGCTGGCTGCCTTCGTGACACCGGGAACGTTCAGTGCGCCCGGCACGGTGCCCTCGTGGACGAGCGAGTGGTGGCGGGTGTCGACCACGATGACCCGGTCGCCCTCGAAGTCCGCGCGAAGCTCGGACGCCGAGTACTCGGTCAGTGAGCTGACCTGGCCGCGCAGGGCCGGGCCGACCCGATTCTGCCGCTTCATGCGCGCAAAGTACGCGTGCGCGTCAGGCTGATCCTTCAGCAGCGTGTCGATGAAGCCCTGCTCGTCACCGGCGTCGAGGTACGGCGCCCACCACGCGAAGCGGCGTTCGTAGCCGACGGTCGAGCTGGGGACGGCGCCGAGGGCCTTGCCACACGCAGACCCCGACCCATGAGCGGGGAGCACCTGCACGTAGTCGGGCAGAGTGAGCAAGCGGTCGCGGAGGCTGGCGAACAGGTCGCGCGCACCGTAGAAGCGGGTGTCGACACCGCCGGCGGCTTCGTCGAGCAGGTCAGGGCGCCCCACGTCACCGACGAACACGAAGTCACCGGTCAGGAGGTAACCCGGCTCAGAGGAGGCGGCGCCGTCGGTGATGAGGAAGGACAGGTGCTCGGGGGTGTGCCCGGGAGTGTGGACCGCCTCGACGGTGATGTTCCCGATAGCAATGCGGTGGCCGTGCATCATCCGGGTGGCGTCCTGGAACCCGGAGCCGTACTGCCAGTCAGGGCCACCTTCGCCGGAGACGTACACCGTCGCTCCGGTGCGGGCCGCGAGTTCGCGGGTGCCGGAGAGGTAGTCCGCGTGAATGTGGGTTTCGGTGACCGCGGTCATGGTCATGCCGTTCCTCGCGGCGAGGTCGAGGTAGACCTGCACGTCACGGCGAGGGTCGACGACGATCGCTTCGCCGGTGCGCTGGCATCCGATGACGTAGCTGGCGTGGGCGAGGTCGTCGTCATAGAGACGTTCGAGGAGCATGGTTCGGCTTTCGTGTCGCTGTCAGTGAGCGCAGCTGCAGCGCTCGTCGTTGGGGGTGCCCGCGAGGGCTTGTTCGATGTGCTGTCCGCAGCCGGCCCAGGTGGGCTTACCGCAGGTCGAGCAGGTGATCTGTGCACACATAGGGGGTCCTTTCAGGCGGCGGTGGACGATTCGGCGATCTGCCAGCGCACGTCGTCCATGTCGAGTTCGCGGGCCTTGCTGATCAGAAGCTCGAGCTGAGGTTCGGGGAGAGCGCCGGGCTGCTTGTAAACCAAGACGCCGTCACGGATGACCATGAGCGTGGGAATGGAGGTGATGCGGTTCGCTGTGGCGAGCCCAACTTCCGCTTCGGTGTCGACCTTCGAAAAAACGACGTCGGGGTGGCGTTCCGACGCGGCCTCGAACACGGGGGCGAACGCGCGGCAGGGCCCGCACCAGGCCGCCCAGAAATCCACGAGGACGATGCCTTCGCCCGCAACCGTACCGCCGAAGGTCTCGCCGGTCAGATCGATCGTTGCCATGCCCGTCACTTCCCGAACAGGCGGGAGAAGAACCCACCACGCTGCGACTGCGCGGCCTGGACCTCGCCGCGGGTGTGGTTGCCGTTGCACCATTCCGATGCGGGCACGCTCTTGCGGACGGCTGCGACATGCTGTCCGCATCCAGCCCACGTCGTCTTCCCGCAGGTCCGGCACTTCGTTGCTCTGCACATGTGATCCTCAATCTGTAATACCCCTGGGGGTATCGGGCGGGGTAGACTCAGCATACCCTGGGGGGTATCGTGATTGTCAACTTCGCGGAAGGAACGAAGATGAGCGCAGCCGAGACCCCCATCGCAGAGTTCGCCCACGACGCCGAGGCCAAGCGAAAAGTCGTCAACCGTCTCAAGCGCGCTCAGGGTCAGCTCGCCGCGGTCATCGCTGCCGTGGAGAGCGACGCGCACTGTCGCGACGTCGTCCAGCAGCTCGCCGCCGTCTCCAAGGCCCTCGACCGGGCGGGGTTCCTCGTCATCTCCACCGCGCTGCGCGACTGCATGACCGCCCCCGACGCAGACGGCGTCAGCACCCCGGATGAGCTGGAGAAGCTCTTCCTATCTCTCGCCTGAGCGACTCGGACCCGTCCGATCCGAACACAGCGCATCTATCCACTCCGAACACAGTGGATCTATCCGCGTCAGTGTCACAGCAGACGTCGAAGCCCGGGACACGCTGGCAGGCATGCACCTGCGCATGTACGTCACAACCACGAAGCTCACCGCGAGTCAGCACCGCCACGTCGTCGGCTTCCTCACCTCGATGGCGGAAGCGATCGATTCAGTGGACGCTCGCTGGGCAGTCCGCGCCGGACGGTGGCTGGGGAGCCATAGCGAAGACGACTCCCGCACGGCGGACTCAGCCGAAGGCGCGGGCGGTCGGTCGCAGACGGCCCGCGCGGGACATGGTGGGCCAGCGCTCGTCCACGGTCAGCACCTCGATGCCCGACGCCGTGGCGAGCACCGTGTCCTCCACCTTCGCGCCCGGCGCGCTCGGATTCCAGGCGAAGGCGTGCGCCGCAGAAACGACGTCGACGGTCTCCGCCGTCGCGCGGGGGTCGCGCCCCGCGTACCCCGCGGCTCCGCCCTGGTGGTGCCGTCGCCACTCGTCGGCATCGAACCCCGCGGCGCCGTAGGCAGCGCACCCGGCGGCGAACACCTCATCGAGGCGCGCCCCGGGCACGGTGGCCGCGAAGTAGGCCGCCTCGACGTCGAGGATGCGCTCATCGTCGGGTCCGGCATCGCCGACCCACCGGGTCGCATTGGTGATGAGCCCGTGGCGTCGGCCGCAGACGACGAGGATCGCGCGCGGCCCCAGCGGTGCGGAGGTGGGGAGGGGATGCCGATGGGCGAGCCGTCCGCGTCCCGCGACGAGCACCACGAGTGGGTCGATCCCGCGTGCGACCAGCGCCCCCGAGAGGGCGGCCGCGGCGTCTCGCTCGGAGAACGAGGGCAGGAGGACGGATGCCACATCGGTCAGCACCTCCGCCGTCTCACGCCCGAGCCGCCGGTAGCGCTCGGTCTCGGCGGGCAACAGCTCGGCCCGCGCGGCCCGCATGAGCTGCGCGATCTCGGCCTCGGAAACGGCGGCACCCGCGGCGGCCGCGGCGAGCGCCGGCGGCGTCTGCCAGGGCACGGGGATCACGGTGGCGGCATCCGTGTCGAGGAGTTCTTCGGCGACCAGGCGGTCGACTTCGTTCGCGGCGACGTACAGCTCGTCGCCGGCCGCAGTGACGCGCACCGCCGCGACGGGCGGGCCCGCGAGGGAGACGTGGGTGCGGACGCCGTCCAGATACCAGGCGATTGCCTCGTGGGAGGTGAGCAGCAGCGCCTCAGCATCCAGTGCCTCCCGGACTGCGCCGAGGCGGCTCTGTTTGACGTGCCGGTCGGCGGCGGACGGTGGCATGGCGCTCCCGGGGTGATGAAACGTTTTCTCGGTAGTATGTCCCATGCCGCTCCGCCGAGCGGCGACCCTCCCGACGAGCGGAGCACGCATGGCACGGTCCGCCCGCGCGACCATCACGCAGGTCGCTCGCACCGCCGGCGTGTCCCTCTCGACCGTGTCGAGGGTCATGAACGGCAACCCGACGGTCGACGCCGCACTCGCCGAGCGGGTGCGCGAGGTCGCAGCGGAGCTCGGCTACAGCGCCAACCCGCTCGCCCGGTCGCTGGTGCTCGGACGCACCCAGACGGTCGCGGTCGTCATTCCCGACCTCGCGAACCCCACCTTCCAGTCCATCCTCCGCGGGCTCAGCCGCGCGGCATCCGACGACGGCTTCCACGTCCTCATCGCCGACACCGCCGAACAGGTCGCCGAGGAGGCGACGCTCGCCACGGCGACCCGACGCCGCACCGACGGCGTGATCCTCTGCGCACCGCGCATGCCTGCCGACGACCTCGCCGCGCTCCTGCCGTCACTGTCGCCGGTCGTGGTGGTGAACCGGCCGCCCCAGGAGGCCACACCCACCGTCGCCGCGGACTACCGCGTGGGGATGGCGCAGCTCGTGCAGCACGTCTACGACCTGGGTCACCGGCGGGTCGCGTACCTCGCCGGCGTCGTCGGCAGCGCGTCAGGAGCGGCCCGACGGAGCGCGCTCGACGAGGCGCTCACGGCGCACCCCGACCTCGAGATCATCGAGATCGCCTCCGGCGTCGACTTCGACAGCGGCGCGGGCTCTGCCGACGCGGTGATGGCGGCGGACGTCACCGCGGTCCTGGCCTTCAACGACCTCGTCGCGATGGGGCTGCTGTCGGCTGTCGGCGATCGCGGCATCCGTGTGCCCGAAGACCTGTCGATCGCCGGGTTCGACGACATCCCGTTCGCCCGCTACACGACTCCGCCATTGACGACGGCGGCGGTGCCCGGGCTCGAGCTGGGCCAGGAGGCCTGGCAGGCGATGAGCGCGCTGCTCGAGGGGCGGGATGCCGCGACTTCGACGGTGCGCGATCCCGCGCTCGTCGTGCGCGGCAGCACCGGGCCGCGCCCGTCCTGACCCGTCACGCGATCGCCGCCTCCGGCGACGGCGTGCTACAGTCGCCACACCCGAGAAAACGTTTCCTGACCCGCTCGTGAAAGGTCCCCCATGTCGCGCACGCGCTACGCCCTCGTCGGAGCAGGCCATCGCGCCCAGATGTACGTCGACGCGATCAGCGAGACCTACACCGAACGCGCCGAGCTCGTCGCGATCTGCGAGCCCAACCCCGTGCGCGCCCAGGTGTACGTCGATCTCGTCGTCTCGCGGGGACTGCCCGCCCCCGCGGTCTTCACCCCCGATCAGCTCGAGCAGCTCATCGCCGACGAGAAGATCGACCGCGTCATCATCTGCTCGCGCGACGACACCCACGCCGAGATGATCGTGCGCGCACTGCACGCCGGAGCCGACGTCGTGGTCGAAAAGCCGCTCACGATCGACGCCGAGAAGGCCGCCGCGATCGAAGCCGCCGTGGCCCAGACCGGGCGCGAGGTGGTCCTGACCTTCAACTACCGGTACGCGCCGCGCAACAGCACACTCCGCCAGGTGATCGCCGAGGGGCACATCGGGCAGGTCACCTCCGTCGAGTTCACGTGGCTGCTCGACACCCACCACGGAGCCGACTACTTCCGCCGCTGGCACCGCGAGAAGGAGCACTCCGGCGGCCTCCTCGTCCACAAGTCGAGCCACCACTTCGACCTCGTGAACTGGTGGATCGGCCAGCGCCCCCAGCGCGTCTTCGCGTCGGGTGGCCTGCGCTTCTATGGCGCCGAGAACGCCTCGGCTCGCGGCCTCGTTGACCGCCCCGCGCGCGGGACCCACGACGGCGAGCGCGACCCGTTCGAGCTCGACCTCCGCGGCGACGCGAGGCTCACCGCCCTGTACCTCGACGCTGAGGGGCACGACGGCTACCTGCGCGATCGCGACGTGTTCGGCGAGGGCATCAGCATCGAGGACAACCTCGCCCTGATCGTCGACTACTCCGGCGGCGCGACCCTGTCGTACTCGTTGAACGCGCACGCTCCGTGGGAGGGCTATCGCGTCGCCGTCAACGGCACCGAGGGCCGGGTCGAGCTCGACGTCGTCGAACGCGGCGCCGTCCTCATCGGCGACGGACTCCATCCGGTCGTCGACCCCAGCGCCACCGACGCCGGTGACACGTCGAGCATCCGGCCGGTCGGCGACCGCCTCGTGCTGCAGCGGCACTGGAGCGAGGCCGTGGAGATCCCCATCGAAGGCGGCGGCGAAGCGCACGGCGGGGGCGACGTCCTCCTCCTCGACGATGTCTTCGCCGGGCCGGTGAACGACCCGCTCGGCCGGCCTGCCGACTGGACCGACGGGGTGCGATCGATCGCCGTCGGCATCGCCGGCAACCAGTCGCTCGCCACCGGCTCCGCGATCCGCGTCGCCGACCTCGGCGTGAAGATGCTCGCGAGCGATTCGTGACCCGCATCGCCGTCACCGGCGGAGCCGGACGCCTGGGACGCACCCTCGTCTCGGGTCTCGCGGCGCGCGGCCACGACGTCATCTCCCTCGACCGCGCGCGGGCCGCAGCGCTCGACGTCGACGGCGTCGAGCAGGTCGCCATCGACCTCCTCGATGCGGATGCCACGGCGAACGCCCTCGCCGCTGCCCGTGTCGACGCGCTCATCCATCTCGCCGCGATCGCGGTGCCCTTCAGCGCTCCCGAAGACGTCATCATGCGCACCAACACGGGACTGGCCGTCTCTGTGCTCGACGGCGCGATCCGGGCGGGGATCGGACGCATCGTGGCGGCATCCAGCCCCACCGTCCTCGGGTACGGGAACCCGAGCGGCTGGCTGCCGGAACGGTTCCCGCTCGACGAGGAGACCGCGCCTCGTCCGTGGAACGCCTACGCCCTGTCGAAGCTCATGATCGAGCAGACCCTCGCGATGCTGCAGGCGCGCACCGGCGACGCCGTCCGCTACGCCGCCTTCCGTCCCTGTTACGTGATCGCCCCGGAGGAGTGGGCGGGGGTTCCGACCCAGCAGGGCCACACCGTCCGCGAGCGACTCGCCGACCCGGCGCTGTCCGCGCCCGCGCTGTTCAACTACGTCGACGCGCGTGACGTCACGGCCTTCGCTGACACCCTCCTCGCCGCGCTCCCCGACATCCGAAACGGCGAGACCTTCTTCGTCGGCGCCGACGACGCACTCGCAACGCGTCCGCTCGCCGAGCTGCTTCCCCGGTTCGTCCCGGGGTCGGAGGCGCCGGCGGCCGCCCTCACCGGCACCTCCCCCGCTTTCTCCACCGCCAAGGCGGCACGCGTGCTGGGATGGCGCCCCGCCTACCGCTGGCGCGACCAGCTCCCCGACGTGGCCGCCGCGGCATCCGCCCCTCTCCCGGCGACCGCCGCCGCCGATCGAAAGGACGTGCCGGTATGAACTTCGACGGCATCCTCTTCTTCCCCGTCACCACCTTCGACGGGTCGGGAACCGTCGACGTCGACCTGCTGCAGCAGCACGTCGCCGCCGGTGTCGCGGCCGGCGCGGGTGGCGTGTTCCCCGCCTGCGGCACCGGCGAGTACCACGCGCTCTCCGCCGCGGAGTCTGCGCTCGTCGTCCGCACCGCCGTCGACACGGTCGCCGGGCGCGTGCCCGTCGTCGCGGGCGCCGGCGGACCCCTCGGCCATGCCATCGACACGGCGCGCTCGGCGGCGGATGCCGGTGCCGACGCGCTCCTCGTGATGCCGCCGTACCTGGTCGGCGCGCCCCAGGCGGGCCTCGTCGCCTACGTCGAGGCGATCGCCGCGGCATCCGACCTGCCGGTCATCGTCTATCACCGCGCCAACGCCGTCTTCGCCCCCGCGACGATGCGCGAGCTCGCGGGGAACCCGCGCGTGGTCGGGTTCAAGGACGGGCTGGGCGACATCGGGGCGACGCAGCTGATCGTCCGCGCGGTCGCGCAGACCGGACGGGAGGACTTCGCGTTCTTCAACGGCCTGCTGACCGCCGAGCTGACGCAGGGCGCGTACCGGGGCATCGGCGTGCCGCTGTACTCGTCGGCCGCCTTCGCGATGATCCCCGACGTCGCGAACGCGTACTACCGCGCGTACGTCGACGGCGACGAGGCGCGCCGGATGGCGATCCTCGACGGCTTCTACGCACCGCTCGTCGCGCTCCGCGACGAGGCGCCCGGCTTCGGCGTCTCGCTGATCAAGGCGGGCCTGCGGCTGGAGGGGATGCCGGTGGGCTCCGTTCGCGCTCCGCTCGTCGACCCGACGCCCTCCCAGGAGGAGCGCCTCGGCGAGATCCTCGCCGCGGGTCGCGCACTGCTGTGACGACGATCGCCTCGTTCGACGCCCGCCTGATCCGGGTGCCGTTGACGCGCCCGTGGGCCGCGGACGTCACCTCGGTCGGCGTCATCGCGACCCACGTGGTGCGCTCGGACGGCGCCGAGGGGTGGGGCTTCTCGTGGACACCGCAGATCGGCGCCGAGGCGGTGCTGGCGCTGCTGCAGCATGACATCCCGGCCTTCGCGGTGGGGCGAACGGTCGAGCCACGCGACCTGTGGCCGCAGCTCTGGCGCCACCTCCACGAGGCGGGCGGTGGCGGTCTGACGACGATCGCCATGGCCGGACTCGACCTCGCGCTGTGGGATGCCGCGGCGCGCGGCGCCGACGCGTCGATCGCCGACCTGCTCGGCAGACGCCGCAGCGTGGCACGCTCCTACGGCAGCGGCATCAACCTGCACTACGAGCTCGACGACCTGCTCGCGCAGGCGCAGCGCTGGGTGGATGCGGGTTTCGACGCCGTGAAGATGAAGGTCGGCAGCCCCGACCTGGCGCGCGACATCGAGCGCGTTGCCGCGGTGCGCGATGTCATCGGACCGAACCGGGCGCTGATGATCGACGCCAACCAGCGCTGGGACCTCGATCGCGCGACGGGCGCGGTGGAAGCACTCGCCGGCAGCGGCATCGCGTGGATCGAAGAGCCCTTGCGCGCCGACGACCTGGCCAGCCACGCCGAGCTCGCACGACGCCTTCGCGGCGGCTGCGGTGTCCCGATCGCGCTCGGAGAGAACCTCCACACGCGGTTCCGGTTCGATGACTTCGTGCGCTCGGGCGCTGCGGCCATCGTTCAGCCGAACGTGGTCCGCGTGGGCGGGATCACCCCGTTCCTCGAGATCGCCGGGGACGCGCACCGGGCGGGGGTGGAGCTCCATCCGCATCTGCTCCCCGAGCTGTCGGGCCAGCTCGCGATGGTCCTCGAACAGGACGTGCTCGTCGAGGACATCGAGGACGCCTCTTTCGGCGGACTCGGCGCGCTGCTCGACCCCTCTCCCGTCGACATCGCCGACGGCTCGCTCACCGAGACCCCGCACCGGGGCCTCGGGCTCCGCTTCACCTGATCAGACCGCACCGGAAGGACGGCGATGACCACCTCGCTCGAAGAACTGAACCGACTGACGGAGGCCGCCGCGGCCGCCGCCCCGATCTGGCGCTCCTCGTCGGCGGATGATCGCGCGGCCTGGCTGGGCGCCGTCGCCGACGCGCTCGACGCGCATGCCGACGAACTCGTCGAGATCGCCGACCGCGAGACCCGGCTGGGCGTCACGCGTCTGCGCGGCGAGGTCGGTCGCACGACGGGGCAGCTCCGTCTGTTCGCCGCGGTCGTCCGCGAGGGTTCGTATCTCGAGCTCACTGTCGACGACGCGGCTCCGGATGCCACGCCTCCCCGGCCCGAGCTGCGACGCCTGCTCGTGGGAGTGGGCCCGGTCGCCGTCTTCTCGGCGTCGAACTTCCCGTTCGCGTTCTCGGTCTGCGGCGGTGACACCGCGTCGGCTCTCGCCGCCGGCAACCCGGTCATCGTCAAGGCGCATTCGGGGCATGTGGAGCTGTCCCGCCGGACAGCGGTGATCGCGGCGGAGGCGCTGACCGCCGCGGGCGCGCCGGAGGGCTCCCTCGCGCTCATCGAAGGGCGGGAGGCGGGCAACGCCCTCGTCGGCCATCCCACCGTGCAGGCCGCCGGGTTCACCGGATCGCTCTCGGGCGGGCGCGCCCTGTTCGACCTCGCCTCGCGGCGCCCCGACCCGATCCCGTTCTACGGCGAGCTGGGCAGCGTCAATCCGGTGGTGATCACCGCCGCGGCCGCCGCCGCGCGAGGCGAAGGCCTCGCCACCGGGCTCGTGGCGTCCTTCACCCTCGGCGCCGGACAGTTCTGCACCAAGCCGGGCGTTGTGTTCATCCCTGCCGGCGGGGGTATCGAGGACGCGGTGGCGGACGCGGTTCCGACCGCTCCCGGCGGACCGCTGCTCACCGATCGCATCACGGCCGCGTTCCCCGACGGCATCCGGAGCCTGCTGGCCGACTCGTCGGTCGAGATCCTCGCGCACGGCGCCGAGACGACCGACGGGGCTCGGCCGGTGGTGCTGACGACGGATGCCGCGGCCGTCGCCGCCCGGCCGGACGTGCTGGCCGAGGAGGTCTTCGGCCCGGTGACGCTGCTCGTGCGCTACACCGACGGCGCTGACCTCCACGCCGCCCTCGCCGCCGTGCCCGGGAGCCTCACCGCGACTCTGCACAGCGAGGCGGATGAGGACGTGACGCGGACGCTCGAGCTCCTCCAGGATCGGGCGGGGCGCGTCCTGTTCGCCGGCTGGCCGACCGGGGTCGCAGTGACGTGGTCGCAGCAGCACGGCGGGCCGTGGCCGGCGACGACGTCGCTCCACACCTCCGTGGGCGCGACGGCGATCCGTCGCTTCCTCCGCCCCGTCGTGTACCAGGACGCGCCGGAGGCCCTGCTGCCGGCACCCCTTCGGAACGAGGCGCTCACCGCACTCCCGCACCGCCGGAACGGTGTGCTGCGGGTGCCGTCGGTCTGACGGGGCCGGAACGGGGCATGCGGGTCGCATCGTCGCGGCATCCGGTTCGGAAAGCGCTTCCCGGTGGCTTAGGATCTCGCTAGGGTGGGGCGGGTGACTTCCCGCTTCGCCATCGGCGAGACCGACTTCCTCCTCGACGGTCAGCCGCACCGGATCATCTCCGGCGCCCTGCATTACCCCCGCGTACACCCCGACCTCTGGCGCGACCGGATCCGCAAAGCGCGGCTCATGGGGCTGAACGCGATCGAGACCTACGTCATGTGGAACGCACACGAGCCCGTCCAGGGACAATGGGATGCCACCGGCGCGCTCGACCTCGGCCGCTTCCTCGACATCGTCGCGGAAGAGGGGATGCACGCGATCGTCCGTCCCGGCCCGTACGTGTGCGCCGAATGGCACGGCGGCGGCCTGCCGACCTGGCTGACCTCCGACCGCGACCTGCGGCTGCGCAGCTCCGACCCGCGCTATCTCGAAGCGGTGACCTCGTACCTCGAGAAGGTCAACGCGATCGTCGCGCCCCGACAGATCGACGCCGGCGGCTCGGTCATCCTCGTGCAGATCGAGAACGAGTACGGCGCCTACGGATCGGACAAGGACTACCTCGCCGAACTCATCCGCGTCACCCGCGCCGGCGGCATCACGGTCCCGCTGACGCAGGTCGACCAGCCCATCCCCCACATGCTGGAAGGCGGTGCGCACGAAGGGCTCCACAAGACCGGCTCGTTCGGCGGACGCATCGACGAACGGCTCGCCGTGCTGCGCGAGCACCAGCCGACCGGGCCGCTGATGTGCATGGAGTTCTGGTGCGGCTGGTTCGACCACTGGGGCGAGAAGCACCACACCACGACCTTCGCCGACTCCGCCGCCGACCTCGACCGCCTCCTGGCCGCCGGTGCATCCGTGAACATCTACATGGTCCACGGCGGAACGAACTTCGGGCTGACCGCGGGCGCCAACGACTCCGGCCGGTACCTGCCCATGGTCACGAGCTACGACTACGACTCACCCATCTCGGAGGCGGGCGACATCACCGAGAAGTTCCGAGCCTTCCGCGACGTCATCGCGAAGCACGCCCCGGTGCCCGACGAGCCCCTGCCCGAGCCGGTCGACGCACCGACCCCGACAGTGCGGCTCGAGGCCGTGGCGTCGCCCCTCGACCTCGTCGCCACGAGCCGCGAGGAGTTCGCGGCGCCGCCGACGATGGACGAGCTCGGAGCCGACGTGGTCCTCGTCGAGTACCGCGTCGACGCGCCGCTCGACCGCCCTGCGGTCCTGCGCGCCGAGGTGCGCGATCACGCCTGGGTGCGGCGGGACGGAAACCTCGTCGGCCGGCTGCAGCGGACGCTCGGCGACGACACCCTCGTCGTCCCCGCCGGCGGCGAGCTCAGCCTGCTGGTCGAGGAGACCGGGCGCGTCAACTACGACACGAAGATCGGCGAACCGAAGGGCCTCATCGGCGACGTGCAGCTCGACGGCGCACCCGTCACCGGCCCGTGGCAGGTGCGGACGATCGACGTCCCCGCCCTGGCGGTCGCCGTCACCGCCGCGGACGCGAACCCGCTGGACGGCCCCGCCGTGGGCCCGGTCGGGCTCCGCGGCGCCTTCGAGCTGGCGGCATCCGCCGATCTGTTCCTCGACACCCGCGGGTGGGGCAAGGGCTACGCGTGGGTCAACGGCTTCTTCCTCGGACGGTACTGGCGACGCGGCCCGCAGCGCACGCTCTACGTCCCGGGCCCGGTGACGCGCGCCGGGGCGAACCAGATGGTCATCGTCGAACTCGAAGAGACCGCCGATCCGACGGCGCGCTTCCTCGCGCGCCCCGACCTGGGACACGAGGTGGAGTGATGGCCTACGCCGCTGCATTCGATCTGGTCGCACGCCACGTCGCGGAGGGTCGACTGCCCTCCGCGGTGCTGGGCGTGGCGACCGCCGAGGGCACGATCGCCCTCGACGCCTTCGGCGCCGACACGGCCGACCGGTATCCGCTGTTCTCGATCACGAAACCGCTCGTCGGCATCGCGGCGGCGCGCGCCGTCGAGTGGGGGCTGCTCACGGCGGAGACGCCACTGTCGGCCGCGATTCCGGGATTCGATGGCGACCGTGAAGACGTCGTGCGCCTTCGCCACCTCGTCTCGCACACCGTCGGGATCGCCGACCCGCCGCTCGATTCCGCCATCCCGCTGCGCACCGAGCTCACCACGCGCGGACGGGATTTCGCTCCGGGAGCGGCTTCGCGCTACTCCACCCTCGCCTTCGAAGGCATCGCCGCGCTGCTCGAGCACACCACCGGCCTCACCTGGGATGCCGCCGTCGCGGAGTGGAGTGGGGAGCTCGGCGCGACCGGGCTCAGCCTCGACCACGCCGACGCGGCGACCATCGTCGACGCCGCCGAGGCGGGCGTCGACATGGAGCGCTTCCGCGCGGCGAAGAACCCGGGCGCAGGGCTCGCCGGCCGCGCCGACGACCTGCTGCGGCTGGGAAGCGCACTGCTGCGCATCGGCACGGGCGAGACCGGCGGCATCCTGCAGCCGGCGACGCTCGCGATGATGCGCCGACCGATCACCGGCGACATCCCGCGCCTCGAGCCCTACGTCGCCTCGCGGGGCCAGGACTGGGGCTTCACCTGGAACCTCCGCACGCGCGCGCCCGGCCTCATCGACCAGGACGTCTACGGCCACGGCGGGTGGGCCGGGACGGAGTTCTGGGTGCACCCCTCCGCGGGCATCGCCTGGGTGCTCCTCACCAACCGCGCCCTCCGCACCGGCGTCGACCTCGACGCGCTCGACAACGCGATCGTCTCCGGGCGCTGAGGGGTCGGGCGCGCGCCGCCGCGCCGCGCCGCGCCGCGCCATCGAAAGCGTGCGTTCGTGCCGAAAGCGCCGCTTACAGCGCGTCAAGAGCGTGCGCGCTCGGCACGAGGGAGCGCTTTCGCGCTGACGTGCGGGTGTCGGTTCGCTGCCGCCCTGCGGGGCGCAGCTCAGCCGACCTGCGCCTCCGCGCTCGACTCGGCGCGGGCTGAGACGACCGCGGCCCCGGCGGGCGGCGCCGCCGGGAAGTACACCGGCGCCGACGGCGGGGCGGGCAGGATCTCGATTCGTAGCTCGACGGCGTCGCCGCGCGCCTCCGCCGGGATCCGCCACGGCCGACCCGTCCAAGCCGCGTCCGAGACGAGGCGTTCGCCCGACCACGCCCGCGCCACATCACCGTGCCACTCGATCACCCACGACCGGTCGTCTCCCGGCCGCACCGGCATCCGCACGACGGCGGCAGCCGACCAGTCACGGGGGACCGACGCCCGCCCCGACTCGCCATATGTGCCCGCGGGTGGGTCTCCCGCGCCATGCTCGATCGTCCAGTCCAGCTCCTCCGCAGGGGATGCCGCGACCTCCAGCGACTGCCACCCGACATCCGTCAGCACCTCGGCGCGGGCGGTCTCGGCGCCCGCCCATCGGATCACGCCGTCGGCGGTGACGACCGCGCCCGGCGCCCACACCAGCCGGCCGTCGACCACGGTGGCGGCGTCGGCATCGGGTTCCTCGAGGATCAGCACCCGGGCGCGAACCTGTCCGTCGCGGCGCAGCGCGAACCAGCGTCCGCGGCCCGGGACGTCTTCCGCCTCGGCGGTGGCGTCCGCCTCCAGGCGGGCCGGGATGCCGTCGGTCGCCGCCGCCACGAGCAGCGGCGCGCCCTGCCAGTCGAGCTCGGCCACCGGCTGGGCGGTGAGCCACGCCAGCGTCACATCGCCGAGCGGCAGCCCGAAGGGCCATGCGAACGACGCTCCCGAGGGGACGTCTACGGGCGGGAACGCGACCTCGGTGGCATCCGTGGTCACGACGAACCGCACGTCGCGGTGCTCAGGCAAGGCCACGTGCGGCTGCCGATTGACGACGAAGACGAAGCCCGTGACCCCGTCGGAACGCACCGACCAGCGCAGCCCGGTGACATCGGGCGTGTCGACGGCACCCGCGGGGAAGGATGCCGGCATGTCTGCGAGCGCGCTCCCCCATCGCTGCAGCAGGTGGTGCTGACGACGGAGGGCGAACCAGCTCGGCCGTACCGCCCCGTCGACCTGCACCGGCGCGCCGAAGTCGTACGACAGCTCGACGAAGTCGTTGGGCGATCCGGTCTCGTGGGACTCCTGCAGGTCGCGGCGCGGATTGACGCCGTCCGCATACATGTAGAAGCCCTGCCACACACTGCCCGAGGCGAGCTTGGCGAGCGCGAGGGCGGCGACGTCTTCGGCGGGGACGTCCAGCCGGCGGTGATACGCCGAGGTCATGCCGGCACCCAGCTCGCACGTCGCGAAGGGATACGGCTCCGCGGGGGTGGTCACTGCGCCCGCGGCATCCACTGCGCCTGCGGCATCCACTGCGCCTGCGGCATCCACTGCGCCCGCGGCATCCACTGCACCTGCGGCATCCACTGCCCGATGATCGGCGCCGATCGAGTCGTCGTCACGGCGCGGTGACGGGTAGAAGTTCGAGAAGCTGCGCAGATCCGGGCCGGCATCGGCATCCACCCAGAACGATTCGGGGTAGCCGCCGTAGACCGGAAAGAATCCGTTCGGCACCTGTGCCGCGCCCCATGCCGTCGCCGTCCAGATCGGGGCCGCGAATCCGTGCCGTTCGGCCATGTGCCGCAGGCGGGCCAGGTGGGCCGCTCCGTCGTAGAGCTCGTTGTCGACCTGCACCGAGAAGAGCGGGATGCCGGCGACCTCGGCGGCGAGCCGCGCGTACCAGGCATCGACGATCGCGAGATAGTCGGGATCGTTCGTCCGCAGCGC
The DNA here is from genome assembly GCF_014204835.1 of Microbacterium marinum. Classification (NCBI taxonomy): domain Bacteria; kingdom Bacillati; phylum Actinomycetota; class Actinomycetes; order Micrococcales; family Microbacteriaceae; genus Microbacterium; species Microbacterium marinum. The sequence goes on along the minus strand of NZ_JACHMD010000001.1, from coordinate 632,630 downwards.
GAGACCCCAGCCGGCGAGCCAATCCGGGAGCCCGCCGTGCCGCGCCTCGGCGTGCGCGTACGGTCCGATCCGGAGGATGACTCCGAGGCCCACGTCGATCGCGGTCTCGGCGAAGCTGCGCAGATCGAGTCCATCCGAGAAGTCGATCTCGCCCCGCACCGGCTCGTGGTGATTCCACAGCACGTAGGTGGAGACGTGGGTGAGACCACCTGCTCTCGCGGCCTCGAGCACGGCCCGCCATCGCCGTCGGGGCACGCGCGAGTAGTGAACCTCTCCCGAGACCGGGAAGATCGCGTGACCGTCACGGCGGATCGCGCGTGTCGTGACGGAGACGGCCGACGCGGCCGTCGGGGTGACATCAGCGACATCGGCGGGGGCGGGCCTCGTCACGGTCACGTGGTGGTGCGGCATCGGATCTCCATCGACTCGGGCGGGAAAGCGTCATCCGAGCCTACGAGGGACGGATGCCGCAGCAGCGAGCACCCGCGAATCGTCCATGCTCACCCCCGCATCCACCATGCCGCGTCTTGCCGCCGGTTTCGTGGCCGGCGCGGCTTGCCACTGAGAGCGCCGCGTTGTGCCGAACGCGCCGGCTTGTGCGCGGCAGTACCCGGCGCTCTCGACACCAACGCACGCGCTCGACGCCCGCCCCGCGCTGCAGCGCTTCTGGCGCGCAGACCTCACCGCCGGCGCCACCAAGGGGTGAAGGACGCCGCGGCGCGGCATCCACTCACCCTTTTCGGTGCTCGCGGTAGGCCGTCGGCGCCATGCCGTGCGTGAGGCGGAACCGGCGCGAGAAGTAGAACGGGTCGTCCATGCCGACGCGGCGGCCGATCTCGGCGACGGGGAGGTCGGTGGTGTCGAGCAGCTGCCGCGCCCGCGCCATCTTCAGCGCGAGGTGGTGCGCGACGACGCCGCCGCCGGTCGCCTCGCGGAAGAGCGAGGCCAGGTGCGACGGCGACACCCCGACCATCGCGGCGAGCTCAGGGACGTGGACGCTCCCGTCGACGCGGTCCTCGAGATAGCGGAGCGCGCGCTCGAGCGGGGTGCCGTGCTCGGGCAGCAGCCGGTCGACGGCGAGCTGGGTGAGGAGCCGCCACGCCATGCCGGACGTCGCAACCAGACGCGCGGGCGTCGTGTCGCGCTCGAGCGACGTCGAGATCTCGTCGAGCATCGCCGTCACCCGGTCGGCTCCGCGCAGCGACAGCGTCACGCGCGCCGGTGAGATGTCGGCTGCGTCGAGCAGCTCCGCGACGTCGGAACCGCGCACATGGCACCACCAGATCGTCCAGGGGTCATCCGCGGACGCACCGTAGGAATGAGGGATGCCGCCGGGCAGCACGATCGCGGTCGACGAGCCGACGCGCGTGCGCTGTCCACCCGCCTCGACCCACCCGCTGCCGTCGACGCAGACGATCACGATGGTCTCGGCCGCGCCGTTCGGGCGGTGGCGCCCATGGTCGGCGGCGCGTGGGAAGTAGCCTGCATCCGTCACGACGATCCGACGCGTGACCGGTCTGAGCAATGCCGCCTCGACGAGCGGTCGCGGGACGACGCTCAACCTCTGCCGCTCGAAGCCTTCCGCCCGTTCCACGACCCCATCCTGCCACGCAGCGGCCACCGCGTCGCTGACCATCGGATCGTCCAGGCCCACGCGGCGATCGGGCATGGAGCGCCGACCCCTCCGACCGTAGATTCGCCTCGTGACCGACGACGACACCCTGCCCCGCCGCGCCACGAGCCGGATCGACCTGCCTGCTGCGCCGGCCGACCAGCAGGCGATCCTCGACGCCGGTGGTGTGGCCTGCTGGGCGGACGATGTCGAGATCGACACGTACGAGCCCGGCGCTCCCGACCCGTACCCGGCGTTCCTCGAACGGCGCGTCTACCAGGGCTCGAGCGGGAGGGTGTACCCGCTGCCGATGACCGAGACGATCTCGCACGCCAAGCGCCCGCGCTTGTGGCGCGCGATCCACCTCGAGAACGCCTACGTCCGGTTGATGCTCCTCCCCGAGATCGGCGGCCGCATCCACATCGGCTACGACAAGGTCGCCGGCTACGACTTCTTCTACCGGAACAACGTCATCAAGCCCGCGCTCGTCGGGCTCGCCGGCCCCTGGATGTCGGGCGGTGTCGAGTTCAACTGGCCGCAGCACCACCGCCCCGCGACGTTCCTGCCGGTCGATTCGCGCATCGAGCGCGAGCGCGACGGCGGGGTCGTCGTCTGGCACAGCGATCTCGATCCGCTCCAGCGGATGCGTGGGCTCCACGGCATCCGACTCCGTCCGGGCTCGTCGCTCATCGAGCTCGACGCGCGCCTGCACAACCGCACCGACGTGCCGCAGACCTTCCTCTGGTGGGCGAACGTCGCCGCGCGCTCGCACGAGCGGTACCAATCGTTCTTCCCCGACGACGTCCGGTTCGTCGCCGACCACGCCCGCCGCGCGATCACAGCCTTCCCGCGCGCCGACCGTCCGTATTACGGCGTCGATTACCCGGCCCTCGCCGCCGAGCGACCTGACGCCGACCGCATCGACGTCTACAGCAACATCCCGGTGCCGACCTCGTACATGATCACCGACACCGCCGACGCGTTCTTCGGCGGCTACGACCACGACGCCGACGCCGGTTTCGTCCATTGGGCAGACCCCGCACTCTCGCCCGGCAAGAAGCAGTGGACATGGGGCGACGGTCCGATCGGCCGCGTCTGGGACGACCAGCTCACCGACACCGACGGCCCGTACGTCGAGCTCATGGCGGGCGTCTACACCGACAACCAGCCCGACTTCGCCTGGCTCGTCCCCGGCGAGACGAAGACGTTCCGGCAGTACTGGTACCCGATCCACGCGACCGGTCCGGTGCGGCAGGCGACGACGGATGCCGCGGTGTCGGTGTCCGGTTCACGCGTCTCCGCGATCGCCACCAGCGCGTTCGACGCCCGCATCACGATCACCCTGGTCGACGGCTCGACGATCGACTCGGCGACGCCGCTCGGACCGGACGCACCATGGGCCACCGAGGTGGCCGGCGAGGTCGTCGGGGTGACCGTCCGCGCGGACGACCGCGAGCTCGTCGCCTGGCGCCAGCGCGAAGAGGACGCCGGGGAACCGTGGGTCGCCACGGCACCGCCGCAGCCGACCGAGATCGACGCGGCCGACGAGCTGTACGCGACCGCGATGCACCTCATCCAGTACCGGCATCCGACCCGGTCGCCGCTGCCGTACCTCGGCGAGCTGCTCCGCCGCGACCCGGGCGACATCCGCGCCCGCACCGCGCTCGGCGCGTGGCACCTGCACCGCGGCGCGTACACCGCCGCGCGGGAGCACCTCGAGATCGCGGTGGCGCGGGAGACCCGCCGCAACCTCAACCCCCGCGACGGCGAGGCGCACGCGCTGCTCGCGCTCGTCCTCGAGCGGCTCGGCGACGCCGCCGGCGCCGACCGCCGGTGGGGCCGCGCCGGATGGAACGCCGTGTGGGCGGCGCCGGCGGCGCTCGGACGCGCGCGCATCGCGCTCCGGGCCGGACGGCCGGGCGACGCACTGCAGCTCGCCGAGAGCGCGGCATCCATTCCCGAGGCGCAGCGGGTGCGGGTCTTCGCACTCCGCGCACTCGGTCGGGACGTAGAGGCCCGCGAGGCGCTCGACGCGCTCGTCGCGGCCGACCCGCTCGACCCCGTGACGATGCTGCTCGCCGGATCGGGCACGCCGGTCGACCCGCGCACCGCGCTCGATGCGGGCGCGGAGTTCGCCCGAGTCGGCGCATGGCGCGAGGCGCTCGAGGTGACGGCGACGACGGCGACAGGGCCCGCCGGGTTCGGCAACGTCGAACCCACGCGCCGCCTCCTGCGCGCAGCATGGGCGGATGCCCTCGGCGACGCCGGCACAGCGGCGACCGAGCGTGCGGCGGCCGACGCGCTCGACCTGGACGGGGCGTTCCCCGCCGGCCTCGACCAGTACGACGCATTGGTCACCGGTGCAGCACGGGGGTCGATCGCGGCGGCGAGCCTGCTGGGCTCGTGGCTCATCGATGCCGGGCGCGACGCCGACGCCCGCGAGGCGCTCCAGCGGGCGGTCGACGGTGGTGCGGCCGACCCCGTCACCCTCCGGAACCTCGCACTCGCGACGGTGCGCGCGGGCGGGGATCCCGCCGACGCCGCCGACCTCTACGAGCGGACGCTCCACGCCCGCGTCGATGGACGGCTCGTCCTCGAGCGCGACCTCGTCGCACAGCTGATGGGGACGGATGCCGCGACCCGACTGACCCTGATCGAGCGGCACCGCGATGTCATCCCGGCGCGCGACGACCTGTCCGTCGTGCACGTCGGACTGCTTCTCGACGCCGGGCACATAGACGAGGCGTGGGCCATCGTGACGACGCGCACGTTCCGCGCGTTCGAGGGCGGCGAGGGTGTCGTCCTGGCCGCTTACGACCGGGCCGCGTGCGCCGTCGCGCGGCGGCTGCTCGCCGTCGGCGACGCCGCCGCGGCGGTGGGTCTGCTCGAGGCGGGCATCGCTGCACCGGCGAACCTCGGCGAGGGGCGGCATCCGTCGGTCCCGCTCGCCGAACGGCTGGTCCTCCTCGGCGACGCACGCCGTCTTGTCGGCGATGCGCCGGGAGCGGATGCCGCGTGGCAGGCCGCCCGCGCTGCGACGCCGCTCGCGGTCGCGCCGCGACCCGCGGACGCCGCGACGTACTGGATCGGCGTCGCGCACACCCGGCTCGGCGAGCGCGAGCTGGCGGCCGCCGCCTGGGACGCCCTCGACGCGCGGGCCGCCGAGATCGACGCGGCGCCCGACGCCGTGGACTACTTCGCGACCTCACTCCCGGAACTGCTCGTGTTCGATCTCGACACCCCCGAGCGTCGCCGCGCGCACGCCGAGGCGCTGCGCGCTCTCGCTGTGCAGGGTCGCGCGGATGCGGCATCCGTGACAGCACCCGAGAGGATGGACGCATGACCGAGCGCTACCTGGGTTCCGGCACCGTCGCCGCCGACAGGAGCGGTCTCACCGGTCCGGTTCCGGCGCACCTGCCGGAGCGCCTGGCCATCACGCTGTGGGACTTCTCCTGGTACACCCGCGCCGGCCACGGCGATGTCTACGCCGACCTGGATGCCGCGTGCGCCGACGCCGCCGCGCTCGGCTACAACGCGATCCGCATCTGCGCGGCGCCGATGCTGCTGTTCGGCGGGCTCGGGCTCGACGACCTCGCCCGGGACCTCGACGTCGAGGGGCTGGGCGCCGCGCCCGGCGGCGGGTACTACGGGCAACGGACCCGCTGGTACGACACCCCGGGCGGCTACCGGATCGACCTGCTCGCGCACCTCGCCGCGCTGTTCGTCGCCGCCGAGCGGCACGGGCTCGTGCTGATCCTCGCGAGCTGGGAGTACCAGCAGTCGCCGTCGTTCGCGCGGTCGCCGCGGTGGTTCGAGGCGATCGACGCCGTCCCGCTTGCCGAGCGCTACCGGGCACTGGCCGACGCCTGGGACCGGATGCTCGAGTGGATCGATGCGCAGGGGTTCCGCGACCTCGTTGCGCTGGTCGAGCTGCACAACGAGGTCGACTTCTCGATCCTGCCGGCGCTGGAGGACGGCGGTGCCGACGAGGTGGCGCGCCTGCGATCGCGGCATCCAGACCTTCTGATCACCGCCAGCTACGGCAAGCCTCCGCACCTCGCGATGCACCGGGTGCCGGATGGGCTCGGCGCCGCGCAGTTCCACGTGTACAGCTACGGGGTGCTCGACGCCCTGCAGCAGCGGATCGACATCCGGTCGGAGGGGACCGAGGGGTTCCCGAATGCGGAACTGCGGGCGCTGCTCCTGCCGGACGCGCCGACGCCCGCCGAGTACGGCCGACCCGCCGACTGGAAGCTGCGGGCGACCGTCGTGACGAATCAGATGATCTACGGGTACGACTGGGTCGACGTCGAAGCCTGGGACGCCTGGCTCGACGCGGAGTATCCGCGGTACGCCGAGGTGATGCGCCGCGAGATCGAGTCCCGCGTGATCGCGATCGCGGAGTGGGCGCGCTGGCAGGGTGTCCCGGCGCTCGTCGGCGAGGGCTGGGTCGGGTACACGCCCCTGCACGGCACGTTCGAGGAGGGTGAGATCGGTCGCGGCCTCGCCGAACACGGCATCCGCACCGCTCTCGACCACGGCGCGTGGGGTGTCGTCCCCTGCTCGAACGCAGCGCCGCACCACCCCATGTGGCAGCTGCGCGACTGGCAGCGCGAGGTCAACGCCCTCGTCCGCGGCAACTGAGCCCTTTCCACCCCGTCGACATCATGTCCTCTCGCCGAAGCGACACGATGTGCGCGCGCACGTCGTGTGCGTTCAGTGAGAGGACATGATCCGGACAGCGGATGCCGCGCACGCGAGTGCGCACGCTCGTGCCGAACGCGCCCACTGTTGCCCTCCAACAGCGGGCGCGTTCGGCATCAGGCGGCGCGCTCGGCGAAGGCCGGGCTCAGCGCCCGCGCTTCGACCCGAGCGGCACGTCCTCGAAGGACATGTCCGACGCCAGGTAGAAGTCCGTGTACGCGGGCTGGTTGTATGTCGTCTGCTGACGCGCGATCTCGGCCCGGTACTGCACGTCGTGCATGAGCGTGTAGAGCTTGTGCTCCGTCGGCTCGGTCGAGACGTAGATGCGCAGCGCCGACGAGTCCGCCGTCCGCACGAGCAGCTCCTCGCGCCAGTCACCCAGGACGTCGGCGACGAGCGACGGGTTGCCCTTCGTGCCGTTGTTCGTGAGGGTGCCGGATGCCGTGAGCACGGTGCCCCGCGTCCAGTCATCGATCGTTGGCGTCACCGTCTGCGCGCCGTTCACGATCTGCGTCGTGAGGTCGCCGGCCCACCGGATCGACATGTTCGTGCCCGGGTTGGTGGACTGGAGCACGTCGCCGGAGGCGGAGAGGAGCCCGGAGGCATCCGTTCCGGCGGGCATGCTCGACCAGACCTCGACACCGTCGACGTCGGGCCGCACGTCGCCGACCATTCCGCGTCCGGTGTCGCGGCCGGAGTACGCCCCGAACAGCACCTCGCCGGTCGCGGCATCCCGCATCGCCGTGCCGTACGGCGCGTACGCGCCGCCCTCGTGGACCGTGAAGATCTCCTTGCCGGGTCGGTTCGGGTCGAAGTCGCCCACGTGCATCGCGTCGCCGTGGCCGAGGCGCACGTTCTCGCCGGGCGTCGCACTGCCTGCGGGCATCGTGTCGAACGAGGAGTAGAGCAGGCTGCCGTCGTCGTCGAGGGTCGCGGATCCGTAGACGATCTCCTGCTTGCCGTCGCCGTCGACGTCGGCGGCGCTCAGGCTGTGGAAGCCCTGCGTCGTGAGGGTGCCGTACTCGGGGTCGGTGCCGTCGCGCCCGTGCGGGCCGTCGTTGAACGGGTTCGTCATCGGCACGTGGCCGCTGTCGACGAACCAGCGCTTCGTGAGGTGCTTGCCGTTCCAGTCGTAGGTCGCGACGGTCGAGCGCGTGTAGTACCCGCGGGCGAAGACGGCCGAAGGACGCTGACCGTCGAGGTAGGCGACGCCCGAGAGGAAGCGATCGACGCGGTTGCCCGGCTCGATCCGCGACATCGCGTAGTCACCCCAGAGCAGGCCGTCGTCACCGCGGCCCGGCTCGTAGCGGACGGTCTCGAGCTCCTTGCCGGTCTTGCCCTCGAACACCGTGAGGTACTCGGGACCGTCGACGATGAAGCCCTCGAAGTTGCGCAGCACGTTGCGCGCCGACCGCGACGGCGCGTAGACGTCGATGAAGTAGTCGACGAGCTCTTCGGCGTCGGCGCGGCTCAGCGGGTAGTCGTACTGCGGCTCGGCGCCGAGCGCCTCTTCGATCGTGGCGGGCCACTGACCCGACACGACCTCTTCGCGCTCCGACCAGCCCTCGAAGACGCCCGCGAGGTGGGCCGCATAGTCCTGGGCGCTCATCCGGTAGTCGTCGGCGTGGGAGTAGCCGGCCTTGCGGTCGGCCTTCGGCATGGTGACGAACTCGGCCTTCTTCGCCTTGCCCTTCTTGAACTCCGTGCTCTTCGTACCCGGCGCCGTCTTCATCATGATCTCGGCCTTGCCGTTCCCGTCGAAGTCGTAGACGAGGAATTGCGTGTAGTGCGCGCCGGCGCGGATGTTCACACCCAGGTCGATGCGGTTCAGCAGCGTGCCGTCGAGCTCGTACGTGTCGATGTAGACCGGGCCGGTGTAGCCGACCTGCGAGACGTCCTTCGAGTTCGACGGGTCCCACTTGACGACGTATTCGTACGCGCCGTCGCCGTCCACGTCGCCGACGGAGACGTCGTTCGCGGAGTACGTGTACGCCTCGCCGGCGGGGGTGACCCCATCGGCGGGCTTGGTGAGCGGGATGTCGAGGAACGGCGACCCCTGCACCGTGACCTTCTCGGAGGGCTTGCCCTCGCGCTTTCCCTGCAGCGGCGAGACGGTGTAGCGCGAGCGCTCCGTGCCGTCCGGGTCGACGTACGTGGTCGAGTCGGTGACGGTCGCGATGCGCTTGCCGTCGCGCTTCACGACGAAGTCGGTGCCGGTGAGCCCGGTGGCCGACGCGCCGGTCGCCTCGCTCTTGAACAGGCGCCAGGTGAGGTGGATGCCGTCGTCTCCCGGGAGCGCGACGAGACCGCGATCGAGCTTCTCCAGCTGCGGCGATGCCGCGGGCTTCGGCTTGCCGGGGCCGTGTCCCGGCTGTGCCATCGCGGCCTGGGCCGGGATGACGAGGGCCGCCGCGGCGAGCGCGGCGACCACGGATGTACGGACGGGTCTTCTCATCGGATTCACTTTCGGTCGTTCATCATCGAACTTCGGAATGCGCTTTCCCCAGTCGCCGATTCCGAGCCTAGATCCGGTTGTGAATCGTGTCAATGGATGCCGCGGCCCATACCGCCCCGCGGGCGGCGGCACCGCCCACGCCTCCAGGTGGCAGGACACGCCGCATCGCGCGCGGCGAAGCGACAATAGCTGCCACCTGAACGCGGGAGCTGGGCACAAGCGGCGCTCGACAGTGAGCGCCGCGCTGCGCGCGATCGCGCGAGCGCGCGTCAGCCCACTTTCGCGACGCCTGAGCGGGCGCCCGCTCAGCCGCCGGTCGAGGCGCGCACGACGAGCTCGGGGCGGAACCGGACGCGCGCGGGCGCGGCATCCGGATCCGACAGCGAAGCGAACAGCGCATCGACCGCCGCGACCCCGATCTCGCGGGCCGGCTGGCGGACGGAGGTGAGCGGAACCACGGTCGCCTGCGCGAAGTCGATGTCGTCGTAGCCGACCAGTGCGACGTCGTCGGGCACCCGCAGGTCGCCCAGGATTCCCGCGCCCTGGAGCACCCCGACCGCGAGCAGGTCGTTCGCGCAGAAGACGCCGTCGGGGCGGTCTCCCACCGCCCGGTGCCCGAGTTCCTCCCCCACTGCGCGGCCCGCCAGCACGGTGAGCGCCGGCGTCTCGATCACCTCGAGCGTCGCGGTCGGCACCTCGGCCATCGCGCGTCGCGCACCCTCGAGGCGGTCGGCCACCTGGCGAATGGATGCCGGCCCCCCGGCGAAGGCGATCCGGCGGCGTCCCGTGGCGAGAAGGTGCTGGGCCGCGAGGTAGCCGCCTTCGACGTCGTCGACGGCGACGGAGGGGAACGAGCCGTCCGGGTCTTCGGCGTCGACGAGGACGACGGGGATGCCGGCGGCGGCGAGGGCCGCGGCGCGCACCGTGTCGCCGGAGAGGGGCGTGAGCAGCACGCCGTTGACCCGCTGCTCGCGGAAGAGGTCGAGGTAGGCGTTCTCGCGCTCGTCGTTCTGGTCGCTGTTGCCGAGCAGCACCGAGACGCCGTGGTCCGCCGCGCGCTGTTCGGCGCCGCGGGCGACTTCGGCGAAGAAGGGGTTGGCGCTGTCGAGGACGACGAGCCCGAGACTCCGGCTGCGGCCGGCGCGCAACTGCCGGGCGGCGTCGTTGCGCACGAACCCGAGCTCGGCGATGACGGCGTGGACGCGCTCGACGGTCGCCGGGGCGACTTTCGCCGGGCGGTTGAGCACGTTCGACACGGTGCCCACCGAGACGCCCGCCGCGCGGGCGACGTCCTTCACGCTGACTGCCACGGTCACCTTTGCTTGACGGATGATTCCGTTCACACTACAGTTTGAATCGTTTCACGAATGCATCACGGATGCCACGACCCGGCATCCCACAAAGGAGTGACATGACCCGCGTGGCCTTCCAGCTGCAGGTCGACCCGGCGCTCCTCGACGAGTACATCGCCCGCCACACGCCCGTCTGGCCAGAGATGCTCGCCGAGATCGCGGCATCCGGTCGGCGCAACTACTCACTCTTCCTCGGCGACGGCGGCCGGCTCTTCGGCTACTACGAGACCGACGACGATGCGGCAGCGCAGGCCTACCTCGCCGCCTCCCCCGTCGCCGCCCGGTGGGAAGCCGAGATGGCGCGCTTCTTCCTCGGTCTCGACGGCCGACCCGACCAGGCGGCGACACCCCTCGCCGAAGTCTTCAACCTGCACGACCAGCTGGCGGCATCCGCCGGCGATCACCGAGAAAGCGACCCCTCATGACGACGCTGTCCCCCGAGATCCTCACCCAGCTCGCAGGCCAGGGCATCGAGCTGCCCAGCTGGGCCTTCGGCAACTCCGGCACGCGCTTCCGCGTGTTCGCGACGCCCGGCACACCGCGCGATCCGTTCGAGAAGATCGCGGATGCCGCGCAGGTCAACCGCTACACGGCCCTCGCTCCCAGCGTCGCGCTGCACATCCCGTGGGACAAGGTCGACGACTACGCCACCCTGCGTGCCCACGCCGAGGACCTGGGCGTCGAGCTCGGCACCGTCAACTCCAACACGTTCCAGGACGAGGACTACAAGTTCGGCGCTCTCACCCACCACGACGAGAGCATCCGCCGCAAGGCGATCGACCACCACTTCGAGTGCATCGACATCATGCACGCGACCGGATCGCGCGACCTGAAGATCTGGCTGGCCGAGGGGTCGAACTACCCGGGCCAGAACGACATGCGGGCCCGCCAGGATCGCCTGCAGGATTCGCTCCAGCAGATCTACGCGCGCCTCGGCGACGCGCAGCGCCTCGTGCTGGAGTACAAGTTCTTCGAGCCGTCGTTCTACCACACCGACGTTCCCGACTGGGGCACGTCCTACGCCCAGGTCGCCGCCCTCGGCGACAAGGCGATGGTCTGCCTCGACACCGGCCACCACGCGCCCGGCACGAACATCGAGTTCATCGTCATGCAGCTGCTGCGCCTCGGCAAACTCGGCTCCTTCGACTTCAACTCGCGCTTCTACGCCGACGACGACCTCATCGTCGGGGCGGCCGATCCGTTCCAGCTGTTCCGCATCCTCTTCGAGGTCGTCCGCGGCGGTGGGCTGAACAACCCCGACGTCGCCTTCATGCTCGACCAGTGCCACAACATCGAGGACAAGGTTCCCGGCCAGATCCGGTCGGTGCTGAACGTGCAGGAGATGACGGCGCGCGCGCTCCTCGTCGACCGCGCCGCCCTCGACGCCGCACAGCAGGCGAACGACGTCCTCGGCGCGAACGCCGTGCTGATGGACGCCTTCTACACCGACGTGCGACCGGCCCTCGCCGAGTGGCGCGTGTCGCGCGGTCTGCCCGCCGACCCGATGGCCGCATACGCGGCATCCGGCTACCAGCAGCAGATCGCCGCAGACCGCGTCGGCGGCACGCAGGCCGGCTGGGGCGCCTGAGCGCCGCCCGTCGCCGACCCTTTCGACTCTGGAGACCATCAACATGACCAACCCGACTGCCGCCGAGCTCATCGCACGCAGCAACCGCCTGGGCGCCGACCCGAAGAACACCAACTACGCCGGCGGCAACACGTCCGCGAAGGGCACCGACACCGACCCGGTGACCGGTGAGCCCGTCGAGCTGCTGTGGGTCAAGGGATCCGGCGGCGACCTTGGCACCCTGAAGCCCGAGGGGCTCGCCGTCCTCCGCCTCGACCGCATGCGCGCGCTCGTCGACGTCTACCCGGGCATCGACCGCGAAGACGAGATGGTCGCCGCGTTCGACTACTGCCTGCACGGCAAGGGAGGCGCGGCTCCCTCGATCGACACCGCCATGCACGGACTGGTGGATGCCGCACACGTCGACCACCTGCACCCCGACGCCGGCATCGCGATCGCGACCGCCGCCGACGGCGAGGCGCTGACGGCGGAGATCTTCGGCGACAAGGTCGTCTGGGTGCCGTGGCGCCGCCCCGGTTTCCAGCTGGGCCTCGACATCGCCGAGATCAAGGCGAAGAACCCGCAGGCGATCGGCACGATCCTCGGCGGCCACGGCATCACCGCGTGGGGCGACACATCGGAGGAGTCCGAGGCCAACAGCCTCTGGATCATCGAGACCGCCGCCGCCTACATCGCCGAGCACGGCACGGCCGACCCCTTCGGCGGCGTCCGCGCCGGATTCGAGGCGCTCCCCGAGGCCGAGCGCCGCGCGAAGGCCGCCGCCCTCGGCGCCACCATCCGCGGGCTCGCGTCGACGGACAAGCCGATGGTCGGGCACTACACCGACAGCGACGTGGTGCTCGACTTCCTGGCATCCGAGAAGGCACCCGCCCTCGCCGAGCTCGGCACGAGCTGCCCCGACCACTTCCTGCGCACCAAGGTCAAGCCGCTCATCCTCGATGTGCCGGCGACCGCGTCGGTCGAGGAGTCGATCGCACGCCTGAAGGAGCTGCACGAGACGTACCGCGCCGATTACCAGGCCTACTACGACGCGCACGCAGCGGCCGACTCGCCCGCCATCCGCGGCGCCGACCCGCTCATCGTCCTCGTCCCGGGCGTCGGCATGTTCAGCTACGGCGCGAACAAGCAGACCGCCCGCGTGGCCGGCGAGTTCTACGTCAACGCGATCAACGTCATGCGCGGCGCCGAAGCCCTCTCGACGTACTCGCCCATCTCCGACGCCGAGAAGTTCCGCATCGAGTACTGGGCCCTCGAAGAGGCGAAGCTGCAGCGGATGCCGAAGCCCAAGACCCACCAGGGCCGCATCGCTTTCGTGACCGGCGCGGCATCCGGCATCGGCAAAGCCATCGCGGTGCGCCTCGCTGCCGAGGGCGCCTGCGTCGTCGTCGCCGACCTCGACCTCGAGAAGGCGCAGGCCGCGGCCGCCGAGCTCGGTGGCACGGACGTCGCGATCGGCGTCGCCGCGAACGTGGCGGATGCCGCGGGCGTGCAGGCCGCGATCGACGCGACCATCCTCGCTTTCGGCGGCATCGACCTCGTCGTGAACAACGCCGGACTGTCGCTGTCGAAGCCGCTGCTGGAGACCACCGAAAAGGACTGGGACCTGCAGCACGACGTCATGGCGAAGGGCTCGTTCCTCGTCGCGAAGGCGGCCGCGAAGGCGCTCATCGAGCAGGGCATGGGCGGCGACGTCATCTACATCTCATCGAAGAACTCCGTGTTCGCAGGCCCCAACAACATCGCCTACTCGGCGACGAAGGCCGACCAGGCCCACCAGGTGCGCCTGCTGGCGGTCGAGCTCGGCGAGCACGGCGTGCGCGTCAACGGCATCAACCCCGACGGCGTCGTCCGCGGCTCGGGCATCTTCGCCGCCGGATGGGGCGCCAACCGCGCCGCGACCTATGGCGTCAAGGAAGAGGACCTCGGCCAGTTCTACGCGAACCGCACGATCCTCAAGCGCGAGGTCGTCCCCGAGAACGTCGCCGACGCGGTGTACGTCCTCACCGGTCCCGAGCTCTCGCGCACGACCGGCCTGCACATCCCGGTCGACTCCGGCGTCGCCGCCGCGTTCCTGCGATGACGACCGTCGCGGCGGTCGACCTCGGCGCGACGAGCGGGCGGGTCATCGTCGGTCGCGTCGGGCCGAGGCAGCTCGACACCGAGACCGTCGCCCGCTTCCCGAACGACCCGGTGCGTCTGGCCGACGGCCTCCACTGGAACCTCGTCGGCATGTACGGCTCCGTGCTCACCGGGCTCCGCGAGGCGCTGCGTGAGCACCCCGACATCGCGAGCGTCGGCGTGGACTCGTGGGCGGTCGACTACGGCCTGATCGCCCGGTCCCGCCTCCTCGGCGAGCCGTTCCACTACCGCGACGAGCGCGCGGCCGCAGGCGTCGAAGCGGTGCACGCGCGGCATCCCCATGCCGACCTGTTCGCACGGAACGGCCTGCAGTTCCTGCCGTTCAACACGCTGTACCAGTTCGCCGCCGAAGACCCGGAGCTGCTCGGCATCGCCGACCACGCCCTGCTCATCCCCGACCTGATCGGGTACTGGCTCACCGGCCAGGCCCGCACTGAGCGGACCAACGCCTCGACGACGGGGCTCCTCCGCGCCGACACCGGCGAGTGGGATGCCGAGCTGCTCGAGTCGCTGGGCATCCCCGCGCGCATCCTGGCCCCCCTCATCGCGCCGGGCGAGACGCTCGGCACGATCAGCGGCGGCGCTGCCGAAGTGCTCGTCGCACGCAGCGCGGTCACCGCGGTCGGGTCGCACGACACGGCATCCGCCGTCGTCGCCGTCCCCATGACCTCCCCCGATGCCGCCTACATCTCGTGCGGCACCTGGGGTCTCGTCGGGGTCGAGGTCGAACGGCCCGTGCTCACCGACGCGGCTCGCGAAGCTGGCTTCACCAACGAAGGCGGCGTCGACGGTCGCGTCCGACTGCTCCGCAACGTGATGGGCCTGTGGATCCTCAGCGAAGCCGTGCGGGGCTGGCAGCGCGAGGGGCACGCCATCGACCTGCCCACGCTGCTCGACTCCGCCGAGGAGATCACCGCTCCCGTCGCCGTCTTCGACGTCGACGACGCTCGGTTCCTGCCGCCCGGAGACATGCCCCGCCGCATCGCCGACTGGTGCGAGGAGCACGGGGTGCCGGCCCCACGCACCCGGGCGGAGTTCGCCCGCAGCATCATCGAGTCGCTCGCGCAGGCGTTCGCCGACACCGCGCACGACGCAGCCCGCGTGGGCGGGGTCGACCTGCGCGTCATCCACATCGTCGGCGGCGGCGCATTGAACGAGCTCCTCTGCCAGCGAACCGCCGACCGGTCCGGCGTGCCCGTGCTGGCGGGGCCTGTCGAAGCGACCGCACTGGGGAATATCCTCGTTCAGGCACGCGCGACCGGCATCCTCTCCGGCTCCCTCGAATCCCTCCGCGACCTCGTCGCTCTCACTCACCAGCCCCGCCGCCACCAGCCGCGGGCATAAGGACGGAACTCCCATGGTTCAGCGCCAGTTCCCCAAGCCGCTCGAGCTCCTCGAGCTCATGCAGTTCAAGAAGCCGGAACTCAACGGCACCAAGCGTCGACTGGATGCCGCGTACACGATCAACGATCTGCGCACCATCGCCAAGCGCCGCACCCCGAAGGCCGCGTTCGACTACACCGACGGCGCCGCGGAGGGCGAGACCTCCCTCGCCCGCGCCCGGCAGGCCTTCCAGGACGTCGAGTTCCACCCCGACGTGCTCCGCCCTGCCGCCGACGTCGACACGTCCGTCGAGATCCTCGGCGGACCCTCGGCATTGCCGTTCGGCATCGCACCCACCGGCTTCACCCGACTGATGCAGACCGAGGGCGAGGTCGCCGGGGCGGGTGCGGCGGGCGCCGCCGGCATCCCGTTCACGCTCTCCACCCTCGGGACGACGTCGATCGAGAACGTGAAGGCCGCGAACCCGAACGGTCGCAACTGGTTCCAGCTGTACGTCATGCGCGACCGCGAGATCTCGTACGAGCTCGCCCGTCGCGCCGGCGCCGCCGGGTTCGACACCCTCCAGTTCACCGTCGACACCCCGGTTGCGGGTGCGCGCCTGCGCGACAAGCGCAACGGCTTCTCGATCCCGCCGCAGCTGACCCTCGGCACGATCATCAACGCGATCCCCCGGCCCTGGTGGTGGATCGACTTCCTCACCACGCCGAAGCTCGAGTTCGCGTCGCTGTCGGCCACCGGCGGCACCGTGGGCGACCTGCTCAACGCCGCGATGGACCCGACGATCAGCTACGAGGACCTCAAGGTGATCCGCGAGATCTGGCCCGGCAAGATCGTCATCAAGGGCGTGCAGAACGTCGAGGACTCGAAGCGCCTCATCGACCACGGCGTCGACGGCATCATCCTCTCCAACCACGGCGGACGTCAGCTCGACCGCGCGCCGATCCCCTTCCACCTCCTGCCGACGGTCGTCCGCGAGGTCGGGAAGGACGCCACCGTGATGGTCGACACCGGCATCATGAACGGCGCCGACATCGTGGCATCCATCGCCCTGGGAGCGAAGTTCACGCTCATCGGCCGTGCCTACCTGTACGGCCTGATGGCCGGAGGCCGGGCCGGCGTCGACAAGACCATCGAGATCCTGCGCAGCGAGATCGAGCGGACCATGAAGCTCCTCGGCGTCGCCTCGATCGCCGAGCTGGAGCCCCGCCACGTCACGCAGCTGACGCGCCTCGCGCCGATGCCCCGCCAGGACGTCTGACCCGCGCGGCGCAGAGGTCGGCGCGTCGCAGACGCGGCCCTAGGCTGAAACGCGTGCCCGCGCCCACCCTGAACCGCGAGATCCTGCGCCTCGCCGTGCCCGCCCTGGGGGCGCTCGTGGCCGAGCCGATGTTCCTCATCGTGGATGCCGCGCTGATCGGGCACCTGGGCGTCGTCCCGCTCGCGGGGCTCGGCATCGCCAGCGCCGTGCTGCAGACGATCATCGGTCTGATGGTGTTCCTCGCGTATTCGACGACCCCGGCGGTGGCGCGGCGGTTCGGTGCCGGCGACACGCACAGCGCCGTGAGCGTCGGCATCGACGGGCTGTGGCTCGCGCTGGGCCTGGGCGCGGTGCTCGCCCTCGTCGGGTCGCTGGCGACGCCGATGCTCGTTGGCCTCTTCGACCCGACCACCGCAGTCGCCGAGCAGGCCGTCGCCTATCTGGGGCTCTCGATGTGGGGGCTCCCCGCGATGCTGATCGTCTTCGCGGCGACCGGCCTGTTGCGAGGCATGCAGGACACGGTGACCCCGCTGTGGATCGCCGGCCTCGGCTTCGCGGCGAACGCCCTCCTCAACTGGCTCTTCATCTACGGGTTCGGCTGGGGCATCGCGGGTTCCGCGGCGGGGACCGTCGCCGCCCAGTGGGGCATGGTCGCCGCGTACGCGGTCGTCATCGGTCGCCTCGCTCGACGCCACTCGGCATCGGTCCTCCCCCAGCGCGACGGGGTGCGCGGGTCCGCACGCTCGGGCGGATGGCTGTTCCTGCGCACGGTGTCGCTGCGCGTCGCCCTGCTCGTCACCGTCGCGGTCGCCACCGCCATCGGCACCGAGGAGCTGGCCGGCTGGCAGGTCGCATTCACGATCTTCTCGACGGCGGCTTTCGCCCTCGACGCCCTCGCGATCGCGGCGCAGGCGCTCATCGGCCGCGGGCTCGGGGCGGGTGACGAGCCCTTCGTCCGTCGGGTCCTCGGCCGCACGGTCGCGTGGGGCATCTGGTTCGGGGTCATCGTGGGCGTCGTGATCGCCGCGCTGTCCGGGGTGATCGGCGTCGCGTTCACCGGCGACCCGGAGGTCGCCGCGCTGATCCAGCCGGCACTCCTCGTGCTCGCTGTCGCTCAGCCCGTGTGCGGTGTCGTGTTCGTGCTCGACCGGGTGCTGATGGGCGCGGGCGACGCGAAGTACCTCGCGATCGTCGGCGCCGTGAACCTCGTGCCGTACCTGCCCGCGCTCATCGTCGTGTGGCTGCTGCTCCCGGCCGGTGCCGCGGGGCTCGCCTGGCTCGCGGTCTGCTTCTTCGGCGTCTACATGCTGGCGCGACTGGTGACCCTGGGCCTCCGCGTCCGCCGCTCGGAGTGGCTCACGGTCGGCGCCTGACGCTCAGGCGTAGCGGCGGCACCATTCGTACATGACGACCGCGGCGGCGGCCGACGCGTTGATCGAGCGGGTCGAGCCGTACTGGGTGATCTCGATGACTCCGGATGCCGCGGCGAGCGCCTCCGCCGACAGCCCGGGACCTTCCTGGCCGAACAGCAGGACGCAGCGTTCGGGGAGGTCGGCGCGGTCCACGGGCACCGATCCGTCGACGTTGTCGATGGCGAGGACGGGCAGGCGTTCGGCATCCGCCCATGCGGTGAAGGCGGCGACGTCCTCGTGGTGGCGCACGTGCTGGTAGCGGTCGGTGACCATCGCGCCGCGGCGGTTCCACCGGCGCTTGCCGATGATGTGCACCTCGGCCGCGCCGAAGGCGTTGGCGCTGCGGACGATCGATCCGATGTTCATGTCGTGCTGCCAGTTCTCGATGGCGACGTGGAACGGATGCCGCTTCTCGTCGAGATCGGCGACGATCGCCGCCATCGTCCAGTAGCGGTACCGGTCGACGACGTTGCGCCGGTCACCGCCGGCCAGCAGCTCGCGGTCGTAGCGGGGGTTGTCGGGCCACTCGGCCTCACCGCCGGGCCAGGGGCCCACGCCGACGGGCAGCTGCGGCTCGGCGTCACCGTCCGCCGACGGGCCGTCCGGCGCGGCGGGGACGGGGGCCGGGTCAGTCATGTTCCCAGGCTACGCGGGCACCACCTCAACGCTTTTTTCGGTCGACCGAAAACTCCTGGTACATTTTTCGGCATGCCGAAATCTGCTCTCCGTACCGCCGCCGCGCTCCCCACGCCCCGGCGTCGTGGGTCGCGATTGGCGTGGCTGCTCGGACCGGCGCTCGTCGCGGGGGTCGCCTATCTCGACCCGGGCAACGTCGCGAGCAACATGACCGCCGGCGCGCGGTACGGGTACCTGCTGGTGTGGGTGGTGGTCCTCGGCAACGTCATGGCCTGGCTGATCCAGTACCTCTCGGCGAAGCTCGGCATCGTCACGGGCCAGAGTCTCCCCGAGGTGCTCGGCACCCGCATCCGCTCGAACGTCGCGCGTCGCCTGTACTGGGTGCAGGCCGAACTCGTGGCGATGGCGACGGACGTCGCCGAGATCATCGGCGGCGCCGTCGCCCTGTGGCTGCTCTTCGGCGTCCCCCTCGTCTGGGGAGGCCTGATCACCGGCGCGGTCTCGATCGTGCTGCTGATGATCCAGTCGCGCCGCGGCGCGCGCAGCTTCGAGTTCGTGATCATCGGCCTGATGGCGATCATCGTGATCGGCTTCAGCTACGGCGTCTTCATCGGACCGCCCGAGGCGACGGGCGTCGCCTCGGGCCTTCTCCCCCGCTTCGAGGGCGCCGACTCCGTGCTGCTGGCGGCGTCCATCCTGGGCGCGACGATCATGCCGCACGCGATCTACGCGCACAGCGCGCTGGCCCGCGACCGCTTCCGACCGGCGGATGCCGCGCCCGCACGGCCCGCGGCCGCGCAAGCCGAGGCAGCGCAACCCGAGCGGCTCGCCACCACCCGCCTCCTCCGCGCCACTCGATGGGACGTCACGATCGCGCTCGCGATTGCCGGCACGGTGAACCTCGGCATCCTCCTGCTGGCGGCGGCGAACCTGGCGGGCATCCCCGGGACGGACAGCCTGGAAGGGGCGTACGCGGCGCTGCAGAGCGGCATCGGACCGGTCGTCGCGACGCTGTTCGCCGTCGGCCTGCTGGCGAGCGGCCTGGCCAGCAGCGCCGTCGGCGCGTACGCGGGCGCCGAGATCATGCAGGGACTCCTCCGGGTGCGGCTCCCCCTCCTCGCGCGGCGACTCGTGACCCTCGTCCCGGCGCTCGTGATCCTCGCCGTCGGAGTCGACCCCACCCTCGCCCTCGTGCTGAGCCAGGTGGTGCTGAGCTTCGGCATCCCGTTCGCCCTGGTGCCGCTCGTCGTCCTCACCGCCCGGCGCGACGTGGTCGGGGCGCACCGCAACCGCGTATTCACCACGGTCGCCGGCGCTGCGGCATCCGTCTTCCTCATCGCGCTCAACTGCGCGCTGCTCTGGCTCACCTTCACCGGCGGGTGACGACGTCCGTCACCATGGCCGGGACGGCGGGCCGATACCCTGGGGGCGTGCCCGCCTCGCCGTCCACCATCGACGACTACCTGAAGACGATCTACCACCACACCGAGTGGCAGACCCAGCCGGTCACCCCGTCGATCCTCGCGTCGGAGCTCGGGCTCGCGCCCTCGAGCGTCACCGAGATGGTGAAGAAGCTCGCCGCCCAGGGACTCGTCTCCCACCGTCCGTACGGCCCGATCTCGCTGACGGATGCCGGCACGCTGCGCGCCACGTCGGTGATCCGGCGACACCGCCTCATCGAGACCTGGCTGGTGCGGGAGTTCGGCTACGCGTGGGACGAGGTGCACGACGAGGCGGAGGTCCTCGAGCACACGATCAGCGACCGCCTGCTCGCCGGGATCGACGCGCGCCTCGGACACCCGCGGTTCGACCCGCACGGCGATGCGATCCCGGCGCCCGACGGAACCGTGGAGCGGGAGCCGTTCGTCCTGCTGGCCGAGGCGGCCCTCGGACACACCGGCCGGGTGCTCCGCGTCTCCGACCGCGACCCGTCGCTCCTCCGAGCCCTCGAGGAGGCGGGGATCGACGTGGGTCACACGGTGACGGCGACCGGACGCGACGCCGTCCAGGTCGACGGCGGTCCGACGATCGAGCTGCCCGCGGCCGCGGCATCCGCCGTCTGGATCAGCGCCTGAGCGACCCGGCGCCAGGCGGGATCAGCGCAGGCGAACCTTGCGCGCCTTGAGGTAGGGCCATTCGGTCCGCGTGGCGTGCTCCGCGTAGTGCCACACCCGGGCGCCGACGTCGGGGTCGACGGTGACCTTCGACGGCGTGACCTGCTCGGGCGCCCCGGTGATGAAGCCCGACGGGCCCCAGTACTGTCCGCCCTCGGCGTCGGGGTCGACGAGCGCGCGCACGGGTGACCATGCACCGCGCTCCTTCGATTGCGAGATCGGCGCCTGCAGGCTGCTGAACAGACGCTTGCGCCGGGTCGGCGCGCTCACACCCGCGATGCGTCGGGTGCGGCCGCCGAGGGAGTATCCGGGGTGGGCGACGATGCTGTCGACGGGAACGGATGCCGCCCGGAGCCGGCGATCCGCTTCGAAACCGAGCGCCGAGGTCGCGACCTTCGACTGCACGTAGGCCCGCCACGGCGTGTACCCGTGCACCAGTTCGGGGTCAGTCGGATCCCAGGGGAAGAGCGTCGTCGAGACCGAGCCGAGCCACACCATCCGGCCGCGCGCGGCGGCGAGGGCGGGCAGGAGCGCGCCGGCGAGCGCGTAGTGCCCCAACGCGTTCGTCGCGATGACGAGCTCGTGCCCGTCGAGGGTCACCTGCCGCGTCTTCGGGGGGTGCACGATCCCGGCGTTCAGCAGGACGCCGTTCAGTCCGACCCGCCCGCGCACGGTCGCGGCCGCCGCGCGGACCGAGCCGAGGTTACTCGTGTCGAGGGCCAGCGTCTCGAGGTCGGCGTCGGGCACCTGGGCGACGATCGCGGCCCGCGCTCGAGAGAGCCGAGTGGGGTTCCGGCCGCTCATGATGACGTGCGCTCCGGCGCCCGCGAGCTGCAGGCACGAGAAGAATCCGAGCCCGGCGTTGGAACCCGTGACGAGGTATCGGCGACCGCTCAGATCGGGCAGATGTCGGGGGTCCCACACGTCTCGTGCCACCCCTCGACCCTACGCTCGCGGGCCCCTGAGGTCACGTGGCCGGGCGAGGTTTCCCAGTGGGTTCCGACAATGGATGCCGCAATCGGCACATATCGGTGTCAGAGTGGGGGGACCGAGTGGAGGAGGCTTCGCATGAGCGGGCTGGAACAGAACCTGCTGTTCGCCGTCGTGGGCCTCACGATGACCACGACGCTCGTGATCGTCATCGTGCAGATGGTCCGTCGCCGGCGCGACGACGATCGCGGCGGCAACCCCTGGGACGACCTCGAGCAGTGAGGTGATTACTGGGGCTGCAGCCCCAGGTCGTCGAGGTCGATGGCGGCGAGCCAGGTGAGACCCTCCGCCTCGACCGCGGCCTGAGCTCCGGTCTTGCGGTCGACGATCACGGCGACGGCGACGGGCTCGGCACCCTCGCGGCGCAGCGCCTCCACCGCCTTGAGCGCCGACTGACCGGTGGTCGAGGTGTCCTCGACGACGACGACGCGCTTGCCCGCGACATCCGCGCCTTCGACCTGACGACCGCGGCCGTGGTCCTTCGGCTCCTTGCGGACGACGAACGCGTCGAGCGGAGCGTCGGTGCGAACCGACTCGTGCATGACGGCGTTGGCGATCGGGTCGGCGCCGAGAGTCAGACCGCCGACCGCGACGATACCGTCGACGTCGCGGATGAGGTCGAGCATGATCCGGCCGATCGCGGGAGCCGCACGGTGGTCGAGCGTGAGCTTGCGCATGTCGACGTAGTACGACGCCTTCTTGCCGCTCGACAGGGTGAAGTCGCCGTGGAACACGGCCTCCTCCTGGATCAGCGAGATGAGGCTCTGGCGGTCGGCTTCGAGTGCGGGCGTGGAGGCGACGGTCACGCGACGAGTCTACGACCGGAGGCGTCGGGGCCCCGATCTAGGCTGGGAGGCATGCGGCTTGCCACCTGGAACGTCAACTCGATCCGCGCCCGTGTCGTGCGCACCGTCGACTTCGCCGTGCGCGAGAACATCGACGTGCTCGCGATGCAGGAGATCAAGTGCAAGCCCGAGCAGTTCCCCTACGAGGCGTTCGAGGAAGCCGGGTACCACGTCGAGGCGCATGGCCTCAATCAGTGGAACGGCGTCGCGATCGCGAGCCGCTCCCCGATCACCGAGGTCGAGCACGCGTTCCCCGACATGCCCGGCTTTCTGAAGGGGCACGAGGGTCCGGATGCCCCGCAGGAGGCGCGCGCGCTCGGGGCGACCATCGACGGTGTGAAGGTCTGGAGCCTGTACGTCCCCAACGGCCGCGGACTCGACGACCCCCACTTCACGTACAAGCTGCACTGGCTCGAGGCGCTCCGCGCGTACACGCAGCGGACGCTCGCCGCACAGCCCGACCTGCCGCTCGCGCTCGTCGGCGATTTCAACATCGCTCCCACGGATGCCGACAACGGCGACCCGACGGTGGTCGAGGGCGTGACGACCCACGTCTCCCCCGAGGAGCGTGCCGCGTTCCAGGCGCTCCTCGACGCCGGACTCACCGACACCGTCCGCCCTCTCGTTCCCACCGGCTACACCTATTGGGACTACAAGCAGCTGCGCTTCCCCCGCAACGAGGGCCTGCGCATCGACTTCATCCTCGGCTCGTCGGCGCTGGCCGATGCCGTGGTGGCCGCCGAGATCCACCGGAACGAGCGCAAGGGCGAGATCCCCAGCGACCATGTTCCGGTGGTCGTCGACCTCGAGCTGGACGGCGACGCTGACGACGACCGCCCGATGATTTTCTGACACAGGGATTTTCTGACACCGATCCCCCCTCCTTCTCCGTCACGCGACGGATGCCGCACCGCGGCGTCGCCTCTAGCGTGGAGGGATGTCCGTCATGTCATTGCGTCGTCAGGTCACCCCTGAGGAATCCCGCCACGATGCGTGGCTCGCGGCGGGCATGCTCGTCGCCGGCATCCTGAGCACGGCGCTCGGATCGGTCTCGGGCATCTACGGCGGCGACCACCCCGACCTGTGGTGGGGTTTCGTGTACGCCGCGGCGCTCACGCTCCCCCTCGCCTTCCGCCGCCGGTGGCCGAGCATCGTGCTCATCGCCGTGGCGACGTCGTACTTCGTCGGCGTCTCCCTGCTGATCCCCGAGGTGTACGTGGGCAACGTTGCCCTGTTCATCGCCATGTACACGGTCGGCGCGTGGGTGTCGGACCGGCGCCGCGCGGCGCTCGTTCGAGTCCTCGTGATCATCGCGATGCTCGTCTGGCTCCTCGTCTCGATGTTCCAGTCGGCGGCATCCGACAGCTCGCTGTCGCAGGAAGGACCGTTCTCGCCCTTCGCCGCCTTCGCCATGCTGCAGTTCCTCATCAACATCGCCTTCTTCGGCGGCGCGTACCTGTTCGGCGAGCGCGCCTACGCGAGCGCGGTCGAACACGCCGCCCTCGAGGAGCGCACCGCCGAGCTGGAGCGGGAGCGGGAGCTCACCGCGGCGCAGGCCGTCGCCCTCGACCGGGTGCGCATCGCCCGCGAACTTCACGACGTCGTCGCGCACCACGTCTCGGCGATGGGGGTGCAAGCCGGGGCGGCCCGCACGGTCCTCGACCGCGATCCGGATGCCGCGAAGACCGCGCTCGCGGGTGTCGAGGGGTCGGCGCGTGGCGCGCTCACCGAGCTCCGCCACCTGCTCGAGACCCTGCGCACGCCCGATGCGGAGGCCCCGGGCGGGTCGACGCTGCGCCTCAGCGCCCTGCCCGACCTCGTCGCACACGCCAACGCGAACGGGCTGCCGACGACGCTCTCGGTCGTCGGCGAACCGGTGTCGAGTTCGGAGCTCGTGCAGGTGAACCTGTACCGCATCGCGCAAGAGGCGCTGACGAACGCGCGCCGTCACGGCGGGCCGGGGGCGACCGCCGATCTCCGTGTCCGTTACGACGGCGACGGCATCGAGCTCGAGGTGTCGAACACCGGCCGTGCTCCTCTGTCCGGCCGCGCCGGGCTCGGGCTCGTCGGCATGCGTGAGCGTGCGGCGGCATCCGGGGGAACCCTCGAGGCGAGGGCACGCGACCGGGGCGGGTTCCTCGTGCGCGCTCGGGTGCCGGTCGGCGCGCCGCAACAGGGCGGTGACACCGGGGCGGATGCCGCGGTGATGGCAGCCGCGGCATCCGTCGACGGCGGCGGCGGGGGCGACGCATGATCCGGGTTCTGCTGGTCGACGACCACGCGGTCATGCGCGCCGGATTCCGGATGATCCTCGAGGCCGCCGGCGACATCGAGGTCGTCGGCGAAGCTGGCGACGGGGTGGCGGCGATCGCCGCGGCATCCACCCTCCACCCCGACGTCATCTGCATGGACGTGCAGATGCCCGACATGGACGGACTCGAGGCGACTCGCCGCATCGTCGCCGACGAAGCGATCACCGCCGCCGTCGTGATCGTGACGACGTTCGACCGCGACGACTACCTGTTCCAGGCCCTCGCGGCCGGAGCCAGCGGCTTTCTGCTGAAGAACGCCGGCCCGGAGGAACTCACCCACGCCGTCCGCGTGGCGCACGACGGCGACGCGCTGCTGGCCCCGGCGGTCACGCGACGCGTCATCGAGCGCTTCGCCTCGGCGCCGGCACCCACGACGGACCCGGCGCCGGCGGCATCCCTCCCCCGCACGGCGGAGACCGCGCCCGCCCCCGCCGTCGAGCTGACCGATCGCGAGACCGAGGTCCTCCGCCTCCTGGCGCAGGCAATGAGCAACGGCGAGATCGCGCAGACCCTCTTCATCGGCGAGGCGACGGTCAAGACGCACGTCTCGAACGTGCTGCAGAAGCTCGGCGCCCGCGACCGCGTCGCAGCCGTCGTCTACGCCCACCGCCACGGGTTGACCTGACACCACGCGAAACGGCCCCGCTCCCGGGAACCGGGGCGGGGCCGTTCGTCTGGTGTCGGGTCAGAGCGACGCGGAAACCTTGGCGTAGCGGTCGACGAGGGCGTTGAAGGCCTCGAGGTAGCCGACGAGGAAGCCGGCGGTCTCGTCGTTCGACACTTCGCCGTCCTCAGAGAAGAGGCCGGGCGTGCTCTGCACGTAGCCCTCGGGCTGACCCAGGGTCGGGGCGTTGAAGTGGCTCAGCACAGCCTTGAGGTGCTGCTGTGCGGCGGCGGTGCCGATGCCGCTGCCGGAGGTGCCGATCACGGCGGTCGGCTTGCCGTCGAAGGAGCCCTGGCCGTAGGGGCGGGCGGCCCAGTCGAGGGCGTTCTTGAGCACGCCGGGGATCGAGCGGCTGTACTCGGGCGTGACGATGATGACGCCGTCGACGTCGGCGATGGCCTGCTTGAAGTCCACGGCCACCTGGGGGAAGGCGCCGTCGTGGTCGACCGAATAGAACGGCAGGTCCTTGATCGGGATCTCCACGAGCGTCGTGCCTTCGGGGGCGAGGCGCTCCAGCGCCTTGGCGAGCTTGCGGTTGATCGAGGTCGACGAGATGCTGCCGACGATGTAGCCGATCGTGCGGTCGGTCATGAATCCTCCAGGGTCGAGCGGACGGATGCCACGGGTCGCGGCATCCACTCCCACCCCAACACACCGTCGACGATACGCATTCCCGTGCATGTAATCGGGCGTCAGCCGCGCCCGTCTCCGTCTCAGGAGGGGGATCGGAGATCACCCGTCGGGGGGAGGTCCGGCGCGCGGACGATCCCTAGCGTGGAACCAGATGAGGACGCGACGTGCGGCCCCACGACGAGCAGGAGGATCGGATGCTCCATCTGAGCGGCATCACGAAGAACTACGGCACCCGCCGGGTGCTCGACGACGTCACCTTCGACGTCGCGCCCGGCCGGCTGACGGGCTTCGTCGGCGGGAACGGCGCCGGCAAGACGACCACGATGCGCATCATCCTCGGCGTCCTCGCCCGCGACGGTGGCGACGTCACCCTGAACGGCACGCCTGTCACCACGGCCGACCGCCGCCGGTTCGGGTACATGCCCGAGGAGCGCGGCCTGTACCCGAAGATGAAGGTGCTCGAGCACATCGTCTACCTCGCCCGGCTGCACGGCTTCTCGAAGCCGGATGCCACCGCGCGCGCCACCACCCTCCTCGAGGAGCTGGGGCTCGGCGAGCGGCTCGGCGACAACGTCGAGACCCTCTCGCTCGGCAATCAGCAGCGCGCGCAGATCGCCGCGGCGCTCGTGCACGACCCCGAGGTGCTCATCCTCGACGAGCCGTTCTCGGGCCTCGACCCGCTCGCCGTCGATGTGGTCGCGAACGTCTTGCAGACCCGCGCGGCGCAGGGCACCTCGGTGCTCTTCTCGTCGCACCAGCTCGATGTCGTCGAGCGTCTCTGCGACGACCTCGTGATCATCGCCAGCGGCACGATCCGCGCGGCGGGAACGCGCGACGGCCTTCGCGCGGAGCACGCCACCCGCCGCTATGAGCTCGTCTCGGCATCGGATGCCGGATGGCTGCGCACTGAGCCCGGTGTGGAGGTCGTCGACTTCGACGGCGGCTACGCGGTCTTCGAGGCCGATTCCGACCAGACCGTGCAGCGCGTCCTTCAGCGCGCGGTCGCCGCCGGCGACGTGACCAGTTTCGCGCCGCGCCGTCCCACCCTCGCCCAGATCTTCACGGAGGTCATCCAGTGAACGCGTCCGTCTCCTCCCCGTCCTTCGGTCAGAGCGTCTGGCTGGTCACCGAGCGCGAGCTCGGCTCCAAGCTGCGCGCGAAGTCCTTCCTCATTTCCACTGCGGTGATGTTCGCCCTGGTGCTCGCCGCGGTCCTGTGGGCGGGCTTCGCGGCGCAGTCCGACAGCCGCACCCCGCTCGCGGTGACCCCCGAGACGGCGAGCGCCGTCGAGGGGCTCGACGGGTTCGACGTGACCGACGCGGCCGACGCGGAGGAGGCCCGCGAGCTGGTCCGCAGCGGCGATGTCGATGCCGCGATCGTCCCCGGCGGCGCCGACCCCCTGGGCTTCACGGTGGTCTTCGAGGACGCACCGTCGACGACGTTGCTGCAGGCCCTGAGCATCGCACCCGAGGTGGAGATCCTCGAGCCCGAGGGCACCGACGGCTTCTTGCGCTACATCATCGCGATCGCCTTCGGCGGCGTCTTCTTCGCCGCGGCGTTCACCTTCGGCACGACCATCGCGACGAGTGTCGTCGAGGAGAAGCAGACCCGTGTGGTGGAGCTGCTCATCTCGGCGATCCCGACCCGCGCCCTGTTGGCGGGCAAGGTGCTCGGCAACACGATCCTCGCGATGGGCCAGATCGTCGGCATCGCCGCGATCGCGACCGTGGGGCTCACGGTGACCGGGCAGGAGTTCCTGTTGGCGGGTCTCGGCGGCCCGATCGCCTGGTTCGCGGTGTTCTTCCTGTTCGGGTTCGTGCTGCTGGCGGCGCTGTTCGCAGCGGCCGGGGCGATGGTCTCCCGACAGGAGGACATCGGCGCCACGATCACGCCGCTCACCTACCTCGTGATGGCGCCGTACTTCCTGGTCATCTTCTTCAACGACAACCCGGTGGTGCTCACGATCATGTCGTACGTGCCGTTCTCGGCCCCCGTGGGCATGCCGGTTCGCATCTTCGTCGGCGAAGCGCAGTGGTGGGAGCCGCTGCTGGCCCTGGTCGTGATGCTGGTGACATGCGTGGCGGCGATCCTCGTCGGCGCGAAGATCTACGAGAACTCGCTTCTGCGGATGGGGGCGCGCGTGAAGCTCGCGGAGGCGCTCAAGCGCTGACGCGCACCTCCGAGCGTCGTCCCATCGTGGCCACCGTCCCGCTGTGCCTTCGGGCCCGGCGGGACGACGGCGTCGGTCACCGCTCGACGAGGATGCCGTCGCGGTCGGCCCAGAGGTGTCTGCCCGGATGCACCGTGACATCACCGATCCGGATGGGCACGTCGACCTCCCCGACCCCGTCCTTCGCGCTCTTGCGGGGGTTCGACCCGAGGGCCTTGATCCCGAGGGGGAGCTCAGCCAGGGCCGCCCGGTCTCGGACGGCGCCGACGATGATCACGCCCGCCCATCCGCAGCGCACCGCTGACGCGGCGATGAGGTCGCCCATCAACGCCGACGCCAGCGATCCGCCGCCGTCCACGACCAGCACGGCTCCCTCGCCCGCAGTGGCGAGGATCTGTTTGACGAGTCCGTTGTCACGGTGGCACCTGATGGTGCGGACCGGCCCGTCGAAGGCCTCACGTCCACCCAGGTCGAGGAACTGCGTCGACACCGAGTCGAGGTCATCGCCGCGCTCGTCGTAGAGGTCTGCCGTTGCGATCGTCATACCGCCACGATACGAAATCGCCGTCAGGACATGCGGCCGAACGTCGCGTCGATGTCGCCGAACTGGCCGCCGAGACCTTCCTGAAGCGCGTTCGCGGCGGCCGGATCCGGCTCGTCCTCGAGGTCTACACTCGGCGCGCGCCCGAGCGCGGTCAGCGCAGGTAAGCGTTGACGATGAGGTCTCCGCGGATGCCGCGGAGCGCGTCGATCAGTCGGTCGAGCGCGCGACCGCTGATCCCGCCGACCTGCAGATCGTGAGGTCCGAGCGGCTCGAGCGGCCCTGTCCGCAGCCGGACGACCTCCCACCCCGCGGCCCGGAGTAGCGCATCCTTGCGCAGATCCGACGTGCGTCTGCGGCCGACGTGCTCGAGTCCGTGGCGACCGATGGTGTCGTACTCGACGGCGATGCGAAGCTCGGGCAGCAGGATGTCCGGCCACACCTCGCGGTGCCGGAAGAACGGACGCGCGACCCGCACGGCATTCACCCCCGGCGTGAAGAGCAGTCGCTCGGTGAGGTTCGCGCGGAGCCGTTCCTCCGCCGCCGAGGCCGGCGCCGGCGCGCACGTGCTCGCGAACGGCTCGCCGACGGGTAGATCCGGTGTCTTCTCGCACACGTCGG
The DNA here is from genome assembly GCF_014204835.1 of Microbacterium marinum. Classification (NCBI taxonomy): domain Bacteria; kingdom Bacillati; phylum Actinomycetota; class Actinomycetes; order Micrococcales; family Microbacteriaceae; genus Microbacterium; species Microbacterium marinum. Next base: position 603,240 of record NZ_JACHMD010000001.1, on the reverse strand, counting down.
GTGCCCGCACCGGCGCCGCCCGAGCCACCGGGCGCGCTTCGCCGAGAACGACGACGGGAGGCAGCGCCAGGGCGGTGCACTCCGGGCACCAGGCGGATCGCCGGCGCCGCCGTCCGGGCCGGTTGCGCTGCTCGGTGGGGGTCGCCGCGAACCGATGGCCGCTCGCGCACTCCCAGCACAGCAGGACGTCGGCAGCCGGTGGCACCTGCGACAGCACGATCCCGTTGTTGAGCTCCGGGTGGTACTGCCGGATCAGCTCGGGGTACGACGACCAGGCGTCGCGGTAGGTCCCCACCGCGTACGGAACGGCGAGATCGCGCGAGAACTGGCGCCTCGCCCACCACAGCCGCACCGGTTCCGCCACGGGGCGACGCTAACGCCGACTACGGACACGGCGCTCAGTCGTCGCTGCCCTTGCCCCGACCTTTGTTCTCGTCCTTCTTCCGCTCTTGCTCCGCCTTCTTCTCGGCATCCTTCTGGGCCTTCTCGGCCTCTTTCCGTTCCTTTTCGGTGAGCGGCGTCGGTGTCGGCGCGGGTTCCGGCGTCACCGCCGGGTTGCTGTCGGTGGGCTCGGTGACGACCGTCTCGCTCGGCGCCGGGCCCGGCGCAGCCGTCCGCCCCGCGCCCGACACAGCCACCGCGACGATGACGATGAGGGCCACCGCGGCGGCAGCAAGGGCGACCGGCAGCCAACGCCGCCGCGAGGCCGACGTCACCGCAGTGCCGGAAGCCGCCGACGCGGCGAGGGCCGGCTCCCGCAGCACGTCAGTCGGCTTGTCCGGGTAGGCGAGGGTCGGCGCCGTCGCGGGCGCCGCGGGCAGCACCGGCCCGGCACTGGCTGCCACCCCAGCCAGCAGAGCGGATGCCGCACCCGCGACCTCCGCGGCGGTCGGTCGCCGGCCCGGGTCATCGTCGAGCATGCGGGCGAGCAGGTCGCGCCACGGTGAGGACAGCGTGTCGGGGAGGGTGGGAGGTTGGTTCAGCCGGGCGAGGGCGGCGCCGACGCCGTCGGCATGCGGATAGGCGCGGGTCCCGGTGAGCGCCTCCAGGAGCACGAGACCGAGTGCGTACACGTCGGCGGGGGCCGCCGGGTCCGCTCCCCGAACCTGCTCGGGCGCGAGATAGGCCGCGGTCCCGATGATCGTGCCCGGAGAGGTGACCCGCGCGGCATCGAGCAGCACGGCGATACCGAAGTCGGCCAGCTTCGCCCTCGGGCGGGCCCCGGGGAGGGAGGCCGGGGCGAACAGCACGTTCGATGGTTTGAGGTCGCGGTGGACGACCCCCGCCGCGTGGACGACGTGCAGCGCTTCGGCCAGTTCGGCGGCGACGGCGGCGACGTCGTCCTCGGACAGCGGACCCGCCGCGATCCGGCGACCCAGGGTGGGCCCGTCGACGAACTCCATCACGAGGTACTCGGGCTGACCGGGAACCAGTCGGGCATCGAACAGGGTCACCAGCGAGGGGTGGTTGAGCGAGGCCAGCACCGTCATCTCGCTGCGCGCCCGCTCGGGCACGGCGAGTCCCTCGAGACCGGGCCGGATGAGTTTCACCGCGACCGTGCGGCCGAGGCTCACGTCGTCGGCGCGGTACACGCGCGCCATTCCGCCTTCCCCGACGAGCGTCCCCAACCGGTAGCGACCGTCGAGCAGCGGCTCGGCGGGCACGTCGTCGGACGTCGGCATGGGCTCCTCCGGTTCGGGTGGTCGTCCCCGACGCTAGCGCGCCGATCCCGACGGCGGAGGGCTCTTGACGTGCGCGGTGCGGTGACTCCCGATGACACCGCGCGACGCCGTCGCCCGTTCCCTCGGGTTGAATGGAGGGATGCGCACACCCCGCGCGACCCCCGTCCCCGACCCGAGGAGCCCCGTGCCCGACCGCGCCGCGACCACCGACCGCCCCATCCTGGATGTGCTGACCGAGCGGTGGAGCACCCGCCTGTTCGACGGCGAGACGCCGATCGACGAGGACGCCCTCGCATCGGCGCTCGAGGCCGCGCGCTGGTCGCCATCGGCGTCGAACACGCAGCCGTGGCGCTTCCTCGTCGCGCGCCGCGGCACGGCATCCCACGCGAAGATCGTCGACGCGCTCGTCGGCTTCAATCAGGGATGGGCTCCGGATGCCGCCGCTCTCGTCGTCTTCGTCGCGGCGACGGAGGCGGACGGCAAGCCGCTGCGCTGGTCGTCCTACGACGTGGGACAGGCGGCCGCGCACTTCACGATCCAGGCGCACGCGGCAGGACTCTTCACCCACCAGATGGGCGGCTTCGACGCCGACGCGCTCGCGGCGTCGTTCTCGCTCCCCGACACCCTGCGACCGCTGACGGTCACGGCGGTCGGCTCGCTGGGAGACTTCGCCTCGGCGTCGGAGAAGGTGCAGGAGCGCGAGTCCGCACCGCGCACACGGCGCCCCGTCGCCGAGTCCCTCCTCCTCGACGACTGACCGGGACGGCGCGGCTACGCGCTGCGCGGGTTGAGGTCGGGATGCAGGACCGTGACGAGGGAGTAGGGGTCGCCGTCGTCGTCTGGCCCTCGCTCCTTGAACTCCTGGAGCAGCGCGTAGAGGCGCTCCTCAAGCTCCTGCAGGTGCGCCGCATTCAGACGCAGCCCGAGCCACGTGGTGTCGATGTCTTCGGGATCCACCGTCGCGAGCTGCTGCCGCATCGTCTCCAGCAGCACGACCGACTGGTTCGGGAGGCGCGGTCCGCGCCACGACAAGCCCGTCGCACGGTACGGGACTTCGCGTGCGCCCCGCGTTCCGGCGCGCTCGGGATCGGCAGCGAGCAGCCCTGTGTCCACGAGGGTGCGGACGTGGTGGAGCATCGTGCCCGGGTTGACCTGCAGCAGCAGGGCCAGCTCCTTGTTGGTGCGCGCGTCGAAGGCGCACAGGCGGAGGACCCGCAACCGGAGCGGCGAACTCAGCGCCTTCGCGATCGCCTCGGCATCCGCTTCCCACTCCTCGTGACGCGCTGACATGCCCTCATCGTAGCGAAGCGATTGACAACGCCCAATCACTCATCGCAGACTGATCGACATGTCCCAATCAGTCGGCCCGGACCCCGCGCCCGAACCCGGGCCGCAGCCTTTCGACGAGATCGACCCGCCGGACCACACCACCGCTCGCCCACGCGGGCTCTGGCGCGACGGCAACTTCGTGACGATGTGGACCGGGCAGGCGCTCAGCCAGTTCGGCGCCCAGGTCACCGAGCTCGCCATCCCCGTCCTCGCGGTGCTCCTGCTGCACGCGTCGGAGCTCGAAGTCGGCATCCTGGGGGCCGCGGGCACCGCCGCCTTCCTCGTGATCGGCCTTCCGGCCGGCGCCTGGATCGACCGGATGCGCAAGCGCCACGTCATGATCTGGGCCGACCTCGTCCGCGCCGTCGCCCTCGCGACGCTCCCGCTGCTCTGGTGGCTTGGTGCGCTCGAGATCTGGCACATGGTCGCCGTCGCCCTCGTCATGAGCGTCGCCACCGTCTTCTTCGACGTCTCGTACCAGAGCATCGTTCCCTCCCTCGTCCGCGACGACCAGATCGCCGACGCGAACGGAAAGCTCCAAGCGACCTCCGAGCTCGCCGGCATCGCCGGCCCCGCCGCAGGCGGCTGGCTCATCGGCGTCATCACCGCGCCGTTCGCGATCCTCGTCACGGCGGCGACCTACGTGGTCTCGATGCTCGCGCTCCTGCGCACACGCGACAGCGAGGTCGTCGTGCAGGGATCGCACGATCCACTCGTGCGATCCATCCGCGAAGGACTCGCCTGGGTCTTCGGCAACCCCTACCTGCGCCGGATCGTGGGTACCACCGCAGTCTCGAACTTCTTCGCAACCCTCACCACGACGCTGCTGCCGATCTTCATCCTGCGCACCCTCGGCCTCTCCCCCGCCGTCATGGGTCTCATCTTCATGGCGGGATCGCTGGGCGGGCTCGCCGGTGCCTTCGCGACGGCGCACATCGTGCGCTGGGTGGGAGAGGCTCGCGCCGTGCCCCTCAGCGCGATCGCCTTCTCGGTGTTCGCCCTGATCCTGCCGGTCGCGGCGGTCGTGCCCGAAATCGCCGTTCCGCTGCTCATCGTGCAGAACTTCCTCATGATCTTCGCCGTCCTCGTCTACAACATCACCCAGGTCACGTTCCGCCAGCGCATCACCCCCAAGCGGCTCCTCGGCCGGATGAACGCGTCGATCCGCTTCTGCGTCTGGGGAGTCATGCCCATCGCCGCCTTGCTCGCAGGAGGCCTCGGCACCTGGGTCGGAACCACGGCGACCCTCTGGATCGGGTCGTTCGGCGCCCTACTGTCGGCCGTCTTCGTCACCTTCGGCCCGTTCTGGACCCGCGATCTCCCGCGCGCGGCATCCACCCCCGATCCGGCGGCACCATAGACGACCGGCCGAACGGGCGACAGGGGTCGCCGCGGCCACCCAACCGCCGGTTACGGTGAGGCATGACCTCGCGCATCCTGGGCATCGGCACCGCGGTGCCGCCCGCTCGCCTGCACCAGAGCGCGGTGCGCGACCTGTTCGCGGCGCAGGCAGGCGTCGACCGGCTCACGCGACGGCTGATCGGAGCGGCATTCGACGCCTCCGCCATCCAGACCCGCCACACCGTGCTGGGCGACCTGGCCGCGGCGGCCGACCGCGGCACTGGGACGGAGGGGATGCCGCCGATCGAGGACCTGCCGGTGGGGGATCCGTCGGAGGCCTCACCGCAGGGCGCCGCGCTCGCGACGGTCGACGACGCGGGGCGGCTGCTGGCCCCGCCGACGGGCGCACGCAACGACGCCTACATCCGCGAGGCGCCGCCGCTGTTCGCCGAGGCGTCCACGAAAGCCCTCGCCGCGGCATCCGTCGGAGCCGGCGACGTGACCCACGTCGTGACGGTCTCGTGCACCGGCCTCTTCGCGCCCGGCCCCGACTTCCGGCTCGTCCGCGACCTGGGCCTCGCTCCGACGGTCGAGCGCTACCACCTCGGGTTCATGGGCTGCGCAGCGGCCGTCCCGGCACTGCGCGCGGCCGCGCGCATCTGCGATTCCGACCCCACCGCCGTCGTCCTCGTCGCGTGCGCCGAGCTCTGCTCGCTCCACGTCCGTCGCCCGGACGATCACGACCAGATCGTCGCCGCGTCGGTGTTCGCCGACGGCGCCGCGGCGGCCGTCGTGAGCGCCGACCCTGCGCGACGCGGAGAGCGCTGGCTCGATCTCGACCGGTTCGGCACCGCCCTGGCAGAGGAGGGCGAACACGACATGGCGTGGACCGTCGGCGACACGGGGTTCGACATGGTCCTCTCCGCAGAGGTGCCGCGGATCGTCGGGCGGGAGGTCCGCGAAGCGATGCAACGGTTCCTCGGCGACGACACGGCCGACGCGTGGGCGGTGCATCCCGGCGGACGCAGCGTGCTCGACCGCGTCGAGACGGGGCTGGGGCTCGCCGCTCCGGCGCTCGACGCCTCGCGGGCAGTGTTGCGCGACTACGGCAACATGTCGAGCGCGACGATCCTCTTCATCCTGCAGTCCTTCCTCCAGGGGTCGCTCGCACACGGCGACCGCCTCGTCGCGCTCGCGTTCGGCCCCGGCCTCACCCTCGAGTCCGCGCTCCTGACCGCGGGACGGAGCGAGACGGCGTGAGCCTGCGGACCCGCGACACCGTCCTGCGCGAACTGATGGACGATCCCGACTGCGACCCCGCGCGGCTCGCGGCCACCCTGCGCCGATTCGACACCGTGAACCGGCTCATCGGCGGCTGGGGACGGGTGTGGGAACGCCACCTGGCGCCGGTGCTCCGCGGTCTCGACCGCCCGGCGCGCGTGCTCGACGTCGGCAGCGGCGGAGGCGACGTCATCGTCCGCCTCGCCGATCGCGCCGAGCGCGAGGGGCTCCGCGTGGACTGGCTCGGCATCGACCCCGACGAGCGCGCGCTCGATGTGGCGCGCGAGCGGGAGCGACCGAACGTGACGTTCGCCGCCACGGATGCCGCAGCCCTGCGAGCCACCGGCATCCGATTCGACGCCGTGATCTCGAATCACGTCCTGCACCACCTGAGCAAGGCCGACCTCGCCGGGTTCGCCGACGACACCTCGGCACTGACGGCCGGCCCGGTCTTCCACGCCGACATCGAGCGCGGTCGCCTCGCCTACGCGCTCTACAGCGTCGGGATCACCCCGCTGCAGCACGGGACGTTCCTCCGCACCGACGGGCTCCGGTCGATCCGCCGCAGCCACCGCGCCGACGAGCTCCAAGCCGCGCTCGGCGGCGACTGGCAGGTCGTCACCCCCGCGCCGTTCCGGCTGCTCGCGATCGGCCGAGGTCACGCGGGAGACCGGCGTGGCTGACGGTGGCGCCCCCGGCGTCGTGATCGTCGGCGCGGGGCCGGTGGGCACCCTGCTCGCGGCAGAGCTCGCACGCTCCGGCGTCACGGTGGAGCTCCTCGAGCAGCGGTCCGCGGCGGGAGCCGGCTCCCGGGCGATCGGGCTGCATGCCCCGACGCTCGCGGCGCTCGAAGCGGGGGGCGCGACCGAGCGGCTCCTCGCCGGTGCGGTCCTGGTCCGTCGGGGAGAAGCACGCAGCGACGGGCGACTGCTGGGCACCGTGCGCTTCGACCGGCTGGACACGCGGCATCCCTACGTCGCCACCCTGCCGCAGGCGGCGACCGAGGCCGCGCTGGCTGCGGGGGCGCCCGAACCGGTCCGCGACACGAAGGTCGTCGCCGTCCGTCCGGAGGAGCGCGCGGTCGTCGTCCGTTCGGAGTCCACCGAGCACCGCGCTCCGACCGTCGTCGTCGCCGCCGGCGTCAGCGCGCGCGACCTCGTCTTCCGCCCCGGCGCGCTCCGGCGGACGCCGTACCCCGATCGGTATCTCATGACGGATGCCGCCGTCCCCCCGCGCGACGATGCCGAGACGGCCGTCGTACATCTCTCCCCCGCGGGGGTGCTCGAGTCGTTCCCGCTCCCCGGCGGGCACCGGCGCTTCGTCGCGTGGGATGCCGGTGGCGACGACGCGCCCGACGCGCGGCGCGAGCGTCTGCGCGCTGCGCTTTCCGAGCGTGGCGAGGCGGTCGCCGCCGCAGCGGTGGACGCCGCGACGGCGTTCTCGGTGCGCCGCGTCCTCGCGCCGGCGATGCGTCGGGGGCGCCTGTTCGTCATCGGTGACACGGCGCACGAGATCAGTCCCATCGGCGGGCAGGGGCTGAACCTCGGGTTGCTGGATGCCGCGACACTCGCCCCGCTGCTGGCGCAGTGGATTCGGTCGGGTTCTGCCCCCGAGGCGGACCTCGCCCGCTGGGAGCGCGATCGACTGCGGTCGGCCCGCATCGCGGGGCGGATGGCCGCCGTCAACATGCGGCTGGGCCGGCCGGTGCCGCCGCGCGCACACGGGGCGATCACCCGGTCGCTCGGGACCGTGCTCACCGCGACCGGCACGCTGATCCCCCGCGCCTACGCGATGGGCTTCGACGCCGCGGCCCGCTGATCCGCGCGGTCACGGACCCGCGGGCTCGCGACCCGCGCGCCCGCCGACCCAGTCGGACCGAGCCGGTCGTCAGGCCGTGAGCGCGGCGGAGGTGACGACGAGCTGCACGGCGAGCACCAGCGCCGCCGCCATCACGAGACGAAAGCCGGTACGGTCGGGGCCGCGCCGCCGCATGCGCACGGCGACGCCGACGGCGATCGCGACGACGAGGCCGAAGAAGACCCACCCCGCCGGCGACCCGCCTCCGCCGAGGAGGACGGCGACCGCGGCAGCGAGGATGCCGGCGACGGCGACGCCCACCGACAGCGGTGCGCCGAGGCGATGCGGGAGCCCGCGGATACCGGTGCGCCGGTCGTCGTCGAGATCGGGAAGCACGTTCGTCAGGTGGACGGCGGCGCCGAGCGCGGCGCCCGCGATCGTCGCCCAGAGCGCGGCCGGCTGCGGGTCGGGAGCCGACAGCGTCGGCAGCGACGGGAAGAGCCCGAAGCTCACCAGGAACGGCGCGATCGACAGCGGCGTCGCTTTGAGCAGGCCGTTGTACGCCCACGCCGAGGCGAGAGCCACGGCATGGGCGATGAGCATGCCCAGCCCCAGCACCAGGGAGACGCCCAGGCTGACGACGACGCACACGAACGCCGCGACCCAGGCCGTCTGTCGACGGGTGTCGCCGCGGACGAGCGGCTTGTCGGCGCGCCCCACCGCGGCATCCCGATACAGATCGAGGGCGTCGTTGGAGAGCCCCACCGACAGCTGACCGAAGAACACCGCCGCGACGAGGACGACCACGCGCCACGCCTCGAGGCCGGCGGCGAGCCCCAGCGCGAGGGAGAGCACCGTAACCACGACGGCGGGACCGGGATGGGTGGCACCCCAGAGAGCCCTCGCTGTGCGCACAGGCCCCCGTGTCCACAGAGGCCTCGGTGTCCGCATCACACGATGCTATGCCGCAGGTCAGGCCGCTCGGGCGATGGGCCGCCCGAGCGGCATGCGCTCAGTCGTCGAGGAGCTCCGCCTCGATCACGTCGTCCGGCGTCTGGCCGCCGCTTGTCAGCGCGAGGCCCGACCCGTCGACGGCGACGTCCACCCGGACCGTGTCGCCGTCGTGCACGCCGCCCGAGAGCAGCGCCATCGCGAGGCGGTCCTGGATCTCGGACTGGATGAGGCGGCGCAGCGGCCGGGCGCCGAACAGCGGGTCGTATCCACGCTCGGCGAGCCAGGCCCGGGCGTCGGGGGTGACGGCAAGCGTCAGGCGGCGATCCTTCAGGCGGCGCTGCAGCGCGTCCACGGCGAGCTCGACGATCTGCGCGAGGTCGGACTCGGTGAGCGGCTGGAACATCACGATGTCATCGAGCCGGTTGAGGAACTCGGGGCGGAACGCCTGTCGAACCATCGCCATGACCTGCTCGCGCTTGACCTCGCTCGACAGCGTCGGATCGATCAGCACCGGGGAGCCGAGGTTGGAGGTGAGGATCAGGATCGCGTTCGTGAAGTCGACCGTCCGGCCCTGACCGTCGGTGAGACGGCCGTCGTCGAGCACCTGCAGGAGGACGTCGAACACCTCGGGGTGCGCCTTCTCGACCTCGTCGAGAAGCACGACCGAGTACGGACGCCGGCGCACGGCCTCGGTGAGCTGTCCGCCCTGCTCGAAGCCGACATACCCGGGAGGGGCGCCGACCAGCCGGGCGACGGAGTGCTTCTCGCCGTACTCGCTCATATCGATGCGGACCATCGCCCGCTCGTCGTCGAAGAGGAACTCCGCGAGCGCCTTCGCGAGCTCGGTCTTGCCGACGCCGGTGGGGCCGAGGAACAGGAACGAGCCGGTGGGACGGTTCGGGTCGCTGATGCCCGCGCGCGAGCGGCGCACCGCGTCGGACACGGTCTTCACGGCCGCCTTCTGTCCGATGAGACGGCGACCCAGCTCCGACTCGAGGTGGATCAGACGCGAAGACTCGCTCTGCAGGAGCTTTCCGACGGGGATGCCGGTCCATGCCGCGATGACATCGGCGATGTCCTCCTCGGTCACCCGGTCGCCGACCATCCGCTCGGCGCCGTCCGCGCCCGCCTGTTCGGCGCTCTCCGCCTCGGCGAGCTTGCGCTCCAGGGCGGGGATCTCGGCGTAGAGGAGCCGCGAGGCGCGCTCCAAGTCGCCCTCGCGCTGAGCCCGCTCGGCTTCGACGCGCGCGGCATCCAATCGCGTCTTGTAGTCGCCGACGGCGTTCAGCGACGCCCGCTCCCGCTCCCAGCGCGCCTGCAGCTCACCGAGCTGCTGCTGCACCGTGGCCAGCTGCTCGCGCAACGCGGCGAGTCGCTCCTTCGAGGCGTCGTCCTTCTCCTTCTTGAGCGCCAGCTCTTCGAGCTTCAACCGGTCGGCGTGGCGTCGCAGCTCGTCGATCTCGAGGGGCGCGGAGTCGATCTCCATGCGCAGGCGCGAGGCGGCCTCGTCGATGAGGTCGATCGCCTTGTCGGGCAGCTGGCGCGACGGGATGTAGCGGTGCGAGAGTGCGGCCGCCGCGACGAGTGCACCGTCCGAGATGCTCACCTTGTGGTGCGCCTCGTACCGCTCCTTGAGTCCGCGGAGGATCGCGACGGTGTCTTCGACGCTCGGCTCACCCACGTACACCTGCTGGAAGCGGCGCTCCAGCGCGGCATCCTTCTCGATGAACTCGCGATACTCGTCGAGCGTCGTCGCACCGATCAGGCGCAGTTCGCCGCGGGCGAGCATCGGCTTCAGCATGTTGGATGCCGCGACGGAACCCTCGCCACCGCCCGCCCCCATGAGGGTGTGCAGCTCGTCGATGAACGTGATCACGCGCCCGTCGGACTCGGTGATCTCCTTCAGGACGCTCTTGAGCCGCTCCTCGAACTGGCCGCGGTACATCGCTCCCGCGACGAGGGCCGAGATGTCGAGGGAGATGAGCTCTTTGTCCTTCAGCGACTCCGCCACGTCTCCGGCGACGATGCGCTGGGCGAGGCCTTCGACAACGGCCGTCTTGCCGACGCCGGGCTCGCCGATGAGGACCGGGTTGTTCTTCGTGCGGCGGGTCAGCACCTGGCTGACGCGCCGGATCTCGCCGTCGCGGCCGATGACGGGGTCGAGTCCGCCCTGGCGGGCGCGATCGGTCAGGTTGATGCCGAACTGTTCGAGGGCGCTCTTCTGCTCCTCCTGCCCGGGTGCCGGCTGTGCGTTCATTTGATCTCCTGAAAGGCTGGGGTGAAACTTGAGTCTCAGTGGCTCAACTTTATCAGAAGCCGAGGCTCTCGGCACGGTCGGGTTCGACGGCTACGACGCCATCTCGTCGATGCAGGCGAAGCGCGCCCGGTAGCCCGTCGGGGTCGTGCCGAGAACGCGCGAGAAGTTCTGCCGCAGCACCGCCGCCGACCCGAAGCCGCACTCGTAGGCGATCGCGTCGAGGCCCAGGTCGGTCTGTTCGAGCAGGCGCTGCGCGTGCAGGATGCGCTGTCGCCCGAGCCACGCCGCGGGGGTGGTGCCGTGGTCGGCCTTGAAGCGTCGCGCGAAGGTGCGGGGCGACATGTGCGCCCGCGCGGCGAGCTGGTCGACTGACAGATCGAGGCGGAGGTTCTCGAGCATCCAGTCGGTCACCGGCGAGAGCGAGAGCGAGGTCGTCGCGGGCAGGGGCGCAGCGATGAACTGCGCCTGTCCCCCATCGCGCTGCGGCGGAACGACCATGCGTCGCGCGATGATGTTCGCCGCCTCGGCGCCGAGTTCGATCCGCAGCAGGTGCAGGCAGGCGTCGAGCCCCGCCGCGGTGCCGGCGCTCGTGATGATGCGTCCGTCCTGCACGTAGAGGACGTTCGGGTCCACCTCGATGTCGGGGTACATCCGCGCCATCGTCTCGGCGTAGCGCCAGTGGGTCGTCGCGCGCTTTCCCGAGAGCACACCGGATGCCGCGACGACGAACGCGCCGCTGCAGACCGTGAGCACCCACGCGCCCCGCTCGACCGCACGGCGGACGACGTCGAGCGCGCGGGGGTCCACGTCGTCCCACGCCTCACGGGGAATCGGGGTCACGACGACGAGGTCGGCCTCGTCGGCGAACGCCAGATCGTCGGCGACGTTGATCGAGAAGCCGATGTTGCTCGGAACGGCGCCCGGGTCGGGCGTCACGATGCGGAAGTCGAAGTTCGGGATGCCGTCGTCGGTGCGATCGAGCCCGAACGCCTCGCAGGCGAGGCCGAACTCGAAGGGAGCGAATCCGGGAAGGACGACACAGGCGACGGTGGCGATCATGACGCTCCTCGGCGGTCTGGCAGGAATTCTAAGAGCAGTGGCTCTCCTGCCACTATTGGCAGGATGCGTACAAGCATAGCGTTTCTGCCATGATCACTGCATTCCTCCTCGCGTCCCTCGCCGGCGTCTCCCTCGCAGCGATCGCCGGCACCGTCTTCACCGTCCGCCGTGACGGATACCGCCGCCAGCCCACCCGCCCGCAGAAGCCCCGATTCCCCTGAACTCCCCCGCGCCACCGACCGCCGCCCTAGACTCGGGGCGCGCGGAAGGAGACGCCATGACCGACCCCACCACCCCGCAGGGCGACCCGGCGGCATCCGCCGGTCAGCCGGACTCGACCCCCGCCTACCCTGAGCAGCCGGGCGCGCACCCGAGTCAGCCGGGCGCCTACCCGGGCCAGGCGTACGCCGGTGGGCCCGCTCCGGCCTCGGCACCGGCACGGCCGGGGCGAGGACTCGGCGTCCTCGCGATCGTGCTCGGTCTCATTCCGGTGGTCTTCGGGTCGATCCTGCCGTTCACCTACTCGTCGCTGTACTCGACGTTCGCCTCCGCCGGCCTCGGGCTGCTGACCGGCGCTTCGTCGCTGCTCACGCTGATCCTCGGCGCGGCCGCGATCGTCGTCGGGGCGATCGCCGCACGCCGCAGCGGTGGAGCCGTCCCCGGGGGAATCGGGATCGGCCTGGGAGCGGGCCTCGTCCTTTCGACGCTGCTGAGCTTCGTGGTCTCGAGCTCCCTGGGAGCTTTCGGCTACTGGTGATCCGCCTCGCGGGTCACTTCGCGCCGCGAGCCAGGTCACTCGCGGCGGCCAGCAGGGTCTGCGCCGATCGGCTCCACGAGAACGTGCGGATGTGCGCCGTCCCCGTCTCGACCAGCCGGTCGCGCAGGCCGGGCTCGTCGAGTGAGCGGACGGCATCCGCGACGGCCGCGGGGTCGAGCGGATCGACGTACAGCGCTCCCCCGCCGGCGACCTCACGGAAGATCTCCATGTCGGTCACGACCGCCGGCACACCCAGCTCGAGCGCCTCGGCGACCGGCAACCCGTACCCCTCGTCGAGGCTCATCGTCACGAGGGCGGCGTGGTCGGCGAGGAGGGCCGCGTATTCGGCATCCGTCACACCGTCATGGAAGACGATCGATCCCGGGCGGGCGCCGCGCTCGAGCTCCGCACGCCGTTCGGGCGAGATGCGCGACAGCAGGTGCAGCGTGTGCTCGGGGAGCTGGCGCATCGCGGTCACGAGCGTCTCGACGTTCTTGTAGGGCATGAAGGAGCCCATGTAGACGAGGTTCCGCACGGGCCCACCCGTCACGGCGGTCCCCTCCGGCAGCAGATCCGCGAGCCGCTGCGGCGCGTTGGGGATCACCACGACGGGACGCTTCGTCAAGCGCACCTTCGCGAACTGGCGGGCGCTCGTCTCGCTCACCGTCGCGACCAGGTCGGCCGCGTTCAGCGTGACCCGCTGCGGCCAGTACGACAGGTGGAACAGGCGCCAGCCCACGCGCACGTACCAGGGCAGGTTCCGCGGCGGGGTGCGGTGCCGGTAGTAGATCGTGTCGTGCAGCGTCAGGATGAGGCCGAAGCGGCGGCCCGCAGAGCCGATCGTCTGCATCGGCGAGAACACGACGTCGGGCCGGTGGGCGCGCAGGATGCGCGCCGCGAACGGTTCGCGCACCGACGTCGGGGCGTGGAAGGGGAGCACGGCGGCATCCGTCGGCAGGAACGCGCGCTGGGCGTCGTCGTGGATGAGGAAGGTCACCTCGACGTCGGACTCGGATGCCGCGGCCGCGACCGCCGCGGCCAATTCGGCCGAGTAGCGGCTGATGCCGTCGTGGAAGTCGGTGCGGATGTACCGGGCGTCGAAGAACAGCCGCATGTCAGCTCTCGAGCGGCTCGCCGCGGTACAGCTTCTCGAACGTGTCCAGGGTGCGCTCGATGTCGTGCGCCTCGATGCCGTCGAGCGACGCCTGCTGCATGCGGTCGTACTCCTCCTGTGGCGCGGTGAGCACGCGGCGGAGCTTGTCGGCCAGGTCGTCGACGTTCCCGGGCTCGAACAGGTAGCCGTTCTCGCCGTCGTGGATCAGGTGCGGCAGGGCGACGGCGTTCGCGCCGACGACGGGCAGCCCCGAAGCCATCGCCTCCATCGTGACGATCGACTGGAGCTCGGCGACCGAGGCGATCGCGAAGACGTCGGCCTTGCCGTACGACGCGCGCAGCGTCGCCTCGTCGACACGGCCGTGGAATGTGACGCGGTCGCCGAGGTTCAGCCGCTCGGTCCACTGGTCGAGGTTCTTGCGCTGGTCCCCACCGCCGACGACATCGAAGGTGATGTCGGGCAGCTCAGGGGCGAGCTTCGCGATCGCCTGCAGCACCACTTCGATGTGCTTCTCGGTCGTGAGGCGGCCGACGAACAGCACGCGCGAGTGCTTTCGGGGCGTGCGGTCGGGGGTGTAGTTGCGCTTGTCGATGCCGCAGCTGATCGGCACGACGCCCGAGATGTCGATGGTCGCCTCGAGGAACTCCGCCGCCTTGCGGGTGGGGGTCGTGACCGCGCGCGACATCTTGAACGTGCGCTCCGCGTCGGCCCACGCGAGCTTCAGGAACACGTCGTAGAGGAATTTCGGTAGCAGCGTGAAGTCGAGGATGTTGTCGGCCATGATGTGGTTCGTCGCCACCACCGGGATGCCGCGTTCCCGGGCGATCCGGGTGAGTCCCCGGCCGATCACGATGTGCGACTGGCTGTGCACCACGTCGGGCTTGACCTCGCTCAGGATGCGCCGCGCGTAGTGCTTGGCACGCCACGGCCACACGAAACGCAGCCAGTCGTGGGGCGCCCACCGCACGCCGGGGAGGCGGTGGACGGTGAGGTCCTGGTCTTCGATGTGCTCGGTGAACACGCCGTGGTTGCGGTAGCCGACGCTCGGCGTGACCACGTGGACGTCGTGGCCGCGGCCGGCCAGGCCCGCCGACAGCCGCTCGGTGAAGCGGGCGCCGCCGTTCACGTCGGGAGCGAAGGTGTCGGCGGCCATCACGATGGTGAGAGGGCGGCGCGAAGCGGCGGGCTCGGGCGTCACGGTCACGGGTGCGGGCCAATCTGTGCGTCGGGGGTGGCGCAGGGTCTGCGCGTCAGGGCGGTCCGGGGGTCGCGGCTGCGCTGTCGGTCGAGTCTACCGGCGGCGGTTTTCTGTCAGCCGGGCCTCATCGGCGCGCCGTAGCCTGGCGGAATGGCGAGACTTCAGGCCCAGGCCGACCCTGCACGTTGGGTTCCGGTGACCGGTTCGTTCGGGCTGCGCGGACGGCGCGCCCGCAAGAAGGCGATCGGCATGCTGCTGTCGCAGGCGAACGCCGCGTTCGGACGCGAACAGCCCGGCAGCCGCGTCGCCGCGTGGGCGATGAGCCAGGCGCTGCCCGCGCTCATGCGGCGCGCCGACGGCCGCGTGCTCGTCTGGGTGTGGAAGGACGACCCGGAGCTGCTCGTCACGATGGCGCAGGTGCAGGAGCTCACCCCGCAGCTGCGCGCCGCGCGCGCCAGCATGCCGATCGAGTACGACGACACCGAGAACTTCACCGGCTCACCTCTCGGCGTCGGCGAGAAGCTCGTCATGCCGCTGCCGCCGAACGAGCGACAGACCCCGTTCGCCAGCTACACCTGGGACACCGGCACACACCTCGTGACCCTGACCGCCGTGATCGCCGACCGCGAGCGCTTCGGCGTCGTCCTCCCGGCGGTCGACGAGTTGGCCCGTTCGCTGCGCCTGGTCGACGGCTTCACCGTCGGCGAGGGCCCCGCGACCCTCCGCATCGACCCCGCCTGACACGGATGCCGCGTCGCGGCATCCGTCGCCCGCCCCGCCGGCCGGTCAGTCGGCTTCGGCTGCGGCGTCGGGCTCGGGGCGGCGGTAGAGGACGACCTCCGTCGCGCGGCGCACGCGGGCGCCCTGGCGGAGAGTGACGACAGCACCGGTCGCACCGGCGGCGAACACGCGGGCGCCGGGGCGCTGCTGCACCTCGGCGCGCAGCTGCTGCTCGAGTCCGCGCACCTGGCGCCGCAGGGCGCTGACCTCGTTCTCGAGCTCGAGGATGCGGGCGATCGCCGGCAGGCTGATCCCCTCCGCCGACATCCGGGCGACCTCGCGCAGCTGCCGGATGTGACGGAGGGAATACCGACGTGAGCCGCCGCGCGTGCGGCCGGGCACGACCAGCCCGATGCGGTCGTACTGCCGCAGGGTCTGCGCGTGCATCGAGGCGAGTTCGGCCGCCGCGGCGATCGCGAAGATCGGCGCGTCCTCGTCGAGTTGCTCGTCTGGCATCGTCCTCGCCCTCCTCTCACGGGCTGTCTGTCAGTGGCGCGCGTTCAGCGACGCCGAAAGGTCATTCGCGCGCCTTGGCCATCAGGTCGGCGCGCGGGTTCTCCTTCGGCTCACGTTCCGCGAACGCCTGGAGGGCCTCCCGAGCTTTGTCGTCGAGGTGCGTCGGCACGGCGACCTGCACCTCGGCGAGCAGATCGCCGGTGCCCTTCGCCGTCTGCACGCCGCGCCCCTTGACCCGGAGCACACGCCCCGAGGGCGTTCCCGGTGCGACGCGCAGCTTCACCGGGTCGCCGCCCAGGGTCGGCACCTCGATGGTCGCGCCGAGCACCGCCTCGGTGAACGTGACCGGCACGGTGACGCGGAGGTTCAGCCCATCGCGCGTGAACACCGGGTGCGGACGCACCGCGACGGTCAGCACGATGTCGCCGGACTCGCCGCCGTCGGGCGAGGGCCGACCGCGCCCGCGCAGGCGGATCTTCTGCCCGTCGGAGACACCGGCAGGAACCTTGACCTTGATCGGCTTGCCGTCGTCGCCCTGCAGCGTGATCGTCTCGCCGCGCACGGCGGTCGAGAAATCGAGGGTCGTCCGCGCGGTCACGTCCGAGCCGCGCTGCGGACCGCCGAAGCCGCGGAACCCTCCGGTCGACTGACCGAAGCGTCCCGAGCCGAAGCGGCTCCCCGACTGCTGTCCGAACATCGCGAACAGGTCGTCGAAGTCGGCCTGCTGTCCGCCGGAGCCTGCGCCCGGCGAGAACCGGCTGAACACGTCCTCGAACCCGCCGCCACCGGCACCGGGCGCGAAGCGGGCGCTGCCCGATCCCATCGCGCGGATCTGGTCGTACTCGGCGCGCTGCTCCTTGTCGCTGAGCACCGAGTACGCCTCGCTGACCTCTTTGAACTTCGCCTCGGCTGCGGCATCCCCCGCATTCGAGTCGGGGTGGTAGGTGCGCGCCAGCTTGCGGTACGTCTTCTTCAGATCGGCGTCGGAGACGTCCTTGGATACTCCGAGGACCTTGTAGAAGTCCTTGTCGAACCAGTCCTGACTGGCCATTGCCCTCCCTCCCTCTTACTCGGCCGGAACGGCGACCACGACCTTCGCGGGACGAAGCTCGATCTCACCGAGGCGGTATCCCACCTCGACGACCTCGAGGATCGTCGCCTCGGTCGTACCCGGGGTCGGCGCCTGGAAGATGGCCTCGTGCTGCTGCGGGTCGAACGCGTCGCCGGCCTCGGCGTAACGCTCAACGCCCAGCCGCGCGACGACGCCGCGCAGCTTGTCGGCGATCGCGGCGAGCGCGCTGCCCTCGGCGAGGTCGCCGTGCTTCTCAGCACGGTCGAGGTCGTCGAGCACCGGCAGCAGGTTCTTGGCGACCGAACCCTTGGCGCGTGCCGCCTCGACCTCGCGCTGCTCTTCGGTGCGGCGCCGGTAGTTCGCGTACTCGGCCTGCACCCGCTTGAGGTCCAGCAGCAGGTCGTGCTCCTCTTCGGGAGCATCGGCCACCGCTGCCTCGTCGGACTGTGCGGCGCCGAGGATGTCGTCGACCGTCAGCTCCTCGGGTTCGGTGTCGGGTCCATCGGACGCGGGCCCCTGCGCGGCGGGGTCGGAAGCGTGCGCCTCCGACCCCTCCGTGCCGAGGACCTCGTCGCCGTCGTCCGGCTTGTCGAAGTCCTTGTCTGCCATGGTTACTTCTTCTCGTCCTCGTCTTCGACGACCTCGGCGTCGACGACGTCCTCCTCGGAGGATGCCGCCTGCTCGCCCTCGGGGGCGTCGGTGCCGGCCTGCGCGGCATCCGCCTGGCCGGCGTTGTAGATGGCTTCGCCGATCTTCGACTGCGACGCGTTGAGCTTGTCGAAGGCGTCCTTCACGGCGTCGTCGTTGTCACCGGCGAGCGCCGTCTTGAGCGCGTCGACGTCGGCCTGGACCTCGGTCTTCACGTCCTCGGGCAGCTTGTCGGCGTTCTCCGAGATGAGCTTCTCGATCGAGTACGAGAGCGTCTCGGCCTGGTTGCGGACCTCGGCGGCCTCACGGCGCTTCTTGTCCTCAGCCGCGTGCTCCTCCGCCTCGCGCACCATGCGCTCGATGTCGTCCTTCGGCAGCGACGAGCCGCCGGTGATCGTCATCGACTGCTCCTTGCCCGTGCCCTTGTCCTTCGCCGACACGTGGACGATGCCGTTCGCGTCGATGTCGAAGGTGACCTCGATCTGCGGGATGCCACGGGGAGCCGGGGCGATGCCGGTGAGCTCGAACGTGCCGAGCGGCTTGTTGTCGCGGGTGAAGTCGCGCTCGCCCTGGAAGACCTGGATCGCGACCGACGGCTGGTTGTCGTCGGCGGTCGTGAAGGTCTCGCTGCGCTTGGTCGGGATGGCCGTGTTGCGCTCGATGAGCTTGGTCATGATGCCGCCCTTGGTCTCGATGCCGAGGCTCAGGGGGGTGACGTCGATGAGGAGGACGTCCTTGCGCTCGCCCTTGAGGACACCCGCCTGCAGGGCGGCGCCGACGGCGACGACCTCGTCCGGGTTCACGCCCTTGTTGGGCTCCTTGCCGGCTTCCTTCTTCACGAGCTCGCTCACGGCGGGCATACGCGTCGAACCACCGACGAGCACGACGTGGTCGATGTCGGCGACCTTGATGCCGGCTTCGCGGATGACGTCCTCGAACGGCTTCTTGGTGCGGTCGAGGAGGTCCTTGGTGAGGTCCTCGAACTTAGCGCGGGTGAGGGTCTCGGAGAGCGAGACGGGGCCGGCGTCGGTGAGCGACAGGTACGGCAGGTTGATCGAGGTCGACTGCGAGGAGGAGAGCTCCTTCTTCGCCTGCTCGGCAGCTTCCTTGAGGCGCTGCAGGGCGATCTTGTCGCCCGAGACGTCGACGCCCGAGGTGTCCTTGAACTGCTTGATCAGGTACTCGACGATGCGCTGGTCCCAGTCGTCACCGCCGAGGCGGTTGTCACCGGCCGTGGAGCGCACCTGGATGGTCGAGAAGTCGTCGTCCTTGCCCACCTCGAGGAGGGAGACGTCGAAGGTTCCACCACCGAGGTCGAAGACGAGGATGAGCTCGTCTTCCTTGCCCTTGTCGAGGCCGTAGGCGAGGGCGGCGGCGGTGGGCTCGTTGATGATGCGGAGCACGTTGAGGCCCGCGATCTCGCCGGCTTCCTTCGTGGCTTGACGCTCGGCGTCGTTGAAGTAGGCGGGGACGGTGATGACCGCGTCGGTCACGGTGTCGCCCAGGTACTGCTCCGCGTCGCGCTTGAGCTTCTGGAGGATGCGGGCCGAGATCTCCTGCGGCGTGTAGTTCTTGCCGTCGATCGCCTGGGTCTTCCAGTCGGTGCCCATGTGACGCTTCACCGAGGTGAGCGTGCGGTCGACGTTGGTGACGGCCTGGCGCTTGGCGGTCTCGCCGACGAGCACCTCGCCGTCCTTCGTGAAGGCGACCACCGAGGGGGTGGTGCGAAGGCCCTCGGCGTTGGCGATGACCTTGGGCTCGCCACCTTCGAGGACGCTGACGACCGAGTTGGTCGTTCCAAGGTCGATTCCCACTGCACGTGCCATGTGTGTCTCCTTCGTGTGGATCTCTGAGGTCGAAAAGTCGTGGACGGTTCAGCAACCTGAGCCGTGTGGACTCAACGATAACGAGATGCGGTTCACCTGTCAAACGAACTTGATATGAGTTGGCTCAACTTTTCGGACACCGCGCCGTCGACGCGGCGCGATAGGGTGCGGCACATGACGAGCACCAACGGCGGGCGCCCCGACGTCCCCGCCACGGCCGACAGCGGCGCCCTGCCGGTGATGTTCCAAGACCTCGAGGAGCGCCCGGTCCCCCGGAAGCGCGTCTACTCGTGGGCGATGTGGGACTGGGCAATGCAGCCCTTCAACACGGTGATCCTCACGTTCGTGTGGATCGCGCTGTACCTCACCTCGCGCCAGTTCCTCGACCCGGCCGTGCGTGAGTCGGGACAGCTCGCCGACGGCTCGTACCTGAACTGCAACGAGACGGCGAACCTCGGCAGCGAGTACTGCCAGGGCCTCACCGACCTCTCGGAGTGGTGGGGATGGGCGAACTTCGCCGCCGGCATCCTCATCCTGCTGGTGGCGCCGGTGCTCGGGCAGCAGGCCGACGCGCGCGGCAGCAAGAAGAAGTGGATCATCGGCGCGACGATCGGGGTCGCGCTCGCGCAGTTCTCGCTGTTCTTCGTCGAGGCCGACCCGAAGTACTTCTGGTTCGGCGCACTCGCGGTCGCGTTCGGCGCCCTCATCGCCGAGATCGGCAACGTCAGCTACTACGCGATGCTCTCCGAGGTGTCGACGCCGCGCACAGTCGGCCGGGTCTCGGGCCTGGGCTGGGGTCTCGGGTACATCGGTGGTGTCGTCGCGCTGATCGCCTGCATCCCCGTTCTGTTCGGTCTTGGACAGGACAACCCGCTCGCCTACAAGATCGTCGCCGTGGTGTGCGCGGTGTGGACGATCGTCTTCTCGATCCCGCTCTTCCGCAACGTCCCCGAGTCACCCGCGTACGGCGGCACCGAACGCGTCGGCTTCTTCCGGTCGTACGTCGTGCTCGCGAAGCACCTGAAACGGCTGTTCCGAACCAACCGTCCGACGTTCTGGTTCCTGCTCTCCGCCGCCGTCTACCGCGACGGCCTCGCCGGCGTCTTCGCCTTCGGCGCCGTTCTCGCCGCGCAGGGCTTCGGGTTCTCGTTCCTCGAGGTGATCGCGTTCGGTCTCGCAGCGAACCTGGTCGCCGGGGTGTCGACGATCCTCGCGGGCCGACTCGACGACAAGATCGGGCCGCGGCGGCTCATCATCATCACGCTGACCGGGCTCGTGGCGATGGCCTTCGTCGTCTTCGCGTTGCGCGACCTCGGCACGATCGTGTTCTGGGTCTGCGGCCTGCTGCTGTGCGCGTTCGTCGGTCCCGCGCAGGCCGCGAGCCGCAGCCTGCTGACCCGTCTCACGCCGGAGAGCACGCAGGGCGAGATCTTCGGTCTCTACGCGACGACCGGTCGCGTCGCGTCGTTCCTCTCCCCCCTCGCGTGGTCGCTGTTCCTCGCGTGGTTCGGGGGCATCGTCTACGGCGTGCTCGGCATCGGCCTGATCCTGCTGATCGGCCTGATCATGCTGCTGTTCGTGAAGCTACCTGCTCCGCAGCGCGCCGCCTGACCCGTGGATGCCGCGCACCGCGGCATCCACGCGATGATCAGCGCTCGGCGCGGGCCAGGTTCGCGCGCAGCTCGTCGGCGGTCTGGTGGATCACGTACGCCGGCTGGTCGCGTTCGACGCGCCAGCTGTCCTGCAGCGGGCCGATGTTCACGGTGTCATAGCCGAACTCGTCGTACAGCGCCGTGATGAAGGCCACGGCCTCGTCGGAGTCGCTCGCGGTTGCGAGTGCACGCCGCCCGTCGGTGCCGGCGGGACGGCCGTCGGTCAGGATCTGCGACGCCATGATGTGGTTGAAGCCCTTCACCACGGTCGACTCGGGCAGGCGCTCCTGCAGCAGCTGCGAGGTGGTCGTCTGCTTCTCGTCGAGTGCGGCGATGCGGCCGTCGCGCTCCCAGTAGTAGTTGTTCGTGTCGACGACGGTCTTGCCGGCGAGCTGCTCGGCGGGGAGCTGGTCGATCGCCTTCAGCGGCACGGTCACGATGACCCAGTCGCCGAACGCCGCGGCATCCGTCGCCGTCGCCGCCTGCGCCGACGAGCCCAGCTCTGCAACGAGGTCGCCGAGCGTCTCGGGTCCGCGCGAGTTGCTGATCGCGACCTCGTAGCCGCGAGCGACGAGCCCGCGGGCGAGTGTCGAACCGATGTGTCCTGCTCCGATGATTCCCACACGTGTCATGCGGGGGTGCAACGCCGCCGGGACGGCGCTATTCCTGCAGGGGTGGGTCGTCGACGGCGACGCGGCTCGCGGCGGGGCGTCGCCGGAAAGCGGGGAATCGGATGCCGCGCTCGTTGGGCTCCTCGACCTCGAGGCCGTAGTGGTCGCCGATGTCAGCAACGAACTGCTTGCGTTCCGCCCGGGCGTACGCGGCCCGCTCTCGCTGGAACGCGAGCACCGTCGACCAGCACATCAGCAGCATCACGACCGAGAACGGCAATGCGATGAGGATTGCGGCGGTCTGCAGTGCGGTGAGGCCGCCCGCGAGCAACAACGCACTGGCGAGCACGGCGGTGAGCGCCACGAAGAAGACGCGCACCCAACGGCGCGGCTCGGGGTTACCGCCGGTCGCGATCATCCCCATGACGAGGGCACCGGAGTCCGCCGACGTGATGAAGAACACCGCGATGAGGATGATCGCGCCGACCGTGAGCACCATGCCCGCCGGGAGGTTGGCGAAGAGCTGGAACAGCGCACCCTGCAGGTCGACCTCGCCGTCGGGCGTGAGCATCGAACCCGGCTCGGTGAGTTCGAGCAGCAGCGCCGAGCCGCCGAGGACGGCGAACCAGAGGATGCCGACGAGCGTCGGGACCAGCAGCACGCCGGCGACGAACTGGCGAACCGTGCGCCCCTTGCTGACGCGCGCGATGAAGATGCCGACGAAGGGCGCCCACGAGATCCACCAGCCCCAGTAGAACGAGGTCCACGACGCCTGCCACTCCTCGCCGGCGCTGCCCTGGAACGCGCTCACGGTGAACGAGAGGCCGACGAAGTTCTGGATGTACGCACCGATCGACTGCACCCACTCGCGCAGCAGGTACTCGGTGTTGCCGACGACGAGCAGGAAGACCAGCAGGAGTCCCGCGAGGATGAGGTTGAAGCTCGAGAGCCACTTCATGCCCTTCGTGACACCCGAGATGACGGATGCCAGCACGAACAGCGAGATCACGAAGATGAGCCCGATCTGGCCCACCTCGTTCAGCTCCGGCACGCCGATGGCCGACAGCCCCGAGCCGATCTGCGTGACCCCGAGACCGAGCGACGTCGCGACGCCGAACACGGTGCCGACGAGCGCGACGGCATCGATGACGTTGCCGGTCGCGCCGCGGACGCGCTTGCCAAGCAGGGGCTCGAGCGTCCAGCGGATGGAGATGGGGCGGCCGCGACGGTGGATGGCATACGCGAGCGCGACACCGACAACGACGTACATCGCCCACGCCTGCACCCCCCAGTGGAGGTACGTCTGGGTGAGCGCCCCCTGCGCGAGCTGCGCGGGCGTGCCTTCGACGCCGGGGCGCGGGTTCACGAAGTGGCTGAGTGGCTCACTCACGCCGTAGAAGACGAGGCCGATACCCATGCCGGCCGCGAAGAGGAGGGAAAACCAGGCGCCGAGCGAGAACTCCGGCTTGTCATCGTCTTTGCCGAGCTTGATGTCACCGAACCGGCTGAACCCGATGTAGACCGCGAACGCCACGAAGAATGCGGCGATGAGCACGTAGTACCAGTTGAACGCGTTGACGATCGAGGTCTGGATCGCCCCGAAGAAGGCCTCTGCGGAAGCCGGGAAGACGATCGCGAACAAGCTGAAGGCGAGAATCACGCCCGCCGCGGGCCAGAAGACCCATCGGGCGATCGTGCTCATCTGACCGAAACGGTCCGCACGCGTGGGGGAGTCGGAGGACGACGTTTCGGTGCTCACTGTTCCAGGTTGGCAAACCCCGCGGCATCCGGCCACCCGTGGCGACGCCGCGGGAGCCTGTGGTAGGCCATCGTGCGCGACTGAGCCCTGTCAGTTCCCCTTCGCACCGGCGTCGGTCGTCCCGACGTCGGTGCGGTGGAAGTTCAGGAACGAGCGGGATGCCGTCGGGCCCCGCTGGCCCTGGTACCGGTTCTTGTACGGGCCGGTGCCGTAGGGGTTCTCGGCGGGCGAGGTCAGCCGGAAGAAGCAGAACTGGCCGATCTTCATACCGGGCCAGAGCTTGATCGGCAGGGTCGCGACGTTCGCGAGCTCGAGGGTCACGTGGCCCGAGAACCCGGGGTCGATGAATCCCGCGGTCGAGTGGGTGATGAGCCCGAGACGGCCGAGGGAACTCTTGCCCTCCAGGCGAGCCGCGACGTCGTCGGGAAGGGTGATCTGCTCGAACGTCGCGCCCAGGGCGAACTCCCCCGGGTGCAGGATGAAGGGCTCGTCCGGGTCGACCTCGATCAGACGTGTCAGCTCGGGCTGATCCTCCGACGGGTCGATGAACGGGTACTTGTGGTTGTCGAACAGCCGGAAGTAGCGGTCGAGCCGAACGTCGACGCTGGAAGGCTGGACCATCGCGGGATCCCACGGGTCGAGGCCGATCCGGCCGGCGTCGATGTCGGAGCGGATGTCGCGGTCGCTGAGCAGCACGCGGCCAGCCTACTGGCCGACTCGAGCAGCACGCGGCCAGCCTCCCCGGCCGACTGAGCACGCTTATTCCGTCGCAATGGGGAGCGCTACACCTTCCGCCACCGTGCGCTCGGTCGTTATCGTGCCACCCATGGACAACGATTACTCGGGGGCCGCCGCGGGACTGGGCATCGGCCTCTTCATCCTCTTCGGTGTGATCTACCTCGGCATCCTCGCTCTGGCGATCTGGATCGGCTACCTGATCCAGCGCACGGCTGTGAAGAACGGCGTGCTCCTCGCGATGAAGGAGAGCGGCACGCAGTTCCCGCCGACCTACCGCCCCGGCGCTCAGCCGCCCTACCCGAGCGGCCCCGGCCAGCCCGGCGGCCCGGCGCACGGTGGACCGACCACCGGCGGTCCGACGCCGCCTCCGGCATCCGGGCCGGCCGCACCTTCCGCCTGACCCCGGCGCAGCGGCATCCACTCACCGTCTCCAGCACGACGTGCGGCGAGCGGATGCCGCTTTGCTAAGCTGACCGGGCACCTTCGGGTGCATGGGGCTGTAGTTCAATGGCAGAACATCTGCTTCCCAAGCAGATAGCGCGGGTTCGATTCCCGTCAGCCCCTCCACTGTGACTTCTCGCGCAAGATGTCACTTTCTCGATCTAGGTGACACCGTGGCTGAACAATTTGGAGAGCCGTCGTCGCGCTCACGCCGCTCTGCCTAGGTCGGGGGCTCCGACATCGAACCCGGGCACTCGACCGAGCTGAGCGTCCGCGCGAACCATAAAGTCGTCTTCCTAGGTGAAGGAGGCCCTGCTCGGCTCGGAGCGGAACCTGCGCCTCGCGAACGACAAGGCGACCGCGCTCACGGTGCAGAAGCTCACGAAGGGCAACCCGACGATGCAGGCGAAGTTCGCCGAGCTGACCGCTTCTGCGGAGGATGCTGCCTGACCCGACCGGCACGCGGTGCGGCTGGTGGACGCTCGGTCCCACTGGCCGCACCGCCGCGTCACCCGGCGCGTCGAGGCGCGCCCAGCCGACACAATGCGCCGCATCCGATCGCGCCCAGCGACGTTTCGCGTCGGGTCGACGACGTTCGCGCAACTGACGCGAACGCCCCCCGAGGCGCACACTCACCCCCGCGGCGGCGCCTCACGATCATCGAGCACGAGCTGCATGAACGTCAGGTCGAGCCACCGCCCGAACTTCATGCCGACCTGACGCAGCGTGCCGGTCGCGGCGAAGCCCATGCGCTCATGCAGCCGGATCGAGCCCGCGTTCTCGGCATCGATGCCGGCGACCATCACGTGCGTGCCGCGCTGCCGCGCGCGCTCGACGAGCTCCGCCATGAGCGCCGGGCCGAGGCCCGCGCCGCGCTGATCGCCGCGCACGTACACCGAGTGCTCGACGGTGTGCCGGTAGCCGTCGAAGGCCCGCCACGGGCCGAACGAGGCATAGCCGAGCACGTCATCGTCGGCATCCACCGCGACGATCACCGGAAACCCGTGCGCCTGCCGATCTGCGATCCAGCCCCGACGATTCGCGGCATCCACCGTCTCGTCGTTCCAGATCGCCGTGGTGTGCTGCACGGCGTCGTTGTAGATCTCCGCGATGCGTTCGGCGTCGACGGGGCGGGCATCACGGATCGGCATGGTGCCATTCTCGCGCCGAACCCGTCGCCGACCTGCGCATGCACGGCTCGATCCGCAGCCCGCAGTCCGTGACATGCTGGATCGGCCGACGGCAGGGGAGGGCGACATGGACGGCGCGATCGTCACCTTCGCGGTGCTGGCACTCGCGATCGTCGGGTTCGTGACGAACCGGGTTCCGCTCGTCGTCGTCGCCCTCGCGGTCCCGCTACTGCTCTGGGCCACCGGGGTCATCGACCTCGACGCCGCCCTCGCCGGCTTCAGCGACCCGATCGTGCTGTTCATCGCCGCACTGTTCGTGATCAGTGAGGCACTGGATGCCACCGGGGTGACGGCGTGGATCGCTCGGCGCCTACAGGGCCCGCGGGTCTCGGGCAGGGTGCGCCTGATGACCACAATCGGCCTCACGGCGGCGCTGCTCGCCGCCGTCATCAGTATCAACGGTGCGGTGGCAGCGCTGCTCCCGGTCGTCGTCATCGTCGCCACCCGCGCTGGGATCGTGCCGTCGAAGCTCCTCATCCCGCTCGCGTTCGCGGCGAGCGCCGGGTCGATGCTGACCCTCTCGGGCACGCCCGTGAACATCGTCGTCTCCGAGGCGGCTGCCGCGGCGGGCGGGCGGGAGTTCGGCTACTTCGAGTTCGCGCTCGTCGGCATCCCGCTCGTGCTCGCGACGGTGACCCTCGGCATCCTCCTCCAGGAGCGCTCGTTGCCCCACCGCACCCCGGACCGGCTTGAGGTGGCAGTCGTCGACCCCGGGGAGAGCCTGGCCTCGTGGCGCGCCGACTACCGGGTCGATCTCGACGCGGACGCCCTCATCGACGGCGACCACGGCGTCGCCGAGGTGCTCATCGCGCCGCGCTCGACGCTGATCGGCCGCACCGTGTCGCCGGGGATGGCGACACGCGACGAGAACCTCATCGTGCTCGCGCTTCGCCGTGGCGACCGCTCCCCCCACGTCGACGACGGCCGCGCGACAGCCGGTTCGCTCACCCTGCAGCCGGGCGACGCCGTACTCGTGCACGGGCACTGGGAGGCGCTCCACCGGTACACGTCGTCGCCCGACGTCATCGCCGTGGCATCCTCACGCTCGATGCAACGCGCGGTGCCGATGGGCAGGGGCGCACGTCGAGCGATCGCGATCGTCGCGCTCGCCGTCGTCGCGCTCGCGAGCGGGCTGGTCCCGCCGGTCGTCGTCGGACTGTGCGCCGCGGGCGCGCTGCTCGTGACGCGGGTGCTGTCGGTGCCGCAGGCGTTCCGAGCGATCTCGTGGAACACGGTCGTGCTGATCGCCGGCATGATCCCGCTCTCTGCCGCGTTCGTCGCGTCCGGCGCGGCCGACCTGATCTCGACGGCAGTGCTGGGCGTGACCGGGAGTGGCTCGCCACACCTCGCGCTGCTCGTCCTCTGCCTGCTGACGCTCGTCCTCGGACAGTTCGTGTCGAACGTGGCCACGGTGCTCGTCATGGCGCCCATCGCCGTCTCGTTCGCGGCAGCGCTGGAGGTGAGCATCCAGCCGTTCATGATGGCGCTCGCGGTGGTGGGCGCCGCTGCGTTCCTCACCCCGATCGCGACGCCGGTGAACCTGATGGTGATGCAACCGGGCGGCTACCGGTTCGGGGACTACTGGCGGTTGGGTCTGCCCCTGAGCGTCGTGTACGTCGTCATCGCGGTCGTCTACGTGCCGCTGATCTGGCCGTTCTGACGTCAGCGGCGGTCGAAGCCGTCCAGGTCGGGGTCCCACTGCATGTCGGGACCGTCGTCGAAGCTCGTGTCGGCGACCGTGTCGGTCTCGTTCGGGTAGAGCGCGTGCTGCCGGAGCCCGGCAGCCGCCTCAGAGAAGTCGGGTTCCTCTTTCGTCCACTGCACCGGGACAGAGAGCACATCGTTGCCCACGCCGATGACGAGTTCCGCCTCGCCCACCTCGTCGCTGCCCTCGAACACGATCGGGATCGCCACGGCATCCGCACGTCCGGCGCTCGCGACCGCCGCCGTCAGGTCGACGAGGACCTCGGCCACGTCGTCGGTCGTGATCACGGTCTCGCCGGCGTAGGTGATGCGTCGCATGGGCCCACTATGCGGTGCCGAACTCGCCGCGTGGTAACTGTTGCATCCGGCGGCGTCACCGGATAAGGGCGACCTCAGTCGGCGGATGCCGCGGGCTCGACACCGTCGACGGCGTCGGCCATCTTTTGCAGGAAGGCGACGACGTGCTCCTGCGCTTCGGGGGTCAGCCCCACGGCCACGCCGTACATGAGCTCGTGCATCTTGCCGAGGGTCTCGCGGACTTCCTCGTTCGCGTGCGGGGTCGCCCGCACGAAGATGCTCCGCCGGTCGGAAGGGTTGGCGACGCGTTGAACGCGGCCGGTCTTCTCGAGCCGGTCGAGCATCGTCGTGACGGATGCCGACGTCACGCCGAGGTACTTGACCAGTTCCGACGGACGCGAGGTGTGATCGGGCTGCCGAAGCAGAAAACGGAGCGCGAGGAGCTCGTTCTCGCCCATCGACATGGAATCGCGGGTGCGCCGCCGCATCGCAGTCTCGGCGGCCCGGTAGGTGCGAAGGGACTCGAGCACGCGACGAGCGCGATCTCGCTGGCCCGGCGACTCGTCGTACCAGTAGCCAGCAGCGTTCGCGCGGTCTCCGCTGGTCTCCGTGTCGACGTCCGTCACAAGCTCTCCTCAGAATGGCGCACTATGCGCCGACCTGGTCGAGAATAGACGAAACGGACACGCGACAGTCCCTATAGCCAGGCGTTGCGGCATCCTGTAGCCTGCCGAGCCCCTTCACAAGAGGAGTGACCCATGCCCTTCCGCAGCAAAGAAACCCTCGAGCAATGGGTCTCCGACTTCCACGACGCTCGCGGAGCCGGCGACCTCATCAAGGTCGTCATCCAGGACGGATCCGACGGCGGTGACACGGGTCTGGTCGTGGTCCCCCTCCTCAACGCGACGGTCTCGGTCTTCATGGAGCCGCTCGAAGTCGGCGACGCGCGGTGGCGGATCACGATCGAACCGCAGCCCGACACCACCATCCTCAACAGCCACCAGCTGCAGGGCATGGCGGCCGAGCTGAGTGTGGCTGCGGAACTCTGCGCTTACCTCGAGGCCCGTTCGGTCGGCCACGAGGAGACCAGCTCCGGAGCCTGACCCGGCATCCGTTCTCACATTCGACCTCTCCGCGTTGAGAGGAAGAGGTAACGGAAAAGACGATCACCGAGACGTCACGGGAAACACCCGCCCTTTAGCGTCGAGCCTCACACCCGGCTCCACGACTGAAAGGCTCCCCGCGATGACGTACGTCAAGCCCACCGAACTCGTCCAGAGCGTCATCGACGCCGGCGCGTCGAAGGTCCTGCTCTCCACGCGCGACACGATCGTCCGATCGATCATGGGCGGCGCGATCCTCACCATCGCCGCCGCCTTCGCGGTAACGATCAGCGTGACCACCGGCAGCCCCCTCCTGGGCGCCGTGCTGTTCCCGATCGGGTTCATCATGCTGTACCTGCTCGGCTACGACCTTCTCACCGGAGTCTTCGTCCTGGCCCCGCTCGCCTGGCTGGCGCGGCGACCGGGTGTCACGCTCGGCGGCATCCTGCGCAACTGGGGTCTCGTCTTCGTCGGCAACTTCATCGGAGCCTTCGCCATCGCCGTCCTGATGGCCATCGTCTTCACGAACGGATTCGCCACCGCCCCGAATGCGGTCGGCGAGGCGATCGGGCACATCGGCGAGGGCCGAACCGTCGGCTACGCGGAGTTCGGAGCCAACGGCATGCTCACCCTGTTCGTGCGGGCGGTGCTCTGCAACGCGATGGTCGCCACCGGCGTCGTCCTCGCGATGGTCTCGAAGGACGTCATCGGCAAGATCTTCGCAATGTGGATGCCGATCATGCTCTTCTTCTTCATGGGCTTCGAGCACTCCATCGTGAACATGTTCCTGTTCCCGTCGGGCCTGCTCCTCGGCGGTGACTTCACGATCGTCGACTATCTGATCTGGAACGAGATCCCCACCGTCCTCGGCAACCTCGTCGGCGGTCTGGCCTTCGTCGGCATCCCGCTCTACCTCACCTACGGACGCCCGTCGACGCCGCGCCGTGTGCGTCCGTCGAAGCGCGAGCGTCTCGCCGCGGCGGCCGCCGTCGACGCACCGGCACCGGCCGACCGCGAAGCCACCGGCGCCTCGGTCTGACCATGGCCCGCCCCGTAAAGAACTCGAAACACGACGCGAATCCGGGGGCAACCTCTCCGGCGTACCGTCACGGCATGAGCTCCACCGGCCCCACCCCGCACGTCGTGGTGGTGGGTGCCGGGATGGTCGCGCACCGGTTCGTCGAGAGCCTGCTCAGCCGCACGGGCGACGCGTGGCGGGTCACCGTGATCGGCGACGAGCAGCGGCATCCGTACGACCGAGTCGGCCTCACCTCGTACTTCGCCGGCGCGTCCGTCGACGACCTGGCTCTCGACGCCGGCCCGCTTGCCGACGAGCGGGTGACGTTCCTGCGCGGCACGCGGGTGACCCGCGTCGACATGGCGGAAGCGGCCGTGCTCACCGACCGCGGCGAGCGCATCGCGTACGACCGCCTCGTGCTTGCCACCGGCTCTTACGCGGCGCGCCTGGCCGTCGACGGGTATGACAACGACGGCTGCTTCGTGTACCGCACGCTCGACGACGTCGAGGCGCTCGAAGCCTTCGTGCACCGCCGCTCCGCCGAACTCGGCCGCCCGCTCGTGGGCACCGTCATCGGCGGCGGACTCCTCGGGCTCGAGGCAGCGGGCGCCCTGCAAGGGCTCGGCGTCGACTGCACCGTGGTGCAGTCCTCCGACCGGCTCATGTCCGCGCAGCTCGACCTGCCCGCCGGCGATGCGCTCCGTCGCCTCATCGAAGCCCGCGGCATCGGCGTCCGCACCTCGTCCCTCACGACTCGACTCGACGCCGATCGCTACGGAAACGTCGTCGGGCTCGAGTTCCGCGACGGGGACTGGGAGCGCACCGACGTGGTCGTCTTCACCGTCGGCGTCCGTCCCCGCGACGAACTGGCCCGCAGCGCCGGACTCGACGTCGACCCGCGGGGCGGTGTCGTCATCGACGAGGGATGCCGCACCTCCGACCCCCGCGTCCTCGCGATCGGCGAGGTCGCGAGCTTCGCCGGCCAGTGCGTCGGGCTGGTCGCTCCCGGGTACGCGATGGCGGAGGTCGCCGCAGCCCGTCTGCTCGGCCAGGACGCCGTCTTCGGCGGCTTCGACGTCTCGACGAAGCTGAAGCTCTCCGGCGTCGACGTCGCGAGCTTCGGCGACGCATTCGCCGAGACGCCGGGAGCCCTCGACGTCGTCTACGCTGACCCGGTGTCGGGGGTCTACAAGAAGCTCGTGCTCTCCGACGACGCGAAGACGCTGCTGGGCGGCATCCTCGTGGGCGATGCCTCGGCGTACGGATCGCTCCGTCCGCTCGTCGGCGGCGCGCTGGGCGGTGATCCCGTCGCCTACCTCCTGCCGCAGGACGGCGTCGCCGCTCCGACGGGGGATCTGCCCGACGAGGCCCTCGTGTGCTCGTGCAACAGCGTCACCGCCGGCGGCATCCGCTCCGCCGTGCACGACGAGGGCTGCACCGACGTGAAGGCGATCAAAGCCTGCACGAAGGCGGGAGCAGCCTGCGGGTCGTGCGTGGGCATGATCACGAAGCTCTTGGGGTCCGAGCTCGCGAAGACCGGCGCCGCCCTCAGCAACGCGCTGTGCGAGCACTTCGGGATGTCGCGGCGGCAGCTCTTCGACGCGGTCCGCGTGTCGGGACTGTCCACCTTCAGCGCGGTCATCGAGCGCTTCGGCACCGGGCGCGGCTGCGACATCTGCAAGCCGGTGCTCGCGAGCATCCTCTCGACGCTCACCGGGCGTCACGTGCTCGACGGCGAGAACGCCACCCTGCAGGACACCAACGACCACGTGATGGCGAACATGCAGAAGGACGGCAGCTACTCCGTCGTCCCCCGCATCCCCGGCGGTGAGATCACCCCCGAGGGGCTGCTCGTCATCGGTCAGGTCGCGCAGGACTTCGGGTTGTACACGAAGATCACCGGCGGTCAGCGCATCGACATGTTCGGCGCACGTCTCGAGCAGCTGCCCGAGATCTGGAAGCGGCTCGTCAACGCCGGCTTCGAATCCGGCCACGCGTACGGAAAGTCGCTGCGCACCGTGAAGTCCTGCGTCGGATCGACGTGGTGCCGCTACGGCGTGCAGGACTCGGTCGGCATGGCCGTGCAGCTCGAGCTGCGCTACCGGGGCCTCCGGTCGCCGCACAAGATCAAGCTCGGCGTCTCGGGCTGCGCCCGCGAGTGCGCCGAGGCCCGCGGCAAGGACGTCGGCGTCATCGCGACGGAGGCCGGCTGGAACATGTACGTGGGCGGCAACGGCGGATTCACGCCACGGCACGCGGTGCTGCTGGCGGAAGGACTCGACGACGAGGGGCTCCTGCAGGCGATCGACCGATTCCTCATGTACTACGTGTTCACCGCCGACCGGCTGCAGCGCACCGCCCCCTGGTTCGAAGACCTCGAGGGAGGCATCGACGAACTCCGTCGCGTGATCTTCGACGACTCCCTCGGGATCTGCTCGGACTTGGATGCCGCGATGGCACGCCATCTCGACAACTACGAGGACGAGTGGAAGGCGACCCTCGACGATCCCGAGAAGCTCCGACGGTTCGCCTCGTTCGTCAACGCGCCGACGACGCCCGACCCCTCCCTGGCGTACACGTCGGAGCGCGGCCAGGCCCGCCCCGCCACCGCCGAGGAGCGCGCGGACGCGCGCGTGCTCATCGCCGGCACCACGCTGGAGGTGCGCCGATGACGCTGCTCGCCCACGAGATGGATGCCGCGGTCGCCGAGGGATGGACGGCGATCTGCGCCCTCGCCGACCTGGAGCGGGAGCGCGGGCGCGCGGCGCTGCTCGGAGACGTCCAGGTCGCGCTGTTCCTCACCCACGCGGGCCGCGTGCACGCGGTCCAGAACCTCGACCCGTACAGCGGAGCCCACGTCATCTCGCGCGGAATCGTCGGCACGCAGCAGGACGTGCCGACCGTGGCATCCCCCATGTACAAGCAGGTCTTCGACCTGCGCACGGGCGTCTGCCTCGAGACGCAGGGCAAGGAGCCGCGCACCCTGAGGGTCTGGCCCGCCGCCGTCGCCGACGGGATCGTCTACCTGCGAAAGGGGCAGCCATGACCACGATGCTCGGACTCTCCCTCGCGGGTCGCTCGGTCGTCTTCATCGGCGGCGGGGCCGTCGCGACTCGACGAGTGGGCAGGTTCCTCGATGAGGGTGCGGTGGTGACCGTCGTCGCTCCACTGCTCGACGACCGGATGCGTGTGCTCGTCGACGAGCGGCAGGTCAGCTGGGTGCCCCGGACCGCGACGCCGGAAGACGTCGCCGGCGCGTGGCTCGTGCACGCCGCGACCGCCGTCCCCTCGGTGGATGCCGCCGTCGCGGCGTGGTGCGAACGGGCGCGGGTGTTCTGCGTCAACACCTCCGACGGTGCGCACGGCTCGGCTCGTCTGACCGCCGAGACCCGCGCGGGAGACGTGGTGGTCGCGGTCGCGTCCGACGCCGGAGTCGATCCCCGCCGCGCGGGACGCCTGCGCGACGCCATCGGCGCGGCGCTGCGCGAAGGGACCCTGCCGCTCCGACGGCGACGCAAGGCACTCGGCCGCGTTGATCTCGTCGGCGGCGGCCCCGGCCCCGCCGACCTGATGACGGTCCGCGGTCGGCGACTGCTCGCCGAGGCCGATGTGGTCGTCGCCGACCGTCTGGGCCCGACCGATGTGCTGGCCGACCTCGAGCCCGACGTCGAGGTGATCGATGTCGGCAAGCAGCCCGGGCACCACCCCGTGCCGCAGGAAGCGATCAACGCGCTGCTCGTCGCCCACGCCAAAGCCGGCAAGCGCGTGGTGCGGCTCAAGGGCGGCGACCCGTTCGTCTACGGTCGAGGCGGCGAGGAGGTCGCCGCCTGCCTGGCCGCCGGTGTGCCGGTCGACGTGGTTCCGGGGCTCACCAGTGCGGTGTCCGTCCCGCAGGCGGCGGGAATCCCCGTCACGCACCGCGGGGTGTCGGCGGGTGTCCACGTCGCGAACGGACAGGGCGAGCTCTCGTCGGCGACGCGCGCCGCCCTCGCCGACGACGCCACGACCGCGGTCTTCCTCATGGGCGTCGCCGCCCTCCCCCGTATCGTCGCCGCGGCACGCGACGCCGGTGCCCCTGCGGACCGCCCCGTCGCGATCGTCGAGCGCGGACACACCCCCACACAGCGCACGACCTGGACGACGCTCGTCGACGCGGAACGGGATGCCGCATCCGCCGGCGTCAGCAACCCCGCCGTCATCGTGGTCGGAGATGTCGCGGCATCCGGTCTTCTGCTCCCGGATGCCGCCGTGGTCACCGGATCGGGGGACCCGTCCCGGTGAACTCGGCCGTCCGTCCCGCCCTGTCCGCCGCGCTCGGCGGCTGCACGATCGTCATCGCCGTCGATCGTCGGTCAGCCGAGCTCGCGACGGCGCTGGAGCGGCACGGGGCGACGGTCCGGCACGCGCCCGCTCTGACGATCGTGTCGCACATCGACGACGAGTCCCTCGTGCAGGCGACGCGGCAGCTGATCGATGCGCCGCCGGACGTCGTCGTCGCGACGACGGGGGTGGGGTTCCGCGGGTGGATGGAGGCGGCCGACGAAGCCGGTCTGCAGACCGCGCTGCACGATGCCCTGTCGGGTGCGCAGATCGTCGCGCGAGGGCCGAAGGCGCGCGGCGCGATCCAGCAGGCGGGGTTGACCGCGGATTGGGTGGCCGAATCGGAGACGAGCGAGGAGCTCGGATCGTTCCTGCTCGCCGAGGGTGTCGCGGGGCGCCGGGTCGCGGTCCAGCACCACGGATCGGGTGCGGACGGCCTCGACGAGCTGTTCGCAGAGGCCGGAGCCGACGTCGTCAGCCTGACCGTCTATCGCTGGGGTCCGCCGCCCGACGCCGCCGCGGTCGCGCGGTCCGTCGCACAGACGGCGCAGGGCGAGGTGGACGCGGTCCTCTTCACGTCGGCGCCCGGAGCGGCCGAATGGCTGGCGACAGCACGGCGCGAAGGCGCGCTCGAGGCGATCGTCGAGCGCGCCGCGGATCGACGCCTGCTGCTGGCCGCGGTCGGGCCGATCACGGCCGGACCGCTCCTCGACGCGGGGGCGGACCCTCTCATCGCCGAGCGCGGACGCCTCGGATCGCTCGTCCGCGCGGTCGTCACCCACTTCGGCGGCGGCGCCGCGCCCTCGCTCGACACCGCCGCCGGACGCCTCGAGCTCCGCAGCACCGCCGCCGTGCTCGACGGACAGGTGCTCCCCCTTTCACGCGCGTCGCTCTCGCTCCTGCGGGCGCTGTTCGAGGCCGGCGGTGGGGTCGTCGCCCGTGCCGAGCTCGCTGCAGTCCTCCCGCGATCGGGCGGCGCGCCCTCCGACAGCGCCCATGCCGTCGATGTGGCGATCGCCCGCACGCGCGACGCGCTCGGCATCCCGACCCTCATCCGCACCGTCGTCAAGCGCGGGTACCGGCTCGACGTCGCCTTCCCGGAAGGCCCCGCATGACCCCTGTCCTCATCGCCTGCTCGCACGGGACCAGCTCGCCGGACGGCCGTGCCGCCATCTCCGCCACCGTCGAGAAGGTGCGCCTGCTGCTGCCACACGTCTCGGTCGAAGAGGCCTTCGTTGATGTGCAGCAGCCCGAGATCGACGACGTCGTCCGCGCCGTCTCCCCTCGACGTGCCGTCGTCGTGCCGCTGCTCCTGTCGACCGGGTTCCACACGAAGGTCGACATCGCCCGGGCGGTGACGGATGCCGGGGGCCGCGCGACGGCGACCGCGGCGCTCGGGCCGCACCCCCTCCTGGCCGAGCTGCTCGCGACCCGCCTCCACGAGGCCGGCCTGTCGGACGGCGATGCCGTCGTGCTCGCGGCCGCGGGATCGAGCGACCCCGCGGCATCCGTCGACGTCGCAGGCATGGCCGACCTGCTGCGGAAGCAGCTCGACGCGCCCGTCTCGGTCGCCTTCGCGGCGGGAGCCGGCATCCGCATCGGCGACGCCGTCGCGCAGGCGCGCGCGACCGGCGCCCGTCGCGTCGTCGCGGCCAGTTACGTCCTCGCGCCGGGCCACTTCGCCGACGTCATCTCCCGTGGCGGCGCCGACGTCGTCACCGCGCCGTTGGCTCCCGACGACGCGGTCGCCCGCATCGTCGCCGAGCGCTACCTCGCCGCCGTCGGCGTCGTCGCGCACGCCGCCTGAGCCGCCGCCTGAGCCGCCGCCGCGCGCGGCGAGCTGACCCGCGAAAGCGCCCCCTCGTGCCGAGCGCGCTGTGCGCTGCGCGGCATCCGATGGCGCGCTCGGCACGAACCGGCGTCCTCGGCGACAGGCGCGGCGCGCGCTCAGGCGAGCGCGGGGTGCAGGTGCGCGGACTCCAGCGCGACGACAGCCTGCCGCGCGCCCGCCGCGAGGCATCCGTCCACATCAGCACCCGCCAGATGCGCGGCGAGGAACCCGGCGAAGAAGGCGTCGCCCGCGCCGTTGGTGTCGACGAGGTCGACGGATGCCGCGGCCACGGCGTATCGCGTGCCGTCCGCGCCCAGCGCGATCGCGCCCGCGGCGCCGCGCGTGCAGACGGCCATGCGAGGGCCGCGGTCGACGCACGATCGCAGCAGCGCCCACGGGTCGTCGACCGCGTCGTCGTTCATGAAGACGACCTCGGCGGCCCGCAGGAACGGCTCGTGGAATGCCGAGGACCCGTCGTAGTCGTGGAGGTCGGTCCAGACCGGCCCGCCGACGCCACGCCGGATCAGTTCGGCCCCGAAGACGCTGAGATCGACGACCGCGACCTCGGCGGTCGCCAGGTCGGCGAGTGACGTGTCGACAGCGGACTCGTCGGCCGGCGATGGCGTGGCGACGTACAGCGACACCCGTCCGCCCTCAGCGGTCATCAGGTTCACGTGCTGCTCGGTGACCGCACTCACGTGCCGCACCACTTCGACGTCGGCGCGCCGCAGCGCCTCAGCGACCGCCACGCCCTCGGCATCCTCGCCGAGCAGGGCATGCAGTCGAACGGCGACACCGGCATCCGCCAGGTGCACCGCCTTTCCGGCCGACGTGCCTCCCACGGTGTGCACCGAGGCGGAGGCGAACTGCATGTGCGGGACGGGCTCGGGGAGGCGATCGAGCAGGATGAGGTGATTCCACGCGGCGGGCCCGCAGACGACGACAGTCATGCGCCCAGTCAAGCGCAGAGTCAGCCGGTCGGCTCGGCAATGTCGTCCGCGCGGCGGCCCCCAGCGCGGACGGCGCCGATCGACGCGGCGATCACGAGGACGATGCCCGCCATCTCCCAGACAGTGAGGTGCTGCCCCAGCAGGAGGAATCCGGCGAGCGCCGCTGTCGCGGGGGCGAGCGCCATGAGGATCGAGAACGCCGCCGCAGCGAGCCTGCGGAGCGCGATGAGTTCGAGGGCGTACGGGATCGTCGACGACAGCAGGGCGACCGCTGCGCCCAGCGCGACCAGGTCCAGCCGCAAGAGGGCCGCGCCCGCGTCCGCGATACCGAACGGCAGCGACAGCACGGCTGCGAAGGTCATCGCCAGCGCGAGCCCGTCCAGCCGAGGGAAGGCAGCGCCGACCCGCGCCGACGCCAGGATGTAGAACGCCCAGGTCACCGCAGCGCCCAGCGCGAAGAGCACACCCAGAAGGTCGAGGCGGTCCCACCCGCCGCCGCCGAGGGCGACGACGCCGCAGAAAGCCAGCCCGGCCCAAAGCCACGATGAACGACGCCGGCCCGCGATGATCGACAGCGCCAGCGGACCGAGCACCTCGATCGTCACGGTGATGCCCAGGGGCAGCCTCGCCAACGCCAGGTAGAAGAAGCCGTTCATGACGGCGAGGGCGGTGCCGAGCTGCACGACCGCGATCCAGCCCGCACGGCCGTGGCCGCCCAGCGCGGGGCGGGCGATGAGCAGGAGGATGACGGCCGAGAAGACGAGGCGGAGCATCACCATGCCGAGAGGACCCACCTGCGGGAACAGCAGCACGGCGAGGGAGGCTCCCACCTCCTGGCAGACGAGACCCGTGACGACGAGTCCGACGGCGGTGGCGGGTGGACCGCCGCGGGTCACGAGCAGACGGCCGTCTCGGAGATCGTGCCGGCGAGGCTCTCCGCCGTCCACGGCAGGCCCGACTCGGGGGCCGTGCGACCCTCCGCGGCGGGCGCCTTCGAGGCGACGGCGGCGAGCTGCCACGCCAGCGTGCGCACGAGCGCGGCGGAGGCGCGAGAGTTGTTGAGGACGACGACGACCGCGAGGCCGGTCTCGCGGTCGGCGAACGCCGCCGTGAGGTAGCCCGGGATCGAGCCGTACTGGCCGACGAGCGAGCCGGCCTGGAACGCGCCACCGTCGGCGGTGAACCACGACGGCTGCGAGCGGAGGGTCCGGGCATCCGCGAAGCGGCCCTCCGTGTCGTACGAACGCGCGCCGGCCGCCAGTGCGCGAGCGTAGGTCGCGAGGTCATCGACATCGGAGACGACGCCTGCCGCCGCGCCGCCGGCGGTGGGCGACAGAGCGGTGACGTCGGTGGGCGTCTTGCACCGCGTCTTGCCCTCCTTGCTCGTGCCCGAGCGGAACCCGTTCAAGACATCGCCCGTCGGCATGTTCAGGGGCGCCGAGCTCGCCGACATGCCGAGCGGTTCGAACACGAACTCCTGGTACAACGCGTTGAGCGACGATCCGGTCACCCGCTCGAGGACGACGCCGAGGAGGAGGTAGCCCGTGTCGGACTCGCCGTACCGCGTGCCGGGGTCGAAGGCGCGATCCTTCGCGAGGCCGTACGCGGCGAGTTCGCGCGCATTCCATACGCGTTCAGGATTCTTCAGCAGGCGCGGGAGGAGCACGTCGAGATAGGTGTCGATGCCGCTGGTGCCGTCGCAGAGCTGCTCGAGCGTGATGTCCTTCGCGTTGGGATACGTCTCGACCCACTCGACCACCGTGTCATCGAGATCCACGGTGCCACGCTCGACGAGTCCGTAGAGCACATCGCACGTCATCGCTCGCGAGACGCCCGGCGCCTTGAACGTCATGTCCGCGGCGACGGCCGCACCCTCGGGCTCGGTCACGCCGAGACCGGCGACCCACTGACCCGCCCACGGTGCGTACACACCGACGATGGCGCCCGGGGCTCCCGCCGCGGTCATCGCGGTCTCG
This sequence comes from Microbacterium marinum, assembly GCF_014204835.1. Lineage (NCBI taxonomy): Bacteria > Bacillati > Actinomycetota > Actinomycetes > Micrococcales > Microbacteriaceae > Microbacterium > Microbacterium marinum. Next base: position 564,099 of record NZ_JACHMD010000001.1, on the reverse strand, counting down.
GTCAGGGATTGCAGCTGCGCCTGCACGTCGTCCGAGAGGGCGCCGTCGGCCTGGTCGACGCCGAGGTCGATCACGGTCGACTCGGGGGCGCATCCCGCGAGACCGATGGCCAACCCGAACGCCGCGATCGCGGCGATCGCGCGCCTCATCCCACGTCGTTCCACGCGCCGGTCCCCCCGTTTCGAAGCCTGCATCGATTACAGCACACCGAGGGCAGGCCGCCCGCGAAGCCGGACCGCGGGCGTCAGCAGCGAGGCTCACGACCCATCAGTGCGGGCGCGGCCCGAGTCCCAACCGCGCACACGCGGCGTCGTAGAGGGCGACGATCTCGCGCCGGACTTCGGGCCGCCCGGTGATCGGCCCACCCGGCCACGGAACCCGGATCACTTCCTCTGCGCCCTCCGCGGTGATGACGTGCCACTGCCCGGCGTCACCGTCGAAAGTGACCATTTGCGAGGCGATGACGTCGCCGAACGGCCCGAAGGCCCGCCCGATGAGCACGTTGTCGTCGCGGTGATCGTCGTTCATGTGGCCGAGGACGGCGGCGCGGACCGAGTCGTCGAAGACGTGAGGCATGCGCCCACTGTATGTCGATATCAGACCTTCAGGTTAGCTGACCCTTACTGTACGCTCGGGGCCATGCCCGACACCGTATCGTTCTCCGCCGCCGTACGGGCCCGCTCCTCCGCCGCGCACTCCTCGAGCGAGGGCGCCGACTTCATGACCGACCTCATGCGCGGTCGCGGCTCCCGCGAGGATTACGTCGCCCTGGTCGTCCAGCACTGGTTCATCTACAAGGCCCTCGAAGCGGCTGCCGAGACGATGAAGGCCGACCCGGTGGCATCCGCCTTCGTCGATGACAAGCTCACCCGCCTGCCCGCGATCGAGGCCGATCTCGACTTCCTGATCGGCGACGGCTGGCGTGACCAGGTCGAACCCCTCCCGACGACCGCCCGATACGTCGCACGCATCGCGGAGGTCGGCGCGACCTGGCCGGGCGGCTTCGTCGCCCACCACTACACGCGCTACCTCGGCGACCTCTCGGGCGGACAGTTCATCGGCAAGATCATGGCGCGCCAGTTCGGCTTCGAGACCAACGGCATCGGGTTCTACATCTTCGACGAGATCGCCGACCCGGCGGCCTTCAAGGACGTCTACCGCGAGCAGCTCGACGCTGTGCCGTGGGATGCCGCAGAGCGGGAGCGCGTGATCGACGAGGTGCTGCTGGCCTACCGCTTCAACACCGAGCTGTTCGTCGACCTCGCCGCCGCGAAAGCCGCCGCTGCCGCGTGAGCGTCAGCCGACGCCACCGGATGCCGCCGCGCGAACGCCGGCCATGAAGCGTCGGACGTCGCGGTCGACGAGGATGTCCGCCGGCCGCAGCGGCCGCGACAGGTAGAGACCCTCGAGGCTCGTCAGACGGGACAGCGCGACGTACGTCTGACCCGGCGCGAACGCGCCGCTGCCGAGGTCGACGACGGCGCGGTCGTACGTCTTGCCCTGCGACTTGTGGATGGTCACGGCCCACGCGAGCCGCAGCGGGAACTGGGTGTACTCCGCGACGATCTCGCGCGTGAGCTTCCGCGTCCCCGGGTCGTAGGCGTAGCGGAACCTCTCCCATACGGCCGGCTCGACGTCGTGCTCCTCACCGTCGAGCTCGACCCGCACGCTCGACCCGGCGATCCGCGTCACCGTGCCGATGGAACCGTTCACCCACCGCGGGCCTTCACCGCCGAACCCGCCGATGTCGTTGCGGAGGAACATCACCTGCGCGCCGAGCTTGAGCTGCAGCTCCTGGTCGGCGGGATACGCGGCGTCGCCCCGGCCGAAGTCGCCGCTGATCTCGGCCCGCGCCGTCTGCACCGGCCCGGGGAGCGCGTCCAGGTGCCGCTGATTGATCCGGCTGACGATGTCGTTCCGCGTCGCGAGCGTGATGATCGGCACCTCCCCCTCGACCGGGGCGGGCGGCTTCCGCGATCCGGCCGCGTTGAGCGCGTCCGCGATGTCGGCGGTCACGATACCGTGCCGCACCGCGTTCAGCATCGCCTTGAACGCATCGTCCGACTGCCGATGGATGTCGCGCAGCTCCGCGATGTGCAGCGGAGCGCCGACGCGTCCGAGGTCGAGCAGTCCGTCCGAGCGGATCGCCCCGGCATCCGCTCGAGGCCCCGCCCACACCTGCGCGTCGAAGAACCAGAACGAGCGGTAGTGGTCCTGGATGTAGCGCAGCTCATCGCCGCGAGGCGGCACCGGCGAGAGCTGGTACGGATCGCCGAACATGACGACCTGCACGCCGCCGAAGGGCTCCGCCCGGCGGCGCCGGGCCTGCCGCAGCGACCGGTCGATCGCGTCCATCACGTCGGCGTTGACCATCGAGACCTCGTCAATCACGAGCGTGTCGATCGCGTTGAGGATCTTCCGCGTGGCATCCGACTGCTCCAGCTCGCTGTCGGCGATGAGGCCGATCGGCAGCTTGAAGAGCGAGTGGATCGTCTGGCCCTCGACGTTCAGCGCCGCGACACCCGTCGGCGCGCACACCGCGATCTGCTTCTCGGTGTTCCACGCCAGGTGCTGCAGCAGGGTCGACTTGCCGGTGCCCGCTCGGCCCGTGACGAACACGTGCTGATCCGTGTCTTCGATGAGACGGAAGAGGGCCTCCTGTTCGGGTGACAGGGGCGGCGTGCTCACCGGAACCATGCTAGCTATCAGCGGGCGTTTCCTAGACTGGGCGGGTGCAACCTATCGGGGGGAACGGTGAGGCGGATGCCGCCGACGCGCCGCTCGACGCGCCCGCCGTCACCCGCACCTCGACCGTCGCCGAGCGCCGTCACCGCCGCAAGCTCGCATTCGACCTGACGACACTGGCCGTCGTCGGGGCTCTCCTGGTCGGAGCCCTCGCGGCATCCGGTGCTGTCCTCTACCGCCAGCTGTACAGCCCGACCGCCTTCGTCCTCGACTACCTCCACCTCCTCGCCGACGGACGCGCCAGCGATGCGCTGCTCGTGCCGGGGGTGTCCATCACCACCGACGAGCTCGCGGCCGCCGACCTGCCCGGCGCCGCCAGCCACGCGCTGCTGCGGGGCGAGGCGCTCACGCCGCTGACCGAGATCGAGCCAGTCTCGGAAGAGGAGGGCGAGGACGGAACGACCGAGGTCACCGTGTCGTACCGTGTGGGCGGCCACGCCGGCGAGACCACCTTCGAGGTCGAGCGCGACGGCCGCGTCGGTGTCGCGCCGACCTGGCGCTTCGCCGAGAGCCCGCTCGCCGTCATCGAGCTCGCCGTGCGCGGATCGATGCAGTTCCTCGTGAACGGCTTCCCGATCGACAAGCGGCAGGTCTCGCCCGACGGTCTGGATGCCGACCCTCTCGAACCCGTGTCGCTCCTCGCGTTCTCGCCGGGGCTGTACTCCATCACCGTCGACACGGCCGCCACCGCGAGCCCCGGCGTCGCGGTGCTCGCCGATGCGCCGCTCACCGCGGTGCCGGTGTCGTTCCAGGCCGAGCCGACGAAGGAGTTCATCGAGGTCGTGCAGACCAAGGTCGACGCGTTCCTCGCCGATTGCGCGACCCAGAAGGTGCTGCAGCCCACGGGCTGCCCCTTCGGCTACTACGTGCGCAACCGCATCGTGGAACCGCCGACCTGGTCGATCACAGAGAACCCGACGGTCACGCTGGAACCCGACGGCGCTGACTGGACCATCACACGCACGCAGGCCGTCGCGAAGATCGACGTCCAGATCCAGTCGCTGTTCGACGGCACCCTCTTCGACGTCGACGAGGAGGTCCCGTTCTTCATCACGGGGAAGATCACGATCCTCCCCGACGGCACCGCCTCGATCGCCGTCTCCGCCTCCGACTAACCCGGGCCCGAGCGGCCGGCGCGGCGGGTCAGCGCGCGGCGCGCGCGTCGCGGTCGGCGAGCTTCTGCAGGCGCTCGTTGTACGCCTCGAGCTCGGCGTCCCCCGTGCGGTCCGCGTGACGGTCCACGCTGCGCTGCGTGCGCGCGTCGGAGCGACTCCACTGCACGGCGACGACGATCGCGAGGATGAGGGTGGGGATCTCGCCGATCGACCAGGCGATGCCGCCGCCGACGTACTGGTCGTCGAGTGGAGCCGCGCCCCACGTCCGACCCATCGACCCGAACCACTCCGCCACGAACAGCCCCGACGACATCATGATCGCGATGCCGAAGAAGGCGTGCATCGCCATCACGCCGATGAGCGTCAGGAGGCGACCGGCGTGCGGCAGTCGGTACGGCACCGGGTCGATGCCCACGAGCGAGAGGACGAACAGGTACCCGGTCGTCAGGAAGTGGACGACCATCCACTCGTGCCCGAGGTGCTCGTACAGGGTCCAGCGGAACAGGTCGGTGTAGTAGAACGCCCACAGCGAGCCGATGAACAGCCCGGCGGCCACGAGCGGATGCGTGATCACCTTCGCGTACGGGCTGTGCACCGCCCACAGGATCCACTCACGCCCGCCCCGGGTGCCGTCGTCGCGCTTGCGGATGGCGCGAGAGGCGAGCGTGACCGGCGCGCCGAACACGAGACACATCGGGATCGCCATCGACAGGAGCATGTGCCCGACCATGTGCACGCTGAACAGGTAGTCCTGATACGCGTTCACCGGACCGCAGGTGACCCACAGCAGCAGCAGCAGGCCGAACACCCACAGGACCGTTCGCCAGAGCGGCCACCGGTCGCCGCGGGCGGCCAGCCGGCGCACCCCTGCGAGGTAGAAGAACAGCCCGAAGCCGACCGCGAAGGCCCAGATCAGGTCGACGTCCCACATCGTGAACCAGCGGTCGAGCGTCAGCTCGGGCGGCAGCGTTGAGCCCGTCAAGACCTCGGCGGCCGTCTGCTGCGCGGGAAGCGCCGTGTCGACGGGGGGCGGCGTGACCGACAGCGCCACCGCCGCACCCGACGCGATGCCCATGAACACGACCTCGACGCCGACGAGCGTCCAGAAGCGCGCCGCCGACGCGGCATCCCGCATGCGGGAGATGAGGCGCCCCCGATAGAACGCCCCGAGCACACCCATCGCGAGCAGCGCGACGACCTTCACCAGGAGGAGCGCGCCGTACGGCGACAAGAGGTTCTCGGGCGAGACGACGCCGATGACGGCACGGGCGACACCCGACAGGGTGACCACGATGAACGCGGCCAGGGCGATGCTCGAATACCGCGAGAGCACGTCGGCGACCCGTTCGCTGCCGAGCAGCGGTCGCAGCAGCACCAGGAGGAGCAGGCCTCCGAGCCAGACCGCTGCGCCGATGATGTGCAGGGCGAGGGCGGTGACGGCGATGTTGTGGTTCGCCTCGGTGCCGACGTGACCCACGGATGCCATCGGCACGAGGGCCGCGATCGCGAGCACCGTGACGAGCAGGGTCGGCAACCACCCCCGGACCGCGAAGGTCAGGACGGTGAGGCCCGCCGCCGCGATGGTGACGGTGAGCCACGCGACGCCCGCCTCCGTGTCCACCAGGAACCGGCCCAGCTGTTCCCCGAACGCCGCGCTCGCGCTCGGCTGCGCGTTGAAGATGTTGAGGAAGGTCAGGAAGGCGGTCGAGCCGGCGGCGACGGTGAGGATCGCGGCGCCGGCGGACGCGGCATCCAACGCCGTGTCGAACTCGGGCGTGCCCGACCGGAGGGCGAACAGCGCGAGGACGAGCGAGCCCACCAGCAGCGCGGCCGACAGGTTGACGACCAGTTCGGCGATCGGCAGACCCCATCGCACGACCGGTCCAGGGTCGCCGATCGCGAGCTCCGCGGCACCGCCACCGTAGGCCAGGCCGATCAGCAGGGCGAGCAGAGCCGCGCCCCCGAGGATCGCCGGTCCGGCGTAGCGGAAGGCGCGCGAGTTCACTGCTCCAGCCTACGCGCGGCCGTATGGACGGATGCCCGGAGCGCCCGAGAATGCAGAAGGGGGATGCCGCGTGGCATCCCCCTTCGTACGACTGCAGCGTCTTACTTGACGGCAGCCTTCAGCTTCGAGCCGGCGCTGACCTTGACGCGCTTGCCGGCGGGGATCTTGATCTCCGCACCCGTCTGCGGGTTGCGGCCCGTGCGAGCGGCGGTCTCGACCTGCTCGAACGCGATCCAGCCCGGGATCGAGACCTTCTCGCCCTTGGCGACGGCCTCGGAGACGGACGAGAACAGGCCGTCGACGACGCGCGAGACGGTGGCCTGGCTCTCGCCGGTGGCGCTGGCGATGCTGGCGACGAGTTCGGTCTTGGTGATGGCCATGGTGCTCCTCCAGACGGCTGATCGCCGTCTTCAGTTACTCGGACCGACGGGGTGACCGTCGGCTGGTCGATGCGACCGGTCCCGAATATACCCACGAACCGCGTGTTTCCGCGGATTTTCGGTCATCAGCGCCGTAATCGACCGGCGTGTCGCGTGTCGGATGTGACTTTTGGGGCGAATGTGGCCGTTTCGGCCGGAATCCGCGGAATTCCGCGGAGGGGGTTGCTTTCGCGGCTCGTTCTCCGGATGGATCCGGAACGCACTCCTCACGCAGGTCCGACGGGCGCCATCCGCGCGGAGAACGCGCCGCGGACCGGGCGCGTCAGATCCGGCGGAGGGCGGCGACGACCTCGTCCTCCCACCGACGCGCGGCCGGGAGCGCGCCGACGAAGATCGGGGTGTCGTGGGTGACCCCGAGGTACCGGGTCGCACTCGCTTCGACACCCGCAGCTCGCAGCTTGGCGGCGTAGGCGGCGCCATCACGGCGGAGCGGGTCGTACTCGGCCGTCAGCACGACGGCCGGAGGCAGGTCGCGGTGGGATGCCGCGCGCATCGGCGACGCGTACGGGTGGCGCGCGAGAGCGCGGTCGCCCAGATAGGTGCGGGCGACGGAGCGCATCTCACGGATGGCGAGGAACGCGGGGATGCCAAGCGCCCACGTCGCGCGAAGGTCGATCCACCGCCCCGTCAGATCGGTCACGGGGACCTCGAGGATCTGAATCGCGATCGGCAGCCGGTCGCGGTCGCGGTTCATGAGGGTGACGGATGCCGCCAGGCACCCGCCTGCGGAGGTTCCGGTGATCCCGATCCTCGCCGCGTCGATCCCGAGCTCGTCGGCGTGGGCGTGGAGCCACAGCCAGGCGGCGTAGGCCTGCTCGACAGCGACCGGGTACCGGTGCTCCGGGGCGAGGGCGTAATCCACGGCCACGAGGACGACGCCGGAGCGTTCGGCGCGGCGACGGCAGGCGGCATCCGCCGTGGGGTAGTCGATGCCGCCGATGCGGAACGCCCCTCCGGCCAGGACGAGACAGGCGGGCGCGGGCGTCGCGGCGTCGGAGGGTCGGTAGACGCGCACCCGCACCGACGGGTGACCCGGCACATCGACGTGATGCTCGGTCGTCTCGACGTCGGGTCCGGGGAGGCCGACGGTGCGAAGTTCCGTCCGATCCCAGTTGAGGGCCGCGCGACGGTGCCGCTCGCGGGGAGTGAGCGGCACCCGTGCCTTTGTCGCTGGGCTCGCGGGCGCACTATCAGGGATGGGGATGCCGCGACGCGGCATCCGCCCGATGACGGCCTTCCACGCCTGCTCGAGGAGGTACCGGCGGTGGGTGCGCAGGCGATCGCGGAAGAACGGATCCAGCGGCACGGTGCTCCTTTCGACCGTTCGAGCGTAGCCCCGCCGAAACGACGAAGCCCCCGTCCGGAGACGGGGGCTTCGTGCGGAAGTGGTGCTTACCAGCTCGACTTGGTCACGCCGGGCAGCTCGCCACGGTGCGCCATCTCGCGGAAGCGGACACGCGAGATGCCGAACTTCGACAGGTGGCCGCGGGGGCGTCCGTCGATGGCGTCGCGGTTGCGCAGGCGGACCGGCGACGCGTTGCGGGGGAGCTTCTGCAGGCCGACGCGGGCGGCCTCGCGGGCCTCGTCGGTCGCGTTCGGGTCGACGAGGGTCTTCTTCAGCTCGGCACGCTTCTCGGCGTAGCGGGCGACGATGACCTCGCGCTGGTTGTTGCGCGCGATCTTGCTCTTCTTCGCCATGCGATCAGCGCTCCTCTCGGAATTCGACGTGCTTGCGGATCACCGGGTCGTACTTCTTGAGCACGATGCGGTCGGGGTTGTTGCGGCGGTTCTTGCGCGTCACGTAGGTGTACCCCGTGCCGGCGGTCGAGCGCAGCTTGATGATCGGACGGACGTCCTGAGCCTTCTTCGCCATTAGAGCTTCACACCCTTCGCGATGAGGTCCTTCACGACCGACTCGATGCCGCGGGCGTCGATGACCTTGATGCCTTTAGCCGAGACGTTCAGCGTGATCTTGCGACCAAGCGAAGGAACGTAGTAGGTCTTCTTCTGCACGTTCGGGTCGAAGCGGCGCTTCGTCCGGCGGTGCGAGTGCGAGATGTTGTGACCGAAGCCGGGAACAGCTCCTGTCACCTGGCACACTGCTGCCATAGTGATTCTCCCTCAAGCCTTCGAAAAGGCAGTTACCGTGACACCGGACGGTGCCACCCAAGATCCCTTGTCTGCACCCCGCTCCCGGACACGGCTGTTGGGCCGTCTTCTGAGGGTGGGATGCGAACTGCGTGCTGGAGTGCGCGCAGACAAAGAGTCAGTCTAGCACGGCCGGGCGTGTCGCCTTGACTCGGGATGCCGCCGGCTCACGCGGCATCCGGTCGTCGATTACGGCTGGCTCTCGGTTTCGACCGCGTCGAAGGTCGCTTCGGGGTCGCGGAGCATCCGGGCGGTGATCGCGGCGTGGGCCTGCACGTACGGACCGCCCTCCGCGAGCGCGCGCTCGACGACTGGGTCGGCGTACTCGCCGAGCGCCACAAGCGCTTCGCTCAAGCTGCGCCGGGTCTCGCGCTCACCGCGGGCGAACTGCGTTGCGAGGACGCGCGCGAGTTCGGCCTTCTCCGTCTCGGGCGCCGTGCGTACGGCCGTCCGCCATGCAACGCGCGCAACCGAGTCTTCGGGATCGGTGAGGAGTTCCGTGGTGATCGCGGCCCAAACCCGCGGCCCGCCGATCTTCGACAGGGTGTGGAGCGCCTGGCTCCGCACCTGCGCGCCGCGCGATCGGAGCTCGGGGAGGAGGAGATCGGTGACCAGCTCGTGATCGTGTCGGGTGAGCGCCCAGGTCAGCATCTCGCGCACGAGGAAGTCGGGTTCGAAGCGGCATTGCGCCACGAGCACGGGCACGTACGTGGGGTGCGGGTGCGTGCCCGCGGTCATCGCCGCCTGCACGCGCGCCGAGGAGTCCGGCGCGTCGAGCGCGGCGCGCAGTCGCCCCGCGGCATCCGTTTCGGTCATCTCGCACCTCCCCCTCTCCAGCACACCACATCACGGCACGGGTATGGGCCGCATCACCGCCTGCTCAGGTGGCAGAACACGCCGCAACCCGGCGCGCGAAGCGGCAAGACGTGCCACCTGAAGCGGGAAGCGACCAGCGTCGAGACACACGAACATGCCCAGGTGGCAGGACACGCCGCTACCCCGCGCGCAAAGCGGCAAGAAGTGCCACCTGAAGCGAGGACCTCAGGCCTCGCGCGCCCCGCGGCCCCAACGGAACGCCGAGACCGTTGGATCGCCGGGGATCCAGAATCGCCACGGGTAGGCAGCGGTTCCGGCGACGCCCGCCACACCAACGCGAGGACCGGACGCCACGTCCACCAGCGGGCGCGCGGGGAGGAACAGCCTCGCGGTCGCTCCGGCCAGGGCGGCTCCCGTGACGGCGTCGATCCCGTCGTGGATCGGATGCCGCAGCCCGACGGCGTCGCCGAGGCGGCCCGGCCCACGGGCGAGGTCACGCGCGACGCGCGCCGCGGCGCGACGGGCGAACGCGGCATCCACCCCTTCGACGACCTCCCCCGCGCGCAGCAGGATTCCGCCCGCCACGCCCTCGGGGCCGCAGACGACGTTGACGCACGAATGGATGCCGTGGCTCAGGTAGACGTACAAGTGGCCGGGCTCGCCCCACATGGTCGCGTTGCGCGCGGTCGGACCCATGCGGGCGTGGGAACCGGGATCGGGCCGGTCTCCGGTGCCTTGGCCGTGATACGCCTCGACCTCCGTGAGGCGAACGGCCACCGACGACTCGGCTGTCTCCACACGGAGGACGGCACCGAGCAGTCGCGGGGCGACCTCGACCGGCAGCCCGAGGAGCGCCTCCCGTGTCGCGGGGATCAACCCGTCGACGCCGCTCACTGGTTCGGCGCCTTCCGGCACCACGACAGGTCGAAGCCGGCGATGGCGACCACCTCTTCGCCGTCATCCAGCGAGATGATGCGCGTCTGCACCTCCTGGGGCAGCGGCAGAAGGTAGCCGTCGTATGTGTTCGAGACCGCATCGGGTGCCACCACGAGCGCGGCGTACCGGCCGCTCGGCGAGACGCACGCCTGCAGCAGCGCGTCCGTGGCGGCTACCTGGGCGAGCTCGGTGGCGTTGCCCTCACCGTCCACACGCGCGATGGCGGTGTCCAGCGCATCCAGGCCGTCCAAGGGGGTGAGTGCACGGAGGGTGTCGCCGCCGGGGAGGGCGAGCACCGTGCCGACCTGGCCGAGGGCGGTGTCGGTCGGAGCGAGCGCCTGCTCCTCGGCGGTGGCGAGGTCGACGACGGCCGGGCCGTCGACGCGTTCGACATAGGCCTGCGTCCCGGCGATGTCGTCGATGCCGATGGCGCTGCCGAGCGCCACGGAATCGGCACCGTCGGGGGCGATCAGGCTGAGCGCGCCGTCGAAGGTGAGCATCAGGATGCTGTCGGTGCCGGGCACGAACCGCCAGTCCTCGACCCGCGCATCGCGGCCGGAGCGTTCGACCGGCACCGGCGCGGCATCCGGATCGGCCGTCGAGCCCGTGAAGAGCAGGCTCTCCCGGCCGCCGTCGGCCGAGATGTCGGCGTCGGTGAACGTGTAGCCGATGGTGTTGCCGGCCTCGGCGCTCTGCAGGTTGGTGACCGTTCCGTCGCCGGGGAGCGCGAGTTCCTCGGGCGCCGAGCCGTCGAGGCGGGTCACGATCAGGTGCGAGACATCGTCGACGATCGTCGAGACGACCAGGCGGGCCGCGGTGGCACGGAAGTCCTCGATGTGCTCGTCGCGGAAGACCGGCACGGCGTCGCCGTCGAGCCCGACACGGTAGATGGTGTCGGGTTCACCGTCGGCACGCTGGAGGACGTATCCGTGCAGCGGAGGGGTGGTGAAGCTCTCCTCGATGACCGCCGCGGGCCCGCCGCCGATCCCGCGGACGTCGTCGATCCGCACGGTGTACTCGGTCTCGTCCCAAAGGGGCAGTGCGAAGCGGAGACCGACGCTCCGCCCCGACGTGTCGACCGTGAAGTCGGCCGCGGGCGTGACCGTCACCTGCGAGGCGTCGACCTCGGCGAGGGACTGCGTCGTCGTGAAGATGATGCGGGAGCCGGCCGATGCCACTGAGGCGGCGGGGTCGGACTCGACTGCGGTGACGCGCGGACCCTGCACCGTCGTCAGCACGCCGGTCACCACGGCGACCACCGCGAGCGCGCCCACGACGGCGAGTGCGCGGAGGACGAACGCGCGCCCGAGCCTCGCGCGGCGCCGGGCGTCTCGCTCACCGCCGCGCCGCGAGGCGCCCGCGTCAGAACTCATACGGGTCCTCGGGCTCGTCGATCACGTCGACGGATGCCGCGTCGACGCGGAGGCGACCGTCGACGTCTCGGATGGTCCCGGTCACCGTGACCCACTCCCCCTCGGAAGGGATCTCGGCGCCGGCGATGGGGACGCTGGCCGGTTGCGCGTCGATCACGCAGTGGGTGATGACCAGGCGGGTGAGGTCGAAGCCGGAGCCATTGCCTGCGGAGTCACCGGGTGCGACGAAGCCGGTCAGCGAGATCTCGGTGCCGTCGAAGGCCTGCGGGTCGGTTGCCGTCGCGAAGACACCGGCCCAGTCTCCGACGCCGAACGACGCGGTATCGCCCATGACGGCGAGGGCGACGGAGTCGGCACCCTGGAACAGCGGCGGCGACCCGGTGTCGCGCTGCATCGCGAGCTCGGCGGACAGCGTGGCCGGGGGCACCACCAGCATGGCTCCCGCGACGCCGACGGCGAGGACGCCGCCGGTGACGGTCGCGGCGGCGGCGGCGAGCTGGCCGGGGCGCGCGGGAGCGGGCGTGTCCGCGTGGTCGTGCCCGTGATCACCGCCGTGGTCGTGCCCGTGATCGTGCCCGTGATCGGCCGCGTCGCCCAACCGGAGGGTGAAGCTGAGGACCGTTCCGACGAGCGCGAGCACCGACATCGAGACCGCGAACCATGCCGAATCGGGATTGATGTAGAGACCGAGCCGGCCGGTCACGGCGAGCGCGACGGTCACCGCGGCGATCGACGCGGCGAGGCCGACGCCCAGCATCCGGAACCAGAGGGTGTCACGCAAGGAGGTTCACCACCCCTCCGATCGAGGCGGCGAAGAGGATCACCGTGACGACGAGCACCGCGAGCACGCGGGTGCGGAACGTGGTGCGCAGGAGCGCCAGCATCTTCACGTCGACGAGCGGCCCGACGAGCAGGAACGCGACGATCGCACCGGGCGTGAAGGTCGACGCGAACGACAGCGCGAAGAACGCGTCGACGTTCGAGCAGATCGCGACGACCATGGCCAGCAGGATCATCGCGGCGATGGACAGCGCGGGGTTGGATCCGATGGCGAGCAGCACGTCGCGGGGGATCACGACCTGCACGAGCCCGGCGATCGCGGAGCCGATGATCAGCGCCGGCATGACCGCGCGCAGCTCGACGACGAATTGCGCGAGGCTGCGGCGCCAGCGGTGGCCTGTCGCCTCCTGCTCGATGAGGCAGGCGTCGCGGAACCGGTCGGTCAGCAGCGAATCGGGGTCGGGATGCCGGCTGTACAGCCATCCGATCACGTTGGCGATCAGGTAGCCGCCGAGCAGGCGGGCGATGAGGACGCCGTCGTCGAAGCCGAACGCCTGGTGGGTGGTGATGATGACGATCGGGTTCACGATCGGTGCGGCGATGAGGAAGGTCAGCGTCTCGGCCACCCCGAACCCGCGCATCATGAGGCCGCGCGCGAACGGGACGTTGCCGCACTCGCAGACCGGGATCAGCATGCCGAGGAGGGACAGCACCGCGCGGCGGCCCCACGGGTTCCGCGGCATCCAGCGTTCGATCACGCCCGGGGGCACCCAGACCTGCACGACGATCGACAGGACGACACCGAGCACGACGAAGGGCAGCGACTCGATGAGCACGCTGAGCGAGAGCGTCAGCCCGTCCTGCGCACGGGTGGGCAGCTCGGGGGTCGGGCTCCACAGGGCGAGACCGATCAGCACCGCGACGACCACGATGCCCGCGCCGAGCACGATCGCGCTCCGCGCCCCCGGTGTCGAGGGCGGGCGGGATGCCGCCGTGGCGACAGGCCGTGACGTGCGGTCCGTCACGGGGTCAGGCGTCGGCTCGCGCGGAGGTGGCCGCGGTGCAGTCGGCGCAGGTGCCGAAGATGTCGACGACGTGCTCGGCCTGCGTGAACCCGTGCGCTGCGGCGGTCGCCTGCGCCCAGGTCTCGACCTCGGTGGCCTGGATCTCGACCGCCTTGCCGCACACTCGGCAGATCAGGTGGTGGTGGTGGCCCGTGCTGGCGCAGGCCCGGTAGATGGCTTCGCCGTCGGGCGACTGCAGCTGGTCGGCTTCGCCGGTCGCGGCGAGGTTCGCCAGGGCCCGGTAGACGGTGGCGAGCCCGATGCCGGTGTTCTCGCCGCGCAGCTCCGCGTGGAGGTCTTGCGCACTCACGAATCCGGGGGCGCCCGCGAGCGCCGAGCGCACGCGCTCGCGCTGCCACGTGTTGCGCTGGACCATGGCCGGGATTCTACCCGCGGGCGCTGACGGACGGCTGGGTGCGAGGCGCGGCATCCGCTCGCACGACCCGACCGCGTCGGGCGCCGATGATGCGGCAGACGAGGTAGATCGCGAACGAGATGGTCGTGATGTACGGGCTGACCGGGAGGGTGCCGGCGACGGCGAGCAGGATGCCGCCCACCGCCGAGACCACGCCGAACGCTGCGGCCAGGAGCGGAACGGCGAGCGCCCCGGTGGCGACCCGGACGGCCGCGGCAGCCGGCGTGACGAGCAGCGCCATGACCAGGAGCGCCCCGATGATGTGCACCGCGACGGCGACGGTCAGGCCGAGGAGGAGCATGAAGGCGAGGGAGATCCCGACGGTGGGGACGCCGCGTGCGGCCGCGGACTGTGGGTCGAGCGAGTCGAAGCGCAGCGGCCGCCAGATGAGCAGCAGCGCCACGAGTACGACGGCGGCGATCGCGATGAGCCACGTCAGCTGGGAGGACTGCACCGAGACGATCTGCCCGGTGAGGAGGCTGAACCGGTTGGCGCTGCGCCCGTCGTAGAGGGCGAGGAACAGGATGCCGAGGCCGAGGCCGAACGGCATGAGCACACCGATGATCGAGTTGCGGTCCCGTGCCCGCGAGCCGAGCCATCCGATGAGAGCCGCGGCGATGATCGACCCGAAGATCGACCCGGTGACGACGTCGGCCCCGATGAGGAGGGCGGCGGCGGCTCCGGCGAAGGAGAGCTCGCTGATGCCGTGGACAGCGAACGCCATGTCGCGCTGGAGCACGAAGACGCCGATCAGGCCGCCGACGAGCCCGAGGATCGCGCCCGCCCAGACCGAGTTCTGCACGAGCGCGAGGATCTCGCCGTACACGGGGAGGCCGCCGAACATCGCGTCGCCGATGTCGTCCCAGGTCATGCGTGGCCCTCGTGATCGTGATGGTGGTGGTGCGAGGCCTCGGCATCCGGCGCACCGACGACGACGAGGCGGTCGCCCGCGCGCAGCACGAACACCGGCGCCCCGTAGAGGTCGGTCAGCACCGGCGAGGTGAGCACGTCCTTCGGCTTGCCGAGGGTGAAGCGGCCGTTCGCGATGTAGAGGATGCGGTCGACCTTGCCGAGCACCGGGTTGATGTCGTGGGTGACGAGCAGCACCGCGGCACCGGTGCGCCGGTGTGAGTCGATGAGCTTCACGACTCCCTGCTGGTTGGCGAGGTCGAGGCTCGTGAGGGGCTCGTCGCACAGGAGCAGCTGAGGGTCGTCGGCGAGAGCCTGCCCGACCCGCAGTCGTTGCTGCTCGCCGCCGGAGAGCACGCCCACGGGGCGGTCCGCGAAGCTGTCGGCGCCGACGGCGCTCACCAGCGCATCGACCCGCTCGCGATCGCGGCGGCGCGACAGGGGCACGCCGAACCGGTGGCCGTTGACGCCGAGCGCGACGAGGTCGCGACCGCGCAGGGCGGTGTCGCGGGGAAGCGGACGCGTCTGCGGCAGATAGCCGATGCTGCGGTTGCCGGAGCGGCGGACGGGCTTGCCGCTGACCGAGACGGTTCCCTCGCTGAGGTCCTCGAGGCCGAGGATCGCTCGCAGGAGCGTGGTCTTGCCCGAGCCGCTGGGGCCGAGGACGGCGATCAGCTCTCCGGGCTCGACGGTGAGGTCGAGGCCCGCCCAGAGCTCCCGGCCGTCACGACGGAGGGCCGCACCGTGGATCTCGAGGACCGGCTGCGCACCCGTCGGGTCGGATGCCGTGCGGTCGCTCACTCCGTCAGGCTACCCGCGAGCGCGTCGATGTTCTCCTGCATCCACTCCACGTAGTCGAGTCCCTCGGGGAGGAGCTCGGTGAACTCGATGACCGGAATACCCTCATCCTCGGCGAGCGAGACGATCTCCGTCGTCTCGGCGCCACCCGTTTGGGCGTTGGTGATCACGGCGCGGACATCGCCCGACGCGAGGATGTCGCGTGCCTCCAGCAGCGTCGCCGGCGGGACGTCCTGCCCCTCCTCCACGGCCTCGCTGAACGCGGCGGGCGTCGCGTCGACGAGACCGGCCGCCGCCGCGAGGTACACCGGGACCGGCTCCGTCACGAAGATCTGCTCGCCCTCGTTCTCAGCCGCGATCTCGCCGAGCGATGCTTCGAGACCCTCGATCTGAGCGACCAGGTCGGCCGCGTTCGCCTCGTAGGTGTCCGCGTTCGCGGCATCCAGTTCGCCCAGCTCGTGAGCGATGTCCTCGACGAGGTGGACGACGGTGTGCGGGTCGTACCAGACGTGCTCGTTGAAGCCCTCGATGTGGTCGTGACCCGCGTGGTCGTGGGCGTGGTCGTCTTCCGCGTGCTCGTCGTCTTCGGCGTGCCCGTCGTCTGCGTGCCCGTCGTTCTCGGGGTAGTCGTGCGAGTACTCGACGGCGGTGAGCACGGTGGCATCCGATCCGCTCGCGTCGATGAGCGCGTCGATGAAGGCGTCGTAGCCTCCGCCGTTCTCGAGGATGAGGTCGGCGTCCGCGACCGTGAGCTGTTCGCGCGCGGACGCCTCGTAGGAGTGCGGGTCCTGCGAGAGCGAGTCGATGATCGAGACGACCTCGACGCTGTCCCCGCCGATCGCCGCGGCGAGCGAGCCGTAGACGCTGGTCGATGCGACGACCGTCAGCGCGCGATCATCCTCCCCCACAGGCGTCGCGCAACCCACGAGGGCGACGGCGGCTGCGCCGAGGACGGCGATGGAGACGGGCACGCGGGAGATCATGCCCCCACTCTAGACGCTGTTGATAATCGTTATCAACTCGGGCGCTCAGCGTCGGTCATAGCGGCGCCCCGTCTCTAACTCCTCAAGAACGCACGGGACGGCGCGCCCCACCCCCGGAATTCAGTACCTCGCCGCCCGCGCCGCGCGCGGATGTGAGGAGTTAGCGCACGCGACTGCTCGGGACACGTCGACGTCATTCCGCGAGCGCGGCGAGCTCGGCGATCACACGAGGGTCGGCGAGCACGCGAAAATGACCTCCGGTGTCGAGCCGCACGTTCTTGCGGGCGCCCGCCAGCTCGCTTCCCTCGGGGATGTGCGGGTCGAAGCATCCGTAAACCGAGACGACGCGCGCGTTGACGTCGAGGGCTGTCGCGAGCGCCCGGATCGTGGCGCTGCGCGGCGAAAACACCCGCAACGACGGCAGCACCATGATTCGCCCGTAGGTCGACCCGCCGAACGGGGTCGCCACCGCGAGCATGCTGTCGATCCTGCCCGCCTCGGCGTCGAGCGCCATCGCCCGTTTGCCAACCAGCCCGCCCTTGCTGTGCGCCAGCAGGACGCATCCGCGCAGGTCGTGCTCGGCGAGGTAGGCGATGACGTGGGATGCCGCGTCGTCGACGGGTCGCCGGTTGTGACGGAGGACCGGGAGGACGTGCACCGGATGGCCGCGCCCGTGCACGGCGACGATCAGCGGCTGCATGAACTTCCACGTCTCGTAGACGCCGGGCAGGATCACGATCGGCGCACGGTCGCCGTTCAGGAATGACCGCGGATCGACGCGGTTGACGAGAGCGCGCGCCTGCCAGATCAGGGCGTACGCGTAATCGCGCACCCACCACGCGCCGATGCGGAGCGGCGAAGTCATCGCGCGTCACCCGCGGACGGTCGCGAGGCGACGAAGGCCTCGATCGCGGCCGCGACGGCGCGTGGTGCGCGCTCCTGCACGACGTGGCGTCCTCGGGGAACCTCGACGAGGAGGGCGTCCTGCGCGGCATCCCTGAGCCGGCGACACCACGCCAGGCCCGCGATCGGATCCCGCTGACCGCGGAGCACGAGCAGCGGGCGTGTGAGCGATCGCGCCCGATCCTCGATCGGATAGGTGAGCATGTGGCGCAGTTGCGCCGAGTACCAGCGCATGCCGCAGCGCAGGTAGTCGGTGAACACGAGCCAATTGACGGCGGGTGACTCGCCGAGCGTGTCGACGGCGAGCGCGCGCGCCTGCGCGAGCGGCGTCCGATGCCGGTCGTCGGCCACCGGCCCCATTGCGACGACGTGCGAGACGAGGTCGGGTCGCTGTGCGGCCAGCTCGATGACCCACTGGCTGCCCATCGAGTGGCCCACGACCGCGACGTCGCGTGGATCCAACTGATCGAGAAGGGCAGCAAGGCCGCGAGCCATCCCCGCGACGTCGGGGTTGCCGCTCGGTTTGGGCAGGCCGCCGAAGCCGGGAAGGTCGACCGAGATCACCTCGGCGTCGAGCGCGAGCTGCGCGTGGAGGCGGCGCAGGTAGCGATGCGAGACACCGATGCCGTGCACGAGGACGTAGGTCCGCGACGCGGACGGCGCGGGGGAATGGATGACCCGGAACGCAAGCCCCTCGACCTCCAGCTCGCGGGTGACGTGATCCGATCTCACTTCTCGGGGTCGTTTCCCCAGTTCATCAGCGAGTACCGCCAATCGGTGTGGGTGATGTCGCCCTTCGGCCGCTGCTTCGCGTGGCGGGCGACGTAGCCGTGCACCTTCTTCATGTGCGCGTAGTCGGCGTCGGTGAGATCCGCCTTCTTCGTGCGGAGGATCTTCACGATCCGCCGTCCCGACGCGTGCCCGACCGACTCGCCGCCACCGTTCTTCTGACCGACCGAGCGCGACTCGTCGGTGTCGAGCCAGTCCTCGATCTCCTTCGGAGTCATGTTCACCGCGTCGTCGAACTCGTCAGCGATCCGCCGCTTCTCGTCGTCGTTCATGCTCCGAGCGTGCACCGCCCGCTCCGCCCGCGCGACGGGGTTGCGCTCGCACGCGGCATCCGGCAGTCCCTCCGTCTGGGAGCGGTTCGCGGCTAACGCTCCTCAGCCGGAGTGATCACTGTGCGCAGGCCGACAACGGATAGCGACGTCTTTAAGCTCCCGCGAGACGCTGGCACCTCTATCGAAACGGCCTACTCATTCACGGCACGCAACGATGGGCCGAGCTCGGCAACACTTCGGTTCATCGGGACACGGGGCGTGTCCATGAACCCTTTCCGAGAGCAGCTGCACCCCGGCGAGTCGGTGGAAGTAGATGTGACCATCTCACGGACTGTCGCTGAGTGGGTCCAGCTCGTCGATGACGTCAATCCCAACGGCACCCGCATCGCGAAGCGCGCCGCGGTGCTTCAGGTCAACTACAAAGGGCCCCGCGACGCCGATGTGGACGAAGTCCAGCGGATCGTCGTAAGCGGGTCGCTTCTGATGCCTGTAGAAGGCGCAGAAGGCGATCGGCGACCGCATCACCACCCCTTCGAAGATCAGACTTTCGGGGTAGATATGCCCACCGTCGAGCGCACCTACTGGCGGTCCAGAAAGGCTAACGAAAAGTTCGATTCCGTACTTCCGGAACAGTGAGGGGAGACGCCCACCGCGGCGGCCGCGTCAGTCTTCTGACATAACGTCGATTATCGGTCAACCCGAGACGGGTGAGGGGCCGAGTGGCGCGCTGTCTAAATGCGGCTGAGCAACTCCAGGCTGATTAGCCTGCAGCCTTCGCATTCGGCGAGACTTTGTCGCAGGGCTCTCCTTATGGCGACTCGATCGGCGCCGGTATGACGGCTCAGGATGAGGGCAACCTCTGCGCATGCATCGACGATCAGATTGCCGGGAATCTTCTCAAACTGTAGGTAACTCTCGACGAAAGACGCGGTTTGAGAAACTCTCGTACTGGTGTCATAGAGGCATCGTCAGAAATCCGTCATTGCTGCGGTGCGCGACCTGTTGCTTGGTCGAGCGCGTCGGTGAGGTCGGAAAGTTGCTCGAGTTCCAGCTTCTCGCCGTCGAGGAAGAAGGTGGGAGTGCCGGTGACGTTAAGGTACTGCCCATCGTTGAAGTCCTCCTCTACCCGCTGCTGCGTTGCCGGGTCCGCAACCGCAGCGTCATAGGCATCCATGTCGAGGCCGAGGTCTTCGGCGTAGCTGCGGAACAGCTCCGCGCGGGACTCGCGGAGTTCCCCCCATTCAGCTTGGGTTTCGAAGAGACGGCTGTGCATGGCTTCGAACTCGTCTTGTTGAGCGGCCGCTTCTGCCGCGAGGGCGGCGTTCATCGAGTTGAAGTGCCCTGGAAGCGGGAAATACCGGACCACGAAATTGATGTCCCCGGCGTACTCCTCACGAAGCTGTTCTACGACCGGGTAGAACGCTCCGCACGCCTCGCATTCGAAGTCGAGGAACTCGACCAGGGTTGGCGCGTCGGGCCCGGCGTCATCGAGAACATGGGAATTGGCACGAGCCCCGGGGAGTGCCCCGTCGGTCGCGGCCGGGGGTGTGGGCGCTTCCGGACGGTTGATGAACGCGATCGCGGCAACAAGTGCGACGAGGACAACGACCACGGCGATCGTCACGATAGTGGCTCTTGCTGCAGGTTTCACGGAAACTCCTGATCATTCTGACGGTGTGTGCGATCTATTGGCGCCTGACATGCGGGCATCGGGTAGGGGTTCGGGCAGACCCATCGGGGGTGTGGGCCTGCTCGAACTGGCAGAGTCGTGGCACCATCACGCAGCTGCCGCAGGGCGACGAGGGAGTGCGCCCCGCCTACCATCGCCGGTTTGGCTCGGTAGTTGATGAGGAGAGGAACCGACACTGAGCGTCGGAGCCTCCGTACGACTAGCGATGTCGAGGGTTGCATTGTCAGAGGCCGACTCCGCGTGCTCGGAGGAAGGCTGCTGGGTCGACCCGCACCCCGCCGATGTATACCTCGAAATGGAGGTGGCATCCGGTGGAGGCTCCGGTGGTGCCGGCATAGGCGATGACCTGCCCGGCGCGCACCGTCTGCCCATAGCTGACGTTGTACCCACCGTTGAGGATATGCGCGTAGGCGGTGACGCTGCCGTCGCGGTGTTGAATCTTGACGTAGTTGCCCCAAGAACCACTCCACCCGGCAAAGATGACCGTTCCTGCTGCTGCGGCGTATAGCGGTGCGCCGCAGCCTGCGGAGAAGTCGAGTCCGCGGTGGCCGCTGGATGTGCAGTACCCGTTACTGCAGATTGTGCCGCGCGACCCGAAGGGAGATGTCACCCCTCCGTGCGCAGGCCGCACCCACCCGGCGGAGCCGGGACGGCCGCCGGGTGAGCTACCGGCACTGGGTCTTCCCGGCTGGCTGCCTCCGCCTGCTGCGGCTTGTTGGCGGCGGCGTTCCTCTTCCTCGAGCCGGCGGCGTTCTTCCTCGCGTGCCCGCTGGGCGGCTTGCTCTCTGGCTTTCCGCTGTGCTTCTTCACGGCGCTTGCGCTCGGCTACCACACCTGCCCGATATCCGGCAGTGGTTTTGGCGGTGGTGTCTTGCAGCGCCGAGAGCTGCGCTTCGAGGGTGAGCCGGTGCTCACTCTGCGCGAGGAGTGCTGCCTGCGCGGCCTGCGCGGCCTGTCGCGCCGCGTCCATGCGCTCCTCAGCTTGCAGCTTCAAACGGTCTCGCTCATCGCGCGCGACCTTGGCCTGGTCGGTGAGGCTCTGGGCGCTGTCACGTGCGCCGGCGGCGTCCGCATACACGTCACGATTCGCGTCGACGAGCTTGTCGACGGCGCCGAGACGCGCAAGCAGGTCGTCGGCATCCGCCCCGGAACCCGAGAAGAACAGTTCGAGGGTAGGATCACTTTTCCCGTTGCGGTACTGCAACGCGGCGAGGTCGCCGAGCTTCGCCGCTGCCTCACGAGCACGGGCAGTTTCGGCGTCAGCCTGATCCTGGAGGGTCTGCGCCCGGTCGACGGCATCCTCAAACGCTTCAAGAGCGAGCAGATACTCCTGCCCCAGCCGTTCCGCCTCGGCTTGTTTCGCGTCGACGTCGCGTTCGAGGCCGCGGATGAGGCCTTCGATACGGGCAATCTCAGTGCTCTTTGCGGCCTGATTGGCACGCGCTTTCTCCACGTCGTCCCACGTGGGATACTTCGCCGCGAACGCCGGTACCGCTACGCCCAGCCCCACCGATCCGACCACGACTCCTATCGCGGCCAAGCCGACGACGCCACGGCGGGAAATGGTGCGGAGCGATCGCAGCTCGTCGGCTGTGGGGGCGCACCCGCAGTCAACGTCAGGCACATGCAGGGGTCCCTCCGGGTTGCGGCGTCTCATTGGGCGTCCTTTCGGGCGAGGGCGGTGAGGTATTCGTTGTACGCGTCGAGGTCGGCGTGCCCGTGCGCGTCAGCGTGCCGGTCGGCTTCGACGGCGCGTCGTGTGTCGTCGCGGAACCACCGATGCACGACGTAGATCAGCATGAGAAGCGTGGGACCTTCGCCGTAGGACCATGCAAGTGCACCTGCCAGCCACTGATCATCGAGAGGTTCAATGCCCCACGCGGCGGGCGGAGCGGCGAAGCGGTCGACCAGGAGGGTGGTGCTCATCATGAGAAACACCCCGAAGAACGCGTGGAGCGCCGCCTCGGCAAACAGATCGAGAGCCCTGCCCGGGTAGGACATCCGCGAGGGCAGCGGATCGTTGGAAAGAATCGGTACCGTGAACAGGACCCCGACCGTCAAAAATGCGACATCGAGGAGCTGATGTCCGCCGGGCACGGTGAGGATCGGGTCGGCAAGTTTGGCGAGGTACAACCCGTAGAACGCCAACAGGTGTAGGGGCACCGCGACGGCGGGGCTCAGCGCCCATCGAGCGGCTCTGCTGCGCAGGCCCGCATGCGCCAGTCGAAGGAGGATGAGGCCCAGGCCGTGGTGTGGTGTCGAGCGCAGAAGCAACGTTCCGGGAGACCCCAGGATCAGCAGCGGCGGGATGGTGAACATCAAGGTCAGCTGCTGGAACATCGAAACGGAGAACAGTGCGTAGCTGTAGTTCTCGACACCCAGACCGGTGACGACAAACAGGATCACACATCCCAGCAGGAACGACCCCGCGCGCGCCACCGACCAGCGTCTCCGCTGCTGCCGCAATCGGACCACTCCTGCCACGTACGCGGCCGCAAGCACGATCGCGACGACCGGAAGCACCGGAAACGGCTGCGGATAGGGAGTGAGAAACGCGAGGAACGAAGGCGGCGCGTCGGGGATCCAAGCGCTCACCGCATGGCCCCCCACCCCGGCAGCCACTGCTTCGTTGTCCTCCTCGGTGGGGCGTGCTGCGGCGGTGCCGTGCCGCTGGGGTGTTCGCGTGATCTCACGGTCGACGCACCTTGATGAGTGGACCGGCAATGAGGAACGCAACCGCGGCGACCGGTTGCGCCGCCGACCACACGGGCCCTGAGAAGGGGAACGGGAAGATGGGATTCCAGAGCACGACGATCGTCGCGAGCACTGGGATCCACCACCACTGTCGGGCCTGGAAAGCGAACCACGCGGCGATCGCCGCGAGGATGGCGACCACGAACCGCACGACCGTAAACCAGTCGCTCTCGAGCAGGGTGGGGGCCAGGAACAACACCGCCGCTGCGATGAGTGCCGGCGCCAGAGCGTTGCGCTGGTAGGTGGAGGGGGTGCGCTGCTTCTTGGTCATAGCGCACGCTCATCCGGCACCCGTGCGTGCGAGTCACCGTGTTGTGCCGTCGCCCGGTGGTGCCGCCGTCGCCGCCACAGGCTGATAAGCAGAACACCTCCACCGGCACCGAGTGCGACATCAGCAAGATTTCCGATGAAGAGGTTCCCGTACGCCAAGAAGTCGATGACGTAGCCGCGACCGAACGCGGGGTAGAAGAAGAGCCTGTCAATGAGGTTCCCTATCGCACCGCCGAGGACGAGCCCCATTCCGACAGCCCACCCCGGCGTTCGCGAGCGCCACGCGGCAATACCGAGAAGCGCGGTCGCGACCACGCCGAGCGTGGTCAGCACCCAGGTCATGTTCGAACCCCAGGAGAGAAACGCTCCTGCGTTGAAAGCCAGCTGCAAACCGAGGAGATCCCCAATCAAGGGGATGCGCTCGCTAGGGCTCAACCCGCTTAATGCGTTGGCTTTGGTGCCTTGGTCAATGAGGACGGTGAGCCCGGCGGTGATGACTGCGAGAGCGACGAGGCGGAGCCGATTAGCGCTCATCGGATCCCTCCCCAGTTTCCAGTTCGGCGAGATCGCGGCGGCGCCGTTCTCGGCCCATCATGACCACGACGATCAGACAGCCGCCAATGATTGCGACCCCACTGACAAGTCCTACGAGCGGCAAGACTTGGCCGGTTGAGTTGGGTTCGTTGTGTACGTCTCCCGCGGGAGTGGGCGGGGGTGACGGGCTGAGGGTTGGTTCCGAGCCGCTCGCCTTGGGCGTCGGGGGCACTGTGGTGAGCTCGCGGGGCTCGGCTGCGGCAGCCGGTGCGACGATCGCCGATCCGGCGACTACCGCGGCGAGCATCGTGACGGTGAACCACCGACAGTGTCTATTACGCATGGGTGCGGTGCTCTCCGAAGTGCGATTGGGGTTCGATCTGGAAGGTCGAGTGCTCGATGATGACCGGGAAGTGATCACTCACACACACCTGCAGTGACCGCAGCAGCTGCGCGGATTCCTCGCCGTTGAGCCCGTCATCCACCACCACATGCGCGGTCAGGGTCGGCAAGTCTGTCGACACCTGCGATGCGTGAAGGTCGTGGACGGCGATGACATGGGGTAGCTCCAGCAGGTGCCGACGCACGTCCTGGAGGTTTAGGCCCGGTGGGGTGGACTCAAGCAGCACGCTCCCTGCAGTGCGGAGCAGGATTAGTGTTCGGGGAATGATGAGCAGTGCGATCAGGATTCCTGCGACCGCGTCGGCCTGATACCACCCGAATGCTGTGATCGCGATTGCGCTGGCGATCACACCGACCGACCCCAGCGCATCGTTGAGAACCTCCAGGAAGGCGGCCCGCATGTTGAGGTTCTTCTTGCGCCCGCTCAGCAGCACGAGCAATGAAGCGATATTCGCGACCAGGCCGACGACACCGAAGAAGAGGAGCGCGCCGGAAGAAATCTCGGGAGGTTCAAATAGACGCCGGATTCCCTCGACAAGGGCAAACAACCCGACCCCCAACAGCAAGGCCGCCTGAGTCAAAGCGCCCAACACTTCAGCGCGACGCAGCCCCCACGTGTGGCGGTCTGTCGGGGCACGATTCATCAGATGGGCCGCGGTGACTGCGAGGCCCAAACCAATGACATCGGTAAGCATGTGTGCTGCGTCGATGAGTAGGGCCAGGCTGCCAGTGATCACTGAGCCCACGACCTCGATCACAAAGACCGAGCCTGTTATCGCGAAAGCGATCAGCAGACGCCGTCGCGGCGCTCCCTGCACTGTCCCATGGCTGTGATCTGCTCCCATGTGTCCGCTCCTCTCGCAGGAAAGATGGATTCGCTAGGCACTCATCACGCGACCGCCACCGGCGAACGCGCAGATGGGGTGCATGCTGAGTTGTCGCCGACAAGCAGCACGCATCGTCGCCCGCGGCGTGACCCTCGCGGCCGGTGCCGGCGGCAGCCGCGAAGAGGCGGGTGCCAGCCGATTAGGCGGTGGAGACTGTGCTCAGATCCGGGCAATGCAAAGAAGAGCGAGCGTCGACCTCGGGACGTGTGCGCGGCGCGGGGTGATCGCCAGTCGCACACGTCGTGTTGAACCGATGAGTCGACGTCGACCGAAGAGCGCGAAAACTCGATGCAGCCACGCGAATCCAAGCAGGCAGCAAACCACGCCGAAGATGCAAACGCCTACTGTCATCGCAACAACGTCGTCGGAAGGAGCCGTGAGAGATGCGGTCGCCTCCGTAGAGGACGGGGAGGCGTTGCTCACCGCGGGTACCGGCGTGCCCGCGACACCGTCCACATGGGACATCGCCAGGATCCCGCCCATCAGCAAGAGGACTGCGATGGCGACCGTAATGAGTTTCGTTATCGGTCGGGCGGTGATGGCTACTGATGTCGCGTGCGTGAGCGGCATCCCAACCATGGCGGTGAAACTATATCAACCGGGCGATTGCAGGAGTGTTCGCCCGGAAGTGTGTCGGTGTGTCCGCCTGACGAGGTCCTGACCCGCGGGCCGCGCGGATGCCGTATCAGGATGATGACAACCTCTGCGATTTCGTGCACGAGGACGACGCCCCGCAAGCCCGAGCATCCGGGCCAGGACGAATGCGAACCGCGCCGACGCTTGAAAAGCACTAAGCGGCAGCCTCGTTCGAGTACCTGACTCAGATCCGCCGTGACAGAGAGCAATTCGGAGCAGCTACCAGCGCAAAAACTCGTACAACTTTTGCACCAATTCGCGTACAGTAGAGCCATGTCGTTCGGATTCGCTCTGCCAATTCTGTCCGTGCTGCCCACCTCCGAGGCGCGAGCGGCCTTACCGGATGCCCTGCGGCGATTTCGCTCGGAGGGTGCCCTGGCGCAGCCCGTTGTGTTCGGCGGTCACCGCCGTGCTGAGGGCGTCGTCATCCCGTTCGAGCTGTATGCCGAACTGCTGCCGGTGATCGAGGATCTCGAGATCGCCCACCAGGTTCGCGAGCGCGTCGCAGCCGGCCAGTCTGGTTCGCTGTCCGACATCGCCGCCGGTTTGGGGCTTGATCCTGACAGCTACCGCTGATGACGGCACCGCTCAAGCTGACAGCCATCCTGCCCGGCTTTCAGCAAGACATCGACGCGCTTCCCGACCAGGCCACCAAGAAGATGGCTCTCGACATGCTGGTGCTCGTCCGGGACGGCAAGTTCACGGGAATGAAGCTCGACTCCCGAGTCGGGACGGGCGACCTGGGCGATTGCTACAAGCTCTACTTCGACCCGGACGGGTCCGGCAAGCCTCGTTATCGGCTTGTGTACCGCTACACGCCTGATGAAATCAACGCCGTCGCAATCGAGGCTGTCGCTGTGGGTAGGCGTCTCAACCTCGACGCCTACCAGCGCGCGATCGCGAACCTCGGGCGCTGATCTAGACACAGAAGTCCCGGTGGCCTCGCAAGGGTGCTGCCGGGACCTCATGTATCCGTCACCTCGGCGCTGGAGAAGCTGAGCGAGGCGGTCGCGAGCGCGGATCTCGCAGATGTGCTGAGAGCTGTATCGCGACATGCAAGGAGGTCGAGCAGGTGCGCTGCCGTGTTCCCGATTGCAGTACGGCTAGTCGAACTGCCGATGATGAGAGTCAATCGCCCATGAGTCTCACATCGGGAAACCACATCTTGGGCGGTTCCGTGTACGGCAACGGCTCGCCGGGCTCGCACGCATCTTTCGACTTTGCGAAGGGTCCGTCTGGGCTCAGCAGTAGGTGCATGTGGGGGTCTGCGTGGTCGCGCCACCAGACGCTTGCGCCGGTCGCGGGGTCGAGTCGCAGGTGCTCCCAGGACCGCCACAGGCCCTCGAGGCGGGCGACTGCCTCCGGATAGCGCCACCAGTCCGCAGCCCACCGGTAGCGGGCGTTTCCGGGCCCGACAGGGCGCGTGTACATGTGGCGCAGGTACTCCCGAACGAACTCGTCGACGGAGCCGTAAACCAGCTCAGGGGTCGGCTCATCGACGTCGTCGCCGTCATCGCGGAAGTCATCGAGAAGGTCACTCATTGCGAGGCTCGCTTTCTTCAATAGCGGCAGCTCGAGCAGGATCCGTACCGGCGGGCGCGCTGTGAGCGGGATCATGAGCAGCGATCGACGCGCGCAACGCTGTCGCGTGCGGCCCGTTCATCCACGGGATCGTCTCGACGAGCGTGGCTGGGGCGCCAGAGGCGAACACGACAGCGCGGCCTCGCGGCAGTGCGCCGAGGTCGGCGACGTCGAGGGTGCGTTCGCGTTGCACTCCGTGAGAGGTCGACCGGGTGCCGCGGCCGACGCTGGTGGAGGTCGTGCGGCGGTCGTAGTCACCGATCATCTGCGAGAGCTCGTTGAGGAACTCGGGCTCCTTCACTCCCCCGCCGTAGACGGCCACGTTCGAGGCGCTCCAGAGCTTGCGCATCCCGTCGCGGCCCCACACCTGTACGCCCTGAGACCAGGACTGCAGAATCGTCATCAGGACGATTCCACGGGATCCGTAGTGGCTGTAAAGGTCGGGGAGGTCGTGCCAGCGGCACACGTTCGCGGCCTCGTCGAGAACACCGACCATGGGTACCTGCAGGCGCCCGCCCGGCTGCGTGGTCGCATAGTCCTCGGCCGCTTCGACGGTTGCGGCCGTGAGCGCGGTCACCAGCGGGCCGGCGGTGCCGCGGCCCTCCTTGGAGAGGCTGTAGAGCGTGTCGCTCCCGCGCACGAAAGCGTGCGGGTCGAACTGCGGCCGCGAGTCGGAGTTGCCCTGCGGTGTCACCCATTGCGCGATCGCGCGGACCTTGAGGCACGACGCCATCTGCGCGGCGGTGCCGTAGACACTGTCGCGACGGCGAGACTCGCCGTTGACCTGCCCGGAGACGGCATCCGCCATGTGTTCGTACCCGTGACGGCGGAGGATCCGCACCGGCTCATCATCACCGGGCGTGGTCGTCCAGGTGAAGGCGGTCGTGATCGGTAGTCCCTCGAGCGCTGCGGCGAGCAGGAAGCCGGCGAGGAGATCCTGACCGGCGTTGTCGAAGTAGGCATCCCCGCGGCTGTCGCCAGAGCGGGAGCCCGAGGCGAAGTGCGCGGCCAGTTTCGCGGCCTTCACGTCGTCGGTCACGTAGCTGAGCGGGTTCCACCACCAGGTGGGAGATCCGAGGGCGATGCTCTGCGGGTCGAAGGCCCACACCTGCCCCTTAGTGGCACGGAGCTCGCGAGTGGCGTCCAGGACGTCGCGCTTGTTCGACGTCGTCAGCACAGCACCGGGAGCATCAGCGATCGCCGGGATGACGTATGCGGTGGACTTACCGATTCGCGGGCCGGCAACCAGCGTGATCATGTCCTCGGGGGAGGCGTAGATGCGTTGCCTGCCGGCGACGGTGATGCCGATGAGGACACCGACCCAGTCGCGGACGCCGAGACGCTGCGCGGTCTGACGGGCGCCCGAGGCGGAGAGGGACTGCAGCTGCCGGCCCTTGCCCATGTGCGTCGCGGCGGCGTCAACAGACGACCGGCGCCCCCGTGCTCGAGCAGCCGCGACAGCGACGAGGATGCCCAGAGCGAGAACGGCGCCGCCGAGCACCGCCACGATCCAGGTGGCGGATGCCGGCCAGACGACCTTGCCGCGGAGCACGCCGAAGAACACCTCGAAGGGGTCCGAGGTCTGCCCCTCATTCACGCCGTCGAGCTGTGAGCCGAGCGCAACGGCGCCCCACACCACTCCCAGCACCAGAAAGACGGTCACCATCGCGATCAGCAGTGCGATCGTCGAGCCGTCGACGCCCTGGCCGCGCTTGTTGGTCGCACTCACGCGGCGCCCTCTTCCAGGTCATCGGGAACCTCTTGCACCGCGTGGGCGGCGTCGTCGAGGCCGATCATCGGGTTCGACTCGTCCGGTTCCGGGAACGCGGTCGTCGCGTGCCAGAGCTTGTTGGTGTCGTTGATCGAGCGCTCTGCCTCGACGAGCTCCACCTTGATCGGGATGCCGGGGTGACCGCCGACCTTGATGAGGAACTTCCCTCGCCCGGGAGGTTCCGAACCAGGCCCGGACTCCCACGTGCCGGGGTCCTGCCAGGACGTCAGAAGCTCTTGCTCCGCGTGAGACAGCGGTACCGCTGTCGTCAGCTGCGGCATCTCAGCCACCGGGAGCCCACCGCAGACCACCATCCCGGAGCGCTCGACGAAGCCGCGAGCCTTCATCCGGTCGTCCTCGCTAGGCAGGGCCAGAAGATCGCTCATGGTGTGCGAAATCATTGCGAGACCCACGCCGCGCTGACGGTTCAGGCGCGTGAGCGCGTCGACACGGTCGACCATGCCTCGCCCGGCCCGCAGGGCACGCCACAGCTCGTCGAGGATGACGAAGTAGTGGCGGCGCGGCTCGAGCCCAGCATCCGCGAGGGCGTTCGCGACGTTCACTGTGCCGAACCCTGCCGACCAGCAGGCGAGCAGGATCGCCGCCTGCATATCGGTGTCCGAATCGTCGATCGACGAGACGTCGTAGACGACAGGACGGTCACGCAGCATCGGAACGTCGGTGGCGTGGGCGAAGGTCTCACCGAGGCGACCGCCCGAGGTGAGACTGATCAGGGACGCCTCGAGGTTCTCGGTGATCGCCTTGTAGCGGCCGAGGTCACCACGATCGAGGGCCACGTCACGGACCTCCTGCGGTGCCTCCTGGATGACTCGCAGCAGGTCGCCGAGAACCGGTACGCCGTCGTGGTGCTCGTCGAGCACGCGGAGAGCACGGTCGATGATCGACTCTTCACGGTCGGTGGGCGGTTCCTTGCGGAGAATCGTCAGCAGCGCCGACACCATCGTGTGCCGGCGGCCGTGAGCGTCCGCGAGGACCTGCGCGCGCTCCTTCTCCTTGCCCGCTTCGCGGAGTCGTTCGGCAGCCTCGAATGCCTCGCCAGGGTCGAGGATGTTCAGGTGACCGCGACCGCGGCCGAGGGTGATGACCTGCCCGCCTAGAGCGCGGATCATGTCGACGTAGTCCGGCTTCAAGTCACCGAGCACCAAGGGCAGCGTCCCCAGGCCCGCGAGACCGGCCGCGGTGCGGCGCGTGTACGTCGACTTGCCGAGACCCGGCAGCCCGAGGACGAACATCGACGGGTTGTTGATGAGATCCGCGTCCTGGAACCAGGAAATGGGATCCGCGCACACCGTCGCGCCCGTGAACAGTTGCAATCCCATCGGCACACCGATCATCGGCGTGCCGCTCCCGACCGAGAACGGGTGCAGGCCGCACACCTGCACGGTCGTCCCGCGCCACTCGTCGACGGGGGCGACGACGCCCACCTCACCGCGGCCACGTCCCAGCCACCCTCGGGGGCCGGGACGCTTGACGGCCGGCTTCTTCTCCCTCTCCGTGCGGGTGCTCTTCGCGGCCGGAGTGAGCTCTTGCGGCTTGCGCTTCTGAGGCCGGCGGCGGCGCTGGTCGTCGAGTGCGGGCATTACAGCTGCTCCCTAACCTCGTTGGGTACCTGCAGATGCTTCGGCAGGACGAGACCGAGGGGCAGCGCCGCCGCGAAAGCGGAGTCCTGCGAGCCGTGCACCAGGCGCAGGCGGAGTCGCGCCGTAGCGGAGAGGTTGTCGATCGCGGCCTTTGCGTCGGCCTCCTGCGAGGCGTCGAGCACGGTGGCCGTGACGAGCATGCCGAACTGGATCAGCCCGGCTCCTGCGGCCTCCTCAGCGGCCGTCGCGACAGCCGCACGCGCACTGGTCAGATTGCGAGCGGTGGGCTTGTCAGAGCTGGCGAGGTTGAAGGGCGCCCCCTCCGCCCGCAACCGCGCTCGTCACAACGCGCGGCAGGCCGATCGCCATGTCGCCGAGCTTTCTGTCCAGGTCGATTCGTGTCATCGGTCCCCCTCACCCTCACCCTCACCCAGTACATGCCCACTGGGGCCCGATCCGTTGCATCCGATTTCGAGCAGGTCTGCACACGGCATCTCCCCTATGCTCGCGAGCATGAGCGAGACCACGACGCACCCGATGCCCGGTACCCGTCTGCGTGGGTACTCAGCCAGCGTGATCTTGGTCGCCGGCGTGTTCCTTGCCCCCGTCGCGCTCATGGTCGTCTTCAACAGCTGGAGCGCTCCGGAACCGTCCGACTATGTGCGGATGGCGTTCGCGCAGGTCGCCGGCGCGACGGTCGCGATCGGCACGGTCGTCGGCCTCGTGTTGCACCGCGTCGTCCGTCGGAGCCCGATCGGCGAGATCGCGTGGTTCTCCGCGATCGCCGTCGCAATCGTCGCGTTTCAAATCGGGGTCGTCGCGAACGCCGCGTCGTCCCTGCTGAGCAGACTCGGCGTCTAGCCCGTCAGTCGAGGAGGAGCGCGGGTTCCTCGAGGACGGATGCCACGTCGGCGATGAACCGGCTGATGCCGTCGCCGTCGATCACGCGGTGGTCGAACGAACCCGACACCGTCGTGACGTAGCGGGGACGCACCTCACCATCGACGACCCACGCCTTCTGACGGATCGTGCCCATCGCGATGATGCCCGACTCGCCCGGGTTGATGATCGGGGTACCGGCATCCATCCCGAAGACGCCGATGTTCGTGATCGTGAACGTGCCGCCCTGCTGGTCGGCGGGAGTCGTTTTTCCGTCGCGGGCGGTGACGGTGAGCTTCTCGAGCGCCTTCGCGAGGCCGCGCATATTCAGGTCCTGCGCGTCCTTGATGTTGGGGACGAGCAGGCCGCGCGGCGTCGCGGCGGCGATGCCGAGGTTCACGTAGTGCCGCACCCGGATCTCGGCGCCGCTCTCGGTCTCGACCCACGCCGCGTTGATCATCGGCGTGCGACGCAGCGCCCAGATGACCGCACGCGAGAAGATCAGCAGCGGAGAGATCTTCACGTCGGCGAAGTCGGGCGAGGCCTTCAGCCGCTTGACGAGCTCCATCGTGCGGGTCGCGTCGACATCGGTCCACACCGACACGTGCGGTGCGGTGTACGCGCTCGATGTCATCGCGTTCGCGGTCGCCTTGCGCACGCCCTTGACGGTGATGGCCTCTTCGCGAGCATCAGCCATGGGCGCAGCGGAGGGGACGGATGCCGCGGAGGCCGCCACCGGGATGGACAGCTCCCGCTCGGCCGGAACCTCGGGTGTCGCGATGTTGCGGAACACCGACGCCTGTTGCGCGTGGCGCACGACGTCGTCGCGGGTCACCTCGCCGGCTGCGCCCGACGGCGCGACGTCGGCGAGGTCGACGCCGAGGTCGCGGGCGAGCTTGCGGATCGGGGGCTTCGCGACGACACCGACAGCTTTCGTGACCGGCTTCTCCGCGGGCATGCGGCGACGGGACTTGACCTCGCCCCCCGTGCCGTAGCCGACGAGCACCGCGCCGGCGCCGTCGTCGGCAGGCTTCTCCGCCGCCTTCTCACCGTGCTCGGACTGGCCGATGTCACTGTCGGGCTCGCCCTCGCCACCGGCGATGGTGATGATCGCGGCACCGACCTCGACGGTCGCCCCCTCGGCGGCGAGAATGTCGCCGACCCGACCCGTGAACGGCGAGGGCAGTTCGACGAGCGACTTGGCCGTCTCGATCTCGACGAGCACGTCGTTGACGGCGACGTCGTCACCGGGCGCGACGCGCCACTGCACGATCTCGGCCTCGGTGAGGCCTTCGCCGACGTCCGGGAGGTGGAAGGTCTGCGTGCTCATCGGTGCACTCCAGTCAATCGGGGATCAGTAGGCGAGGGCGCGGTCGACGGCCTCGAGGATGCGGTCGGCATCGGGCAGGTACTGCCCTTCGAGCTTGGCGGGTGGGAACGGCACGTCGAAGCCCGACACACGAAGGACGGGCGCTTCGAGGGCGAAGAACGCACGCTCCATGACGGTTGCGGCGACCTCCGACCCCACCGAGACGTTGCCCGGGGCTTCCTGCGCGTAGACCATGCGCCCGGTGCGGCGGACCGACTCGATGATGGGCTCGTAGTCGATGGGGGCGAGCGAGCGGATGTCGATGACCTCGCACGACGTGCCCTCGCTCTCGGCGAGCGCCGCCGCCTGCAGCAGGGTCGTCACCATCGCACCGTGGCCCACGAGGGTGACGTCGGTACCGCGACGGACGACGCGGGAAGCGTGGAGCGGCAGTGCGCGCTCGGCGACGTCAACCTCGCCCTTCATCCAGTACTTCGCCTTCGGTTCGAAGAAGATCACCGGATCGGGCGAGGCGATCGCGTCCTGGATCATCCAGTACGCGTCGTTCGGCGTCGAGGGAGAGACGACCCGCAGTCCCGGGGTGTGCGCGAAGTACGCCTCGGGGCTTTCCTGGTGGTGCTCGACGGCACCGATGTGCCCGCCGTAGGGGATGCGGATGACGACGGGGAAGTTCGCCTTGCCCTCGTGCCGGTTCGTGAGCTTCGCGAGCTGCGTGGTGATCTGGTCGAACGCGGGGAAGACGAAGCCGTCGAACTGGATCTCGATGACGGGACGGAAACCGGCCATCGTGAGGCCGATCGCGGTGCCGACGATCCCCGACTCGGCGAGCGGGGTGTCGAGGACGCGCTGCGACCCGAACTCGGCGTGCAGGCCCTCGGTGACACGGAACACGCCGCCGAGCGGCCCGATGTCCTCGCCCATGAGCAGGACGTGGTCGTCGGCGGCCATCGCGGCGCGCAGGCCCGCGTTGAGCGCTTTCGCGAAGGGCAGGGTCTGGATGTCGCTCACGCGTCCCCCTCCTCGAACGAGGCCTCGTACTCGGCAAGCCAGCGCTGCTGCTCCTGCACGAGCGGGTGGACGTCGCCGTAGACGTGATCGAACATGACGGTGGTGGGGATGTCGCCCAGGGCGTTGGTACGCACGCGCACATCGTCGGCGTACGCGGCGGCCGCGGCATCCACGTCGTCGAAGAACGCCGCCGAGGCGCCTCGGCCCTCGAGGAACGCGCGCATCCGGGCGATCGGGTCGCGTTGCGCCCACGACTGCTCCTCGTCGGAGGTGCGGTACTTGGTGGGGTCATCGCTCGTCGTGTGCGCGCCCATACGGTAGGTGAGCGCCTCGATCGCCCGCGGTCCGCCACCCGCGCGCGCCTCGTCGAGGGCGAACTTGCTGACGGCGTAGCTGGCGAGGACGTCGTTGCCGTCGACGCGGACCGACGGGATGCCGTAGCCCTCGCCGCGCCGCACGAGCGGCACGCGCGACTGCGTGGTCACGGGCACGGAGATCGCCCAGTGGTTGTTCTGCAGGAAGAAGACCTGCGGGGTCTGGTAGCTCGCCGCGAACACCATCGCCTCGTGGACGTCGCCCTGGCTGGACGCGCCGTCGCCGTAGTAGACGATGACCGCCTCGTCTTTCTCGGGGTCGCCCGTTCCGGTGCGTCCGTCGAAGAC
This sequence comes from Microbacterium marinum, assembly GCF_014204835.1. Lineage (NCBI taxonomy): Bacteria > Bacillati > Actinomycetota > Actinomycetes > Micrococcales > Microbacteriaceae > Microbacterium > Microbacterium marinum. The sequence goes on along the minus strand of NZ_JACHMD010000001.1, from coordinate 529,603 downwards.
GAGCCCCATGCCGAGGCCCGTGGCGTGCAGGGTCTGGGCGCCGAGGACGAGCGTGTAGATGTGGGTGTTCTGGTGCTCGGCGGGGTTCCAGCCCCCGTGCGTGAGTCCGCGCATGAGGCGGATGATGTCGATCGGGTCGACCCCGCGCGTGGTCGCGACGACGTGCTCGCGGTACGACGGGAAGACGTGATCGTGCGCCCGCGTGGCCCGCACCGAACCGACCTGGGCTGCTTCCTGCCCGAAGGACGGCGGCCAGAGCGCGAGCTGACCCTGTCGCTGCAGGTTCGTCGCCTGACGGTCGAAGGCGCGCACCACGACCATGTCGCGGTAGAACGTCTCGAGGTCGGAGTCGGGGAGCGCCTCGATGAGCGGGAGGTACCTCTCCGCCGTCGGGGATGGTGCGTACGATCCGTCTGCCGCGAGAACGCGGACCACGTCGGGAGCTTCGGCCGGAGCCTCGAAAGAGGGGGTCACCCTCCCACGCTAGCCCTCGGAGTATGACCGGTTCTGCATGAGGTCGACAACGGATGCCGCGAATCGCGGTGTCCGACCGATAAGCGACGCGCTTCAGCGCGGCTTCAGCGCGGACCGGCCAGACTGATCGCATGCGTGTACTGGTGGTCGACGACGAAGTGCGCCTCGCCGACGGTGTGCGGCGCGGTCTGGAGGCCGAGGGGTTCGCGGTCGACGTGGCCCACAACGGAGTCGACGGTCTGTGGCGGGCGCGGGAGAACCGGTACGACGCGATCGTGCTCGACCTGATGATGCCGGGGATGAGCGGGTGGAAGGTCTGCGAGGCGCTGCGTGCCGAGGAGAACTGGACGCCCGTCCTCATGCTGACCGCGAAGGACGGAGAGTGGGACCAGGTCGACGCCCTCGACAGCGGCGCCGACGACTACGTCACGAAGCCGTTCTCGTACCCGGTGCTGGTGGCGCGTCTGCGCGCGCTGATCCGTCGCGGTGGCGTGGAGCGGCCGGTCACCCTCGAGGCAGGCGACCTGCGCGTCGATCCCGGGTCGCGGAAGGTGTGGCGCGGCGAGATACCCGTGGAGCTGACCTCGCGGGAGTTTGCGGTTCTGGAGCACCTCATGCGGCACCGTGGTCAGGTGCTCTCCAAGCGCGACCTCATCTCGGGCGTCTGGAATGACGACTTCGACGGCGATCCGAACATCGTCGAGGTGTACGTCGGCCACCTGCGGCGGAAGCTGGACCGTCCGTTCGGTCGTCAGGCGATCGAAACGGTGCGCGGCGCCGGTTACCGGTTGGCGGCCGACGGTGGCTGAGCGGATGCCGCCGCGCTCGCCCGACCGCATCCCGCGTCGGCCGTGGCGGTCGCTCCGCGCACGGATCACCGTCGCGGCGACCCTCATCGTCGCAGCGGTCATGGTCGTCGGCTCGCTCGCCTTCTCCGCGCTGCTCGGAGCCGAGGTCCGCGACACGACCGCGCGCGCCGCCGAGGCGCGAGCGCAGGAGATCGCCCTGCGAGCCGATGAGTTCGGAACGAGCGCCGTCGGCGACCTCGATGACGACATCGCGCAGGTGGTGGACGGCTCGGGGCGTGTCCTCGTGGCCTCCGACGACGCGGAGGACGGCGCGCTCCCGGTCGACGCGGATGGCACGTTCTCCTCGTACCAGGGCGACCGGGTCCTCGTCGTGGTCCAGAGTCTCGACGACGACTCGTCCGGCCGGGGCGGATCGCGAGGGGATGACGATGACGACGATGAGGCAGAGGATGCCGCTGCGGATCTGCGGCTCGTCCTCGCTGTGCCGGTTGAGGACGACGACGCGACCCTCGCGACCGCCGCCCTGCTCCTGGCCGGATCCACCGTGCTCGTCGTGGTCGTCGTCGCCGGTGTCACCTGGTGGGTCGTCGGCCGCGCGCTGCGCCCCGTGAACCGGATCCGTCGCGAGGTCGACGACATCTCGGCGGACAGACTCGACCGGCGCGTCGCGGAACCGGCATCCGGTGACGAGATCGCCGCACTCGCGGCGACCATGAACCGCATGCTCGATCGCCTCGACGCGTCGGCCACCGCGCAACGTCGATTCGTCTCGGATGCCTCGCACGAGCTGCGCTCGCCGCTCGCGACCATGCGGCAGCATGCCGAGCTCGCCCGAGTGCACCCCGACGCGACGACCCTCGATGACCTCGCCGGTGTCGTCACCGAGGAGGGGCTGCGCATGCAGGACCTCGTCGACGGACTCCTCGTCCTCACCCGCATCGACGAGCATGCACCGCAGCGGCGCGACGCCGTCGACCTCGACGACCTCGCCCTCACCGAGGTGTCGCGCCTGCGGGCGGCGGGCGTCACGGTCGACGGGTCGGGCATCGCCCCCGCGCGCGTTTCCGGGGATGCGCATCTGCTGGGCCGCGTCGTGCGGAACCTCGCCGACAACGCCGCCCGCCACGCGACCTCGAAGGTCGCGATCGGCGTGCGGGTCACCGCCGGGCGGGCCGTGCTCACGGTCGACGACGACGGCAGCGGCATCCCGTCGTCCGAGCGAGCGCGGGTGTTCGAACGGTTCGTGCGCCTCGACGAGGGTCGGGCGCGGGATGCCGGTGGCTCGGGCCTCGGACTCGCGATCGTCGCGGCGGTGGTGACCGCCGCGGGGGGCACGGTCACGGTGACCGATGCGCCCCTCGGCGGGGCGAGGTTCGTCGTGTCGCTGCCGGCTTCCTGAGGCCGCCCGCCCCTCGCGTTCCCGAATGGCATCAGGGACAAGCCACTGGACGTAGCTCCCATCTGCCTGCGCCTCCCGCAGAAGGGAACGTTTGAACTCGTCCGCGTCGATCACGAGGTACTTGCCTCGGTGCTCCCCGAGCACATGCTCGAGGACGGTGCTCTTGCCGGCACCCGGCGGGCCGGCGAGTCCGATCGCGCGCCGCTGCTGCTCGACGTCAGGGGTGGCGTCCCGAGCCTCCTCGAGCAGACGCCTGGCGCGATGATCGAGGACGCGGAAAGCCTCGCGGACGAGACAGTCGTCCGAGCGCTGATCGCGTTCCGCGACAAGGTACTCATCCCTGGGAGATGGGATCCAGCTAAGGGGGCCTCCCTGCGAACGTTTCTCGTGGGGCAGTGCCTGTTCCAGTTCAGCAACGTCTACAAGCGGTGGCTGCGCGAAGAGATCCGGTCCTACGTTGAGCCCGAAGCACCGCCCGCCACGTTGGACTGGTTAGACGATTTCGAAGACGACCCTTCGGCGCCAACGATGCCGGATGCGGGGGAAGCAGCACAGGTCAAGGATGAGCTGCGGAGGGCTTTCGGGAAGATCACTGATGGGTGGGTCCGGTCGGCGTTCTACCTTCACGCGGTGCACGGCTACACCCACGCCGAGATCGGTGAGAAGTTGAGCATGACGGCGAAAGCGGTGGAGTCTGCGATGGCGCGGGCTCGTCAGCAGCTACGAGAGAGCAAGGAGTCAGCATGAGCGATCAGTTCAGAGCCAAGATCGAACGTTCCTCGTTTGGGACGCAGAGCGCCAAAGCCGCCCGGCGATCGGTGCCATCGACCAAGGCTCGGTCGCTGGTCGCCCGGTCCATGAAGGGATCAACCGCAGGAAAGTTCCGATCCGGCGGGGGGAAGTGAGCTCCGGCGGATGTATACCGAGATGTCGGGACCACAACTGAAAAGAGCCGCCCCGCTGCAACGGGACGGCTCACAAGCCCTGAGAAGTCAGGTCTCATCCAGAGCACTGACTGTACCGGAGTCAGCAGCCGCGAACCAGCGGCATTCCTCCTCACTGCGCCTGACACCGGAAGAAGGATTTCTCATGGGAACCGTTCACCGCTCCGCCACGACCGGCCGTTTCGTGTCGAAGGCAACCACCGCCCGCTGGCCCGGTAAGACCACCACCGAGCCTGTGGGCTCCGGCACCAGCAACTCGACCACGGTGCACCGTTCGGCCTCGTCCGGCCGGTTCGTGACCGAGTCGACTGCCAAGCGCAACCCGGATGGAACGATCAGCCAGCGCGTCTGATCCCCACTCGGAGGCACGCACGCTCAGGCGTGCGGGCCTCCGTCATGCGCGGGGTGCCGCCACCTCAGACGAGCTCGCTCACGAGCTGCTCGATACGCGTGCGGATGTCATCGCGGATCGGACGCACCGCGTCAATGCCCTGCCCGGCGGGATCGTCGAGCTTCCAGTCCTCGTAACGCTTGCCCGGGAAGAAGGGACACGCGTCTCCGCAGCCCATGGTGATGACGACGTCGGAGGCCCGCACGGCCTCGGTCGTGAGGACCTTGGGCTGTTCAGCGGTGATGTCGATGCCGAGCTCCGCCATCGCCTCGACCGCGGTGGGGTTGATCTGGTCGGCGGGCATTGACCCGGCGGAGCGGACCTCGATGCGGTCGCCGGCGATGTCGCGGAGGAATCCCGCGGCCATCTGTGAGCGGCCGGCGTTGTGGACGCAAACGAAGAGGACGGAGGGCTTGGTGTCGGTCATGAGGGCTCCGGTCAGCGGGTGGGGGTGAGTGTGGCAAGCAGGACGTCGACGCGGCGGGCAATGTCGTCGCGGATCGCGGCGACGCCTTCCGCGGAGGCGAGGGCTGGGTCACCGACGGTCCAGTCCTCGTAACGGACGCCGGGGATGATGGGGCAGACGTCGCCGCAACCCATGGTGATGACGACGTCAGCTGCGCGCACTGCGTCATCGGTCAAAGGTTTCGGGAACCTCGGTTCGTCGTCGCCTAAGGTCAGCTCGTCGATGAGGGGCTGCACATGGGGGTGGATCTCAGCGGCCGGGGTCGATCCAGCCGAGCGCGCCACAACGGCGCCGCCCGAGCGCTGATTCAGCAGCGCCGCGGCGAGCTGCGACCTACCTGCGTTCGCGACACAGACAAACAGCACCTGCGGCTGTCCCTGCGTGCGGTCACGGGTGATGTCGGTGAGTCGTTGGCGCGCGAAACGTTCGGTGAGGGACAACAGGTGGTTCTTCACCCGAGCGCTCTTGGCCAAGGCCGTGTACGACTCTCGCACGATCGTTGCCACCAGGCTGCCGTCGAGCTGCGGGTAGTCCTGACTGAGCGCTTCTGCAAGGCGGGTGAGAGCGTCGTCGACGTTCTCGAGTCCCGCATGCTCAGCGCGGACGGGGGCGACGGCTGCGGGCGCGAACGAGTCGAGCAGTGTCGTCACCGCCGGGCGAAGGGCCGGGGCGATCCGGTACCAGACCCACGTGCCGCGTCGCTCAGAGGTGAGCACCCCGGTGTCGCGGAGCACCTTCAGGTGGTGCGACACCGTGGGCTGGGACACGTCGGCCAGTTCCGCGAGGTCGCATACGCACGATTCTCCGCGCGCGTCCGTCGCGATCGCGGACAGCATCCGCAACCGCAGCGGATCGGACAGCGCCTTCAGTGTCGTCGCGATCGCGGCGGCCGCGTCGTCCCCGATCGCGTGCGTTGGGGACGGGGCGCAGGTGTCTTCTGTGGTGGTGGCGCTCATCATCGAGTCCTTTCCAGGGCAGGTTCGGAGATCGCGTAAGGGTCGGTGTGGAACCATGCCCGCGCGGCCCACAGTGAGACGTAAACCAGGCCGACCAGCACGGGTACTTCGATCAAGGGTCCGACGACACCGGCGAGGGCCTGCCCGGAGGTGGCCCCGAAGGTGCCGATCGCGACGGCGATGGCGAGTTCGAAGTTGTTGCCCGCCGCGGTGAATGCAAGCGTCGACGAGCGAGCGTAGCCCAGGCCGAGGGTCTTTCCGGTGATGAGGCCGGCGAACCACATGACGGCGAAGTACACCAGCAGAGGAACCGCGATCCGCACGACGTCGAGCGGCCGGGAGGTGACCTGTTCCCCCTGGAGGGCGAACAGCAGCACGATCGTGAACAGCAGCCCGTAGAGCGCCCACGGTCCGATTCTGGGCAGGAATGAGCCCTCGTACCAGGCGCGGCCCTTGCGGCGTTCCCCGATGAGACGGGACGCGAACCCGGCGGCCAGTGGCACGCCGAGGAAGATGAGCACGTTGAGTGCGATCTGCCACACGGACACGTCCAGGCCTTGGCTGTCGAGGCCGAGCCAACCGGGGAGAACGGTGAGGTAGAACCAGCCGAGGATCGAGAACGCGATGACCTGGAACACCGAGTTGATCGCAACAAGCACGGCGGCCGCTTCCCGGTCACCGCACGCGAGGTCGTTCCAGATCACGACCATGGCGATGCAGCGTGCCAGGCCGACGATGATCAGTCCCGTCCGATACTCGGGCAGGTCCGGCAGAAACACCCACGCCAGGGCGAACATCAAGGCAGGGCCCGCGATCCAGTTCAGCGCCAGCGACGAAACCAGCAGCTTCTTGTCGCCGGTCACGGCGGCGACCTTGTCGTAGCGAACCTTCGCCAGCACCGGGTACATCATGATCAGCAGCCCGAGCGCGATCGGAACAGAGATCCCACCAACCTCAAGGTGTGACAGCAGTTCGGACAGCCCCGGGACGAACCGGCCCAGGAGGATGCCGCCGGCCATCGCCAAGCCGATCCACAGCGGCAGCCACCGGTCGAGGGTCGAGAGGCGGCGGGTAGCGGGTGCTGCGTTGCTCACGCGAAAGCCTCCGCCAGGGCGGGAACATCGAGGGCGGCGAGGTAGTGCTGCGCGTCCTGTGCTGCGGCGCATCCGGTCCCGGCAGCGGTGATCGCCTGCCGGTAGGTGTGGTCGACGAGGTCGCCGGCGGCGAACACCCCGGTGAGCGAGGTGCGCGTGGACGGGTGCTCCACCAGCACGTAACCATCGGCATCGGTGGCGACCTGGCCGGTGACGAGTTCGGAGCGAGGGTCGTGACCGATAGCAACGAACACACCCGACACGGGGAGGTCACGCTCAGCACCGGAGACGGTGTCCCGCAGGCGAACGCCGCGCACCTTCTCTTCCCCCTGCAACGCCGTGATCTCGCTGCTCCACGCGACGTCGATCTTCGGGTGCTCAAGCACCCGTTGCGCCATGATCTTCGACGCCCGGAACGAGTCCCGGCGGTGAACAACGGTCACCTTCCGCGCGAACCGCGTCAGGAACAGGGCCTCCTCCATGGCCGAATCACCGCCGCCGACCACGACGATGTCCTGGTCCCGGAAGAAGAAACCATCGCACGTCGCACACCACGACACGCCATGACCCGACAAGCGCTCCTCGTCGGGAAGCCCCAGCTTCCGGTACGCCGAGCCCATGGTGAGGATCACCGCGCGAGCATGGAAAGTCTGCCCGGCGCCCGTCTCGATGACTTTCGTGTCGGATTCGAGATCAACGCGGATCGCGTCGTCGAGGAGGATGCGGGCGCCGAAGCGTTCGGCCTGTCGGCGCATCGTGTCCATCAGATCAGGGCCCTGGATGCCATCGACGAATCCGGGGAAGTTCTCCACCTCCGTAGTCGTCATAAGCGCACCGCCCGCGGTGACAGAACCCGCGATGACAACGGGGGCGAGCCCGGCCCGCGCCGCGTACACCGCCGCCGTGTAGCCCGAAGGGCCCGACCCGACGATGACCAGCTCAACCTCTTGAATCGACATGTGTCTATATTGACAGATGCCTATGCAAGGCGCAATCCTGATTATCGACACCCGCAACGTACCGAGGAGAGCCGCGTGAAACCGACCGTCCTGTTCATCTGTCAGCACAATGCCGGCCGCTCTCAGCTCGGCGCCGCTCTCCTCGAGCACCTTGCAGGGGACCGCTTCACCGCAGCCTCCGCCGGTCTCGCCCCGGCCGAGACGGTAAACCCTTCCATCGCTGCGACCGTTGCCGAGCTGGGAATGGACATCACGGGGCGCGTGCCCCGCGCGGTGACGCCTGCTGATCTGGAGGCTGCCGATGTCGTGGTTCTCATGAAGCCCGGGCTGGCGTTACCCAGCGCTCCGCGCGGGGAGGTCCTGGAATGGTCCTTCCCCAACCCCGAGTCCTGGGATGCCGACGCTGTCCGCCCGCTGCGCGAAGCAATGTCCGACAAGATCCAGGCGACTCTCCTCACCCGTTGAGCTGGTGATGAGGGGGCAGGCCGCAGGTCTCCCCCCTCATCGTTTTTAAGCGGGCGCCGGCGCCCGTCCGATCTGCAATACAGGAGGCGCGCAGCACGCCCCGCCGAGCGACGCCCCGGATGCATCAAACAGCCCTGCGCCGCCGCAGACACCGGTATCCGGGAGGACGAGCTCGACGCGGCGGGCGGCTTCGCGGTCGCCCGCAATTTCAGCTGCAACGCTGCGGACTTGCTCGTATCCGGTGAGCGCGAGGAATGTCGGCGCACGGCCGTAGGACTTCGCCCCGACGAGGTAGAAGCCAGGTTCGGGCTGCGCGAGGTCGGCGGCGCCGGTCGCGGCGACGGACCCGCAGGAGTGGACGTTCGGATCGACCTCCGCGGCGATCCGAACCGGCGCCTGCAACGTCGGGTCCAGCTCCAACCGCAGCTCGGAGAGGAACGACAGGTCGGGGCGGAAGCCAGTGAGCACCACCACCCGATCGGCTGTGAGAGTGCGACCGTCCTCCGCGACCAGGACGGGGCGCTCACGGTCACGGGTCACGCGTTCGACCCGGAACCCGGTGAGGAGGGATACCAGGCCGGCGTCGACGTGCTCTTTCGCTTTGATCCCCAGCGCGCCGCGTGCGGGCAGCTCGTCAGCGTCGCCCCCACCGAAGGTGTTCCCGGCGGTGGCTCGGCGTAGCGCCCAGGTCACCGTCGTCGACGGGTCCCGGCGAGCCATGCGGGCAAGGGCCAGCACGGCCGTCACGGCCGAGTGCCCCGAACCGATGACAACGGTGTGCTTGCCGGCGAAACCAGCACGGTCACGAAAGTCGGGGATGCGGTACGAGAGCAGGTCCGCGGATGCCGCCTCACCGATGGCGGGGAGCCCGTCAGCCCCCGCGGGGTTGGGGGTCGACCAGGTGCCGGATGCGTCAATCACAGCTCGGGCTTGCAGCCGGTACTCCTCCCCTTGGGCGGGCGAGACGTGAACGGTAAACGGCTGATCCCCGCGGCCAGCATCAACAAGGCGGTCCCGTCCGAGCCGCGAAACTCCCGTCACCCGGGCACCGAAGTGGACGCGATCACCCAGGGCAGCAGCCAGGGGCGCGAGGTATTTCTCGATCCACTGCGCCCCAGTGGGGTACCCCGTCGTCGGAGCCTGCCACCCCGAGCCGTCGAGGAGACGAGCGCCCGCCGCATCAATCAGCTCAGGCCACTCGGAGAACAGCCGCACGTGCCCCCATTCCGCAACCGCAGCCGCGGGAGAACTGCCAGCCTCAAGCACCACAACGGGCACACTTCGCTCGACCAAATGCGCGGCCGCGGCAAGACCCTGGGGGCCCGCGCCGATCACAGCCACCGGCAAGACGTCTTCCACAGCAACCTCACTCATTCATTGACGAACATCGATGGGTAGAGCATCATCGATACATCGGTGACTGTCAATACGACGTGAGAGGATCGCAGTATGACTGCACAGTTCCCGCTCCTTGCTCCCGCGGAAAGCGAAACATGCTGCGCTCCTGTGACCGGGGCGGTCATATCGCTGGAAGACGCTGAGCGCACCGCCCGGACGTTCAAAGCACTCGGCGACCCTACGCGCGTACGCCTGCTGTCCTTGATCGCCGCATCCGCTGACGGGGAGGCGTGCATCTGCGATCTCACCGAGCCCGTCCGCCTATCGCAGCCGACCGTGTCACACCACATGAAGCAGCTCGTCGACGCCGGTCTCGTTACCCGCGAGCAGCGCGGCCGATGGGCCTACTACCGCGTCATCACCCGCGCTCTCGACGCCGCATCCCGCGCCCTCCGCGCATGAGCGACATCGCCGTACGGGCCCTGACTGAGAGCGACTGGCCCGAGGTCGAAACGATCTACCGCGAAGGCATCGCCGCCGGAAACGCGACGTTCGAAAGCGGGCCCCCATCCTGGGCCGACTTCGACCAAAGAAAGCTCCAGGATGGCCGACTCGTCGCCACCAATCCCGCCGGCTCAGTCCTCGGCTGGGTTGCCGCATCCCGCGTCTCTGCACGCGAGGTCTACCGCGGAGTCGTAGAACACTCCGTCTATGTTGCCGATCGCGCCCACGGGCGCGGCGTCGGCACAGCACTTCTCACCTCCTTCCTGCGCGCAGCTGACACCGCTGACATCTGGACGGTACAAGCAAGCATCTTCCCCGAGAACACCGCCAGCCTGGCCCTTCACGAGCGTGCCGGCTTCCGCCGCATCGGCCACCGCGAACGCATCGCGTACATGACCCACGGCCCCTGGGCAGGCAACTGGCGCGACACGATACTCATCGAGCGCCGCCGCCCCTGAGGCACGTCAAAACCCCCCGCCGAAACCGTTTGTCCCGAAACCGGGTTTCGATACGGCCCTGAGTTTCGGCAGGCTTCCGCGGCGCACGAATCGACCGTCCCAGAAACGATCGTGTTCGGCAGGGGTCAGGTGGCGATGCCGGCATCCGTCAGGATGCGCGCTACCCAAGGTTGTGTGTCGAGTCCGGATACCTCGTCGGGCGTGAACCAGGCCACTTCACGCAGCTCATCTTCTTCGATGGTCAACGCCTCTGACACGAGCTGACATGCGTACGCAGTCGTCACGTACGCACAGCGATCACCGTTCGGGTAGGTGATAAACATGCCTTCGCCTCCGTACGCCCCGACGATCTGCGAAACCTCTGCCTCGACACCGAGTTCTTCACGGATCTCTCGGAGGATCGCGGCGGCCGGCTCTTCACCAGGCTCCAAGCCCCCGCCGATGAGAGCCCACTCATCGTCACCGTACGACCGCGCGAGCAGAACCTCCCCGACGTCATTGCGGATCACTGCTGACACCGCGGGGAGAAGGAGTAGGTCGTTACCGACACGCTCGCGCAGCGACTTTAGGTAGGGCGAGATTGGCATGTGCTCCAGCGTACGATCCTGCCGGGACGGGTGCCGCAGCTTGGTCTCGCCCGGTTCGCTTGACTGGCGTTAACGGCAGGCTCAACACCCTCGCGGCGCCGATCTGCCGAAAACGATCGTTTTCGGCAGACGGCCCGAACTCGCTGGGAGGCACGTACGGCTGCGGGAGTTTTGCGGGACACTGCTCTGAATGAGAGTCACCCCCACCAACTACAACGTCCGACCGTTCACTCCCGACGACGAGGACGGGTGGGTCCGGTGTCGCACGCTGGCTTTTCTGACGACTCAGTACTACGACGATGTCAAGCCTCGCCGCCGCAAGCTCGATGCACCATCCATCGGTCTTGTCGCCACCGATGCGCTCGGCCAGGTCTTCGGCGTCCTCGATATCGAGGTCGACGGGACGGAAGCAACGGAAGGTCTTGGACGTGCCGAACGATCTCACGGCGCACACGCAGCGGGATCTCCCTTACGCGGAATGGTTTGCGCAGCTGACCCACAAATGCAAATGTGGTGGTCTCCCGAGCGGGGGCCACCACATTTGTTTCACTTTCCGTAGATCGCCCGCATTCCTTCTTGGTCATCGGGGCCAGCTGCCGGTCGCTGGGGCTCTACCGCAGCTTGGTGCGTCTTCCGATTGCCAGCGCTACACCAGCCACTGCGATCAGACCACCAATGATGAGTCTGGCGACTCGTTGTGGATCGTCGGGGAGCATGGACGACACGCAGGTGGTGGCGCATTCCACCCCCTGCCCGATGAATGCGCTCGCGGCGAGAAGCACTCCCCCGACCACCAACGCAATCCACACGAATCGGTTCATGATCACAGCTGATCAGATTGGACCTCGATGGGCAACTGCTCCCCCTCTTCGGGATCGACCTGGATGAAGGTCAAGGAGCCAAGCTCCGTCGCATCGTCAGTCCGCGTGTTCGGGCGGCCAGACGACCGCGAACCGCTCGAAGACGATCTCGTCCTCCTCCGACCACGCTGCTCCGCGCGCGGCGGCGACGCGCGTCCAGTAGCGACGATGCTCGCGCTGCCAGCTCTCCAGACTGAGGTCGTCCTCGCCCTCGTCAGCGGCGAACTCGGCGTCGACGGAGTCGAAAGCGCCGACGCGCAGCTCGACGCTGCGGATCACGATGCGGGGTTCGCCGGTGCTGTCACACGCGATCCAATGCGAACCGATGCGCGGCACGGCGTCTCCCCGAGCGATGAAGTCGTCCACCAGTTCGGAGGTCGCTCGCTTGCGCCCGGAAAGCACGATCTCGAGCAGCTCGTCCGCAAGGCGCGCCGAGTCTCCGAAGTGTTCGACGGTGTAGTCGGGTCCCGCCGCGACCGCGCGCGGGCGCGCCGCGCGGTACGCCTCCCACATGCGGTCGGCAGCGGGACGGTCGAGCGGCAGAGCTGCGGAGGAGATGTTCGCGGGCATTCTTCGATCCTCGCACCTTCCTGAAAGCGGCTTCAGGTCGCTTCAGGATGGCTTCAGTGCCCGCGGGACATCCTCGAAGCATGAGCGAGCACAACAGCACCCCCGACCAGTCCCCGACCTCCGACTCGGCGCCCGCAGGCAGCAACCCCACCGCGCCGACGCAGGCCTACCCCGCCGAGACGGTGGTCCCGACGACTACGTCGGAAGAGAAGCCCGCGAAGCGTCGCGGACGCACAGCCCTGATCGCCGGCGGGGCCGCGCTCGGCGCGATCCTCCTCGTCGGAGGCGGCGCGGCCATCGGCGCGGCTGTCGCCGACGGAGATGACGACGACGATCGCGTGGCCGGCCTCGTCGCCGATGAGCAGTCGGCGAGCGACTCGGTCGCGGACGACGACGGTACGGCCGACCAGGGATCCGGCGACGTGAACTCCGGAGCGCAGGGATCCGCCGCACAGGGTGCGGACGACGACGGCACCGACGACCGCGGTTCAGGCGACGCGTCCGCTGCATCCGGCACCGTCGGGGCGACGTCCGCCGACGAACTCGACGCGATCGCCCGCGCCGCGGCATCCGTCGCCGAGGGCGAGCCCGTCTCGATCGACGCCAACCGGGACGGCAGCTGGGACGTGAAGCTCCGCGGCACCGACGGGTCCGAGGCCGAGGTCCTCGTCTCGGCCGACGGCACCGCAACCGTCCGCGAGACCGAGGGACCCGACGACGACGACCGCGCTCCCGAGAACATCCTCGACGCGGCGACGCTGAACACCATCGTCGCGGCAGCCCTCGCCGAGGCCGACGGTCGCGTCATCGAGATCGACGCCGACGACGACGGCCGCTCCCCGTTCGACGTGACGATCGTGACCGCCGACCGCCAGATCGTCGAGATCACCCTCGACGAGTCGGGCGCCGTCATCGGCACGGAGATCGACGACTGACCGATCCCGATTCACGGATGCCGCGGGGCCATGTGCCTCGCGGCATCCGTGCGTCCACGGGTCAGATGCCGAGCCGCGCCTCCAGCACGCCCCGCATCGCACTGGCCGCGGGCCACGCGCCCTCGGACGAGTTCGCGATGACGGTGTAGGTCGCGTCGGCCGCCGGATCGTGCGACGAGACGAAGGACACCCCCGCGTCGTAACCCTCGAGAACCAGCACGTCGGCGACCTCATGCAGCCACACCGCGAGACCGAAGCGCTTACCCTCGTCCTCGTCGTGATGACGCGGCGCGACGAGCACGCGATATGTCTCCGGCGAGACGATGTCGCCGCGCACCAGCGCCCGCCAGAACCGGTGGAGATCGCCCGTGGTCGTGTACGCGCCGCCGTCACCGTTGCCGAGCACCGGCAGGTGCAGCACGTTGGTGCGGTGGCCGCCGTCCTCGTCGAGGTAGCCCAGCGCGACATCACCGGTCAGATAGTCGCTGCGGTCGTAGTCGGTGAGGCTGAGACCCGCCGGATCGAGCACCAGCCGGCGCACGACATCGTGGAATGTCTCGCCCGTCGCACGCTCGATGACCACCGCGAGCACGACGTAGCCGCTGTTGTTGTACGCGAACTCCTCGCCGGGAGCAGAGACCTGCTCGCGACCGTCGAGCATCGGCAGGAATGCCTCGGCAGTGGTCAGCGTGTGAACCGGCAGCGTCATGATGTAGTCGTCGATCTCACCGCCGGCGGACTCGTCGATGTAATCGCCGATACCCGAGGTGTGGCTCAGCAGGTGCTCGATCGTCACGCCGTCGTCGATCAGCGGCAGATCGGAGCCGAGGACTGTCCGCACCGGCTGGTCGAGGGTCAGCGTGCCCTCCTCGACGAGGCGGAGCACGGCGAGCGCCGTGAAGATCTTGCTGCCGCTGGCGATCGCCAGCCGCGTTACCGGGGTGATCGGAACGCGATGCGCACGGTTCGCGAACCCACCCGCCCGTTCGTAGACGCGGGAATCGCCGACGTCGATCGAGGCGACGCCGCTGAAGAACGGGTTCCCCGTCGCGGCATCCAGGTCGGTCAGGTCATCGATCGTCGTCATCCGGGGCTCCTTCGCACAGCAGAACCACCCAGCGTAGCGGGGCACGGTTTCGCGGCATCCGCTCGGAAACGCTCGAGGGACGCAACGTGCGCCAGGCGAAACGGCCGAGCTGCACGGTACGTCCCCGGAGCTCGCGGGCGGCGGCGCGGATGGCGCCCCGCCCGCGCCGGGTCAGCCGGCGGGGATGACGCCGCGCTGAGCGAGGTCGCCGAGCCAGGCGAGACTCGGCTTGGGGGTGCGCTCGAACGTCTCACGGTCGACCCCGATGAGGCCGAACGTGGGGCGGAACGAACCCCACTCGTAGTTGTCGAGCAGCGACCAGTGCAGGTAGCCGCGAATGTCGAGGCCATCCTGCAGCGCCGATGCGAGGCCCTGGAGGGCGCCGGTCGTGTAATCGATGCGGCGGCTGTCGTCCTGCGTCGCCATGCCGTTCTCGGTCACCAGCATCGGCACGCCGCCGGTGACCTCCCACGTGTGGCGCAGCGCGTGACCGAGCGCTTCGGGGTAGTACTCCCACCCGGTGAGGGTGCGCTCGACGTCGTCAGGGAAGGGCACCGGCCCGTCGGGGCCGACAATCGTGCGCAGGTAGGACTGCACGCCGATGAAGTCGTCGTTCCGGGCCTGCTCGAGGTAGTAGTCCTCGCGCCAGTACCCCCACTCGTCGCGCTCCTTCTCGTACCCGGGCACCGCCTGGTACACCTGGTTCGCGACCGTCCAGCCGCTCTTCACGTGGCCGAGACCCTTCAGCACCTCGGTCGAGGCGTGATGCGCCTTTGCGATCACCTGCGCGACGTGCGGCGAGGGACCAGGGAAGTTGACGCCCTGCTCGGTGTCGATCTTCGCCTCGGTCTGGTTGACCATCATGTTCGGCTCATTGATCGTGACGACCCACTCGACGTCGTCGAGGATGCGCGTCGCCGTCTCGGTGTACCGGCGGAACCGGTCGACGACGTCGTCGGCGTACCAGCCGCCGTCGCGGCCCTGCCAGCGCGGCACCGTGAAGTGGTGAAGCGTCACGATCGGCTGGACGCCGTGATCGTGGCAGGTGTCGATCATGCGGCGGTAGTGGTCGAGCTGCGCCTTCGAGACGATTCCCTTCTCGGGCTCGATGCGCGCCCACTCGATCGAGAAGCGGTACGCCTTCAGGCCGCACTCCGCGAGCAGCCGGATGTCCTCGGGGAAGCGGTGGTAGGAGTCGACCGCGTCACCCGAGGGCTCCTCGACAGTCGTGTCGGCGGCGTGCTCGAACTCCCAGTGCGCCGTGTTCGTGTTGCCACCCTCGATCTGGTGCGCGGCGGTCGCTGCACCCCAGATGAAGCCGTTCGGTGCGGGGATCGTCGTCATGCGGATGTCCTTCCATCGGATGCCGCGGACGCGGCGGGGTCGGTATCGGTCAGCGGTTCGGGGGCGAGATCGACGACCGCGCACCCGAAGGCGTCGAGCTGCAGGGCGCCGTCGGCGATGCGCGCCGCGAAGGCGAGCCGGACGGCCGGGGCCGGCCCTCGCTCGGGGAGAGCCACCGTGCGAGGAGCCGCCGAGGGGTTGAGGGCGACCAGCAGCGAACCGCCGCGAACGTAGACGAAGGGGTAGTCCGTCTCCTGCACATCCACCTCGCTGCGAGCCGACAGGCGCGGGTCGCTGCGGCGCAGCGCGATCGCGTCGCGCACGAAGTGCAGCAGGGATGCCGCGTCGCCGAGCTGTGCGGCGACGGTCGGACGCTCGGGATCGGGGTCCTCCGGCAGATAGCGGGACACTCCCACCGTGTCGGTGTCGTCGAGCGCGCCCCACTGCATCGGCGTCCGCGAGCCGGCGCGCTCGTACCGCGGGCCGAGGGACGACCCTTCGAGCGAGGCGAGGCCCGGGACGTACCGCATGCCGATCTCGTCGCCGTAGTAGACCGACGGCATCGCCGGCCACGTGAGGACCAGCAGCAGCGCCGAGCGCGCCTGCTCCGCGTCGCGCGAACCGCTCACCATCCGGGTGAAGTCGTGGTTCGCGGTCGGAAGTCCCACCACGCCGCCACGGCCGTCGGCCTCGATCGCGGACGCGGCCTCGCGCCACGCGGCGATGAAGTCGGCCGCAGTGCCGGTGCCCGCGGCATCCGCCCACACCTCCGTCTGATCCCACGCCTCGTGGACGGTTCCGCTGTTGTTGTTGAACAGCGACTTGAGCGGGTGGCCGTCGTCATCACCGCCGAACTGGAGGAAGAAGTCGCTGTGGAATCCGGCGGCGATCGAACGCTTCGGGTCACCCCATTCCGAGATGAGGATGTTCCCCGGGTGGCTCGCGTCGAGCCGGCGGCGGATGTCGTTCCACAGCTTCGCGGTCTCGATGTGGCCGGGGTCGTCTTTGACGAGGGATGCCGCCATGTCGACGCGGAATCCCTGCACGCCGCGGTCGTACCAGCGGCGGATGATGTCGACGAGCGCATCGCGGTTCTGTCGCGGGCCGTCGGCGTCGACCGGCTGGCGCCAGGGCTCGGCGGCATCCGCCCGGGCGTAGCCGAAGTTCAGCGCGGGCTGGAAGGCGAAGAAGTTGGGCTTGTAGAACCCGCCGCGGGGGCCAGGAACCGGCTCGAACCCCTCGGCCTGCCGGTCGGAGAGGACGTAGCGGTGGTCGCTGTCGTCGGCGATCGCCCGCTGGAACCAGGGGTGCTGGTCCGACGTGTGGCCCGCGACGAGATCGAGCAGCAGGGCGATCCCGTGCCGGTCTGCCTCCGTGACGAGCCGATCGAGGGCGGCATCGCCGCCGTACCGGGGATCGATGTGGTCGAAGTCGGCGACGTCGTACCCGGCGTCGCGCATCGGGGAGACGAAGCAGGGGTTGATCCAGACCGCGTCGACACCGAGCCAGCCGAGGTAGTCCAGGCGCGCGGCGAGGCCGTCGAGGTCGCCGATGCCGTCTCCGTCGGCATCGGCGAAGCTCTGCGGGTAGGCCTGGTAGAGCACGATCCGGTCGAGCCGGTCGGCGAGGGTGCCTCGAGTCATCCGGTCGCTCTCCTGTCTGCGTCTGTGCAGTCCCGGCCGGTCGCTCCGTCGCGACCGGGACCTCGATGTAACCGGTTACCACGGGGACGATACCCGATGTAACCGGTTACCTCTACCGCTGCGCGGCTGGGCTGGAGATGGTCGGCGGCAGCGCGGTGTTCGTACTCCGCCGCTCATAACTCCTCAGAAGGCGCGCCAGTGGGGCTGGATTCGTGCAATTTCGGCGGCGGCGACGCAGTTTTTGAGGAGTTATGGACGCTCGGTGGCGCGCCGTCGGGATTTCCACGGCTCGCATCGGCGAGGCGACGGCTTCTCCGGAGGTGTTGCCGCGCCGCGGCGGCTGAGCCGCGGGCGGGCCGCGGAGGGTCAGGCGGAGATGGCGGCGGCGACCTCGGCGACGACGGCGTCGATCGCCGCGGGCACGTCGGTCCCCTGCTCCTCGGACTCGTACAGGAAGGCGGTCGCGCCGCGCGTCATGCCGCAGTAGTCGATGATGCCGGCGGTGATCTGCGTCTCGAAGGAACGGTCGTAACCGCGGCGCGCATAGAGCGCGGCATCCGATCCGGCGATCGGGATCAGATGCATCGTGACGCGTCCAAGGCCGGGACGGATGCCGACACCGTCGCCGACCCCGTAGGCCCAGCCGTTCGTGAAGACGCGGTCGATCCAGCCCTTGAGGAGCCCGGGCATCGACCACCAGTAGACCGGGAAGACCAGGACGATGTGGTCGTTGCGGTCGACGCGCGCCATCTCGGCGGCGACATCGTCGGGGTAGTCGCCCGCGACGAGGTAGGCGTGCCGGTCGGCAGTCGTCCACCGGGGGTCGAACCCCTCAGCGGTGAGGTCGGCGATCTCGGCCGATCCTTCGGGCAGCGCGTCGGCGAGACGGTCGGCGACCGCGCGGGTCAGGGAGGCGGGCTCGGGGTTCGCGGTGACGATCAGCGTGGCCATCGTTCCATTCTCGGGGCGCTGGCGACGCCCGGCTCCGCAACCCCCTGGCTCCCCTGACCGCGAGACAGCAGTGGGAACCCGAGACGTCGGTTCGTTGTCGACGTCTGGGGTTCCGCCTGCTGTCTCGCGGAATCAGACCGAGCGACAAGCGGATGCCGCGGTGTCGGAGGGCTGGCGCAGACTGGGCCGGTGCCCGAGACCATGCCTTCGCCGTGCCGCGTCTGCGGAGGTGAGCTCGGCGAGCGCCTGCGGACCGGCATCGGATGCTCCGCGTGGCACTGCGACCGGTGCGGCTGGCGCTTGGGTGACGCACCGGACGGCGACCTGCCGCGTCCGCGCGTCGCGGTCGTCTACTACCTGCGCTACGCCGACCGGGTGAAGATCGGCACGTCGGCCAGTCCCCAGCAGCGCTTGAGCGTCATCCGGCACGATGAGCTCCTCGCCTTCGAGCCCGGCGGACGGGCGCTCGAGCAGCAGCGTCACCGGGAGTTCGCCGCGCTGCGCGAGGGCGGCGAGTGGTTCACGCTGGTCGACCCGCTGACGACCCACATCGCGGCGATCCGGGCGGAGCGGGGCGAGCCCTGGGCGGCCTACGACCGCTGGTACGGCGACGCGTTGCGCGCCGTTTCGTCCTGACCCGCGTGCGGACGAGGGGTTGATGTAACCGGTTACCATCCGCTACAGTCGCTCGATGTATCCGGTTACATGACCGTAATCCCGCACTCACGAGGAGGTGACGCTGGGATGAGCACTCGCACCACCCGCCGATCCGGCGCCGCGCCCACACGGCCCACCATCCGCGACATCGCCCGCGAAGCCGGCGTCTCCGTCGCCACCGTGTCGCGGGTCACCCACGACGACCCACGCGTCACCGGCGAGACGAAGCAGCGCGTGCAGGAAGCGATCGACCGTCTCGGCTACACGCCCTCCTCGCTCGGTCGCGCCCTGTCATACCAGCGGACCAACACCCTCGGCATCGTCCTCCCCGGTCTCGGCGGTCCGTACTTCGCCGCGCTCATCGAGGGTGCCGAGTCGGTCGCGATCCAGCGCGGCGTCGCGATCAACGTGCTCGGCACGCACCTGCGCCCCGACGCCGCGGCATCCGTCCGCCAGCTCGCCGAGCGCACCGACGGACTCATCATCGCCGGCGGCACGCTGCCCGAGCAGGAGCTCGAGCGGCTCGCGAAGACCTCGCGCATCGTCCTCGTCGCGGGCGAGAGCGACACCGCGCCGTCCGTCCTCACCGATGGTCGCGCTGCGGCCGAGGAGCTCACGCGGCACCTGATCGAGGTGCACGGCCACCGACGGCTGCAGTTCGTCGGCGAGCCCGCCGGCTCCCCCGACACGACGCTCCGCTACGCCGGATTCCGCGATGCCCTCGCCGCGCACGACCTCGCCGAGGCGGGCGACCCGCTCCACTACGGACTCGATGTGCGCAGCGGCGCCCTCGCGGCCCGCCAGGTCCACGAGAATGGCGCGTTGCCCGACGCGCTGGTGTGCGCCAACGACGAGCTCGCGATCGGCTTGCTCGCCACTCTCCCCGGCCTCGGGCACCGTATCCCGGCCGATGTCGCGATCACCGGCTTCGACGATCAGTCGCTCGCCGAGATCGCGTCGCCCCGACTCACCACCGTCCATCAGCCCGTCGCCGAACTCGGCGCGCACGCTGCGGCCGGAGCGCTCGGCGACGACCTCGCCTCCCGCACCGTGCTCGAGACCCGACTCGTGATCCGCGAGTCGTGCGGCTGCGCACCGTCCGACGCACCGAGCGCCCTCCCGGGAGCGGCCGGCTGACACTCCGCCGGACGAGGACCGTCCGGCCCACACGAGGAACAAGGAGGTTCCGATGAAGACGAGGTCGCGCCCGCGCTCCGGGTACTCCGCGACGAGCACCCGGGCGCCTGGAACGAATGGGGCGCCACCGACGGCGTGAACCTCGAAGGCGACGAGCCCTGGTACGCGGAGCCCCGCTACGGGTTGAACAAGGGGGCGACCGCACTGCTCGGCGCCGCCGCTCTCGGGTCGACTCTCGTGTGGGACGCGTTCGCTCGGCATCCGTGGATTGCCCGCGGCGCGGACAAGCTCGGCTTCACCCCCGCCTAGCCGCTAGGCGGTTTTCGCCGCGCGCGCAAGGCCGCGCGCGGCGATCACGACAGGCGTAGCGTCGTCGCTCATGAGCAAGACAGGAACGATCCCCGCCGACGCCTTCTCGTTGAAGAGCCCCTACGGAAGGCGGGCGATCGGACTGTCGGTCGCCGCCGCGGTGGGTGGCTTCCTGTTCGGCTTCGACTCGTCGGTCATCAACGGCGCGGTCGATGCGATCTCTGGCAACTTCGAGCTCGACCCGGTGCTCACCGGCTTCGTCGTCGCCGTCGCACTGCTGGGCTGCGCCGCCGGTGCGATCATCGCCGGCGGACTCTCCGACCGGTGGGGCCGCCTCAAGACGATGATGCTCGGCGCCGTGATGTTCCTCGTCTCGTCGATCGGTTCGGGACTGACCTTCAGCGTGCCCGACCTGATCATCTGGCGCGTCGTCGGCGGCATCGGCATCGGCATCGCCTCGGTCGTCGCCCCCGCGTACATCGCCGAGATCGCCCCGCGCCAGATCCGCGGTGGCCTCGCATCGCTGCAGCAGCTCGCGATCACGCTCGGCATCTTCGCGGCCCTTCTCTCGGATGCCGTGCTCGCGAACACCGCGGGCGGCGCCGCCGAACAGCTGTGGTGGGGCCTCGAAGCCTGGCGCTGGATGTTCCTCGTCGGCGTCATCCCCGCCCTGGTCTACGGCGCGCTCGCGTTCACGATGCCGGAGTCGCCGCGGTACCTCCTCGCGAAGGGGCGCACCGACGAGGCCCGCGAGATCTTCGCCCGCCTCGTGCCGCAGGCCGACCTCGACAAGTCGGTCAACGAGATCCGCTCGGCGATCGAACAGGACCAGAAGAGCAAGGGCGCGTCGCTGCGCGGCCCCGTCCTCGGCCTGCAGGGCATCGTCTGGGTCGGCATCATCCTGTCGACGTTCCAGCAGTTCGTCGGCATCAACGTGATCTTCTACTACTCGACGACGCTGTGGAAGGCGGTCGGCTTCGAGGAGAGCGACTCCCTGCTCATCAGCGTGATCACCTCGGTCACCAACGTCGTCGTGACCCTCATCGCGATCTGGCTCGTCGACCGGGTCGGGCGCAAGCCCATCCTGCTGACCGGGTCGGTGCTCATGACCCTGTCGCTCGCGACGATGGCGCTCGCGTTCTCGTTCGCGGAGCAGGTCGACGGCGAGCCGACGCTCCCCGGCGCCTGGGGACCGATCGCGCTGGTCGCGGCGAACCTCTTCGTCGTCGGCTTCGGCGCCTCGTGGGGTCCGCTCGTGTGGGTGCTCCTCGGCGAGATCTTCCCCAGCCGCATCCGCGGCAAGGCGCTCGGCGTCGCCGCCGCGGCGCAGTGGATCGCGAACTTCCTCATCACGGTCTCGTTCCCGGCGATGTCGGGGTGGTCGCTGCCGGTCACATACGGCATGTACGCCCTGTTCGCCGCGCTCTCGTTCGTCTATGTCGCGTGGCGTGTGCCCGAGACCAAGGGCATGGAGCTCGAGCAGACCGAGACCCTCTTCACGCGCACGCCGAAGACGACGCGGACCTGACCCGCGCGGCGCGGCATGGCCGCGGCGTCGCGTCAGGGACGAACGGATGCCGCGACGGCGACGACCCGCTCGACGGACTCCTCTTCGCCGACCGAGACACGCACGCCGTCGCCGGCGAAGGGACGGACGACGAGGTCGGCGGCCTCGAACGCGGCAGCGACCTCGAGCGACCGCTCCCCCGCGGGAAGCCACACGAAGTTGCCCTGTGCGTCGGGCACGTCCCAGCCTGCGTCGCGCAGGCGGGACACCAGTGCGTCGCGCCGCGCGGACACCGCGGCGACGCGTGCCCGGAGCTCCTCCTCGGCGTCGAGGCTGGCGAGCGCCGCCGCCTCGGCCTGCGCCGTGACCGACAGCGGGATGCCGGCGCTGCGGGCGACATCGAGGATGCGCGGATGCCCGATCGCGTACCCGATGCGCAGGCCCGCGAGGCCGTAGGCCTTCGAGAAGGTGCGGAGCACGACGACGTTCTCGTGGCCGGCGGCGACGACCGCCGTCCCGTCCACCGCGTCGGGCGTCGTGACGAACTCGGCGTAGGCCTCGTCGAGGACGATGAGCACGTCGGACGGGATCGCCGCGACGAACGCGTCGAACGCGGCCTGCGTCACGATCGCCCCCGTCGGGTTGTTGGGCGTGCAGACGAAGATCGCGCGGGTGCGGTCGGTCACCGCGGCGGCCATCGCGGTGAGGTCGTTCTCCGCGGCATCCGTCAGGGGGACCATGACCGCGGTGGCTCCCGTGACCGTGACGATCCCGGGGTAGGCCTCGAACGAACGCCACGGGAGGACGATCTCGTCGCCCACCGTCGCCACGGCCTGGGCGAGCTGGTACAGGATCGAGACAGACCCCGCCGCCACGTGCACGCGGTCGGCGCTGACGTCGTAGCGCTGCGCGAGACGATCGCGCAGCCGGCCGGCGAGCGCGTCGGGGTACCGGTTGAACGCGGTCGCCGCCTGCACGGCCGAGACGACGCCGGGCAGCGGGTCGAACGGGTTCTCGTTGCTGGACAGTTTGTACGCCGTCGCACCGGCCTGCTTGCCCTGCTTGTAGGCGGGGAGTGCGGCGATCTCGGGACGAACGCGGACGGGGATGTCGGTCACGCACCCGAGTCTAGGAGGCCGCTCTCCGGTCGGGGAGCACGGACCTGTGTCCCCCGCGCAAGACCCTGTGCGGGTGCGGTCGGCCGTGGGAGACTGCGGATATGCGCTTCATCATCCGCGTCGTGATCAACGCGTTCGCGATCTGGGTCGTCACCCTGATCGAGCCGCTGCGGGTCGAGGTGACCCCGTTCGCCCCCGGCGAGACACTGCAGTTCGTCCTGTCGCTGCTCGCCGTGGCCGCCGTCTTCGCGATCGTGAACACGGTGATCGGCACCGTTCTGAAGATCCTCGCGTTCCCGCTCTACATCCTGACCCTCGGCCTGATCTCGCTGATCATCAACGGCTTCCTGTTCTGGCTCACCGGCTGGTTCACCGAGTGGTGGGGCTGGGGTCTCACGGTCGAGAGCTTCTGGCTCGGTGTGATCGCGGCTCTCGTGATCTCGATCATCAACTGGATCTTCGGCATCATCCTCCGTCCTCAGACGAAGCGCTGACGGTGGACTCGGCGTCGTAGACGAACACCTCCACGGATGCCGCCGTCCCGAGCTCCGCGAGACGCTCCCTCACCGCGTCCATGCGCGGGTCGGTCGACGCATCGAGCATCTCGGCCGACGCCATGTAGGCGTCCATCTGATGCACCTGCACGCGGAGGTCGCCGAGGGTGGGCAGCGGGTCCGCCGAACGCTCCGCGACGAAGCTTCCGGGAGCGCCGATCGAGGCGTCGTGCCCTCCGGCGGCGAGCGCCGACACCGGGTCGTCGGTGTGACGCACGTCGACCTGCAGGGTGTCCGGCCCGAGGTCGGCCTGGATCGGATTGCCGAAGCCGACCATCGCGGTGATGTCGTACTCCCCCTCGAGCGCGAGCCGGCTCGCGGCCATCGCTCCCTGCGAGTGCCCGCTGACGAGCACGGCATCGCCCGGCTCGGCGCCGGCGCGCTGCAGCGCGATGCGCGCGGCGGCGAGCGACTCGGCATCCTTCCGCAGATACAGGTTCGTGTTCGATCCCATGTCGAACACGTCGGGGCCGCCGATCGAGCGCGTCCCGGTGAGGTACAGCGCGAAGCGTCGCCCGCCGCCGGGCATCGCATACCTCTCGACACGGATGCCGCCGGGATCGCCGGTCGGCACGCGTGCCGCGACGTCGCGCAGGGTCGCCGGAGCCGTGCCGGCGTTCGCCTCGCGGAGGGTGACGCGGGGCGTCGGGGCGAGGCGGAGGTGCCGGCTGTCGGCAGGGACCGCGCCGAGCCCGAATCCCTTGGCAGCGGCCAGGAGGACGCCGCCGAGTCCGAAGACACCCGCACCGACCGCGCCGAACGGGAGCGTGCCGAAGAACAGCTGCGTCAGGATGTCGCCGTGCGGATCGGGGCGCGCCTGCACGACGAGCTCGGCCAGTCGCGCCGCATCGGGGGACGACGCGGCGAGCTCCTGCGAGCGGAGCGTGTAGTCGAGGGCCGCCGCGGTGTCGCCCGCCGCCAGGGCGGCGGCTTTCCGCGCCTCGAGCTCGACGAACTCGTACGTGGTCGCCATCGTTCGCAGGCCCCGCGCGAGGTCGCCCGCCCGGGTGACGAGGTCGCTGGCGCGGTGCATCAGGTGCTGCAGCGACCCCGCCGAGGCCGACACCGACCGCGTCGCGTACAGCGCCGAGAGCGCCTCGCTCAGACTCGCGCGCACCGCTTCGGTGTCGTCGGACAGCAGCTCCAACCGGGCGGCCGCTGCGCGGAGGGTCTCGGTGTCGACGGCGACCACGCTCCCGCTGCGAAGCTCGAGAGCGTCGTCACCCATCGGCCCGGCCGCTCAGCGCCGACAGCCGCGAGTACTCGGCACGCAGATCGCCGAGGATGGCGTCGAGGTCGATCCGCAGCAGCGCCAGGTCGACGAGCCACGCGTCCATCGCCGCCCGGTAGGCCTCGGCCGCGCGTGCCTGCCAGTCGGTCGCGCGGGCAATGGATGCCGCCGCCGTCTGCAGGCGGAATGCCTGGCCGTCCGCTCTGACCGCCGGGTCGAGGGCCGCGCCGATCGCCTGGACGGCGCCGTCCGAGAAGGTGCCGAACAGGAGGGTTCCGGGCGAGATGCTCGTGGTCATGCGTCGACTCTGGGCTGCGGCATCCGTTCGAGGAGGGCTCAGCACCGCCGCGGGGAAAGCTTCGGGGAGACTCCGTCTGTGCAGAAGGCGCTCGGATCACCACAATGGAGGGGTGCCTGGATCCGACGCCGCCTTCCGCGTCGTCTTCGTGTGCACGGGAAACATCTGCCGATCGCCCATGGCCGAGGTCGTCTTCCGCTGGTTCGCCGACCAGGCGGGCATGGCCGACCGGGTGATCTCGTCGAGCGCGGGCACCGGCGACTGGCACGTCGGCGAGCGCGCCGACCTCCGCACGCTCGAGGCGCTGACACGTCACGGATACGACGGGTCGAGGCACCGCGCCCGCCAGTTCTCCCTCGACGACTTCGACCGCAACGACCTGATCGTCGCGCTCGACCGGTCGCACGAACGCGCCCTGTCGGAATGGGCCCGCACCCCGACGGATGCCGACAAGCTGAGCCTCCTGCTCCCCTTCGACTCCCGCGGTGACGGGGTGCTCGACGTGCCCGATCCCTACTACGGCAGCTCCGAGATGTTCGACGAGGTGCTCGGTATGATCGAGAGCGCATGCCGGGCGCTCTTCCGGCAGCTCGAACCCGCGATTCGCCCCTGAGGCCACGATCTGCCCCGGGCCCGCACCCCCGAACGGAGCCGCGTGACCGCCCTGCCCTCCCAGTCCCTCAGCCCTCTCGACGGACGGTACGCCGCAGCTGTCGCTCCCCTCGCCGAATTCCTCTCGGAAGCGGGGCTCAACCGCGCTCGGGTCGAGGTGGAGGTCGAGTGGATCATCGCGCTGACCGATCGCGGCCTGTTCGGCTCGGCCGCGCTCACCGACGAGCAGAAGAGCTCGCTCCGCGCCCTCTACGAAGGCTTCGGCGAGGCCGAGATCGGGTGGCTGGCCGAGAAGGAGGCCGTGACCCGTCACGACGTGAAGGCCGTCGAGTACCTCGTCCGCGACCGCCTGTCGACGCTCGGTCTCGACGCCGTCGCCGAGCTCACCCACTTCGCGTGCACGAGCGAGGACATCAACTCCGCCTCGTACGCCCTGACGGTGCAGCGCGCCGTGACGCAGGTCTGGCTGCCGAAGCTGCACGCCGTCATCGACGCCCTCGCCGCACTGGCCGACGAGCACCGCGACGCGGTCATGCTCTCGCGCACGCACGGTCAGCCGGCCACGCCGTCGACGATGGGCAAGGAGCTCGCGGTCTTCGCGTGGCGCCTGCAGCGCGTCGCGGCGCAGATCGCGGGCGGCGAGTACCTCGCGAAGTTCTCCGGCGCGACCGGCACCTGGTCGGCGCACCTGTCCGCAGAGCCGGACCTCGACTGGCCGACGCTCTCGCGGGAGTTCATCGAGGGTCTCGGGATCGGCTTCAACGTCCTGACCACGCAGATCGAGTCGCACGACTGGCAGGTGGAGCTGTACGACCGCGTGCGTCACGCCGGCGGCATCCTGCACAACCTCGCGACCGATGTGTGGACCTACATCTCGATGGGCTTCTTCGCGCAGATCCCCGTCGCCGGGGCGACCGGCTCGTCGACGATGCCGCACAAGATCAACCCGATCCGGTTCGAGAACGCCGAGGCGAACCTCGAGATCGCCGGCGGTCTGTTCACGACGCTCGCGCAGACCCTCGTCACTTCGCGTCAGCAGCGCGACCTCACCGACTCGACGACGCAGCGCAACATCGGCGTCGCCTTCGGCCACTCGCTGCTCGCCCTCGACAACCTGCAGCGCGGCCTCACCGAGATCTCGCTCTCGCGCGACGTGCTGCTGGCCGACCTCGACGCGAACTGGGAGGTCCTCGCCGAGGCGATCCAGACCGTCGTCCGCGCCGAGATCGTCGCCGGCCGCTCGCAGATCACCGACCCCTACGCGCTGCTGAAGGACCTCACCCGCGGACGTCGCGTCGGCGCGCCCGAGCTCGCCGAGTTCGTGCGCGGCCTCGACATCGGGGATGCCGCGAAGCAGCGCCTGCTCGCGCTCACCCCCGCCACCTACGCCGGCCTCGCGGACCGCCTGGTCGACGAGCTGCGCGCGTAGCCGCGGGCGACGCCGCGGGCGTCCGGGTCAGTGGCCGCGGGGCGGAGCGGGGCGGTCCTGACCGTCGGGGGCGTCGCCGCCGTCGGCATCCGTCTCAGGATCGAGCAGCAGACCGCGGGTGACGGGCTTGGCCGCCTTGGCGGGGTCGACGGCCAGCAGCGACAGCGCGATGATCACGAGCGTCGCGATGAACGTGATGCCGGCGACGATCCCGCTCACCATCCAGGCTCGCAGGTGCGGGTGCATGGCACCCTCGGGCACGGGACGCGGATCCTGCAGGATGCCCATCGACACGAGGGTGACGATGCCGGCGAACACGGCCGCGATCAGGGCGAGTCCGACCAGCTGCGCGGGGCGCATCAGGTCGCGACGGGTGGGGTTCTGCTCGCTCATGCGTGGCCTCCGGGGTTGTCGGCCCGGTCCGCGGTGACCGCGGGCTCGGGGCGCGGCGAGAATGCCGCGATGCCGAGGTAGACGGCGACGATCGCCGCGTACGCGCCGAACACGCCCACTCCGATCGTGATGCCGGTCAGGGTGAACGAGCGCTTGGCCTGTTCGATGTAGTACTCGAGGCGGTAATCGGGGTCGATCACAAGAAGCGCGACGCCGAGCACCACGGTGAGGATGCCGACGAACACCGACTCGCGTGAGATCGCCCAGCCGCGGCGGCGACCGACGAGACCGATGATGAGCTCTGCGGCGCCGGCGACGAGTGCCCACACGGCGACGAGGACGAAGAACGCCGCAGTGGTCCGCAGGCCGGGGAAGCTTCCCACGATGCCGGCGACGAGGGTCAGCAGCCCCAGAACGACGGACGGCCACCGCTCACCCGCGGGGAAGACGAGCCACACCGCGAGGAAGAAGCCCAGCGCGGTGGCAACGGCGAAGCCGCTGAAGACCGAGACCCCGACTGCGGCGGAGTGGTCGCCCGAGAAGGTGATCATGACGGCCGCGATCGCCGCGAAGAGGGCGCGCGCGAGCTGAAGATGACGCACCTCGAAGGTGCGGGGGGCGGCGTCAGGCACGGGGATGCTTCTCACAGACGGGAAAGGAACCCTTCCAGTTTAGGTCGTCCTGCCTGGGACGCTTCCTCCGCAGCAGGATGCCGGGCTGACTGGACGCATGCACCGCGCTCGACGACCCTTCGTTTCGAGCAACGTCCGCCGCGGCGACGACCGGATCGTCAGCCTGTCGGTGCCGCGGTCCTGACGAGTTCGCGGAGCTTCGACTCAACGGCATCCGTCACCTCGAGCACCGCGAACGAGACCGGCCACATCGGGCCGTCGTCGAGGGCGGCCGGCTCGTCGAAGGTGACTGTGCCGTAGCGGGTCTTGAACTTGGATGCCGGCTGGTAGAAGACGACGACCTTGCCGTCCTCGTTCGCGTACGCCGGGAAGCCGTAGAAGGTCTTCGGGCGCAGGTGCGGCGCCTCTTCGAGCACGATGACGTGGACGCGCTGTCCGATCGCACGGTCGCCGCCCTCGAGCTTCTCGATCGCGTCGAGGCACGCCTCGTTCTCTTTCGCGAGCTTGGCGGCGCCCTTGAGCCCCTTCATCGCCTTGAGTTCTTCGGCGCGCTGCTTCATCGCCGCCTTCTCGTCGTCGCTGAAGCCCGCGCCCTCACTGGTCTTGCCGGTCATGGTCTGCCTTTCGTGTGTCAGTTCTGGCGGATGCGGAGCAGGTTGCCGGCGGGGTCGCGTACGGCCCAATCGTGCACGCCCTAGTCGACCATGGGGCCGAGCGTATCGCTCGAGCTTCGCGCGAGCGGCGGCGACAGCGTCGAGCGGGGACACGGATCACTATCGCCGTCGTCCGGACGCCACTGCGAGAACACGGCCGCGCGCTCGTTCGGGCCCCCACTCGGTTACAGTCGGAGCAGTTCTGGGGCGTGTGGGGGAGCGATGGGAACGGACGATTCGGCGATCGTGTACGACGCGTTCGCGGAGGACCTGCAGCGACTGCGGATCTCCGCGGGCAACGTCTCGTACTCGGCGATAGCGGAGCGGGTGGCGGCGGCCCGCGAAGCTCGCGGGGCGAACGCTTCGGCGGCGCGTGTGGCCCGGTCGACCGTGTACGACGCCTTCCAACCGGGGCGTCGGCGAGTCGACGCCGACCTCATCGCGGACATCGCGCTCGCGCTGGGCGAGAGTGATGCGGAGGCCGCCGGGTGGCGCGCTCGCTCGCTCGAACGACACCTCGTCGATCGAGGCGAGCCCACCCCGAACGGGCCGGACCCGCTCATCCCCCGGCTGCGCGCAGCGCTCATCGTCGCCATCATGGCGGCAGCCGTGTTCATGAATCTCTTCGGCGGCACGATCGCCGTGAAGCTGCAGCTCCCCCTCTTCCTCGACATGGCCGGTACCGCCCTCGTGGCCTTCGTCTTCGGACCCTGGCATGCCGTCGCGGTCGCCGTCGCGACGAACACACTCGGCGCGATCACGTCGAGCCCCGAGACGATCGTGTTCGCGCTCGTCAACGTCGTGGGCGCGCTCATCTGGGGGTACGGCATGCGGAGATACGGGCGGACATGGGGCCGACTGCTCCTGCTGACCGTGGCCGTCGCGCTCGCGTGCACCCTCGTCAGCGTGCCGCTGAACGTCCTCATGTACAGCGGGATGGGGCACGCGAGCAACGCCTACGTGATCGCCATGGAGGCCGCGTCGGGAATCGTCCCCGCGGTCTTCTCCGTCGGGTTCCTCGTATCGATCGTCGACAAGGTCATCGCCACGCTGGTCGCTGTGATCCTCGCGCGGTGGGTGGCGCGTCTTGAACTCGTCCCCCGCGCCCCGTGGCGCGCAGCGCCTCGCGGCTGAGGGCGTCGGCGCGGCGCGCCGTTACTCCGCGAGGAACGCGAGGGCGGCCTCGCGGAAGGCGCGGGAGCCGGGCGCGTTGAAGTGGTGACGGTCGGGGATCTCGACGAAGCGGCCCTGCGGGGTCGCGGCGGCGAGCGCCTTCGAGCCCTCGATGATCCCGTCCTTCGAGCCGGTCGCGAAGAGCACCGGCTGAGACGGTGCGCTCGCAGGGTCGGGATCGACCGTGCCGGTGGCCCGCATCCCACCCGCGATCGCCAGGAGCGCGCGGAGGTCGTTCCCGGGCACGCGCTCGGTCAGGGCGATGTAGTTCTGCGTCACGGCATCTGTCACCGGGACGCCCTCGTCGACGTACGCGCGCACCTGGTCGAGGTCGAGCCGGCCGAGCGGCACTCCGTCGGGAACCCCGCCGAGCACGACGCGGTCGATGCGCGGCGCCAGGTCGCGGGCGACCTCCCACCCGACCCGTGCGCCGAGCGAGTATCCGACGTAGAGAGCCTGATCGACGAGGTAGGTGTCGAGAACCGCCTCCACGTCGGTGACGAGGGTGCGCAGCGCGTACGCGGCGGCCTCGTGCGGCTTGTCGCTGAGGCCGTGACCGCGCTGATCGACCCCGAGCACGCGATAGCCCGCGCGGAGGAGGTCGCGCACCCACCCGGTGTTGACCCAGTTGTCGCGCGCGTTGGACGCGAAGCCGTGCACGACCAGGACCGTCGTCGCCTCTGCCGGACCCCACTCGTACGTGGCGACACGGTATCCGTCGCCGACCATGACGTAGCGCGGGTCGGGTATCTCGGTCAGCGCGGGAAACGGTGAAGCCATCACACGATTGTGCACCCTCGCGGCTGACGGGCAGAGTGGATGCCACCGGCGCGGCATCCGCTCGCCGTCAGTCCTTGCGGACCCGACGCCGGGTGGGGCGCCGACGCAGCGCGCGCTGCATGCGCGACGACGGCTGCGGGAGCCGCACCGGCTGCGTGACGACGGCTTCGACGTTCATCGATCCGTCGACGGGTCCGATCACCGCGATCGGCGTGGTCGGCGTGATCGTCATCGGCGCCATCGGCATGGTCGCGAGGCGCTTGTGCGCCCGGATGTAGGCGGGAACCAGGATCAGCGCGGCGCCGATCCACGCGAACGGATTCGACCACGCGACGCCGACGAAGCCCATCGTCGCGCCGAGGATGATCGCCGCCCCCGCGCGCGCGAAGAGCTCGACCACACCGGTGACGGTCGGGATGATCGCATCGCCAAGCCCCTGCAGCGCCCCGCGGGTGACGAACAGCACCCCGAGGAACGTGTAGCTGACGCCGTTGATGATGAGCATCGAGACGGCCATGTGGACGACGACGTCGGCGCTGTCGCCGACGAACAGTCGCACAAGAGGACCGCCCAGGGTGACGAGGAGCAGGCCGAGCGCGACCGCGCCGATGATCGCCATCCAGATCGCCTGGACGACCCCCCTGCGGATGCGGTCGGGGCGACCGGCGCCGTAGTTCTGCGCGACGTACATCGACACGGCCAGCGACATCGACTGGAGGAGCGCGACCGCAAGTCCGTCGACACGGGATGCCGCGGTGTAGGCGGCGACGGCGTCGGAGCCGAGGGTGTTCAGCGCGACCTGCACGGTCAGCGCGCCGATCGCGATGATCGACGCCTGGAACCCCATCGGCAGGCCGAGGCGCAGGTGCTCGAGGACGTCGGCGCGGGTGACGCGCCAGTCGTCGCGGCGCAAGCGCAGCGCCGGGATGCGGCGGCGCACGTACGCGAGGCAGAGCAGCACCGAGACGGCCTGCGAGACGACGGTCGCGAGCGCGGCTCCACCGACGCCGAGCCCGAGCCACGCGATCGCCGCGATCACGAGGACGACGTTCAGGACGCACGCGATGATGAGGAACACCAGCGGGGTCCGCGAGTCGCCGATCGCCCGGATGACCGCGGACAGGAAGTTGAAGAACATCAGCGCGCCCGCGCCGAGGAAGCTGATGACGGTGAACGTCGTCGCGTCGTCGAGCAGCTCGGGCGGCGTCTGCAGCGCGATGAGCGCCGGGCGCGACAGGAACGGCGCGCCGATGGTGAGCAGCACGCTCGTCACGCCGCTGAGGATCGCCCCGGTGGCCACCGAACGGCGGACCGCGTCGGCGTCGCGGGCGCCGTAGGCGGTGGCCGTCGGGATCGCGAAGCCCGAGGTGAGGCCCCACGCGAACCCGAGCAGCAGGAACAGCAGACTCCCGGTCGCGCCGACGGCGGCGAGCGCCTCGACGCCGAGCAGCCGGCCCACGACGACGGTGTCGGCGAAGTGGTACAGCTGCTGCACCACGTTGCCGATCATCAGCGGCACGGTGAACAGGAGGATGACGCGCCAGGGGCGGCCCGTCGTGAGGGAGGTGGCCATTCGGTCTTTCAGGCTGGAAGTGCCTCAAGGGCAGGTTCGAATCGATTCGAGGATCCATTGTACGGCGGATGCCGCACCGCCTGAAAGCCCGGAAACGACGAACGGGCCCCGCGGCAGCGGAGCCCGTTCGAGTGCGTCAGAAGATCGCGGTGTCGGGGTCGGCGCCCACCCGCTGGCCGCGGTCGAGCGCGTCGATCGCGGCGACCTCGTCGGCGGTGAGCTCGAAACCGAAGACGTCGAAGTTCTCGGCGATGCGCGCCGGGGTCGACGACTTCGGGAAGACGATGATCCCCTGCTGCAGGTGCCAGCGGATGACGACCTGCGCCGGGGTCACGCCGTGCGCGGCAGCGGCGTCCGCCACAGCCTTCTCGCCGAAGAGGTCGTACTTGCCCTGGCCGAGCGGTCCCCACGCCTCGGTGAGGATGCCGCGGGGCTCGCCGAATTCGCGCAGCGCGCGCTGCGCGAACGCGGGGTGAAGTTCGATCTGGTTCACAGCCGGCACCGTGTCGGTCTCGGCGAGGATGCGCTCGAGGTGCGGCTGGTGGAAGTTCGAGACGCCGATCGAGCGGGTCAGGCCCTCGGCCTTGAACTGCTCGAGCTGCTGGAACGTCTCGACGTAGCGGTCGAGGTCGGGCCGCGGCCAGTGGATCAGGTAGAGGTTGACGTAGTCGAGACCGAGCGTCTCGAGGCTCGTCTCGATCGCACCGCGCGAGGTCGCCGCGCCCTGCTCTGAGTTCCAGAGCTTCGTCGTGATGAAGAGCTCGTCGCGGGGGATGCCGGATGCCGCGATCGCCCGGCCGACGCCGGCTTCGTTTCGGTAGACCGCGGCGGTGTCGATGTGGCGGTAGCCGGCCTCGAGCGCGGCGCTGACGGCCCGCTCGGTCTCGGCGGGGTCGACCTTGAAGACGCCGAAGCCCAGCTGCGGGATCGTGTGGCCGTCGTTGAGGGTCAGGTTCGGAACTGTCATGCCCTCAAGCCTGTCACGCTGAGAGGGCACGTCGGCGGTAGGAGAGCAACGCGAGGACATACGCGACGACGAGGAGACCGACGCTCAGACCGCAGCGGCCATCGCGCGACCGGCCGCGCGGCCCGAGAAGACGCAGCCGCCGAGGAACGTCCCCTCGAGGGCGCGGTAGCCGTGCACGCCACCCCCGCCGAAGCCGCTCGCCTCGCCCGCTGCGTACAGCCCTGCTACGGGCGCCCCGTCGGCGCCGAGCGCGCGGCCCAACAGGTCGGTCTCGATGCCGCCGAGGCTCTTCCGCGTCAGGATGTGGAGCTTCACCGCGATGAGCGGGCCGTCTTTCGGGTCGGCGATCGGGCCCGGCGTCGCAACCCGCAGCAGCTTGTCTCCGCGGTAGTGCCGCGCCTGTCGGATCGCAGTGATCTGCGCGTCCTTCGTGAAGTCGTTCGCCATCTCGCGGTCACGGGCGGTGAGTTCCAGCCGTACACGCTCGATGTCGAGCACACCGGATGCCGCGTGCATACCCTCCAGCAACTCGCGCACGCTCTCCGCGACGATGAAGTCCGCACCGCGCTCCTTGAACGCCTCGACGGGCGCCGTCGCGCGGCCCCGCTGCAGCCGCTGCGCGAGCAGCCGCACGTCTTTGCCGGTGAGGTCGGGGTTCTGTTCGCTGCCCGACAGCGCGAACTCCTTCTTCAGGATCGCCTGGTTGAGGATGAACCAGCTGTGGTCGTGGCCGGTCTTCAGGATGTGCTCGAGCGTGCCGATCGTATCGAAGCCGGGGAACAGCGGTGTGGGCAGGCGTCGCCCGGTGGCATCCAGCCACAGCGATGACGGACCGGGCAGGATTCGGATGCCGTGCCGAGGCCAGACCGGACTGTGGTTCTGGATGCCCTCGACGTAATGCCACATGCGGTCGCCGTTGATGAGGTGCGCCCCGGCGTCGCCGGCGATGCCCAGCATGCGGCCGTCGACGTGCGCTGGCACGCCCGACAGCATCGACGTCGGCGGCGGCCCCATCCGCTCCGGCCACTGCGCGCGCACGAGGTCATGGTTGCCGCCGATGCCGCCGCTCGAAACGAGCACGGCGCCCGCAGTGAACGTGAAGTCGCCGACGGCCTCGCGGTTCGACGGAGCGCCGCGCTCGGCGGCATCCGGCGCCAGCACCGCACCCGACACCCCGGTCACCGCGCCGTCGTGCGTCTCGATCCGGTCGACGCGGTGGCGGAAGGCGATGCGGGCGCGACCGGTGGCGACCGCCTCGCGGACCTGCGCGACGAACGGGTCGAGCACGCCGGGGCCGGTCCCCCACGTGATGTGGAACCGCGGCACGGAGTTGCCGTGGCTCGTCGCCCGGTCGCCGCCGCGCTCGGCCCATCCCACGACAGGGAAGAACCGGATGCCGCGCTCCCGCAGCCACGCGCGCTTCTCACCCGCCGCGAACTGCAGGTACGCCTCGGCCCAGGCGCGCGGCCAGCGGTCCTCGTCGCGGTCGAAGCCGGCGGAGCCGAACCAGTCCTGCCGGGCGAGCTCGAGCGAGTCCTTCACGCCCATGCGGCGCTGCTCGGCGGAGTCGACGAGGAACATGCCGCCGAACGACCACCAGGCCTGCCCGCCGAAGCTCGCCTCCGGCTCCTGCTCCACGATCAGCACGCGCTTGCCCGCATCGAGCAGCTCGCACGCGGCGACGACTCCGGCTAGGCCCGCGCCCACGATGATGGCGTCCGCGGCATCCGTCATATCCGTCTCCTTCGACGCTCACATCGTAGGTATGAGCGGGCGCGTCAGGCGTGCGGGCGCACCGTGAGGGTCTGCGCGACCGTGCCGATCGGGCCGTCGAGGTCGTGCAGCACCGTCGAGGTGAGGCCGAGCCCGGTCGCGCCGAAGCTGACGGTCGTGTCGAAGCCGATCCACTCACCGACGGGCGGGCGCAGCAGATGCAGGGTCAGGTCGAGGTTGGGGAATGCCACCGACCGCGGATCGACCCGCGGCGTGACGCCGTTCGCGATGTCGACGAGCGCCACCAGGCGCGCGGTCGCCGACACCGGTTCGCCGACCAGGAGCGGCACATCGGGCCGGATCCAGGTCCACGCGCGGCCGGGCTCTTCCTGCCGACGGCGCACCTCGCCGACGGTCTCGATGAACGCGCCGGGCCACTGATCGCTGGGGTTCACGCGCTCGACGTCGTCGAGGGTCGGCATCGCCGGGAGCGACGAGCCCACGAGCGCCGACGTGTCGCGGGTGTGCTGCAGCCACGCGCGCGCGATGAGCGCGGGGCGCCCCGCAACCGAGAGGGTGCCTTCGGCCAGCTCGATGCTGCGACCGGGACGGACGACGGAGGTGGTCACCTCGACGACGTCGATCGGGATGGTGCCGAGGATCTCGATGCTCAGCCGGGTGAGCTGCATCGGCTGCGGACTGCGCGTCGCGTGGCCCTGCTCGATGACGTGGGCGAGCAGGCCCATCGGCGGGGCGACGTGCTGCTCGGCGATGTTCCAGGCGCCGCCGACCAACGACGTGGCGCGGAAGCGCGTCGCATCGATGCGATCGAAGTAGGCGGTGGGGATCGCGCGATCGGTCATCGTTCCATCCTCACCCGCCGCTCGCTCGCGTCACAGCCCCAATCCGCGGAGGAAGTCGTTGCGGAACGCGCCGCGCGCATCGAGACGGTCCCGCAGCTCGCGGAACCCCTGCCACTGTGGGTAGAGTTCCGCCCACGCCTCGACCGGCCGCGGTGCGAACACCTTGCCCCAGTGCGGGCGAGGTGCGAACGGGGCGAGCGCCGCCTCGAGGTCGGGCAGCACGCGAGCGACGCCCTCGCCGTCCGCGGTCCAGGTGAAGTGGAGGGCAACCGAGTCGCGGCCCGACGCCGGCGACAGCCACAGGTCATCACTCGCGATCGTGCGCACCTCACAGACCTGCAGCACCGGACGCAGCAGCTCGGCGAGGTCGCGGACGGCGGCGAGCGCGTCGGGGCCGTGCTCGTGCGCCACGAGGTACTCCGACTGCAGCTCGTCGCCGTTCGATGGCGTGAACTCCAACCGGAAGTGGGGGATCCGGTCGAGCCACCGGCCCGGCTCCCCGCCCTGGACGGTGCACGATGCGGCGGAGACGCCGGGCAGCGGATGCCGCGGCCTGGTCGCCTCGCGGTCGATGAGCGATGCGGGGAGCGGGCGCACTGCGGCATCCGTCCGCGCCTTCCGCCACACCTGGTCGACGTGGTCGTCGTCGCGCAGCGTCGTGAAGAGCGAGACGCTGTGCGCGGAGCGCATGATCTCGTCGAAGCCCGTTGTGACCGCGTCGAACGGGACCTGCTCGTAGACCGTCTGCGCGACCTCGTAGCTCGGCTCGATCGCCAGCTCGACCGTCGTCACGAGTCCGAGTGCGCCAAGGCCGACGACGGCTCCGCGCAGGTCGGCGTCGCCCTCGCCGATGGCGACGAGGTCGCCGGTGGACGTGAGGAGGTCGAGGCCCGTGACCGCTGCGGCGAGAGACGGCACGCCCACGCCCGATCCGTGCGTGCCCGTGCTGATCGCCCCTGCGACCGAGATGTGGGGCAATGACGCCAGCGTCGCGAGCGCCCACCCGTTGCGCTCGAGGTGCTGGGCCAGTTCGCCGTAACGCACACCGCCGCCCACCCGAACCCGCTGCCGAGCCGCGTCGATGCGGATGGGCACGTCGAGTCCGGCGAGGGAGATGTGGATGCCGCCGGTGTCGGCGATGCCGGTGAAGGAGTGGCGGGATCCCAGCGCCTTCACGGCATCGGCGCCTGCGACGAGCGCGCGCGCCTCGTCGATCGTGGTCGGCCGCGCGATGCGCGTCGACCCGTAACGGACGTTGCCGGCCCAGTTGACCTCGTTCATGCGTCAGCCGACGAAGTCGTATTCCTGGAACGCCGCGACTTCGGGCCCGTGGACGAGTCGGAAGACGACGGTGTGCTCGATGCTCATCCCCTCATCGTAGGGAGGCGGAGGCGCTGCCGGTCAGCCCGCCGCGTCGAACGCGAGCACGGCCGCGCCGATGAGCGGGCCCGCGCCGTCGAGTCCCGACGCCCGCACCTCAACGGTGCGGGCGTACGGCAGCATCGCCTGCTCGCGCACGGCCGCGGCGACGAGCGGGATGTAGTCGGGCGAGACGCCGCTGAATCCGCCGGCGATCACGGCGACGTCGAGGTCCAGAAGCGTCGACACGTTGGCGATCGCGGTGCCGACCGCGAAGGCGGAGCGCTCGACCGCCGCCACCGCGAGGAGCAGTCCCGCGGCGGCGTCGCGGGCGAGGTCCTCGCCCGTCTCGCCGCGCCACCCCTTCGCCTGCGCCCATCGGACGATGTGCGGACCCGACGCGATCTGCTCGACCGTGCCCGCGTCGATGTCGCCGTCGCCGCGCGGTTCGATCCGCAACTGCCCGACATGGCCGGCGTTGCCGCTCTTCCCCCGAGCCGGACGACCGTCGACGATGAGACCGCCCCCGACTCCCGTCGACACCACGAGCGCGAGGGCGTTCCGCGCGCCGCGGGCGGCCCCGAAGCGGTGCTCGGCGAGCGCGATGCAGGTGCCGTCCAGCGCCAGGGTGACCGGAGCGGATGCCGCCTGTTCGAGGAGCGCGAAGCCGGCACCGGCGGCATCCGGCATGTTGAGGGGAGCGACGGTGCTCGACGGCAGGTCGACGGGGCCGGCGCTGCCCACACCGACACCGACGACGCTGTCGCCCGGCGCGAGGTGCGCGAGCGCCTGCGACGCGGCATCCGCTGCCGCCTGCTCGAGACCGCCGCGCGTGATCGCTCGTCCGGTAGGGACGCGGGAGCGAGAAGCCTGGACGACCTCGCCCGACCCGGAGACCAGCGCCGCCTCGACCTTGGTCCCGCCGATGTCGACGGCCAACGCGTACCGGGCAGCTGCTTCGCTCACGCCTCCACCCTACGGACGCGCGGCACGCGTCAGCCGACGGTGTCGATCGCTCCGGTGCGCGCGCGCTTCTCGTCGCCGCGCTTGCGCGTGAACCAGGCGGCCAAGAACAGCACCGATCCGACGACCACATACCCGGCAGTACCCAGCCACACCCAGCCGGTCTGCTGCGTGAGCAGCACGATCGAGGCGATGATCGCGAGCACAGGGACCACGCGCGGCACCGAGAAGTGTTTGTGCTCGACCTTGTCCTTCTTCAGTACGAGCACGCTCACGTTGGCCGAGAGGAACACGAGCAGGAGCAGAAGCACGGTCGTCTCGGCGAGCGTGCCGATGTCGCCGATCACGGTGAGGAGCATGGTGGCGCCGGCGACGACGAGGATTGAGACCCACGGCGTGCGTCGCCTCGGCAGCACGCGTCCGAACGCGTGCGGGAGCAGTCCTGACTCCGACAATCCGTAGCCGACGCGGCTGGCCATCACCATGAACAGCAGCGCGCCGTTCGCGATCGCGATCAGCGCGATCACGCTGAACAGCCACGGCGGCAGCGCGAATCCGCTGGCGGTCACGACTTCGAGGAGCGGACCCGTCGAGGTGGCGAGCTTCGCGGGCTCGACGACGATGACCGCTCCGATGGCGATGAGCAGGTACACGACGGCGGCCGTGCAGATCGCGCCGAACAGGGCTCGCGGATAGGCCTTCGTCGGATTCTTGACCTCTTCGGCCATGTTCGCCGCCGCCTCGAACCCGAGGAACGAGAAGAAGGCGACGATGGATGCCGCGAACGCGCCGCCCAGCGG
Organism: Microbacterium marinum; assembly: GCF_014204835.1. Taxonomy (NCBI): domain Bacteria; kingdom Bacillati; phylum Actinomycetota; class Actinomycetes; order Micrococcales; family Microbacteriaceae; genus Microbacterium; species Microbacterium marinum. Next base: position 490,648 of record NZ_JACHMD010000001.1, on the reverse strand, counting down.
CGAGACGTCGGGCGCGAACTCGAAGATCCGCGCCGGCTCGCCGCCGCCGCTACCGAAGACCATGGCGGCGATGACGATGACGATGATGAGGCCGGTCACTTCGATCATCGATGCGACGAGGTTCGTCGCGAGCGACTCGCGCACTCCGCGAAGGTTGATGAGGGTGAGGACCGCGATGAATCCGATCGCGACGGGGATGGCCGGGATGTCGAAGAGGGCCGAGAAGTAGTCACCGGCGAAGGCGTTCGCCAGCGCGGCCGCGGTCGTGATCCCCGACGCCATCATCAGGAATCCGACGAGGAACGACAGGAACGGGATGCCGAACGCCTTGTCGACGTAGCGAGCGGCTCCGCCCGCATGGGGGTATTTGGTGATCAGCTCCGCGTACGTTCCCGCGGTGAGCAGAGCCACGACGAGCGCGATGAGGAGGGGAAGCCAGATCACGCCGCCCACATCGGTCGCCATCGTGCCGACGAGGGTGTAGATGCCGGCGCCCAGGGTGTCGCCGACGATGAAGGCGAAGAGCAGGGGCGTGCCGATGGCGCGCTTCAGCCCGGGCTGGGCCTCGACCGACCGCGCGGTGGTGTCATTCGTCATCGGACCAGGGAACAGTGACGCGGTGGATCGTGCAAACCCCTGGCGTTTCGCCTGCCCTTCTGATTCATCCTGTGTATGCGCGTCCTCCGGCGGAACGCGGCAGGATGGCTGCATGACCGGCAGCGCCCCTCCCTCCGGACCCGTCGGGTCGTTCTTCCGCGGGGTCGGGGACCTCGCCCGGGGGTTTGGCTACTGGCGGACCCTTCCCCGCGCGATGGCGCTCGGGCTGATCCCGGCGGGGATTGTCGGCCTCGTCCTCCTCGCGGGGATCGTCACGCTCGCGGTGTGCCTGACCGACATCGTCGACGCGCTCACGCCGTTCGCCGCAGGGTGGAGCGAGTTCGCGGCATCCGTCGTCCGCATCGCCATCGGCGTCGCTCTCCTCGGCGGCGCGGTCGTCCTGGCGGTCGTCTCGTTCACCGCGCTCACCCTTCTCGTCGGCGACCCGTTCTACGAGAAGATCTGGCGGGCAGTCGAGCGCGACCTCGGCGACCCGGCGCCCGAGTCGGAGTACGGCTTCTGGCGGTCGGTGGGCGACGCGCTGGGCCTCGTGCTGCGTGGCCTGCTCGCTGCGCTGACCGCCGCGGTGATCGGACTGATCCCGGTTGTGGGGGGACTGCTCGGCGCCGTCACCGCCGCGTTCCTGACGGGTTGGCTCCTCGCCGACGAGCTGACGTCGCGGTCGTTGACGGCACGCGGGTGGGATGCCGCGGCGCGGCGTCGGCTGCGCAGGGCGCACCGCGCGCGGTTCCTCGGATTCGGGGTGGCGACGCAGCTCTGCTTCCTGGTGCCGCTGGGCGCGGTCTTCGCGATGCCGGCCGCGGTGGCGGGTTCGACGCGGCTCGCGCGAACCCTGCTCGACACACCGGCGCGGGGGAGGGCCGTCAGTCCCGGCGAACCTTGATCGTCGCGCCGGCGGCGAGGAAGGCCACGGCGGCGGCGAACTGAGCGCCGAGCCAGATGCCTCCTTCGAACGCGAACGGGAAGACCGGGTTCCAGAGCACCGCGATGGCCGCGAAGACGGGCACCCACCACCAATGGCGCGCCTGCACCGCGAACCAGCCGACGATCAGGGCGAAGATGGCCGTGACGAACCGCACCGTCAGGAACCAGTCGCTCTCCAGCAATGCCGGCGCCACGAACAGCACCGCCGCGGCGAGCAGACTGGGGGCCAGCGCGTTGCGCTGATAGAGCACCGGCTGTTCACGACTCACGACATCACTCCGATCGACGACCCCACGCAGTCCACTCTCGCGCATCCGCGCCCCATCCCCGAAAAGAGCCCGCCTCCCTCGGATTCAGGGCTTCTGACCCCGGCGCGGGTCGCTCCCCGATCGACTGTAGGCGCGCCACAGGATGCGGGCGTGACGTTCTTTGGCCCGTTCGACGCCCGCCTCGTCGCCGCGCAGAGCGCTGAACCATTCGCTGAACCGCTCGCGGAGGGCGCTCACGACGACGCCGATGCCGGCATGCGGCGGGGGCGGCACGGCGGCCTGCTCGGCCGGGACTCGACCCCGCTGACCGAGCGCGTCGTCCGCGTGCCGGACGATGAGGTCGGCCGCTCCCACGGCGTGCGCGTTGATGATCGAGTGCGACGCGCCCCGGATCTCCCACCGGCGGGCGTGCCGTGCCACCGCGACGAGGCGCGAATGGAACCGGCGCGGCGACGTCGCGTCGAACTCCCCCCGGATGAGGAGGAGCGACGCGTCGACGTGCGGCATCCGCTCGACGAGGCGGTAGCGCAGCATGCGGGGCAGCACCTGCACGAAATAGACGACTCCGCAGAGGACATACGCCGAGAGGGCCGTCATCGCGAGGTGGAGCGTCTCGCGCATGGCCGACTGCGCGAACCGGACCGCGACGATCGGCAGCGTGGACTACGGGTCGTTCACGACGGGGCTCACGAGCACGGCGTGACGCAGCTGCGGCCGCCGAACCAGCACTTCGGTGACGACCTGGGTGCCCATGGAGTGACCGATGATGACGGGGTCGTCGAGGCCGTAGTGGTTGAGCACCTCCTCGACCCGATCGGCGAAGAACTGCGCCGTGGGCTGGTCGCCGGGGCGCGGCATCCCGGCGAACCCGGGAAGGTCGAGCGCATACACGGCGCCTCGCTCGGCCAGCGAAGGCGCGAGGAATTCGAAATAGGTCGCGGCGACGCCGACGCCCGCCACGAGCACGAAGGGGCGCCCGCCGTCGCCCGCCGACGTCTCGACCCGCGTCACCCGCGTGCGGCGGTTGCCGCTGCCGACGTGCTCGACATCGACATCGGGGGCATCGGCGGAGGCGGGCACGGCTCCAGGATGCCAGGTCGTGTCGCGCCGCGAGGACGGACACCCCCGCCCGGAACGCCCCGCCGCAGCCGCGCAGCGTCCGCCCCGCGGCATCCCGCGTGCACAACGTCGGAGCCCTTCGTGCGACACGCCGCGGTCCGGCATCGACACGCCGTCCGAGGTCCCGCGTCTCCGCCGTTGTGCACGGTGGCCGGGCCTAACGGCGGGCGAGCACGGGTCCGCGCACCTCGGCGTCGGTCATGCGGCACCCGGCCAGACGTACGGCAGGTCGTCCGGCTCCGTGAAGCCCTGGGCACGATAGTGGTCGGCGTCCTTGCGGAGGAGGTTCGAGCGGTGGGACCGGTGGACGTCCTCGCGTCCGAACCACGGCGGGAGGTCGACGGTGCCCGACCGGTACGCCGCGCCATCGGATGCCACCTCGTCGAGCGTCGCGAGCGTGGAGGCCCGGGTCGTGTCGGCGAAGCCGCGGCGCACCCACTCGTCGACGAACGCGTCCTGGTAGACCATCAACGCCGGTCGGTAGCCGCGCCACATCGCCACCGCCGGATGGTGCCGCCAGCCGTAGTCGGGGATCGTCAGCGCCCGCATCACCTGCAGCGTCTCGACCCGTTGCTTGCCGAGCCGCTTGTCGTCGAGCACGGCGGCGCTCCGGGCGAAGTCGGCGTAGGGCACGAACGTCTGCATGCCCCGAGTCCACACGATCGTCGGCACCCGCGGCATCCCCTTGACGGGCCCCTCGCCTGCCGAGTCAGTGCGCGTGCAGCGGCGCCAACGTCAAGGCGAGCTCCGACGCGAGGTCGCGGGCGAGGAACCCGAGCCCGTGGCGGTCAGTCAGCCGGTCGCCGGTCGTGGCGTGCGCCCAGGTCGCCCAGACCGTCGCGCGGCCGGAGTCGTGCTCGCGGGCCGCGAAGCCCGTCACCGCACCGGCGAGCACATCCCCCGACCCGGCGGTGCCGAGTCCCGGTCCACCCGCATCGACGTGCCAGCGTCGCCCGTCCGGCGCGACCACGTCGCCATAGCAGGAGACGACGGCACGGTACTCCCGCGCGACCTCCGCGAGATCGTCGCGCGTGCGACGGGCTCGATCCGTGCGCAGATCACGTCCGAGCAGCAGCGATGCCTCCTCGCGATTCGGCGTGAGCACGAGACGCTCCGGCAGCTCATCGCGGGCGATGTCTCCGAGAACTCCGAGCGCGAACGCGTCGAGGACGAGGCATCCGCTGACGTGTGGAGCGACGGCGAGAAGCGTCGCGCGGGTCTGGTCCGGGTCGTCGAAGCCCGGTCCGACGAGGACCGCGTCTGCCCCCGCCACTTCGTCCGCGACGGCCTCGGCGAGCGGGTCGTCGGCGCGGTCCGGCAGAGCGAACACAGCCGCCTCCGGAAGTGCGATCCCCACCTGCGCATCGATCGACTGCGGCACCACCACCCCGAGTCGTCCCGCGCCGACGCGAAGCGCGGCCTCGCCCGCAAGCAGGACGGCACCCGGCGAGCGCCGAGAACCTCCCACCACGATCACGCGGCCCCGGCTCTTCTTCGAGTCGCCTGGATCGGGGATACCCCAGCGGCGCAGCCGGCGGGGACCGACTTTCTCACTCCGGTTCGACATCGGGATTCCCCGGGTGAACGGTGATGGGGGCTCCGGCGCGCTCCAGGTGCGCGACATCCGAGAAGACGACCACCGACCAGCCGTTCTCCCCGCGACGCAGGTGGGTCACCGAGCAGTTGAGCACCGTGTGGTCGGCGGCGAAGTCGAGCAGCGTCGCCTCGTCCCAGTCGAGGAGGATCGCCGTCAGCAGCATGATGACCGCGTCGTGAGCGACGATCAGCGTCGCGGCATCCGACTCCGGAAGGTCGTGGAGGAACGACCGAAGCCGGAGTGAAACGTCCGCCCACGACTCCCCGCCGGGAGGCCGGTGGTAGTACTTCCCCAGGCGCTGCCGTCTTTCCGCCTCTTCGGGATGCCGCGCCGCGACACCGTGGCGAGTGAGGCCATCGAGGATGCCGAGCTCGCGATCGCGCAGTCGCTCATCGGCGCGCGCCGGACGATCTTCCCCGGCGGCCTCGGCCGCGAGCGCGAATGTCTGCCGCGCGCGCTCGTAGGGAGAGGTCCAGATCGCACCGAGCTCGGTGTCCGCCAGCCAGGCGCCGAGCGCGTGCGCCTGCGCGCGCCCGTCATCCGAGAGCGTCACGTCGGCGTCGCGCTCGTCGACCGCGATCGACTCGAGCCCTTCCCGTTCGGCGCGCGTCGCGAGGATGTTCGCCGCACTCTCGCCGTGGCGGACGAGCCAGAGATCGCCGGTCACAGCAGCGGCTTCCCTCCCGTGACGGGAATGACGGCGCCCGTGATGTAACTGGAGTCCTCCGAGGCGAGCAGGACGTATGTCGGCGCGAGTTCCGCCGGCTGGCCGACGCGACCGAGGGGAACGTCGGAACCGAATCCGTCGACCTTCTCGGGCGGCATCGTGGACGGGATGAGCGGCGTCCAGATCGGGCCCGGTGCAACGGCATTCACACGGATGCCGCGTTCGCCGAGCATCTGCGCGAGCGACGCGGTCATGCTCGCCATCGCCGCCTTGGTGGCCGCGTAGGGCATGAGTGCGGGCGAGGGCTGGTCGGCCTGGATCGACGACGTCGCGATGATCGAGGCGCCGGGCTGGAGGTGGGGCACGGCCGCCTTCACGAGGTGGAAGTACGCGTCGACGTTCGTCGCCCACGTGAAGTCCCACTCGTCGTCCGAGATCTCCTCGAGCGAGTCGCGGGTCATCTGATAGGCCGCGTTGCTGATCAGGACGTCGAGGCGGCCGAGCTCGGACACCGTCTGCGCGACCACGTCACGGCATCGCTGGGGATCGGAGAGATCTCCTGGCAGGAGGATCGCCCGTCGCCCCGCACTCTCGACGAGCCGCTTCGCGTCCGCGGCATCCTCATGCTCATCGAGATAACTGATCGCGATGTCAGCGCCTTCGCGTGCGTACGCGAGGGCGACCGCCTTGCCGATGCCACTGTCGCCGCCGGTGATGAGCGCGACCTTCCCCTCGAGCCTGCCGTGGCCGCGGTATGTGTCCTCGCCGTAGTCGGGCCGCGGCTCCATGATCCGATCGGTGCCGGGAACGTCCTGCTGCTGTGCCGGGGGATGTGCCATGGGTCGTCCTTTCTCTCAGGATGCCGCGCGGCGGAACGCCGCCGCACTGCGGCCCAGTCTCCGGAGGTCGGCCTCGCACCGCGCGGGGGTTGCGCCAGCCGCCCGACGCGCGTAACGCGAGCGCGGGGCGGCCGTCGATCCGGGCTACGTCAGCGTGCGCGACGGATGCGGATCGGCCCCTTCGCGGTCGACGGGTCGACGACGGTGCCGCGCTGAGTGATCTCGACCTCACCGGCGTCGACGAGTCGACGCGCTGCGCGGCGCGCGGGTTCCATGAGGTCGCGCCAGTTCTCGCCGCCGACGGCTCGTGCCGCCTCCGACGGGCAGATCGTCGCACCGGCCGCGCGGTCGGCGAGCAGGTCGAGGATGCTGCGCGTTAGCTGCTCATCGACGGGGCGGATGCCGCGCCGGCGGCATCCGTCGGAGCAGTATCGGACGTCGTCCCAGTTCCGCTGCCACTTCGCGCGCCATTCGAAACGGCGGCCGCACGAGGCGCAGACCTTCGACGGACGTTCGCGCGTCATCCGTCGCACTCCGCGGCGTCGCCGGGGCCGTACCAGACGGGCGTTTCGGGTGCTGCCTGGACGTCGCGGGTGACGCCGAACACCGTGACGCGCACGTAGATCGGCGCGCCGCTGAACCGCGAACACCGCGACACGTTCTGGGCCCTGCTCGGGTCGTAGTCGACGATCGCGGTGAGTTCGAGTCTCTCGCCCGGAGGGACCGAGAGTCCCTCCACCAAGAACTCGGCAGCGGACTCGTTGTCCGGAAGCCGCGTCTGCCCGTTCGGGTTCACCATCACAGCGCTGAGCGGCCATGCCATGTCCTCCGCGAGCATCGGCAGGCCGGCCGCGACCGTCTCGGCATCCGTCCACCCGTCGTTGACGACGAAGAAGCGGATGCTGCAACGCATACCGTCTTCGAGTACGACGAGGGGACGCTGCACATCCTCCTGGAGAGGGTCGTCCGTGAACCCTGGATAGAGGTCCACTTCCGTCCCTTCACACCGCACCGGCGCCGAGTCGACGGCGATGCGCACCGACCCGAGCGTGAGATGCGCAACGGTCTGCCACACGGCGACGGTCAGCACCGCGAGCGTAAGCAACGCGATCACCACGATTCGCACGCGGCGAATGCGCTGCCCCGTAGGCCCATCCTTCGGCGCGTCCCCCTCGACCGTCGTCATGGGTCGATCATGACATCATCGCGACATGGCCACCTACGTCATCGAGGGCTCGCGGGTCACCGACATCCCGTCGTTCTACGCGGAGCTGAACCGGCTCGTCATGTCGGAGGAGGACTGGACGCTCGGGGGGAGCCTCGATGCGCTCGACGACCTGCTCTACGGCGGCATCGGTGCGCTCGTCGGAGACGACGCGGTCGTCTTCGAATGGGTCGACTCCGAGCACAGCCGTGCGGCTCTCGGGGTCGAGACGACGGCGGACTGGCTCCGCGCGAAGCTGGATCGGCCGGACGTGTTCGCGGCCGATCCGCTCCGGGAGCAGCTCGCCGCCCTCGAGAACGGCACCGGCCGCACCTACTTCGAGCTGATCCTCGATGTCTTCGCCGACCACCCGGAGGTGACGTTGGTGCTGAGGTGACGCTCGGTGTAGGAATCGCTCAGAGATGTCCACGGAGTGGCCGCAGTCCAGCGGCTCCGCGCATCGAAATGTCCACGTCTTGAGGACTAGTCGGTTATCCGAAGTGTCCATCGAGCGCACCCAATCATTGGCTACGCGTCGCGGGCCGACCTACGCCGCGTCGCCTCCTCGCGCACTGCGCGACGCAGGCTCGCGTGGTTCGCTTCCGACTTCAAGTCGTTTCGCCGACGCCGGCCCGACTCGTCCAACCAATCCTGGAACTGCTGACCGGCTACAACGACCTCGGCGAGGTCGTCAACACCATCGCCGAGCACAATCTCGGTCCAGATCTCCTGCATCTCGGCCTCCGCCAGCACCGGAGCCGACTGCTCCCGGAATACTGCCACGGGCATTTCGACACGTGTGCTGTGCATGACGAGGCGCTGCTGCAACACGAGGATGCCCCGCTGGGAGAGCGAGGCTATGCGCTTGTCGACACTCAACTCTCCGGCAGCAGCGGCCGAAAGATCCACGAACTTGGCTGCGTGATGGCAACCGTCTTCGTGCAGATCCGGTAGTGGCATCACTCTCACGTGCCCAGCCCAGTCGTTGACACGCTGGTACGCCTCGACAGGAACGACCTGGATTCGGTCATTCAGGTCCGTGCCGCGACGCATGCTGCAGGGGTGCGTAACGATCTGCACGGTGAGCGGCGCCTCCGACAACCCGGGAACCTGCACATCTGCGAAGACGTCGCCTTGAAGCAGAGGCCGGGCATAGCTGACGGCACCTCTCTCCTCGTAGAGGTCGTCCGCGTCGATCGAGTCCATTCAGGCGCGTCACAAACTCCGCTGACGAATCATCCGCTCGCCGTCAGCGCCAACAACGACTTCGTAGTCGCTTCGCTCGTCACGCCACCCCGGCACATAGTGATCCAGAACTTTGTCGGCATCGTGACGATGCTCCGCAAGCTCGATGACGGCCGCTGGATGGCCCGCCGCATACAGGTCGAGCGGGCGGACTGCGTAGCCCACGGGAAGGGGAAGCCGAATCTCCATCCATTGCGCGGGATCGGCCACCGCGCAATCGTCCAACAGATCCAGCAGAGCTGCGATCCTCCCCAGGCTGTTGCGATTCTCAGCCGTCGCGGTTCCTCCCTTGCGCCACTTCCGCACTGCGGAGACGCTGACCCCCGCTGCAGCGGCCACATCCGACCACGACATCCCCCGCGATGAAGTGAGTTCATCCAAGAGATCACCAACGCTGGCGTTGGTTGCTTTGGCGTAGGCACGGTCATCCAGGTCGATGGCACGAGTACGCTCGTGCAGACCTCGCACGTCGTCGCTCAAGAGCTCTGTTCGCGTTCGAAGCCACGACGCATCGATGGAGAGAGCGCGAGTGCCCGAGACGGTCAGCGGGCTTTCGCCAGGGTTCTCAACGGCGGTCGCGGTGGTCAGTTCGAGTGTCGGAGTCATGACCACTACTTTCTGAATAGCTGACGGGCTTCTTCGGTAATCGATGCCTGAAAGGCTTCCCCGGTGGGCGCGTGGACCGCATCGAGGGTTCTCGCGATGACTTCCTCTGACATGAGTGTGGCATCTGGGCCCACAAATTCTCGGTATCCGTCGAAGTCAAGGACGAACAGGGGCTGATTGGCATCGAACGCGTGCCGCACCAATGCGGCCGGCGAGACTACTGCGCCGCGCGGCAACGAAGCGAAGCGAACGTTGAGCCCGCTTCCTTCAGCGAGCCTGTACGTCACGACCCCTTCGGCTTGCTGGACCTGGGCCGTCTGAGGGCCAATGGTCAAGTGGCCGACAAGGCGCGGATCGATCCATCGATCCCATCGTCGAGCGTCACGAACCGCGTCATCAGGGACTCGGATCTCGTCAATATAGCGGAGGCCAACCCTCTGTAGCGCTGGCGTCACACCGGCCCCCACCACCGCACGACAACACAGCAGCATCAGCTCACGGAACTCGGCAAAGTGTGAGTAGGCGGTGGTCTCAAGACTGAGTCGTCCGGCCGAGAGGGTCACGATCGCGGTGCTCGAAGAGTTCTTGAATGTTCGACCCGAAGTCTGCGAGACCTTCGGGCCAGCACCCAGGTGAACCTGTACCTCTGCCTGGTGGAACTGATCTTGAACCGGGAAGGCGTGTTCAAGCGCGATCGCGATCGCGTCAACGGTCGTTTGCTGACGTAGCCGAGCGGAGTCGTTGAAACGCACCTCAGCGGCCACTAGCGCCAGCGGAGAGGAGGGGAAAACTTCCCTGCGCGGGTAGTCCATAGTTAGTCAACTATAGGACGTGCACACCGAAAATGATACCGATTCACGCACCAAAAAACGCACCCCCGTGAGCTCGATTATCCTCTCCGGATGGGCAGGGACTCGACCATCATCACTCCGAGGTCACCGTCCCAAATGGCTCGGCTCTCCGCCTCCCGTCCCTGAGCCTTGTACAAGTCGGCGAGCTCCTCGAGCGCCTGACGGTGCGCATCTCGGGCGTTGGCCTTCGACATCGTCACTCCCGTGCGCCACTCCTCAGCGCTGACATGGGCCTGCGCCCTCAAGTGAGGGATGAGCTCCTCGAGCGCACCCACGCGATCAGCGGGCATCCCGGCCCCTGCCTGCGCCTGGCTGAGCAGCGATCGGGTATCTGCGAGAAGTTCGAGATGGCGCGAGTCGCCTCTGGCGACGAGCTGCTGGTATACCGACTCTGCCTCTTGGAGTGGCGCGACAGCTTCGCGCGCTCGCTCCGAGTTGACATACAAGTCACCAAGAAGGTTCAACGCGAGGGCATAGAGAGGCGCGAACTGACCCGCATCGAGCATTGAGAGTTCGCCGAATAGCGGGATCGCTTCCAGCAGTGGATCCTCGCCACGTTCCCGCCACTCTGGTGAGTACGAACCCGCCATGGACCCACCCCAGGTGCCAGCTTGTAGCTTCTCGAGCCGGTATGCGCGCATGGCGTCCACCGTCAGCATCGGACTACGGGTGAAGTCGATGTAATGCTCCTGCCCGCGGTAGGTCTTCGCGAGCTGAAGTAGCGTCATCGCCAACGGTATCTTCGCCTCCGCACTATCCGGCGTGGCCTCAGCGATGGATCGGAACCACGTCGACGCCTGAATCAGAGGTTCTTCCGTCTCAGGATTCGCGCCCATCCGCCGAAGGACCTCCGCCTGATTCGCGAGGCTCGTGGCGACCCACCGGCGCACTTCAAGATCGTTCATCCGAAGTCCCACGAGCTCCTGCGTGGCCAGCACGGCTTCGTCAAAGTAGGACTCCGCCTGCGGAAGCCGTCCTTCTTGCAATGCCTGGCCACCCGCCCGGTGCGCTTGCTCGAAGCTCCGCTGAAGCGCGCGTTCGCGCCCGAATCCCCACCCCGCCATCGGCGTCTCCATCCCCATAGAGCGTTGTCGCCCCAGCGCGACATCGGCTACCCGATCGTAGCGTGGGGCACGACCGCGCCGACAACGAGATTCCGCCCACTCGAATGCCATACAAATTAGGCCATACCGACGCCGGTTCGCGGGAACGCTAGATCGGTGGCGAAGCGGACCAGACCCGAGGATGCGGCCTGGAGCGCCTACGCCGGCCAGCTCGCCACGAACCTTCAACGGCTCCGCCACGAGCGCGGTCTCAGCCAGGAAGACGTCGCTTACCGGTCCGGTCTGACCCGCTACACGTACCAGAAGTACGAGAAGGGCGAGTCGAAGCCGGGCACGCCGGCAAACCCGACGATCCGCACTCTCCTCGCGATGTCGCAGGCGCTGGGCGTCGAGCTCACTGAGATCCTCCCGCCGGAGGCGCCGGATCTTCGCCTTCGCTGATCTCGAAGGCACGCGACAACGCGTGGCGTACTTCCAAGCCGAGCTCGGTGAGGGCGAGCGGCTGACCTCGGAACGCGCGCTGGATCAGCGGGCCACCAGCATCCACCCCGATGCGCCTCATCTGGTTCGCGAGGATGCTGAGTGTCACTCCGAGCTCGGTCGCAGCAGCTGTCATGGTGGCGTGGCGGGCGACGATGAGGAATCGTTCGGCGCGCTGTGTGGCGTCCTGTCCCACGAGGATTCGGCGCAGTAGCGGCGAGTCCCCGGCGCGTGGGTCAACCCGTATCGCGGTCGCTCGGCTCGCGCTGCCGCGGGCTCGGCGCGGGATCCCAGCGGCCTCGAGATGGCGGTTGATCGTGGTCATCGTCACGCCGACTTCGGCGGCGATCTCGGGGATGGTGTGGCGCTCGTCGACGTACCGCCGCCGCAACCAATCCACATCGATGGCAACTCTCCGCCGACCGATGCGAGTCTCGACGCCGGCGTCCTCGAGCACGCGGCTGACGGTCTGACGAGCGACTCCGTGTTCGAAGGCGATCTCTCGCACCGACCGTCCCGCGGAGTACGCCGCGACTGCGCGGGTCGGCTTCACCACGGCCCGGGCGGGGCGAGCTTGCGGCCACTCGCTTCCACCCGACGCGGGGACATCAGCGACGAAACCGGCGAGATTGAGGTGCGGCATCCATTCCACGGGCTCATCGATGTGCCGTGCCTTAAGGAACGCGGTCGCCGAGTCGTTGAGCGCACGGGACACGACCTCCGGCAATCCGTCGCGGAACGAGCGAACTTCGGTGAATGCGGGAAAGCTCGCCTCTTGAGCGAAGGGCGCCCGCGCCACGCGATTGCCGCTGAGCAGGGCGTAGAGATGCGCACGGGCGGTCTGCCAGCGCCGATCCCCGCCGGCCAGGACGTTCGCCGTCCGGCAGATCTCGTGCCACTCGTCGCGGGGCAGGATGCCGGAGTAGTCGATGACCCGCCGGCGGGCGAAGTCGATCGGGGTCGAGGTCTCATCGAGGAGCGCAGCCAGGCGAGCGATCGCGCGGATGGTGTCGGCCTCCGGTGCGTTGCGTCCGAGCGATCGCATGACGTGGCTGACCTGGCGTCCCTGAGCTGCGGAATCGAGTAGCTTGATGGCCGAGCCGTGAGTGAGGCGGGTGCCAACGAAGACCACGGCTGCCGCCAGCGCACCGCCGGCGATCTCGGCATCCAGACGCCGCGGTGCGAGGCGTGAGGTCCATTCGGACCACAGGACGGCGGGGAGCTTTGCGGCTCGCGCGGCCGGATCCACCACCGACGTCGTCACCGCCTGAAGGGTCGCAGTGGGGCGCCTCGCGCGACCGAGCGCACGGCTCACGTGATCGCGTAGTGGCGGGGAGTAGTGGTCGAGCGCGGTGTGGACGCTGACGCGTCCGCGCAGCAGGTCAGTGATCCGGTCACCTGACTGCAACGCCACGAAGGCGAGAGTGTTGCCGAGAGCGACTTCTCGGGCAGCGCTGGGCCGCAGATCTATCTTGCCGGTGCGCTTGTGAGACGCGATCGGGCTCACGTCAGCCTGACCCGCAGGCATCCACTCGAAGTGCTCTCCGTCGACGAGCGCCTGTCGCCCCGCGCGCGACAGCAGCAGCATGTCGGACAGCACCTGGACGGTGCTCGGGGGACCGCCGGCGTAGATGCCGAACTCGCCGACGCCGGTGGCGATGACCCTCAAGATCGCACGTTGCGCTTCGCGAGTCTCGGGTTCTGCCGCCACGAACTCCTCGCTCGAGGTGAGGTCGGCGCCGCAGCGCGCGCCGAACGCTGGCGATTCGGTCGGCGGCCTGTTGTGGCAGTGCCCGGGTTCCGGAACGAGCGTGAGGGGATGCGCCAGGAGCCGCGGCGGCTGGCCGCATCCCGGGCACCTGTCGACGAGGAGTCGCTTGTGGCGTGGGCAGGCGAACCCGAACGGGAACTGCCAGGAAAGGCGCCAGCGGCCTCCCGAGTCGGCGAGGCACTCGGGGCAGTAGCGGGCGGCAACTCCCGTGGCGGGGCAGGACGCGCTGATGCGTCCCTGAGGTGTGAGGCGGATGGCGTTCGCGGCGAATGTGGTGCGGGTCATCGCACGGAACTCGTCGCCCGACCGGCCGGTCGTCAGCTCGAGATTGCGGAGGTGCTGGGGCTCCAGCGCGGTGGACCAGGCCCGTGAAGATTGAGATGCCGCGGCGGGCACCCCCTCGCTGTCGCTGAGCCCCAGCGCTCGAGCCATCTCGCCGACAGTAGCCCCGTAGCTGTGGGCCATGAACTCGACCCAGGAATCGAAGGGTTCGTCTGGGAGCGGCATCGTGACGTGGAGCAGGCGTCGGAGGCTCATGCGACGGACCGAGGCTTGCTCCGTTTGGCGGCCGCGAGCTTCTTCTCCTCGAGCTCCATTGCAACGGCCTCGCGCGCATCCTCGGCCGCCACGTCGATGTCGATCTCGTCCAGCACCGCACGGGTCAGTTCCTCAGTGCCGTCACGCATGGCGTGCACGGCGCCGAGGGTGATCAGTTTGAAGAGCGAGCCGATCATTCCGGTTGAGCGTTCGTAGAGGTAGTCCGCTTGCTCGCGGAGCATGTGCGGTCGCGCGTTGGCGAGAACGAGGCGCGAGTCGATCGCGCCCAGCAAGGTCATCCAGGTCTTTCGGTGCTCACCGACTGGGTGCGCGAATGGCGGGAGAGTCAGGCGTGTCCAACGTCTCGCGATCTGCGACATCGCGAGTTTCTTGTCGGTCTTGCTTTCGCTGAGCAGCCCTGTGCTGCTCATGTTGACGCCCGTGAATAGGAAGGTCGCCGGGTACTCGTTGGCGAGCCACTTCAGCTCGTTGGCCAGCGCGACTCCCTCGTCGGTGTGGATCTTCAGGAAGTGCACGTCATCGACGATGATCAACCGTGTGCCGTGACGGCGGACCGACTCGGCTGCCAGCGCAGCCAGGTTTCGGTTGCGCAGGTATCGGCTCCTCGAGGCGTCGGCGGAAGGATGGTTGTAGAAGTTCAGGATGGACTCGTTCAACGCACGCGTCGTCGTGTTCCCGGAAAACGCGACCCTGCAGACGGGGATGTGGAGCGTCTGCCCGTCGTCGAAGTCACGCCCGTGCCGCAGGATCTGCCGTTGGTGAAACGCCCGCCCGAACGCGTCGACTGCGGTGGTCTTGCCCAGTCCGGGTGGCGAGTCGATGACGGCGGCGCCCTTCACCCGTGACGGGCCCTGTTGGTTCGCATCGAGCAGGTCCCAGAGGCGTCCGTTCAACCTCACGACCTGCGGAGTCTTCACCAGGAAGTTCGCGTGGTATCGCTCGCGGTGGTAGTCGTAGACGACACGCGCGTCCTCGCTGAGCTCCTCGATCTGCTTCACCGACAGCCGCTCGGGCTGCTCAAGGGCTGGCGCTTCGGCGAAGTCCCGCCACCCCTCCCAGCGAGAGAGAAGTTCGTCGCGCTCAAGCGGAAGGATCACAGGTCCTCCAGAAGGTCGATGTCATCGAGGTCCTCTTCGATGAGCTCGTCAGCGGTGAGGGCGAGAGGATCGTCGTTTTCGCTCGCCGGTGGTGGTGAGAGCGAGACCATGCCCAGCTCCTCGCTCAGATCCGGTCCAGCCATCTGCTGCGCGATCTGCTTGGCGATGTGCGGGAAGAACGGGCTGTCCGGGCCGTCCGCGGTCTCAGCGAGCTGGGCGGCAAGTCGCGCGCTGATGCGCTTCTCGGCGGGCGTGCTCGCACGGCCTGCACCCCACCGTTCGAGGAGTTCACCGAGCACTTCGGACACATTCACACCGTTGCGACGGTCGAGAGCTATGCCCTTGGCGTACTCGAGGGCGTCAAAGCTGAACGGCACCGGGACCTTCGGCGCGTGCTCCCAGCGCAGCACGTGCCAGGAGTTGTCGTCCGGGTCGTTGAAGTAGATCTGCGAGAAGTCGTCGGGGTTCACCGAGAACTGCCACTTCCGCTTGCTCTTCGCCATCGCCCGCGATCGGTCGTAGTACTTCCCGACGATGTCACCGTTGTATCGGAGGGTGCCGACCTCGACGCCATAGTGGTTGAACTTGCGCTTCACGACGGGGAGCATCTCGAGGAGCAGGTTCGGGTTTGACGGCACACGGATGCGGCCGGCCACCGCGATCCCCTGCTCGAACTTCTGAGCGGGGCTCATCTTGGCCGCTGGCAGCTGCGAGTCGACAAGTCCGTCGTGTGGGCGCACGTGGTAGATCGTCGCGATCCACTCTCGGAGGATCTGCTCCAGTTGCGGGATCGTGTAGACGGCTTCCACCTCGGGCGCCTCACCCCTCGAGGCGATGTCTGAGCCCTTGTAGCCGGGTAGCTCTTGCAGCACCTCGTTGATGGTGCGGAACCACCGTTCCACCCACGCCTTGTCGGTGCCGGTATAGACGTGCGCGGGCTGGATGGAGATCCCGAGTCGCTGGCACACGCTCGCCACGTGGATCGACATGAACGGCTTACCGTGATCGATGATGATCGTGTCGGGAAGGATGCCGGGACGCCGGAACCGCAGCGCCTTGAGGTTCTCGACATCGATGACGATGTTCTCGGGTACGCCGTGGAACGGCCAGGTCGCTCGGTCGCCCCACTCCGCCGGCATCTCGCGGGGCATGAGCGCCTCCATCAGCACTCCCGCGACATCCACCGCCTTGGTCGAGACAGGTGCAAGGCGAAGCCCGAGGATCGACCGGTCGTAGAGGTCGAGGGCGACGGTCAACTCGGCGCGCATCCACTTGCCGGTGACCGGCGCGACGCCGAAGACGTTGAGGGGTGTGGTGTCGAGGACGACGTACTCACCGGGTCTTGTCGCGACCAACCGCCCGTATGGCACTGGCGGCCGCGTGTCGATGGACCGCTGCGCGCGCATGCTCGCGCCGAACGTCCCCTTGCCCCGGGTGAGCTCGGCGACCGCATCGCGAGCGGTGGACTCGGATGGGATCCGCACGTCGGCATCCGGGTACTCCCGGTTGACTCTTGCCAGCACGATCGCAAGCGTGGTCGTAACACTGCGCTTGGCGCCGCGCACGTTCTCCTCAACGACACGGCGGCACATGTCGACCCAGCGCGGATCTAGGCCGGAGAGGGCCGGCGTCCAGGACGTCTTCCGGAAGTCGAGCAGCGCGAGATCTTCGCCTTCGTCGAATCGATCGTCCCAGCGCTTCAACGTCTTCGGACTGACTCCGAGCTCTGCAGCCTTGGTGCGGCGACGCTCGTGGATGGTTGTGAGCTTCGGGTTGTACTCCGGTCGAGGCTCGTTCGGCTGAGCGAGTGTCGGCAGCCCCGACGCGAAGCCGGTGCGCATCTCGCGAATATGCGCCGCCTTCCTTCGCGCCTCATCGCGTTGCGCCTCCGTCGCGTCCGCCCAGATCAGCGCGAGCGGTGTGAGTGCGGCCTCCTCCGACGGCAGTCCGAATGCGTCGGTCGCGTCGCGAAGGAGTTCGACGAGTCGAACCCGTCGGGTTCTCTTGGCGCCGTCGACGAGCACGACGGCGTCGCCGGCGATCTCGATGACGGTGCAGAGGCAGCCGTCATACGAGACGGTGCTGCCGACTCGAATGTCGAAGCTATGGCTCATGGCATCTCCAATTGGGTGTGGTTGGCAAGGACGGATGTGAGGTCGCAGAGAATCGAGTGGCGCCAGAGCAGGTGGAGCACGACCGCTCGCGCATAGGGAATGTCGCCCAAGGCTGCGCCCGCATTCCGCAGAGCCGCGCCGAGTGTGGGTGCTTCGCGAGTGGCCGCCTCGACCAGGTCGACGTCTCGCTGAGGGAACTGCCAGAGACGCCTGTAGCCCGCCAGGAACCGAATGTTGGAAAGGAGTGCCGGGTCGGGTTCGGTGACGATTCGATATGCCCAGCCACGCGACTGGATGATGTCGCCTGCCCACCTGAGAGCGCCCTCGATCTCCGGGTCCTCCAGCCGGCGGTTGGGCTTGACCTCGATCACCGTGAATCGGTGGTCGTTGTGCTCGATCATGTAGTCGGGCACGTAGCTTCGCTCGACGCCGTCGCGGTCAGCGATCAGCTCGAACGGCTGCGAGGCGATCCGAACGGCTCGGTGGTCGAAGTCCTCGAGGAGCAGCGCCGCGAGTTCGAGGCGGCTTTCGTATCCGACGAAGCCCTCCGTCGTTGCGGACCAGTAGCGCCCTGGGTAGTGGCGCTGTCCCCGATGCCAGCGGAACGTCCGCCGAGGCTCGGCCTCGAAGACATGGGGGGCGTCCAGGTCCGAGAGCTCGCCCCGTTCGAGGTCATCCCGATCAAATCTCAGCGTGTAACGCGACGAGGACGCTGACATGTCCATCTCCCAAAAATCACGAACATAGAGTCCTAACTCTTGAGTCGTTAACGTACGGACATCACCGACGATCCGCAGCTTCGACACGCGTGCCGAGGTACTCGTGTTCGAGGCTTCTCGCACGGCGGAGGAGGCGAGTAGTGAATGTGACATTTACGCTTGGGGGCGTCAGATACACAACATGCGCCACGCCGTTGGATGCCGTCCTGCGATGCTCCTGCTGCGTTGAGCGCCTCATGCGAAAATGAGGCGGTGGAGACCGTGCCGAGCGAACAGAGCGAGGAGCTCTCGAAGCTTGCCTTTGGCAGCAACCACATGCTCGCGCTCATGGCTGAGATCGCGCGTTCCTCCGACGGGAAGTTCTCTACTCCGTCCGTGGCGAATGCCACTGGACTGTCGACCAGCACGATCCACGCCCTGCTGAAGCGCCTAAAGCAGTTGGGGCTTGTCCGGCGAACGGATGAGGTCACCCCCGAGCGGATCAGGATCTATCAGCGCGCAGTGCACCCGACATGGGACTACGCACTACGGCTTGAAGCAGAGGCAGACGCACGCGCAGCCGGAACTTTCACCATCCAGTGGGAAGCAACCACGGCGCATCGCTAGTAGACACTCACGAAGGCCCTCGAATGCCTAATCGGTATGGCATCCTTCCTCTATGAGCGTTGCCGAGGACCGCTACGAGGCATTCGCGACTGCGGCTGAGGACCCGTACCTCGGCGCCCTCCTTGGGACGATCGATGAGCCCGGCGGAACCTCGACTGCCAATCGCGCCGGCATGCTCACGGTGGCCTGGTGGGACGAACGTGGCAACGGACCCACGTGCGCCGAACTCATCGAGGCGGTCTTCGAGATCGACGATTGGGATGCCGCGATCGAGGATCCCGGACGGACACTCTTCGAACGCCACGAACAACGCGACCTGCTCCAGCGATGGCTCATCAGCTACTGGACCCGGCTCGGAACGATAGCGTTCGTCCCCGGATACGACGACATCGTCCGGCCAGGACGCGTCGACGTTGTGGCCGAGGCGAACCGAACCGAGTCCGAGTAGATTGGCCAGTTCGGATCGAGGAGGACACGTGCGAGAGCTCATCATTGGCGGTCGCACCATCACGGTCTCCCATATCGAGACCGAGGCGACCGAGTTCGGCGACATCCAGCGCTACCGCATCGACGTGACTGGCTCGGATGCCGTCACCCACCTGTCGAGCCTGCGCTCGTCGCCCAACGTCGATGCCCGTGTCATGGCGTCGGTTATCGACACCGAGCTGCTGCTCGGCTACGAGGGGAGCGCAGAGTCCGGCCTCCTGCGCGATTCTGGGATCCGCGCATGGCGCGACCAAAACCGCCCGCTCCTCGAACAGGCGCTGGATCGGCTCCGCGACGAGATGAAGGATCTTCCTCCTGAGCCGGTGAGCGACGTGGAACGGCTCCTGCTGCGCGCCTTCGACATGAACGGCGACGACGAGGTTCGCGGTGCTTGACTATCCGACTTTCGACTTCGATCAAGTCGACTTCGTCACCTCCGACACGCACTTCAGCCACGCCCGCATCAGCGAACTCGCCGGTCGACCGTTCGCCACGGTCGAGGAGATGGATGAGGATCTCATCCGCCGATGGAACGACGAGGTTCCGCCCGGCAGCGTGGTGCTTCATCTGGGCGATGTGGCGCTCGGCCCGATCGAGGAATCGATCGGGCTCACCGCTCGGCTCAACGGGCGCAGGCTGCTCGTGCCCGGGAACCACGATCGTGTCTCGCCCGCGACACAGTCGAAACGGGCGATCGAGCGATTCCTGCCCAAGTACGAAGCGGCGGGCTGGGAGATCCTTCCGGAGGTCATCGAGGGCACCCGCCGCGGGTACCGGATCATCGCCTCGCACTACCCCTACGCCGGCGACAGCCAGGAACAGGATCGACACACGTCGCATCGCCCACGCTGGGACGACGGCATCCCGCTCATCCACGGGCACACCCACGCGCGGGACTATGGCCCGAACGGGCATCAGTTCCACGTGGGCGTCGACGCGCACGACTTCGCCCCGATCCCGTTCAGCGTCATCGACGCCTGGATCCAGAGCCTGCCCGGAATCGAGACTCGGCTGCAGACAGCGATCCGCGAGGCTCGAGGGGTCCTCGCCGACCTCGACGACACACCGTGGCCTGCCATGGACCACATGTTCTACATGCAGGCCTACGACGTGCTCCACATGCACCTCGAAGAGCTGCTCGAGGCGCTCAAATCGCAGACCTCGCCAGAACGGCGCTCAAGCTAACGGCGACGCTGGCTCGGGCACTGCTGCTGGTGGTGGTCCCCAAATGCGGATCGCAACCTCAGCCAGGTCCGTCGATCTGGACGCGATCTCGCTCTCAGTCCAGGCGTCTGACGCGGCGATCGCGTAGTTGATCACAAGGCTTCGCTGCTTCTGGAACTCTGGGCGCTTGATGTCCCAAGACAGATTCGACACCTCGTTATTGAAGGTCCCTGTGACCAGGGTGAGATTGCCGATGCGGTCGACCGCCGAACTTCGCTCACGGCTCCTGACCACCCAATCTGGATCGGACTCATCCGCCACGATGGGCGTGGCGTCCTCGGCTAGCAGTGGCCAGTGCGCTGCCCACGAGCGAGGCATGACGTGTTCGATCTGGAGGTTGTCGTACTCAACGATTGCGTCGGGCTCGTGGGGGTCCTCGTCCCGAAGATGCTGGTCGATCGACCCGAGGAGCAGGCGGATGCGAGCCTGCGACATCCCGTTGTAGAACTGTCGACCCCCGAACGCGCGGCGCACGTCGTCGTCGGTCGGCCAGGCGAGCGCGCCTACTTGGAGCGCTCCTTCAACTTCGTCTGCGATCGGGCGGCCCTCGCTCAGCGCAGTCTTCGCCTCCTTCAGCACCTTGGCCAGCAGTGAGCCGTAGCCGCGGGTCTGCCAGCCGACGAAGGCGCGACGAAGCGCCCACGACTCGATGGCCAGAACGGTCCGCACATGGTCGTCCAGACTCAGCTGTGAGTCGTCCAATGTCGCGAGCCACGTCAGGAGCGGAACCGCAGTGGTGATGTCGAGCGCGCGGAGCCTTCGATATGCCACGGTGAGGCGCCGAGAGGGCGCCGGCAGCCTCTCGTAGATGGTTTGGTACGCCTCCGCGAAGGCGTTCAACTCCTCGAGAGCCTGCTCTGTCGACGGGCCGTCGTTGAGATACGTCCTTGCCTCTCGGTAGAGGTGCCCGACGTTGGCCTCCTCGCCGAGCGCGGCCGTAAGCCAAACGGAGAGCAGTACATCGCGACGTCCCCGCGCAGCGTGGCCTCGCCCCACATTCTCCTTCCACCACTTGTCGTCAAACTGTGCCCAGTACGCGTTGTATAGCGACTCGACGTCCTCTTCATCGAGTTCAGCGCGTAGGAAGAGAAGGTTCTTGACCAGGTCGATCGCAGACAACGGAGTCTGCCTGCCGTTGAGGACCTCGAAGATCACCTGGGCATCGTCGTTCTCGTCGAGATCAATGACAACCAGTTTGAACAGGCTCGACACTGCGTCTGCCAAAGCGGCCAACCGAGTCGGGTCCACCTCATCCTCGACGAGGGCGTACTCTCTCGACGCCTCGGCGAAATACCGCCTCGCCTCCAGATAGAGGTGGTCCGTTTTAGCGTCGGTTTCGAGATCCCCCATTGCGGAAGGCCAGACCTCTCGATCCTTGCGCCGTGGCCACAGCTTGTAGATCTCGTCGGGCGCCTCGACGACATCGTCAGGGTTGAAGAGCATCCGCCTGACGGACTTCGCACGCTCGCTGCCAGTCTCGTTCAGCACATCGAGGAGGCCGCGGACGAGCAGCTGTATGGTCGTGAGCCGCTGCTGGCCGTCAATGACTGATCGCAGCGCAACGCCCCCCGTCGCGAAAGGAAGGCTCGCGCACACGATCGCGCCCAGGAAGTGTGGAGAAATCGACTGCTCTTTCGACTTGAGCTTCGAGCCTTCCTCTCCACTCGTCCGGACATCGATGAGCCGGTCGGCCGTGGTGGCAAGGTCATCAAAGAGCAACTCCCACTGACCCTTCCGTGTCCACTCGTAGTCCCTCTGGAAAGTAGGGATCACGTAGCGGCGCTCGGGCTTGAGGATCTCCTGCAGTGGGTAGGTCTTGGCGTCCAAGTCGGTGCGCTCCTCGCTGCCTTACAACGTCGATGTATGTCGAGACTAGGACAGCTGACGTGGTGACGTCCCCGCCTCTGAATCGTGCGCGGAACCGTCCAACCAATGCGGTCACGCGCCGGCAATGTGAGAAAGTCAACTGAAGCCCGCACTGTCGTTGAAGAGGTAGTCCACGTGTCAAGCACCACCACAGCCCCACCGCTTCCCGAGGCAGGTCAGGTCGTCGAGGTGCGAGGTTCGACGTGGGCGGTTTCCAACGTGCAAGCTCAGGGGCTCCCGCGAAGCCCCGCTGACGAGGCGGTCGCGCAGCTCAGCCATGTCGTCGACTTGCAGTCGCTTGACGAGGGCAGTCTCGGCGCGCAGCTCAGCGTTGTGTGGGAACTCGAAGTCGGCCACACAGTGACGCCCGCTCAAGGGCTCCCCGACGTGATCCATGCGGACGGCTTCGACCAACCGGAGACTCTTGCGGGCTTCATCGATGCGATGCGGTGGGGAGCCGTGACAAGCGCCGATCCGAACCGCTACCAGGCTCCGTTCTGGTCCGGCGTGAATGTCGAGGCGTACCAACTCGAACCGCTTCGTCGCGCGCTCGGAGCACCGCGCGCAAACCTACTGCTCGCCGACGACGTGGGCCTAGGAAAGACGATCGAGGCGGGCCTTGTCGTCCAGGAGCTGTTCCTGCGGCACCGCGCCCGCACGGCGGTGATCGTGTGCCCGCCCAGCCTGGCGCTGAAGTGGCAGGACGAAATGCGGGAGAAGTTCGGTCTGGAGTTCACGATCGTGAACTCAGAGCTCATGGCTGAGGTGCGCCGCACGCACGGGCTTCAGGCCAACCCGTTCCAGATCTTCCCGCGGGTGATCGTGAGCATGGCGTGGCTGCCGCAAGTGCGGGCGCAGCGACTGTTGCGCGATGTGTACGCGCAGGCGAGCAATCCGAAGACAGGCAGTCGGTACGCGTTTGACGTCCTGGTGGTCGACGAGGCACACCATGTCGCGCCGTCGAGCCCGTCGGCAATCGCCGGTGGGCGAGGGTATGCCGTCGACACCCAGCGCACGGTCGCTGTGCGCCAGCTCGCCGAGAAGTGCGAGCACCGGCTGTTCCTGAGCGCGACTCCCCATAACGGCCACCCGGAGTCATTCACCGCACTGATGGAGATGATCGACCCCCGCCGCTTCGCCCGTGGCGCGAACCTCGACTCGACTGCGCTCAAGGACGTGACGGTCCGCCGCCTGAAGACCGACCTGCCTGGCAAGGGCTTTAGGAAGCGCAAGGTCAGCATGATCCCGTTCGATCCGGCTGACGACGAGCAGAGGATGTTCGCCCTGCTCGATGAGATCGTGACGAAGAGCGCAAAGCTCAACGGTACGAGGCCAACCGGCGACATCGTGACGATGCTGCTGAAGAAGCGCTTCCTGTCCAGCCCGTTCGCGTTCGGGATGACGCTGAGCAACTACCTCGCCTCGAAGGCGGGTCGCGGGCTGTCCGAGGATGAGTACGACGACATCTTCGGCGAGGGGCAGGCTGACGAGGAGGAGGGCCTGTGGGAGCAGGATGAGTCGGAGAAGCTCCGCGAGTCGAAGGCGTCTGATCCGCTCAGTGCCGCCGAGCCGGGCCAGCTTGAGACCCTGGCGAACTGGGGGCTGGGCTATGAGAGTCGCGCCGACGCCCGTCTTGACCAGTTGATCCGGTTCCTTGATGCCGTCTGCCGCCCCGACGGCAGGCTTTGGTCGAACGAGCGCGTCGTGGTGTTCACCGAGTACGCCCACACTGTGGAGTGGCTGACCCGGGTGCTGCGACAGAAGGGGTACGACGACGACCGCCTAGCAGTCATCCAGGGCTCGACCCCGCCCGAGGAGCGGGAGTACATCCGCTCCCAGTTCACCGCCGACCCGTCCAGGGAGCCGGTGCGGGTGCTGCTCGCCACGGACGCCGCGGGAGAGGGCATCGACCTCCAGACCTACTGCCATCGGCTGGTGAACTTCGACATCCCCTTCAACCCCTCGCGCCTCGAGCAGCGCATCGGTCGCATCGACCGCTACGGCCAGACCCAGCAGCCCGAGGTCTACCACTTCGCCCCCGAGCGGGAGTCCTCAACCTACGGCTCAGACCTGCGGTTCATGGAGATCATCGCCCGCAAGATTGCCCAGGTGGAGTACGACCTCGGCTCCGCCAACCAGGTCGTCGGCGCAGAGATCCAAGGTCACTTCGGCGAACGCGCCGCGACGAAGGCGAAGTCGAAGGGCGTGGACACCAACGAGGTGATCAACCAGGCGCTGGCCGGCGGAATGGAACTCAACGCCCGCCTGACGCAGCTCGAGCAGGGCTACGACGCGTCCCGGACGGAGATGCACCTCGACCCGGCGAACCTGCGCCGCGTCGTCGATACCGCGCTGCGGATCAACCACCAGTCGCCGCTCGTCCCGAACTACGACTTCGCGCAGGACACTGACGCCGAGGTCTTCACCGTCCCGAGCCTCACTGCCGGATGGCGTGACACGCTGCGCGGCCTCGACACTCGGCTCGACCCGGGTGTGCTGCGACCGATCACCTTCGACCCGGACGCCGCCAACGGCCGAACGGACCTGGTGTTCGTGCACCTCGGGCACCCGATCGTGCAGAAGGCGCAGCGCCTGTTGCGCCGCTCGCTGTGGAGCATCGACTCCACGCTGCGCCGTGTCACGGCGGTCGTCGTCGATGACCTTGACGAGTCCTTCGTCGCGGCAGTCACTCGGATGGTGCTCGTCGGCCGTGGGGGCGTCCGGCTCCACGAAGAGGTGTTCCTCGCGGGTGTCCGCCTTCACGGTCGGCGCGCGATGGCCGAGGAACGAGCGGAGGCCGCACTTGATACCGCGCTCGACCAGGAATACCTCGTTCTCGCCGACGATCGCGTGCGCGACCAGCTCTGCGACCTGTGGAATGTGCCCGACGCGCCGCTCCGCCTCCGCCTGGAGGAGTCCATGCGGACGCGTGCGGAACGCAAGCAGGCCCAGGTGACCGAGCAACTGCAGCGCCGCGAGGCCACGGACGTGCAACGCGCACAGGACATCTTCGCCGCGTTCCGTGCGAACCTCCGCGACTCCTTGGCGCGGCTGCGCGTTGAGGAGGCAGAAGCGCACGGGCAGCTGTTCACTGACGCCGATCAGGAGCGCCAGTGGCGACGCGACCGTGAGGCGATGCAACGCCGCCTCGACGAGCTCGATGACGAAGAAGAGCGCGAGATCACCGCGATCAAGGACAGGTACGCCGACGTGAAACCCCACACGACCGCCGCCGCCGTGGTCTTCGCGCTCACCCGCAACGACGCTGACGGGTGGCGCGACTGATGGCACGCCGACCCGTACGCAACCGCCCCGCCAAGAGTGCGGCAGACCTGCACCGCGCCTGGCTCGAACTGGTCGACACCGACGGCCCGTTCCTCGCCATTCCACCGCTCAAGCGCGTCTGGCCAGAAGGGATGCCGCAGCTCGCCGAGCCTCGCAAGGCCACCCTTTCCGACGCACGCAAAGACTTCGAGTCCGCCTGGGAGCGTTACGACCGTAGACCCGGGCAGGACACCGCGCTGGACGCCTACCGCTCGGCCCGCGACAAGTGGATCGAGACCGTGCTGCGCGACGTCGCGGGCTGGGCCGAGTCGCTCACGTGGGGTGAGCTCGCGGGTGTCGCCGCGCAGTCTCCAAACCGTGCTGTAACGGTCCGCGCGCAAGCTTCCCTCGCCGGAGACGACGGGATCGGCGCGATCGTGCACGTCATCGACCCGGTCGACTCCCTGCGCGAAGTGCCGGGAGACCTGTGGGCGGCCAACCCAGTCGACCGCGTCGAGGCGCTCCTGCGCGAGAGTCGCGTGCCCATCGGCATCGTCACCGACGGCCGCTGGTGGGGACTCGTGTGCGCACGCGAGAACGCGATGGCAGCCTCAGGCGTTGTCGACGCACTCACCTGGACCGAGGAACCCCGTACCCGCGACGCATTCATGGCCTTAATGGGGCGCCAGCACCTCATCGGCGGTGACCCGGCCGAACGGCTCCCGGTGCTCTTCGAGGAGTCCGTCGCTGCGGCCGAGGAGATCACCGAGGCGCTGGGTGCCCAGGTGCGCCGCGCGGTCGAGCTGCTCATCCAGTCATTCTCCGAATCCGCGGCCGAGGCGAAGCGACGCAGTCTGCCAGACCCACTCCCGGACCGCCCGCACGACAGCTATGAGGCTGCCGTGACGGTGATGATGCGCGTGGTCTTCCTGCTGTTCGCCGAGGAGCGCGGGCTTCTGCCACAAGGCAAACTGTTCGATCAGGGCTACGGCATCGCCGGCGAACTCGACCAGCTCGTCGCCCGCGATTCGGCCGAGAGCGAGGAAGCCCTCGACGCCACCTCCCTCACATGGCACCGGCTGCTGGCCACCAGCAACGCCCTCTACCGCGGCGCGACCTTCGAGAGCCTGCGCATGCCCGCCTACGGCGGCTCGCTGTTCGACCCGACTCGATTCCCATTCCTGACCGCCACGAGCGACGTCGGGACCCTCGGCGTCACCGTATCTGACCGTGTCATGCTGCACGTTCTGCGCGCCGTGCAGATCGCCGAGATCAAGGGCGACGCGCGACGCATTTCGTTCCGCGACATCGACGTCGAGCAGATCGGCTACATGTACGAGGGCCTGCTCGGCTACACCGCGACAGTCGCCCCCGAGGTCGTGCTTGGCATTCTCGGCACCCGCGGGGAGGAGCCCGAAGTCCCGCTGGCGAAGCTGGAGGAACTCGCCAACGCCCACAGCGACCGCAAGAAACTCGCTAAAGCCATCCGCGCCTGGATCGAGACCGACCAGCCCTCTGCCAAGCCCTCCTCCGAGGCCGCCATCGTCAGGGCCATCGACGCTACGGTCGACCCTGGCATTGTGAGCGCGCTCACCCAAGCCGTCGGCGACGACCTCGACCTGCGCGAACGCGTCAAGCCCTGGCTGGGGCTCATGCGGCTCGACCTCCGTAATCGACCGTTCGTCGTCCTCAAGGGCGCGCTCCTGGTCAAGGAGACGCCATCCCGGAAGAATGCCGGAGCGCATTACACGCCCAAGTCGCTCGCCGAGGACGTGGTCAAATACGCACTCGAGCCGCTCGTCTACAACCCCGGTCCGCATCAGACTGCGAATCGGGACGAGTGGATGCTGAAGGCGCCTTCGGACATCCTCACGCTCAAGGTTGCGGATATCGCATGCGGTTCGGGTGCGTTCCTCGTGGCAGCCGCACGCTTTCTCGCCGACCGGCTCGTCGAGGCATGGGTCGCCGAGAACCCTGCCTGGGCGGGACGCAAAGACCTGCGAAACCTCGCCGTTCGCGAGGTCGTCGCCAAGTCCCTCTACGGGGCTGACATCAACGACATGGCCATCGAGATGTGCAAGCTCTCCCTTTGGCTCGTCTCCCTCGATCGCGACCTGCCGTTCTCCTTCGTTGACGACAAGGTGTTCGTCGGCAACTCGCTCCTCGGGCTCACCGACATCCGTCAGCTTCGCGCCATGCACATCGACCCAGCCAAGGCTAATCGCCAGCAGGGAATGCTCGACATCTTCGAGGTCGACTCAGACTCGATCATCAAGCGCGCGATCGAACTGCGGGAAAGCCTGGCGTCTCCGGTTGAATCGGACGATAGCCCGGCCCGATCCGCGGCCGCCAAGAGGCGGCAGCTCGTGCAACTCCAGGCGGTCACGGCCGATCTCCGCAGGCTCGCCGACGGCGTCGTCGCCACCGGACTCGCCCTTGGTGGCAAGCCGGGACGGGCGCTCGACACCGCCTATGAAGACCTGCGTGAAGCGGCACGCAAGGCGTACCCCGGCGCTCGCGGCGAAGCCGACTCCACCTGGCTCGACTCCAAGATCGACCATGGACTCACGCCAACCGTCGAGACCGACTACATCCGTTGGCAGCCGCTCCACTGGATCATCGAGGCCGCCGATGTCATGGTCGATCACGGAGGCTTCGACGCCATCATCGGCAACCCGCCGTTTCTCGGCGGCCAGAAGCTCACCGGCGCTATGGGAACGAACATTCGCGACTGGTTCGTCAACGTGCTGGCAGAAGGCCGCCGCGGCAGTGCCGACCTCGTCGCCTACTTCTTCCTACGTGCGACCTCGCTGTTGCAGGCGAACGGCACGCTCGGACTCATCGCAACGAACACGGTCGCGCAGGGCGACTCTCGCGAGGTCGGACTCGACGCGATGGTTTCGGGCGGTTTCACGATCACGCGCGCAATCCAGAGCCGGTCGTGGCCAGCGAGCAGCGCCAATCTGGAGTACGCAGCCGTATGGGGCACCCGCGCCGATATCGCCGAGAACGCCCCACGGTTCGCCGACGAAGTCGCTGTTCGGCGCGTCAGCACGCTGCTGGAAGCGCAAGGACGAGCTGAGGGCAACCCCGTTCGCCTCGCCGAGAACTCGGGCGTCGCGTTCCAGGGTTGCATTGTCCTGGGTATGGGTTTCGTCTTGGAGCCTGAGGAGGCGCAAGAGTGGATTGCCGTCGATGCTCGCAACGCTGAGGTGCTGTTCCCGTATCTCAACGGCGAGGACCTGAACTCACGCTCCGATAGCTCGCCGTCCCGTTGGGTGATCGACTTCGGCACACGCGAAGAAGTTGAAGCGGCCACATACGAGCTTCCGTTTCAGCGTGTCCGCGAGCTTGTCAGGCCTGAGCGAGCGAAGGTCAAGATCGCGTACCGCCGGGACAATTGGTGGCGGTTCGCCGCATGGGCT
This sequence comes from Microbacterium marinum, assembly GCF_014204835.1. Lineage (NCBI taxonomy): Bacteria > Bacillati > Actinomycetota > Actinomycetes > Micrococcales > Microbacteriaceae > Microbacterium > Microbacterium marinum. Next base: position 462,035 of record NZ_JACHMD010000001.1, on the reverse strand, counting down.
CCGTCGATGCGAAAGGCGATCACGGACTTGTCTGAGGTGTTGGTCATCGCGCGTGTCAGCAAGACCGTCATGCCGATGCGGATTCCGACAGGCTCGGTGCCAAGTGAGGCATGTGTTGTCTTCGCGTCCGATAGCTACGGAGCCCAGGCAGTCTTGTCATCGAGCCTGCACCGAACCTGGGCGATCACCTTTGGATCCACGTTGGAGACGCGAGTTCGATACACGCCGTCAGACGTCTTCGAAACTTTCCCAATGCCCACGAGCACTACGCGCCTCACTTCGGCGGGCAGAGTTTTGGAGCAGGATCGACGGGAAATCATGCAGCGTCGTGACCTTGGTCTCACGAAGCTCTACAACCTCGTTGATAACCCCGCAGTCGACGCTGACCCCGACGTTTCACATCTCAGGGACATTCACGTCGAGATCGACGAGGCCACTGTAGAAGCCTACGGGTGGGCGGACCTTCGGTTGAGTCACGGCTTTCACTCCTATCGTCAGGTCGAAAGGTGGTCTTTGGGGGCGGCGGACCGTGTCGAGACCCTTGACCGTTTGCTGCTTGAGAATCAGCGGCGCGCAACGGCCAGTGAACCGGATTCGGAGAACAAGACGGCGAGCGGCATCGGCCCGCGAGCGGAAACCCTGTTCGACTGACGACCCTCGGAGCGGGGTCATCTGAATAGGAGGCCGTCCTCGTCAACGACAGTGGCGGCTCCGCCTTTGCTCGACGCGGCTGATTGCTCGGTGAGCGCTCGTCGATGATTCTCTTCAAGCAGGCGATCCAACAGCTCGACGCGCGCGGTCATACTGACTGTCCAGCGCTGCATGTTTCTGAAGGTGTAGAAGCCGTGATCGGCGCTGATGTCAGACCAGCCGTAGGCGTCGAGCACTGCGCGGTCGAGCTCGACGTGCAGCTCACGGATACGATCAACATCACTGTCCGCGCCCGCGCCCACCGCCTGATCATTGACTAGGTTGTAGAGCTTCGTGAGACCAAAGTCCCTGCGCATCATGATTGCCCGACGCTCACCGTCAAGCACCAGCCCGAGTTCCGCGATGTCGGTCGTGGTGTCGGGACGCGGGAATGTCTCGAAGACGTCGGAAGGCGTGTACCTGGGATCGTTCCCTCATGCCGGATCCGTAGGTGATTGCCCAGAGCTGGTGCAGGCTCGATGACAAGACTGCCTGCACGCCGTAGTCATCGGACGCGAAGACTCCAAGTGCATGACTGAAAACTTGCCCAGACGCCACGCGCATAGGCATCACGGTCTTGCTCACAAGCGCGATGACCAACACCTCAGACAAGTCCGCGATCGCCTTGCGGAGGGCCGGCCGCTTCTCTCCGTACTGCCACCACCGCTCGGGCAAAGGTCTACGAAGCGCGTACTCACCGTCGGGCTTGAGGCGCTGTCGCTCCGGCTTCACGCGTTCGACGAGCCGATAGTACGGGAGCGAGTACGCGCGTGCTCGCTCCTCGGACCAGTCATTGAAGTCGATCACCCAGCGCGAGGCAGATGCATCGGGTCGCTGGTTTAGGTCCTCGCCGTTGAGATACGGGAACAGCACCTCAGCGTTGCGAGCATCGGCGGCAATCCACTCTTGCGCCTCTTCAGGCTCCAAGACGAAACCCATGCCCAAGACGTAGCAGCCGATGAAGGCCAGTCCAGAGTTCTCGGCAAGACGCTCTGGCATCCCGTCCACGCGACCAGAGGCCTCTAGGAGGGTACTGATCCGTCGAACGCTGACGTCATCGGCTACGCGAGGCAGTTCGTCGTTCACAGAGCCGCGGGTGCCCCACACTGCCGCGTACTCGAGGTTGGCGCTCGCTGCGGGCCACGAGCGACTCTGGATTGCGCGTGTGATCGTGAACCCGGCAGCGACCATCGCGTCGAGTCCGACCTCGCGAGAGTCGCCCTGGGCGACTGTGTTCGTCGCGATGAGGCCGAGTGTGCCGTTTGCCTGCAAGAGCGAGGTGGCACTGCGACGGCAAGGCCGATGCGCTGGCCCGATGAACCTTAGCAAAGCACGCCGCTGCGTCCTGTATGCCCGCCTCAGTGTCACCAAGGAGGAGTCCGTCTCTATCGCTCGTCAGCTCCAGTCTTGCCGCCGCTACGCCGAAGCCCGCGGGTGGGAGATCGTCGGCGAGTTCGTCGATGACGGTGTCTCTGCCACGTCCAACCGGCCCGAGGAGCGTCACGGGTGGAAGTCGCTGCTCGCTGCTCGTGACTTCGATGCCGTCATCATCTGGAAGGTCGACCGGCTCGCCCGTCGGGTGCTCGACTTCCTCCACGCCGACGAGACCCTCCAGAAGCGCGGCGCTGGTTTGGTCGCCGTAGAGGACCCGATCGACATGACAAGTCCCCAGGGCCGCGCCTTCGCGGTCATGCTCGCGGTCTTCGGCGAGATGGAAGCCGAAGCCATCCGTGCCAGGGTGCGAGCGGCCCGCGCACAGATCCTCAAGGATGGCCGATGGCCCGGCGGTGGCATCCCGTATGGATATCAGTCCGTGTCGAACCCCGACGGTCCCGGCCGTGTGCTGGTGAAGGACGACGAGCGAATCGGGTGGCTCTCCGACGCGGTTGCCAAGGCACTGAGCGGCGACACAGTGAACGCGATCGCTACCTGGCTCACTGACAGCGGAGCCCCGCTTCCCGCGCGACGCACCGAGCGGACATCGGGCAGCACGTCGTGGAACAGGCAGACCGTCGATGGCCTCCTGAGAAACCCCGTGCTGGCCGGGATGACCCCGCACAACCCGGGCCGCGCCAAGAGCGCCAAGCGGGTCGACCCGTTCGCCGTGCTTCGAGACGAACGAGGACGGCCGGTCGTCAGCCGGGCGCTCGCCATCATCACGACCGAGGAGTTTGCGACCTTGCAGCGGTTGCTTGACGCCCGGACCGTGCCTCAGGCCCGGAAGAAGGCCGAGCGCCAGTCCACGAGCGCGTTCCTGTCGCGCGTGGCCCGGTGCGCTGAGTGCGCGGTGCACCTCTGCCGCGGCACGAACCAGAAGCGACCCGTGCTCTACTGCCCGAAGTGCCGCCAGACGATCGGACGCACCGCGCTCGACGACTACCTGATCGACCGGCTCCTCATCGAGCGCGCCAACGAACTCATCGGCGACCTCACAGTCGACGACGCATGGGCACGCGCCGGCCATGACGACATGGCACGGCGCGCGGTGCTCGTGTCTCAGTTGGACACGCTCGTGATCCGACGCGGCGTCGTCGGTCGCTACTTCGACGAGGAGCGAGTGTTGTTGACGTGGTCGTCGTAACAGCCACATCCGCGTGGCCGACACCGATCAACGTCAGTGGTCTGCGGCAGACTGGTGCCCATGGCAGAGAGCACGGACGCGCCCACCCCAGCGGACTCGGGCTACGTGCTCAACTTCCCGACCGACGGCACGTCGTTCGGCGTGCGCGAGAACCTTGTGGACATCTTGGAACGCGAGCTGCTGGGGCCGATCCACGGAGACGAAGAACTGCTCCCGTTCAGCCCGAAGCAGATGTACCTCGTCGGGCTGATCGCGCCGGTCAAACTCACGACCACCGATGGCTCGGGACTCGACCAGGACGACGCCGACGACCTGGCCGAGGTGCGTCTCGACGAGGACGGTGTGACCGAAGGGCGCGGAGTCCCGACGGTTGCGGCCGACGAGAGCGAGGCGGATGCCGAAGAGGACGACGTCGAGGACCGCGCACCCAAGCAAGGGTTGATGATCCCGGCGTCGATGGGGCTGCGATTCCAGGTGCCCAGCGATCTCGAGTCGTTCCACGTCACGGCGTCGTGGGGCACCTACGAGACGGTCGAGACCGACGACGTGTCGAAGGCCGGGCGACCCATTCGGAAGTACCAGCGCTCGCCGATCGAGGAAACCCGGACCATCACTCTCGCTGCGCTGACTCCCGGTCGCACCGAGACGGTTGTGTTGCGCGATGCGATCTGCCTGCGGATCGATCGCTACGACGACGCCGAGTTTGGTCGGGTGCTCGTGGAGATCGCGCTGTGCAACGACCGCGAGACGCCACTTCCTATCCCGTCGAACATGTGGATGTTCCAGACGAAGCTTCTCATCGACGCCGGTGGCGCTGAGGCATTCTTGCCGGTGCGAGACGTGCTGGAACAGGACTGGCCCGAGCACGACGACGAGGTGCGGCGGCTCGACCTCCAGTACAAGGACCGGCTCGAGTTCGCGATCGGCCGCACCTGCTCGGCCGACTGGGTTGTGCGCAAGGGTTCGCGGCGCGCGACGTCGGTGTCGACGACGTGGTTGCCGAAGGCCGAGACTCCGCAGACTAGGGCCGGCGAGGTTGAGGGTGCGACGCTGTCGATGAAGACGCTGGCCTCCGTCGGTTCTGACGAGTTGCGCGCCGGGCTTGCTCCCTTGGTCTCCGGCTATGGGGCGTGGCTCGACCGGCAGGAAGGGGTGGCGGCACAGCTTCCCGAGCACCTGCAAGAGATCGCCGATGTGGTGCTGTGGGAGGCGCGGCAGGCGCACCAACGCCTTGTCGACGGGCTGGAGTTCGTCGCCTCCGACGCCACTGGGCTTCAGTGCTTCCAGTTCATGAACAGGGTCATGCGCGATCAGCGCCTCGCTTCCCAGGTCGCCGAAGCGCGAAAGTCCGACTCGGCACTGCCGATCGCGCAGGCGCGGCAGGACCTTGAATCGGCCGAGGCTGACGGAAAGCCCGTCGCGTCGTGGCGTCCGTTCCAGCTCGCGTTCATTCTCATGCAGCTCGGGTCGCTGACCGACCCGACGACCGCGTTGCGCAGCGCGGAGCATCAGGCCCGCGTGGAGCTGCTCTTCTTCCCGACAGGTGGTGGCAAGACTGAGGCGTACCTGGGCCTGGCCGCCTACACGTTCGCAATCCGCCGTCGGCAGGCGGTCGTGCAGTCGATCGACGGTGCTCTGAACGGCAGCGATGGCGTATCGGTGCTGATGCGATACACGCTGCGCCTGCTGACGGCGCAGCAGTTCCAGCGTGCGACCGCACTCGTCTGCGCCGCCGAACTCGCTCGCCGCGAGGACGAAGAGACCTGGGGAACCGAACCGTTCCGCATCGGCCTCTGGGTCGGCACCGACGTCAGTCCGAAGCGGTTCGAGGAAGCTGACGAGCAGCTCAAGAAGGTCAACGATGGTGCTTCGCACCGCCTGACGGTCCTTCAGATTCAGCGCTGCCCGTGGTGCGGGACCGAGATCACCCCGGCGAACGTGAAGGGTGACGCCACCAGTCGCCGGGTGTTCGTGCACTGCGGTGACGAGCTGGGCCGGTGCCCGTTCTCCAAGGGAGGCGGCGTTCCCGAGGGACTCCCGGTGCTCACCGTGGACGAGGAGATCTACCGACTCACACCGGCATTCGTCATCGCGACCGTCGACAAGTTCGCACGGCTCGCGCGCGAGGGCGAGGCCGCCTCGCTGTTCGGGTTCGTGAGCAGGCGCTGCGGGCGGCACGGCTACGTCCACCCCGACTACACAGGCTGCACCGTGCAGTCGCACCCGGCGAACAACGGTCACCCCGCCGCGACGGTCATGTCGGTCGGGCGCCTGCGCCCGCCGGACCTGATCATCCAGGACGAGTTGCACCTCATCACCGGGGCGCTTGGCACGGCCGTTGGTCTGTTCGAGGTCGCCATCGAGACGCTGTGCTCGTGGGAGACGCCCGAGGGCAAACCGGTCAAGCCTCTGATCGTCGCCTCGACGGCCACCGTGCGCAACGCGGTCGAGCAGGTACGGCAGCTCTACGGCCGCAAGGTGGAGATCTTCCCGCCGCAGGTGCTCGACGTGGCCGACACCTTCTTCTCGCGCGAAGTCGAAGTCTCCGAGCAGAATCCCGGCCGACGCTACGTCGGCGTCAGCGCGCCGGGCGTGCGCCTGTCGAGCGCCGAGATTCGCCTCGCCGAGGTGCTGCTACTTGCAGGCCAGTTGCTGCTCGACCGCACTGGGATCGAGGCAGACCCATACATGACTCTCGTCGGGTACTTCAACGCCACGCGGGAGCTGGCCGGCATGCGCCGCTATGTCGATGACGACGTCAGTACGCGGGTAGGCAACCCCCGCCGCGACTCCGGATTCCCGCGGCGGTATGGCACCACGTTCGGAAACCTCAACGTGGCGGAGCTGACGTCACGGATCTCAGGTGCCGACATCGGCAAGACCCTCGACAAGCTCGGGCTCGAGTTCGACCCGGGCTATGACACGACCGCGGCGTTCCAGGCACGAATCGCGTTGCGCCGAGAAGACAAGGTCGCCCCCAAGCGCGACGGGGACGCCCCCTTCGACGTCGTCCTCGCCACGTCGATGCTCCAGGTTGGCGTGGACGTGCAGCGCCTCGGGCTCATGCTCGTGGTCGGCCAGCCGAAGAACACCGCCGAGTACATCCAGGCGTCATCGCGAGTGGGCCGCGACGCGACACGCCCGGGCCTGGTCGTGTCGCTGGGAAACTGGGCGCGGCCACGCGACCTCGCCCACTTCGAGCAGTTCCGGCACTACCACGACACCTTCTACAAGCAGGTCGAGGCACTCTCCGTCACGCCGTTCTCGCCGACCTCGCTGGAGCGAGGCATCGACGGGCTACTGGTTAGCGCCGCGCGCGTCGCCCAGGCGACTATCGCCGACGGTCTATCGCCCGAGCGTGAGGCGGGCAAGATCGCCTCACAGCATCCCGCAGTCGTCGGGATCATCGACCGGCTGAAGGCGCGGATTCTCGCCGCGTCGCAGGACGATGACCTCACGAAGAAGGCCAGCGACCTACTGACGAACCGGGTCGACCGGTGGACAAGCCGCGCCGGGTATGCCAGCGAGCGGCACCAGACACTCGTCTACGAGCGCACTGGCGAGGGCGACAAGTACCTGCCGCTCATTATCAGCCCCGAAAACCACCGCGCCAAAGTTGGCAGTTCCAGTGAAGCGCCGTTCGTGATCGCCAACTCGATGCGCGAAGTGCAGCCGGAGATCAACATTCTCGTCTCGCCCGTACCAGACCGACTCTTCGCGAGAACTCCCGAAGGCGTTGACAACTGGGCGCTGCCCACCGGGGAGGACGACTGATGACCGACACCACCACCACGCCACTGGCCGACAACAACGACGCCCTCGACCCGCTCGGCGACGCGGACGAAGGCCTCGCGAAGAATCGAGCCAAGGTCGGGTCCGCGCGTCCTTCTTCGCTCCTGTACACCTACGGTCCTGGCGCGATCATGGACTTGCCGAACTTCTCGGTCATGCCCGCCGGACTCGACGACTGGGAGCCGATCTGGAAGCGCCGCGAGGTCGTCCCGACGATCCTCGAACCGCGCTTACTCAACGTCGTCCGTCTGCACCTCGGCCCCCAGGTCGACGCGCTGCGGCCGTTCCCGTGGCAGCCCAAGAAGGGCTCGATGTCGACCGAGGGCTCGGACCTCGGCCTTCCCGCGCGGGTGTTCCCGCAGTGGTTCCGATGCACCGGCTGCGACTACCTCGGCCCGCTCCCCCGGTTCACCTACACGAACACGCATCCGTTCCGGCCAGACGTCGCCCAGTTCACCCACAAGCCCTGCCCTGGCCGCGGCGGACGGGGGCGCCGCGAGGGCAGTCCGGCCGTCCCCGCACAGCACCTGCTGACCTGTACCAACGGACACCTCGACGAGTTTCCCTACACCCTCTGGGTTCACCGGGGTCAGAAGTGCCCGAACGCTGAGAACCCCGACCTCAAGATGCGCGACGCCAACGTCGGCAAGAGCGTCGGCTCGACGATCATCTGCCAGTCGTGCAACGCCACACGCGGCATGGCGGAAGCCCAGGGGGCGAAGGGGCGGCTCAAACTGCCCCAGACGTGCCGCGGACGCCATCCCCACCTCGGCGCGTTCTTTCCCGGCTGCAGGGCGCAGCCCGCGCTCATCATGATGGGCGCCTCGAACCTGTGGTTCCCCTCAACGCAGAGCATCATCGTCATGCCGCGCTCGGACGCCGAGCAGAAGGAAGCACTTGCCGACCATCTCCGCGTCGAACTCGGCATCGACCAGATCCGGCAGTTCGCCGACCAGATCGCGGTGATCCGCGCCCTGGCTGGGGCGCGCAACATCGACGTCGCCGGGCTCACCGACGCCGACATCGCTGCTGCCATCGCAGACGTGATCGCACCGCCGGAGTCCGAGGCGGACCGAGAGGAGCGCCGCGCCAACTGGGACCCGATCGAGTTGCTCATCCCCGAGTGGCGCTACCTCCAGAAGCCGACGCTGTTCCCCGAACAGCAGAACAACACCGGGCTGATGGTCACCGAGATGCAGCGCGGCCCGGATCTGCACCCGCGCATTCACCGCGTTGTCGGAGTCAACCGGATGAAGAAGGTCAACGCGGTGCTTGGCTTCACCCGCCTCGATGAGATGGACCGGGTCAACGACGTCGCCTCACGCCTGGTCGAACTCACCCGGAACGGCAAGCCCTCCTGGGTACCTGCAACCGAAGACCGCGGCGAAGGCATCTTCTTGCAACTCGACCTCGACGCCGTCGGGCAGTGGGAACGACACATCGAGTCCACCCCGCTGTGGAACTCCCACGTCGAGGCGCACCGTCGCAACTTCACTCGGCGCTTTTCCGAGACCGCCGCCGCCGTAAATCCCGACACCCGACTGCCCGGTCCCCGGTATTGGCTCGTCCACACGCTGTCGCACATCCTCATTCGCGAGATGGCAATGTACTCCGGCTACGGCGCCGCCAGTCTCACCGAGCGCATATACGCCTGGCGGGAAGAGCCCGGGCGTGAGGCGGCCGCGGGGCTGCTCATCTGTACGACTGCATCCGACAGCGACGGAACGCTCGGCGGTCTGGTGGCGCTGTCGGAACCGGTAAAGCTCCAGAGCATCGTGCTAGCGGCGCTGCGCCGGGCCGCGCGGTGCTCCTCCGACCCGGTCTGCGCCCAACGCACCCCATCGGACCCGGAGGACTTCCTCCACGGTGCGGCCTGCCACACCTGCGCCTTCGCCTCCGAGACCTCCTGCGAGAAGGCCAACCGATTCCTGGACCGCCGGTTCCTCCTCGACCTCCCCACCGCGAAAGGCCCGGTCGTCCCCGGGTTCTTCGGCAGCACCCATGGCCTCTGACCCGCTCAACCAACTCGGCAGCTTCCTGACCGCCACCGAAGCGGAACGGCTCGCGCTGCAGTTCGAACTCGGTACGCCCGTCAGCGTCGCCGTGCGCGAGATCGCGATCAGCCGACGCGACCAGGCGAAGGAACTCCTCGCCGCCTGCGGGTTTGAGCCTGGCGCCCGCGAACGTTCCGTCAGTGTGCTGCGAGCCATTGCCGGAGCCAAGACTGTCCTGCGGGAGCTGGTTCCGGTATGGACGATGCCTGGCAACGAAGCCAACACGGGCCGTCTGACCAGCGAGTTCCACCGCATCGTCGGTTCTGCACGACAATCGGTCACGGCCGCGACTTACAACTTCCAGGACACGTCTCGGATGTGGACGACACTGAAGGCGGCATCGGAGCAGCCAGGTGTCGTCGTCACCGTCTACGTCGACGCTGCGGTCGCTGACGCCACGACGATCAAGGTGCAGCTCCCACAAGCCACGGTGTACCGGTCAGCGGTCCTGCCGAACGGCAAGCTGGTCGTGAGCCACGCGAAGTTCATCGTGGTCGACCACGAGCTGCTCCTGATCACCAGCGCGAACTTCAGCTACTCAGCCGAGAACCGAAACGTCGAGTTCGGCATCCTCGTCCGCGACAGCGCCCTCGCCACGTCCGTCGAGGCAATGATGACGAGCAAGCACGGGTCGCTCTACGAGCTCATCAACGCCTGATCTGCACCCGTCACCTCGTTGCGAGGTAATCGCTCGTCGGCGGCCGTGCCGCCGAAATGTCCAGATGGACAGGTGGTGGACATTTCATCTGCGAAATGGACAACTTCAAACAAAACCTACACTCGGCTGTAGGAACCGCTCAGAGATGTCCACGACGACTCGACGAGACCGAGGAATCGCGGCTAAAGTGTCCGCGTCCAACGCGTGTGTCTACTCCTCGAGTTGTCCATCGCGGTTCGAGCTGACGACACCCGCCAGAAACATGTGCTCGCAGCTCATCGTTTACAGAGTGGTGACGACGGTACCTGCTGGTTTGTACAGCACAGCCAAGGCGGTAACGCCGACGATGGCGAATCCGAGCAGCGCGCTAGCCGCGATGGGCAGTCCAATGACACCGAGCCAGCCCGCGATCGGGTAGCTAACCAGAAAGCAGCCGTGCGAAAGTGCGAATTGTGCGGTGTATACCAGGTTGCGGTTAGCGGGGGTGGACGCGTCGGCTAGAAGCCGTGACGAAGGGGTGTTAATCAGCGAGGTACTGGCACCGAGCAACGCCCAGGTGGCAAGCAGCATCCACCAGCCCTCTCCCGTGGTCGTGGCGATAATCGTCATCGCGATGGCCGCGATCAGACCCGAAACAAGCGTCCAGGCACCGATGCTCATGGCGCACAAGACACCGATGCGGTCGACGATCCACGGGACGTTGAGGGCAATGATCAGGGAACCGACCCCATACGCGCCGAGGGCGAGGGCGAGGGCGGTGTCATCCAGGTCGAACACGCCTTTGGTGTAGACGACGGAGTTGACCAGGACGATAGCGGTGCCGGCCGCGACGACCACGTTGGCGGCCATCAGGAAGCGGAGGCTGGGCGTGCGGGCGAACACGCGCAGCCCGGTTGGCAGCCGCTCCCAGAACGTGCCGGTGGACGCATCGGGTACGTGTGCGGGAAGGCGGGCGATGAGGACGAGGGTGGCGGAGGCGGCGAAGCCGACGGCGGTGCCCACGAACAGGTTGTTGTAGCTGATCACGGCAAGTAGGGCTGCGGCGATGACGGGGCTGAGGATCGAGTCGAGATCGTAGGCGAGGCGTGACAGCGCGAGGGCACGAGTGTACTGCTGGGGGTCGGGCAGCACGCTCGGGATGAGTGATTGGAAGGCGGGGGTGAAGGTCGCGGACGCGGACTGCAGCACGAACACGAGCACGTAGATCTGCCAGGTGTCCTGGACGAAGGGCAGGGTGAACGCGATCGCGAGTCGAACGGCGTCGGCGCCGACCAGAACGGCCTTCTTGGGGAGCCTGTCCACGAGCGCTGCAACCAGGGGTGCGACGCCGACGTAGGCGACCATCTTGATCGTCAACGCGGTGCCGAGCACCGATCCGGCGGCATCTCCGGCGATCTCGAACGCGAGCAGTCCGAGGGCAACGGTGAGCAGGCCGGTGCCGACAAGGGCGATGACCTGGGCGAAGAACAGCGCCCGGTAGGTGCCGTTGCGTAAGACGGTGATCATGGCGCCACAGGGCGGCTGGCGTCGGCTCCGGCGTGGTGGTGCGGGGCGGCGCCACCGAGGGAGTGCTCGGCTTGGAAGATCGCGTCCGTGACCAGCTGGCGCGCGTGTTCGTCGGCGAGGGCGTAGAACACGCGGGTGCCGTCTTGTCGGGTGGTGACCATACGGGCCAGGCGCAGCTTGGCGAGATGCTGGGAGACGGCGGCGGGTGACTTGTCGACGATGTCGGCGATGTGGTTCACGGACAACTCCCCGGCTCCCTCGAGCGCGAGGATGATCCGCACGCGGGTGGCGTCAGCGAGCATCGCGAAGACCTCGACGGCGAGCTCTACGTAGAGGCTGTCGGGGTCGCGGCCGCATGTCACGTTATCTGCATTCATACGCAGATTCTTCCATATGGAGGGATGGCTCGCCGCTGACGATGATGCTCAGTCGAGGTGGCGGGCGCGGTGCAGGAGCGCGTCCATGCCGAATTCAAGGTGTGCGGCGGCGTTGTCGTCGAGGAAGAGATCGCGGACGCTGGTGAGTGCGGGGAACGAATGTGCGGCGAGTTCCTGCTCGAAGCGGTGGGCGCCGTCCTCGGGGGTGGTCTGTTCTTCGTGGACGAGTCCGACCACGAGGTAGTTGAGGCTCCAGAAGGTGGTGACGGCGAGGTCGGGGTCGACGCCGGCATCGAGCAGCGCGGCAATCACCGCCTCCCCTAGCCGCAGGGTGTTGGTTTCGGAGACCCTCGTACCCGAGACGAGATGTGCGCCGTCGCGGTGGTTCAGAAGGACCTGGCGGTAGCGGCGGAAGATCTCTTTGACCCGGTCGATCGGCGGGTGTGGGAGGTCGTCGAAGGAGAGCTCGCCGAGAATGGCGTCTGCCATCAGGTCGAAGAGGCGCGCTTTGCTCCCCACCTGCAGCGACACCGAGTTGAGGTGAACGTCGAGATGTCGGGCGATCCCACGGAGGGTGATGGCGTCCGCCCCGCCGCGATCGAGCAGGGCCAAGGCGGCGTGGATGACGTCGCGGCGGGATAGTCGGTCGGCCACAGGTCTCTCCTCCGAGCTTGGTCAGTGACCAACACTGTAGTATCTTGGTCACCGATCAAGGAAATTGGTCACTGACCAAGTAAGGAGTGGGACATGGGTGCGGGTCACAACCACGGTGCACCGACTACCGAGGCAGGAGCGCCCGGGGATCACCGAGCACGACTGTGGATCGCGTTCGGCCTGACGGCGACGATCGTGATCGCGCAGGCGATCGGTTCCATCGTCACCGGCAGCCTGGCGCTGCTGACGGACACCGCACACGCGATCACCGACGCGTCCGGTCTGCTGGTCGCGCTGATCGCGGCGACGCTGATGCTGCGGCCGGCTAATCCGAAGCGGACCTGGGGATTCCGACGCATCGAGGTGATCGCCGCACTCGGGCAGGCCGCACTGCTGCTGGTGGTGGGCACTTACGCCGCCGTCGAAGGTATCCGACGCCTGTTCGAGCCGCCGGAGGTCGCCGCGGGAGAGATGCTCGTGTTCGGCATCGTCGGCCTCGCGGCGAATGTGATCGCGATCGTGATCCTCTCCTCGAGCCGCGGCGCGAACTTCAATATGCGGGCAGCGTTCCTGGAGGTGATCAACGATGCACTCGGCTCGCTCGGGGTGATCGTGGCCGCGATTGTGATCGCCACGACCGGGTTCCAGCAGGCCGACGCGATTGCAGGGCTCCTGATCGCGGGACTGATCGTGCCGCGCGCGATCATTTTGATGCGCGACACCACCCGGGTGCTCATGGAGTTCACCCCTGCCGGGCTCGACTTGGACGAGGTACGCCGGCACATCCTTGAGCTCGAACACGTCACCGACGTGCACGACCTGCACGCATCGACGGTCGCCACTGGCCTGCCCACCCTGACCGCGCATGTGGTGGTCGAGGATGAGTGCTTCACCGACGGGCATGCCGCGGAGGTGTTGCACGAGGTACGCGAATGCGTGGCCGGTCACTTCCCGGTGTCGATTCAGCACTCGACCTTCCAGATCGAGACCGCGCACCTCACCGAGGACGAGCCAGCCCTTGTCCGCCACCGCTGAGCCGGGCCCCCCAGCGCCGCGGTAGCGGTCGGCGGAGGAAGGGTGTCAGAGCGTCGCGAGCAGGTTAGTGCAGGCCTGTTCACAGCGGCGGCAGGCGTCGGCGCAGACCCGGCAGTGCTCGTGCATGTCCGCGTGGGTGTCGCACTCGGCGGCGCATGCGGCGCACGCTGCGCGCAACGCCTCCAGCGCGGCACGAAGCACGGTGGTGTCCGTGCCGGTGTGGCGAGAGAGCAGGCGCGCGGTGGTGTCGCAGAGGTCGGCGCAATCCTGGTTCAGACGGATGCAGGTGGTCAGATCGGCGACCATCTCCTCGCTGAGACAGGCGTCGGCGCAGGTCGTACAAGCCTGGCCGCACTCGAGGCACGCGTCGATACAGGCCAGGAGCGCGTCTCGGTTGGCGATGTCGTTGGCTCGGGGGTGGGTGTCGAACATTTGGGCGGTGACGGTCACGGCCTTCTCCTTTGAATCGGTGAGGGGGTTACGTTACGTCGCTGTTCCGGATGCCGGCGACCCCCTTGGGTTACGGTGCGGGGGTATGGTACGGACGGTAGGCTGGACGGGATGATCGGCCTGTCCGCGTTGCGCCTGCGGCTGCCGCACCCGGTGCGGTGGCTGGTTGCCGTGTGCTTCGCTGCAGCGGTCATCGTCGGGTTGATGGGGATGCACACGATCTCCTCGGGACACACCGCCCCTACGACCTCGGAGAATGTCGAGATGCCGGGCGGGGCACCTCACCACTCGTCGGCGCCCGCGACCGGCGATGAGGATGCGGAGGCGTGCGCGTCGTGCAGCCCGAGCGGGGGCCATGACGTTCTGATGATGATGTGCGTGCTGGCGTTGCTGGCAGCCGCCCTCGTGCTGCTGGTCCCCCGCGCCGCATGGTCGTCTGTGTGGGAGCGGCATGCATTGCGTCCGCCGGTGACGCGGTGCCGGCCGGCCCCGGACCGGCCTCCCTCACTCCTGGAGCTGTCGATCAGCCGAACGTGACACGCACTGTCCCTGCCCTCTGGGGCGGGGGTGAGGTTCATTGCCCGTACGCGGGTTTCACGAGTGTTTGAGAGGACTGATGATGAACAAGAAGATGCGTTTGGCAGCGGTCGCGGCCGTACCGCTGGCAGCGGTGCTGTTCCTGGCCGGCTGCGCGGACAACGGAGGCAGCATGCCTGGAATGGATCATGGTGGGTCGTCGTCGGCCCCGTCGGAATCGGCGGAGGCGGACTTCAACATGGCGGATTCGATGTTCGCGATGATGATGATCCCGCATCACGAGCAGGCCGTCGAGATGAGCGACATGATCCTCGCCAAGAGCGACGTTGATCAGCGGGTGCTGGATCTGGCTCAGCAGATCAAGGACGCCCAGCAGCCGGAGATCGAGACGATGCAGGGATGGCTCGCCGAGTGGGGCGTGTCCAGTGACGACATGGACATGGGTGAGATGGAGCACGGCGGCGGGATGATGTCTGACGAGGACATGGCGGCGCTGGAGTCGGCGTCCGGGGCCGAGGCGGCACCCCTGTTCCTGGAGCAGATGATCGCCCACCACCAGGGGGCGATCGAGATGGCCGAGACCGAACTCGCCAACGGGAAGAACGCGGACGCGTTGGCGCTCGCGCAAGCCGTGGTCGATACACAGTCCGCGGAGATCGAGACCATGCAGGATCTGCTCGGCCAGCTCTGAGCCCGATCCGTCGAGTGGGGGCGCCGCTGCCATGCGCGGTGCCCCCACTCTTCGAACGCGGAGGTACGCGTATGCACGTCCATACGAAGACACTGGCGGCGGGCGCCGCTGCTTCCGCCCTCCTGATGCTGGCGGGGTGCGCGGACACTCCGACGTCGCCGCCGGCTGGGGACGGGCGCACCGGGGTACCGAGCCATGTCCACGCGGTGGTCGTCGCCCCGGACACTGACCAGCTTCTCCTGGGAACGCATGAAGGCATCTACGAGGTCACCGACACCGGGGAGTGGGGTGGCCGGGTCAGCACGGACAGCTTCGACGCGATGGGACTCACCGCCACTTCGCAGACACTGATCGCGTCCGGTCACCCCGGCCCCGGAAGCCCCGCCGAGTGGGGGGCACCGAACCTGGGCGTGATGCGCAGCACCGACGCAGGGGTGAGTTGGGAGTCGGTGGTGTTCGGTGGGGAGAAAGACTTCCACGCCCTCGCCGCCGGCGCCGATGACACGGTGTACGCCATCGCCACGGACGTCAGCGACGTGATCCGCAGCGACGACGCCGGGCTGACCTGGGAACCTACCGGTGCGGATCTGGTAGCGGCCAGTCTCGCCGTCGACGGTCGCGGACGGGTGATCGCGGCCACCGAAGAGGGTGTGCAGATCAGCACGGACGGCGGTGCGTCCTTCGCGGCGTGGCCCGAAGCGCCGCTGCTGTACACGTTGGGGGCTGCGGCCGACCGGACTCAGGTGGTCGGTGTCGGCACCGATGGGCAGATTTGGGTGACCGGAGCCGGTGCCGCGAGCTGGGAGCCGGCAGGTCGCGTGGACGGCCGGGTGCAGGCGGTCGGTATGGACGCCGCGGGCCGCATCGTGATCGTCGACGAGACCAGCGGCATCACGATTCTGCCCGGATAGCCCGCCGGGCACGCGACGGGCCGTATGCGAGGTGCCTACGGGAGTCGAACCCGTCTAGACGGCTTTGCAGGCCGTTGCCTGACCGCTCGGCCAAGGCACCGAGTGTCCCCTTACCGGGGACGTGGACGCAGCAGCGTGGGATCGCCCGTCTGGTCCGGTTAGGACCGGACCAGACGGGCGATCGCGTCGCTGGCTTCCTTGATCTTCTGCTCCGCCTGGTCACCCTCCATGCGCGCCGCGTCGAGCACGCAGTGTTTCAGGTGGTCGTCAAGCAGCCCGACGGCCACGGCCTGCAGGGCGCTGGTCAGAGCGCTGATCTGGGTGAGGATGTCGATGCAGTACTTCTCTTCATCGACCATCTTCGAGATGCCCCGCGCTTGACCTTCGATCCGCTTGAGCCGGTTCAGGTATCGGTCTTTGTCGGTGATGTACCCGTGGGGGGCGTGAGCGGTGTCGGGTGCGGGTGTGGTCATGGCCGGGTTCCTTCGGGTTTAGCTGTCCAGCGCTGCGCGGGTGCTGGCTTCGGGGCTGAGGTCGATGCGGCGCAGCAGCTGCGCGTTCAGGGCGACCACGACGGTGGACAGGGACATCAGGATCGCACCGATCGACATCGGCAGGACGAACCCGATGGGGGCGAGCACGCCGGCGGCGAGCGGCACGGAGATCAGGTTGTACCCGGCAGCCCACCACAGATTCTGCTTCATCTTCCGGTACGCCGCACGCGACAGCTGGATCACCGACAGCACACTGCGCGGGTCGGAGCTCGCGAGGATGACCCCGGCGGACGCGATCGCGACGTCGGTGCCGGCGCCGATCGCGATGCCGACGTCGGCCTGCGCGAGGGCGGGGGCGTCGTTGACGCCGTCGCCCACCATCGCGACCTTGCGGCCCTCCTTCTGCAGCTCGGCGACCTTGCTGGACTTGTCCTCCGGGCGCACGTGCGCGAAGACCCGGTCGATGCCCAGCTCGGCGCCGACGGCGTTCGCGACGGCTTCGGCGTCGCCGGTGATCATGACCACCTGGACACCCAGCTTGTGCAGGGCATCGACGGCTTCACGGGACTCGGGGCGGATCTCGTCGGCGAGCTTGAGCCCGCCGATGACTTTTCCGTCCCGGGTCACGTGCAGGATGATCGCGCCCTCGCTACGCCACGCGTCCGCCATGTCGACCTCGCTGGCACCGACGTCCTCGAGCAGACGGGGACCGCCGACACGGATCTCCGCACCGTCGACGGTCGCGGTGACACCGACCGCCGGGGAAGAGGAAAACCCGGTCGCCTTCGGCAGGGTCAGGTTCTTGTCCTTCGCGGCGCGAACGATGGCCCTAGCGAGCGGGTGCTCACTGTCGGCCTCGGCCGCCGCGGCGATCGCGAGCACCTGGTCAGCGTCCAGGTCACCGACCGGTTCCACGGCGGAGACGGTGGGCTCGCCCTTGGTGAGGGTGCCGGTCTTGTCGAACAGCACGGTGTCGACGGTGCGCATGCTCTCGAGCGCGAGCCGGTCCTTCACCAACACCCCGCCACGGGCGGCGCGCTCAGTGGCGATGGACACCACCAGCGGGATCGCCAGGCCCAGCGCGTGCGGGCAGGCGATGACCAGCACGGTGATGGTGCGCACGACCGCCGCATCGGGATTGCCGACGACAGTCCACACCACCGCGGTGATCGCGGCGGCGCCCAGCGCGAACCAGAACAGCAGCGCCGCCGCCTTGTCGGCGATCCGCTGCGCCCGAGAGGACGAGTTCTGTGCCTCCGTGACCAGCCGCTGAATACCCGCGAGGGTGGTCTCATCCCCCGTGGCGGTGACCTCCACGCGAAGGCCGGAGTCTGTGGCGACGGTGCCCGCGGTAACGGGGTCGCCAGTGCCGCGGGCGACGGGGCGGGATTCACCGGTGACCATGGACTCGTCCATGTCGGCGCGGCCGTCGACGATC
This sequence comes from Microbacterium marinum, assembly GCF_014204835.1. NCBI lineage: Bacteria > Bacillati > Actinomycetota > Actinomycetes > Micrococcales > Microbacteriaceae > Microbacterium > Microbacterium marinum. The sequence goes on along the minus strand of NZ_JACHMD010000001.1, from coordinate 444,167 downwards.
TTCCCGTCGGCGGGGACGCTGCCGCCGGGGCGGACCACCACCACGTCCCCGACCTGCAGGTCGGCGGGTGAGACCTTGACGATCTGGTCCCCTTCGACGCGCTCTGCCTCATCCGGGAGCAGCGCCGCGAGGGTGTCCAGCGCGGAGCTGGTCTGGGCGAGGGAGCGCATCTCGATCCAGTGACCGAGCAGCATGATCACGATCAGCAGCGCCAGCTCCCACCAGAACTCCAGCTCGTGGTGCAGCAGGCCCAGGGTGGCGCCCCAGGACGCGAAGAACGCGACCGTGATGGCCAGACCGATCAGCAGCATCATGCCGGGTTTGCGGGAGCGGAGTTCGCTGACCGCACCGGTCAGGAACGGCCACCCGCCCCACGCGTACATGACGGTGCCGAGGACGGGGGCGATGAACAGTGCCCAGTCGGGGACGGTGTAGCCGAGGATCATCGCGAACATCGGGGAGAACGCCACGACCGGGACGGCGATGATCAGGTTGATCCAGAACAGTCGCCGGAACTGGCCGACGTGATCCCCGTGCCCACCGTGCCCGCCGCCGTGGCCACCACCATCGTGACCTGCGTGGTCCCCGTGGCTGGCCTGCGTGCCGTGGCCGGTGTGGGTGTCGTGCTGGGTGGGCGGCTCGGGGGTGTGGTCGCCGTGGCGGGTGTCTCCCCCGGTGGCGGTGGCGGCCTTGCCGGTGGGGTGGTCGGTGTGGTGTGCGTGCGGGTCAGTCATCGGTTCACTTCCCTGTGCCTAGCGTTGGTGTGAGTCTGCCGTCGCGGTTCCCGCGGAGGCGAGGTCCTGCGGATCGGTCGCGGCAGGAGTATGAAGGTTCGGCATCCACCCGAACACCGCGGGCACGGCGTCCAGCCCGAGCACCCCGACGGGGACACCGTCATGCTCGTGGACGACCAGGAGCGGGTCGGTAGTGTCGATGCGTGCGGAGGTGTGACCCCCGGTGATCCCGGCACCGGCGACCATCATGCCGTGCACGGTTGCCGTGAAGGGGGCGCGGGGCTGGTAGTCGCCCGGGTGGGTGCCGGCGCCGAGGTCGGCGAGCATGGTGCGTGCGGCATGTTCACCCTGCGCGGCCGCGTCCGACCAGTGATCGATGCGCCAGGCGCCCAGGGTGGTGTCATAGTGTGCGGCGACCCCGCCGGCGCTGTAGACGCCGGGGGTGGCGGTGCGCAGCTTCCCGTCCACGATGACCCCGTCTTCCCAAGGGGCGGGGCCGGTCGGGGTGGTTCCGTGGGCGATGATCAGCAGATCCGCCGTCAGCTGTGTGGTGTCGTCCAAGGCGAGCTCGAGCTGTGTGCCGGTGTCAGTGACGGCGGTGAGGGTGCGGCCGAACGCGACGTCCACGTGCTCCCGGTGCGCGGCGGCGAGGCGCTCCGCGGCGCCGGCGCCGAACACGCTGACCCCGGGGGTGGTCGCGCGGGCGAGGAGGGTGACCTGATGTCCACGGTCGCGGAGCAGCGTGGCGGTCTCGGCCGCGACCAGACCGGCACCGGAGATGACGATCTGCGCGGGGCGGCCAAGCGTGCCCAGGAGGTCGCGGACGGCGACCGCGTCTTCCAGGGAGTGCAGGGTGGTGACCCGTCCTGCCTCCGTGGCGGCGGTCAGGCCGGGCAGCGTGTCCGGCAGCAAGCGGGGGGTGCTGCCGGTGGCGAGGAGGAGCGCGTCGTACGGTTCGATCCGGCCGGATGCGAGCCGCACGGTCTTTCCCTGTGGGTCGACCTCGACCGCGGTGTCACTTATGACCTCCACCCCGGGGGTGACGACCTGTTCCGGGGTGAGCAGCCCGATCGCGACCCCCTTGTTGACCAGGGTGCGGTTGTACGGGGCCTGTCCGGTGCGGTCGACGAGGGTGACGCTCACCGTGCCGGAACCGTGAAGAACGCGCGCCGCGGCCGCGCCGGCGGCGCCGGCTCCCAGGATGAGGACCTTCTGGGGTGACAATGTTGCTCCTTGCGTCTCGCGAATGTGGGGGCTGGTGACCGGTATCCCCGGCCTGTGGTCGGTTAGGCGGCCGTGGCGTACTTGGCGGGGTCGGCGTCGAAGAGGGGGCCGCAGGCGGAGCAGCAGAACCAGTACCGCTGCCCGTCGTAGTCCCGGTAGAGGCCTTGGGCTTCCGCGGTGCTCTTGCTGACGGTGCTGCCGGGCATCACCGGGCAGGTGACGATGTCATCGGCGGGGGTGCCGGCGGGTGCTTCGTGGTGATGGTCGTGGCTCATATCCGTTGCTCTCCGTGATGTGGGTCCGGGGCGGCAGCCGTCGTCGCTGCCTCGTTTGTCTGCGTCCGAACCCCTCCAGGCTATACCCTGTACGGGTATGACAACAGGTGGGGTGTGGCGTGTATTCCCTGGACTGCTGGTGCTCAGGGGCGGTAGGCGAGCACGGTCATCATCCCGGCTTCGCCGTGGTAGATGTTGTGGCAGTGGGTCATCCATTGGCCGGGGTTGTCGGCGTCGAACTCGAGGTCGAGGGTTTGGTTCGGCAGCACGATGGAGGTGTCTTTGCGGGGGCCGCCACCGGCGTGCTGATAGGTGTGGCCGTGCAGGTGGAAGGGGTGCCACATGTCGGTGTCGTTCGTCACCCGCAGCCGCACCCGTTCCCCCGCGACCAGTGCGTGCGCGCCGCGCAACGGGTTGTGCATGTCGAACTGGGTGCCGTTGAACCCCCAGTCGTAATTGGCCATGCTGCCGGTGAGGGTGAGGTCGAGGGTGCGGTCCACGTCACGACGGTCGAGGGTGACCTCGGGTGCGGCGAAGAGCATGCTCGCCACCGCGACGACGCGGCCTTCGCCCAGTTCGGCGATGTCCGCGTCCGGGGTGGGCGCCTGTCCGCTGCCGGTGCGGATGATGGCGAAGCCGCGTTCCCGCTTGCCTTCGGCCTCCGCCACCAGGGGGAACGCACCGTCGCCCAGGGTGACGATCACGTCGTAGCGTTCCCCCATTCCCACCAGGACGCTATCGGCAGCGACCGGGTCGACGGGGAACCCGTCGGTGTGGGTGACGGTCAGCCGGTGCCCGCCGATGGCGACGCGGAACGCGGTGTCGCCGCCGGCGTTGATCAGCCGGATCCGTACCCGCGTGCCGGGCGTGCCGGTGAATTGGGCGGGGTCGGCGGCGGGTTTGCCGTTGATCAGGTAGTGCGGGTAGTACACGTCGCCGGCGTCGCCGCCGAGTAGGTCGGAGTCGGCGCCCATCAGCATGTTCCCCATCCGCATGAACATGTCGCCGTGCCCGCCCATGTCGCCCATTCCTTCTCGCAGCTGCTCGAGCACCGCGTCGGGGGTGGCGGTGACCCCGTCCAGCCAGTCGTCGAGGACGATGACCCATTCGTCGTCGTAGCGCAGCGGCTCATTCGGGTCTTCGACGATGAGCACCCCGTATAGGCCGGTGTCCAGCTGGGCGCCGACGTGCGGGTGGAACCAGTGCGTACCGGGGTCGGGGGCGATGAACTCGTATTGGAACGACTCGCCGGGGCGGGTCGCGGTCTGGGTGAGTGGGGGGACGCCGTCCATGTCGTTGCGGAGTGCCAGGCCGTGCCAGTGCACGGACGTGTCGACGGGGAGGGTGTTGCGCAGGGTGGCCTGCAGGGTGTCTCCTGCCTGGACGCGCAGGACAGGCCCGGGGATGCTGCCGTAGGAGAACGTGGACGCGGGTGTTCCTGCCAGATCGAGGGTCGCCGCCGCCGCCGTCAGCGTCGCGGTGACCACGCGGCCGGTGCCGCCACGGCCCCGTTCGGTGCGGTCGACGGCCGCTCCCGTCGGGCTGACCCAGGCGGGGGTGGGGGTGCAGGCGGCCAGAGCTCCAACCGCGGCGGCGGTGGCGCCGAGGGCGAGGAAGCGTCGCCGGGTGAGGTGGGGGGAACGGCGGGGCGCGGGGGCGGTCATGGTCGGCGGGTCCCTTTCGGTCGATGTTGCGTGGCGGGCGGTGTGAGCTCCGTGGGGGTGCGCAGGTGGGTGAGGGTGGCGGTGATGCTGAGCAGCACCACCACTCCCCCCAACACGGCCGCGGCTCCAGGGAGGGTGAGAGCGGGGACGAGGAAGCCGGCCAGCACGACGGGGACGGACATCGCGAGGTAGGAGATCGTGTAGATCACGGCCATAACGGTGGCGCGCTGCCCGGGGTCGACGTGCGGCAGCAGGGTGCGCATCGCGCCCATGAAGGCAGTCCCGAACCCGGCACCCACGACCGCGACACTGGCGAGGTACCCGGGCAGAGTTGGCACGGCCAGCGCGGCGAGGCTGAGCACGGTGCCTGCGCCGAGAGACACGGCCCCGAACACGCTGATCCGCCGGGCGGTGGCCCCCTGCAGTGCGGTGGCGGCGACCACCCCGGCCGCGGCGAGGATGATGATGGACCCGGCCTGGTGCAGGTAGGTGTCGGCGTGGAACCGGGTGGCGATGATCCCCGGTCCCAGGGCGAGGAACAGACCGTTGGTGACCCACCCGGCGATGATGGCGGGGGCGACCGAGACGATGATCCGCCGCCGCGTCGCCGCCGAGACCCGCCGGGCCCGTGGGTCCGGTCCCGCGTCCCCGGGAAGGACGGGTGGGGTGGGAATGGTCCAGGCGGTGGCGGCGAGGAGAGGGAACACCGCGGCGAGGAGCAGAAAGATGGTGCCCGCGTCGATGCCGGGTAGGTCCAGCAGTCCAGCGGCGGTGAGCGCCCCGAGCCCGAGACCGGCCATGGGGGCCACGGTGTTGGCCAGCGCGGCCGCCCCCAGCCAGCGGGAGGGTTCGTGGTCGACCATCATGGCGTTCAGAACCGGGACCAGCAGTCCCGCCGCCAGGCCTTGCAGGGCGCGGGCGGCGAGCAGCAGCAGGAAGGAATCGGCGGCCCAGAACATCAGCAGGCTCACCGACAGGGCCACCGATCCGACGGTGAGGATGCCGCGACGCCCGACCCGGTCAGAAAGCGACCCGAGCGTCAGCAGTGCGAGCAGCAGCGGGATGGCGTAGATCGCGAAGATAAGAGTGGTGGCCACCGGGGGCAGCTGGAGCTGCTCGGTGAGTTGCGGGTAGAACGGGGAAGGCGCCGACGCGGCCGCCATTAGCACGACGGTGCCGGTCACGGCGAGACAGAACCCGCCGCGGGCACGAGTGGCCGGGGTCACAGGGGTGGCGGCGGTCATGCGGCGCTCTCGTGCAGGTGCTGGGCGGTTTCGTGGACGGTGGCGACCGCGTCGACACCGCTCACCCCCACCAGAGCACCGTTGAGCGTGTGCGTGACGAGGGTGCCGGGTCCTGGGCCCTGTCCTTCGGTGGCGGGCGTCATGGTGTACCCGATGCCGGTGATGGCGGTGCCGTGGATCAGTGACGTGTAGGAGCTACGAGGACGGTAGGGTCCCGGGTCGGCGGCGCCGGTGCGGTCGTGGAGCACCGCGGCGGCGGCGTGCTGTCCTTGCGCGGCCGCGTCGGCCCAGTGATCCAGGCGCCAGATCCCGAGGTGGTCGTCGCGGTGTATGGCGGTGCTGCCGGCCGCGTACACGTGCGGGGCAGTGCTCCGCAGCCGGTCATCGACAGGCACCCCGGAAGAGAACGGTCCCGGTGCGGTGGGGGCGTTGCCGAGGGCGGTGATGAGCAGGTCGGCGGAGAGCGTGGTGGTGTCATCCAGGGTGATCCCCAGCAGCGGGCTCCTGTCACGGACGGCGGTGATCGTGCGGCCCAGGAATGTGGTGATTTTGCCGCGATGGATGCCGGTGATGTGGGCGGCGATCTGCGCGCCGAAGGAGGCCCGCCCGGGGATGCGGGAGCGGCTGATGAGGGCGACGTGATGTCCGGCGGCGTGGAGTGCGGACGCGGTCTCCGCGCCGGTGAATCCGCCGCCGTAGATCGCGACCCGGGACGGCCCGGCGGTGCGGGTGAGGTGTTCTCGGATCTGTTGGGCGTCCTGGATGCTGTGCAGGGTGACGACCTGGTGCCGTGCAGCGGGAGTGTGCCGCCCGGGCAGGCCCGGGGTGAGGGTGTCCGGGCGGCTGCCGGTGGCGATGATGACCGCGTCGTAGCGCAACTGTGCGCCGGAGGCGAGGTGCACGATGCGGCTGATCGGGTCGAGGTGGGTGGCGGTGTCTGCCAGCACGGTGACGGGCGGGAGCGGCGCGTGGATGGTCTCGGGCAAGGTGGGACCGAACGCGACGCCGGTGATGTGCATCCGGATGTACGGGGTCTCGTGGGTTCTGCCGACCAGGGTGACGTGGATGTCCTCGTGGCGGGCGAGGGCTGTTGCGGCGGCGACGCCGGCTGCTCCTGCCCCGAGGATGAGGACATGGTGGGTGGGCATGAGGTGCAGTTCGCTTCCGGGGTACGGGGGTCGCGGCGCTGCGAGGAGGGCAGGGTCAGGACCGGATCAGCTGGGTGATCGCGGTCGAGGCGGCATCAAGGACGGTGTCGTCGGTGAGGGTGCCGGTGGCGTGCGCGTGGCGCAGGTAGTCCGTCAGCAGGGCGAGACCGACACCCTGGAGCGCGCGTTGGGTGGCGGAGATCTGGGTGAGGGTATCGATGCAGGGGCGTTCCTGCTCGATCATCCCGGTGAGCCCGCGAATCTGCCCTTCCAGACGGCGCAGCCGGTTCCGGTAGGTGCGGGGGTCGGTGATGTAGCCCGGTTCGCGGGCGGCCGCGATGGTGGAGGTCATGAAGGGTCCGGTCTCCCGGTGCCCGCACGGGGTGTGTGGGCACCGGGAGTGAGGCTCAGGCCATGGCGGCGGCGTAGCGGGCCGGGTCCGCGTCGAACGCGGGACCGCAGCCGGCGCAGCAGAAGTAGTACCGCTCGCCCTCGTAGTCGCGGAACAGGCCGGCCGCCACGGCGGTGGCCTTGTTGACCGGGGTGCCCTCCATCACGGGGCAGGTGGTCATGTCGGCGCCACCGGCGGCGTCGAGGAGGTTCTCACGGCCGCCGGGGGCGGGGGCGCTGGTGCTGCAACAGCTGGACATGGGTGGTGTTCCTTCCGATGTGGGTGGTAGGTGCTGCCGGGTTGCCCGGTCAGCGGGCGATGCTCTTGAATCCGCGCAGACGCAGGCTGTTGCCCACGACGAACACGCTGGACAGTGCCATGGCGGCACCGGCGAGCATCGGGTTGAGGAGACCGAGGGCTGCGACCGGGATCGCGGCCGTGTTGTAGGCGAAGGCCCAGAACAGGTTGGTCTTGATAGTGCCGAGGGTCTTGCGGGACAGCCGGATCGCGTCAGCGGCGCTGCGCAGGTCGCCGCGGACCAGGGTGATGTCCGAGGCCTCGATCGCGACGTCGGTGCCGGTTCCCATCGCCAAGCCGAGGTCGGCCTGCGCGAGCGCGGGGGCGTCGTTGACACCGTCTCCGACCATCGCGACGACCTTTCCCTCGCCTTGGAGGCGGGTGACGACATCGACCTTGTCCTTCGGGAGGACTTCGGCGATGACCTGGTCGATACCGACCTCGGCGGCGATCTGGCGGGCGACCGCCTCGTTGTCGCCGGTGAGCAGCACCGGAGTCAGGCCGAGTGCCTTGAGCTGGGCGATGGCCTCCTTGCTGGTCGGCTTGACGGTGTCGGCGACGATGAGGATGCCGCGAGCGGCACCATCCCATCCGACGGCGACGACGGTCTTGCCTTCGCTTTCGGCCTGCGCCTTCGCGGCGGCAACCTCGGCGCTCAGGCGCAGCGACCACTCGGCCAGCAGCGATTCCCGGCCGACGATGAGTGCGTGTCCGTCGACGACACCCTGCACGCCCTTGCCTTCCAGGTTCGTGAACCCTTCCACGGTGGGGAGGGTGCCGGTCTGCTGGGTGGCGCCCTTCGCGATCGCCTGCGCGATGGGGTGCTCGGAGGCGTCTTCGAGTGCACCGGCGAGGCGGAGTAGCTCGTCCGCATCGGTGCCCGGCTCGGTGACGACGTTGACCAGGGTCATCTTGCCGGTGGTGACGGTGCCGGTCTTATCGAGCACGACGGTGTCGACCTTGCGGGTGGATTCCAGCACTTCCGGGCCCTTGATCAGGATGCCCATCTGCGCGCCGCGGCCGGTGCCGACCAGCAGCGCGGTCGGCGTGGCAAGACCCAGGGCGCACGGGCACGCGATGACCAGCACGGCGACGGCGGCGGTGAACGCGGCAGCGACAGGGAACCCGGCACCCAACCATGCCCCCATCGCGACGACGGCGATGAGGATCGCAATCGGGACGAACACGCCGGAGATCTTGTCGGCCAGGCGCTGCACCTCAGCCTTTCCGGTCTGGGCGTCCTCGACGAGCTTGGCCATCTGCGCCAGCTGCGTGTCCGAGCCGACCCGAGTGGCGCGAACTACCAAGCGTCCGCCGGCGTTCACCGTGGCTCCGGTGACGGGGTCGCCTTCGGCGACCTCGACCGGGACGGATTCGCCGGTGAGCATGGAGGCGTCCACGGCGGACGTGCCGGAAACCACGACACCGTCGGTGGCGATCTTCTCGCCCGGGCGGACGATGAACTCGTCCCCCGCCTGCAGGTCCTCGACCGGGATCTTCGTCTCCACCCCGTCGCGCAGCACGGATACTTCCTTCGCGCCGAGCTCGAGCAGCGCGCGCAGCGCGGCGCCGGCCTGACGCTTGGACCGCTTCTCGAAGTAGCGGCCGGCGAGGATGAACATCGTCACCCCGGCGGCGACTTCGAGGTAGATGTTCGCGGCTCCTTCCGAGGGGGCGAGGGTGAGCTCGAACGGGTGCGTCATCCCGGGGGTGCCGGCGGTGCCGAAGAACAGCGCGTACAGCGACCACAGGAACGCGGCGGTCGTGCCCATCGAGATGAGCGTGTCCATCGTCGCGGTGCCGTGCTTGAGGTTCGCCCACGCCGCCTTGTGGAACGGGAACGCCGCCCACACGATGACCGGCGCCGCCAGCGCCAACGACGCCCACTGCCAGTAGGTGAACTGCAGGGCGGGGACCATCGCCATCGCGATGACCGGGACGCTCAGGACGATGGAGACGATGAGCCGATTGCGGAGGCTGGTCAGCTCCGGGTCGGCATCGTCCGCGTCCCCGCCCTCGGCGGTGTCGTTCTTGGCCTTCTTCGGGGCCGGAAGCGCCGCGCTGTAGCCGGTCTTCTCGACCTCGGCGATCAGCAGGGCCGGGTCGTATCCGGCGGGGATGGTGACCTTCGCCTTCTCGGTGGCGTAGTTGACCGTGGCGGCGACGCCGTCGAGCTTGTTCAGCTTTTTCTCGATCCGCATCGCGCAGGAGGCGCAGGTCATCCCGCCGATCTGGAGTTCGACGGCGGAGTCCGCGGTCTGTTCTGCGGGGGCTGTGGTGCTCATGGTGTTCCTTCTTCTCTCAGATCACCGCGGGGCGGTCAGTGACCGTCGCCCGTGTCGCTGTGTGTGTCGTCCGTGTCCGTGTCGCCGGTGCCGTGCCCGGCGTCCACGACGAACTCGGCGGTGTGGACCTGCCCGTCGACCTGGAAGTCGAGGTAGAGCAGGTACCGGCCGGTGGTAGGCGCCTCGGCCGCGAATCGGATGTCGGGTCCGGCGGTGTCGCCGTCCTGCGGGTCGTCGCCTTCGGCGTGCACGTGCAGGTAGGCCAGGTCCCCATCGCGCAGCGCGACGAGGTGCCCGAAGGCCCCAAGGTACGGCTGCAGGGTGGTGACTGGCTGCCCGTCACGGGTGACCGACAAGGTTAGCTCGGAGCTCTCCCCCGCGGTCAGGTCCCCATCGAGGGTGACCGTGTACCCGTCGACCTCGCTTGTCGTCGACGTGGCGGTCGCCGGGTTCGGGGTGAACGCGCCCGCGACGTCGACCGTGCGGGTCAGGGTGACCTTGTCGGGGCCGTCGGCGACGTCCGGCACGAAGTCGGCATAGATCCGGTAGCTGCCGGCTTCGGTCCACTCCCAGGAGGTCGTCCAGGTGCCGGTGGCCTCGTCGAGCGTGGGGTGCACGTGCCGGAACTGGGTTCCATCGGTGCGCACCACGATCAGGTGCAGGTCCTTCTCATGCGAGGACTCGTACGCGGTCAGCGCAGTCCCGTCAGCGTCGAGGATCTGGAAGCTCAACTCGCCTGACTCGCCCGTTCCGGTGGGCGCGGCGATCGGGCTGAGTTCGTATCCGTAACCGGAGAGGGAGACGCCGGGGATGGTGGCGGTCTCGGCGGTGTCCTCGCCGGTCATGCCGGCGTGATCGGCCATCGAGCTGTCGTCAGCCGCGGCCGTCCAGTTGGCGACGGCGCTGTCCGGGACGACAGCTGCCGCGATGCCGAACGCCCCGCCGAAAGCCACGACGACGCCGGCGCCATACAGGCTGAGTCGTCCCGCAGCGTTCATCAGGCGCGCACCGCGGAGTAACCAGCCTCGTCGACCGCGGCCAGCACGGCGGCGTCATCCAGAGCACTGGTGGAAGACACGACGAGCTTGCCGGTCTGGGCGCTCACCTGGATCTCGTCCACGCCGGGGATCTGGGAGACCTCTTCACGGATGGACATCTCGCAGTGTCCGCACGTCATGCCGGTGACCTGGTACTCGCTGGTGGCCATGATGGTTTCCTTCCGTCGGTGATGCGCCAGAATCGGCGACACCCACCCTAACACCCCTACCCCCCTAGGGTATTCCGGAGTACTGAGGAAATCGTGGTGTCCATGCTCAGATTTGTTTGTGGCATCGCGTGAGACCTACCGCCTCGAACCGGCCGCCTGTGCGTGAATTACGTCTCCCGCCCAGCAGCTATCCCCTTGCTGCAGGAGAGATCACCCGAACCACCCGACCGAAATGTCCATATGGACACCACGTGGACACTTCATCTGCGAAATGGACATTTTAGAAAAATCCCTACAATCGGCTGTAGGGATCGCTCAGAGATGTCTGCGCCGCCCCTGTCACACAGCGGGGATTCCGACGTGATTTGTCCGAGTCTCGTTCGCGCTTCCGGGCCGCGTCCGTTTGAGTGGTGGTCTTTCGCTTCGTTGCGATGATCAGCTGTCGTTAGTTTAGGCGGCGGTGATCTCGGGGAGTATCACCGCCTCGTCGATGGTGGGGGTGGTCGCGGTGAGCTCGGTCATGGAGGCTTCGGAGAAGTAGCGGCGGTCGGCGGCTTCCCATTCGTCGTGTTGCTCGACGAGGACGGAGCCGGCCAGGCGGAGCAGGGCGGCGTTGTTCGGGAACACGCCAACGACGTCGGTGCGGCGCTTGATCTCCCGATTGAGGCGTTCCAGCGGGTTCGTGGACCAGATCTGTCGCCAATGCCGGGCGGGGAACGCTTTGAACGCGAGGATGTCGTCACGGGCGTCGGTGAGCATCACGGCGGTCTTGGGGTGGACGCGCTCGATCATGCGCACGACTTCGTCGAACTGGGCATCGATGTGCTCGGCGTCGGGTTGGGCGAAGATCGTGCGGATCACGCTGGCGACCATCTCCTGCCGGCCCTTCGGGAGGGCGGTCAGGACGTTGCGCATGAAGTGGACGCGGCAGCGCTGCCAGGCGGCGCCCTGCAACACGGTCGCTGCGGCCTTCTTCAGTCCGGCGTGGGCGTCGGAGATCACCAGCTTCACCCCGCCCAGACCTCGTGTCTTCAACGAGCGCAGGAACTGCTTCCAGAACTCCTCGGTCTCGCTGTCTCCGACATCGAAGCCCAGCACGACCCGCCGCCCGTCAGCGGCGACGCCGATCGCGACGACGACCGCCTGGGACACGACACGGTGGTCGATGCGGACCTTGCAGTAGGTCGCGTCGAGGAACACGTAGGGGTAGGCGATGTCAGACAGCGAGCGGTCGCGGAACGATGCGACCTCGGCGTCGAGCCCTTGGCAGATGCGGGACACCTCGGACTTCGAGATGCCAGTGTCAGCGCCGAGCGCTTTGACGAGGTCATCGACCTTCCGGGTTGAGACGCCGTGGAGGTAGGCCTCCATCACGACCGCGAACAAGGCTTGGTCGACCCGGCGGCGCCGCTCCAGCAGCGACGGGAAGAACGACCCCTGCCGCAACTTCGGGATCCGCAACTCCAGATCCCCAGCCGTGGTCGACAGCACCCGCGGCCGGGAACCGTTGCGGGTAGTCGTGCGCTCGCTCGTGCGCTCGTAGGGGGCGGCGCCGATGAATGCGGCTGTCTCCGCGTCGATCAGCTCCTGGTAGAGCCGCTCGGTCGCGGCTCGGATGCGGTCGGTGGTGCCGGTGAGCTTCAGTTCCCCGAGCAGCTCGAGGAGGGCAGACTGGTCAAGAGCCATCGTGCGGTGTCGTCTTTCTGTGTGAGTTCTTGGTCGTTCTCACTGACCATCGCACGATGGCTCACCCCGTCGCGGTCACGACGCCGCGGGCCCGAAAGACCACCACCCCGCGGGACTCCAGGCGCTTCCGGAGCACAACTTGTCCGCCGAAGCGGCTCCGCCGAGTTCCCACAATCGATCCCTGACCGTACGAATCAGCGCCCATCGAGTGGTTTGCGGAAGCGGTAGATGATGATCCCGACGTGGCTGTCCATCCACGCGGCGCGTTCGGGGCTGATCTCCCGCAGCTGGCGAGTTGGCAACGGCTCATCAATCTCGTCCAGGAGGAACCCCGCATTCAACGCGGGCTGAAGAGTCTCGCGGAACGTAAACGTGCGGTGTGTGACGGTGCCGGTTCCCCACGTCGCGGGGTAGGTAAAGGGAGAAGAGGCGCGGTACGCAACGGCCAACGGGATGTGCTCCGCCTCCGACCGTTCCACAGCGAATCGGATTGGGTGGGAACGGGCGACGACGAGGTGGCCGCCGGTGCCGTCGAACACCGGGCCGGGGGCTGTGAACTCCTCGACGGAGACGGATGCCGCGTCGACGATGTCCTTGGCCGCCTGCGCCTCGGAGCTGAGCTCGGCGGCCGGTTCGGTGCCGTTGTCAGTGGGCTCCTCGCCGCTGCTGGCGCAGCCGGCGAGAATGAGCATGCTGATGGCGGCGACAGCGACGCCAGCAGTGCGTGATGACTTCATGCGGGTGACTCCCTTGCTTGTGTTCGGGTTTGCTTTGTGTTCGGGCCTTGCTCGGTGGGGGTTGTGGATCAGCTCTTGACTCGGCGCTGGAGCAGATGAGAGACGGTGACGGCGAGGATCAGCGCCGCACCGTAGAACACCTCCGTGACCCAGCCGGTGAGGCCGAGCAGCTGCAGTCCGAAGACGCCGGTGATGAGGAAGTACGCCGCGATCAGCATCCCGATCGGGTTGAACCGACCGGGCACGACCGCGACCGTTCCGAGGAAGACGGCGGCGAACGTCGGCAGCAGGTAGGCGGAGGCGGATGCCGGGTTGAATCCGCCGTTGCCGATCGAGATGACGACGCCGGCGATGCCCGCCAGCAGCGAGCTGGCCAGGTACGCGCCGATGCGGACGCGGCCGACCGCGATGCCGGCGAGGGCGGCGACCGCGCGGTTGGATCCGACGAACGTCATGTGCCGGCCGATCGGGGTCGCGCCCATGATGTAGGCGACGATGACGACGCCGTACCAGAACAGGTGCGGCAGGCCCAGGAAACGTCCGGTCGATATCGCGGCGAGCGCGGGGTCGAGGGCGCTGACCGTCGTCTCGCCGGAGAGCAGGAAGGCGAGACCGCCGGCCACGCTCCACGTACCGAGGGTGACGACGACGGAGTTGATCCCGAGGCCGACGACGAGGGCGGCGTTGATCGCCCCGAAGACGAGCGCGATCACGAGGGCGCCGATGACGGCCAGCAGCACCGGCCATCCGTGCAGCACGGCGAGGGACGGCACGGCCACGGCGGCGATGCTGAAGATGCCGGCGAACGACAGGTCGAATTCGCCGACGGACATCGTGATGACCACGCCGAGGGCGAGGAAGACCACCGGGGTGATCTGGCTGAACACGGTGCGCATCGCGTCCACGGCGCTGACGTCTCCCGGGACCAGCGCGAGCAGGACGAGCAGCATGATGATCCACAGGATGACGAGCGCGTACCGCGAGAGCAGATCCATGCTGATCCGCCGCAGCGGCGACACCGACTTCGGGATGACGACGTTGGTGGTGGTCGTCTGCGGGTGTGAGTGCGTGGTGGTCATCGGTCTGTTCCTTCGTGCTCGTGAAGATCCCCTGTGCTGTGGAAGATCGCGGAGAAGATGTCGTCGGCCGTGAACGGGCGTGTGAGCTCTGTGAGCACCTTGCCTTCTTCGAGCACGACGACGCGGTCGCACACTGCGGCGAGGTCATCGACCTCTGAGCTGCAGAGCACGACGGCCGCTCCGTCGACGGCGGCCTGCCGCGTCGCCCTCAGGACCGCGGAGCGTGCACCGACGTCGACGGCCTGAGTCGGGTCGTCGAGCACGAGTGCTGCCGGGCCGCCGAGCAGCCACTTGCCCATGAGGACCTTCTGCTGGTTGCCGCCCGAGAACGTGGCGACGGCGGCGTTGCGGTTCGGCGGTGTGACCTGGAAGTCGCGGAGCACCGCCTCGGTCTCGGCCTTCTGCCACGCCGTCCCGGTCCACCACGCGCCCCCGCGACGACGCAGGTGCGGCAGGGTCACGTTCTCCTGACGTCCAGGTCGTCGAGCGTTACGCTTCGGCCCACGCATCCGTCTTCGGCGTCGGCATCATCCAGCCAATCAATGCGCTGCGCGCTCTGGATGCGCTGGGTGCGGCCGATGCCTGCCTGGAGTCGGGCTTCGCCGCTCCGGCCTGGGGCGCGATGTACGACCACGACGGCAACTTCATCCGCGACATCCACGGAACACCGATCGAGAGCAGCACGCTGCCCCCGATGAACGGTGTCACACGGCCACGGCTGCACGAGATCCTCACCGAGCGGGCGATCGAGGTCGGAGTGAAGGTCCAATACTCCACCTCGTTCGTCTCGCTCGAGGACCGCGGCGACGACGTTCTCGTCACGCTCGAGGGCGGCGAGCAGATCGCGGCCGACATCGTCGTGGGGGCGGACGGCGTCGCCTCGAAGGTGCGCGGGTACGTTTTCGCCGCCGAGCTGCAGCCCGAGTACATCGGGCAGTCGGCGTACCGCCAGAACATGCCCCTTCTGCCCGAGATCGATCGGATCATCCTGCAGGAGGGGCCGAACGGCATGGCAGGCTTCGTCCCGATCGGCAAGGACCTCGCGTACATGTTCTTCAACAAGCCGATGGCGCGGAACGAGCGGCCGGCGACCGCCGACCTGCCGACCGCGCTGCGCACGGAACTCGAGGGCTTCGGCGGGCTGGCCGGACGCTTCCGCGACGAGTTCCTCAGCGATGATCCCGCCGACATCGTGCTGCGACCCGAGGAGGCGATGATCGCCCCCGCGCCGTGGCACAAGGGGCGGGTGGTGCTCATGGGCGACGCCGTGCACGCGATAACGCCGCACCTCGGTCACGGCGCAGCCCAGGCCATCGAGGACGGCGTCGTTCTCGGGGAGGTGCTCTCGAAGCACGCGGGCGTCGAGGAGGCGTTCGTCGAGTTCACCGAGCGCCGGTTCGAGCGCTGCAAGCTCATCGTCGAGACCTCGCGCAACATCGGCGAATGGGAGATGGGCAACCTGCCGGGCTTCGACAATGTCGCTGCGACCATGCACGTGCTGAAGGTCATGGCTCAGCCGCTCTGAGCGAGAGTCGCCGCTGCGATTCCCCTTCCCTCAGACGGGGTCTGCAGCACGAGACAGGGGCTACCAGCGCCGTCTCGTGCTGCAAACCCCGTCTCGTCCCGCACCCACCCGCGCTCCGCGCTCGCGCGAGTGCGGGGCGCTAGGCTCAGGAGACCATGGTGACCTCCGACCGCCCCGGCCTGACCGACGTCAGCATCACGCTGCGGGAGCTCGCGTGGACGATCCACCGCAAGGCACCGGAACGCGCCGGAGTAGGGCCGCTGCCGACGACCGAGATCGCGTTGCTCAAGCAGGTGATCGACTCGCCGGCATCCACCGTCGGCGAGATCGCCGACGCGCTCGGGCTGCAGCAGCCGAACGTCAGCACGTCACTGCGCACGCTCGAGCAGCGCGGCTTCGTGACGCGCGAGAAGAGCCCGCAGGATCGCCGGGTCTCACTCATCCAGCCCACCGATTCCGGTATCGCCGAGCATCGCGCGATCTCCGAGGAGGGGGCGCGCCCGGTGAACGACGCTCTCCTGGCGCTCACGACCGAGCAGCAGACGGCGCTTGAGAATGCCGTCGACGCGCTGACCGCCGCGCACCGGGTGCTGCGGCGCGAGATGGGTCGCTGACCGACCTCACACGCGAGAGGCGCTCAGCTCATCCTCGATGACGGATGCCGCTTCCTGCAGCACGGGCAGTAACTCGGCGCGCACATCCTCGGCGGCGTCGCGCGCGGTGCTTGTCGAGACGTTGAGTGCTGCGGTGACTCCGGCGCGCGTTCGCAGCGGCACGGCGATCGACCGCAGACCTGCTTCGAGCTCGCCGTCGACCATCGCCCAGCCCTGGTGGCGGACCCGGTCGATCTCGGCGACGAGTTCGGCACGATCCGCACGGGTGCGCGGCGTGTATGCGATGAGCGGCGACGCGTCCAGCAGAGTAGCGGCATCCGCCTCGGGCAGCGCCGCAAGCAGCACCCGCCCCATGCTCGTGGCAGCAGCGGGCAGCCGCGTGCCGATCGTGATCCGAACGCTCATGATGCGGCGGGCGGCCGCGCGCGCGACGTAGACGATCTCACCGCCGTCGAGCACGGCGACCGAGACGGACTCGCCGATCCGGTGCGACAGCGCGTCGAGATGCGGCTGGACGACCTCCGGCAGCGACAGGGACGAGAGGTAGCCGTAGCCGAGTTCGAGGATGCGCGGGGTCAGCAGGAATCTCGCATCCGGCGTCGCCCTGACGTACCCGAGCTGCTCGAGCGTGCGCAGGAAGCGCCGGGCGGCGGCGCGCGGGATGCCGGTGCGCCGGGCGACCTCGGCGAGCGACAACTCAGCCGGTTCACCATCGAAGGCGCGAATGACGGCGAGCCCGCGGGCCAGCGACTGGACGAAGTCCGCGCTCGTAGCGGGAGCGGCATCCGATTCGGTCACATCGAAACCCTATCGTCGACATTCGCCCGCACGATCGGGAGGAGAACTCTCGGTTGGGAGGAGCCTGGGGCTGGATTCCTCCGCCCGAGGCTGAGATCTCCTCCTGTCCGTGCGGCCCTGATCACCGCTCCAGCACGACGGCGAGGCCCTGGCCGACGCCGATGCAGATGGCGACGACCGCGACTCCCCCGCCGCGGCGCTTCAGCTCGTGCGCGGCGTGGCCGATGATGCGGCCACCGGATGCGCCGAGCGGATGCCCGATGGCGAGCGCCCCGCCGTGGATGTTGAGCTTCTCGGGGTCGAGGTCGGGCCAGCCGCGCAGGCAGGCCAGCGACTGCGACGCGAAGGCCTCGTTCAGTTCGACGAGGTCGACGTCTGCCCAGGTGCGACCAGCGCGGGCGAGCGCCTTGTTGGCGGCTTCGATCGGCGCGGTCGGGAACTCGTCCGGATCGACGCCGTGCGCGCCGCGGCCGGTGATGCGGGCCAGCGGTTCGATGTCGAGGGCGCCCTCGGCGCCGAGCAGAACGGCGGAGGCGCCGTCGTTGATCGACGAGGAGTTCCCGGCGGTGACCGTTCCGTCCTCGGCGAACAATGCCTTCAGACCGGCGAGCTTCTCGACCGTCGATCCGTCACGGATGCCCTCATCACGCGCCAGCTCCGCCCCGGGAACCTGCACGATCTCGCCGTCGTACACCCCTGCCGCCCATGCCGCAGCGGCCAGCTCGTGCGAGCGGACCGCGAACGCGTCCTGGTCCTCGCGGCTGATCCCCCACGTGGTGGCGGTCTTCTCCGCCGCCTCCCCGTTCGAGATCGTCCAGCCCGTCGGCAGCGCGCGGTTGGTCATGCGCCAGCCGATCGCGGTGTTCCACATCGTCGGGTTTCCGGTCGCGGGGTACGGCTTCGCGGGCTTCTCGACCACGAACGGCGCCCGGCTCATGGACTCCACGCCGCCTGCGAGGATCAGCGAGGCATCGCCCGATTCGATCGCCCGCGACCCCTGGACCACGGCCTCGACACTCGAAGCGCACAGCCTGTTCACCGTCACACCGGTCACCGAGGTCGGGAACCCTGCCAGCAGCGCACCCATCCGGGCGACGTTGCGGTTGTCCTCCCCCGCCTGGTTCGCGTCGCCGAAGATCACGTCGTCAATGTGCGCGGCATCCAGCCCCGTGCGCTCCACGGTCGCGCGCATGACGGTGGCGGCGAGATCATCGGGGCGGATGCCGGCGAGCGCACCGCCCGCGCGACCGAACGGTGTCCGCACGGCGTCATAGATGAAAGTGGTCATCGCAGCTCCAACCCGGTCAGCTCTGAAAGGGACTCGACGGTATTCTCGCCGAACGCTTCCCGCACGCGGAAGCCGTCGGGTGTCACGTCGAAGACGGCGTGATCGGTGTAGACGCGGCTGACGCAGCCGACGCCCGTGAGCGGGTAGGTGCACTCGGCCACGAGCTTGGACGATCCATCCTTGGCGAGCAGATCGGTCATCACGTAGACGTCCTTGGCGCCGATCGCGAGATCCATGGCTCCGCCGACAGCCGGGATCGCGCCGGGGGCGCCGGTCGACCAGTTGGCGAGGTCGCCGTTCTGCGCGACCTGGAAGGCGCCGAGCACGCACACGTCGAGGTGTCCGCCGCGCATCATCGCGAACGAGTCCGCGTGGTGGAAGTAGGCCGCTCCCGCGACGGCGGTGACAGCCTGCTTGCCGGCGTTGATGAGATCGGGGTCGACCTGTCCGTCCGCGGGAGCGCCGCCCATGCCCAGCAGTCCGTTCTCGGTGTGCAGGATGATCTCGAGGTCGTCGGGCAGGTAGTTCGCGACCAGGGTCGGTGCGCCGATGCCGAGGTTCACGAATGCACCCTCGGGGATGTCGGCCGCGATGCGCGCGGCCAGTTCGTCGCGGCTGATGCGGGTGCTCATCGCGCTGCCTCCTCTGTCGCGGCATCCACAGGTCTGCCCTCAAGGTCGACGCCGCCGACGAATGCGCCGTCCTGCAGCCAGCGCCGCTCGCCGACCGCGACGACGCGGTTCACGAAGATGCCTGGCGTGACGACGGCCTCGGGGTCGATCGCACCGAGCGGCACGATCTCGTCGACCTGCACGATGGTCGTGGATGCTGCGGTCGCCATGATCGGCCCGAAATTGCGGGCCGTCTCGCGGTAGACGAGGTTGCCCCAGCGGTCGGCCCGCAGGGCGCTGATGAGCGCGAAGTCGGCCGTGATCGGATGCTCCAGCACGTAGCGGCGTCCGTCGATAGTGCGCTCCTCCTTGCCG
Source organism: Microbacterium marinum (assembly GCF_014204835.1). Classification (NCBI taxonomy): domain Bacteria; kingdom Bacillati; phylum Actinomycetota; class Actinomycetes; order Micrococcales; family Microbacteriaceae; genus Microbacterium; species Microbacterium marinum. The sequence goes on along the minus strand of NZ_JACHMD010000001.1, from coordinate 424,985 downwards.
GCGGCGAGCTCGGTGCCGACGCCGGTGGGCGAGAAGAACGCCCCGATGCCGGCACCGGCGGCGCGGATGCGTTCGGCGAGGTTGCCCTGCGGGACGAGCTCGAGCTCGATGCGCCCGGAGCGGTAGAGCTCGTCGAACACCCACGAGTCGCTCTGCCGCGGGAACGAGCAGACGATCTTGCGAACGAGTCCCTTGGCGAGCAGTGCGGCGAGGCCCGTGTCGCCGTTGCCGGCGTTGTTGTTGACGACGGTGAGGTCGCCGGCGCCGTGGGCGATGAGCGCGTCGATGAGTTCGACGGGCTGCCCCGCTCGCCCGAATCCGCCGATCATGACGGTCGCGCCGTCGGGGATGTCGGCGACGGCGGATGCCGCATCCGCCACGGTCTTGTCGATCACTGCGCCTCCTCGCGATGTTCGCTGTGCGAACGACTGTTCGCTATGCGCTCATTGTATCGCAGTGCAGGGGGTGTGGTGTCCGGCTTCGACGCGCTTCGCTTGCTCAGCCCGTTTCGACTTCGGGCTTCGCCCTTCGCTCAACGACCCGCATTTCCATACCCGCGGGGCGTTGAGCGGACGCCGCCCCACGGGTCGTTGAGCGAGCGGAGCCAGACGAAACGGGCTGAGCGACCGTAGGGAGTCGAAGCCGAGCTCCCCCCTACGGCGCGAACGCGGCGCTCGGGTCGGCGCCGTTCAGGTGCCAGTCGCCGATCACGCGCGCCCGGTAGACGCGCGGGTTGTGGGATGCGACGGTCCTGGCGTTGCGCCAGTGCCGGTCCAGCGCCCTGCTCTCCGCGAGCGCTGAGGAGCTCAGTGCGTCGAAGAGCAGGGTGGATGCCGCGAGCGCGGCTTCCGTCACCGTCAGCTGCGCCTCGTACACGGCGATCGTCGCCGCACGGAGTCCCTCGACGACCGCGGGCTCCTGCGATGCGAGGTCTTCGGCGAGCGTCACGACCGCGTCGTCGAGCACGCGGGCCGCCCACAGGACGGATGCCTCGGCCGACGACGCGAGCGCCGAGACGCGACCGACGACCTCCTGGATCTGGGCGTCCTCACGCGGTGCGTCCGCGAGACCCTGCGGGTAGTTGCGCAGACGCGAACGGACCGCGTCGGTCAGGTCGCGCTGCGCGGCACGGCTGATCCCGGCCAGAGTCGCCAGGTGGTTGAGCTGATACACGGCCTCCTGGTAGCGGGCGCGCTGCGCGAACGGATACCAGCGGCCGACGGGCACCGCGACCTCATCGAACGTCGTCGTCCCGCTGCCGGTGAGACGCTGGCCGATGCCGTCCCAGTCGTCGACGAGTGTCACCCCTGCGGCATCCGCCTCGACCAGCACGAGGCTCACCTGGTCGGCATCCGGCCCCGCAGCCAGCACGCTGATCCAGTCGGCGAACAGGCTGCCGGTGCTGTAGAACTTCTGCCTGTTCAGCACGGGGCCGTCGACCGTGCGCGTGAGCGCGGTGCGCATGTCGAAGAACGACCTGCTGCCGGCCTCCGACCAGGCTCCGCCGAACAGCGCACCCGTCGCGATCTCGTCCCGCCACTGCTCGTTGCGTCCGTCTTCGTCGTCGAACAGCACGTCCTCGACGAAAGCGAAGTGGTTGCGCCAGATCTGCGGCAGGTTCGAATCCGCAGCACCCAGTTCGATCAGCAGCGTATGCTCCTGCTCGATCGTCGCGCCGAACCCGCCCTCCTCGTGCGGCAGCCGCACGGCGCCGAACCGTGCCTTTTTCAGCCAGCCGACGGCATCGTGCGGCCTGCGGCGGTCCGATTCCCGCTCCAGGGCGCCCGCGGCGATCCGGTCGAGCACGGGTCGGAAATGCGCGAGCAGCTCGGCGGTCGTCGCGCCGGCGCGTGTCGCCGTTGTCGTCGGCATGCTCACCTCACACTCGCACGGCGGTATCGGAGATCGACTGCGGTCCTGTGGTGCCGCTGCCGTCCGTGCGGTCGGCGGCGAACGCCCCGCGATAGCGCGCAGCCGGATGCCGGTCGTTGAGCCTCGCGGTGCCGAACAGCTTCTCGCGCAGTGTCCCCGGTGCGTACTCGGTCTGCGCCAGCCCGCGATCGCGGAGCACGGGCAGCACCTTGTCGGCGAACTCCTCGAACGAACCGGGAAGCACCGCGTTGACGACGTTGATGCCGTCGACGCCGGCCGCCTGCCACTTCTCGATCTCGTCGGCGATCTGCTCCGGCGTGCCGACGACGAGGTTGTTGCGCGTCATCCGGCCTGCGACGTCGGCCACGGTCGGTTCGCGATCGGTGATCGATCGACGCAGCAGCTCGCTGAATCCCTTCATGGTGTTCGTGTCGACGTCGCGCAGCTCGGTCTCGGGCGGGTACGTGCGGCCCGTCTTGTCGACGATCGCCGCGTGAGCGAGGAAGCCCTCGTCGCTCGACCAGCGGCTGTACTCCTCGGCCTTCTCCTTCGCCTCGAGCTCGGTGTCGCCGATCACGAACGTCAGCCCTTGGAAGAATTTGATGTCGTCCGACTCGCGCCCGTTCTCGACGGCGAGCGCGCGTGTCTCCTCGATCTGCCACTTCGCGACCTCGGGGTTCGGGGCGATGATGAAGACCGCCTCGGCGTTCCGCGCGGCGAACCGGCGCCCGGACTCGGATGATCCTGCTTGGAACAGCAACGGAGTGCGCTGCGGGGACGGCGACGGCAGATGCGGACCCTCGACGCTGTAGCGCTCGCCCTGGTGGTGGATCTTGTGCACCTTCGTGACGTCGGCGTAGACGCCGCTCGCCTTGTCTTTCAGGACGGCATCTTCGTCCCACGATCCCTCCCACAGCTTGTAGACGACGTCGACGTACTCCTCGGCCCAGCGATAGCGCTCGGCGTGATCGGTCAGTTGCGGGAGCCCGAAGTTGCGCGCCCCGTTGTCCTGCGTGCCGGTGACGATGTTCCAGGCGATCCGGCCCTTCGAGATGTGATCGAGCGTGGAGACCTGGCGGGCGAAGTTGAACGGGTGGTTCTGCGCGACGTTCGAGGTCAGCGCGAGACCCAGGTGCTCGGTGACAACTGCGAGGGCGCCGAGGAGGACGGTCGGGTCGTTGCTGGGAACCTGCAGACCGTGGCGGACGTAGACCTCGTAGCCGCCTCGAGGGTCTTCGCCAGATCGATCCAGAGGTTCACGTCCTCGAAGTCGACCTGCCCGGCATCGGGCCTGCGCCAGTGCCCGTGCTGGATGTGCGAGTTCGTGTTCATCACGAAGGCATTGAATCGGAGGGGTCGGTCATGGCTCATGACACGAGGATGCAGTCGCTTCGACGCATGCGCGAGGAGTGTGTCGAAGGATCACGCCGCGTTACGCCGTGCGTCGCGATGAGTCTCGGTTTCGACTCCTCGCTCCGCTCGTCGCTCAACCCGTTTCGTCTCGCTTCGCTCGCTCAACGCCCCGCAGTGCGTCCCTCAACTCCCCGCATACCGCCCCACAACCCGTCGCCCCGTATCCCGCCCCGCGGGTCGTTGAGCGGAGCGCGAAGCGCGCAGACGAAACGGGCTGAGCGAGCGCAGCGAGCCGAAGCCGAACCCTCAGCGCACGCGACGATGCACCGACTGCGGCGTGAGGTACGCCGAGAGGCCCTCCAGCCCGTACTCGACGCCCAGCCCCGAGTCGTGTCGGCCGCCGAACGGCGCGTAGTGGTTAGAGGCGAACATGTTGATGCCCGCCGACCCGGTATCCATCCGCCGCGCGATGCGGAAGGCCGCATCCTCGTCGCCGCCGAAGACGATGCCGCCCAGGCCGAACGCCGTGTCGTTGGCGATGTCGACCGCGGCGTCGACGTCGGCTGCGCGCAGCAGGGTGATGACGGGCCCGAAGATCTCGTCGCGGGCGATCGTCATGTCGGGGGTGACATCGGCGAAGACCGTCGGGGCGACGAACGCTCCGCCGGGGATGGGCGCCGGCACATCGCCGCCGACCGTGGCGCGCGCGCCCTCGGCGATCCCGGAGCGGATGTAGCCGAGCACCCGGTCGCGCTGCGCGAACGTCGCCACCGGCCCGAACACGGTCTCCGGGTCGAGCGGATCGCCGACGGGGGCGGCACCCACGGTCGCGGTGACCATGTCGACCAGCTCGTCGTAGCGGTCGGGCGTGGTCACGAGGCGGGTGGAGATGTAGCAGGTCTGACCGGTGTTGCGCATGCTGCTGCGGATCAGCGTCCGCGACATGGCGTCGAGGTCGGCGTCCGGCAGCACGATCGCCGTCGACTTTCCGCCGAGTTCGAGCGTCACCGGACGCAGCAGCTCGCCGCACGCGGCGGCGATGCGGCGCCCGACCGGCGTCGAGCCGGTGAAGGCGACCTTGTCGACGCCCGGATGCCGTACGAGCAGGTCTCCGGTGGGGCCATCGCCGGTGATAATGTTGATGACGCCTGCGGGGATACCCGCGTCGGCGGCCGCGTCGAGCAGGAACCGCACCGACAGCGGCGTGGGGCCGGCGGGTTTGATGACGACGGTGCACCCGGCGATCAGCGCCGGAGCGAGCTTGATCACGACCAGGTTGATCGGGAAGTTCCACGGCGCGATCAGGGCACACACCCCGATCGGATCCTGCGCGACGACGGTCTCATGGCGGCCGTCGGGGAATGCGCGCACGTCGCCCTGCTCGAGGTGCCCGGCAAGGCTCGCGAACACGCGCAGGATGGCGGCGGCGTTCGCCGCCGCGCCCGCAGTCTCGGCGACCGGCGATCCGTTCTCGAGCGTGTTGGTCAGGCTCAGCACATCAGCGCGGGTCTCGAGGGCATCCGCCATCGTGCGCAGCAGCTCACCGCGCTCGGTGGGACGGCGCGCCGCCCACTCGCCGAAGGCGGACCGCGCCGCCTCGACGGCGCGGTCGACATCGGCCGCGTCGGCGACGGGGACGGACCCCCAGGTCTCACCGGTCGCCGGGTCGATGACGGGGGTCCGCCCGCCGTCGGATGCCGTCTCCTCGCCGCCGATCAGGTGACCGGCGACGTGCGTGTACGGCAGCGCGGCCGCGACCCGCTGGTGGCCGTCGCGCATCGTCGTGACCGTCTCGGCGCCGGCCGTGCTCATGAGAGCTGTTCGACCTTCAACAGCGCCTCGGCACGATCGAGCTCGGCCTCGGCCATCCGCACTGCCGCTTCTGTGAGCAGCTCCGGCATGATCTCGATGCGCAGCCGGGCGCAGTATGCGGCCGGAGTGCTGCCGAACCACGATGAGGCGAGGGCCACCCCGGTGGGCGTGAAGCGCCACAGTCGGTCGGCGTCGCGCACCAGGGTGTCCTCGAGCGAGTACGACACCTGACGCGTGTCGTGCCCGTCGATGATCGCCGTGACCCTGCCGATGAGGTCGTCGTCGTAGCCGAGCGGCGGCAGCACTTCACGGGCGATGTCGCAGCCGTGCCGCTCGTGCTCGAAGCGCACGTCGGCGCGGCGCCAGTCGCCGGCGAAGCCCTCCGAGATGATGCGGTCCTGGTCGACGCGGGCCCAGCCGGTGTCGTGCAGCAGGATCGCGATCCGCACGACCAGAGCGTCAGCATCGGGGTAGGCCTGGCACAGCCGCTCGGCGAACGCGTACGAGATGGGCAGGTGGATGTCGTTCTGCCGCGAGCGCGACTCGGTGACGATCGCGCGCCACAGCGGATCGAGGTCGTCGCTGGCGGCAGCAGCCGAGATGGGGCTCGTGTCGACGGGAATTGCGGTGGGAACAGTCATGATGTGCTCTCAGACGGTCGCTGCCTCTGGCAGCACGACGGCGGATTTCAACGGGACGGAGGTGTCGGCGGCGACATCTGGTGGGATGGTGCCGCCCTTGGCGAGCGCCGACTTCACGGCGAGGAACTCGACCGGATGGCCCACCACATCGGCGGCGATCAGCCGCCCCTCGCGGTAGTAGAGCACGGCGAACTTCTCGGTGTCGGGCTCGCCGCGCACGACCACCTGGTCGTACCCGGTCGACAGGCCCGCGATCTGCAGCTTGAGGTCGCCCTGATCCGACCAGAACCACGGCACGGAGCGGTACTCCGCCTCCTCACCCAGCAGCGAGGCGGCAGCGACCTTGGCCTGCTCGAGCGCATTGTTCACGCTCTCGAGGCGGATGCGGCCGCCGACGCCCAGCGGGTAGGGGTTGGGCATCACGGTGCAGTCGCCGGCGGCGACGGTGCGTCCGTCGGATGCCCGTGCCGCGGCGTCGACGACGATGCCGCCGTCGACCTCCAGACCGAGCTGGGCGGCGAGCTCGGTGCGCGGGACGACGCCGATGCCGATGAGCACGAGGTCGGCGGGGATGACGGTGCCGTCCGCCAGCTCGACGCCGGTGACCGACCCCAGCGCGCCGGCGACGACGGCGTCCCCGCCGATGATGCGGGAGATGCGCGCGTCGAGCACGACCTCGATGCCGCGTCGGCGGTGGGCGGCCAGGTAGAAGGCGCTGGTCTCTTCGGCGACGACGCGTCCGACCAGGCGGGGAGCGGCCTCCAGCACGGTGACGTTCTTGCCGAGCCCGCGGGCGACCGCTGCGGTCTCGAGGCCGATGAATCCGCCTCCGATGACGACGACGTTCCGCACCCGCTCGTCGGCGAGCGCGGGCTGCAGGGTGATCGCCTGATCGGCGTCGCGCAGGTAGTGCACGCCGTGGTAGTCGGTGCCCAGCAGCGGAAGACGCCGGGCGGAAGCCCCGGTGGTCAGCGCGAGACGGCTGAACGCGATCTCGCGGCCGCCTTCTGTCATGGCGGTGCCGGTGCCGTCCTCGGCACGGCGCACCGTGACGACCCGGTCGCCGGTGATCAGTTCGATGTCGCGCTCGGCGAACCACTCCCGGGTGCGCAGGATCACGTCGTCGGGCTGCAGCTCACCCTTGATCCACCCCTTCGACAGCGGCGGGCGCTGGTAGGGACGGTGCGCCTCCTCGCCGACGAGGTAGATGGGGTCGGTGTCGCCGCGGTCGCGCAGGATCGAGGCGATCTGCACGCCGGCCTGGCAAGCGCCGACGATGAGTGTCGCATTCATGATGGCCTCCGTCAGAGCTGGTCGCTCGGGGTGGTGACGTGGTACTCGCAGCCGTCCTGCAGCTTGATCTGGCAGGACAGGCGCGACTCGTCGCGGCGATCGACGGCGGTGCCGTCGAGCATCTCGTCCTCGAGGTCGCCCGGTCCGCCCACGAGCTCTCGGGTCTCCGGCGACACGAAGACGTGGCAGGTGGCGCACGAGAGGCTGCCGCCGCACTCGCCCACGATTCCGGGTACGCCGTTGCGGACGGCGGTCTCCATGACCGAATCGCCGGGGCGCCCGTCGATGGTGGTGACGGTGCCGTCGTCGGCGGTGTAGACAACGGTGCTCATGAGGTCTCCTTCGATCCGATGGACTTCGGTCAGATGAACTGTCGGCCGCCGTCGACGACGACGGTCTGGCCGGTGACGAACGCGCTTGCGGGTGAGGCGAGGTACTGCACGGTGCCGACGATGTCCTCCGGCTCGATGGCCCGACGGATCGCGCCGCGGTCGACGCCGTACTGCTCGGCGTTCTCGATCAGCCCGTGGCTGGCCTCGGTGAGGGTGAATCCGGGGGCGACGGCGTTGACCGTGATGCCCCTGGCTCCCAGTTCCTTCGCCAACACGCGGCTGAGTCCGATGACGCCCGACTTGGACGCGACGTAGTGCGCCCACTGCGCCGAGCCGCTGAACACCGTGGCGGAGGAGATGTTGATCACCCGGCCGCCGTCTGCGAGGTGCGGCGACAGCGCGCGGGTGACCTGCCACGGGCCCTTCAGGTTCACAGCCATCACGCGGTCCCACTCGCCCTCGTCGATGTCCTCGAACGAGGAGCGGGTGACGGCCGCGTAGACGGCGGCGTTGTTGACGAGCACGTCGACCGATCCGCCGGCCTCGACGGCTGCCCGGGCGAGGGCATCCGTCGAGGCGCGATCGGTGACGTCGACCCGCACGGCGAGCGCGGGGACAGGCGCGCTCGCGGTGATCTCCGCAGCGACGCGCGCAGCGGCGTCGCCGTCGATGTCGGCGACGATCACCCGGTCGCCGGCGGCCGCGAAGGCCCGGGCGAATGCGGCGCCCAGTCCCCCGCCGGCGCCGGTGATGACCACCGTGCGGATCGATGTGCTCATGTCGTGCGTCCTTCTGGTGCGGTCGGCGGGTCAGTCGAGGATGGTGACGGTGCCGGTGTTGCCGTTCACGCGCAGCATCTGCCCGGTGGTGATCTCCACCGAGGCGGTGCCCGTGCCCGTGACCGCCGGCATGCCGTACTCGCGGCAGACGATGGCGGCGTGGCTCATCATTCCGCCGATGTCGGTGACGGTGGCACGGATCCGTCCGAAGATCGGGCCCCAGCTGGGCGCGGTGACCGGTGCGACCAGGATCTCGCCGTCCTGCACCTCGCTGAGCTGGTCGGCGGTCGAGATGACCCGCGCCGGTCCTTCGGCGGTGCCCGGTGAGGCGGCCATGCCCTTGAGAGTGCCCTCGGGCACGTCGCTCTTGCCGAGCCAGTTCTGGATCTGGTCGTCGGTGATGCCCCACAGCATGAGGGTGAAGGGCTCGGTGATCACCTCCGGAGGCGTGTTCAGCGCCGGCTGCGGGCGCGCGGTCGACAGCGCGTCGACGATGGCGCGACGGCGCTCGACCTCGGCCGGCCAGCGCGAGGGTCCGATCGCGGGTGCGCCGACCATCCAGCTGTTGACGTAGTCGAACAGCACCTCGCGCACCTCGTCGCGACGCAGGTAGAACATGTCGTTCGGCTCAGCCCAGAAGCCCTCGCGGTGCAGCACGGCCGAGAGCTGTCGGGCCTTGCGCCAGAACACCCCCATGGTCCAGTGCTCGATGTAGAAGTTGTGGTTCTCGACGTACGGGTAGACGACCCGCGCCAGCCCCAGCTTGCCCTGGAACGTCGCGAGAGCATCCCCGTCCAGCAGCTCGGAGTACTCGCCGGTGATGCGGTCGCGCTCGGCGACGAGCGCATCGACGTGCCGGTCGATGTCGGCGCCCTGCTGCAGCTTGGCGATGTAGTCCTTGATGAAGCCGAGCGGGATGGCCGGCACGTCACGCCAGTACTGGTCGTGTGCGTAGAAGCCGTTGCCGGTGGTGAAGTTGAACCACGGGTCCTGTGCGTCGTTCCACGCCTGGGTCCAGTCGGCGCCCGACTGGTGGGCCGCGATCGCCGCGAGGGTTCCGTCAGCATCCGACGTGTCTGCGAACAGGTCGGCCAGACCGTCGCGCACGGCGATCCTGGCCAGCTTCTTCAGCTCGTCGTCGGGGCGGAACAGCTCCATGTCGACGCCCTGCACCATGGTGGCGATGGCCTGGTCCGAGATGCGCGGGAAGACCTCCTTGCAGAACATGAACAGGTCGAGGTAGGCGACATAACCGAGGTTGAGGAACTCGAAGTGGTACTGCCACGCGCGATAGGCGAGCGAGATGAGCCGGTCGTAGTTCTCGAGCAGCTCGGTGCCGGCTCCGGTGCCCTTGCCCGAGAGCACGTCGTCGATGGGGATCATGTCGGGCAGTGCGCTGAAGTCGAGCGACTCGATCTCGTCGATGGTGGCGCGCAGCTTGACGTGCCAGTTCTGCAGCAGGCTGTCCCAGTTCTCGAAGTAGTGACCGGCGCGTCGCATGAACTCCGGCACGCGGGCCTCGATGTGCTCGGGGTTCACGGCGACCGGCGACATGAACACGTAGCCGTTGTGAATGCGGTATTCGATGCCGTTCGCGGTGGGGATCAGCAGCTGGCGGGCGTTGTACTGACCCAGGCACCCGACGGCGAACTCGAACCCGATCGTCTCGAACGGCTTGGTGACGGTGGGCCAGTGCTGGCTGTCGCAGAACCAGAACTTGGCTTCTTCGACGTCGCGCAGATTGTCCTGGAAGACGAGGTTGTAGGCGTAGAGGTCCTTCCAGCCCTCGGCACCGGCGGGCGGTGCCTGGTCGTACGGGCTGGGGAAGGCGTTGCGGACAGGTGCGGCGACAGCGGTCGACTCTGACATGACGGTGGTCCTTCTCGGGTAGTCGGCTCAGCGGCCGATTTGGGTCATCAGGGATTGGGTGATGCTGGCGATGCCGAAGCCGGAGCTGGTCGGCGTGCGGTCCTGCTGCTTGTTCGACCAGACGGTCTCGGGGCGTGACTGCAGCAGAAGGAGGTTCTCTCCGGCGGGCAGGGTGCGATCGATCGCCCACTCGATGTCCTGCGGGCTGCCGAAGTGCTTCTCGGCGCGCTTGGCGATGGTGGCGACGGCCACGACCTCGTCGTCGTCGAGGCTGCGGATGCTGCGCCGCGCGGGCTCGACCTCGCGTTCGACGATCCCCTGGGCGTCGGCATCCGGCACCAGCTCGATGTGCTTGTCGCCGATGTGCTCTTCGGACACGGTGAGCAGCACCTTGTCGATGTGCAGGTTGTCGGGGGTGACGGTGCCGGAGACGACGGCTTCGCCCAGTCCCCACGCCGCGTCGACGACGATCGTGGAGCGGTCGCCGTTGGACGGGTCGATGGTCATCGCGACGCCGGCGACCTTCGCGTCGACCATCTTCTGCACCGCCACGGCCATCGACAGACCCTCATCGGGGATGCCGTTCGCGAGCCGGTAGACGATGGCGCGCGACGTGTACAGCGATGCCCAGCAGCGGCGGATGTGCTCGCCGACGGCATCCCTGCCGCGCAGCCACAGGTAGGTGTCCTGCTGCCCCGCGAAGCTCGCGTCCGGCAGGTCCTCGGCGGTCGCCGAGGAGCGCACCGCCACCGGCTGCTCCTCGCTGAAGCGCTGCTGCAGCGCCGCGTACGCGCGGTCGAGTTCAGCGGTGATCGGCGCGGGGACCTCGCGCGAGAGGAACTGCTCGCGGATCTTCGCTGACACGTCGTCGATCACCGTCACGTCGTCGGCGTCGAGCCCCGCGAGCAGGCGGTCGATCTCGTCCGCGAGCCCGCTGAGTTCCACGAAGGACGTGTAGGCGGCCGTGGTGACGGCGAATCCAGGTGGCACCGGCAGCCCCGCGGCGGTGAGGTTCACCAGCGACGCGCACTTGCCGCCGAGGTCCTCGACCGTGGTCGGGCCGGGCTCGTCGAAGAATCGGATGAAGAGGTAGTCGCTCATGTCAGGCCTCCCAGGTGACGGGAACGGAGAGGGGTACGCGGAACGAGAGGTTCTCGCGGAAGCCGATGTCGGCGCCGTCGGCCAGCCGAAGGCCGGGTACCGCGGCGAGGGTCTCCTCGAGCACGATCTTCGCCTGAAGCTTCGCGAGCATGTTGCCGAGGCAGTAGTGGATGCCGAATCCGAACGAGAGGTGGTTGCGGGCATCCGGGCGGGTGATGTCGAAGACGTCGGGGTTCTCGAAGACGTTCGCGTCGCGGTTCGCCGACCCCATCACCAGCAGGATGTTGGCGCCCTTCGGGATCGCCACTCCGCCGATCTCGGTGTCCTTCAGCGCCTTGCGCCGCCAGGCGACGATCGAACCGCTGAAGCGGAGCACCTCGTCGACCGCGCCGGGAATGCGACTGGGGTCGTCGATGAGCTGCAGCCACTGATCGCGGTGGGACAGCAGCACCCGGATGCAGTTGGAGATCAGTGTGGTGGTGGTCTCGTGGCCGGCGAACAGCAGGCTGTACGCGAGCGAGGCGATCTCGTGATCGCTGATCTCGGCGCCGTCGCCCTGCGCGGCGACGAGGTCGGCGATGAAGCTGTCGCCGCCGTCGGCATGGGCGGCTGTCACCAGCGCGAGGCACTCCTGCCAGTACTCGACGAGATTGTGCGCGTGCGGCACCTGCTCGTCGTCGTCGAGGTTGCCCCAGGTCATCGCGGCACGGGAGTCCGACCACCGCTTGTAGGTGGGCACGCGCGAGGTGTCGACGCCCAGCAGCGTCAGGATCGTGACCGTGGGGATGTCGTAGGCGACCTCGGCGAGGAAGTCACCGGTGCGGTCGGGGCTGGCGAGCATCGCCTCGAGCGCCTTTCGGGTGTTCTCGCGGATCGCAGGCTCGAGGGCCTTGAACCGGCGCGGGGTGAAGGCGCGCTGCGCGATGGCGCGGATGCGGGTGTGCTCCGGCGGGATGCGGGCGGAGAGCCCCGAGTAGGCGGTGAACCCGCCGTCCTTCATGATCTGAGTGGCCTGCGGGCCCCGCTCGCGGACGGGCGCCTGCGCGTTCTCGCTCGAGAAGGTCTCCCAGTTCTCGAACGTGGATTTCACGTCGTCGTAGCGGGTGACCACCCAGCAGTCGATGCGCTCGTCGTACATGACCGGCTCGTCGCGACGCAGTTCGGCGTAGGCGGGGAACGGGTCCTTCATCTCGAAGGGCTCGTAGCCGTGGTGCGCATCTCCGGATGCGGCACGGGCGATCGCCTCGTGGTCGACCGGGCAGCCCGCTGCGGCTGCTGCTCGAGCTTCGGTGGGCGAGAGTGCCATGACGACTCCTTCGTGTCTGCACCTGTGGCTGTTGGAGGTCCGGCGTCCCCCCGGAACGCCGGAACCTGTGACCATCTAACGTCGCCGGCTCGACGATCCGTCGTCCGACTTCCGCCCAGTGGAAGCAGGTTGTCGAAGCGTGTTCAGCGGAAGGGCCCCGACGCTGGCCTCGATGCGCCGGGAGATGCCCCGCATCGCCGGCAGATGGCGCTCGATCGTCATCGCGCCGTCTGTCGTGGTCACCAGTCCCAGGGCTGCCCCGACCACGCCGTTCTGAAAGATCGGCACGGCGATCGAGGTGGCCCCGATCCGGGTCTCGTCGAGCGTGGTGGCGAAGCTGCGGGTGCGCACCTGTGCGAGTTCGGCGCGCAGCACATCCGGGTCGACGTGGGTGTTGGCGGTGCGTCGCTCGAGCGGCTGGGCCAGGAAGGCCTCCCGCACCCATGGCTCCTCGAACGCGAGCAGGACCTTGCCCACTGCGGTGGCGTGCAGCGGCAGACGTCCGCCGACCCGGGAGGCCTGCGGCACGCGTCGGGTACCGTACACGCGGTCGATGTAGAGCGCTTCCGCGTTCTCGCGCACGGCGATGTGCACAGTCTCCTGCGTGAGGGTGAACAGGTCCTGCAGCAGGGGGCGGGCGATCTCGCGCACCTGCCGACCGGCATGCTGGCCGAGCTCCCACAGGCGCAGGCCGATCTGGTAGCGGCCGTTGTCGTCGCGCTGCAGCGCGCCCCACGCCTCGAGCTCGCCGACCAGGCGGTGCGCAGTGCTCAGCGCCAGCCCCGTCTCGGCACTGATCTCGGTGAGACTTCGCGGGGCGAGCGAGCGCTCGAACACCGCCAGGATGGCGAGCACCCTGCCCGTCACGCTCTGCCCGGGCTGCGCTGTGCCTCCGGCCATCGGACACCTCCTCGTGTCACTTCCGCTCAGTGGAAGCCTACGTCTGAAGCATCATGTTTCGGCCGGACGCCAGCGGAATCAGTCGTGCGGGACGCCGAAGGCGTGCCGCTGCTTGATCGGGGCGACGGCATCCGATGCCAGCTGCGCTACCACCTCGGCGGCGCGGGCAGGCGACGGCGATGCAGTCGCCACCGCCGCTGCGAAGACCGTGTCGATGGTCGCGCCCTCGGGCATGACGCCGAGGATGCGGATGCCGGGCTGACCCACCAGCTCGCTGAGCTGCTGGAAGCCGAGGTCGACCTCGCCGGCCGCGAGCGCGGCGGCGACGGGAACGCCGGGACGCGCCTGGACGAGTTGCCCGACGGCATCCGTGATGCCCCAGCGCTCGATCATCGAGACGAGGGCGGTGCCGCTGGGTCCGGTGGAGTATCCGATGCGCCGGGCGGCGCGAAGGGCGTCCTGCAGATCGGCGACGGAGTCGTAGGCGGCGCCGGACGGACGTTCGCCCACTCCGTCGGCGGGAACGGCAACGCCCGTCTGCGACAGCACGAAGGGGGTGGCGGGTCCGACGTGGCCGTCCGCCGCCAGCCGCTGCAGGGCACCGGATGCCAGTACGACGACGTCCCAGGCTTCGCCGCGGGCGACGCGCTTCTCGGCGTCGACCCCGCCCATCGATTCGACGGTGTCGTCGGGCAGCAGCTCGGCCAGCAGGTGACGCGTCGCCATCGACGAGATCACCCTCACGCGGCGGCTCCGAAGGTCTCGGCGTCGACTTCGCTCGAACCCTGCGGGTTGTAGCGCTCGCCGGCCACGGTGTCGTGGTTGATGAGCTCGCCGGCACGCGTCAGCACCGCCGGGTCGATGTCCAGCGAGGCCGCGGCGAGGTTGTCGCGCACATGCCGGAGCGAGGTCGATCCGGGGATCGCGACGACGTGCGGACCGCGCGCGAGCACCCAGGCCAGCGCCAGCTGCGCCGGCGTCACCCCCGCTTCGGCGGCCAGCGAGCGCCACGCAGGCAGCAGCGACTCGTTGGCCTGCCAGTTCGGCTCCTGGAACCGCGGCATCGAGCGGCGAATGTCCCTCTGCGCCAGCGTCGCGGGGTCGCCCACCGAGTCCGACAGGAACCCGCGCCCCACCGGCGAGAAGGCGACCAGCTGCACGCCGAGCTCTCGCGTGGCCTCGAGCATGCCGAGTTCGGCGTTGCGCGTCCACAGCGAGTACTCGTTCTGCACGGCGGCGATGGGCGCCACGGCGAGCGCTTCGCGCAGACGCGCGACCGACACCTCGGACAGGCCGATCCCGCCGATCTTGCCAGCCGCGACGGCCTCGGCGAGCGCGCCGACGCTCTCGCCGATGGGCACGGTCTTGTCCCAGCGGTGCAGGTAGTAGAGGTCGATGTGATCGACGCCCAGGCGCTGCAGCGAGGCGTCGACCTGCGCGCGCAGGGTGTCGGGTCGCCCGTCGATGACCTTCACCCCGTCGACGTTCGCCATGCCGCCCTTCGAGGCCAGCACGACCTCGTCCCGCCTGCCGCGGAGCGCCCGGCCGACCAGCGACTCGTTCGCCGTGTCGCCGTAGAGCGTGGCGGTGTCGAGGTGGGTGACTCCCGCATCGAGCGCACCGCGCACGAGCGCCTCGCCCTCGGCGGCCGGCAGCGGTGCGCCGTAGGCGTGGCTGACGTTCATGCATCCGAGGCCGAAGCGCGGCAGGGTCACCACACGCGCACTCACGCGAGCTGCTCCTCCAGTTCGCCCAGCACCCGATAGCAGTCGATCACCTGGCGCATCGACGAGTTCGGCTCGCGGCCCTCGCGGATCGCCGCGACGAACTCGCGGTCCTGCAGCTCGATGCCGTTCATGCTGACGGCGACGTCCGAGACGTCGATCTGCTCCTCCTTGCCGGTGAACAGATCGTCGTAGCGGGCGATGTAGGTCGCTGTGTCTCCGATGTAGCGGAAGAAGGTGCCGAACGGTCCGTCGTTGTTGAACGACAGCGAGAGGGTGCAGATGGCGCCGGTCTCGCTCTTCAGCTGGATCGACATGTCCATGGCGATCCCGAGCTCCGGGTGGATCGGGCCCTGCATGGCGTGCGCCTCGACGATCCTGCCCGCCTGGTACGCGAACAGGTCGACGGTGTGTGCGGCATGATGCCAGAGCAGGTGGTCGGTCCACGAGCGCGGCTCGCCCTTGGCGTTGGTGTTCGTGCGGCGGAAGAAGTACGTCTGCACGTCCATCTGCTGCACGGCGAACTCTCCGGCCTCGACACGGCCGTGCACGAACTGGTGCGAGGGGTTGAAGCGCCGGGTGTGACCGACCATCGCCACCCGACCGGACGCCTCGGCGGCCGCGAGGGTCGCCTCAGCATCCGCCAGCGAATCGGCGAGGGGGATCTCGACCTGCACGTGCTTGCCGGCGGCGAGCACCGCCTGCGTCTGCGAGGCGTGCAGGCCGGTCGGGGTGGCGAGGATGACAGCATCCACGTCGTCGCGTTCGAGCACCGCCTCGAGACCGACGACGGCGTTCGGGATGCCGTACTTCTCGGCGACGGCATCGGCCTTCTCCTGCGAGGTAGCGCTGACGACGGTCACCTCGGCGTCCTCGATGTTCGCCAGGCCGTCCAGGTGCTTCATGCCGAAGGCGCCGTTCGCACCGACGACGGCGATGCGGATCTTGTCAGTCATTCGCTCTCCCTTTCGCGAGTCGGAATCCAGGTGTCAGGCGTTGGCCACGGCCGCGGTCTCCGCGGGCTCCGGCGCGTGCGCCGCCTCGGGATCCGCCGGCGCCGCGATTCCCGCCTCGTCGAAATCGACAGCGGTCCTGCCGACCGGGTTGCTGATGACGAGGTGGCCGACGGCGGTGTTGGACGCGGGCACGTGGTAGAAGCGGTGGTCGACCTCGGGCGCCTCGCCGCCGAACTGGTCGTCCATCGCGCCGCGCGCGATCAGCCAGTCGACGAGTTCGATGCCCTCGGAGCCGGCCTCATCGACGTACTCCATGTGCGGCCACTCGGTCAAGCCCAGCGGGTCGGCGATCAGGTGGTCGAGGAACGCGTTGTCCCACTCCTTGTTGATGAGGCCGGCGCGCGGACCCTGCAGCTGGTGGCTCATGCCGCCGGTGCCCCAGATCTGCACGTTGAGCTCTTCGCCGTCCCACTTGTCGATCGCGCGGCGCAGCGCCTTGCCGAGCTCGTAGCAGCGGCGGCCGGACGGCACCGGGTACTGCACGACGTTCACGGCGAGCGGGATGACCTTGACCGGCCACTGCTCGTCGGCGCCGAGCTCGCCGTAGACCAGCGAGAGCGGAACGGTCAGGCCGTGGTCGACGACCATCTCGTTGACGAGGGTGAGGTCGAAGTCGTCCTGGATGATCGACTGCGCGAGGTGCGCGGCGAACTCCGGGTAGCCCTGCACGTCCGGCACGGGGCGCGGGCCGTAGCCTTCGTCAGCGACGGGATACTCCACGCCCGTGCCGAGCACGAAGGTCGGGATGATCGAGGCGTCGAACGCGGTGGCGTGGTCGTTGTAGACGAGGATGACGACGTCGGGGGTGTTCTCCTTGGCCCACTTGCGGGTCCACTGGTATCCGTCGAAGACCTGCTTCCAGTACGGCTCCTCGGTCTTGCCGAGGTCCATGGCCGCACCGATCGCGGGCACGTGCGAGGTGAACAGGGCCGAGGTGTACTTCGCGGGGGCGTCCGGGCGGAAGGTGTCGGCCTTCTCGCCGGAGGGCGGCGTCCACCCGTCGAGGTCCTTCAGCCGATTGCCCTCGGGGCGGCGGCCGCCGCCGAGCATCATGTCGCGGTAGGCGGCCTCGCTCATGCCGGTCATCGAGCCGGCCATCTGCTGGAAGCTCAGTCCGTGCGTGGCACCGATCTTGCTGAGGAAGTAGATGTTGCCGCCCTCGGCGATCATCGTGTTCAGATCCATGTCGAGCACGGCCTGGTGCTGCACGGGGGTCAGCGGCCACTCGTCGAGGTAGGCGGCCTGGTCGGCGAGGAAGCGCTCGCGGTTCTCGGGCTTCATCAGCGACATCGCGAACTGGTTGAGGTGGTACCCCTTGCGCGCCTGCTCGGCGTCGTAGATGGTCGTACCCGGAATGTCCTTATAGGGCTTGTCGAGTGCCATGGTCATTCTCCTTCTGGCGTGGTTCAGTCTGCCCAGTACAGTCGCGACGGGTTGTCGACGAGCAGCTTGCGCTGCAGCTCGGCGGTCGTGGCGATCTGGGGGATGTAGTCGACCAGCAGCCCGTCGTCGGGCATGTGGTCTTTGAGGTTGGGGTGGGGCCAATCGGTTCCCCACAGCACGCGGTCGGGGAACTCTTCGACCACGCGTCGGGCGAAGGGCACGACGTCGGTGTACGCCTGCAGCTCGCCGTCTCGGATCTCTTTGGGAAGGGCGCGCGGCCCCGTGACGCTCAGGCGCTCCGGGCACGAGACCTTCGTCCACACGTTCTCGTTCTCGCGCATGAAGCGCAGGAACAGTGCGAACTCCTCTCCGTCGGGATCCTTCGTGACGTCGGGTCGACCCATGTGGTCGACGACGACGTCGGTGGGGATGCCGGAGAAGAAGTCGTACAGCTCGGGAAGGTCCTCGGCCTCGAAGTAGATGACCACGTGCCACCCGAGCGGGGCGATCTTCGCGACGATCTCCTCGAGGGAATCCGTGGGGACCCGGTCGACGAGCCGCTTGACGAAGTTGAACCGGACGCCGCGCACACCGGCCGCGTGCAGCTGCGCCAGCTCTTCGTCGGTCACGTCGCGGCGGACGGTGGCGACGCCGCGAGCACGCCCGCCGCTGCGCCCGAGCGCATCCACGAGCGCGCGGTTGTCGGCGCCGTGGCAGGTGGCCTGCACGATGACGTTGCGGTCGAATCCGAGGTGGTCGCGCAGTGCGAACAGCTGGTCGGCGGAGGCGTCGCACGGCGTGTACTTGCGCTCGGGGGCGTAGGGGAACTCCGCACCGGGTCCGAAGACGTGGCAGTGCGCGTCGACGGCGCCTTCGGGCAGCGTGAACTGCGGCTTCGAGGGGCCGTCGTACCAGTCGAGCCAGCCCTCGGTCTTGGTGAAGTCACCCGTGGTGTCGCCGTGCGTCATCAGTCCTCCACGTACTCCAGACCGGCGGCGGCGAGCGGCTCGCGCATGCCGTACAGGTCGAGGCCCAGAACGCCCTCGCGGAACTTCTGCCGCTTGGATTCCTCGTTGTCCTCGCGCTTCCGGCTGGCATCCGCCACCGCCCCGACGAGCTCACGCGGCACGACCACGACGCCGTCGACGTCGGCGACGACCACGTCACCCGGGTTGACCAGGGCGTTGGCGGCGACGACGGGGATGTTGACCGAGCCGAGGGTGGCCTTCACGGTTCCTTTGGAGTTGATCGCCCGGGAGAAGACCGGGAAGTCCATCTTCTCGAGATCGGCGACGTCGCGGACGCCGCCGTCGATCACGAGGCCCTTGCAGCCACGGGCGGTCAGCGAGGTCGCGAGCAGTTCGCCGAAGAAGCCGTCTTCGCTCTCGGTGGTGCATCCGGCGACGATGACGTCGCCCTCCTGCACCTGCTCGGCGGCGACGTGGAACATCCAGTTGTCTCCGGGCTGCAGGAGCACCGTGACGGCGGGGCCGCACAGCTTGGCGCCGTTGTAGGCCGGGCGGATGTAGGGGCGCATCAGTCCTACGCGCCCCATCGCCTCGTGGATGGTGGCGACGCCGAACTGCGAGAGGCGGGCGACGTCGTCGGGATCGGGACGCTGGATGCTGGTGCGGACGATGCCGAGGCTGTTGAGGCGCATTCTGGTGATTCCTCTCAGAGTCCGCGGGCCGTGAGGGCGCGGTCGAGACGCGGGTAGACGCGACGGGCGTTGCCCTCGAAGACCTGCTGACGCTGCGCGTCGGTGAGGTTCTCGGTCGCGTCGACGTACCGCTTGGTGTCGTCGAAGTAGTGTCCGGTGCGGGGGTCGACGTCGCGGACCGCGCCGATCATCTCGCTGGCGAACAGGATGTTGTCGGTGGGGATGACGTCGGTGAGCAGGTCGATGCCCGGCTGGTGGTAGACGCAGGTGTCGAAGTAGACGTTGCCGAGCAGGTGCTCTTCGAGCTCGGGCTTGCCGAGTGCCATCGCCAGGCCGCGGAATCGTCCCCAGTGGTAGGGCACCGCGCCGCCGCCGTGCGGGATGACGAGCTTGAGGTCGGGGAAGTCGCGGAACAGATCGCCCTTGAGCAGCTGCATGAAGGCCGTGGTGTCGGCGTTCAGGTAGTGGTCGCCGGTGGTGTGGAAGACATCCGGGCGGCAGGTGGTGCTGACGTGCACCATCGCAGGGATCTCGTACTCGACGAGCTTCTCGTAGATCGGGTACCACGAGCGGTCGGTGAGCGCGGGGGCCGACCACTTGCCGCCGGACGGGTCGGGGTTGAGGTTGACGGTGACGGCGCCGAGTTCTTCGACGGCGCGGGTGAGCTCGTCGACCGTCGTCGAGGGGTCCTCCCCCGGCGATTGCGGCAGCATCGCGCCCATCAGGAACCGGTCGGGGAACAGCTCGCTGACCCGGGCGACCAGGTCGTTGCAGATGCGGGCCCAGGTCGCGCTGACGGCGAGGTCGCCGATGTGGTGGGCCATGAACGAGGCCCGCGGGCTGAAGACGGTGACGTCGCTGCCGCGGTCGTTCATGAGGCGCAGCTGGTTGGCCTCGATGGTCTCGCGGATGTCGTCGTCGCTGATTCGCAGGGTCGCCGGGTCGGGGGCGTCGCCCGCGCCATCGGCGAAGGCGATCTGCAGGTCACGCCAGGCGCCGAGCTGCGCCGGCGCGGTGGTGTAGTGGCCGTGGATGTCAATGATCAACGCGTGTCGTCCTTGTCACTCGGATGCTGTCATCCATGACTCTAAGTCGGGCCGGGCACCCCGTCCAATAGATGCTGAAGGCAGGCAGCATAGATAGGATCTATACATGGCATTGGCCGATCTCAACCAGCTGCGCACCTTCGTCGTGCTTTACGAACTGCGCAGCGTGACCGCTGCCGCCGACCGGCTGCATGTCACCCAGCCGACCGTCAGCTACACGCTGCGGCGCCTGCGCGAGAAGTTCGGTGATGAGCTGTTCCGCCGCGAGGGGCACGACATGGTGCCGACCGCGAAGGCGACAGCGCTGTTCACCCCGCTGCAGGAGGCGCTGGCGCAGATCGACGCGACGGTGAGCGACCCGGAGTCCTTCGAGCCGGCGGGCTTCAGCGGCGAGCTGGTGCTGGGGCTCACCTCGATCGGCGAGCAGACGTTCCTGCCGCCGATCATGGCCGCTCTGGCCCGAGAAGCGTCCCACCCGCACCTGTCGGTGCAGCGCCTGGACTCCGATCAGGTCGAGGACGGCCTCGTCCGCGGGGCGATCGACCTCGCACTGTCGGTGTCGATGATCGGCAGTCCGCGCCTGTGGCGCACGCATGTGCGGGCCGTCGAGTACATCGCCCTCACCTCGGATCGGCACCCGCTGCCCGACACCGCGCCCGACATGTTCGCCGGGCGGCACTTCGTGCGGGTCTCCGCGCGCGGCGGCCACGTGTTCCCCCTGCAGGTGCTCACCGAGCACGGCCTGATGCCGCAGGTGTCGCTGACCGTCGAGGAGTACGCCACCGTTCCCGCAGTGCTGCAGACCACCGATCTGGTGGTGCTGATGCCGCGCCACGTCGCGGAGGTGTTCAGCGGCTGGTTCGGCGGCCTTCGGATCTCGGATCTGCCGTGGCCGGGGCAGAGCACACCGGTGTCGCTGTACACCCGCCGCGAGGCGAGCCTGTCTCCGGCGCAGAGGTGGTTCCGGGCGCTGGTGCGGGACGCCGTCGCGGCCGGGGAGTACCGGCGGGGGTCGGTCTAGGTCCGCCGCTTGTTCCAGCTCGCCTTGGCCGGCGCGAACGGGCTGCGGATCGGGATGGTCCACGAGGAATGCGGATGGATCCGCAGCAGGGCCGTCTCGTAGGTGCCCTGGGCCTCGTCGGACAGTGCGGGCAGCACGGCTTCCTTGTCGAGGTCGTCCTCGGGACGCGGCCGCAGGGCCTTCCAGATCAGCTGCACCTCGGGCGCCCCGGTGGGGATGCCGTCCAGATCGAGCACCGCACGGTCCCAGGGCAGGGTCAGTCGCGGGTCGCGCTTGTAGACCCACGCGCGCGGGGCTCCGTCCTCGGCGTTGACCTGCAGCACCCATACGCCGGCGGTGTCGTCCCGGACGAGCACGGGCTGCAAGTCGGCATCCTGCGGAGCATCCGCGAACGGCACGAGCTCGCCGTCGTCACCGGCGGGTGCCCACGCGCTGTACCCCGCCGGGAGCGCCGCCACCAGCTCTGCCAGGTCGGAGGCGACGACGCTGACGTCGATGTTCGCGCGCTCCCGGATCTGACGTCCCAGCCAGCGGTCCAGCGCGGCTCCGCCCGACAGCCACCAGCGCACGGGGGCGGGCGCGAGCAGCTCCGCGACGCCCTCAGGCGGGACTGGCTTCCAGGGTGTCGCGGCTGCGGAGGTGAGCATAGGACGAGGCTACCGCCGCGCTGAGCTGAGCTGAACTGGAGGATGTCGGGGGTGACCTCCCCACCGTGGACGAGTTCGACCTCGATCGTGATCAGGTGCGCCAGTGCGAGCATCAGGCACTCTCACCTTCGGACAGCCCGGAGGGGATGCCCAGTTCATCCGGCTTCGACGACTTGCGCATCACGATGAGGACGATCAGTGCGGACAGGGCCGAGATCCCCGCCATGACGCAGCCCGGCCGAACGAGAGAACGCCTTGCCGACACGGCAAGGCGTTCTCTTCAGGCTGTTCTACGGTCCGGCGCCGAAGGGATCAGAACGGGTACCGCGCGATGTCGGACTGGATCGTGACCCACTGCAAGTCGCAGAAGGTGCTGAGGTTCACCGACGAGCCGAAGTGCCCGCCTGAACCCGAGGCCTTCGTGCCGCCGAATGGAGCCACCGCCTCGTCGTCGACGGTCTGGTCGTTGATGTGGACGGCACCGGATTTGATGCGATCGGCGAGCTCGAACGCCGCGTACGGATTGGCGGTGAGCACCGAGACCGAAAGGCCGTACTCGGACGAATTGATGATGTCGATCGCCTCGTCGACCGTGTCGTATGCAGTGATCGGCGCCACCGGACCGAAGATCTCCTGCGCGAACGCCGGAGTGTCATGCGGCACGTTCGACAACACAGTCGGCCGGTAGAACAGTCCCTCGAAGGTTCCCCCGGCGTTCAAGCTCGCGCCGGCGGCGACCGAGTCCTGCACGATGCCGTCGATCTTCGACAGCTGCCCGGCGTCGATGATCGGACCCAGCGCGTTCTGCGGATCGGTCGGGTCGCCGACCGTGATCCGGTTCGCGATCTCAGTGAGCTTCTCGGTGTACTGCTCGACCATGGAGCGGTGCACGAGGTGGCGCCCGGTGGTCATGCAGATCTGCCCCTGGTGCAGGAACGACCCCCACGCTCCGGCGGATGCCGCGGCATCCACGTCGGCATCGGGCATGACGAGCAGCGCATTGTTGCCGCCGAGTTCGAGGTGCAGCTTCTTCAGAAGCGGCGCAGCCGCCTCTCCGATCTTGCGGCCCGCAGCCGTCGAGCCCGTGAACGAGATGCATGGCACATCGGGGTGCGCCACCAGTGCCGCGCCCACGTCCGACCCGCCGGGGAGCACATGCAGCAGGCCGTCGGGCAGCCCCGCTTCAGCGAGGATCTCGGCGAGGATGAGGCCGCCCGCGATCGGCGTGCGAGGGTCCGGCTTCAGGATCACGGCATTGCCGAGGGCGAGCGCCGGCACTACCGAGCGTGCCGACAGGATCGACGGGAAGTTGAACGGGCTGATGACACCCACCACACCGACAGGCACGTACCGACCGATCGAGGTGCGCGGCTTCATGCTGCGCAACAGCTGTCCGTACGGCTGAGCGGCCAGGCCGGCGCCCTCGGCGAACTCAGAGGCGACCAGGCCGGCCTCGAACGCAGCCTTGCCCGCCCCGGATCCGGATTCGGGAATGAGCCAATCGGTGAGCCGTTCGGGTGCGGCCTGGAGGATCGCTGAAGCCTTCGCCATGACGGCGGCGCGTTCGGTGTAGGGCAGGGCCGCCCGAGCGGGCTGTGCCCTCGTCGCCGACGCGACGGCGACGTCGAGGTCGGCGATGGCGGCCTGGCCGACCTTCGCGATCACCTCGCCCGTCGCCGGGGCCTGGACTTCGAGGGTCCCGCCCTCGCTCGCGGCGAAACCGCCGGCCGTGTAGATCTTCTCTTCCCAGATGGTGGTGGTCATCGTTCATCCTCTCGAGTGTTCGGGTCAGTCAAGCGGCGTTCTCGCGCTGCGCGGCAGGGGCGGCGTCCCGCTACTCAGCCTCCGCCGAGTGCAGCGCACATCGATGCCGTCGTTGAAGTCATGTGTACCGAAGGTGTCGAGCGTCCCGGCTTCGAGCGAGTGCGGAGCCAGCCCTCGTTGTACACGAGCAGGTGGTCGGCGAACAGACCGCCGTTGGTGTCGGCGACGTTCTTCACCGGCGGAGCTCCGGCGGGCGGCGATACCAGGCCGTTGACGACGCCACTGTAGACAGCCTCGCCGGCCTCAACCTCGATCTTCATTGAGTCCGTCATCACCCACTTCATCCAGAACGACGCCTTGCCATCGCGGATGTGGGTCGCAGCCACTCCCCCGTCGCCCTCCCACCAATGGTAGCGGTCGAGGTCGCGCGGCGCGGTCCGCGGGCTGTTCGCGATGCGGAACAGCGCTCCGGCGAGATCCTCGCGAAGTTTGCCGAGCACAGGTTGTTCGGCAGCACCCACAGGCCGGTTCGCAGTACTGTGCCATCGGGCAGAACCACTTCCATGCCCGCGCCCGTGCCCGCGCCCGCGCCCGCGGATGCACGGTCGCCGAATCCGGTGTAGCCGCAGCCGTGCTCAGCGGCGTTTCCCACGACGCCGTCCCAGCCGAGGTCGGGCGTCGAGAACTACAGCTTCAAGCCACGCTTCTTGATCTCGGCGTACAGCTCTGCGAAGGAGACGCCCGGTTCGACGATTGGCAACAGTTCGGGAACGAGCACGGGTAAGCCCTCACCGCTCCAGCATCGCCCACAGTCCGCGGAAGAGCGCTGATGCTTCCTCCGCTTCCAGGTGCGCGGTGAGCTCGCGCTGCACCTCGATCACCCGCGGTGCGAGCCGCGCGTACTCGGCGGCGCCGTGCTCGGTCAGCGCCACGATGTTGCGGCGTGCGTCGCTCGCGGCCCGCTGGCGGGTGATCAGCCCGGACTTCTCCATCCGCCGCACGAGGTCGGCGATGGTCGACCGGTCGAGATCGACCTCGTCGCCGAGCTCGCGCTGGCTCGCCTCTCCGAGCCGGTCGAGCACGGCGAGGATGCTGTACTGCGTGCTGGTGATCTCAACAGAGGCCACGCGCGCCCAGGTCGCCAGGTGCAGCTGCTGCGCCCGGCGGATGAGGTTTCCGACGTGGCGCTGCGGCTCGGGGATGTCTGCCATCGTCATCACGGCATCCATCCTGTCAGGCGTGCACCGTCAGTCGAACACGGTCAGGCGTGCACCTGCTGCCCCACCGGCACCAGGAAGCCCGCGAAGAACTCCCGCAGCTCCTCCCGCGCCGAGAGCGGGAGCACGTGCGCGACGTACTGGTCGGGTCGGACGACGACGACCGCCCCCTCTGCGGCGATCCCGCGCCGCGTGAAGATGTCATCGTCAGCATCCGATGCCCACGTCTTCTCCCAGTCCTGCAGACCGAGCGGACCCGACGTCGGAAGCAGCAGCGACGGCAGCGACGTGATGTCGATGTCGTGGTGCGAGCCGCGGAACACCGCGTGCACGTCGATCACGCTGTCGATGTCGGCATCCGGTGCCGTGAAGGCGCGCACCGGAGAGGCCGCGTCATCGCTCAGCCACGTCGCGAACTCGCGCAGGGCCGATCCCGACTCGTCGCCGAACGCGTAGAGGCGCCAGCGTCCGTCGGCGAGGTGCGAGTGGCCGAGCTCCATGCGACGGGCGTCTGCCACGCGCCGCACCGGCGCGGAGTGGAAGCGGGTGCCGATCCCGAAGCCGGTCGCGAGCGCCTGATGGTCGGACGCGCCCGTCAGCGAGGACGGCGTGTACGTGGTGGCGAGCCCCGCGGTGTACCGGCCCTCCCGGGCGAATTCAGCCTGCATCGCGGCCGGCGTCACGCCGCCGTTCTCGGGGTGCTCGGGGTCGAGCGCCGGCTGTGCGATGTACGCCGACCAGTATTTGTCGAACTCGATCAGATCGACGGCGATGGCCTGGCGCTCCTCCGAGTAGGTGCGCAGCAGCCGGGCATCCGATCGCCCCTGCAGCACGGCCGCGAGCTTCCACCCCAGGTTGAAGGTGTCCTGCATCGACACGTTCATGCCCTGTCCGGCCTTGGCGCTGTGCGTGTGGCACGCATCGCCGGCCACGAAGACGTGCGGCGTGGCATCGGCCGGCGAGTCGTCCGTGAGGTCGTCGAACCGGGCGGCGACCCGCTGGCCGACCTCGTAGACGCTCGACCAGGCGACCTGCCGCACGTCGATCGAATACGGGTGCAGGATCGCGTTCGCGACGTCGGCGAGCTGAGCGGCCGTGGTGCTGCGGATCTCGCTGTCACCGGCGGGCACGGCGCCGAGGTCGACGTAGCAGCGCACCATGTTCCCGCCCTCGCGCGGGATCATCAGCAGGCTGCCCTTGCCGGCGGACTGCACGACGTTCTTGGTGCGCCAGTCGGGGAAGTCGGTGGTGGCGAGCACGTCCATCACGCCCCAGGCGTGGTTGGCTGCATCGCCCTCGAGTCGGATGCCCAAGGCGCGGCGCACGTTGCTGCGGGCGCCGTCGCAGCCGACGACGTACTTGGCGCGGACGGTGAACTCCACGCCCTCGTGCTCCCCTGCCGTGTGCCGCAGGGTGGCGACGACAGGATGCTCGGAGTCGGCGTCCATCTCGTAGCCGACGAACTCGATGCCGTAGTCGACCTCGAGCCTGCTGGCGGACTGCGCCGCGTGCTCGAGCAGGAACTGCTGCATGCGCGCCTGGTTCACGATCACGTGCGGGAACTCGCTGAGCCCGGCCGGGGTGTCCTCCACCCAGCCCGTGCGGACGATCTTCGAGCGGTCGTCATCGGACGGCCCCCAGAACCGCACCTCTCCCACCCAGTACGCCTCGCGCACGAGCGCGTCGGCCAGGCCGAACGCCTGGAACATCTCGACCGTGCGGCACGCGACGCCGTCGGCGTGCCCGAGCTGGAGCGGCTCCGGGCGGCGCTCGATGACCCGCGTGGAGATGTCGGGGAAGGATGCCATCTGCGCGGCGAGCACGGTGCCGGCGGGACCGGTGCCGACGATGAGCACGTCGAGGGTCTCCGGCAGTCCGACGCTGCGTGCGGCGACCTGCGGGGCAGCGGGCTTGAGGTCGGGGTCGCCGGGGCGATAGCCGTCTCGGTAGAACTGCATGGGATCTCCTTCGATCATGACCGGTCGTTCGCTCGACCCGATTCGTTGGGGTACCAACGATAGTACCTGGGACCGTCCCTCGTCGCCACCGCGTGCCAAGCTTGCCCCATGGCGAACTCCCGTTCCGGAGACTCGATGACCGAGCGCATCGTGCGCGTGCTCGACACGTTCACGAGCGAGCGGACCATGCAGACCGCCAGTGAGATCGCCCGGCGCACCGGCCTGCCGTCCTCGACCGCGCACCGAATCGTCGGCGAGCTCATCGAGCAGGGCCTCCTCGAGCGCGACGAGGAGAACCGGGTGCGCCTCGGCCTGCGCCTGTGGGAGCTAGCACTGCGTGGCTCCAGCGCTCTGCGGCTGAGGCAGGCAGCACTGCCGCACATGGAGCACGTGCAGACGCTGGTGCGCGAGCACACCCAGCTGGCAGTACTCGAACACGATGAGGCCCTGTTTCTCGAGCGACTGTCGCACCCGGATGCCGGCGCCAACATCACGCGGGTCGCCGGGCGTCTGCCGGTACATGCCTCGTCGTCCGGGCTGGTGCTGCTGGCGTTCGCCGACCCGGCCCTGCGCGAGCGGGTGCTCGCGGGCCCCCTGCGCGCGGTGTCGCGCGAGACCGTGACGGATGCCGTCGCCCTGCGTGCGCTGCTGATCACGATCCGCCGACGCGGTTTCGTGGTCGCCCCGGGGTCGATCGAGCAGGTGTCGACCGGCGTCGCGGTGCCGGTGCGCGATCGCGGTGAGGTCGTGGCCGCACTGTCGGCCGTCCTTCCCCGCGAGGCGCCGACCGAGCCGGTGATCGCGGCCCTGCTCGACGCGGCGGCGGCGATCGAGGAGGATCTGCGTACTTCCCGTTGAATGAGAATTCTCCAACGGCGTGCGCACTCCCGTCGCACAGTGGTCGACATACCCGGGACGCACCGGCATCCGCATGTCGAAGGAGACACCATGAGCACCGCCACGCAGACGATCCGCACCCGCGTCGCAATCGTCGGAGCCGGCCCGGCCGGCCTGATCCTCTCGCACCTGCTCGCCGACGCCGGCATCGACTCCGTCATCGTCGACCAGCGCACCCGCGGCGACATCGAGCAGACCATCCGCGCCGGGATCCTCGAACAGGGAACCGTCGACCTGCTCACCGCGATCGACCCGAGCAGTCGCGTGCACACCGTCGGAACCAGGCACGACGGCATCGAGCTGCGCTTCGAGGGCGAAGGGCACCGCATCGACTTCCCCGCGCTCGTCGGCCGCAGCGTCTGGCTGTACCCGCAGCACGAGGTGCTCAAAGACATGCTCGCGCTGCGACTGCGGGCCGGCCAGGACCTGCGCTTCGAGGTGACCGCCTCGCGCGTCGAGGGGGTCGACACCCCCACGCCGCGGGTGTTCGCCACCACGGCCGCCGGCGACGAGCTGATCATCGAGGCGGACTTCGTGGTCGGCGCCGACGGCTCGCGCTCGGTCGTGCGACCGGCGATCACCGGAGACGCGTTCAACGGACACTTCCGCGAGTACCCGTTCGCCTGGTTCGGCATCCTGTGCGAAGCACCCGAGAGCTCGGAGGAGCTCATCTACAGCAACTCCGACAACGGCTTCGCCCTGATCAGCCAGCGGAGCCACGACGTGCAGCGGATGTACTTCCAGTGCGACCCCGAGACGGATCCCACGGTGATGAGCGAGGAGGAGATCTGGGAGACCCTGCAGTCCCGCGTTCCGGGCACCACGCTGAAAGAGGGCCCTATCTTCCAGCGCGACGTGCTGCGCTTCCGCAGCTTCGTCGCGAGCGAGCTGCGCCACGGGCGTGCCGCCCTCGTCGGCGACGCTGCGCACACCGTGCCGCCGACCGGCGCGAAGGGCATGAACCTCGCCGTCGCCGATGTGGTGCTGCTGGCCCGCGCGGTGAATGCGCTGCTGGTCGAGAACGATGCCCGGCTCATCGACGCCTACGCCGACGAGGCGCTGAAGCGCATCTGGAAGGCGCAGCACTTCTCGTGGTGGATGACGAGCATGCTGCACACGCTGCCCGAGCACACCGAGTTCGACCGTCGCCGCCAGCTCGGCGAACTGCGCTCGGTCGTCGACTCCGAGGCAGGCCGCACCTTCCTCGCCGAGGCGTACACCGGCTGGCCGCTGGCGTGACCGCGCTCCGCGTCCCGCGCGATCGACCCCGGCACACCTGTGCCCGATCGGCGAGGTGTCGCCGCGTGACGCCGAGACAGACGGGGGCGGATGCCGCGGCATAGACTCCGAGGCCATGCGCCCGACCCTGCTCGCCGTCTCGCACGGCACGTCCGATGCCACCGGCGCGTCCGCGATCGCGGAGCTCGTCGCACTCGTCGACCGCGCGCTGCCCGACGTCGACGTGCAGGCCGCCTTCGTCGACGTGCAGCAGCCGGATGCCGCCGACGCGGTGCCCGCGATCGAGGGACCGGTCGTCATCGTGCCGCTGCTGCTGTCGAGCGGGTTCCACGTGCACCACGACCTCCACGGCATAGCCGCGAAGAAGACGGATGCCGTGGTCGCCGACCCGCTCGGTCCCGACCCGCGTCTCGCCGATGTGCTCGCCGAGCGGCTCGCCGCGGTGCCCGGCGACGGGCAGCCCGCGGCATCCACCTCTCCCGTCATCCTCGCCGTCGCAGGGTCCCGCGATCCTCGATCGCTGACGGATGCCGAGGGCATGGCTCACCTGCTCGAGCAGCGTCTCGGGCGTCCCATCGAGCTCGCCTACCTCGCCGCGAGGAAGCCCGACCTTCGCACGACCCTGACCGCGCACCCTGACGCCCCCATCGCGACCTACCTGCTCGCCCGCGGATTCTTCTTCGATCTCGCGACCCGGCTCGCGCCGGGGCGCGCCCTCACCCTGCCCCTGCTCGACAACGGTCCTGTGCCGTCGGCCCTGGTCGACCTCATCGTCGACCGGTATGAGGCCGCCGAGGCGAACGTCATCTGACGCTCTGCACACATCTGCCGCGAGCGCCAGCATCCGCCCTCAGATGTCCTCCCGTGACGAACTCCGTCGTCGCATGTCGCACGAGGTTCTTGAATCGCATCCATCTTTCTAGCTTGTTCCGAAGCCACCCAGGGAGCAGCACAGATGACGATCCAGCAGCCGACGCCGATCCGCGGCGCACGCACCCGCACGAACCGGGCGCCCACCAAGCCGCACGGACAATGGGCGGTCGACGGCAATGAGCCGTTGAACGCGAACGAGGAGTTCAAGCTCGACAACGGCGGCCTCAACGTGCGCGAGCGCATCGAGGGCATCTACGCGGCCGGCGGCTTCCGGAGCATCGACCCGACCGACCTGCACGGGCGCTTCCGCTGGTGGGGCCTGTACACGCAGCGCAAGCCGGGCATCGACGGTGGGCGCACCGCCCAGCTCGAGCCGCACGAGCTCGAGGACGAGTACTTCATGATGCGCGTGCGCATCGACGGCGGTCAGCTCACCACCGAGCAGCTGCGCGTGATCGGCGAGATCTCGACCGAGTTCGCCCGCGACACCGCCGACATCACCGACCGGCAGAACGTGCAGCTGCACTGGGTCGAGGTGCAGGACGTGCCCGAGATCTGGCGCCGCCTCGAGGCAGTCGGGCTCAGCACGACCGAGGCGTGCGGCGACGTGCCGCGCGTGATCCTCGGCTCGCCCGTCGCGGGCATCGCCGCCGACGAGCTCATCGACCCCACCCCGCAGATCCGCGAGATCGCCGACCGGTTCCTGGGCGATGAGACGCTGTCGAACCTGCCCCGCAAGTACAAGACCGCCATCACCGGGCACCCGAGCCAGGACGTGGTGCACGAGATCAACGACTGCGCCTTCGTCGCGGTCGAGCACCCCGAACTCGGCATCGGCTACGACCTGTGGGTCGGCGGCGCCCTGTCGGTCGTGCCCCGGCTCGGCGAGCGCCTCGGCGCCTTCGTGCCGCCCGAGCGCGTCGCCGAGGTGTGGCACGGGGTCACCCAGATCTTCCGCGACTACGGCTACCGGCGCCTGCGCAACAAGGCGCGGCTGAAGTTCCTGCTCGCCGACTGGGGCACCGAGAAGTTCCGGGCGGTGCTCGAGAACGAGTACCTCGAATCCCCGCTGCCCGACGGCCCCGCCGCCCCCAAGCCGAACAGCCTGGGCGACCACGTCGGCATCCACCGGCAGGAGGACGGCCGGTTCTTCGTCGGCGCCGCCCCGCTCGTCGGCCGCGTCTCGGGCAGCACCCTGACCGCACTGGCCGACCTCGCCGAGGCCCATGGATCGCAGCGCGTGCGCACCACCCCGCACCAGAAGCTGCTCGTGCTCGACATCGACGAGAGCCGCGTCGAGAGTCTCGTCGCCGGCCTCGACGCCCTCGGCCTGTCGGCGCGCCCGAGCCTGTTCCGCCGCGGCACGATCGCGTGCACCGGCATCGAGTTCTGCAAGCTCGCGATCGTCGAGACCAAGGTCAACGCGGCCCGCGCGATCGAGCAGCTGGAGGAGCGCCTCGGAGCCCTCGAGCCCGCGATCGGGCGGCCGATCACGCTGCACGTGAACGGATGCCCGAACTCGTGCGCGCGCATCCAGACCGCCGACATCGGGCTGAAGGGTCAGCTCGTGCTCATCGACGGGCAGCAGGTGCCCGGCTACCAGGTGCATCTCGGCGGCGGACTCGCGAACGTCGACCGTGAGGAGGCCGGACTCGGTCGTACCGTGCGCGGTCTGAAGGTGCCCGCCGACGGCATCGCCGACTACGCCGAGCGCGTCATCCGCCGCTACCTCGCCGATCGTGACGGCGTCGACGAGACCTTCGCGCAGTGGGCGCATCGGGCGGATGACGAGGCCCTGCAATGAGCACTCACGTCACGATCGGCTCCACCCGACGCTCGGCGGCCGAGCTCGAGGCACTCGCCGAGCGCGGCAACCGCGAGCTGCGCAGCCGACAGCCCGACGAGGCGAGCCCGGCCGAGGTGGTCGCGTGGGTGGCGGCGAACTTCGCCGTCCCGCAGGCCGCCGTCGCCTGCTCGATGGCCGATGCCGCCCTGCCGCACCTGGTGGCCGAGGGCCTTCCCGGTGTCGACGTGCTGTTCCTCGACACCGGGTACCACTTCGCCGAGACGACGTTCACCCGCAACGAGGTCGCTTCGCGGCTCGACGTGAACGTCGTCGACGTGAAGCCCGCGCAGAGCGTGCGGGAGCAGGATGCCGAATTCGGCGCCGACCTGTTCGCCCGGGACCCCGGGCTGTGCTGCGCACGACGCAAGGTCGAGCCGCTGCAGCGGGCGCTGGGCGGGTACGAGGTGTGGTTCACCGGAGTGCGCCGCGACGAGGCGCCCACCCGCGCCGAGACGGAGCTGGTCGTGTGGGACGCGCGCAATGGACTCGTGAAGGTGAACCCCGTCGCGGCGTGGAGCTTCGACGACCTCATCGACTACGCCACCGTGCACGAGGTGCCGGTGAACCCCCTGATCGCGAGCGGGTACCCGTCGATCGGATGCGCGCCGTGCACCCGGCCGGTCGCCCCCGGCGAAGACCCCCGATCCGGTCGCTGGGCCGGACTGACGAAGACAGAATGCGGGCTGCACGTATGAGCACTGTTGCCGACCCCACCACCGCCCTGAGCACGCTCGACCTGCTCGAGGCGGAGGGCATCCACATCATCCGCGAGGTCGTCGCGGAGTTCGAGCGCCCCGTGCTGCTGTTCTCGGGCGGCAAGGACTCGGTCGTGGTGCTGCACCTCGCCGCGAAGGCGTTCGCGCCGGGGCGGGTGCCGTTCCCCGTGCTGCACGTCGACACCGGCCACAACTTCCCCGAGGTCATCCGGTTCCGCGACGAGACAGTCGCGCGGCTCGGCATCGACCTCGAGGTCGCCCGTGTGCAGGACTACATCGACGACGGCCGGCTCGCCGAGCGCCCCGACGGCACGCGCAATCCGCTGCAGACCCAGCCGCTGCTCGACGCGATCGCGGCCGGTCGCCACGACGCCGTCTTCGGCGGCGCCCGCCGCGACGAGGACAAGGCGCGGGCGAAGGAGCGCATCATCTCGCTGCGCGACGAGTTCGGTCAGTGGGATCCGCGCAACCAGCGCCCCGAACTGTGGAGCCTGTACAACGGCCGCCACCTGCCGGGGCAGCACGTGCGCGCCTTCCCCATCTCGAACTGGACCGAGCTCGACATCTGGCGCTACATCGAGCGCGAGGACATCGCCCTGCCGCCGCTGTACTACGCCCACGAGCGCGAGGTGTTCCGTCGCTCGGGCATGTGGTGGGCGGTCGGCGAGTTCTCGCAGCCGCGCGACAACGAGCAGGTGGTGCACCGCACCGTGCGCTACCGCACGGTCGGCGACATGAGCTGCACCGGTGCGGTCGAGTCGGATGCCGCCGACACGGCCGCCATCGTCGACGAAGTCGCCCGCACCACCCTCACGGAGCGCGGTGCGACCAGAGCCGATGACCGCATCAGCGAGGCCGCCATGGAGGACCGCAAGAAGGACGGATACTTCTGATGAGCACGACACTGTTCCGGTTCGCGACCGCGGGTTCGGTCGACGACGGCAAGTCCACCCTGGTGGGCCGGCTGCTGCACGATGCGAAGGCGATCCTCGCCGACCAGCTCGATCAGGTCGCCGCGACCTCGCGGGCCCGCGGCTTCGCGCACGGCGGGTTCGACTTCGCGCTGCTCACCGACGGCCTGCGCGCCGACCGCGAGCAGGGCATCACGATCGACGTCGCATACCGCTACTTCGCGACCGACCGGCGCAGCTTCATCCTCGCCGACTGCCCCGGTCACGTGCAGTACACCCGCAACATGGTCACCGGTGCCGCCACGGCCGATGCCGTAGTGGTGCTGGTGGATGCCCGCAAGGGCGTCGTCGAGCAGACCCGGCGTCACCTGGCCGTGGCGTCGCTGCTGCGGGTGCCGCACGTGATCGTCGCGGTGAACAAGATCGACCTCACCGGCTTCGACGAGCAGGTCTATGTCGACATCGAGCTCGAGGCGCTGCGCGTGGCGGACGAACTGGGCATCAGTGCGGTGCGCGTGCTGCCCGTCTCCGCGCTCGAGGGCGACAACATCGTCGACAGGTCGGAGCGCACCCCGTGGTACCGCGGCGAGACGCTCTTCGAGCTGCTCGAGACGCTGCCCGTGCGCGCCGACGTCGACGAGCCGCTGCGTCTGCCGGTGCAGCTCGTGCTACGCCCGCAGGGCGGTCTCTCGCCCGAGATCCCTGACGAGGAGGCCGAGCGGCTGCGTGACTTCCGCGGCTTCGCCGGTCGCGTCGCCGCGGGCGCCGTCTCGGTCGGCGATCGCGTGCAGGTGCTGCCTTCGGGCCGAGCCACCGAGGTCACCGGCGTGCACGTCGCGGGTGCCGACATCGGCACGGCCGCGGTGCGCCAGTCGGTCACGCTCACCCTGGCCGATGAGATCGATGCCGCCCGCGGTGCGCTGATCGTCGCCGAGGGCTCGGCTCCCGAGCTGCGTCGGGACGCCGTGGTCGAGCTCTTCCAGCTCGACGCGCGCGCCACCGCCTCGGGCGCCCGGGTGCTCGTGAAGCACGGCACCGCGACCGTGCAGGCGATCGTCGCCGAGGTGCTCACCCGCCGCGACCTCGAGACGTTCGCCCACGCCGATCTGACCGCGCAGCCCGAGGCGTCGCTCGCCGAGAACGAGATCGGTCGGGTGCGGCTGCGTCTGGCATCCGATCTGCCCCTCGAGCCGTACGCCCGCAGCCGCGAAGGCGGCTCGCTGCTGCTCATCCATCCCGCCGACGGCGCGACGCTCGCCGCCGGCACCGTCATCGACTGACCCGACCCCGCATCACCGAACCGCAGCACGAGCCTAAGGAGGCGAAACCGTGAACTTCACCCGCAGGAACAGGACATTCACCGCACTGGGAGCCCTCGCCATGGGATTCTCCGCTCTGGCGCTCACGGGCTGCGCCCCGGCATCCGGCGCCGCGATCGAGCCGGTGACCGAGGTGCGCCTCGGCTACTTCGCCAACGTCACCCATGCGCCGGCTCTCGTCGGGCTGTCGGAGGGGCTGATCCAGGATGCCCTGGGCGACGTCGCGCTGCAGACCGAGGTGTTCAACGCCGGCGCCGCTGCGATCGAAGCGCTCTCGGCCGGGGCGATCGACGCGACCTACATCGGTCCGAACCCCGCCATCAACACCTTCATCCAGTCCGGCGGCGCCTCGGCGCACATCATCGCCGGAGCCACCTCGGGCGGGGCTGCACTCGTCGTCCGCGACGGAATCGACACCCCCGACGACCTCGCCAGCAGCACGATCGCGACCCCGCAGCTCGGCAACACGCAGGATGTGGCGCTGCGCAGCTGGCTCGCCGACGAGGGATACGAGACCTCTGTCGCGGGCGACGGCGACGTGAACGTCACCCCCACCGAGAACGCTCAGACGCTGACGCTGTTCCAGGACGGCAAGATCGACGGCGCGTGGCTTCCCGAGCCGTGGGTCTCGCGGCTGGTCGTCGAGGCCGGCGCCCACGTGCTGGTCGACGAGGCCGACCTGTGGCCGGACGGTGACTTCCCCACCACCGTGCTGCTGGTGCGCGCCGAGTTCGCCGACCAGCATCCGGAGGTCGTCGACGAGCTGCTGAAGGGCCACATCGCCGCGGTGGAGTGGCTCGACGAGAACGCCGACGAGGCGCCGTCGGTGATCAACGCGGCGCTCGACGACGCCACCGGCAAGACCCTCGACGACGCGGTTCTCGCCCGCGCGCTCGAGAACGTGACGTTCACCGTCGATCCGGCAGCCGCCACATTCGAGACCCTGGTGGACCACGGCCTCGCCGCGGGCACGCAGAAGAAGGGCTCGATCGACGGGCTCTTCGATCTGCGGGCGCTGAACGCACTGCTCGAGAAGTCGGGCGCCGAGACCGTCTCGGCCGCCGGGCTCGGTGCCGACCGATGACCCGCGACGACACGCTGGCCCGCCCGCTGACGGCGACAGCGCCCCTCTCCCCCAGCTTCGACGGTGTCGCGCCGCTGGCACCGCCGGCGCCCGTCGTCGAACCCGCCGTGCGCATCTCGCACGTCACCAAGCGCTACGGCTCGGGGCCGGTGGTTCTCGACGAGGTGTCGCTCGACATCGCGCCCGGAGAGTTCGTGTGCCTGCTCGGAGCATCCGGCTGCGGCAAGTCGACCCTGCTGAACCTCATCGCCGGGCTCGAGCCGCTCACCTCGGGCGAGCTCACGACCCCCGCATCCGGCGCGGCTGTGATGTTCCAGGAGTCCGCGCTGATGCCGTGGCTCACCGCCCGCAGAAACGTCGAGCTGACGCTGCGGCTGCGCGGGATGCCTCGTGCCGAGCGCCATGCCGAGGCCGAGCGGCTGCTTCGCACCGTCAATCTGGCCGAGGCGGCCGACAAGCGCCCGCACGAGCTGTCGGGCGGGATGCGCCAGCGCGTGGCGCTCGCCCGCGCCCTCGCGCAGAACCGCTCGGTGCTGCTCATGGACGAGCCGTTCGCCGCACTCGACGCCAT
This sequence comes from Microbacterium marinum, assembly GCF_014204835.1. Lineage (NCBI taxonomy): Bacteria > Bacillati > Actinomycetota > Actinomycetes > Micrococcales > Microbacteriaceae > Microbacterium > Microbacterium marinum. The sequence goes on along the minus strand of NZ_JACHMD010000001.1, from coordinate 388,835 downwards.
CACCCGCGACCTGCTGCACGAAGAGCTCGAGCGGGTGTGGCGCGCCACCGGCCGCACCATCGTCTTCGTCACCCACAACGTGCGCGAGGCCGCACGGCTCGGTCAGCGGGTGATCCTGCTCTCCAGCCGCCCCGGCCGCATCGCCGGCGAGTGGCGCATCAAGACCACCGCGGGCAGGCGCATCGAGTCGCCCGAGGTCGCGGCCCTCGCCGCCGAGATCACCGCCGAGCTGCGGAAGGAGATCGCCCGCAATGCCCAGTGAACCGACCGCGGCCCTCGTCCTGCCAAGCCCCATCTCGGCCGGCGAGGATCTCGACACGCTCTCCGCCGGACTCGACCGCCTGCAGTCGGATGCGGCCGAGCGCCCGCCGTTCGTGCGCGACCTGCTGGGCAAGATCGTGCCGCCAATCGCGCTGCTGCTCGTGCTGATCGGGGTCTGGCAGCTGTACATCGTCATCGCGAACCCGCGCCCCGACAAGGCGCCGAGTCCCACGGCGGTCGCCGGAGCGTTCGGCGAGGCATGGGAGTCGGGCCGTCTGCAGGAGGCCGGAACGACCGCCTCGAACACGTCGCGCAGCAGTGCGGCTTCGTCGGTTGCGTATCCGATCGCCTGCAGCACAGTCACCACATCGAAACGCTCATCACCGATCGTCGCGCGGATGTCGTTGAGATCCCCTACCCGCAGCTTGACGTCGACATCGTGTGGAATCTCCGCGAACGCGTCGACGATGTCTAGTCCAACGACGCGAGCCCCTTGCTGAGCGAGCCAGACGGCTTTCGCCCCGCTGCCGCATCCCAGATCCAGGATCGACAAGCCCTCGACGCCTCCGATCATGCGTTGCTGTGCTGGCCACTCGATCAGCGCATCCAGCGATCCGCCCGAAGACCGAACCGACTCGTAGTCCGCAGCGATCCGCTGCCAGTCCTCGCTCGTCATGTTCCCGATGTTCTCAGAGCCCACTACCGCCTGTCGAAATGTCCAGATGGACATCGCGTGGACATTTCACCTGCGAAATGGACATCTCAGAAAAATCCCTACATCGGCGTTGTAGGTTCCCGCTCGAGATGGCGGATAACCCCAGGGATTCCACGCTAGTTGGCGGTGGTCCCGGACTCAGGATTCCACGGGAAATGGCGGATTCCTACACCGCTCTCTGACGCGCCGACCCTGTCTGGTCAGCGGCCTGTCACGGCGGCGAGAGCGCTGGAGGTCACTGCAGCTGGCCGAGCTCGAGCATCTCACCGTCGAGGAAGAACGTCGGAGGGGAATGCTGAAGCTTCGGTTGACTCTGGGACTGCCAATGACCCCACCACGAACGGATGCTCGCGGTCTCACTGTCACCGTTCCAGCACGACGGCGAGGCCTTGACCCACGCCGATGCAGATCGCCACGACGGCGACGCCGCCTCCGCGTCGCGCAAGCTCATGCGCGGCATGCCCGAGAATGCGGCCCCCCGAAGCGCCCAGCGGATGGCCGATGGCCAGCGCTCCGCCGTGGATGTTGACCCGCTCAGGATCAAGTTCAGGCCACCCGGCGACGCATGCGAGCGACTGTGAAGCGAACGCCTCGTTGAGCTCGACCACGTCGACATCGGCCCAGGACCGGCCGGCGCGTGCGAGCGCCTTGTTCGCCGCCTCGATCGGCGCGATCGGGAACAGATGCGGATCGACGCCATGCGCCCCGCGTCCCGCAATCCGCGCGAGTGGCTCGCCGGGCAGCGCACCCTCCGCGGCGATCAGAACGGCGGAAGCGCCGTCGTTGATCGGCGAGGAGTTGCCGGCGGTGACGGTGCCTTCGCCGTCGCGCGCGAACAGCGGAGTAAGCCCGGCGAGCTTGTCCACGGAAGTGTCGTCCCGGATGCCCTCGTCGCGTGCCAGGTCGGCCCCTGGCACGTGCACGATCTCGCCATCGTAGACCCCGTCAGCCCACGCTTTAGCTGCCAGCCGGTGAGAGCGCACGGCGAACTCGTCCTGGGCATCTCGGGAGATTCCCCACTCTCGGGCGATCTTCTCCGCCGATTCTCCATTGGAGATGGTCCACTGCTTCGGCAGCTTCGGGTTGGTCATCCGCCACCCGATGGAGGTGTTCCACAGTGTCTGGTTACCGACCGCCGGCCACGGCCTCGGCGACTTCTCCACGATGAACGGCGCCCGGCTCATCGACTCCACTCCGCCGGCGAGCACGAGACCGGCGTCGCCGGTCTCGACAGCGCGGGCGGCCTGGATCACCGCTTCCAGCGACGACGAGCAGAGTCGGTTGACGGTCACGCCGGTGACACTGGTGGGGAAGCCTGCCAGCAGCGCCCCGAAACGGGCGACGTCGCGGTTGTCCTCTCCTGCTTGGTTCGCATCGCCGAAGATCACGTCATCGATGCGCGCGGGGTCGAGGCCCATGCGCGCGACGGTCGCCTTCATGACGACTGCGGCGAGATCGTCGGGCCGGATGCCGCTGAGCGCGCCACCCGCCCGCCCGAAGGGGGTGCGGACAGCATCGTAGACAAAGCTCGCGGTCATGGCGGGCTCCCTTCCGTGGTCGGCCGAGGGTCAGGCGAACGCCGATATTCCGGTGATCTGGCGCCCGATGATGAGCGACTGGATGAAGTCGGTTCCCTCATACGTGTGGACGACTTCCATGTCGGTGAGGTGGCGGGCGACGTGGTTCTCCAGAAGGAGTCCGTTGCCGCCGAGGAGGTCACGGGCATCCCGGCAGAGTGCACGCGCGTGCTCGCCGGTGAACATCTTCGCGAGCGAGGCCTGTTCGTTCGTCAGTCGGCCTTCATCCTGCAGGGTGGCTGTGCGGAAGCAGAGCAGCTGCATCGCGGTGAGATCGGCGAGCATGTTGGCCAGCTTGTTCTGCACCAGCTGGTAGCTCGCGATGGGCTTGCCGAACTGGACGCGCTCCTGGACGTAGGCCGCTGCCGCCTCGTACGCGGCGAGTGCGTGCCCGAGCGCCTCCCACGCGACGGTGCTGCGGGTGCGATTGAGGATCGCGGAGACGTCCCGAAAGGAGCTCGACTTCGCGAGCTTGTTCCCGGCAGGGATCCGCAGTCCGGAGATCTCGATGTGCGCCTGCTGGATCGCGCGTTTGGCGATCTTCCCGGTGATCGCCTCGGCCTCATATCCGTCGGGGTATCCTCCATCGGCATTCTTCTCAAGGACGAATGCCTTCACCTTCGAGTCTGCGGTGTCGCGTGCCCAGATGATGACGATGTCGGCGACATGGCCGAGGCCGATCCACCGCTTGGCACCGTCGATCACATAGACGTCTCCTTCGCGGCGGGCTGTGGTTTCCAGCGCAACGGAGTCTGATCCGTGCTCGGGCTCGGTCAGCGCGAACGCGCCGAGCTTGCGGAGGGCTGCCATTTCGGGCAGCCAGCGCTGCTTCTGCTCGTCGTCGCCGAGCAGTGCGATGCTGCCCATCGCGAGTCCCGAGTGCACGGCATTGAGCGTGTTCACACTGCCGTCGCCGCGTGACAGTTCCATCGCGACGAGGCCGGTCTGCAGTCGGGTCAGTCCCGGGCAGCCGTAGCCCTGGATCGCGGTGCCCACGATCCCAAGCTCGCCCAGGGCGGGGAGGATCTGGTAGGGGAAGTCCGCCAACTCCCAGTGTTCGTTGATGACAGGGAGGACCTCGGAGTCCACGAATCCGCGCACACGTGTGATGAGGTTGCGGTCGTCGTCGCCGAGAAGATCGCCGATCTGGTAGAAGTCTGTGTCGACCGGGTGTGCTGTCGTCGTGATCGTCATCTTAGTGTCCCTCTTCCCGAATCGCCGGGACGGTGACCCGGCCGCCGACGTGGTCTTCATCGCCTTCCGCGTCTTGCAGCCACCGTCGGACCGCCTCGCCATCCTGGTCGAGTGCAGGAGGCGCGGTGCGGTAGGTCGCGGGGGTGCGGGAGAACGTGATCGGGTTGCGAATGGTGGGCACCGCCTGGTCGTCGGTGCCGGCCGGAACGCTCGGGTCCAGCCCGATCTTGGCGGCGAACTCGACGCCTCCGCGAACATCCAGGACCGGCGCGCATGGGACCTGCAACGGGCTGAGGATGTCGAACCATTCCCATGCGGTCTTGGACGCCAGCCGTGCTGTCAGCAACGGGCGCAGGGCGTCTCGGTGCGCGCTGCGGTCCGCATTGGACGCGAAGCGGGTGTCTGCGGCCAGCTGCGGCAGCCCGATGGTGTCGCAGAACGTGGCGAACTGCACATCGTTGCCGATCGCGAGGACCAGTTCCCCGTCACGGGTGGGGAACGGTGCGTAGGGGTAGATACTGGGGTGGTCGTTGGCCATCCGGGTAGGAGACTGCCCGCTGAGCAGGAACCCGCCGGTCTGGTTGACCATGCCCGACAGTGCGGAGGACAGCAGGTTCAGTTCGACGTGCTGTCCCTCTCCCGAACGCTGTCGGTGGTAAAGGGCGGAGGTGATCGCGATGCAGGTGTGCAATCCGGTGATCACATCGAACACCGCAACGCCCGCGCGGAATCCTTCCGCGTCCGGCGCGCCGGTCACGCTCATCAGTCCGGACAGTGCCTGTGCGAGCAGGTCGTAGCCGGCGAGCCCTGCGCCTCCCGCGGTGCCGAAGCCGGTGATCGACGCGTAGATCACATTGGGGTTCTCCCGCTTGACGGACTCGTAGTCCAGGCCGAATCGCCGGAGCCCGCTGGGTTTGAAGTTCTCTGTGACCACATCGGCTCTGGCCGCGAGACGCTGTGCGAGGACAAGGTCATCGGGGTTGCGGAAGTCCAGCACCACAGACTGCTTGTTCCTGTTGATGGAGAGGAAGTAGGTCGACTCGCCTCGGTACTCCGGTGGCCGGTAGCTGCGTGTCTCATCCCCCAGCGGGCTCTCCACCTTGATGACCGTCGCGCCGAGGTCCGCGAGCAGCATCGTGCAGTAAGGGCCGGCAAGTACCCGGCCGAAATCGGCGACTAGGAGGCCGTCGAAAGGGCCGCCGGGAACGTCCTGCACCGTCCGGTCATCCGGGAGCGAGCTCTTCATCATCGGGAACACCTCAGTCGTCGTCATGTCCATCCAGACTCCCAGCAGCCGTTTATGTCCGTCCAATACCTGATCGGACACGTATTGATGCTGTGATCTCATGAAACGAGGGGCTGTTCCAGAACGGCACACTCGAGACTCCCGTTTGGACATCACCCTGGGGAGCGTCGAGGCGACGGTGCCGACAGCGGCCTGCGCCTGGGCGTGATCAGCAATGAGGCTAAGGAGAACCCATGGGTAGCAGGCTTGCAGGCAAGGTCGCGATCGTCACCGGCGCGGCGAACGGGATGGGGCGCGCGCATGTGCGCCGCCTCGCCCAGGAAGGGGCGAGCGTCCTCGCCACCGACGTCGACTCCGCCGGGCTCGAGCAGACCGTCGCCGAAGCGAACAGTGACGGCGGACGGCCGTGGGGCTGGAGCAGGACGTCGCGATCGCGGCGAGGTGGGACGAGATCGTGGTAGAAGCCGAGCAGCGTTTCGGTCGGCTCGACATCCTGGTCAACAACGCGGGGGTGCTCATCCTCAAGCCCGTCGAGGAGACCACAGAGGAGGAGTGGGACCTCATCTTCCGCATCAATGCCAAGGGCGTCTTCCTCGGCACCAAGGCCGCGGCGCCTGCTCTGGTCCGCTCAGGCGGCGGATCGATCGTGAACATCTCGTCCATCTACGGCATCGTCGGCGCACCGAGCGCCGCCGCGTATGAGGCGTCAAAGGGCGCCGTCCGGCTGCTGACCAAGGCCAGCGCGGTGGACCTGGCCAAGTACGGCATCCGGGTGAACTCTGTGCATCCCGGTGTCATCGCCACCCCCATGACCACGGGGCTGCTGGCGACGCCGGAGTCGACGAAGGCCGTGCTGTCCACGACGATCCTCGACCGGCCCGGCCAGCCCGAGGAGGTCTCGAACGTCGTGCTCTTCCTCGCCTCGGACGAGGCTTCCTTCGTCACCGGCGCCGAGTATGTCGTGGATGGCGGCTATACCGCGCAGTGATCTCGGTCGGCCGGGGTCTGCGCGACCCCGGCCGACTCATCCAGACTTGTATGCCAATCCACCTTCCATCGGTACGGATTATGCAATAATCCCTGGATGGATCTGCAGCAGCTGCGCGCCTTCCTCGCCGTCGCCGAGGAACTGCACTTCGGGCGGGCAGCCGAGCGCCTGCATATGGCGCAGCCGCCGATCAGCCGCGGCATCCAGCAGCTGGAGCGGGAGTTGGGTGCGCGGCTGTTCGAGCGGAGCACCCGCAAGGTAACGCTGACCTCGGTGGGCGAGGCCCTCGTCGCCCCCGCCCAGGAGGTCCTGGACGCGCTGGACAGGGTGAGCAGGGTCGCCCGCGCAGCCGGAACGGGCGAGATCGGTCACGTCCGTCTGGCGTACGCGGGTGCGTCCTCCAACGTGATGGTCGGATTGCTCGCCCGAGCGGTCAACCAGAACCACCCGGGCATCCACCTCGAGCTGCTCAGCCAGCACTTCGCCCAACCGGCGATGCAGCTGCTCACCCGCGGCGACATCGACATCGCCCTCGGCAGGTGGGACCACATTCCCGCCGCCGTGCGCACCCGCGTGATCGCTGTCGAGGAACTCGTCATCGCCGTCCCGGAGACCCACCGTCTAGCCGACGCCGGTGCCGTGTCGATCGCGCAGTTCGAGGGTGAGCCGTTCGTGTCGCTCCAACCGCAGACCGGCACGTTGCTGCTGGAGCGGCTGCGACAGATGAGTAGAGCCGCCGGGTTCAACGCCGATGTCGTCCAGCACGCACCGGACTCGTGGACGCTGATGTCCCTCGTCTCCGCCGAGATCGGCTGCTCATTGACCCTGTCCTCGGTGATCGACAGCATCGCCGACCCGCACTTGCGCTTCCTGCGCCTGACCGACGACGTCGCACCTGTCGAGCTGCGGATGGCGTGGCTGCGCGACAGCGACGACCGTGCCTTGCACGCCGTGCTCCGGTTGTCCGAATCCGTCCTCCCGACGCCGCAGGACTAAGGGTCGCCAGGTATCAATCCGCCTGCCATTTGGTATTGGAGAGAATCAGAACGAAGTGGAAGCGTGGAGTCCACTGTGCGTATATCAACGGCGAGGACAACCATGCACGCGTTCGCGATCTTCCAAGACGACCACACCGTGACCGATGTGGAACTGCCGACACCAACGCCCGAGGGCACCGAAGTGCTCCTCCGCGTTGTTCGCTCCGGGGTGTGCCACACCGACATGCACCTGCGTGAGGGGTACTACGATCTCGGCAGCCGGGGGCGTCTGAATCTGATCGACCGGGGCGTCACCTACCCGCTTGTCCTCGGCCATGAGGTCGTCGGCGTCGTCGAAGCGGCCGGCCCCGACGCCGACGGGGTCTCGCCGGGTGAGCATCGCCTTGTCTACCCATGGATCGGCGACGGCTCCTGCGACGCATGCCAGGCAGGTCACGAGAACCTGTGCCCCTCGCCCCGTAACCTCGGCGTCGCCCGCCACGGCGGGTATGCCGAGTTTATCCTCGTCCCGCACCCCCGTTACCTCCTCGACGTCACCGGGATCGAAGAGCGGTGGGCCGCAACTCTCGCCTGCTCCGGCCTGACCGCCTACAGTGCCGCGCGCAAGGCCCTTCCGGCCACCGCGTCCGATCCGGTCGTGGTAATAGGCGCCGGCGGTGTCGGGTTGATGGCGATCGCCACGCTGCGCGCGCTCGGCCACGAAGCAGTCCTCGCGGTGGACCTGCAGGAGCGCAATCTGGAACTGGCGCGGCAGCTCGGAGCGACCACGACGATCTCCGCCCGCCAGGAAGACCTTGCCGCCGCCATCGTCGCCGGCGCCGGTGGGCCGGTCGCGGCGATCGTGGACTTCGTCAACAACTCCACAACAGCTCCCGCTGCGTTCGCCGCGCTCCGCAAGGGCGGAACGATGGTTCAGGTCGGGCTGTTCGGCGGAGAGCTGGTCATCCCCACCGCGTTGCTCACTCTGAAGATCATCACCATCCGCGGAAGCTTCGTCGGGTCCCTCGGCGAGCTCGAGGAGCTCGTCGGGCTCGCGCGGCGCGGCGCGCTCCCGCATCTCCCGATCATCGACGGGGAGTTGTCTGCGACGGCGGTGCAGGATGCGCTGGACCGGCTCGCCGCGGGCGGCGTGCCCGGCCGGATCGTGCTCAGCGCGTGACCGCGCCGGGCGTCCAGCCGGCCACGACTCACGCGTAGTCGAAGAAGCCGCGTCCCGTCTTGCGTCCCAGCTCCCCGGCCGCGACCTTGTCGCGGAGGATCTGCGGCGGGGCGAACCGCTCGCCGAGCGTCTCATAGAGGTATTCGGCGATCCCGAGACGCACGTCCAGCCCGACAAGATCGGAGGTGCGCAACGGACCTGTCGCGTGACGGTATCCCAGCACCATCGCCGTGTCGATGTCCTCAGCGCTGGCCACCCCCTCTTCGAGCATCCGCATCGCTTCCAGCGCGATTGCCGCGCCCAGGCGGGAGCTCGCGAAGCCGGGCGCGTCGTTGACGACGATCGGGGTCTTCCCCAGCGATGTCACCCACTGCTCCGCCCGTTGCCGCAGGTCCGGGTCGGTCGACGGCGTCAGCACGATCTCGACGAGTGACGAGGGCGGCACCGGATTGAAGAAGTGCAGTCCGCACACGCGCTCCGGCCTCGCGAGCTGCGCCGCGAGCCTTGTCACCGACAACGATGAGGTATTCGTGGCCAGCCACGCCGACTCCTCCACGATCCCCTCTGCTCTCTGCATCGCCTCGACCTTGAGTGCGAATGTCTCTGGGACCGCTTCGATCACGAGCTCGGCATTCCGCAGCGCCTCGTAGTCGGCGCTGGCCGCGACGCGGCCGGCGATTGCGTCGACGTCGACCGAGGCATCCCGCTCCGCGGCCTTGCGGATCCCATCGGCCAACCGCGCGGCGGCCGCGCCCGCCGCTGCCGGGTCGCGTTCGATCACGGTGACCTGCGCGCCCGCCTGAGCGAATACCTGCGCGATACCGGCGCCCATGCGGCCGCCCCCGATCACGCCGACGGTGGAGGGAACAGTGATCATCGGGTCTCCTGAGAACGGTTGAGGAATCGGGTCATCAGCTGCGTCTTGGCGTCCGACTCGAACAGGATCGCCTGCGCGAGTTCGTCGACAAGGGGGTGGGCGTCCCGCGGCGCAGCGAGCACGCGCTTCGAGACGCGGAGGGCGAGCGGATCCTGGCCAGCGATCCGATCGGCGACGGTATCCGCCGCCGCCGCTAACTGGTCGGGTTCATGCACCGAGGCCACCAACCCACACCGCAGCGCCTCCTCGGCGTCCAGCCGGCGCCCCGTGAACAGGATCTCCTTGGCCAGCGGCTCCCCCACCAGCTCGGCGAGCCGCCAGGTCGCCCCGGCCGCGGCCAGGATTCCGATCGCCGTCTCGGGGTTGCCGAACACGGCGCGGGTGGACGCGATCCGGATGTCGGCCGCGTACGCGAGTTCCGCACCGCCCCCGATCGCGAACCCGTCGACCGCAGCGATCACCGGCATCGGCAGCCGCGCGATACGGATGAACAGCCCGGAGTTGATGCCGGCCAGCGCTTCGTCGCGGCCGCGCTCGAGCAGCTGCCGGATGTCTGCGCCAGCCGCGAACACACCCCGTTCGGGCGTAGAGGTTCCGGTGAGAATCAGGATGCGGGGCTCTCGCTCCAGGCTCGTGCATACCGCGTGAAGTTCGTCGACCATGTCGTCGTTGATCGCGTTTCGCACGTCAGGACGGTTCAGTTCGACGTGAAGCCGGTCCGCGCCCTCGCGGAGTATCAGAGTGGTCACCGTCCCAGCCTCCCATCACCGATCAATGCGCGTCCAATACCCGATCCACGTACATCTGATGCGCCATCGTCATCAATCTGGACCGGGATCAGTATTGGACGAACTCGGCCACGGCGCGACAGGCTGAGAGGGCAGTACCGCGCCAGACGACCGCCGATCTGGGCGGGCGTGGCCCGTGAGACGCACGACAGCAATGAAGCGAGGAGACCACGATGGGTGCATACCGGACCATCAACCCAGCCACCGGTCAGACGGTCGCCGAGTACGCCGTGATCGGCGATGCGGACGTGGCCGACATCGTCGCCCGCTCGCACACGGCCTACCGCAAGTACCGGGAGCTGCCGCTCGCCGAACGGACGGGGATCCTGGCACGCGCGGCGCAGCTGCACCGGGACCGCATTGATGAACTGAGCGCGCTGCTGACACTCGAGGTCGGCAAACCCGTCACGCAGGCCCGCGGGGAAGTCGAGCTGGTCGCCTCGATCTACCAGTACTACGCCGACCACGCCGAAGCGTTCCTCGCCGACGAGACCCTCGACATCGTCGGCGGAGGGGAAGCGCTCGTCCGCACCGAGCCGATCGGGCCGCTGTTGGGGATCATGCCGTGGAACTTCCCCTACTACCAGGTGGCCCGGTTTGTCGCCCCCAACCTCGCACTGGGCAACACGATCATCCTCAAACACGCCCGCAACTGCCCGCAGTCCGCCCTCGCCATCGAACGCGTGCTCCACGACGCCGCGCTTCCAGCCGACGCGTACATCAACGCGTTCGTAGACAGCCGCCAGATTGCCGGCATCATCGCCGACCCGCGCGTGCAAGGGGTGTCGCTGACCGGCTCCGAGAAGGCGGGCTCGGCTGTCGGCGAGGTGGCCGGCAGGCACATGAAAAAGGTCGTCCTCGAGCTGGGCGGCTCGGACCCGTTCATCGTCCTAGAGGATGCTGACGTCGACGCGGCCGTGGCAGCCGGCGTACGCGGCCGCATCGCCAACGGCGGCCAGGCGTGCACGGCATCCAAGCGGTTCATTGTCGTGGATGCCGTCTACGACGAGTTCTCTCGGAAGTTCATCGACGCGATCACGAAGATCATCCCCGACGACCCCACGGACCCCGACACGTTCCTCGGCCCGTTGGCGTCCGCGGATGCCGGAGATGAGCTCGAGGAGCTCGTCGAGGACGCGGTCGCCAAGGGCGCCACCCTGCACATCGCCCCCGGTGCACGCCGAGAGGGCGCCTTCTACCCGCCCAGCGTGCTCACCGGGGTCACCCCGCTGATGCGAGCCTACGAGGAGGAGCTGTTCGGACCGACCGCGGTCGTGTACCGGGTGCCCTCCCCGCAGGCCGCGGTCGCCCTGGCCAACGAGTCGCCCTTCGGGCTGTCCAGCAGCGTCTTCACGCAGGATCCTCTGGCAGCCGCGCAGATCGCCCGCGAACTGGAGGTCGGGATGGTGTGGATCAACAGCACCAGCCGCAGCGCACCGGACCTCCCCTTCGGCGGCGTGAAGCGCTCCGGCGTCGGACGCGAACTCGCCCGGTACGGCATGGACGAGTTCGCGAACAAGAAGCTCATCCGAACCCCCGCCTGATATCCCCGTGTAACGCCTCCGCCGCGCCGAGTACGCAACTGCGAATCCAGGCCTCCCTGGTCGGCAGGCGGGGGCGCTGTTTTCAGGAGATCAGGGTGTTCTGCCCGTCGAAACCGTACGCGCGCAGTTTCCGGTACAGCGTCGTGCGCCCGATACCGAGGATCTCCGCTGCACGCGAACGGTTTCCGTCCGCCTCCCGCAGCGCCGCATCGATCGCCCGGTACTCGGATGCGGCGATGCCGCGCAGCTGGCGGGCACGTGTGCGCATCTCGGCGGGCAGAAGGTCGACGTCCAGGACGGTGCCGCCGGGACGCTGCACCACCATCGCGGCAATCAGAACCCGCAGCTCCGAGGCGCCACCACGCCAATCCCACCGGGAAAGCGCCTGCAGCACAGCAGGACTCAGTGTCACCGAGTACTCCTGAGCGAGTCTCACAGCCAGGCCGATGACACGGTCTGGGTCATCGCGCAGCGCAGGGAGATCGAGCCGCGGCCCTTGGCGGCCCAGGAAATCGACGACGACGCCAGTCAGGTCGTCTGCGACACAGAACACCACCCGGGCGGACCGGACGGGATCTGCCGCGCCAGCCAATTGCTGCAGGACCGGGAAGTCAACGTCGGTCAAAGACTCGACGCTGCAGACGACCACCGATGTACCTGTGCTCAGCGCCTGCACCGCCGTGGCCACGGCCCCCGGTTCCCGAAATGCCGGGGCGCCGATGACGACCGGGTCGTGGCGATCGCGTTCGCGCAGCCAGAGCTGGGCGAGAAGCGTCTTCCCACTGTCGCGCGGACCGTGGATCGCGATGCACCCGCTGCTGCGGCCGAGCACGTCGAGGTGCGCGGCAAGGCGGGAAAGCCGGGTGGGTTCCGGCGCTGCGGCCGGCTCGGACTCGGCAAGTTCCACGAGGTAGATGCTCTCCCCTGCCCGATTCACGATGCGGCGGGCAGTGCTCGGCCGATCCGCGAGCAAGACGGATGCGACATCCCCCTGCCAGTGGTGGGCCTGGAGCTCGTCCCACAGGGTCACGTGCCGCTCGGCCGAGAGCATCGGCAACGCGCCCGTCGAGGCGAGCACGCCGCCACGGCCGATGGCCAGCACACGGTGGCGGGCGGTACCGTCCGCGAACCGGGCCAGCAGCGCCTGCAGCTCCAGCGGTGCGGTGTTAAGCAGCGCGTCCTGGAGGTCACGAGCGGCCTGCTTCGCGATCGCGAGCATCGCGGGGTGGGACGCCCCGACGGGAGAGGCGAGGGCGAGCGAGCCGATGACCCGCCGCGAAAGAGGGTCGTGGATGGGGGCGCCAGCGCAGGCGAGGGTCTGCAGCCGGTCGTTGACGTGCTCGGCGCCGCGCACGAACACTGCGGATCTTTCCTCGATCGCCGTTCCGAGTCCGTTCGTGCCCAGCGCGGACTCCGAGAATTCGAATCCTTCGGCCGCGGACACCTTGTCGAGCCGTCTCGCGTGGCTCGGGTCGCCCACCTTTCGGGCGAGGATCCGTCCGGATCGGTCGCTGACCAGCAGCGCGACACGCATGTCCGCGAGTGATTCCGCCCATCGCGCCAGGACGATCTCAGCGGTGTCCTGAAAGCGTCCCGCCGGTTCGGAGAACGGGTGGTAGGCAGGAGTCGCCGTCGGATCGTAGCCGCCACCGGTGGTGAACGAGCGACGCCAACTGCGCTCGATCACCGGGGGGACGTTCAGTGTTCGGGGAGTGAGACCGTGCGCGCCGACGCCAGCTTCGAGAAGGCGTTCACGAGCCTGCCGCACGCTCGCGGCGGAATAGGTATCGGTGGACATAGCTGGGACCTCGCGTCACTGCAAGTGGTCCCACCCAGTATCCGCCTCCCTATTAGGACCCGCCAATACCTAGTCCGCTGTGGATCCATCCTCTGTGCGCATGAGTCCATGGTGGTGGGGAAGCCGGTCGCGTTCGTAGGTGATGTCGGTGTAGCCGTGAGGAATGGGCTGGCCGTGGTCGTCGAGGCCGACGAAGACGATCTTCTCGATCGTCAGAATGCGGTCACGGGTGATCATGTTGCGCACCTCGGCGCGCATCGTGAGGGAGGTGCGCCCGAACGCGGTGGCGCGCAGTCCCATCTCGATCAGGTCACCTTGTCGTGCGGAGCTGACGAAGTCGATCTCGGATATGTACTTGGTGACCGCCCGAGGGTTTCCGAGCTGGATGATGGCGTAAATCGCGGCCTCTTCATCGATCCAGCGCAGCAGGCTGCCGCCGAACAGGGTGCCGTACGCGTTCAGGTCCTCGGGACGGACCCAGCGGCGTGATCGGAAGGTGACGTCTTCTGACATGTTGTCGCTCATAGGACGACCGTAGGCCGGGAAGCACACTCCCGGCCTACGGTTACCGTCGATCAGGCCGGGATGGGCTGTCCGATGCTGAATCCTTCGAAGTCCTTCGCCTGGATCTCCGAGAGGAGGCCGCGGTAGGCGCCTAGGCCGCCGAGGTAGAACATCACGGCGTGCTTCTTGCCGGGGATGTTCGCCCCGAAGATCCACGAGTCGGTCTTGGGGAACAGCGTGTAGTTTGCGATCGTCGTGCAGGTCTCGGTCCATTCGTCCTCGACCTGCTGCGACACCTCGATGAGCCCGCCTCTCCGCTCCGCCTCGGTCACCAGAGTCGTGATGAACTCGACCTGCGCCTCGATGCTGGGCACCAGGTTGGTGAACGGCCCGTTGGGGCCGAGGATCATGAACATGTTCGGGAATCCGGCCGTCATGATGCCGAGGAAGCTGGTCGGGGCGTCGGCCCAGTGCTCGTCGACGCTCACCCCTCCGCGCCCGCGGATGTCGATGCGGCGGTAGTTGCCGTCGACCGCGTCGAACCCGGTAGCCAGCACGAGCACATCCAGCTCGTGCTCAACACCGTCCGCGGTCTTCACCCCTCGTGGGGTGATCTCAACGATTGGGTTCTCCTTGATCGACACCAGCTTCACGTTGTCCTGGTTGTACACGTCGTAGTAGCCCTGGTTGCACAGGGGCCGCTTCGCATACGGCTGGGTCGGGGTGAGCAATCGCGCCGTCTCCGGGTCCTTGACCGTCTCAGCGATCTTGCGGCGGATGAACGCAGCGGCTGCCTCGTTCGACTCCGGGTTGATAGCGATGTCGTTGAACGTGCCGAACATGAAATAGAATCCGTTGCCTCGGTCCCATGCCGCCTGGAACACGCGCTCCCGCTCGGCCTCGTCGACATCGGTGGCCGCGACGGTGGACTCCTCGAACCCGAAGGCGACGCCGGAGTTTCGGACCTGCTCCCAGATCTCCGGGAACCGGGACTTGTATCCGTCCACCTCCCCCGGGCCGACCGGTCCGTTGCCGGAGGGGACGCTGTACTGCGCCGAGCGCTGGAACACGGTCAGGTGCGACACCTGCTTGGCCGCGGCGACGATGAACTGTGTTCCGGTCGAGCCAGTGCCGATGACCCCCACCCGCTTGCCCTCGATCGACAGGTCCTCCGGCCACTCCGCGGTGTGCACGAGGCGGCCTTCGAACGAGTCGATCCCGGGGATGTCGGGGATGTTGGTTGCTGCGAGCAGTCCCAGCGCCGCCACCACGTATCGGGCCGTGAAGGATTCTCCGGCGGAGGTGCCGACCGTCCAGGTGTTGGTGGCTTCGTCGAAGACGATCGACGTGACTTCGGTGTTCAGCCGGAAGTCCTTGCGGAGGTCGTACCGGTCGACGACGGTCTCAAGGTAGCGGAGGATGTCGGGCTGGTCAATGTACTTGCGGGCCCAGTCCCACTCCTGCAGCAGTTCGTCATCGAACGAGTATCGGTAGAAAGGGCTCTCCGTGTCGGACATGGCGCCGGGGTACCGGTTCCAGTACCAGGTTCCTCCGATGCCGGCGCCCTTCTCGAACCCGCGGACGCGCAGGCCGAGCTTGTCGCGCAGGGTGTGTAGCTGGTAGATGCCGCCGAAACCGGCGCCGACGACGATCGCGTCGAAGTCCGTGGTCTGTGTGGATGTCATGGTGCAACTCCTTCGGTGAATGAGGTGGGTGGGGTGCTGCAGGTCAGTGGCGAAGCCACTGGCCGATCGCCGCAAGCTCCGCGTCGACGTCCGCGTCGCGGCCAGCCAGGAACGGGTAGACGTGCTGCTGTCCTTCGGCGACATGCAGGGTGACGTCAACGCCGGCGCCCTTGGCGCGCTCTGCCACGCGGATGGCATTGTCGACCAACGACTCGACCGAACCGGCGTTGACGTACAGCGGGGGGAACCCGGTGAAATCCGCGTAGAGCGGGTTCGCGAGCGGCGCCGACGGGCTGGTGGTCTCCCCCAGCACGCCGGCGATCATGCCCTCCAGGAGCGGCACGGAGATCAGCGCGTCGGTCGCATCGTTGGTGACCAGCGTCGCGCCGCGGTTCTCCATGTCCAGCCACGGGGAGAACGCGATGACGTGCCCGGGCAGCGGCCGTCCCTTCGCCTTCAACGCCAACGGGATGGCGATGGCGAGATTGCCTCCCGCCGAGTCGCCGATGGTGGTGACGTCCTCGGGGTGGACCCCCCGCTCCAGCAGGGCCTCGAACGCCGCGACCCCGTCGTCTACCTGGGCGGGGTGCGGGTGCTCGGGCGCGCGACGGTAGTCCAGCACGAACGCTGTTACCCCGGCCGCCTTCGCGACGTGCGCGGCGAGCTTCCGGTGGCTGGCCGCAGAGCCGACGGCGAACCCGCCGCCGTGCGTGTAGAGGAGGACCTTGGAGCGATCGGCTCCGGCCGGGAACGCCCAGATGCCGGGCACGCCGCCGACCGTCTCCTCCTTGTAGGTGACATTTTCCGGTTCGATGGTCGGCTGGTGCCATTCATCGAAGATGCTGCGGAACAGCCGCATGTCCAGCTCGTGGGTGGCCATGAGCTCGGACCAGCCCAGATACAGATCACGCAGGGCGCTCGGGACGACTGCGGTCGCGGTGGATGACGAGGACATCGCATAACTCCTTCGTTGATGCTCGGCGCCTGCAGGAACTAGGCGACCACTCGGTGGATGAGCTCTACTCTCAGGGAGGATTCCGCCACAGCGCTGTGCCGATTTGGAACAGCTCACCCGGGTTGCCCGGTGACCACGACAGAGATCGGCTCCGGCGCACGGCATGATCAGGATCCAGCGCACGAACGAGACCGGATCGGGCACGGTGCCAGACGATCAGCGCCGCCACGACGAGAGTCGCGGCGGTCACCGCCATTGCTCCGACCCAGCCGCTCTGCGTGAAGACCGTCGCCAGGACGAGACCGACAGCCGGGATTCCATCTCCACGGAGAGCGACGGCAGCACACGCCGGACGGCGAAGATCTACTCACCGCCACCGTCTCCGCTTCCGACGACGACGACAGCTTCGGCTTCTACTCCCGGCCCACCAAGGCCCACATCATCGCCGCCGGCATCCGCCGCACCGCATGAACGAGCGCCTCATGAACAGCCGCACCAGCCTCACCATCTACCCCGCCCACGACGAGCAAACCCTGCTCCCGCCGACGCCGATCCTCGTCGACGAGCACTACTTCGTCCGCGCCGGGCTCGAGCAACTCCCCGCCCGCCTCATCGGGTTCAGCCCCGCCGGCGCGCTCGCCATCACGGCGTGGGTTCACGACGTGTTCCGTGCCCCGGAGCTCGCACGCGACCTGTACCCGACTTTCATCATCGCCGGTCGCGTCCAGGCATATCCGATCCCCGCCGCCAGGGTCACCGTGCGCGAGCCCTCCGGCGTCGTCCAGGTCGTGATCACCGACCCTCGCGGCAAGAGATACCGGCCATACCTCGGCGAGGACCGCGACATTGCCGACCGCATCGCCGCTGCCTGGGGCTCCCACCGCGGCTACTCCGCCACCGTCCAACCGATCACCTGACAATCACGAACGGAGACACCATGCGCTGCTTGATGTGCGAAGAGCCCACCACGATGTACATCCCCTCGGACGACGTCGACGGCATCGGGCTGCATAGCTGCGGTGTCTGCGGGTTCGAGATCGAAGGCCCCCGCGACGAACCCGCGCATGTCGCCGACCATCGGAAGCTCACTGCAACGACGACCTCGACGACGTGTAGGTTCCCGTTGGAAATGGCCGAGGATGCCGGGAATCCCCGGTAGTTGGCAGTGGCCGAAGGCTCAGGATTCCGTGGGGAATGGCGAATCCCTACAGCCCCACGCCAGTCAGTCCTCGGCAACGCTGTCAGCGGCGTCGAGGCCGGGCAGTGTGAGAGCAGTCGCTTCGATCTCTTGCTGGGGTGCAGGCTCGGGCGGCGCCTGCGCCGGCTTACCGAACCCTGCGATTAGAAGCTCGCTGATGTCGTCCTTCAGAGAGCCAAAGCTTCGCAGGAACGCTGCAATGAGGCTCACGCTTGATCTTGCCGCCGGATCATTGAGTCGAAGCTGAGCCCCCGCAGCTTCTGAGATGTCTCGCCCACGAGCTAGCCGCTCGTGAACGACGAGATCAAACTGTCGAGGCAAGTCTCGGAGCGCGGGCTGACGGCCTAGCCGGATTGCGAGTTCTGCAGCAGAGTCAGCCCACTCCGGCGGTGAGGGCTCAAACGCGCCCATGGCCTCAGTCCGCACCTCGGGCGAGGCCTTCGCCGCCGCGAGCAGTCCACTGATGAACTTGTCGAAGTCGCGCGACAACTGGCGCATGCGCTGAGCGGGCACAACTCCGTCTGCGAGGCGTTCGCGAAGAAAACTTGTGAATGCACTCGGATCCATCGGGCGGACAAATCCCACGATCGTTACGAGGTTGAGTACCCAGATACTGAGGGTCTCTGAAATGAGCCACCGTACCGCGAGCTGTTCGTCATCCTTGACGCCGGGCGTCCAGCGCTGGCAAAGCGTCTCAAGTAGACCCAGGCTCTGCTTCAGTGCAGCGAACGGATCTAGAAACCACACGGTGGAAGTGAGGAACTTGAACGCAGGTCCGAGCGTGGGATCGTCCTTGCTGACTACTTTGACTGTGCGCCGCAGAAGCAGGGCGTTGGGTCCGTGGGCCCCAAGATCTGTGAGTTTCGAGAGATTAAGTGCGGCCTCTCGCGCCTGGAGGTCGTTGATCGATTCGACGCTGACGCGGGAATGGCGGCCCAGCTCCCGGGTTCTGGGCGTCACGCTCGAGGCAACAGTCAGTTCCGCTCGCTCTGCGCCTACCAACTCTTGCAGTCCGCGTAGCCACACAATACGGTCGAGTGGTTTCGGCGCGCTCTTCCCCGTCCCGCTCTTGGACTCGCCAATGGTCCGGTGACTCTCGAGCCCGGGACCAAGCCCGATGGCGAGTAGATCCAGGTCGGTGACTTGGATGAGTTCCGCGCCGTAGTAGCTGATGAGGTCGATGCCTACCCGAGTGAAGTACCCCTCCCAGAACCACACTTGGCCTACGCGGCATTCGAGTCGATCACCGGGGGTTAGCGGGTCGGTCTTGACGGGTGGCACGTTGCAGTTCCTTTCTCAGCTCGAGGATCGCTGATCTCGCGATCTCGTCAGCGGCTCCGAGGTCGCCCGCGCCCGCACGTGTTTGCTCTGGGTTGGTGAACTCGCCTGGAGCTCGGAGGAGGTTCACCGTCGGGTCCGTCGTTCCTGCGGACGTTGATGAGTTCTGAAGCCACGCGAGCCCGCCTTCGACGATCTCCTCCTTCACAAGTTCGAGGTATGCCCGGCCGTGGTCCGTTTCACGGACGCGAACGATGCCGTGCGCCTCAAGCAGGTGGTAGTCGGTGCTGATGTTGCTCGCAGGCCCAACGCTCCCGCGGTTTAGGAGCGCCCGCACGAGGACCACAGGATCGTGTATTCGACCGCCGCTACGTTCCGCTCGTTCATGCCCGAAGAGCATGTGGGCGACAAAAAGCTTGCGCTGATTCAGCGCCTCGGTGGTTGTGAGCCGGTCGTCCTCCGACTCGAGAGTAGGTGAAAAGACATATGTCTGCGCTCCGGATCCTCCCGTCGACTTGACGGTGGCGGCCTGGACGAGTCCGACCTTCTGTGCTGCGCCGAACACGCCGGGGGTCGGTTGCGCGAGGAGTGGAAGTGCGAGGCCGGGGTGTTGCGCTGCCTGTTCACATATGCCGAGAAGCGCGTCGCGCTCGCCCGGGGGAAGGCCACGGAGGAACGACGCGATCTCAATCTGTCCTGACTCCCACACGTAAGGGCTATAAATTACGTCCTCGGCGAGATCGACGGAGTTGACGCGCTTTGTAAGGCCTGTCGCCAGTGCAAGGTTCAGACCGGTTTCGCTGACTTGGTCGTTGAATCCTCGTCGGTGGAGTTGGTCGAGATGTTGGGTGGTCGTCAACGGGGCGAACGATGCGACTTCGATCGAGTGCAGCGTTACGATCTCATCGATGGTCGGGTTGAGCTGCTGTAGAACGCGGTAGGACTGTTCGATGAGGTTCCCGGTTACGCCCAGAAACTCCTGCACCTCGATTACAACGCCTTGTGTGTCCAGCGCGAAGTCTGCAACATTGGCAGCCTTCAGCGCCGGCAGCACGGTCGAGTGAAGTGATTGCCTTCCAATTCCTGCCTGGACGGCGAAAGACTCGAGGGCGGATGCACTCAAGGGGTCGGAGAATCCATGGATGCGGGCGACGAAGTCCATCGCTTCGCCTGCGTGAAGTAGTGACTCGAGTCTGGGTCTCAGAGCCGGGTCGATTGTGCGCGAGGCTTGATGAACCCGCGTCACAGCGCGCCCGAGTCGCCGGTCGGACCTGTTGACGTCCAGATCGGCAGTGGTGCTCTCCGCCATTCGAATCTCCTCACCCGCTACCGAGATGAGCCTACTGATCGGGCGTACGCTCCTCGCAGTGCGCTCGTCTCAATTTGTGGGGAATCGCATTTCGAGCACTCGCTGCCATTTGACGACGTCGGCGGCGTCCTCGGGCCGAAGACTGCGCATGTGTGCCAGACGATTCCGAATCGGCATGATCTGCGCGCTGAACTGTCGCCAGTGAGCGGCGCTCAACCCCAAGTCGCCGATCTGGGAACGGCCCTTTAGTTGGAGCAACTCCCCGAGTGAGAGCCATTCGAGAGGGTCGCGCAATTGCTTGACCGACGTGGCGCCCATGTATGCCGATTCGCTCGCTCGCTCGAGCACTTTTTCCGGAAGGTCGCCGTTCAGGCACTGCGTGCGCCAGTTCTCCGCCCATGCGGCGATTGCGCGCCGACGCACTTCGCGTCGGATGATCCGCTCGATCTTCCAGAGTCCCGAACTCACCTCGGCAAGCTGCTGCTGAGGATCGAGGGCATCCGCGAGAACCTCGTCGAGCGCCTTCTTGAGCGGTCCGAGATGCTTCGGAAAATTCCATGTCCGAGTCGCACCGTCGGGCGCTGTAAGGCTGGAACCATCCAGCGCCTCAAGCTCCCTCGCGTTGAGCAGGCCCAGCGCGCTCTGGCCAATCAGCAGGCTCTCGTACACGACACGATCGAGAGACGCAGCCAGGTCCATACCGAGTTCTGTCAGCGCCCGGCACAGTACGTCGGCCGGGGAGGCGCCGTCTTCAACGCACGTTGGCCACTCGTGAGCGCCTGTGCTCTTGACGACCGGAGCATGCGCCAGGCTGGCGTCGTCAAGGAGCGAACTCCCGACCACTGGAGGGAAAGCAATCCGAGGCGCCCGGGAGAGGAGGATGACCCTGCCGCCGGCCTCGACGTCGCTGAAGACGCGCTCGCGTAGCGCACCCATCTGAGTGGCCTCACTCTGCATCGTGAGCGACTCCATCCCGTCGATCACGACTGTTCCGGTGGTAAGTGGGCCATCTGGCTGCAAGTAGTCCCGGACGCGCGTCACGTTCACCTGCGAAGCCCCCAGAGCGCGGCGGGCTGGCTCGTTGCTCGAGCCCAGCTGCAGGAACACGACGCGGAGTTGCTCCGCTTTTCGGTGAACGCCCAGTATCCAGTCGGAGTAGTCGGTCGCGCTCATACGAGCTCCAGGATCACGCTGACTTCGAACTCGCCGTCCTGTTCGTGAATCAGACCCAGGTCCTTCAGTCGACGAACTGCGACGTGCTCGCTGGATGCGAGTTCCTTGAAGTCGGCTGCACTGTCCATCAGCACGTCCAGCATGACGGCCTCGTTCGCGTAGTAGCGCTTGACGTGTTGGACCATCTCCTCAATGTTGCCTTGGACGCGACTCTTCCAATCATCAAGTTCTGTGAGCACGGAAGCGCGAGTCATCGTACGTTGGAAGACGTCGGTCGGAAGGTGCTGCACGACGGCTGAGCTCAGATTTCGATACAGATAGGCGTGACCACCGGACGCCTCGTGGAGTGCCTCGAGCGCACCAGGTTCGATCTGGATGCCCATCTTGCCGCCGACGGTGCTCGCGAGATCGTCCGCCTCTTCTCGCTCCAGCGGCTTCACGTACACGGCCTTCGCCCAAGAGAAGAGGGGATTCGGTCGACCATACAGTCGTCCACCTTCAACGATGGCGCTTGTAAGGCCGGACAGCACGAAGGTGAAGTTCTCAGACTCCTGCACGATGCTCCTGAGGGCCGATAGCAGCTGCGCAATGCGTGGCATGTCGCCTTCAGCGATATCGATGCGATCCGCTGGGGTCAAGTACTCGATCTCGTCCAGGAGGAGCAGGATCCTATGCCCGTCTTTGTGGAGATGCTTGAGTATCGCCTGGAGAGCGTTCTTCAGGTCGAGGATGCTCGGGCGTTCCTGCAGCTGCGAAAGCTCTTGGGTGCGCAGCTTGTGAGCTTTGAGTTCAGCAATCAGTCGTCGACGCAGATCGCTGACGATGTCGTCGGTGGGGTCTTCCGGCGGAGAGGGGAAGGCCTCCAGGTCCATGAGGACGGTCACCACTTTGTCCTCTTGCAACTCCTCCTTAAGCTGCATGAGGATGCTCGTCTTGCCCGACTTCCGCAGTCCGAAGACGCCTGTGACTCGCTGGTTGAACACGTCGTCACGCATCGACTGCAGCAGTGTCCTGCGGCCGAAGAAGCTCGCGCCATACACGGGAGTCGTCATGTAGAAGAGGTCTCGGGCATAGATGTAGTCGCGAAGAAGGGTAATTAGCGAGAGTTCGTCTTCGTCGTCAATCAAGAGCGGGATCGCTAGTTTCGCGGGGCGCGACCAGTCGTTCAGTTTGATCTGTAGACGCCGATCGGGCGACCACATGAAGAAGATGTCCGGAGTGATGGAACGATCGGCGCCACCGAGCTCGCGGGCCGCAGCCTGGAAGGTCCGGCCCTGGAGATCCTCATGCGGACTGTAGAAGATCATCACCTCGCGGGTAAACCCAAACCCGGCCTCGATCGCTCCACTGAATCGCACATGGACGATCGCGCAGTCCCTGAAGCCATCCTGACGGCAGAACCCCGCGTAGACCACCTGGGAGCCAAGACTTCGCAGAGCGTCGATGTGGTCACGCAGGACCGGGTACTTGTATCGAACGCGCTCGACGTTTGCCAGCAGGTCTGGGTGCTGGGGCGCCGCCACAGCGCCCGATCGCCAGCCGAACTGTCGAGTGGATGGTGCGGTCGGATCGAATCCCGGCCGATCGACATGCGGGTCTACGTGCTCACGTCGCATCGGCGATGGCCGAGGCGAACCGGGTCGAGGGGGTCGGGCACCGAACGACGCCCTCACCTTGCGAGCAACTGGAGCTTCTATCGATGAAGACGGGCTCTTGACGAACTCACCAAGTTCTCGCAGACGGACCAAGACGGCCTTTGCGTCGACTCCCAGTTCGGCGGCGAGCTCGTGCACTCGCATCTTCGCCATCTGTTCTCCGCTCGTGGTCACTTGGCCCGCTGTGTCTGCCAGGGGCTGTGCATTACCGGCGAAGCCGGGTTGCCAGATCAGTCTGTTGCATGCTGCAGACACCGGCTGCGATGACACGGCTCGATATATCAGTCGCCGTCCGCCGTCCCACCGAGGCGGCGCGCCTTGAGCAGCACGTTCATGTGCCTCGGGTGGGCTACCCATTGAGTTGTGATCGGTCCAGCGCGTCGAGTGAAATGGCCTTCCACCGGCTGCTAGGCCTTGCTGGGCCTCGGGCCAAACGGGGTCCAGGCCCATGCCCGCGACGAACGTCACGCAGCGCTGGATGTCGATGAGGTCTTCTGGGGCCGCTTTCAGCCGCTTGAAGTGTGCGATGCCATGAGGCGAGCATCTCACGACGGGCGAGACTTCCTGAGCGAGAGCAACCACTCGACTCGAACAGGCTCTGACCCAATCAGTGGACACAAATTCACCGGTGTGAGAGACTACTCCGTTCGCCAAACGAAGGGTCTGGCCGATGTCACACTCTGACGGCAACACGGACTGGGGGCGGATCATCCGCGACATGATCGCGCGTAGCACCGACTCTGCCCCCACCGAGCCCGGGGTCTACCGGATGCCGTGTGGGAACTGCTACGTCGACTTCTTCCTCGCCTCGGACGGCACCGAACGGTGGCTCGTCCCAGGCGATGAGCGCAGCTACACCCGCGACACCGTGGCCATCGCTCGCCACGGCGAGCACCCGTGGGAGCGGATGTACACCCTCGGCCATGCCGCCGCCGAGATCCGCCGCCGCGCGACCGCCGACGGCACACCCGTTCTTGTCCTGATCGATGAGCTGGCAGCGGTCGCCGCCACGGAGGATGCGGCGGAAGACGAGGAAATCGCCCGTATCGCCCGGGAGCGTCCCGCCGACAGTGCGGAGGTGGCGCGCTCCGATCTCGCCCGGAAATTCGGGATCGATCTCGACGAACTCTAGGAACATCTAGCGGTGTCTACCGAAACGCTAGACACCGCTAGATTCTGCTAGACATCCGTCACATGCGAGGAGCGTTAGCCGTGAGTGAGTATCCGTGGTTCGACTTCGACCGAGTCGACTACGTCACCGCGGACACCCACTTCAGCCACGCCCGGATCAGCGAACTCGCGGACCGTCCATTCACCACCGTCAACGAGATGAACACCGAGCTCATCCGCCGCTGGAACGAGACGGTCGCCCCGACAGATGTGGTGCTACATCTCGGGGATGTCGCGCTCGGGCCGATCGAGGAATCGATCACCCTCACCGCGCAGCTGAACGGTCACCGGTACCTCGTCCCCGGGAACCATGACCGGGTCTCACCAGCGACACAGTCCAGGAAGGCGATCGAACGGTTCGCGCCGCTCTACGAGGCGGCCGGGTGGACGATTCTGCCGGAGGTCATCGAAGGCACCCGGCACGGCTACCGGATCCTCGCATCCCACTACCCGTACAAGGGCGACTCGCAGGAGTCGGACCGACACACGTCGCACCGGCCCCGCTGGGACGATGGGATCCCGCTGTTGCACGGTCACACGCACGCACGCGACCACGGCCCGAATGGGCACCAGTTCCACGTCGGCGTCGACGCCCACGCATACGTGCCCATCCCGTTCACCGTCATCGACGAGTGGGTCCGGGGCCTACCGGATGTCGAGCCGTGGCTCGATGTGGCGGTCCGTGAAGCCCGTCAACTCCTCGCCAACCTCGACGCCACCGAAACCTCGAACTCCGACGCGATGTTCTACACGATGGGCTACAACGAACTGCGCGTCGCGCTGGAGGAACTCCTCGGCGCGCTCTACTCTTCCCACCCCGACTCCCCCGGGAACACCGCCAAGGCTTAGGACTGCCTCGGACGCGCTTTCGGCGCGGGCGACGGTATGAACAGTTCGCCTGCCGCGGGGCCGGATCGGAGGGTCCGCGGTTCTCGTCGGAAGCGGATCCATCCACAACGCTGCCAGTGCACCATCGTCAGGTACCGCGGCGACGACGACGTCCAGGCAGCCTGATGCTCCGCGGCGCTGAGATCGTGCGACGCGAGCTCCGGGAATACTTCCCGGAAGGTCGGGGATTGGCCGTGTTCGCGGGCGTAGCGATGGAGGAATGTCACAGCGCGACGCGCCCACACCGGCGCCGTCTCGTCAGCGGTGAGTTCAATGAACAGCGGCGCGAGGTGAGGTGCCGACCACGGCTTGTCCTCCCGGCCTGAGTCGGCCGACACCACGCATTCCTTGCCCTCGACCGTCATCGCAGAGATCCCACCCCGGACTCAGCTCCGGTCACGGGTGTCGTCGGGTGCGCGTTGCGTGTCGGCGGGACCCGCAGGCTCCTCGCCCTGATCTCGTCCTCCAGCTCGGCTGCTGGATGAACCCGCATCCATGACTGCCTTCAGCGCCGTGGTGTACTTCTCTCCTGTCACCTTCACGCGTTCCCGCGCGTCGTGCCGCAGCCGACTGGAAGTTCGTTTCTTCTGCGTCATGCCGACGTCCTTCGCGTGTCTGGAATTCGAGTATTCGTCGATGGCTCGACGGGAGTGCTGCGACGGAGTCCGTGAGCCTGTGATGGGCCCCGCGGGGCGGGCGGGTCAGATCGTTGCCTGCCTGCGTCCGAGGTAGACCCGTTGATGCGCGCCCCGCGTGGGCGGACCGGGATGCCGGCGCTATGCAAATGCCGGTTGATGGTCATCTCGCTACAGCCGGCGAGCTGCGCGATCTGTGCGATGGTCCAGTGCTTCGTTTCATAGTGATCGCGGAGCCAACGGGGGTCGAGGTCGAAGGTGCGGGGTCGTCCCCTTCGAGTCCGGGTGCCCGCGTCGGCGAGAATGCGACCCACTGTCTGCCGAGACACCCTCGTGTCTGCGGCGATCGTGTAGGTGGAAGCTCCCGCCGCGTACACCTGCGTCAGCCGGTCTGGTGGCATGGCTTCTGTCGCTGTCGCTCGTGCCGGCCGGATGGGCGGCCACGACGGCGCGATCTGGGGTCCGACTTCCGGGAGCTGAGGGGTGGGTTCGGGTGTCCAGGTGACGGGCTCCTGAATGCCGTTGGCGACGAGGAACTCTGCGGCGATCTGATCGAGCGCCGCCCGCACCGCCGGCGGGAGCTCCTCTACGAAGCGGGCTACGGCGGGCGGGCTCGCCCTGGTCGTGTGCCACGCCGTAGGCATCGCACGCAGCGGGTTCCCGGAGAGTTCTTGGTACAGGGCTGCGCGCGCCAACTCCCAGCGTCGTCCGCTCCCTGGGGACACGCCCGCGTCCCGGCAGAGCTGCCCCCACTGTGATTCGGGCAGGAGATCGGTGTAGTCGAGGTGGCGGCGGCGGGCGTAGTCGATGGGCACGTCTTGCGTGTCCAATAGAGCTGCCAGGCGGAGGACCGCGTGCAGGGTCGTCACGTGGTGAGTGCTGCGGCCCAGCTCACGCATCACGTGCGTCACCTGCCGTGACGGTGCGTGCGGATCGAGCAGCGCGAGCGCGGCGGAGTGTGTGAGCCTCGTGCCGGTAAACACGACCGCTGCTGCCAGCGCGGACGCGGCGATCTCGTTGTCGACCCGCAGTGGGGCGTACTGGGCGATCCAGTCCCCCCACAACTGTGCCGGCACTTTCCGTGCTCGCTCTTCCGGGCTGACGCCCGACGGCGGTGCGGACTGCAGAAACACGGTGGGGCGGCGGCGGCGACCCAGCGCGGCCGCGATCAGGGTCTGTAGTTGTGGTGTGTGCGCGGTGTACGACGTGCTGTGCGCCAGCCGCCCCTGCAGCAGGGAGATGATCGCGGCCGGATTGGTCAGTGCGCGGTGACCGAGGGTGGTGCCGACAGCGGCCCCGACGGCAGAGTCTGGTCGCGCCCGGATCGCCCTCGTCCAGTCCTCGCTCATCTCGAACAGCCCAATGAGCTCCCGGCCCAGCGGGCTCGCGTCGATGCTGTGACCGCCGACGATTGCGTCCCGCGCGGTGCGGGACAGTAGCCGAATGTCTTCCAACACAGGCACGGCCGGCTGCGGTGCATCAGCATAGATCCCGAACTGCGCCTGACCGGTGGAGACGATGCGCATCATCGCCCGTTGCGCATCCAGCACCGCCTGCGGCACCGGCGTGCGGGTCCGGTCCTCGGTGAGGTCCGCGCGACACCGGTTGGCCTGCGGACCCCTCCCCGGACCCCGCACGGGATTGTGGCAACGCCCGGGAACGGGAACAAGTGCGAGCGGGTGAGCGCGGTGTCGGGCAGGAAGATCACAGGTCTGGCACCGATCCACGAGAAGGCGGCGGTGGCGGGCACAGGCGAACCCGAACGGGAACTGCCACGACATCCGCCACCGTCCACCCGAATCGACCAGGCATTCCGGGCAGTATCGTCCCGCGGTCCCTGCAGCCGGGCATTGCGCGCTGATCCGACCCTGCCGGGTATAGCGGATCGCGTGACGGGCGAAGCGCATCCTCGTCATCTCGTGAAACTGATCGGCAGGGATGCCCGTGGAAGCCTCAAGCCGGGCAGCCTGCTCCTCGGTGAGGGTTGTGGCCCACTTGTCCGCCATCCACGCGGTCGCCGATACAGCCAAACCCTTCTCCTGCTCGATGAGACCGAGCGCGCATGCCATCTCGTTCATCGTCGCCCCATAGGTGGCCGCCATCTTCTCCAGCCAGGAATCGAACGGCTCATCCGGCAGTGGCCGCACCCGAAACGGCAGCACCCGCACCTCGTCGGAACGCGTCGCGGCCTTGCCGGTCATGCGGCTGCCACCTCGCCACCCTGGGTCTTTCGGCGGCGGCCCGCTCTCTGGCTTCGAAGCTGCCGTTCCAGCTTCGCCTCCAGCTCACGACGTTCCGTCTCGGCGCCCTCGTCGATGCGAATATCATCGAGCAGCTCCCGATCGATGCGTTCCCTGCCGGTGCGGATTGCGCGCGATGCGCCGCGGCGGATCAGGTCCATCAGCGACCCGATGTTCCCGGTCGTGCGGGCGAACAGGTACCGCGAGAGGTCGACGAGCATCCCGTCTCTCCCGTCGGTCAGCACGAGGGCCTGGTCGATGCCGAACAGCAGCCGGTCCCATTCATCGCGGCCGCGTTTGTGGGCGAGGGTGAAAGGTTCCAGGCTGAGGACTGTCCACCGTCGGAAGGTCTGCGCCATTGCTGCGCCTTCGCCGGTCTGGCCCTCCCCGACGAGTCCCCGCTTGCGGAGGGCGACACCGGCGAACAGGAACGTGGCGTTGTATTCATTCGAGAGCCACTTCAACTGGTTCGCGACCTCTACCCCGTCACGGGTATTCATCCGCAGGAAGTGGAGATCATCAACGATCACCAGGCGCGTGTCGTGGCGTTCGATGCACTCCGCGGCTGCCCGGGCAAGATCTCTACCCGCCATCGAGCGGTGCAGGATCCCGGCGGTGGCGGGGTGGGCGTAGAACCCGAGGATCATCATGTGCAGACCCTTGATCGTCGGCCGGCCCGTCAACGTCACATGACACACCGGCAGGTGCCGCACGTCCCGGTCCTGATCCAGCCACTCCCCGGCCTCCGCGATCCGCTGCTGGTGGAACACTCGACCGAAGTTGTTCACCACCGTGGACTTCCCGAGCGCCGGCGGCGCGTCGATCGCCGCCGCTGACTTCACCCGGTCGGCGTCTTGCAGGTTCGAGTCCAGGATGTCGCCGAGTTGCAACTCGATCTCCTGCACCTGTCGGGTGCGCAGCAGGATGTTCGCGTGCCACTGACGCCGCGCCAAGTCATACCCGACACGCTCCTGCGTGGATAGCGCCGCCAGCCGCTTCAGCGTGAGGGTGTCCGGACGGGTCCGGGCTGGGCGTTCTGCGAAGTCGTTCCACCCCTCGTAGGTGGACAGGCTCCGCTGCCGTGCTCCCGCCTGCGGCTGGGGCTGGGTGGTTGTCATCGGAGCATCTCCATCGGCTCGAAGCGGTAGTCGCCACGGATGGTGGGCTCGTCGATGTCGTCCTCGTCGTCATCATCTCCGGTCTCCGGCACATCGACCCGTGTCCTCGGATCCCTCACCCCGCCGGTCAGCTCCGTCGCCAGGTCCGACCCGGCCGTGAGTTCTGCGTCCAGCATCCGTTGCACCGTCCGCAACGACCACACCCCTTCCGGATCGGGGTTCTTCTCATCCAGGCGGGCCGCCATCCGGGCGCTCATCCGCCGCTCCGACGGTGTCAACCCTCGGCCCGCGCCCCAGTCCTCGAGCAACTGCGCGGCAACATCATCGACCTGCGAGGGGCGGCCCTGCCGGATCGCAATCTTCTTCGCATACTCCAACGCGTCCAAACTGAACGGGGTGTCGAACGCGTCCTTGTGCTCCCACTCCAGGGTGTGCCAGGTGTGATCCTCCGGGTCGTGGAAGTAGATCTTCGTCAGGTCGTCCGGGTTCACCACGAACGGCCACTCCGTGCCCGTGTCCCGGTGGATCGACCGGGCCCGGTTGCGGTACTTCGCCACCGAATCCCCCGTGTAGCGAAGATTGTGAATCTCCACCCCATAGTGGTTGAACTGACGCTTCACCACCGGCAGCAGCTCCAACAGCACATTCCGGTCCGTCGGCATCCGCAGCGAACCCGCGACAGCGAGCCCCTGGTCATACTTCTGCGCCGGACTCAACTTCACACCCGGGAGGCTGGGATCGGCGAGCGACTCATGCGGGCGGAGGTGATAGACCGTCGCGATCCACTCGCGGATGATCTGCTCCAACTGCGGAACCGTATACACCGCCTCACCCTCAACATCGTCCCCACGACCCGACACGTCCGCACCCTTGTAGCCGGGGAGCTCCTGCAGGAGAGAGTCGAGAGTGCGAAAGAAGCGCTCCACCGGGCTCTTGTCGGTGGGCTGGTAGATACGGGCTGGCTGGATTGATATGCCCAGTCGGGCGCACGCGGTGGTGACATGCTCGGAGAGGAAAGGGCGACCGTGGTCCACGACGATCGTCTCGGGCAAGATGCCGGCGCGTGTGAAACGGGCGACATCGGTTCGGGTGGGGTCGACGAGCACCGTGTCAGGCACGCCGTGATACGGGACACGAGCGGCGGTATCCCAACTGCCCGGTAGGTCGAACGGCAGCATCGCTTCGACGAGAACACCGGACACGTCGATGGACTTGGTCGATCCTGGCGTCAAGCGCAGCCCGAGAATGCACCGTGAGTAGAGATCGATCGCGACCGTGAGGTCCGCGCAGACCCACTTGCCCGTCACCGGAGCGACGGCGAACACATTCAGTGGGGTGGTGTCAAGAAGTACGAACTCACCGGGACGTGACGCGGTCAACCGTCCGTAGGGAGCGGCGGGCCGGTTCGCGATCGATCTCTTTGCCTTCGTGGAACCCGCGAAAGTGCCTCGTCCGCGGGTGAGCTCGTCCAAGCCCCGGTATGCGCTGGCGGTGGACGGGAATGTGACGACGTCGGGGCCGTGAAGTCTCTCGATGCGTGCGCGGATCCGGGCGAGGATGATCTTCTTCTGCACCTTGGACTGATCGTCCTGCTCATCGAGTATCGTTCGCGCGGCGTCAACCCACCGCGGGTCGAAGTTTGTCAGTGCCGCACCCGTCCGTGACATCCGGGTATCGATGAGACCCGCTTCCCCGGTGTCTCGATACCGGGAGACCCATCGCTCCAGGGTCCGTAGGCCTATGTCGAGCTCTTTGGCCTTGGCCTTCTGTCGCTCTCGGAGCGGCCGTTGCGGGTGGTACTCCAGTCGTGGCTCGCCCTCTCGGGCGACCTCACGACTGCCCGACCGGTATCCCGTGAGCACCTCACGGACGTGATCCGCCCGATGGTGAGCACCCGCCTGAGCGGACTGGGTTGCGTCCGACCAGACAAGCATCAAAGGTTGCGTCTGCTCGTCGTCGCCCACCCTGCCTGGCACGTGCACTCTGCCGCCTTCCGACTCCGGTTGCAGCACATCGATCATGCGGAGACGGCGAGTGCGCCCATCCGCGGTGCGGACGATGACGGCGCCATCACCGATCTCCGCGACCGTGCACATCTTTCCGTCGTAGGCAATCTGGGCCCCCGGGCTGACCTTCCAGGTGTTCTTCATCGGACGCGTTTCCCTTCTCGTTGATCTGCGGGTGTGTGGATCGTCGCGCTCGACACTCATGTCTCCAGGAGGCTGGTGATGTCGAGCACGCGGGTGAGGTCCGTGTGCAGGCGCCGCGTCCACATCAGGTGCAACACAACGGACCGAGCCAATCGCGGATCGGCAGTGATCGCCGTGACAGCTCGCACCGCTTCGCCGAATGTGACCGGAGTGGATAGCAACTCTGCTGCGCCATCGACTTCGGACTCGAGGAACTGGAAGCGCCGCCTATACCCGGCGAGGAACCGCACGTTCGCCAGCACGACAGGATCGGGCTCGGATTGCACCCGGTACTCCCAGCCGTGCCCCTCGATCACGCGCCGCGACCATCCCAGAGAATCGCGCACTTTCGGGCGTGACAACTTCTCAGCCGGCTTCACATCAACCACGCACCCCGACTCATCGGCGTGGACGAACAGGTAATCCGGGACGTGCTTGCGGCGCGTGCCGCGATCATCGCCGTCGAGCAGAAACGGCTGCGAGAGGATCCACACCACCCGCGGGTCGAAGTCGGCCAGCAGCAGGTTCACATACTCCAACCGCGACTCGTACCCCACCGGGGCCTCCATCGTCGCCGACCAGTACGAGCCGGAGAAGTGTCGCTGCTTGCGGTACCAACGAAACTCCCGCCACGGCACCGCGGTATCGAACTGACGAAGACGAACATCATT
Source organism: Microbacterium marinum (assembly GCF_014204835.1). Lineage (NCBI taxonomy): Bacteria > Bacillati > Actinomycetota > Actinomycetes > Micrococcales > Microbacteriaceae > Microbacterium > Microbacterium marinum. Next base: position 357,022 of record NZ_JACHMD010000001.1, on the reverse strand, counting down.
CAAGGCGATGACATCGACGTGATCGTCTGACCTGCGAATCTGAACCGTCGACGCCAGCCCGGTCACAGCCCCGACGCTCCCTGGTACGACAACGGAAACGAACCAGCCCCTGCGGTCCGGCGGTTTGTGAACATGTCGCCATCATGGGCGCCCACACACGCGTGCATCCATGCACGAAACCACCACGAATACGTAACACACGTCATACCGAGTTGCTCTTGCGAATCGGTCAATTACGTACTACGTGACGTACGTTCTAGTGAATGTCACATTCACTGTACTCTCGAAACGACCAGAATCAAGTTGTGTACGTCAGATAGACAACACCGGGAAGGAAGTCGCCTCGGAATCACCTCGCGCACGTGCCGGACGTCGGTGACGTATGCGAAACTCGGGGCATGACGATAGTGGAGCCGATCGCACCAGCGGAGTCGCGGCTGTTCTTCGGCAACAGCTACATGAACGCTGTCGTCATAGAGATCGCCGCCCTCGAAGGCGACACCTTCTCTCCCAAGCAGATCGTCGAAGCGACTGGACTGTTGGGGAGCATCGTCCACCCACTGATCCACAAGCTCCGCGACGCACACTTCCTTGAGTTCGTCGGACGCGTGCCCGGAGAGCGGACCCTGCTCTACCGGATCCGTGACAACTACTGGTGGGAAGCCGCGCGACGCTACGCCGCCGACCGGGAAGCCGCATCGGCCGAGCGCACGGCTTCCTAACTGCCTGGGGACTGCAGCGGAACGTAATAGGCATCCAGATCGATTGCTAGAGCTGTTCCCAGCCGGGAAAGTGCGCGATACAGACGCGTCGCGAACCAGATCAGTTCCTGTCCTCCTGGGGAGTACGCGACCCCGTCAGTCTGATCGAAGGCGCCTCCTCGGACAGCAATGCCGAGATCGAGCCCCGTGGGCTGAGGCTCGGTGATCGAGCCCACAGCTGCAGCACCGCGGATATCTCCCCAATCAAGATCCGTGCTGAGAAAGACACCCAGGATCGGCTTGGCTTCCGGATCCTGAGCTGGATACGTACCGCCTGCATGCCGGATCTCCGCTGAGGTGCGGTGAAGTCGGCGAACGCTGGCGACCTTGTCCCGGGCGTAGTCGAGGTTCTCCTTGTTCATTCTGGGCTTCACCTCACAAACGGCGTACAAGCTCTCGACCGGCACGAAGCGGACGTCGCCCTGCTCGAAAAAAAGGGGCGAGTACTGTCGATCGAAGATCGCAATGTCGATCTGTCCGCTCTGTTGCCCGAGGGAGTCGATTGCGAAGATTGGCCCGACCCCGTATCGCTGGGGAAGAAACTCCCGGAGCACGCTGACCCATTGCTCCTCGGTGGCGTCACCCTTGGTGCCGGGATGATCTGTGAACTGCGGCATGAGCCCCAGCCCTGTGAGCATGTGGTCCTGCTTCGCCGTATATGCCTTGGCAAGGTCGAACGGTTCGGACATGGGTGGTCTCGCTTTCAATGGACGCGGCTGGGAGATCGCCCGCGGGGATGGTGTCGAATGTTCGTGTTCGGACGCCACGCGCTTTGTGTAGGTCCACGACGTAGTTCTACCCGTCGCGCATAGCGGTCAGCAATGATGTGGGCAGCGGCCGGTACTGGTGAAACCTCAACTTCGATGTTGGACTTCAGTGGCTTCGCCGGGTGGCATCTGGTTCCGCGAGCCCTGATCGGTTGCTGTGAGTGCGAGCGCGGCACGGTGGAGTTCGATGCCGTCTGGCGATTGCGCGAGCACCCATACGCTCAGGTGCGGGCGGGGATTCGGTGACCCAATAAGCGCGATGAATCGATGGAAGCGAAGTTCCAAGTCGACGAGGTGGGAGATGTAGGTGTTGAGATCCAGCGGGCTGGGTTCTGGCGGACCGTTGGGATGGGTGTGCCATTCTCCGATCCATTGTGAGCGGTCGACCTTGTGGGCGCGGTCCGCGGCGAGTTGGGTGTATTCGAGGTCACGGAGGAAGTAGCCGGGTTGGTGGACGGCGTTCGGACCGGGTGCGGAGGCGGATGTAATGACGAGGGCGTTTTCGTGTCCGAAGAGTGCACCGCCGGTTTCGAGCGTGGGGTCGCTTCTCGCGATGATCGTTCTGATCGATGTGAGCGCACCCTGGGTGATACCGACGGTCCAGCTCACGGGTGGCGATGGCATGCGGGGCAGTCCGGGTAAGGGGGCGTCGCGGAGGACCAGTGCGGGTGGAGTGCTCGTCGCGCATCGAAGGGGGCGGCGTAGCCGGGTGATGGGCGGAGGGCGATGACGAGGTTGTCATCGGTGAGGGTCTGATCGACTTCACCGGCGTTTTGCAAGAGAGTCGCGACGGCGACTTTCGCTGCGATGCTCCCAACGAGGTGAAGGTCTCCACCTATTGCGGTCATCGGGTTGTGTCGGGTGCCGTCCCCGTAGCCTCGGTCCAGGCTCGGTTCGGGATCGATCATTCCGTTGTCGCGCATGTATCGACGCTGACAGTCGAGGCATCCGACCTCGGGCAGTGCACGGATGCGCAGAATCTCTCCGTATCTGCCGTCGGCGAGGACGCAGGCGAACACAATCGGTTTGCCCGCACGGCGTGCAAGGTAGTTTGCGACGCGTCGGGGTTCGACTCCGTCGACGGTGCAGATGATGATGTCGGCGGCGTCAATCAGGGGTCGGGTGATGTTGGCGTTGGCGGTGAGGTCGATGGGCCATGGGCTGATGTTGCTTTCCGGCCACTGCCTGTTCAGGGATGCCTTTAATCCATCCACTTTGGACATTCCAACGCTCGCGGCAGCGAGGACGTGCCGGGGAACGTTGTGGAAGAGGATCTTGTCAGGATCGACCAGGTCGATGTGGCCAACTCCGTAGCTTGCGAGTGCTTCGGCTGCGGCTCCTCCGATGCTGCCGGCGCCTAGCAGGAGCGCCCGCGAGGTCGAGAGGAGGCTGGTTGGCCAGAGGCTTCCAAGGGCGGTCACATGCTGGGTTCCGTCCTGGATGTCCAAAGAAATGGGGCGGACGGTGTCGTTCGAGATCGTCCACGCCGACCAGGCCGGAAGCCGTTCCCCATCGCGGATCTCCGGAGGGTCGGGACAGAAGGTCACGGCGATGTGCCATTGGCCGGGAAGCGGTGCGATCGCCTGCGGGACGAGGGTCTGGAAGGCGTCGAAGGGCATTGTCGCGTGTTGGTGGGTGAGAAGGTACGCGCAAAACGCGGCGTCCGCCGGCACTCGGTACCAGTGGCCGACGCGATTGAAGTCGGCGACCGTGAGGAAGTGGTCGGGATCCTCCGTGAGATGGACGAGGTCCGAGTCTTCGTTCGAGAGGGCGACGACTATGGCGGCCTTGTCCGGTGCGGACAGACGGCAGGTGAGATTGCCCCACGCGTACGACTTGTCGATGACCTCCATCGCTTCGGTGGGCAACAGCACCAGCCAGTTCTCGCCACTCATGCGCTGTGCTCGGTCACGCTGTCTCTTCCGCGGTCGCGGTGATCAAGTGATCGAGTTGCTCGTCGGTGACGATGCCGTTGACTGTCATGTTCGGGATCTTGCCGCGCTGAAACAGGGCGAACTCGATCATCCATCCCGACGCTTTCAGGATCAGATCGCTGGTCCGCGAGAAGAGGTCCCACTGGTCGGCATCACGGAGCAGGCAGAGGCCGCCATTGGGGAGCACGTGGTACTGGGTGAAGCTTCGCAGGGTGACGTCGGGCTGCGGTTCCAAAGGGTAGAGGATTGGTGGGACCGCGGGGAAGCCGTGCCCGTACGCGACCCGCGCGCGCAGCGGCTGGTCGACGAGGTTTGACAGCCCGGCTGGTTCGGGTCGTGTGAATGGCCATACCGGGAGTGCGCCGCTGAAGTGACCGGCACCTTCGGGCGTCCACTCGAGGGCGGGGGCCACCGAACCGATGTCGTCGATCTCCTGCGCGAGACGACCCGGGTCATCCTCCCACCAGCTGCGGAGGATCAAGGTCAGCCCTGCGGGGAATCGCGAACCGGACGCGGCCCAGTCTCTCCCGCTCCACCGGGAGGCAGTACGAGCGGGAACGCAGTCCCGAAGACGGACTGCCAGTGACGTGTCGCGGCCGGCTGATCATTGGAGGCGACGGCCCGAAGCGCCGCGACGGCGTCAGCTGCTGCATCCTCTAGGGACCTGCGCAGACCGGCCACGTCCAGACTCGGCTGGATCAACCCGGAGAGCTCCGCGGGATCTTCAACGCGCAAGGAGTGCGTCGAGGCGTTGACGAAGAAGTTCTTCAACGCCTCGGGTCGGTTGTTGCTCACCGACAGGCAGTCCAACGCGAGAACCTCCATCACGAGCGACTTGACCGTGCCGGTCACATCTTCATGCTGACGCGACCAGTACTTGAGGACCCGGACCAGCGGGCGAAACAACGACCAGTCCTGCTGCCGCCGTGCGACCTCGTTGATGAGGTACTCAGGGTCTGCGAGCGACCAGCGCTCCTCCTTCTTGAACGGGATCAGGATCCCGTCCGGACGTCGCAACGCTGGCATCACATCGACAGTGAACGCGTTGTCCTGCTCCGGCGGATCGACGAAACACTTCGCGGCGCGATTGCGGTCGGCGGTGCGGATCAGGCGCACCAGCTGCGCGCGCGATCCGTGGGACACGGAGAGGAGATCGTTCACCAGATCATGGCAACGCTCGATCGCCTCTTCGGCAGAGCCCCCGTCCTCGCCCCAGTCCGGGTGCTCGTCCTGATCGAACTCGACCACGAGATCCACATCATGCACCGGCTGCAGCTGGGTGCTGCGGGCGAGCGAACCCGACCCCCACACCACCTTCACATCCGGCGCGGTCAGCAACGCGGACGTGAAGGTGTCGCGACGGTCACGGGCAATCTGCACGACCTTCACATCCGCGTCGACAACCGACTGCAGGGTAGCGAAAGACTCGAGAACCGTCATGGAGCACCTCTCCCCAGCGGCCCGGGTGCGGGCGCTGATTCAGCGTACGGCCGACCTCGGACATCTTGCGGAAGAGTCGCCGTCTCTCGTCCCGCATACTCGGCGCCCTCACGTCCGACTACATGCAGCGTTCTCAGGAACATGGCGGATCCGCCATTTGTCCGCCACTTCATCTGAGAATCCGCCATCTTCGCCGAGAACCTACAGGCGTGTAGGAACCGCTCAGAGTTGTCCGCGGTGCCAGCCACAGAGCCGGGATCTCCCACCGAAGATGTCCACCGGAGTGCGGCCAGATTCTGTGCTGAGTTGTCCACGACGGCTGCGGCCAGCTTCGTCGAAGCCGTCAGTACTTGATTTCCGCTGGATCTCTGAACGCCACTAGACCTACGAGATTTCCTTCGGGGTCGCGAATGAATGCTTGCCATTCTTCTCGCCCTGCTGGTCCGAGCGCATCTCTGGTGTGAGTGAAGATCGGCCGCCCCGGGGATACGATTTCGACCTCGCCGGCTCGGTCGACGGCTAACTCCAGATCATCGACGCGGAGGTAGAGCAGCGCTGACGGTGCCGCGCTCTCGAGTAGCAAACGGACGCCGTCGAGATCGAAGAACACCAAACCGGGCGGATCGAATCGGGCCACAGGGGCGGAGCCGAGCAGTGCGGAATAGAAGGCTGTGGCGCGTTCCAGATCGACCACGCGCTGGGCTACTTGGACGAGAGACGCCATGCTCATTTGCCGTCGCCGTGCACGTCTCGAATGACGGCGAGGGAGCGATCGAGTAGTTCCCGCAGCGCATCTTGGTCCACCCCCGACAATCGGGGGAGGTAGAGGCACGCGCTACTGGTGCGGTGTGGACCGAGCCGCTCGAGCAGGTCGGGCCACCGCTCGGCAAACCCCTCGACCAGGTAAAGCGTGTGCTTGGACCCGGAAGCGAAGGCGATCTCAGGCGCGATACCCTCTCGCCCGCTGTCGTACGCGTAGCCGTATTGGCCGAACCCGACAATCCGTTCCGCCCACACCACCGGCGGGCGCTGTGCAACGTGCTCGAAGAGCTCGAGGAGTTCGGTTACCTCGCCGCGTCGTGGCCCGGTTGCCCGGTCCAGCGCCTCGTCGACGCTGGTGTCGGAAGGCATCACGAGGCGGTCTCCGTTGCTCGCTGCGATTCGATGTATGCCTTGAGTCGGGCCAGATGGTCGCCGTCCTCCTTCTTTGTGATCGCGGCCACCAGGGGCAGCATCATCCGCCGCAGTCCGCCGGCGGCGAGCTCGCACGTCCACTCGATCCGCGTGCCGGTGCCGGCCGGGTGCAGCCGGTAGACGTAGGTCGCGGTGATGCCCTCCGCCTCGCTGGCGACCGCAAAAGCGGTGGGCGGCTCGAGAGCCACGATCTGCAGCTGCCCCGTCGCCTCCTTGCTCTTCACTCGGCGCGTCTCCTCGATGACGGACCCCACAGCGAGCGGGCCATCCGTCACCTTCACGCTCTTCACGACACCGTCGACGTAGTCGACCGCCCTTGTGGGATCTGCCAGCACTGCGAACACTTCCTGTTGCGATCTGTCGATGTGCTCGGTGAACTCGAAAGCGATCATGGGCCTTCTCCTGGGTGATGGTCGGGGTGGTGATCAAGAGGCACATAGGCGTCTGTCCAGCTGACGCGAACGGCGTCGTTCGCGCGCTGGTCGACGTGATGGATCTCGAAGGGCGGTGCGCAGCGCAACCGCCACCCTTCTGAGGGCATCCATTGCACCCCGATAGCCGCGAAGGTCTTCGCGATCTGCTCTGCACCGCCGGTGTGCCGATGCGCGACGCACACCTGCGCCGGCATCTGGCGGTAGGTGAAGGGGTGGGGTGGATCTATCGGTGCGGCAATGGGGATGCCAGCGTCGAAGCGGATCTGCTCGTTGTCCACCACGTAAGGGTCATCTGGGGTGATGCCCACGAGGAGGTCGGAGGAGTGGGCGATGCCGTGCTCTATCGCGAAGGCCCTCAGCTGCTGCCACGGCTCGACCGATGGGTGCCCGATGCCGAGGCCGTTGTACCCGCGATGACGGAGGACGAGCAGGTGCCGCTCGGGGGTGCTCTCAACCCGTACCGGGACGGCATCGAGGTCATAACGGAGTGTCAGCGGCGTCTCTTCTGCGAAGCCCGCAAACGTCGTGCTCTGCTGCGCCAGGTCCGCGTGCTCGCGGTACGCGCGCAGCATCCTCCGATACTCCGATGGACTGATCTCGAACCGCTGCACGAACGCGCGTGTGAAGGTCTCGGGCGTTGCGAACCCGGATTCCAACCTGGAGTCCCGCGGGGTGGTGGTCTTTCGGGCCCGCGGCGTCGTGACCGCGACGGGGTGAGCCATCGTGCGATGGTCAGTGAGAACGACCAAGAACTCACACAGAAAGACGACACCGCACGATGGCTCTTGACCAGTCTGCCCTCCTCGAGCTGCTCGGGGAACTGAAGCTCACCGGCACCACCGACCGCATCCGAGCCGCGACCGAGCGGCTCTACCAGGAGCTGATCGACGCGGAGACAGCCGCATTCATCGGCGCCGCCCCCTACGAGCGCACGAGCGAGCGCACGACTACCCGCAACGGTTCCCGGCCGCGGGTGCTGTCGACCACGGCTGGGGATCTGGAGTTGCGGATCCCGAAGTTGCGGCAGGGGTCGTTCTTCCCGTCGCTGCTGGAGCGGCGCCGCCGGGTCGACCAAGCCTTGTTCGCGGTCGTGATGGAGGCCTACCTCCACGGCGTCTCAACCCGGAAGGTCGATGACCTCGTCAAAGCGCTCGGCGCTGACACTGGCATCTCGAAGTCCGAGGTGTCCCGCATCTGCCAAGGGCTCGACGCCGAGGTCGCATCGTTCCGCGACCGCTCGCTGTCTGACATCGCCTACCCCTACGTGTTCCTCGACGCGACCTACTGCAAGGTCCGCATCGACCACCGTGTCGTGTCCCAGGCGGTCGTCGTCGCGATCGGCGTCGCCGCTGACGGGCGGCGGGTCGTGCTGGGCTTCGATGTCGGAGACAGCGAGACCGAGGAGTTCTGGAAGCAGTTCCTGCGCTCGTTGAAGACACGAGGTCTGGGCGGGGTGAAGCTGGTGATCTCCGACGCCCACGCCGGACTGAAGAAGGCCGCAGCGACCGTGTTGCAGGGCGCCGCCTGGCAGCGCTGCCGCGTCCACTTCATGCGCAACGTCCTGACCGCCCTCCCGAAGGGCCGGCAGGAGATGGTCGCCAGCGTGATCCGCACGATCTTCGCCCAACCCGACGCCGAGCACATCGATGCCCAGTTCGACGAAGTCGTGCGCATGATCGAGCGCGTCCACCCCAAGACCGCCGTGATGCTCACCGACGCCCGTGACGACATCCTCGCGTTCAAAGCGTTCCCCGCCCGGCATTGGCGACAGATCTGGTCCACGAACCCGCTGGAACGCCTCAATCGGGAGATCAAGCGCCGCACCGACGTCGTTGGCGTGTTCCCGAACAACGCCGCCCTGCTCCGCCTGGCCGGCTCCGTCCTCGTCGAGCAACACGACGAATGGGAAGCCGCCGACCGCCGCTACTTCTCCGAAGCCTCCATGACCGAGCTCACCGCGACCACCCCCACCATCGACGAGGCGGTGATACTCCCCGAGATCACCGCCGCCTAAACTAACGACAGCTGATCATCGCAACGAAGCGAAAGACCACCACTCAAACGGACGCGGCCCTACCGGGAGTCGAAGGTCCGAGTCTCGGAACGGCACCGGCGCCAGGTTGTCGTCGAGATCACGTTCGCTTCCCCCCATGACCTCATCCGGTGGGAGGACAGTAAGGAGCGGCAGGCGCACCTGCAACAGGCCGTGCCGCTCACGATCGGGCAGGCCCGTCCACTGACTCCGGACGCCCTCACCGGTGCAATCCCGACGGCCGGTCCCGCGCGCCCGCGGTGGTGGACGGCGCGATAACGCTGCACCCGAGCGCCCCGCCGAGACGATCCGGCGGGGCGCTCCCGTGTCCACCCCCCGGCCCGTCAAATGTCCGACCCCCCCTACTACTGTTGTGTGTGTCAGATACACAACATGGCGCGAGCCGTTAGGCGCGGGCGGCGTGTGCCGGCATGCCGGACCGCCCCACCAGGGGCGAACGGCCGGCTTCGCCGACGCGATGACGCGCCGGCCGCGAGCGGGCGGATTTGCTCAGCGCGCCTGGAGGAGGCGCGCTTTCAGACGCTCTCCCCGCGCCTGGCGTTGGCTCTCCAGATCTCCCAGGCCCTCGTGAGCTGCCCGTTGTTGGATTCCGCGGCCGCGGCGCCCTCTTCTGCGGTGAGGGCGGTGTAGCCGCCGAGCTGACCGGCCGTCACCTGTGCTCGGGCGTTGAGGTCCGCGTAGACCGCGCGGGCGACCGCCTGCGGGATCGAGTCGCCCACGGCGACGAATCCGTGTCCTCGCATGAGTGCGACCGCCGCGCCCCCGAGGGTCGCAGCAAGGTCCGCGCCGAGCGAACCGCTGCGGATCAGCAGGTCGCTGGAGGACCCGACGCTGTCACGGATCTCGAAGACCGGGACCGCTTCGCCGAGGAAGCCCGCCATGTGCCACACCGCCTGCAGAGGCGTCCTGGAGATGCTGAAGGGCACCATCGACGCGGAGTGGCTGTGGACAACGGCCTGGACATCGGCGCGTGCCCGGTAGATCTCGCCGTGGATGAATCGTTCGAGATAGCTCGGTCTGTCGTCCGCGGTCGTCCCGTCCAATCCGATCACCTGAATGTCGTCGGGCGTGACGAGGCCGGGGGCCAGGTTTCTGGAGATGAGGAACCTGCTCGGGTCGTCGGGGTCACGGACGCTCACGTGGCCGAAAGCATCGAGGATGCCGTGGCGGACGAGAATGCGATTCGCATCGACGAGATCCTCTCGAACCCCTAGTCGATCACCAGTTGACATCCTTCATCGCTCCCTACTGCAGACGTACGTGTCGCTGTCAGCCCGAACACGCGGCTCACTCACCGTATACGGCGCTGTCACTCCTGCTCGACATCTCACGCGAACGCCTGCCCGAAGACCCGGACATCGCCCATCGCAGACGCGACCTGGATCAGCGTCGGCCCATCCTCGGCGAACGCGGCGGCGAACGCGCTCTCGAGCTCCTCCGGGTTGGACGCCCGCCAAGACTTCAGTCCCAGGCTTCGGGCGTACGATGCGTGGTCGATCGGGGGCCGGAAGGTCCAGCGCATCGCATCCTCTGCGCCGGGCTCTCCGAGCGAGCTGCCCATCGCTCCCGTCACGGTCGCGACGTCCCGCCAGCCCCCGTTGTCGAGGACGAGGTAGACGACCGGAACGTCGTACGCGGCAGCGGTGTGGATCGCTGTGGAGTTGAACATGAACCCGCCATCGCCGAGGACGGCGATCACTCGACGATCGGGACGAGCCATCTGGATGCCGACCGCCGCCGGCGCGCCCCAACCCTGAGCACTCGCCTTCCCCGAGAGGCCGAAATACGTCCACGGTGCGCCATAGTCGACGAGTGTGTCGATGAAGCCCTCCGCGGATCCGCACTGGTTGACGACGATCGTCTCGGAGCCGCCGAGGCGATGGATGAGGTCCGCGATGTGGGCCGCCGATACCGCGCCATCAGCCTCGCCGAGCAGGCGCGACCGCAAGGCTTCGCGGCCCGCTTCCCAGCGCTCTCTGAGCCCTCGCACCCGCCCGCCCGAGCTCACGGGTACCGCTCCGCCTTCAGCGAGGCGATCGGCGACCGCATCGAGCAGGCGCCCGGGGTGGCTGAGGATGCCGACCTGACCTGCGTACTGCCGGCGCAGAGCGAGCGGGTCCACGGTGACCTGCACCACGAGGCTGTCACCGAAATCCGGCAGGGGCATCGCCAGCCCCTCGGTGAGCTCGGCGCCGAGGAGGACGACGACGTCTGCGCCCTCCAGTGCAGGGCTCGATGCGGTCAGCTTGCCGACGTACCTCGGATTGGTGTTCGGGAAGGCGAGGTCGGCGCCCTTGATCTCCCCGAGCACGGACGCGTCCACCAGGTCGGAGAGCCTTTCCAGCGCGGCAATCGCACCGTACCGCGCGACCTCTGTCCCCACCACGATGACCGGACTGGCCGCCGTCCTGAGAATCTGGGCGAGACGCTCTACCGCATCCGGATCGAGCGCCTCATGCAGATACTCGGTCACCGGTCCCGGGGTGAACTCGATCTCCTCTTCCAGAAAGTCCATCGGAATGCCGAGGTGCACCGGACCGTAGGGAGGGGTGGAAGCGATCTGGAACGCTCGCTCGAGGAACTCCGGAAGCCGCTCCGCCCGGGGGATCTCAGCCGACCACTTCGTGTACTGCTGTGTCGCCTCTGTGATGGCCCGGGGAACGTTTTCGGCGCCCAGGCATCCCTGCAGGCGGCCTTCGCCTCGACGGGGTTTGCCCGAGGCTGACGGGAACAGCGCCTCCCAGCACCGCCGGCATGGATCGCGCCGCGCTTGCTGCGACGACGTACAGCGCGCAGCGCTGCCCCCCTACGAGAGCAGAACGGTCACGGTCTTCGTCTCGGTGTACGAGATCAGTTCGTCGAGGGACTCCTCGCGGCCGATCCCCGAAGCCTTCACCCCTCCGAACGGCAGTCCCCAGAAGTGCCGGCTGCCACTGTTGACGAGGATGTAGCCGGCCTCGATCTGCCGGGCGACGACGTGGGCGCGCGTGACGTCGCGCGTCCAGATGCTCGAGGTGAGCCCGTACTGGACGCCGTTGGCGATCCGTACGGCCTCCTCGTCGGCGTCGAAGGTGGTGACGGAGAGGACGGGGCCGAAGATCTCGTTCTGCTCGACGAACGACCCGGGGCTGACACCGGTGAGCAGCGTCGGCTCGACGAACCACCCCTCATCGAGGCCGGCGGGACGGCCGCCGCCCGTCGCCACGGTGGCACCCGCCTTCCTGCCTTCGGCGATGGCGCTGATGGACTTCTGGAACTGTGCCTCCGACACGAGCGGGCCCATGTCCACGGACGGGTCCAGCGGGTCTCCCACCCGGATCGCGGCCATGCGCTCGGCGACCCGGCCGATCACTTCGTCGGCCACCGAGGAGTGCACGAGCAGGCGGCTCGTCGAGCCGCAGCTCTGTCCGGCGACCCACGTGAAGTTCATACCCGCGACGGCACCGGCCGCAGCCGCCTCCAAATCGGCGTCGGCGAAGACGATCTGAGCGTTCTTTCCGCCCAGTTCGAGCGACACGTGCTTGACTCCGGTCTCGGCTGCATCCCGCTGGATCGATTGCCCCGTCGCGGTGGACCCGATGAAACCGATCCGGCGGACCTCGGGATGACGCACCAGCGCGCGTCCGGTCACCGCGCCGCGACCGCTGACGGTGATCAACAGATTGTCCGGGAGGATCCCGACCGCGAGCTCGGCCAGGCGCAACGAAGACAGCGGCGTCTGGTCCGGGGCCTTGAGGACCACGGCGTTGCCGGCGACGAGGGGCGCGGCGACCTTCGCCGCCGCGAAGAAGAAGGGATGGTTGAACGCACCGATACGCGCGACCACTCCGTAGGGCACCTGCATGGTGTAGTGGAGGTTCGTGCTCACCGGAATCGTCCGGCCACCGAGGTCGAGCGCCATGTCGGCGAAGATCTCCATGAGTTCCGCCGCCGCGTCCACATCGCCCCTCATCATCGAGAGGGTGAACCCGCCGTCCAGTGCGTCGAGAGTGGCGAGCTCCTCACGGTGCTCTCGGATCGTCGCAGCGAGTTGCCGGATCACGGCGGCCCGGGCTCGGGGCGGCATCGCGCCCCAGGCCGGCTGCGCAGCCTGCGCCGCCGCCACCGCGCGCCCGACCTCCTCCTCGGAGAGGTCGGGGGCGGAGGTCAGGGGACGCCCGGTCGTGGGGTTCTCGACCTCGTAGCGCGCGGCACTGGCCCACGGCTTGCCATCGAGAGTGACGGTCCATTCCCGGTCTGCGACATCGGTCGACGGGCTCATCATTGACTCCTCGTTTCCAGCAGAAGCGGTTTCTGTGTTCCAGAGGAGCATGCCCACCCTCTGGGACGGGAGGATGGTCCTCGCAGCCGCGACGCATCGCCTCCTCCTCCGAGCGCGGCCGCGAAGGCCTTCCTCGGGCCCACTTGACGTAAGGCGCGCGTGTGTGGCAGAATCAATTTCTGCACATCAGAAACTATGCCTCGGCCCGCTTCGACGTGCGACGTCGGAGCGGTGTCGAAGCATTACACTACGGATAGGCGCGACGATGAGCACTTCCAGCATGACGATCTACGACGAGATCCGTCGCGGAATGATACCGGCGTACATCTACAACGACGCGGAGATCTTCGCGCGCGAACGAAAGAACCTTTTCAGCCGCGCCTGGCTGTTCGTGGGCCACGAGTCCGAGATTCCTCAGGCCGGCGACTACGTCGTCCGGCGAATACTCGACGACTCGTTCATCATCGTCCGCGACGAGAAGGGTGAGATCCGCGCCCACTTCAACATGTGCCTGCATCGCGGCATGCAGGTCTGCCGGGCCGAGATGGGGAACGCCTCGCACTTCCGCTGCCCGTACCACGGGTGGTCCTACCGCAACGACGGACGCATCGTCGGACTCCCCTTCCACGAGGAGGCCTACGGCGGCGAGGCCGGGTTCAGCCGAAAGGGCGCACGGCTCCTGCCGGCGCCGAACCTCGGTATGTACAACGGCCTGATCTTCATCAGCATGGACCCGGATGCGCCGAGCCTCGAGGACTACATCGGCGACTTCAAGTTCTATCTCGACTACTACACCCGGCAGAGCCCCAGCGGCATCGAGCTCCGGGGCCCGCAGCGGTGGCGCGTCAAGGCGAACTGGAAGATCGGCGCCGAGAACTTCGCCGGCGACATGTACCACACGCCCCAGACGCACACCTCGGTCGTCGAGATCGGGCTGTTCCGCGAGCCGAAGGCCGAGAAGCGCAAGGACGGCAACACATACTGGGCCGGCAACGGAGGCGGCACGACCTACAAGCTCCCGCCGGGCACGCTCGAGGAGCGGCTGCGGTACGTCGGCTACCCGGACGAGATGGTCGAGCGGATGAAGGCGACCTGGTCTCAGGAGCAGCTCGATGTCATCGGCCGCGACGGGTTCATGATCTCCGCGGCCTCGCTCTTCCCGAACATGTCCTTCGTCCACAACTGGCCCAAGGTCGAGGAGGGTTCGGACGAGGACGTGCTCCCGTTCATCTCCATCCGGACGTGGCTTCCGATCAGCGAGGACGAGACCGAGGTGTACTCCTGGTTCGCGGTCGACGCTGAGGCTCCGGAGGAGTTCAAGGCACTGTCGTACAAGGCCTACCTGATGTGCTTCGGGTCGACGGGCATGTTCGAGCAGGACGACGTGGAGAACTGGGTCTCGCTCACGAACACGGCGAAGGGATCAATGGCGCGGCGCCTGCTCCTGAACAGCCGCATGGGCATCCTCAAGGATGGATCGCCGGTCGTCGAGCCGCTCGGCCCCGACCAGTTCGCCGGCCCCGGCGTCGCGCACGTGGGCTACGGCGAGTACAACCAGCGCCATCTGCTCCACCGCTGGGCGGACTACCTGGAGTCGGAGTACGAGGGCGTCGACTTCCGTGCCCTGTCGATCGGCGGCGAGCCGCCACTGGATGTCGAGCCCCGACCTGCGGGCATCACGAACAATGGTCAGAAGGTGGTCCGATGATCGAGGAGACCGGCAAGGCAGTTTCCGAAGTCTCCCGGCTTCGCAAGTCGTCAACCCTCGCCGACCGGGTGGGCTCGTCCCTGCCCTTCACGAGCGAGCTGCACGCCACGATCCATCGCTGGCTCGTCGAAGAGGCCTACACTCTCGACCAGCAGCGGTATGAGAGCTGGCTGGACATGCTGACGGAAGACATCCACTACGTCATGCCCGTCCGCGTGACCACCGCACTCGGCACGCCCTTCAGCACGTCCCCCGGGATGGCGCACTGGGACGAGAACAAGTACTCGCTCAGCCGGCGCGTCGCACGGTTCCTTACCGAGCATGCCTGGACCGAGGACCCTCCGTCCCGGCTGCGTCACTTCGTGACCAACGTGCGGGTGTTCGAGACCGACGTGCCCGGCGAGGTGCTCGCCGACTCCGCGATGCTGCTGTTCCGCAGCCGAGGAGACGTGAACGAGCCGTCGATCATCTCCGCCCACCGGGAGGATGTGTTCCGTGACGTCGGAGGCGAGTACAAGCTCGCGCGCCGCGTCATCCTCGTCGACGAGTCGGTGCTGCGCACCCAGAACCTGGCGATCTTCCTGTGACCCTGGAGTGGGAAGGCGCCGACGTCGATCGGGCCGCCGCGATCGCCGCCGCCGAGGAGCGCGCACGTTTGGTCGCGCGCACCGTCGGCGAGCCGCTCACGATCGCCAACGAGTTCTCTGAGATCACGGTGAGCCGGGTCGAGACCCGCAACGGGACGCGTCTGCTCATCGACTCTCCGAAATCCGGACAATGGATCGCACTCGACCCGCTCGAGCTGGAGGCGCTCACCTGGCAGACCGTCCAGACGTTCTCAGCGATGATCGGGTCGCCGTACGCGCCCGTGTTCCCCGACCCCGACCCATCATCAACGAGGAATGACCATGGCCACGGTGAAGGCTGACCTCTCCCTCTGCCAGGGCTACGCGAACTGCGTCGTGGCCGCGGGAGACTACTTCGACATCGACGACGACGGCAAGGTCGTGCTCTTGCAGCTCGAGGTGCCGGACGCGGAGCGCACTCGCGTCGAGGAAGCCGCCCGAAGCTGCCCGGTCTCGGCGCTGTCTGTCGAGGGTTGAGCCGATTCGCATGTCTCACGTCGTCGTCGTCGGTGCTTCCGTCGCCGGAGTCAAGCTCGTACAGAATCTTCGTTCGGAGGGGTTCACCGGCGCGATCACGCTGGTGGACCAGGAGAGCCATCCCCTCTACGACCGTCCCCCGCTGTCGAAGAAGTACCTCAGCGGCGCCGCATCCGACCCGGAGATCGCGCTGACGACGGCGGAAGCGCTCGAAGGCCTGCGGGTCGAGACCCGTTTCGGCGTCGCCGCGACCGAGCTGGATCCTGCCGGCAAGACGCTGACGCTCGCCGACGGCAGCGAGCTGACCTACGACATCCTCGTCATCGCGACGGGTGCCCGAGCTCGCCGAACCCCGTGGGCTTCCACTCCCGGCGTCCACGTGCTGCGTACCCGCGCCGATGCCGACGAGCTGCGCAAGGAGCTCGTTCCGGGCCGCCACCTCGCGGTGGTCGGCGCCGGATTCATCGGCGCCGAGGCGGCCGCCACAGCGCTTGCGGCCGGTGTCAAGGTCACCATCATCGAACCGATCGGTGCTCCGATGGGCCGGGCGATGAATATGGAAGTGGGCGGTATCTTCGCGGAGAAGTACCGCAGGGAGGGTGCTGAGCTACGCTTCGGCGTCTCCGTCGAGAACGTCGAGCGCACGGGTGACCGCGTCCAGGTCACGCTCACCGATGGCGCGACGCTGGATGTCGACGCTGTCCTGCTCGGTATCGGAGCGGTCGTCAACACGGAGTGGCTCGAGTCGTCGGGCCTCGCGCTGGATAACGGTGTCGTCTGCGAAGGCACGCTTGCCGCCGTCGGCGTCTCCCACGTGTATGCGATCGGCGACGTGGCACGATTCATGAACCGACGGCATCCCGACCCGATCCGGTTGGAGCACTGGACGAGCGCGACGGATCAGGCGCTGATTGTCGCGCATAACATCGCTCACCCGGATGACCTGCGCAGCTACGACCCGACGGAGTATGTGTGGAGCGACCAGTACGACTGGAAGATCCAGATCGTCGGGCATACCGGATCTGATCACTGGACGATGGTGGGCGACCCTGCGCAGGACCGCTTCGCCGTCGTGTACGGCGAGAGCCAAGGGCAGGCCGAAGGTGCCGTCATCGTGAACTGGCCGCGTGCCCTCGTCGACGCCCGCCGCTCGGTCGCCTCGCGAGCGAAGGCGGACGAGCTGATACATCGGCTGCGCGCCCTCCTCGAGCCCTCGAGCACGGCTCCGGCGAAGGCGGCCGCCCGATGAGAGCTGACGACACCACCCTCCCCCTCCTGCACGGTCACCGCATCCCGCGAATCGGGGTGGGCACGTGGCCACTCACGGGAGACGAGTGCGCAACGATGGTCGAGAAGGCGGTCGGCTACGGTTACCGCCTGTTCGATACGGCGTACAAGTACGCGAATGAGGAGGCCGTCGGTGCCGGTCTGCGTGCATCGGGCATCCCTCGTGACGAGGTCTTCATCACGAGCAAGTTCAACAAGGAGGACCACAGCGTCGAGGGAGTGCAGCGCGCGTACGACCGATCGCTGAAGACCCTTCGCGTCGACTACCTCGATCTGTTCCTGATCCATTGGCCGGTTCCGGCCCTCGACCGATACGTCGAAGCGTGGAAGGGTCTGGTGAGACTGCTCGAAGAGGGACGAGTGAAGGCGATCGGCGTCTCCAACTTCAAGTCTCACCACCTTCAGCGCGTCGTCGACGCGACCGGTGTCGTCCCCGACGTCGATCAGATCCAGCTCAGCGTCGACATCGCCCGTGTCGAACAGCGCAGCTTCCAGCGCGCTCACGGCATCCTGACCGAGGCGTGGAGCCCGCTCGGACGCGGAGGAGCCCTGCTGTCCGATCCCGCGGTGACCGCGATCGCGTCGAAGTATGACAAGTCGCCCGCACAGGTCCTACTGCGCTGGCACATCGAGGAAGGGATCGTTCCCGTCCCGCGCGCCGGCGATGAGAAGCATCTCGCGCAGAACATCGACGTCTTCGATTTCACGCTCAGCTCGGAGGATATGGCGACGCTGAGTGGGCTGGATCAAGGCGAAGAAGCCGCCCGCGACCCGGACGATCCGGCCAACGGGCACTGAGGCCCACGGCGGCGGGTCGGTCGCTCCCGCAGCCACGCTCATCAGCGGCGTGTTCGCGTGCGCAGCGCATCCATGGGCGCTACGACGACCCGGGCCGGTTCACCCCAACAGTTCGGCGAGGCGGATCGCGGCGTCCTGCAGTGACCGCGCTAGGGACTTGACCTTGCCCGGCGGTAACCGCTGCACGGGCGCGGAGGCGTTGATCGCCAGTCGCAGTCCCGACGAGACGTGGACCGGGACCGCGACGCTCGCCACGCCGTCCTCGCTTTCCTGCCGATTCACGGCATAACCGTCCAGTCGTGTCCGAACCAGTTCGGCGACGAGTTCGTCTCGGGAACGTATGGAGTTCGGTGTGACGATCTCGAGCTGCTCGTCCGGGTACAGCCGGAAGAGCTGCTCGTCGCTCAGCTCGGCAAGCAGCGCCTTGCCGGTCGAGGTGCAATGCGCCGGCAGGGTCTTGCCCAGTCTCGAAACCACGCGCACGGCCACATCGGGCTCGGCAACGGCGAGGAATCGGACATGGTTGCCCTCGAGCGTGCCCAGGTGGCAGGTCTCACCGAGGGCGGCGCTGAGGTCCTCGAGGATCGGCTGCGCCAGTCTCGGGACATCCATCCTGCGCAGCACCGAGAAGGCCACCGTCGTCAGCGCCGGGCCAGGGCCGTAAGCCTTGGTCACCGGGTTCTGCCGCACGAAGCCGCGCCATGCCAGCATCGCGAGAAGTCGGTGCGCGGTCGAGGTCGCCACCCCGAGGAGGGCACCGGCGTCCGTGAGCCGCAGCTCGTGCTCCTCACCCAGCAGCAGGATCAGCTTCAGCGCGTTGTCGACCGACTCGATCGGATACTGGGGTGGATCGCCCGGCGACCCGAGCTGTCGATTCTGCACGGCAGAAAGCTTACTTGCAACGTGGGCGCGCTCCTCCTGCACCGCGCGCTCCGATGCCGACCCGACAGGCGGGAGGATCGTCTCCGCGGTGCCACTGCAGCCCGTGCCACCCCACGCCGCCCGCGTGGCTCCCTGTGACGGCCCCGACGGCCCAGGCGCTCTACGGTCGGAGCAGGACCTTCAGGCTGCTGGACGCGTCGCGGGACTGCTCGAAGGCGGCGGCGGCATCGTCGAAGGCGAACTCGTGGGTCGCCAGCGGCGACAGATCGATCCCCTGGGCGTCGGACGCCTGACGATCGACTCGAGGACGGCCTCGTACTCGCGATGAGCGATGGCGAACGACTGCGGGTGCCACAACTGATAGATGTGTAAGCAGCGTTCCGGGTAGGAGTCCACTACCCGCCCCAACGGGATGTCTGCACGCGCGACGCAGCAGCGGAGGAACGCGTGGTGCGCCACCAGCCAGGCGCCCATGTCACCGACTGCCAGCGCCGCATCCATTAGCGTCCCGTACTCGCGCGAAGCGCCGATCTCGGAGCGCAGCATCCGTCCACCGTCCGGCGCGCGCCTAAGGACTCCAGCTGAAGCCGGACACCGTAGAGCTGGTCGACCTCTTCTACGTCCGGGTGATACACCGTCGCTCGGCGATGGTATCGGCCTCGTTTGAGCCTTTCTTCCCGCAGCAAGCGAAACGCCTCGTGCAAATGACCTCCCCGTCGATCCAGGTCTTTCAACTTTCCATCCTGCGTGAGGCGGCAGTGGCGGTGACACTCCACTGCTCGGAAGAGCACTATTTCGCGCTATTGATCCGGACCCCGATGGTCGGAAGCTGTTCAGTGCCGCGTCATCGGCGCAATACGCTGGGAGACGGGGCTTCCTCTGCCCCGGGAGGACACCATGCAACCAGATAACCTCACGGTCACGGCTCGGGTGGCGCGCACAGCCGTCCCCGGGCGGCTGGACGATCTCACCGAGTGGGCGCATGGTTTCACCGGCCGGGCCCAGTCGTTCCCCGGCTACCGGGAGTCGAAGGTCCGAGTCTCGGAACGGCACCGGCGCCAGGTTGTCGTCGAGATCACGTTCGCTTCCCCCCATGACCTCATCCGGTGGGAGGACAGTAAGGAGCGGCAGGCGCACCTGCAACAGGCCGTGCCGCTCACGATCGGGCAGGCCCGTCCACTGACTCCGGACGCCCTCACCGGTGCAATCCCGACGGCCGGTCCCGCGCGCCCGCGGTGGTGGACGGCGATTTTAGTGTGGATCGCGCTGGTACCGCCTGCCATGTTCAACGCCTACTTCATCGCTCCGCTCCTGACCGGCCTGCCGCCGTACCTCCAGATCCTATGTACGACGCCACTGACCGTCGCGTGCGTCATCTGGGTGATGTTGCCTCTATTGCACGCGCTCGAGGAGAGCATCCGCCACTGGCTCGCGTGGCGGCGCGGGCGCTGAGCGTCTGCCCCATTAGGCGCTGTCGCGGCGGGCAAAGCCCTCTCCGCTCCCTCTTGTCAATCTTGCCTACCTTGGTGAGGGGCATGTCGTCGACGGCGATCAGCCGCTCGGGGTGCTTATGCTTAGCCACCCCGGCGGACTCCATGGCGGCGCGGATCCGTTCGAGCCCGAGCGGGCCGCCCTCCTTGAGACTCACGTAGACGCATACCCGCTCGCTGAACACGGGGTCGAGCATCGCGACGGCGGCCGCTAGATCGAAGCTGTCATAGCGGTAGACGAGGTCCTCCACCTCTTCGCACGAAATCTTCTCGCTGCCTCGGTTGATCATGTCGAGATGTAGCCATCCTCGGTGAAGGACCGCGCGTTCGTCTCAGGTGCGCGGTAGCATCCGCGCGGGGTGTAGCGGATCGGTTTCCTGCTCGAGCATAGATCGACGGCTCATCAGATGCCTCCAGAGTTCTTTTCGTCGGTTATGTCGGTGTGGTGATCAGCGGCGGCGCTGGCGCTTGCCGCCCCAGAACGCGCGGACTGCCATGGTGATCGCTTCGTCTTTGGTGAGGCGATCACCACGGGCCGCGGCTTCGTCGCGTGCCTGGTTGATGTACTCGAAGACGTCCGGAGGTAGTCGGAAGGTCGCGGGGTGTTTTTCGATGCGCTGGACATTGTACGGGCCGCGCTTCTTGCCGGTGCGGGGCGACGTGTCACACCCCAATCAGGGCGGCTTCGACGTCGTCATCGGCAACCCACCCTACGTCAACCGGCGCGAGCTCAGCTACCGCATCACCGGCTTCGAGACAGACAACGTCGACGACATCTACGCCTCCTGCTGCGAGCGCTCGGCGCAGATCACGCGCCCGGATGGCCGGCTCAGCCTGATCGTTCCCATCCGCAGCCAGTTCGCCGATCGCGACGAGTCACTGCGGAAGTTCTACGAGCGGCGGTTCGATGCGATCTGGGTGAGCACCTTCCAGGAACGCCCGGCTGCCCTGTTCCAGGTGAAGGTGCGCAGCACGATCATCACCGCCGCCGGGTATGGCAGCGTCTCCGAGCTGCACACGACGCTCACCCACAGCTGGATCGAGGCGTTCCGTCCGCATCTGATGGCGACACTGCGGTATTCGCTTCGGCCCGCCGGCTCGCGGACCCCGAACTGGATGCGCGCCAGCAGCGACGCGATGTTCGAGCTGATCGACACGCTGCTTGCGAAGGGCACGATCTCCTCGACGCCGCTTGTCCGTGTGAGCGACTACTCCGTCGGTTTCAAGAAGACCGCCACGTACTTCCTGAGCACGTACACGGTGCCGCCGGTCACCTACGACAAGACCACGCACGCCACGGTGCCCCTCAACGAGGGGAAGCTGTTCGTTCAGAACCGGAAGGACCAGCTCGCGGCCAGCGCGATCGCGGCGTCGCGGCTGGCGTTCCTGTGGTGGACGTTCACGGGCGACTGCTTCAACGTCACCAAGGGCACGATGTCGCAGATCCCATTCTCCCCGCACGCTTACGGGCAGGACACGTTCGATGCTCTGGTGGAGCTCGGCGAGAGGATCGAGGAGGCGCTGCCGGCCGTGCGCTCCTGGGATCTCAACTCCGGGAAGTACGTGGGCGGGTACGCGATCCCCGAACTGCGTCATCTCACCGGTCAGGCCGACGAGATCATGCTGGAGGCGATCGGCCGCATCGATCTGCTGCCGGAGATCCAGTACGCCCACGCCCGGATGTACAAGAGCACCGGGATTTCCGCGACGACACTGCGAAAGTTGCCGTTCGAGGTCGAGGTGTGACGCGCGACATCCGCACGGGTCCTTTGCCCTCGAGCGACTGCGATCGTTCGTCCGGGTCAGGATCCTCTGAGTGATGGATATGACAGGTAGGCGCTACCGGATGAGTTGACCCATCTCCCAGTCGCCGAGAGGGATCGTCCGACAAGTTCTGTCAGCGGTCCAAGCGGGACGGTGGCGGTCAGGTTGATCATCGCCGCACAGCATAGAACGCGTTCTCGAACTCGATGGGCGGGACGACACACCGACAGCGGTGGGGTGCCTACCCTTCTCAGGCGGAGTCACGGAGCGAGGTGACAAGCTCCGCGGGGAGGGCAAAGACCTTCTCGAGCAACGGGAGAAGGTCCCGGACTGCCTCGAGGTGCTGCTCTTCGGTCAGATCGTCGATCGCCGGAGGCTCGTCGCCAGTCCAGCCGATCGCTTCCGCCACGAT
Source organism: Microbacterium marinum (assembly GCF_014204835.1). NCBI lineage: Bacteria > Bacillati > Actinomycetota > Actinomycetes > Micrococcales > Microbacteriaceae > Microbacterium > Microbacterium marinum. The sequence goes on along the minus strand of NZ_JACHMD010000001.1, from coordinate 334,734 downwards.
CGTCAGGGACCAGGAGTCCCACCTGAGCCGCCCCTCGGATCGCAGCTGCTCCCGGAACTGACCGAGCACGCCCACGGGCTGAAACGCATTGCGATCGCGCGCGAGCTCGTCGCGAACGTACAACATCGCCGTTTCGAAACCGAGCAGGAACGTGTGCACTCGCTCGAACGTGACGGGCTGCCCGATATACATTCCGGATCGCTTCACGAATGCCTCGGCGATCGAGTAGACCGGCAACTCGGCCGGCCCGTTAGTTTCACTCATCTCGACTTCCCTGCCAGCAGCTCAGGAGACGGTCATTACCCGCGGCGCCGTTTGCGGCCCCAGTAGGCGCGAAGCGCAACGGTGACGATCTCGTCCTTGGTGAGGCGGTCGCCGCGGCTGGCTGCATCCTGCTTGGCCCAGTCCATCAGTTCAAGCGCGTCGTCGGGGAGACGGATCGAGACGGGCTTCTTCTGGACGTAGACGACGTTGTAGGGCCCCCGCTTCTTCTTCGCCGGCGGTGGCGTCTCCGCCTCGGCCGACTCAGGAGGCGTCGCGCTCGCCGCTGCCGGCTTCTGGCTTGCGCGAGGTGCGCGTGCGGGTGCTTCGGACGTCGCTGCCTGGTCGACGTCGCTGGTGACTTCCTCAGCGGGGGGCGCGGCCTTGCGTGCGCGGGGCTTCGCTGCAGCTGTGGGCTTCTTCGGGGCGGCCATGGTCACTGACCACCTCCTCGGTTTCCACGGCGGCGAGCGCGGCGCTCCTCGATGCGCCGCTTCTCTTCCATGCTGATGAGCTCCGCCGGCGACAGCGAGCGGGGGCGGCGAGTGCGGCCGCGCTCGGCCTGCCTCTGGTACTCGGTCGTCTTGGCCGTGCTGACGACGTTGAGGGTGACGCCGGTGATGGTGTCGCGGCTGGTGTCGAGGTTCACGTATCGGTTCTTCGACTCTTCGCGGAACCAGCCGAGGGCGTCGCCGCCGTTCTCGTGGATGCGCTTGAGCATCGTCGAGGCGTTGTACGAGTTGACCTCCATCACGCGGCCGTTGGAGAAGGTCAGGTGGGCGGTGATCTGCTTCTGCTTGTCGTGGGACTGGCCCTTGGCGGCGTTGCGGACCTGCTTGATCAGTTCGGCGTTCGCCTGCTCGCGGCCCTTCGCGGTGCGGCCCTTGGGGATGCGCATCTCGATGTACCGGTCGCCCCCGGTGGCGTATGCCACGTCGACGCGCAGCCGACCACCCTGGCGACCCTCAACGTAGGTGCCGCTGAGGTCTTCGGGGATGACGGGCTTGGCGCCGGCCTTGCCTCGCACGGGGGCGATCGAGCCGTCCTTGCGCCGGCGCCGCGGCGGGACGTGGGTGAGGCGTCCGGTGTCAGCGAGCTCCTGGAGCGCCTGGCGGTAGAGGGCGCCGCTGGTTTCGCCGTTGAGGATCTTGCGGACCATTCGAGGCGAGCGGTGCAGCTCCTCGGCGATCTCGGCCGTGCTGATGCCCTTGCGCCGCAGATCGCGGATGAGGTCTTGGGCGGTGCGCTGCTGGTCAGCCATCAGCCCTTCTCCTCTGCCTGCTCGAGCGCCTTGGCGATGCCGGCCCGCTCGGCACGTGCTTTCAGCGCGTCACGCTGCCGCAGCGTCTCCGGCGTGATGAAGGATCCGTTGAGGTAGCCCTGCAGGCGCAGGCGCCCGGTCTTGCCGTCGTCGCCGCCGCCGATGAACCGGTCCGGCAGGGACCACGCCGGCAGCTTGGTCGTGTAGATCGCATCACCCTGGATGCCGATGAGCGTCGAGGGGTCGACCGTGAGAGCACCGGAGGTGTAGCCGCCGAGGGAGCTGGGGCCGTGGAGGACGCGAGCGCGTGCGCGACCCCAGACCTGGGCGGCGAGCTCCGGGTGGTAGAAGCTTCGGGTGCGGTCGTTCGGGCGCGACGGGATGCGATAGATCCAGAGGTTGCCCTGTCGCAGCATCTTGGCCCTGTACTCGGGCGGGACGTCATCGGGCGACGCGGCGACGCGGGTCTCGTCGCGGCCCGCGGCGGCGAATGCACCGATCGAGTGCAGCATGATGTTCCGCAGCGCGGCGAGCACAGCGCGGCGCAGGTCCGGGTGCATCTCGTCCTGCAGCTGGACTCGCTCGCGGGCGCGCGTCATGCGCTCGGTGAAGGTGTCTAGAGGCTTGGCCTTGCGGAACACCACGGCCTCGTGAGGGCGGATCTCCCACCCGTGCTTGAGGGCGACGTGGATCTCGCTGCCGTCGGCCCAGGTGTCGTGCACCGCTCCGGGCCGGTTCGGATAGAACCAGCCTTCGCGAACGTCCAGGTGCTTCACACCGAGCAGGCCAACGTGGTTCCAGCCCTGAGGGACGCGGAACCGCACGTGGAAGCGGGCGCGCGCGTAGGGGTCTTGCTCGAGCAGCTCGTACGCGGCGGCCTGGTTCAGCCGGATCGCGGGGCCGATACCGAGCTCGCGCCCGACGCCGGCGAACATGAACCGGCCGTCGACGTAGGCGAACTCGCTGATCTTCTTCGTCTTGGCCGGGTCGATCAGCGGGACGCAGTCCTCGTGCTTGGCGAACGACTCCCCCGCGACCAGGTGGTCGTAGTGGTGCAGGCCCGAGGTGAAGTGGATCTCCTGGGCGATGTCGTCTTCGACCGGCACGGGGTTGATGTTCTTCGGCAGCGACAGCGCCCACAGGTTCGTTCCGGTGGCGGCAGGGCTGTTGAACAGGCGCGCGTTCTCGTCGGCGTGGCGAATGATCGACGCGGTGACGTTCCAGGCCAGACGAGCCTGGGCAGGGGTCAGCGGCCCGTCGCCGAACCACTCCTCCGCGGTGCGGACTTCGATCTTGAAGCCGGTGACCGCGTGCTCGAACCGACCGGTGGGCGGGCCGTTGTTGACCCAGTGGGCTCCGGGCTTCCAGTTCGGGGTCTGGACGTACAGCCAGTGCCGCACGCCAGGCGCAGGCTCGGGGCGCTTCCCGGTCAGCATGATGCGGTTAGCGCCGTACGAGGCAGCCGTGTCGAGCAGGTCCGTCAGGTTGGGGTTCTTGCGGCGCTCGCCGATGACGGGGCGAACGGGCGTGCCGGCGTCGGTGACGCCTTGCCCGGTGGTCTGGTCGACCCAGATCGTGGGCACGTCCTTCGGCGTCCACGGCTTGGGTCGGTAGTTCAGCTCGTCCATCTCACCCCCTCATTCGTCAGGTTATATTAGTCAAGAGTGCTTGAAAATTGCAATCAGATTTCGCAGTCGACGGGCGCTCCATGAAGGTCTGGCGGGGTCGCTAGGACGCGAGGCGGCCGCCGTAAGAGCGCCCGCGTCCGTGGTAGGACTTCTGCGCCTTCCGCAGCCCTTCCTCGGTCATCCCCAGCAGGAGGGCGATCTCTCGCTGGGTCAGCTCGGCCGCGCGCGCCTCGTCGACGACTTTGCCGCGGCGTTCGCGCAGCTCGTCCGCTTGCGCGAGCTGCTGGCCGATGCGACGGAGCTCCTCACGGATGGCGTCCGCGTCCTTGTTAGCCATGCGCCCCAGCATCCCCAACCAAGTTGGGTCTGGTTGCCGCGGCGCGCCGTAACCGCGAAAGTGGTTATATTCATCCAGCTGAGAGGAGCGCTGATGACCGGACGGCACCTCACCACGGCGGACGTCGCCGAGAAGCTCGGCGTGTCCGTCGTCGCGGTCTACAAGATGCGCTCCATCAGCAACAAGCTGCGCAGAGCCGGCCAGGAGGGTCCTCTGCTCCCCGAGCCGGTTGCCATAGAAGGCAACTCCCCGCTCTACGACGAGGCCGCGATCGACGCATTCGCGCAGGAGCGCGCGCGCAGGGCGCCCTCGCAGCGCGGCCGCCGGCCGCGACTGATGCCGGGACTGGCGCGCGATGCGGCTTTCGCGGAGCGGTTGCGGGCGGCGATCGCGGACGGGGCGGGGGCGCCCGAGGTTCCCACGCAGGCGGCTCTGATCGACCTGCTCGGCTTGAACGTCGTCACGTTCGGTGAGCGGATGCGAGGGCGCACCCGCTGGACCGACGCCGAGCTCGAGGTGATCAGGCGCACCCTCGGTGTCGACACGACGGATGCGAACGAGGTCGTAGACCGCGCTCGCGCGGCCAAGCGTCAGGCGCGCGCGGCGAGATCCCACGCGGGTTCGTAGCGGCTTCACGACATGCTCCCGCTCTCGTCGCTGGCTTGCTGGGCAGCGCAGGTTGAGAGCGTGTCCACGAGCGCACCGCGGTCGGCTTCGTCGACCGCGAGGTGCCAGGTGTCGACGATCTCCGTGTAGCGGGCGACGTAGGTGCACACGTAGTCGGCGTTCGATGGCAGCCACAGGGCTGGCCCGTGGTCGTTCTTGGCCGCATTCGTGTTGCCATCGACGGCGACGATGTTGTCGAACGAGTTGGCGAACTGAATGCGCTGCTGCTCGGTCCACGCCCACGCGCCCCCGGCGTGCGCCGCCGAAAGGCTGACGATGTGGTCGATCTGGACGCCGGAGCTTCCCGGGGCTCCAGGGGCGGCGATCCGGTCGTGCTCGAACTCAATGCGTGTGCCCGTGTACGGATCGGGGTCGAGCACGCCGGAGAGCACCGTGCAACCGTCACGGACGACGTCCTGCAGCTGGACGGCGAGGAGATCGTCTCGCTGATCGCAGCCGTTTCCCTCGATGTCGATCCAGCGCTCGCCGAACGTGGCGCGGCGATACTCGGGAATCTCCTCGGTGGGATCGATCAGCGGCAGCTCCTGCGCGACTGCGGCGAGCGCGGTGTAGTCGTAGGTCGGGTCCGGGGCGGGTGCCTGCGGGCGCGTCCATGTGTCGATCCAGGAGGTGATGCCCAGCTGGTGGGCGCCGAAGCCGAGCGCGAGAGCTGCGACCGCGGCGAGGGCTGTGCTGGCGCGGCGGGTGCGTCGGTTCATCTGCGCTCCTTTGCCTGTGCGGTGTCGGCTTGGTCGAGCAGCAGTATGGTTCGGGCGATCTGGGTGCGTGCCTCGTCGATGACCTCGAGGGTTTCGTCGTCGGCGTCGAGCTCTGAGAGTGCGTGGCTCTGGCGGCGGAGCTGGTCGCCGAGGTGGAACATGCCGGCACTGAGGAGGACCTCGGCGAGCGCGGCCGCGCGGGCGCCTTGGTGGTCGGCGCTGACGGCGAGGTCGTCGATGATCTCGATGAGGGTTGCGCGGGATCCCATCGTTGGGTCTTCTCCTGGAGTGAGCTCGCGGAGCGCTTCACGGTTGAGCAGCGTCTGGAAGAGCCTGTGCATCCGTTGGGTGAGGGGGCGGCCGTCGCGGCGGGTGCAGTTGAGCGCGAACTCGCGGAAGCTCCATCGGACGGTGACGGGTGTGCCGGTCTGGATGGTCATGGCTTCCTGGAGGCGCACGGCGATGTCGGTCATCAGTGCTCCTCGGTTCGGCCCAGGTGGGGGATCTGCTTGAGGTGGGCGCCGCGGCCGTTGCCGAGCTGGGGGGAGATCGCGCAGCTGGGCAGGTGCAGTCTCGCGTTCGGCCCGTGGCCTGCTGCCGCGTGGGGTGTGGGCTGCCGCGTTGGCCGGGTGTGCCGGGCGCCTCGCTGAGTCAGCGGGAGGGGGTTGAAGCGCAGCGACAGGGCCCAGCGATGGCCGCCGAGCGCGCGGACGACCCGCAGCCACTCTCCCTCTTTGGTGGAGTCGATGGTGAAGGTGTTCGGCTGGTCAGACATCTGCGGCTTCTTTCGGTGCGAAGGGGCTGTTCTTGGCGTCGCGGAGCATCTGCCGGGTGATCGGCTCGGTCTCCTCGAGCGAGGCGAGCGAGAAGTAGTGGCGGCGGGCGCGGGCCGCTTCGGTGCAGGTGAGCAGCTGGCGGTTGCCGTGGTTCGGGCATCCTCCCTTGCTGCGGCATCCGGCCAGGTAGCCGGCGGTGGTGCCGTGCAGGGCGGCTTCGAGGATGTCGAGCGTCTTGCTCATCAGGCGGCCTGCCGGAGTCCGAGGTCGTCACGGTCGCGGTCGATGGTGCGGACGTCGACGCCGAGCAGGTCGCTGAGCTGGGTGAGGCTGAGTCCGCGTTCGGTCCCGCGTCGGGTGGCTTCGAGGCGCTCGTCTCGGGTGAGGCGGACGTTCTGGCCGGCGAGAGCGAGCTCGATCGCGATCTCGTCGAGCAGGGGTTCCTGCCCGGCTGTGGGCGGTGCCGGGTCGGTGTCGATGTCGTCCCAGGCCAGCGGCGGCAGCCAGCCGTGCCGGCGTGCGACCGTGAGTGCGTAGGAGCGGCCGACCCGCTGCGCTCGGGTGTGGGTGGGGGGCTGCTGGTCCCAGAGCTCGTCGTAGAGCGCGGCGATGTCGTCGTGGACACGGATGTCCACGTAGGCGCCTTCGAGTGCCTTGTTGACCTTCCAGCGCGGGTAGCCGAGTCGGCGTGCGATCTCGTGGTGGTTCCATCCGATCGCGGCCAGAGCCTGGAGGCGCCGGCGGGTGCCGCGGCCGTTGACTCGGCCCTGCGCGGCGAGAGTGCTGCTGTCGGGGGTGACTGCGAGGAGTTTGCGGGCGGTGGCGCCGGTGACGAACCGTGCCGTCTCGCTGTTGAGCAGGCGACGGACCGTGGCGCCGCCGACGCCGGCGCTGATGGCGATCCGTTCGGGGATCATCCCGGTGTCGACCAGTGCCTGCAGGTGCTGCCGGATCGGCTCGATGGGTTGGTGCGCGTCCTGGTATCGCCCGTAGGCCAGGAGACGGTAGCGGTCGCGGCGGCGGCGCGCGTTGCCGTCCATGCAGGCGCGGCACCCGCAGAGGTGGACGACGTAGCAGGTGGAGGTCAGCCCGTGCTTGTGGTCCGGCGGGCAGGTGTGGGTCCGCATCTTCTCCTCCTCACAGATGGTTATATTCCCGAATATAACCCGTTCCCGAGGGTTTGGAACCCCCTCACTGCTAAGGGGTGGCCCCAGAGGCTCGAAGTCGACAATCTGAACGAGCTACAACGTTTGTTGCGGTTTCTCGCTACACTGTGCGCATGGCAGGATCAACTTTCGCTCGTCTGGGCGAGCTCGCGTCACAGCGTTGGGGCCTGGTGACCACCGCCCAGGCGCTCGAGGCTGGCGTGGCGCGCCCGACCCTGACGCGCCTCGCCAACAGCGGCGCGCTCATCCGCGTCGCGCGCGGCGTCTACCGCCTCGCCGGCGCGCCAGAGCACGAGCAGGAGGCGATCCTCGCGACCTGGCTCGCCCTCGGCGGCGCCGACCGTCCCCGCACAGACACCGGCGTCCCGCCCGTCGTCGCCGCAGGCCAGACGGCCGCGCAGCTGCATGGCATCGGCGACTGGTTCCCCGGGCCACTCGAGTTCGTCGTTCCCACCCGCCGCGGTACCCGCCTGGACGGGGTGCGGCTCCGCACCCGCGAGCTCGCGCCCACCGAGGTGGTCTCCGTCGACGGGATGCCGACCATGAGCGTCGAGCGCACGATCGCCGACCTGATCGAGCAGTGGGTCGACCGCTCCCTCGTCGCCGATGCGCTCGCCGACGCCGCGGACGCGGGAAAGCTGCTCTCCCCCGCCCGCCTGACCGAGTATCTGGAGCCGCTGGCCAAGCCCAACAAGTACCCCTCGGGTGCCGCGCTCGCGGCTGATCTGCTCGCTCTTGCGGGCGTCGACGCGGTGGTGCCGGCCGATGCCTGAGCCCGACGGCTACAAAGACTGGACGGGGCTTGCGCAGGCGATCAAGGCGGCCGCGACGAAGGCAGCCGGTGACGGCGCGAGCGCGCTGGATGTGAATGCGCAGATCGTGCAGGCACAGCACGATCGTTTCCTCAGCCGGGTCTTTGCGGAGGGGGAAGAGTCCGAGTGGCTGCTCAAGGGCGGCACGGCGATGCTCGCCCGGGTGCCGAAGTCACGGTCGACGAAAGACCTGGATCTGGCCTCGACCGGCGCCGCCGATCTGGATGCCGCGCAGCAGGCGCTCGAGCAGGCAGCCGCGCGTGATCTCGGCGACCATGTGCGGTTCCAGCTCACCCGTGCCCGTGCGACCGGGCGAGGAGAGAACCAGCCGGGTGTCGCGACCCGGCGCCTGGTGTTCACATGTCTGGACGCGAACACCGGCCGGAGGATCTCCGACATCCCCATCGACGTGGTCGTCGGCCCTCCCCCGGTCGGCCGCGTCGAGACGATCGAGCCGTCGACGCGGCTGCAGCTGGGGCGGCCGGTCCCGTCGCACCCCTACCGGCTGTTCCCGATCTCCGATCAGGTCGCGGAGAAGGTCACTGCGACGATGAGCACCTACAACGGCCGCCCCAGCAGCCGCGCGAAAGACCTGGTGGACATCGTCACCATTGCACGCACGCAGCGCGTCGACCTGCGCGAGCTGCAGATGGCCATCGACGCGAAGCGTGCACTGTCAAAGCTCGACTCGTTCACTACGTTCACGGTCCCGGACGGTTGGGACGGTCCCTACCGGGTGCTCGCGGCCGGCACGCCCTCAGCCGGCGGGATCACCGATCTGGGTGAGGCCGTGGCTCTCGCGCGTCAGCTGATCGATCCCGCGCTCGCCGACGCGCCCGTGCAACCGGGGACGGTCTGGGTCCCTGGCTCAGGCTGGACACAGAACCCTCCGCCGCCGGAGCCGGGCGGCAGCGGATCCCCTTCGGGGGAGGTCCACGTGCGCGCGCACGTGCGCTCCGGTTATCCCGTCACGGAGCACTGGCGCGCAGCGCGCGGCTCAGCCCAGGAGTGACCGCGTCAGTGCGCCGCGTCGTACGCCTCGAGGATGGACGCGGGAACCCTGCCGCGATCGCTGACCTGGTGTCCGTTCTGACTGGCCCATTCACGCACCGTGTTGAGATCGGCCCGTCCGCCCCGCGACGTCCTCGCCGGACGCCGGGTGGCTGCGCCGATGCGGCGCGCGCTCTTGGCCCAGGCCTCGAACTCGAGATCGATCTCGAGTTGCTTTCCGTCGATCGCGAAGGTCGCGGGATCGAGCCGCTCGCCAGGTCGCGCACACCACCGCGAAGGGCGGCGTCATCGCGATGACGAAGTCGCTCGCTGCGGAGGGCGCCCGCTACGGCGTCCGCGCGAACTCGATCTCGCCTGGCTTCGTCAGCACCCCGGCGACGGACAAGGCGGTGGATGCGGAGGGCAAGGCCTGGCAGGTCGGCAACGCGCTCATTCAACGCCCCGGCACGGGCGAGGACATCGCGTACATGCCGCTCTACCTGGCCTCCGACGAGTCCTCTTGGGTGACCGGACAGAACTACAGCGTCGACGGCGGCGCGACCGCCGGGTGGCGGAACGACAGCGAGACGGACCGACTGGCCGCGAAGAACGGCTGACACGCGGGTCGCGGCGCGACCGGTGACGGACGTGAGGCACGGTGTCAGCTGACACCGTGCCTCCCGTCCGTCGTGGCCACCTCGTCTAAATCGCGAGGTACCCGCCGTCGACGGCGAACTGCGCGCCGGTCGCGAAGGCGGCCGCGTCGGAACCGAGCCACGCGACCATCTCGGCGATGTCGTGCGGCGTGCCGAGTCGGCCGATCGGGTGCTTCGTCAGCAGCGCGTCCTTGAAGCCGGGGTAGGTCTCCTCCAGCGCGTCTATCATTGGCGTCTGGATCACCCCGGGCAGCACTGCGTTCACGCGGATGCCTTTGTCGGAGTACTCCACCGCGGCGGCTCGGGTGAGGCCGATGACGCCGTGCTTCGACGTGACGTAGGCGGACTGGTGGGCGATGGCGACCTGCCCGAGGGACGAGGCGGTGTTGATGATGGATCCGCCGCCCTGCGCCAGCATCTGCGGGATCTCGGCCTGCACGCCGGTTCAATATTCCGCACAGAGGAAGTTGGCCCCACGGCGTTACTGCAGTCAATCGTTCTGTTGCGCAAGCCCCCGCAGGTAAGCACGTGCGTCGTCGAGGCTGACGACATCGCCGTACTTCGCGTCGATGTCAAAGAGGCTGGCCAGGTGCGGAAGGGCTGCCCGGTCGCCGACTGCCTCTTCGACGACGATGGTGTGGAAGCCGTAGGAGCAGGCGTCAACCGCCGAGGCGCGCACGCACCCACTGGTGGTGCAGCCGACGATGATGATGGTGTCGACACCCCGTGAGATCAAGCGTGCGGCGAGATCAGTTCCGAAGAAGCAGGATGCGTACTTCTTCACCAGGGTCATCTCGTGGGGCAGCTGGCCCAGCCTGCTGTCGACCTCCACCCATTCGCTGCCCTCCACCAACAGGTGGTTGGACGGGATCTTCTTGATCCAGAGCCCCGCCTCCTGCAATTCGGTGTCGTACGCGACCGTCGAGAAGAAGATGGGGATCTCGAGTTCACGGGCGGGGACGAGTAAGGCATTGGTGGCGGCCAGCTGTGACTCCAGTTCGCCTGACAGGGGCGAACGGCTGTCCGTGAATCCGGTGATCAAGTCGACGATCAGCAGCGCCGGCTTCTCGCCGTAGCCGATCCGGCCGCCCAATCCCTTGGCCTTGAACTCGTCGCGCAGCCGTGCGTACTCATCGATCAGCTCCGTATTCGTCACGAATCGGCTCTCCTGTTCCCCGTCGACTGATAGTGCGCCGCGATGGCATCGCTCGTCGTCACCCAGACACCATCGTGAGACGTGATGTGCTCGAGGGCCCGATCAAGGTAGCGGTGGCGGAACGGCTGGCCGACGATGAACGGGTGCAACGGCAGCGACATGACGCGACCCGAGTGCTCGGAGTCTGAATAGAGCTGATCGAACTGGTCGATCACCGCTTCCAGGAACTGCGGGCCGGTATAGCTCTTACTCACGAACATCGTCACATCGTTGAGTTCTATCGTGTAGGGAACGCTGAACATCCCGTCGACGTTCAGCGGATACGGCTGATCGTCGTTCGTCCAGTCCAGGACGTAGTCATACCCCAGCTCCCGAAGGATCCGGCTGCAGCATCGCGGTACCGCCGAAGATGCTCGTGGAGGGCTTGTCGATCTGATAGTGCTCGATGTTCAGCCCGACATAGAACGCCACTCGGGCCCCATTCGGCCACGAAATCGTCGGTCGCTCCGTGATCGGGCTGTAATCGAAGCGGAAAGTGTCAAGGCGGGTGAGACAGATTCCGTCAGGCGGTCTGTATGAGGGCCTCCTGTGAGGGCTGGTTGATCCAGGCGGCCTCGGGCAGCTTGGGCGCCTGGGGTCGGCGGTGGCCGAAGCGCTCGGGACGGGCGGCGTAGGCCGCGTCCAGGGTGGCCTGGCGCTGGGCGCGGACCTGCCCGGCGGTGCCGAAGTGGACGCTGGCGGGGGTGTGCAGCCCGATCCCGCAGTGGCGGTGCTCGTGGTTGTAGTAGGCGAAGAACTGCTCGGCGAACGCGCCGGCGTCGGCCAGGGACCCGAAGCGCTCGGGGAAGACCGGGGCGTACTTCAGCGTCTTGAACGCCGCCTCGCTGTAAGGGTTGTCGTTCGACACGTGCGGGCGGGAGTGCGACCTGGCCACCCCGAGGTCGACGAGCAGCTGAGCGACCGGTTTGGAGGTCATCGAGGTCCCGCGGTCGGCGTGGATCGCCTCCGGCACGCCATGGATGCCCATGGCGTGCTCGAGCAGGTTCTTGGCGATCTCGGCGTCCTCGCGGGCCGCGATGGTCCAGCCCACGACGAACCTGGAGAAGATGTCGAGCACGACGTACAGGTCGTAGTACACGCCCCGCTCCGGCCCCTTGAGCTTTGTGATGTCCCAACTCCACACCTGCCCCGGCGCCGTCGCGACGAGCTCGGGCCGGGTCCGGGGCGGGTGGCTCGCCTGCCGGCGCCGTTCCCCGGCCATGTCGTGCTCGCGCAGGATCCGGTGCATCGTGGACATCGAGCACAGGTAGGTGCCCTCGTCCAGCAGCGTGGCCCAGACCTGGGCGACCGACTTGTCCGCGAACCGCTGGCTGGTCAACACGGCCAGCACGTGGGCCCGCTCGGCGGCGGACAGCTTGTTCGCCGGTGCCGGCCGCGGTGTCCGTGGACGTGGCGGTGGCGGGTTCTTGGCCCGGTAGTGACTGGCGCGGGAGCGACCCAGCAGCGCGCACGCAGCCGCGGTGCCGACGTGCTCGGCCAGCCCGTCGACGGCCGGGTTGATCACCGCGGCGACCGCGGCGGCTTGTCCGCGCTCTCGGAGAGCGTCTCCAAGAGCGCGTGTGCTTTTCCCATCAGGTCCAGCGCCGCCCTGGTCTTGGCCAGCTCGGCCTCGGCCTTCTCCGCCCGGGCCCGTAGCGCCTGCAGCTCCCGCTCGCGCCGGTCCCGCGGCTTGCTGCCCAGCCCGGACAGCGAGCCGGCGGCCGCGGCCTTGCGCCACTCGATGATGTGGGAGGTGTACAGGCCCTCCCGGCGCAGGATCTCCCCACGCCCAGAGCGGTCCGCGGCGTCGTACTCGGCCAGGATCGCCGCTTTGAACTCGGCGGTGAACGTCCGCCTCTTGGGCCGGTCAGCACGAGGAGCCATAGCCCCATCATCGGTGCCGACGTCAGCAACCGTCATCGTCATCTCAGTATTGGTCCGTTCTCGCCCCGTGCAGTGCGAAGGTCAGCAGTGCTGGTGTCTCACCCCATCCTGACGCACAGGGCTCGAGCGGGAGCGCTTGTTCAGTCGCGCGTGGATCTTCGTGGGTCACGAATCAGAGATCCCTCAGCCCGGCGACTACGTGGTGCGGCGAGTGCTCGACGACTCGTTCATCGTGGTGCGCGACGAGAGTGGCTCCGTCAAGGCGATGTTCAACATGTGCCTGCACCGAGGAATGCAGGTGTGCCGGGCGGAAATGGGCAACGCCTCGCACTTCCGCTGCCCGTATCACGGCTGGTCGTACCGCAACGACGGACGAATCGTGGGGCTGCCGTTCCACGAAGAGGCGTACGGTGGCGAGGCTGGCTTCAATCGCAAGGGAGCCCGCCTGCTTCCGGCGCCGAGCCTCGACAGCTACAACGGGTTGATCTTCATCAGCATGGATCCGGATGCGCCACCGCTGATCGACTACCTCGGCGATTTCGCTTTCTATCTCGACTACTACACGAAGCAGAGCTCCTCGGGCATCGAGCTCCGCGGCCCGCAGCGCTGGCGGGTGAAGGCGAACTGGAAGATCGGCGCAGAGAACTTCGCCGGCGACATGTACCACACGCCACAGACCCACACCTCGGTGGTCGAGATCGGCCTCTTCCGCGAACCGAAGGCGGAGAAGCGTAAAGACGGCAACACGTACTGGGCGGGCAACGGCGGAGGCACGACCTACAAGCTTCCGGAGGGAACGCTCGAGGAGCGGCTGCGCTACGTGGGCTACCCCGACGAGATGATCGACCGGATGAAGGAGGTCTGGTCCCAGGACCAGCTCAATGTGATCGGCGAGAACGGCTTCATGATCTCGGCGGCCTCGATCTTCCCGAACATGAGCTTCGTGCACAACTGGCCGAAGGTGGAAGACGGCGACGACGTGCTCCCGTTCATCTCGATCCGTACCTGGCAGCCGATCAGCGAGAACGAGACCGAGGTGCTTTCCTGGTTCGCCGTCGACGCAGCGGCACCGGAGGAGTTCAAGGCTCTGTCGTACAAGGCGTACCTGATGTGCTTCGGCAGCACGGGGATGTTCGAGCAGGACGATGTGGAGAACTGGGTGTCCCTTACGAACACCGCGAAAGGGAATATGGCGCGGCGCTTGCTGCTGAACAGCCGGATGGGCGTGCTGAAAGACGGCAGATTCGTCGTGGAGCCGCTCGGACCGGACGCGTTCTCTGGCCCGGGCGTGGCCCACGTCGGTTACGGAGAGTACAACCAGCGGCATCTGCTCGAGCGCTGGGCGGACTACCTCGAGACGGAGCCGACCGCGCTGATCATCTCGTCGGTGGGGATGCCGGAGGGGCTGTCATGACCGAGGCGCGCTGGGTTCGACTGAAAGAGTCGCCGCTCGGAGCACATACGACCAAAGCCACGCGGGTGGGGAGTTCGTTGTCGTTCTCGGACGGCCTGCATCTGGAGACGCACAGGTGGCTCGTCGAAGAGGCATACATCCTCGACGAGCAGCGGTACGAGGACTGGCTCGACCTCATCGCCGACGATGTGCACTACATCATGCCCGTGCAGGTCACTACCGCGCTCGGCGCCGGGTACTCGACGTCTCCGGGCATGGCGCATTGGGACGAGAACAAGTACTCCCTGAGCCGGCGGGTCGCCCGCTTCCTCACGGAACACGCCTGGACAGAGGATCCGCCCTCCCGGCTCCGTCACTTCGTCACGAACGTGCGCACCTTCGAGAGCGACGTCCCGGGCGAGGTCGTCGTCGATTCTGCGGTGCTTCTTTTCCGCAGTCGCGGCGACGTGCACGAGCCCGCGGTGATCTCGGCCGGCCGCGAAGACGTTCTGCGACGTGTCGGCGGCGGGTTGCAGCTCGCACGCCGAACCATCACGGTCGACGAGTCGGTCTTGCGCACACAGAATCTGGCGATCTTCCTATGAAACTCGAATGGGAAGGCGAAGAGGACGACCGCATCGCGGCCATCGCAGCAGCAGACGAACGTCAGCGGCTCGAAGACCAGCGGGTAGGGGCTCCGATCTCGATCGCCAATGAGTTCTCGGAGATCCGGGTATCTCGCGTGGAGACACGCAACGGCTCCCGGCTCCTGATCGAGTCGCCGCGATCCGGGCAGTGGGTCGCTCTCGATCCGCTCGAGCTCGAGGCGCTGACCTGGCAGACTACGGCGACGTTCTCCGCCATGATCGCCCAACCGTTCGCACCGATGTTCCCTGAGATAACGCCTGAAGAAGCAGGAGAGGAGTGACACATGCCTGTCGTGAAAGCGGATCTCGGGCTCTGTCAGGGCTACGCCAACTGCATCATGGCCGCGGGAGACTATTTCGATCTCGATGACGACGGCGTCGTGATCCTGCTCAGAACAGAGGTCGACGAGGCCGACCGGAAACGGGTCACCGAGGCGGCGAACAGCTGCCCGGTTTCCGCGCTCCGGGTGGAAGACGAATGACGACAGCGATTGTCGGTGCGTCGATCGCGGGGGTACGGGCCGCGCAGGCGCTTCGGGCAGAGGGGTATCGCGGAGACGTTGTGCTCATCGGCTCCGAGCCCGTGCTGCCCTACGACAAGCCGCCGCTGTCGAAGGGATACCTCGTCGGTGCAGGTGCAGCCGAGGTCACGCTCCTCACGGCGGCGGAGGCGCTCGAGCTTAACATCGACCTTCGTCTCGGTGTGCCGGCGGTAGGTCTGGACCGTGCGTTGTCGGAGCTCCGGCTGGCGAATGGACGGCGGGTCGGCTTCGATGACCTCGTGGTGGCGACCGGCGTCCGCGCGCGGCCGTCGCCGTGGGGTGAAGGCGAGGGAATCCATGTGCTGCGGACACTCGACGACGCAGACCGGCTGCGCGCCGAGCTAGTTCCCGATCGCAGGATCATCGTCATCGGAGCGGGCTTCATCGGCGCCGAGGTCGCCGCGACCGCTCTTGGGCTCGGAGTCGATGTCACCCTGGTCTCGGCGACACGCGACCTGATGTCACGCCGGCTCGGTGACGAGATTGGCGCCCTCTTCTCGCAGAAGCACTCCCGGCATGGCGTACATGCGGTTCTCGGACGGACGGTCGCGCAGATCGACGGTGCGAAGGGAGACTTCCGCGTGCTCCTGGATGACGGTTCCGAGCTCCACGGTGATGTCGTCGTCATCGGCATCGGGGCAGTGCCGAACGTCGAATGGCTCGAGGACTCAGGGCTCGAGATCGACGACGGTCTCGTCTGCGACGAATTCCTCACGGCACTCGGCGCCCCGGAAATCCATGCGATCGGCGATGTTGCGCGGTGGCGGGCCGCGTCCGTTTGAGTGGTGGTCTTTCGCTTCGTTGCGATGATCAGCTGTCGTTAGTTTAGGCGGCGGTGATCTCGGGGAGTATCACCGCCTCGTCGATGGTGGGGGTGGTCGCGGTGAGCTCGGTCATGGAGGCTTCGGAGAAGTAGCGGCGGTCGGCGGCTTCCCATTCGTCGTGTTGCTCGACGAGGACGGAGCCGGCCAGGCGGAGCAGGGCGGCGTTGTTCGGGAACACGCCAACGACGTCGGTGCGGCGCTTGATCTCCCGATTGAGGCGTTCCAGCGGGTTCGTGGACCAGATCTGTCGCCAATGCCGGGCGGGGAACGCTTTGAACGCGAGGATGTCGTCACGGGCGTCGGTGAGCATCACGGCGGTCTTGGGGTGGACGCGCTCGATCATGCGCACGACTTCGTCGAACTGGGCATCGATGTGCTCGGCGTCGGGTTGGGCGAAGATCGTGCGGATCACGCTGGCGACCATCTCCTGCCGGCCCTTCGGGAGGGCGGTCAGGACGTTGCGCATGAAGTGGACGCGGCAGCGCTGCCAGGCGGCGCCCTGCAACACGGTCGCTGCGGCCTTCTTCAGTCCGGCGTGGGCGTCGGAGATCACCAGCTTCACCCCGCCCAGACCTCGTGTCTTCAACGAGCGCAGGAACTGCTTCCAGAACTCCTCGGTCTCGCTGTCTCCGACATCGAAGCCCAGCACGACCCGCCGCCCGTCAGCGGCGACGCCGATCGCGACGACGACCGCCTGGGACACGACACGGTGGTCGATGCGGACCTTGCAGTAGGTCGCGTCGAGGAACACGTAGGGGTAGGCGATGTCAGACAGCGAGCGGTCGCGGAACGATGCGACCTCGGCGTCGAGCCCTTGGCAGATGCGGGACACCTCGGACTTCGAGATGCCAGTGTCAGCGCCGAGCGCTTTGACGAGGTCATCGACCTTCCGGGTTGAGACGCCGTGGAGGTAGGCCTCCATCACGACCGCGAACAAGGCTTGGTCGACCCGGCGGCGCCGCTCCAGCAGCGACGGGAAGAACGACCCCTGCCGCAACTTCGGGATCCGCAACTCCAGATCCCCAGCCGTGGTCGACAGCACCCGCGGCCGGGAACCGTTGCGGGTAGTCGTGCGCTCGCTCGTGCGCTCGTAGGGGGCGGCGCCGATGAATGCGGCTGTCTCCGCGTCGATCAGCTCCTGGTAGAGCCGCTCGGTCGCGGCTCGGATGCGGTCGGTGGTGCCGGTGAGCTTCAGTTCCCCGAGCAGCTCGAGGAGGGCAGACTGGTCAAGAGCCATCGTGCGGTGTCGTCTTTCTGTGTGAGTTCTTGGTCGTTCTCACTGACCATCGCACGATGGCTCACCCCGTCGCGGTCACGACGCCGCGGGCCCGAAAGACCACCACCCCGCGGGACTCCAGGCGGTGGCGGCATCCGGTTCGCGGCGATCTCACCCGTCTTGAGCACTGGACGAATGCGGTCGACCAGGCGCGCTGTGTCGCGCACAACATCGCTCATCCCGACGACCGACGCTCATATCTGCCTGTCGAGTATGTCTGGAGTGACCAGTTCAACTGGAAGCTGCACATCGTCGGTCGCACGACGGCAGTCAACCCCGAGATGGTGACGGACCCTCGAACACCCGACCGGATCGCGTCTCTGTACTCTCAGAATGGTCTGTCATTCGACGGGGCAGTGGTACTGAATTGGCCCCGCGCTCTCGTCGAAGTCCGCCGGTCCATCGCAGCGGGATCGTCGCTTTCCGACGTTCGTGTACGACTGGGCCGGCTGCTCGAATCGGCGTCCGGATAGACCTGGACGGGATCGCCTTGCCCTTGATGGCGGCCCTGAGGGCCGGCAGGAACGATACAGTTTCTGTTGTGCAGAGAAATAGAGCAGCCGACGGAGTCGATGCGGCTCCGCAATACCGATCGAGTCGGTCGACAATGCCCTGAAACTCCTGCTCCTGCTCGGTGAGAAGAACGAACTTCGACTGACGGACGCCAGCAAGCACCTGGGTGTCGCGACCTCAACGGCGCATCGCATCCTCGCGATGCTTCAATGGCGAGGATTCGTGCGGCAAGACCCGCGAACGAAGACATACGGGCCAGGGCCGTCGTTGACCACGATCGCCTTCTCGGTGCTGAGAAAGATGGACATCCCGCAGATCGTGCAACCGATCCTCGAGGAACTCAGCCACCAAGCCGGCGAGACGGTTCACCTCGGCACGCTCGACGGCAACTCCACTCGCTTTCTCGCAGTCTCGGAACCGACGACGGCGGTGCGAGTCGCTTCACGGTTGGGCAAGGAGATGCCGGCCCATTGCACCTCCACGGGAAAGGTTCTCCTGGCGCAGCTCCCGCGAGAACAATTGGACCGTCTCTACCCCGACGAGCAACTCTCACAGGTGACTCCGCAGTCGATCCGTACCAAGACCGAGCTCCTCGCACAACTGGATCTTGTCGCGAAGCAGGGCTATGCAACGAACCGGGAGGAGAGCGAGGAGGGCGTGGCCTCGGTGGCCGTGGCCGTTCCCTCGGCGAGCGGGCTGCGGTTGGCGATCAACGCATCTGCCCCGGTGTTCCGCTTGCCTCCCCGCAAGGTGAAGACCCTCGTCGCACTCCTCGATGAGGCAGCCGTACGTCTGGCCGACCTGACCTCCTGAAGGCTCGTCGTCTCTTTCCCCTGCGACCTGGTGCAGGGGTCGTTCGGCGCGTTCTGAAGAGAGCTCGAGCCATGCTGGACTGTTGGCGCCGCGCAAGCTATTGTGTCTTCTAGTTAGGAACAAGTTCTGCTCAGCAGATAAATATGCGAAGAGGATGATCAATGCAGATCGTACTGGTGCACGGCGGATGGGTAGGCGGCTGGGTGTGGGACGGCGTCGCCGACGAATTGCGCAGAATGGGGCACGAGGTGATCGCGCCGACGCTGCGCGGTCTCGAAGACGGTGACGTGGACCGCTCCGGCGTCACGATGAGCATGATGGCGCGCGATCTGATCGATCAGGTAAGAGAGCTCACCCAGCTCGACATCGTGCTCGTCGGTCATAGCGGCGGAGGTCCGCTCATCCAACTCGTCGCTGAGGCGATGCCCGAGCGCATCGGCCGGGTCGTCTTCGTCGACGCCTGGGTGCTGCGCGACGGCGAGACCATTAACGACGTGCTCCCCGATCCGTTGGTCGCAGCGACGAAGGCGCTTGCGAGTCAGTCCGACGACAACACCATCGTCATGCCGCCTGAGCTCTGGGCCGCGTCTATGCAGGACATGTCCCCGTTCGAGCAGCAGCAGCTCGCCGCGCTCGAGCCGAGGCTCGTCCCAGCGCCGGCAGGCTGGTCCGATGAGCCGATCCGCCTCGACCGGTTCTGGGCGAGCAGCATCCCGTCAAGTTATGTGTTCCTCGCTCAGGACCAGGCCGTTCCCGCTGAGATCTACCAGGCCGCGGCCGGGCGGCTTGATAGTCCGCGCACGATCGAGATCGACGGAAGCCATTTGGTGATGCTCACGCATCCGGAGAGGCTCGCACGGGCCCTCGACGCCGTCATTGCCTAACAGGCCTGGGGAAGCTATGGATTCGATTTCACGCCCAGACGACGTCGCGCCGATCTCGTACACCGAACTGGCGCCGTCGGGTGCGCCTGCTCGGTGGATCGTCCTCGTGCACGGGGGTGGTGCCTCGAACGAGTACTATCTCGAGACGCCCGACGGCCGACAGGGCTGGGCGGCACGATTCGTATCGCATGGCTACGGTGTGCTGGTGGTGGACTGGCTGGGGTTGTCCTATGAGGCGGCCCAACACGTCGATGATCGTGCGGCGTCTGCGCGGCTGGACTATGAGAGCGTGTGCCGAGGGATGGGCGTGTTCCTCTCTGGTCTCGGCCGGAACGTCGTGCTGGTCGTGCACTCGATGGCAGGTCCGATTGGCTTCCGCCTCCTAGAGACGCATGGCGATCTCATCGACGGGCTCGTAGCCGTCGCTCCGGGCCCGCCTGGAAATATACAGGCGGTGCCCGAGATCGTGAGGGAGTCCGACCAGGAGGTCTCCATCCGTGGAGCGGCCATCGACTGGACCATCCCGAAGATGGGTTTCTGGGAACCCACAAGCGCCTTCGTGAACGACAAGGCCATCGGACCCAGCCGGCGGTTCCCCCGCGAGTGCATCGAGGTGTTCCGCCGCACCCTTCGGCCGATCCCGGCCCGGATGCTTTATCAGCGTCAGAACATCGGTGGGAGCCAAATGAGGATCGGGCCGACCGACGCGTTCACGAACAAGCCGATTCTCGTCTTCACGGGTGGAGCCGATACCGACCACCCCTCGCAGCTGGATCAGGACATCGTGGCCTGGCTCACCGATCAGGGCGCCGCCGTCACCTTCTGGTCGTCCGAACTGCCTCTTCTCGCTGGGAACGGCCACTCGCTGATGGTCGAAGACAATAGCGACGAGATCGCTGACGAGATCGCGCGGTGGATCACGGCGCTCTGACTCGCCACCGTATCGTCCCGGCCATTATTTCAGCCGACCCGACGTCCCCAACAGCGGAGGAGAACGCCAGTCGTTTCCTTCGTGTCACTCGAGGGAACGCTGTGCCAGCTCGTTGCCGACTACGACTTGGTCGATCGGGCCCTTGCTCGAACTCCTCATTTCATACGTCTGGCGATGGACTCAAGGGAGATGTTCGCCGACGGCCGCGTGCAACTCCAGGTCATCGGTGGACAGCTGAGGCGTCTGCCACGACGCATCGAGACGATCGGTTCGCAGCTCGAACGGAACGTTCGGGCTGAGCATAAGGATGTTCCGAGACCTCCAGGAACGCGGATGGATCGGTTCGTTGGTCGGGGAGCTGACGACCACCCTGGTTGGCGTGGCGCTTATCGTCGCTGCGGTGCTACTTTCGGTCTCGGGGGGTGGCCCCCAGCTCGCCCCGACGTCGCACTCCTACCGTTCCTAGGGGCGGGGTGGTCGGCCTCGCGGGCAGGCTCCTCGTGCTGAGGCCGCTGCGCACCTCCTTGATGCGCACCACGCTGATCGCCGGATCCTGGCAAACTATCCCGCGACGCGAATTCGCAGGGGGTGTCGGCGCGACTTTCGATCGACGTACAGTGCCGTCCGTTAACAAACGATCGGTTCGTGCGACCGAACTGTCGAACGCCTGTGCATCGCTGCGGCGAGTTCCTCATGGCGCAGTACCTGGGTTTCGCTTCCGGAAGAAGATTTCACGAACCCCAGCGACACGGTGTTGCGGTGACGTTCGACGAAAGAGAAGAAGGATGGCCCGGCGAATCCCAATCGCGCGAAGTCTCGCCTTCGAAATGACAGAAGCGCTCCTGTGCTCGCGCGTCGGTTACTTCGCACCTTCTAGGTGTGACGTTATCAATTAGGGTGATGACGACCGGTGACGGGTACCGGTACCTGCTGAACTCTGTCGTGTCCGGTGACGGCGACCGCGACGCCTCGTCTGTGTTGACGCGGTATTACGCGGAGGCCGGGACTCCTGGCTCGATGTAGCGCCGAGGGGGTCGCTACTGGTCGGTTCCGACGTTGTGTTCAACCCAGTCGCGCAGATGCTTCAACGGGGCGGCTGCGCTGTGTCCGAGGTCAGTAAGTTCGTACTCCACGCGAGCGGGAACCTCGGGGTAGACGGTGCGAGTGAGCAGGCCGTGGTCTTCCGGAAAGTGTCAAGGCGGGTGAGACAGATTCCGTCAGGCGGTCTGTATGAGGGCCTCCTGTGAGGGCTGGTTGATCCAGGCGGCCTCGGGCAGCTTGGGCGCCTGGGGTCGGCGGTGGCCGAAGCGCTCGGGACGGGCGGCGTAGGCCGCGTCCAGGGTGGCCTGGCGCTGGGCGCGGACCTGCCCGGCGGTGCCGAAGTGGACGCTGGCGGGGGTGTGCAGCCCGATCCCGCAGTGGCGGTGCTCGTGGTTGTAGTAGGCGAAGAACTGCTCGGCGAACGCGCCGGCGTCGGCCAGGGACCCGAAGCGCTCGGGGAAGACCGGGGCGTACTTCAGCGTCTTGAACGCCGCCTCGCTGTAAGGGTTGTCGTTCGACACGTGCGGGCGGGAGTGCGACCTGGCCACCCCGAGGTCGACGAGCAGCTGAGCGACCGGTTTGGAGGTCATCGAGGTCCCGCGGATGCTCTCCTAAGAGTCAAGCGGCGATTCTCCTCGGTTTCGTGTTCGGGGTGATGTGTTCGATGCCGGGGTTGAGGAGGAAGTAGACCTCGCGGGCGAGGTAGCGCTTGAGGCAGCGGATGATCTCCATCTTGGAATGCCCCTCGGCGGTCTTCTTCGCTGCGTAGGCTTTTGTCCTCGGGTCGAGCCTGAGGCGACTGATCACGGCGAGGTGGAGTGCGCGGTTGGCTTGCCGGTCGCCGCCCCGGTTGAGCCGGTGTCGTTGCGTCATCCCGGATGAGGCGGGCAGAGGGGAGACGCCGCAGAGCATCGCGAACGCGGCTTCGGACTTCATGCGCTCGGGGTTATCGCCGGCGGTGACCAGTAGCTGCCCGGCGACCTCGATGCCGATCCCGACGCGTTCGAGTAGCTGCGGGGCGAGGGCTTGGACGATGGGGTTGATCAGGTCGTCCAGATCGACGATCTCGTCAGTGAGCTCGAGGTATCGGCGGCCGAACGACTTCAACGCAACCCGGTAGGCGACGACGGGATCGGTCGCATTCGAGACGTCGGGACGCCATGCGGCGAGGTGACGGATCAGTTGCATGCGGGTGAGGTTACGGATCTGGTCGCGGACTTCGTCGGGTGCGGCGACGATCGACATCCGCAGCAGTTGCAGCGTGTTGCGTCGTTCACGGACTGCCTGAGCGCGCGCGACACGCAGGATTCTCAGGGCTTCGACCGCACCGTCTTTGGACTTCGGGATCGTGGTGCGGCGTTCGTGGAGTGCGGCGCGGGCAGCGTTGATAGCGTCCAGATCATCATCCTTGCCTTTCCGGCGGCGGTCTGATCGATCCGGCCGGTCGACCTCGAGGACCGTCACGTCGTTCTTCGCGAGATGCCGGGTGAGGCCTGCGCCGTAAGAGCCGGTGCCCTCGATCCCGATCCGCACCAACACGCCGTGACTGCGCACCCATGCCAGCAGAGCCCGGTAGCCCGCGCGAGTCGTGGAGAAGCTATGCGTCCCGAGAACCGTCCCGGTCTCGTCGACGACCGCGGCGACGTGGATCTCCTTGTGAGTGTCGACGCCGGCGAACACCAACGCTCGCGATTGAGGTTGCTTGCCGGCGTCGGGGATGATGGTCATGTCGTGCTCCGATCTGTACGCATGGGCGGGGAACGGCACCGCGCTCGACCAGACCGGCGGACAAGACAGTGATGAGCACCTGTTGGCGCAGGCTCTCCTTAGGTCACTCCGGCGGCGAGGCGTGACGCCTCACCGGGTGTTCTCAGGGGACCGACAGATCCGTGGAAAGACAGCAGTTGTCGATCGGCGTGAGGGTCAGGAACCCCTGAGAACACCCGGCACCAGCATCCTTGCGCGTCCATCGCTGTGAGGGTCAGGACCCCTGAGAACACCAGCACGAACAGTCTCACTGTCGGCGTGGATCGCCTCCGGCACGCCATGGATGCCCATGGCGTGCTCGAGCAGGTTCTTGGCGATCTCGGCGTCCTCGCGGGCCGCGATGGTCCAGCCCACGACGAACCTGGAGAAGATGTCGAGCACGACGTACAGGTCGTAGTACACGCCCCGCTCCGGCCCCTTGAGCTTTGTGATGTCCCAACTCCACACCTGCCCCGGCGCCGTCGCGACGAGCTCGGGCCGGGTCCGGGGCGGGTGGCTCGCCTGCCGGCGCCGTTCCCCGGCCATGTCGTGCTCGCGCAGGATCCGGTGCATCGTGGACATCGAGCACAGGTAGGTGCCCTCGTCCAGCAGCGTGGCCCAGACCTGGGCGACCGACTTGTCCGCGAACCGCTGGCTGGTCAACACGGCCAGCACGTGGGCCCGCTCGGCGGCGGACAGCTTGTTCGCCGGTGCCGGCCGCGGTGTCCGTGGACGTGGCGGTGGCGGGTTCTTGGCCCGGTAGTGACTGGCGCGGGAGCGACCCAGCAGCGCGCACGCAGCCGCGGTGCCGACGTGCTCGGCCAGCCCGTCGACGGCCGGGTTGATCACCGCGGCGACCGCGGCGGCTTGTCCGCGCTCTCGGAGAGCGTCTCCAAGAGCGCGTGTGCTTTTCCCATCAGGTCCAGCGCCGCCCTGGTCTTGGCCAGCTCGGCCTCGGCCTTCTCCGCCCGGGCCCGTAGCGCCTGCAGCTCCCGCTCGCGCCGGTCCCGCGGCTTGCTGCCCAGCCCGGACAGCGAGCCGGCGGCCGCGGCCTTGCGCCACTCGATGATGTGGGAGGTGTACAGGCCCTCCCGGCGCAGGATCTCCCCACGCCCAGAGCGGTCCGCGGCGTCGTACTCGGCCAGGATCGCCGCTTTGAACTCGGCGGTGAACGTCCGCCTCTTGGGCCGGTCAGCACGAGGAGCCATAGCCCCATCATCGGTGCCGACGTCAGCAACCGTCATCGTCATCTCAGTATTGGTCCGTTCTCGCCCCGTGCAGTGCGAAGGTCAGCAGTGCTGGTGTCTCACCCCATCCTGACGCACAGGGGGCGGCTGGACGATCTCACCGAGTGGGCGCATGGTTTCACCGGCCGGGCCCAGTCGTTCCCCGGCTACCGGGCCTGGAGTCCCGCGGGGTGGTGGTCTTTCGGGCCCGCGGCGTCGTGACCGCGACGGGGTGAGCCATCGTGCGATGGTCAGTGAGAACGACCAAGAACTCACACAGAAAGACGACACCGCACGATGGCTCTTGACCAGTCTGCCCTCCTCGAGCTGCTCGGGGAACTGAAGCTCACCGGCACCACCGACCGCATCCGAGCCGCGACCGAGCGGCTCTACCAGGAGCTGATCGACGCGGAGACAGCCGCATTCATCGGCGCCGCCCCCTACGAGCGCACGAGCGAGCGCACGACTACCCGCAACGGTTCCCGGCCGCGGGTGCTGTCGACCACGGCTGGGGATCTGGAGTTGCGGATCCCGAAGTTGCGGCAGGGGTCGTTCTTCCCGTCGCTGCTGGAGCGGCGCCGCCGGGTCGACCAAGCCTTGTTCGCGGTCGTGATGGAGGCCTACCTCCACGGCGTCTCAACCCGGAAGGTCGATGACCTCGTCAAAGCGCTCGGCGCTGACACTGGCATCTCGAAGTCCGAGGTGTCCCGCATCTGCCAAGGGCTCGACGCCGAGGTCGCATCGTTCCGCGACCGCTCGCTGTCTGACATCGCCTACCCCTACGTGTTCCTCGACGCGACCTACTGCAAGGTCCGCATCGACCACCGTGTCGTGTCCCAGGCGGTCGTCGTCGCGATCGGCGTCGCCGCTGACGGGCGGCGGGTCGTGCTGGGCTTCGATGTCGGAGACAGCGAGACCGAGGAGTTCTGGAAGCAGTTCCTGCGCTCGTTGAAGACACGAGGTCTGGGCGGGGTGAAGCTGGTGATCTCCGACGCCCACGCCGGACTGAAGAAGGCCGCAGCGACCGTGTTGCAGGGCGCCGCCTGGCAGCGCTGCCGCGTCCACTTCATGCGCAACGTCCTGACCGCCCTCCCGAAGGGCCGGCAGGAGATGGTCGCCAGCGTGATCCGCACGATCTTCGCCCAACCCGACGCCGAGCACATCGATGCCCAGTTCGACGAAGTCGTGCGCATGATCGAGCGCGTCCACCCCAAGACCGCCGTGATGCTCACCGACGCCCGTGACGACATCCTCGCGTTCAAAGCGTTCCCCGCCCGGCATTGGCGACAGATCTGGTCCACGAACCCGCTGGAACGCCTCAATCGGGAGATCAAGCGCCGCACCGACGTCGTTGGCGTGTTCCCGAACAACGCCGCCCTGCTCCGCCTGGCCGGCTCCGTCCTCGTCGAGCAACACGACGAATGGGAAGCCGCCGACCGCCGCTACTTCTCCGAAGCCTCCATGACCGAGCTCACCGCGACCACCCCCACCATCGACGAGGCGGTGATACTCCCCGAGATCACCGCCGCCTAAACTAACGACAGCTGATCATCGCAACGAAGCGAAAGACCACCACTCAAACGGACGCGGCCGATTCCAACGCGATGTGCAGCACCGTGTCCGTACTGACTTTGAGTCGGTAGACCGCTCGCTCAAGCCGCAACCGGCGCAGGTGCGCTTTCGGGTTCTCACCCACGACCGCACGGAAGACGCGGTGAAAGTGATGCGGCGAAAGACCAGCGACCGCCGCGATCTCGGCGAGGGTCACCGGCTCCTCGAGACGCTCCTCCATCCAGTGAAGTGCCCGGCTCACACGTTCCGCATGCCGCTGAGCGGTGAGTGGAAGGACGACTGAGGACACGCTTCGAATCTACGAGCGCCGGTCAGTCGGCGTCTCGACGTTTTTTGCGAATCCCACCGAAGCGACTCGCCCCAATGCCCCGAAAGGTCCATATGGACATCGCGTAGACATCTCCCCTGCGAAATGGACAACTCGGAGCGTGACATCTGTAGGAACCGGCTGACGATGAACTGCTGTCGGTCGTCAGAACTGGTCTGCGAGCGCCCTCCGCTGCGCATCCCAATCGAAGTCCTCCAACGTTTTGCGAGCCGGTAACCCGGCGGCCTTGATCCGCAGCTCTGCGCCCGAAGCGTTGCGCGCCGTGGTCTTCCGCGTGAAGGAGCCTGAGTGGGACACTTCTTCTGAGGGCCACCTGTAGGGATCGCTTTGGGGTCGTCGACCGCGCATGAAGGGAGAACCGTGATGACTGGGGATGAAGTGTTCGACACGATCGCTCACGAGATGACTGCGCTTGACGGTGTGTCACGGAACCACCGCGGCAGTCTCATCGTCTCGGGAAGCAGCAGTGGCGCCGTGCGCGCCATGACCAGCGGCGGGCAGGTGGTGGTGAAGCTTGACCCAATGCGCACGGCGGCTCTCGTTGACGCCGGCGTCGGGACACACTACAAGGGTCAGAAGAACGCGTGGCTCCAGCTTCCGGCCGACCTCGACTTTGATCACGTGCGCGGTCTCATCCTCGAGGCGCTGACTGCATGAGAAACCCTTCTTGATTGATGGTCCTGTCCCCTGGTGTGGTGGAGGATCCGGCCGGGTTGTCTTCGTCGTAGACGTTGGTGAGCCATCGTGGTGATAGTCAGTGAGGGCTCGTCGGATCTGATCGACGCGGGAAGCGACCGTGTGGATCGTTGCCGCTCCGCACGATCTCACCACGGAGCGCACCGCCCGCCGCAACTGGACCCGCCCGACGACGCTCGCCACCTGGCCGGGGAGGTCGACCTGAAGGTTCCCAAATACCCGGGGGCGTGACTCACGCCTCGAGGTTCTCGGTCCCGACGAACGCGTTGTGACGCCAATAGATGTTGTCCCGGAAGTGCGCAAACCCGACGCTTTCGTACGACGCAGCGACCTTCTTTCGGGAGCGCCGAAACTCGATCTCGGACAGGTGCTCCCACGGCACCGGTTGCGCGCGGAGAACGATGAGAGTCTCCCTCCCCGTGCCGGTCACCGTCTCCACCAGCGTCGTGAGCAGACGTGGACCAAGGCGCTGACCCCGGTACGGTGGCTCCACAAAGACGCCCTCGACGATCACGAGCTGCGACACCTGCTCGCCAACCAGCGGATCGCGGGAGTCGAGCCACTCGAAGACGTTCTCATCACCGAGAATCGACTCGGTGATCTCGAATGCTTCGCCGCCTACTTGATCGAACACGTCAACGACGTCACCCACCCGGTCGAGGTCGACGGTGTACGCAGTAGCGCGCGCGATGACACGACGCTCCGGCTCCCCCTCGTCGTCGTCATCGAAGATGTACAACGTCGCGTCAGCGGAGATCTTCGCGACGCCCGACGGCAACTCCGTCCAGTTCACGGAGTCCGGTACTCCGACCAGTGGCCGCGTGACCTTCACAATGCACTCAATATCCGTGAGGTCCACGTCAAGTCGCGCAACAACAGCAGACATACTCACCCCTTCAACAACGGATACGCGGCAACGGCATCGTGCCGACAATACCCGGGCGCTAGGGCGTGTCTCTTAAAGCCTTGAGCCAGATGGTGATGGCGCGTAGGACGACGCCGCCGCGATAGGTCAGGGCGAGTTTGTCGTAGCGGGTGGCCAAGGCGCGCCATTGCTTGAAGATGTTGAATCCGCGCTCGACGACGTTGCGGCGCTTGTAGGCCTCGGTGTCGTAGGTGACCGGGCGACCACCCTTGGCGCCGCGGCGCTTGCGGTTGGCGATCTGATCATCGCGTTCGGGGATGACGGCCTGGATGCCGCGCCGGCGCAACAGCTTGCGGTTGGCCCGGGAAGAGTAAGCCTTGTCACCCAGCGCCCGGTCGGGCCTGGTGCGTGGCCGGCCCCCACCCAGGCGCGGTACCCGCAGGGCGTTCATCACGTGCTCGAACATCGGGGAGTCCCCGCCCTGCCCGGGCCCGAGCAGCATCACCAGCGGCCGCATGTTCCCGTCGCACAGGTGGTGGATCTTCGTCGACAGGCCGCCGCGGGAGCGGCCGATGGCGTGATCAGGCGGCTCGATGCGCAGATTCGTGTAATTCGTCAGGTCCCCCTGTGTCCCGGGGCAGGTTGGTGGCGTGCTGATGGGCGCGGTTGATCGTGGAGTCCACCGAGACTTCCCAGTCGATCAGCCCGGCGGCGTCGGCATGGGCCAGCAGGACGCTGTGGATCTTGTCCCACGTCCCATCACCGCTGAAGCGGCGGTGCCGCTTCCACACCGTCTGCCACGGCCCGAAGCACCCGGGTAAGTCCCGCCACGCGATCCCGGTCCGGTAGCGATAGATGATGCCCTCCACCACGGTGCGATGATCGGCGAACGGCCGACCACGACGCCCCTGCGAGGACGGCATCAACGGAGCAATCAGCTCCCACTGCGCATCAGTCAGCAACTCCGTTCGAGACACACACCGAGCGTTCCAGCGACCAGCCCAAACCTTTGGGAGACACGCCCTAGTCGCTTTCCAGGAGAACTGGCTCTTCGCGCGGATGGCGAGCGACGTCTTGCCGAGTCTTTCCAGGATGATGATCGGGTTCATCGGCGCTGTGGTCATCGGCGTGGTCGTGGGGTTCGTTCTCGGTCAGGCGCACCGCCTCCAGGCGATGTTCGCACCCGTGCTCGAGTTCCTGCGCGCGATCCCTGCGGTCGCGTTGATTCCCCTCGTCATCATCGTGCTGGGCCTCGACGACACCGCGAAGGTGATTCTGATCACCTTCATCTGCCTCTGGCCCGTGCTCCTCAATACCGAAGCTGCAATCAGAGGAATGGACCCCGGACTGCGCGAGACCGCCCGGGTGTACGGCATCCACTGGTTCCGCTACGAGTTGCAGGTCGCACTTCCCGCGGCAGCTCCGCAGATCTTTGCCGGAATGCGCACGAGTCTTTCGCTCGCGCTCATCATGGTCGTCGTGAGCGAGATGATGGCGGGAGGCAACGGGATCGGCGTCTTCGTTCTTCAGTCGCAGAGGTCGTTCGCGATCACGGACATGTGGTCGGGCATCGTGCTCATCGGGATCTTCGGGTACGTGTTCAACCTGCTGCTCATCGTCGTCGAGAACCGGGTGCTCGCGTGGCACCACGGCGCGAACACCGCCGTGGAGTGACACCGCGGTCGAGAGGACGCCCTCACACCTCGATGCCGCCGCACCACACACGCAGAACGCGACGCGCGGCAGCGATGTCGGTGAGCGGATCGCCGTCCACCAGCACGAGGTCGGCTCGCAATCCGGGGGTGATCGCCCCCCGATCGTCGAGTGAGAACGCGTGCGCGGCCGTCGAGGTGGCAGCGCGCAGCGCTTCGGCTGTTGACAGGCCGGCGTCCACGAGCAGAGCGAGTTCGTCGTGCATGCTCTCGCCGTATGGCGGCATTGCCCGTTCGAGGAGCCCGATGTAGGCGTCTTCGTCGTGCATGCTCTCGCCGTATGGCGGCGATGCCCGTGTGAAGGACCCGATGTAGGCGTCGGTGCCGGCCAGGACCGGAACGCCCGCGGCATGCATCGCGCGCGTGCTCTCGTGGGCGTGTGCATAGCTCACACCGGGAACGCCCGCTGCGGTGAGATTCGCGGCGACGCCTTTCATCATCGTCAAGGTCGGGATGAACACCGTGCCCTGGGCGAGCATCGTCTCAGCCGTCGCATCGTCGAGCGCGCGGTCGAGTGGAGCATGGGTGATCATGTCGGCCCCCGCAGCGAGGCTCATACGCACAGCTTCGTACAGGGCTGCGTGCGCGATGACCTTGAGCCCCCGCGCGTGCGCAGCAGCCACGAGTGCATCGAGCACGTCCTGGGTGGGACCGGGCAGATCGGCGATGATCTTGATGTAATCCACCCCGTCTGCCACCTGCACCTCGACGAACCGCTCCGCCTTGTCGGGGGAATCGACCAGCGCGACGTCCGGATAGGTCGGAATGCGGCTGTGCGTGCTGCCCTGAGATGTCGCCGCCATGCCGGCGGTGCGGAAGTCAGCGACTCCCCTCAGTCCCCGCAACGACTGGAACTGTGATGCGGGCCATGTCGCCATGTCCAGGCCGGTGGTGACACCGTACGTGGCGAGCGTCTCGAGGGACTCGCGCCCCTTCAGGTGCATGTGACAGTCGATCAGGCCAGGAAGGAGCACCGTACCTTCCGCGTTGACGACAGCGGCACCGACGACGACCGCATCCGCTGATACGTCACCGATGCGCCCGTCGGGCTGGACGACGACCGTCGTGGGGGCGCTCAGACTGTGTCCGTCGAAGACCCTGGTGTTCGTGATCGCGGTCGCAGAGACTGCGCCGAGCGTGGAATCCGTCATGAACTGCTCCGTTCGAGGAGATGTAGATACGAGACATTATTGTTCACGGGCTGACTACTCTCCCGCCGACGCGTTGACGGCGGCGAGCTGCTCGTCGGGGGTCATGTTCATGAACGCCTCGAGCATCTCGGGAGTCATCTCGTAGACGGTCGGGAACTGCCCGATCGGCACGACGGAGTGCAGCACCCGGTCGCCGTAGACGTGCACGAGGTTGTAGGACTGGCCGCCGTCCTGGCCGCGGGCACCGGGGTAGGCGACGGCGAGGTCCTGCGTGTAGCAGGTCGCCGACGCGACCGACACGGGCACGCCCGCGAACGTGCTGGTGGTCGAGTAGTGCAGGTGACCGCCCAGGATGCCGCGCACGTCGGTGCCCCGGATGACCTCGGCGAGGCGCTCCTGGTCGCGCAGCTCGACCAGGGCGATGAGCCCGATCGGGCTCGGCACGGGCGGGTGGTGCAGCGCGATGAGGGTGCCGTCGGGCGCGGGGACTTCGAGCTCGCGGCGCAGCCACGCCAACTGCTCGTCGCTGATCTCGCCGTGGTGCTGCCCGGGCACCGTCGAGTCGAGCGCGATGATGCGCAGACCGTTGACGTCGTAGACGCGGTCGACGGGCTCGGACTGGTCGGCCTCCTCGTCGAGCAGGCCGCGGCGGAACGCGACGCGCTCGTCGTGATTGCCCATCACCCAGATCACCTGGGCACCGAGCTTCTCGGCGGCGGGCTCGACGATGGCCCGCAGGCGCTCGTAGGCGTCGGGGCGGCCGGTGTCGGCGAGGTCGCCGGTGAACACGATCGCTTCGGGGCGGGCGTTGGCCTTGGTGAAGCCGTCGAACAGCTCTGCGAGGTTCTTGTCACTGTCGATGCGCTCGTGCAGCAGGTCGCCGTCGCCCACGAAGTGGGTGTCAGAGACATGCAGGATGAAGTGCTCGGGAGCGGGATGCTGGCTCGCGATGTGCGACATGGTGTGTGTTCCTTCCGATCAGACCGCGGTGGCGGCGGGGTCGATGATCACGGCGGTGAGACGCTCGAGCTCGGTGGGGGTGAGTCCGTGGGCGAGGAGGTAGGCGCTGATCGACCCGTGCTCGCGGTCGATGCGCTCGAGCAGCGCCTCGAGCACCTCGGCGGGGCTCTCGGTGATGAGTTCGACCATTCCCGCGGTCAGTTCGATGCCGCGCTGTTCGAAGACGGCGGTCATCGCGTCTGACCACTCGCCGCGCAGGTTCTCGGCGGTGGCGGCGTAGTCGGCCACGACGTCGTCGCGGTCGACCCCGGCGGCGGCGAGCGCGAAGGCCACGACGAGACCGGTGCGGTCTTTGCCGGCGGTGCAGTGCACGAGCACCGCGTCGTCGTCGTCAGCCGCGATGATCACCCGGATCGCGTCGACCAGCTGCGCCCCGCGCTCGTCGACGATGTGGTCGTAGACGGGCACGAGTCCGACGTGCGTGGTGGCCTGCGCGGCCGGGTCGGCGTCGTCGAACACGGGCAGGTGGTGCACGGTGACCTCGAGCCCGTCGACCGCGCTCGGCGCTGTGGCGCGCTCGTCGCCGCCGCGCAGGTCGATGATGTGGGCGACGCCGATCTCGGCCAGCCGGTCGCGACCGGTCGCGTCGATGCGGTGCAGAGCATCTGACCGCAGCAGCTTGCCCCACCGGCTGGTGCCGCCGGCTGCACGGTAGCCGCCGGTGTCGCGCAGGTTGTAGAGGCCGGCCACGGCGTGGCGACGCTCACGAGGCGCCGCGGTCGCGGCATCCGGCGACGAAGCGGCCGCGGCATCCGTCGCCGAAGGCGTCAGGTCGAGGTCGATGGTCATTCGATCAGCCCCTGCGCGCGCTCGGCGGCCTCGGTCATAGTGGCGGCCGGGTCGGCGCCGTAGAAGACCGCGTCTTCGATGGCGGTGGCGAGCACCTGGTCGACCTGGGCGTAGCTGTCGCCGGGGTACGACACCCACGGCTCGAGCGCGTCGAGCTGCTCGAGGTTGGGCTTCACGAGCGGGTTGGCTTCGACCCAGTCATAGAGCGGTCCGCCCTCGTCGGCCATGCTGCTGCGCAGCGGTAGGTACCCGATCTGGGTCGAGATGATCTCGTAGGCGCGGGGGCTGGTCATGAACTGCATGAGCTCCCACGCGGCGGCCTGCTTGGCGGGGTCGGTGGCGAACATCGCGAGGAACGAGCCCGAGTTGGTGGGCACGACCGCCTGGTCTCCGAACGCGGGCAGGGTGTGAGCGTCGAGGGTCCAGCCACCGGCCTCGGCGCCCATCATGAACGCGCCCTGCAGGGCCGAGCTGTTGACGTGGATCGCGGTCTTCCCCTGCGCGAACGCCTCGTACTGGCTGGTGAAGTCCTCGTTGGTGAGCACGCCGTCCTCGTACATCTCGGTGAAGGTCGCGACCGTATCGATCGCGGCGTCCGAGCCGAACTCGATCGTCGTGCGGTCATCGCTCAGCACCTGGGCGCCGTTCGAGAGGAAGAGGCCCTGCATGCACCAGCTGCCGCCGGTGATCACGCACGACGCGCTCATCGAGGGGGCACCGGTGGACTCGGTGATCTGCGCGGCGGCGTCTTCGATGATCAGGTCGATATCACTGACGGCGGCGGTGCTCTTGAAGGAGCGACCGACACCAGAGAGCTGGATCGTTCCCATGAGTCGCCTTCTGCAAGCGACCTGACGAACCGGGGCCTTCCCGCGAAATCCGCTTGCAGAGCTATTGCAATCGAGGAAAGTGAATTTCCTGCAAACGGAGTGTCAACGCCCATCGCCGTGGTCGATAACGTCTGGCACGTCGGATGCCTCGGCGTCGGAGCCGTCGTCGGCGACGATGTCGAGCACCTCTTCGCGCACCGCGAGGCGCGCGCGGTCGGCGGCGTCGCTCATGCGGTCGGCGACGGCGATCTGCAGGGCGTTGAGCACGAGCAGCTGTACGAGCCCGCTGCCGAGAATGCCTTGATCCCACGCCTGGAAGCGCGCACCGGCGACGAGCAGGTGGTCGGCGCGGGTGGTGAGCGGGGTACGGGCGAAGCTCGTGACCCCGATCACGGTGGCGCCGGCGTCGACGGCGGCGTCCGCAACCGCGAGGGTCACCGAGTTGGCGCCACTCGAGCTGACGATGAGGCACACATCACCGGGGGCGAGCACGCGGGCGGTGAGGTGGGCGACCACGCCGTCAGCGGGCGCTTCGCAGGGCCGGCCGTTGACGGCGAACGCGACGGCCGACGCCTGGGCGGCGGCGTGCGAGGCGCCGGTGCCCGAGATCAGCAGGCGCGGCGCGCGGGCGATGGCGTCGGCAGCGGCGTCGAACGCGACCGGGTCGATCGAGGCGAGCGCGGTCTGCAGCATCCCACCCGCCCCTCGGCCAGCCACCGCAGAAAGCCCTCGGTGCCGGCGGGTGCGTCGGGCGCGGCGGTGGCGTCGGCGGCGAGGTCACGCACGAGCAGCATGCGCAGGTGCTGAAAGCTGCGCAGCCCCAGCGCCTGGGCGGTGCGGCTGACGGTGGCCGGCGACGTGTTGGCGGCTTCGGCGAGGTCGGCGCCCGACATGTCGACCACGTCGTGGGGTCGCTCGGCGCAGATGCGGGCGACGCGCTGCGCGCTCGGTACGAGCGACGGCAGGATCGAGAGGATGTGGTCGATGGTTCCGCCGAGCGGCGGCTCGTTGAGGGGCGAGTTCATGTAGCCGGTGATCACCTTTCGGGTTCGCCGCACATCGTATGGGCGCAATGCGACCACGACCCCAACCATAGGTGAACGCAGCGTTCATCGCCTCCGCTATCCGCGAAAGGCAATTTCATGACCTCCCTGCGTCCGCTCGAGCTCCCGAACAGTGCCATGCCCGCAAGGAAGTCGGCCAAGGGTGACTCGACCGAAGACGCCCACCTCGAGCGCCGCGATGGCGCCTACGATGACCGTCCGTGCGAGCCAGAGCCACGTGATCTGTCGATCCCGGCGGTCAAGCGCTCGAACGTTCCGCACGTCGATGTTCCGCTGGCGGGGGCGCCGGGGCAGCAGACACCGGTAACCAACGACGCGAAGAAGCCTGCCACGACGATGACGCCCGCAGCGCGGAACCAGAGGGCGGGGGCGACGCGCGAAACTGATCCTGCTCATGGCCCGATCAGACCGATGGCCACTCAGACGTGAAAGGGGAGACATCGCGTAGCCGCGATCCAGCAGAGAAGCTGAGGCGCTGTGAAACCGCCGCCCACATGATCGCGACGGTCGGCCGGCGTCCGAAATGTCCATATGGACATCGCGTGGACATTTCAACTGCGAAATGGACATTTCAGAAAGATCCCTACAAGGCGTCAGTCCATCCCGACGGCCATGTCGGTGAAGCGCGAGAAGTGACCCTGGAAGGCGACGACGACGGTGTCGGTCGGACCGTTACGGTGCTTGGCCACGATCAGGTCGGCTTCGCCCGCGCGGGGGCTGTCCTTCTCGTAGGCGGCCTCGCGGTGCAGCAGGATCACCATGTCGGCATCCTGCTCGATGGACCCCGACTCACGCAGGTCGCTGATCGCGGGCTTCTTGTCCGCGCGCTGCTCGGGGCCACGGTTCAGCTGCGAGAGGGCGATGACCGGGACCTGCAGCTCCTTCGCGAGAAGCTTCAGCGCACGGGAGAACTCCGAGACCTCCTGCTGGCGGGACTCGACGCGCTTTCCGCTCGTCATCAGCTGGAGATAGTCGATGACGACCATCTCGAGGCCGACGCGCTGCTTCAGCTTTCGGCACTTCGCCCGGATCTCGACCAGCGTCATGTTCGGGCTGTCGTCGATGTAGAGAGGGGCATCGTTGATGCGGCCGCGGGTCGACGCGATCGTCGTCCAGTCGCGGCTGTCGAGCATGCCCTTGCGCATGCTCTGGAGCGGCACCGCGCCCTCGGCGCTCATGAGGCGCATCGCGATCTCGCTCCGGCCCATCTCGAGCGAGAAGAAGACGGTCGGGCGGTTGTGCTTGATCGCCGCAGCGCGCGCGAAGTCGAGCGCGAGCGTGGACTTACCCATCGCGGGTCGCGCCGCGACGACGATCATCTGGCCACCGTGGAGACCGTTGGTGAGAGCGTCGAGGCCCTGGAACCCGGTCGGGATGCCGGTCATCTGACCGTCTCGACCCCGCGCCGCCTCGATCTCCTCCACGGCGGCGTCGACGGCCACCTGCAGCGGGACGTAGTCCTCGGACTGCTCGGCACCGGTGACGGAGTAGATCTCGGCCTGCGCGTTGTTGACGAGGTCGAGCGCTTCGCCCTGGCCGTTGTAGCCCATCTGGACGATCCGGGTGCCGGCTTCGACGAGCCGTCGCAGCAGAGCCCGCTCGCGGACGATGGACGCGTAGTACGCGGCGTTCGCTGCGGTCGGAACGATCGAGGTCAGCGAGTGCAGGTAGTCCGCACCGCCGGCTCGCTGTAGGTCGCCGGTCTTGATGAGCTCGTCGGTGACCGCGACGACATCGGTGGGTTCACCGTGCGAGTACAGCGAGAGGACCGCTTCGAAGATGAGCTCGTGCTTGGGCACGTAGAAATCGGTGCCGCGAAGCGCCTCGATGACGTCGGCGACCGCGTCGCCGGAAAGCAGCATGCCGCCCAGGGTGCTCTGCTCTGCGAGCATGTCGTGCGGCGGGACTCGCTCGGCTCCGCGGGGTCCGCCGAGGCGGTCGTCCGACAGATCCGCAATCGACATGAATCCCCTTTTCCCCGGCCAGCTGGATGGCCTCCCGACACGTTATGAGGGGCCTCCGACCCTCGCAAACCACCCTGTGGATAACTCTGTGGAGAGATTGCGTGAAACGCCGTCGACCCTGTGAGCAGTGCCTGTGGAAAACGTCGAAAGCCTTGCCGGCTGAGCCCTTCGCTTTACTGCCTGATCTGGGCTTTGCCATTCCACAGCCTGTGGATGAGGGATGTGGTTAAACCACCGGTTGAAGGTTCACGCTTTCGCGACGACATGTGTAAAAGTCCGCGCATGTCAAATGAGAATTTCGGCCTGGCGTGGCGCGGGAAAGTCCGGACGACGCCCCTCTTGTCAAGCAGAGAATCCGGGCGTAATCTCTTGGCTCCAGGCACCCCGCAGACGCGGCCGTATCGGTTCGCGTCCCGATGATCCATCGTGGGAGGTGACCTGTGGATACCGTGGCATTCCGTGCACGCACTCGATTCGTCGTTCTGGCGATCGCCGGCGTCGGCTTCGCTCTCCTCTGGGCCGCGCTCGTCACGATCCTCTCCCCGTCCGCGGCGCACGCAAAGGACGAGGGGTCATCAGAAGGTGGGGTGCTCCGGTCACTCACCGCACCGGTCAGCGACGTCGTGGACGAGGTTGTGAAGCCCGTCGCCGACGAGATCGTCGCGCCGGTCGTGAAGCCCGTCGCCGACAAGGTCGTGAAGCCCGTCGCCGACAAGGTCGTCGCGCCGGTCGTGAAGCCCGTCGCCGACAAGGTCGTGAAGCCCGTCGCCGACAAGGTCGTCGCGCCGGTCGCGAAGCCCATCGCAGACAACATCGTCGCGCCGGTCGTGAAGCCCGTGGTCGAGAACGTCGTCCAGCCGGTCACCGAGAAGGTCGTCACGCCGGTGGCGACGCCAGTGCTCGAGACGGTCGACGCTGTCGTGGCGCCCGTCCTGGAGCCCGTCAGCGGTGTGATCGACGACGTCGTTGCACCCGTGAACGACGCAGTGATCGCCCCGATCACGACTCCGATCTCGGAGGCACTGACCCCCGCGATCGATCCCGTTGCGCCCTCCCCGGGGGCGGGTTTCGTGGACGGCGGAGCCGGCGAGAACGGCCTTCCGACTTCGCCCGGATCAGTGGCGCCCATTCCCGGATCAGTCGCTGCTGCTCCCGCTGTCGTTGGCGCTGACACCATCTCCAGTGCGACTGCCGCGGGCGCACGCACTGGCGGCATTCTGCCTTTCGCTGACACACGTGTGACCTTCGGGGATGCGTTGAGCGCCGCCGGCGCAACCGTCGGCTCAATCACCGTCGTCCTCCTGCACGACCTCGTCTTCCCAATGTCGGCGCCCGCCCTCGGTGGCGGGGCAGCGACACCCGCGGCTTTCTCGTCCAGCTTCGGAGGTGTGGCCGGTCTGAGCGCCGTGCTGCCGTTCGCCTTCCTCTTCGCACACCGTGCCTGGGTGCGTCGAGGAATGCCGGGCAGCGATGACGCTCTTCCGGCCCCCTTCTTCGACACCGACGTCTCTCCCGACTGACGGCGACCCGGCCGCCCCTTCGTGCGGCACGGTCCCCGGCGCATCCGCGCCATGGCGCACTCTGCGCCGTCAGTTTTCACACTTTTGGAGAGATGAAATGAACGCCATGTGCAAGCGCGTCCTTCTCGGGACGCTCGTGGCCGGAGGCATCACGCTCTTCGGCGCCGCAGCGGCAAACGCTGCGGAGACCTCAGGGGAGGACGGTCTGCTTTCCGGGACCCAATCCATCATCAACGTCGATGTACCCGTCGACCTGGGCGACGTCGCCGTCTCGGTCATCGGCGACAGCAGGGCGGAATCCTCCGACCAGACGGATGCCGCACCGGCAGCGCCCGCGGAGTCGGCTCCCACCACCGACGGTTCCGATGGCACCGCGTCAGGTACGCAGGCGCTCGTCGATGTGTCCGTTCCGATCTCGGTCGGTGACGTGGCTGTCGCCGTGGTCGGCGACAGCTCGACCGAGTCGTCGGACGAGACGGATGCCGCACCGGCCGCACCCGCGGAATCGGAGCCGTCGACGAGCGGTTCCGACGGCACTGCCAGCGGAACCCAGGTCGTCGCACCTGTCACCGTCCCGGTGAGCGTCGACGACGTGGCCGTCTCGGTCATCGGCGACAGCTCGACCGACAGCGGCGACGCCGGCGCGGCGACACCGGCCACAGAGAGCGGAGGCACTCCTGCCGCCACCACCGACGGAGCCGAGGGGACCGCCAGCGGCACCCAGGTCGTCGCACCCGTCACCGTCCCGGTGAGCGTCGACGACGTGGCCGTCTCGGTCATCGGCGACAGCTCGCCCGACAGCGGTGACACCACCACCGCGGGCACGGACGGTACCACCACCGGCGCACCGACCACCTCGGGCAGCGACGGTGTGGCATCCGGCTCGCAGGTCGTCGCACCGATCGGGATCCCCGTGACCGTCGACGACACCGCCGTCTCCGTGATCGGCGACAGCTCGACCACCAGCGGTGACACCACCACCGGCACTGCCGGAACCGGCTCCAGCACCGGCGCACCGACCACCTCGGGTGAAGACGGCACCGCCGGTGGAACCCAGGTCGTCGCACCGATCGGCATCCCCGTGACCATCGACGACACCGCCGTCTCCGTGATCGGCGACAGCTCGACCACCAGCGACGACACCACCACCGGAACCGGCACCACCG
Organism: Microbacterium marinum; assembly: GCF_014204835.1. Classification (NCBI taxonomy): domain Bacteria; kingdom Bacillati; phylum Actinomycetota; class Actinomycetes; order Micrococcales; family Microbacteriaceae; genus Microbacterium; species Microbacterium marinum. The sequence goes on along the minus strand of NZ_JACHMD010000001.1, from coordinate 295,870 downwards.
GCCCCGGGGCGCCGAGCACGTCGGGCGAGGACGGAACGGGCAGCGGAACCCAGGTGATCCTGCCGATCGACATCCCTGTGACGGTCGGCGACACCGCCGTCTCCGTCATCGGCGACAGCTCGACCGACAGCGGTGACACCACCACGCCGACCGTTCCCACGGTCCCGACGGTTCCCACGGTCCCGACGGACCCCACGGACCCGACGGACCCCACCGACCCGACGGACCCGACGGACCCCACCGACCCGACGGACCCGACGGACCCGGGCGTTGACCCCGGTACCGTGCCGGGCGACGAGCCCGGGCTGGGCACCGACGACCAGATTCCCGGCTCCGGCACGCCGAGTGCTGTCGGTGCGGAGATGACGGCGGAGAGCGCTGAGGCGCTCGCGGAGACCGGCGGCACCGCGTCGCTGCTCACCCCGCTGTTCGCCGGCGCACTGATCGCGGCCGGAGCGCTGCTGATCCGTCGCCGCCGCACGGTCTGACCGGGTGACAGGGGCGGATGCCGCGACGGTGGCATCCGCCCCTCGCCCGCGCCCATGACGCGTGCGCGAATGCAATGCGAGGCAGGCGACACGCCGTCCATGGCCTCCTGGATGCGGCGCGCCGCCCCCGATCCATTGCATTTCCGCACGGGCGGCCATCGGGCCGCGGAGGGGATGGATCAGGCACGACGTCCCCCAACGCGCGGATGCCGCGGACCCGGCCCCGAAAGGGTCAGATCCGCGGCATCCGTGTGCGCGCCAGAATTACTTGGCGGCAACCACCTGCAGCGTGATCGCAGCGGTGAGGTCGTCACGCAGACGAATGGTCGCCTCGTGCTCGCCCACGGCCTTGATCGGCGCGGTGATGTGGATCTTGCGCTTGTCGAGGTCACCCAGACCGGCGGCCTTGACGGCGTCGGCCACGTCGGCCGGCTTGACCGAACCGAACAGGCGACCCTCGGCGCCGGCCTTCACGGTCAGCTTGACCGTGTTCGACTCGAGCGTGTTCTTGAGGGCCACGGCCTCTTCGTGGTCGTGGATCGCACGCGACTCGCGGGCGGCGCGGATCGACGCCACCTGCTTCTCGCCACCGCGGGTCCAGGCCACAGCGAAGCCCTGGGGGATGAGGTAGTTGCGGGCGTACCCGTTCTTGACCTCGATGACGTCGCCGGCGCTACCGAGCCCGGCGACCTCGTTCGTGAGAATCAGCTTTGCCATGTCGGTGCTCCTTACCGGCCAGCGCCGGCGTAGGGCAGGAGCGCCATTTCGCGGGCGTTCTTGATCGCCTTGGCGATCAGACGCTGCTCCTGCACCGAGACTCCGGTGATACGACGGGCGCGGATCTTCCCGCGCTCCGAGATGAACTTACGAAGCGTTGCGACGTCCTTGTAGTCGATGACGCCGACGCGGATCGCCTTCGCGGGAGCGGCGTTCTTCGCGCCCTTCCGCGGCTTGCGGCGATCGCCGGTTGCCTTTCCAGCCATGTGTCTTCCTTAAGAGATGTGGATGCCGCGCCTCGCGGCATCCGGAATTCGATTCAGAACGGGGTGTCGTCGCCGTAGCTCGTCCCGGGCGCGCTCCATGCGTCAGGAGCGGAGGTCCCGGGCGTCGCCCAGGGCTCGTCCTGCTGCACCTGCGGACGCGACTGCTGTCCACCGCCGCCGCCGAAGTTCCCGCCGCCGCCATTGCTGGCGGCACGGGTGACCTGCGCCGTGGCGTACCGGAGCGAGGGGCCGATCTCGTCGACCTCCAGCTCGATCGCCGTGCGGTTGTTGCCTTCGCGGTCCTGGTAGGAGCGCTGCTTCAGGCGGCCGGTCGCGACGACCCGCATGCCCTTGGTGAGCGAGCCGGCCACGTGCTCAGCGAACTCGCGCCAGACCGACGCGCGCATGAACAGCGCTTCGCCGTCCTTCCACTCGTTCGCCTGACGGTCGAAGCTGCGGGGCGTCGACGCGATCGTGAAGTTCGCGACGGGGAGACCGTTCTGCGTGTACCGCAGCTCGGGGTCCGCCGTGAGGTTCCCCACGACCGTGATGATGGTCTCGCCGGCCATGAGCCTTAGGCCTTCGCAGCCTTGCGGGCAGCCTTGGCCTCAGCGCGCTCCTTCTCGGCGGCGACCTGAGCGATCGCCTCCTCGGCGCGGAGGACCTTGGTGCGCATGATCTGCTCGTTCAGCTTGAGCTGACGGTCGAGCTCCTGCGTGGCCTCGCTGGTACCCGTGAAGTTGACGACGGCGTAGATGCCCTCGTTCTTCTTCTGGATCTCGTAAGCAAGACGGCGCTTGCCCCACACGTCGACGTTGTCGATCGAGCCACCATCAGCGGTGATGACCTTCAGGAACCCGTCGAGCTTGGGTACGACCTGGCGCTCGTCGACCTCGGGGTCGAGGATCACCATGAGTTCGTACTGGTGGATGTGCGTCATTAACCCACCTCCTTCGGACTAGAACGGATGCCGGGCGGTTCCCGGCATCAGGAGGGTTGATGCACGTGTCCGCGGAATCTGCGCCGAAACGCAGGCAGACAACCACAACAGTCTAGCGGATGCCGCACGCCGCCAACCACAGCGGGTCCGGGTACCGTGGCGACCATGGAGTGGACCCGCGATGTCTCTGCCGGCGACTGGCTGCGCGAGCGCATCGACGACCCGTGGCGCGGGACCATGCACGACGTCGTGCCGCGAGGGTTCGAGGCGTACGCGCGGGTGTTCCACCCGGCATCCCGAGACCGGCCCCACGGTGCGGCCTGGCCGGATGCACCGTACTCCGACGACCGCGCATGGACGGAGTTCTCGGAGCGGCATCCCGAGCTGGAGATCGAGACCGAACGAGTCACCTGGGCGCAGGCCGCGGCCGCGCTCGGGACGACGATGCATCCGCTGGCGCAGTGGCACTCCCTCGCGAGGTTCGACCCGCTCGCGAATCGGGAGGACGACCCGCGCGACGCCGACGGGTGGCGCTACCACGACCCCAGCGAGGGGGCGCTGCCGGCCGACCTTCTCGCCTCGCTCGCTCGCGTGCTCGCTCGCCACACCCGCACGCCGGATGCCGGTGGCGTGGCCCTCTGGGAAGGAAGGGGCGGTCTCGTCGGGCATCTCGGAATCGGTCCGTCCCGCGCCTTCTATCAGGCGAGTGACCAGTCGGACGCCGCACTGGATCGTCATAACGCGATGCTCGGCGGCAGCGTGAAGGACGTGTGGAACAACGTGTTCCGCAGGCGCACCTGGCAGGAGGGCATCCTCTCGAAGGAGATCTCCGAAGGTCCGCGGCTGCGGCTGCCGAACCGCGACTTCGTGCTGTTCGCCGGCGGGGTCTCGGCGTTCACCGCCGAAGACTGGGCGTTGAGCGTGCCCTGGCGCGATCTCGAAAGCGAAGCGCACGGGTTCCCGCCCGGCGCGCAGAGCCCGAACCTGATCTGGCCCGCGGACCACGCGTGGGTCCTGGTCGGCGAGATCGACTTCGACTCGACGATCGTCGGTGGATCGGCGGAGCTCGTTGCAGCTCTCGTGGCCGATCCGGGCCTCGAGGCCGCCGAGATCCCCGCCGACACGGTGCTCGGCTACGACATCCCCGACCCGTTGAAACCCTGACCCCGCACGCCGTGCACGGCGGCGGATCCCGTGTGCGACAAGCCGCGCACCGACTGCGACACGCCGACGAGTGGGCCTCAGCGTCCGCCGTTGTGCACGCGGGATACCCAAGACCGCGGCGGACACAGCCGGAACACACCCGCCCGGTACGGTGGCGGGCATGAGCAGCTTCGACCCGACGCCCCTGACCGAGCCGGTCGATCGCGCCACGGTGAAGGCGTACCGCGCGCAGCTCATCGCCTCGGGCCGCGCGCCCCGCGGCAGCGGCGCCGCGGGAATCGTCCTCGGCGTGGTCGCGGCGCTGTTCTTCGGGTTCACGTTGCTGAACACGGTCGTCGGCGCGATCGTCTCGGCCTCACAGGGCGGCGGGTTCGGGTCGTTCGCCGTCCTCCTGGTCATCGGCGCCGTGGGTGTGGGCGCGACGCTGCTCATCGTGCGGGGCGTCCGCGGCTCAGCTGAGCGCTGGTACCGCCTGGACCGGTTCGCGCAGGCGAACGGACTCACCTGGTATCCGCAGTCCGTCGCCCCGTCGCTGCCCGGCATGATCTTCGGCCAGGGCAGCTCGCGACAGGCGAACGACATCGTGCGCGGCGAGCGCCCCCGCTTCGTGGAGTTCGCGAACTACCGGTACACGACCGGCTCGGGCAAGAACAAGACGACGCACCGCTGGGGGTACGTCGCCATCAAGCTCGCCTCGCCCCTGCCGCACATCGTCCTCGACGCGGTCGGCAACAACGCCCTCTTCGGCTCGAACCTGCCGCGGGTGTTCGACAAGGACCAGCGGCTCAGCCTCGAGGGCGACTTCGACCGGCACTTCGCCCTCTACTGCCCGCAGGGGTACGAGCAGGATGCCCTCTACCTCTTCACGCCCGACATCATGGCCCGCTTCATCGATCACGCCGCGGAGCTCGACGTGGAGATCGTCGACGACTGGCTGTTCCTTTACGCGAAGCGCGACTTCTCGACGCTCGACCCGAACACGTGGGCGTGGCTGTTCTCCGTCGTCGGTGCGCTGCTCGACAAGCTCGGGCAGTGGGAGCGGTGGCGCGATGATCGCCTTGCCGCACCTTCCGTTCCGATGACGCAGGATGCCGCGGGCGCGGCATCCCTGCCCTTCACCCCGCCCGCGCAGGCGCTCCGCCCGCCGATCGGCGTCGCCCCGCAGGGCCGCCGACTGCAGGGAGGTGTCCCGTGGGTCGCGATCGTGGTGGTCGGGGTGTTCGCGGTGGTCTTCTTCGCCTTCCAGGCCGGGTTCTTCGGGCTGCTGCGCTGACTCAGCGCAGCGGCACCGGGCTCGCCGTGTGCGACGGCGTGAGGGTGAAATCCGAGGCGGTGTCGCGCCACGACCCCGCGCCGACGCGCCCCCGTCGACGGAGGGCGACGAGCGCGCGGACCACGGGACCGACCACTGCGACGGCGACGGCACCGGAGACGGTCCGGTCGGCACTGCCCAGCACGCTCTTGCGGTGCCATGCGGCGTGCAGCGCGCCCCCGCGTGGGACGGGCACACGACGCGGCGGCAGATTCCCCGCCCGACGCTTGGCGACCAGCCGTTCCACCCGACCCCACCAGGTGGACTCGTCGGCATCGTGGAAGTAGTTGTCGCGCATCCAGACGGCATTGGGATGCCGGAACCTGCCGGCGACCACGTCGTCCGCCGAACCGAGCAGACCGCTCCGCTCGAACACGGTGTTGAGGTTGTGCTTGGAGACCCCGAAGGTGTCGAGCGCGATGACGGGCACCCCCGCCGCGATCGCCTCGAGCGCCGCCGTCGAGCTCACGGTCACGAGGCCGGCGGCGGTCGTGAGCGCCTCCGACATGGGCGCGTGCGAGAAGACGAGGTTGTCCGGCCGATCGGCGAGGAGGCCGGTGAAGCCGAACTGCTCGCCGTGCGTCTCGCTTTCGCCGGGGCGCGAGCGGAGCTTCACCACGACCCGCCGGTTCGGATCCGCGAGAGCGGCCTGGCGGAGGATGTCCGCCAGGCGGATCCTCTCCTCCCGCGTTCGCGGCACGAGGGCCTGCGCCGCGAAGACGAGGTCGGTTCCTCCCGCGACGGAGCGCCGGCGCGCGTACGGGAGCGTCGCGAGGGTGATGTCCAGCGGCAGCGACAGCTTCGCGGACAGCTCGCTGAACGCGCGCATCTCTCGACGTGAGTGCACGACGAAGAGGTCGGTGTGACGGCGGTACTGCGCGGCGCCGCGCATCGCTGGGATCGAGACTCCCGGCATCCCCGACACGACCACCGGACGGGGGTGCACACGGTCGATCTGCGTCCCGAGGAGGCGCACGAACGGCCCCCGGCCGGCGAGCACGACGACGTCGGGGCGGTCGTGCGTGAGCCAGGATGCCACCGCGTCGAAGTCGAGTCTCGTCACGGCATCCGTGTCGAACGAGGTGCCGGCGAGCGCGGACTCGAGCTGCGCCTCGCTGACCGTCAGCGGGGTGCGCACGAGGACGAGGTGACGACTGATGCCGGGGACGGCGTCGATGAGCCACGCCCCCCACTTCACGAACGAATCGGCGTCGGCGATCGCCACCACGCGCAGGCGGGGCCGACGATCGCTGCGGGAGGTCATGCCGGGACGCGCCGCAGCTTCGCCATCGGAGCGAGCTCGCCGTCGAAGACGCGCTTCACGCCGTCGCCGAGCGCCGTCTCGATGACCCGGATGTCGCGGACGAGGTGCTCGAGGCCGGTGGGCTCGAGGGATGCCGCCTGGTCGGAGCCCCACATGGTGCGATCGAGCGTGATGTGGCGCTCCACCGCGACGGCGCCGAGGGCGACGGCGGCGAGCGAGATCTGCAGCCCGCGCTCGTGCCCCGAATAGCCGACGGGGATGCCGGCGTAGCGGTCGCGGAGGGTCGCGATCGTCTTGAGGTTCGCCTCTTCGGGCTCCATCGGGTAGGTCGACGTCGCGTGCATGAGCACGGTGCGGTCGGTGCCGAGGACCTCGAGTGCGCGGTCGATCTGGGCGATGGTCGACATGCCCGTCGAGAGGATGACGGGCTTGCCTGTCGCGCGCAGCGCCTCGAGCAGCTCTATGTCGGTGAGGCTGGCGGATGCCACCTTGTGGGCGACCACGTTCAGGTCTTCGAGGAAGTCCACGCTCGGCACGTCCCACGGCGAGGCGAACCAGTCGAGCCCGAGCATCGTCGCGTGATCGCCGATCTCGATGTACTGGTCGCGGTCGAACTCGACGCGGTGGCGGTACTCGAGGTAGGTCATCGTGCCCCACGGCGTCTCGCGCGGGGTGGCGCGCATGTGCGGCGGCGTGGCGATCTCGGGGGTGCGCTTCTGGAACTTGACGGCGTTCGCGCCGGCCTTCGCGGCGACGTCGATGAGCCGCTTGGCGATGTCGACGTCACCGTTGTGGTTGAGGCCGATCTCGCCGATCACGTAGACGGGGCGCCCTCCGCCGATGACGTGGGATCCGATGGTGACGGTCATGGTGTTCCCTTCCGCACACGCCGATGCGCGCACCTCTTCAGGGTCCGCGCGGGCGGTGAACGCGCACTGAACCACGGGTGGCCGTGGTCTCACCGACTGCTGTCAGTCGCGCAACACGCGGTCGGCCAGCTCCCGCACCGCTCCGTGGCCGCCTCGCCGCTGCAGGACGACGCGTGCGGCCGCCCGGACGGCAGGGTGCGCGTCGGCGGTCGCCACGGGCCACCCGACGAGCGACATGGCGGGCAGGTCGTTGACGTCGTTGCCGAGGTAGGCGACCCGATCGAGCCGGAGACCGGCATCGGCAGCCCAGGCGGTGAGCGCGGACGCCTTGTCCTCGACGCCGTGGCGGACGGGGACCCGCAGCTTCTCGGCGCGCGCCCGGACGACCGGGTTGGTCTCGGTCGAGAGGATGAGCAGCAGCACCCCTGCACGGCGCAGCAACGCGACACCCATGCCGTCCGACCGGCTCACGCGCACCAGCTCGCGGCCCTCGCTGTCGACGAGGGCGCTGTCATCGGTGTGCACGCCGTCGAAGTCGGTGACCACGGCGTCGACGTCGAGTCGCTCCGGCGCGTCGACCAGGGGTGCCAGCGCTCCCGCGACGGCGAGCTGGTGCTCGTCGTCGATCTCGATCGCACTGCGCTCGGGCACCTCGATGACGGCGGTCCGACCGAAGAAGCGGTGCAGCGCGAGGCGGAAGCCAGCGGCATCCATCGCGTAGAACGCCCCGGTCTCGAGGTAGTGCGGTTCCCGGTCCTGACGCCGGGGGCGGTGGGCGGCATCGTGGTTGATCGCCGCCGCCGCACAGGTCTCGTCGCGGCGCCACAGGAACCCGTACGTCTCATGGGCGGCGAATGCGGTGTCGTAGTCGCCGCGCACCGCCTCGACCGCGCGGTCGATGCCATCGACGGGAATGAAGGGCGACGTCGCCTGCAGGAAGACGACGACGTCGGGCTCGACGCCCTCGCCGGCGAGCACATCGAGCGCGTGCAGCAGCGCCGACTCCGACGAGGCGGTGTCGCCCGCGAGTTCTGCGGGCCGCTCGACGATGCGGGCCCCGGCGGCGCGGGCCGCGGCGGCGATCTCATCGTCGTCGGTCGACACCACGACCAGATCAACGGATGCCGCGGCCACCGCCGCCTGCACCGCGCGCACGACCAGGGGGACGCCGCCGATCCTGCGGAGGTTCTTGCGGAGAACGCCCTTCGACCCGCCGCGCGCGGGGATCACGGCGACGACGGAGATCTCTGTCATCGGCCCTTCAGCTCCTTCCACGCCCGCGCGGCGCGGCGCCGTGCGCCACGCGCCACGAGGCGCGCCTGTTCGATCTTGCTGACGGCGTCCGGCGCAAATCGCACGCGCGTCGCCAGCCGATCCGACGCGCCGGGAAGCCGGAGTTCGGTCAGCCGCCGCTCCCCGATGTAGCGGGCGCGCTCGGCGGCGCTCATCGAGGCGATCGTCTTCACCGCGAGAGGACGCAGGTGACGCATCAGCCGCGGCTGCATCGTGTACGCGGTCATCGCGACGAGGTCCGCGAGGGATGTCGCCGGCGAGTCGTCGCGCGTCAGCGCGTCGACGATCGTCACCGGCATCCGATTGCTGTTCTCATACGGGTCGAAGCGAGCGAGCAACTCGGCATTCCCGACCGACGCAATCGGCGTGCCGGCGAGCGCGCGCAGGGTGGGAAGAGCGGTCGAGAACCCCGCGACGACCGCCGTGACGCCGAGGCGCTGGGCGACAATCTCGGCGGGCACATCGCCCTCGTACACGACGACGTCGAGATCATGCTCGCGTGCACGCACCACGACCGCGTCGGACAGTGTCGGCGGAGCGGACGGGTGCGGTTTGAAGACGATGCGAGCGGGATGCCACGCACGGGCGCGCTCGACCATCTCGGCCTGCATCGCATGCTCTTCGCTCGCGCTGACGAGCCCGAGCGAGGCCAGGTACTGCCCGAGGACGAGCACCGTCGGTGCCGGGTCCTGGGCCAGGCGCGCGAGCTCGGGGTCGACGACGTCAGCCGCGACCTCGTCGACGACGACCTGCAGGCGGTCCATCGGCACGGGGTGGCGGGCGATGCCGCGCTCCGCGAGCACGAAGGGCTCGACTCCCGGGACGATGTCGGCGTAGACGACGCCGGTCATGCGCGAGAGCGTCGCGTTCGGAAGGGTGACGCGCAGGGGCGCGTAGGTCATGAGACCGTCGCCGACGACGGTGAGCTCCGCGCCCGCGAACAGCGCTGCCATCGTCCGCGACGGCGGCACCTGCGGGCTCTGCAGGAAGAGCTGCACACGTGCCGATCCGATCCCCCACACCCGGCGGAGCAGCCTCTCGAGCACGGCGAGGTCCTCCGGACCGGGCTCCCACTGGGTCGGCAGGACGGGGGCGACGAGGGCACCCAGCGACTCGACGCGGTCGAATCGCCGGAGGAGGGCGGCGAGGTGCGGGATGTCCTCGAGACTCGGGGTCGCCTCCGGAACCATCGCGGCATTGACCGTCAGCAGGATGCGCGGCCCGCCGGTCGGTGCGATCGCACCCGAGTCGATCGCCGCGACCGCCGTCATCAGACCGAACGTCGAGTTGAGGACGAAGATCTGGGTCATGCGCGGCGCACCTCCCGCACCGTTCGCGCGAGCAGGCGCCGCCGGCGATCGGAGAGCCGGGCGAGCGCTGCGTCGAGCTCGGATGCGGGGATGGGCCGAAGGAGCTCGCGAAGACCCGTGCGCAGTTCCGCGCGGTGGGGGGCACTCATTGCGCGCGCACGGAAGAGGTGGTGCGAGCAGATCGCCAGGATCGTCGCGACGATCTTGGGGCGATACAGGTCGGCATCCCGATCCGCATCGACGAGTTCATAGGCCTGAGCCAGCGCCGGGACGAAATCGAGCTGGCGCCGGTCGAAGACCTGGGTGAGGGAGGTGCTGACCCCACGGCGATAGAGGATCGCAGGCGCATCCACGACGGCGAACGTGGCGTCGGAGAGGTGGAGGCGCCAGATCCAGGGTCGGTCCTCCGCCGTGTGCAAGCCGGCGGGGAACTCTGCGAGCCCCTCGTCGATCACACGGCGGTGGAACATTCCCGCCCAGGCATAGGGGTAGTCGACCATCGAGTTCTCCTCCGCAGGGAGGATGGCGTTCCGCGCCGGCGACACGATGCCGCGCCACGGATACGGCGCGCGCACGTGGCGGCGCTGCGCGTCGGTGACGGCGAGGTGGTCGGTACGCACGAAATCGCATTCCAGATCGCGCATCGTATCGATAAGCGCCTCGAGACGGCCGGGCTGCATCCAGTCGTCGCCGTCCACGAAGCAGAAGTACTCGGTGTCGACCCGCGCGATCCCTTGGTTCCGCGCCGCCGCCAATCCGACCGGGTCGGTGTTCGCGATCACCTGGACGTGGTCGAAGCGCTCCCCGTAGTGGAGCATCTGCGCGCCGGTGTCGTCGCGAGATCCGTCGTCGATCGCCACCAGCCGCAGCCGTGAGGGATCGTCGAACTGCCGCGCGAGCGTCGTGAGGGTGGTACCGATGAAGGCGCCGGCATCCTTCGCGGGGAGGATGACGGTCACGATCGGCTTCGGCACTCCGCGATCCTCACAAGCGATCGTGACGCCGGGGTGGCGAGCGGGTGAACGATGGCTTACGGTGCCGAGCATCGCCGAACCGCCCGGAGTATAACCACGGCACGCGCGGCGCGCACCGGGTGGGCATCGTTCGAGGTGGCGGGTAGCGTCGATGCGAGTCGGGGGGCCTTGAGATCTTGGTGTGCACCCCGCCGAGACCAAGGAGACAATCACATGCCCCGTTCGCTGACCGTTTCGAGCGGCCTCGCCGCCGCCGCCATCGCTCTTCTCGCCCTGTCGGGGTGCGCATCGCCGTCGGCTCCCTCGAACACCGAGGACACCTCCAGCTCCGCCGAGGCCGAGGCGCCCGAATCGACGGAGACCGAGTCGGAGGCTCCCGCCGGCGACCAGAGCGTTGCCGACGCGTGCGCCCTGGTCCAGTCGGAGCTCACCGAGGTCTCGACGCAGATCAACGACGCCAGCACCGAATTGACCGAGGCCGTCCAGTCGGGCGACACCAGCGGCGCGCGCGAACTGTTCGGTCAGGTGGGCACGCGGATCGATGAGATCTCGACGCAGGTCACCAACCCCGAGGTCGCCGAGGCGTTCGGTGCCTACTCGACCGCGTGGAGCGACTTCGAGACCCTCTTCGGCCAGGTGAGCGACGCGGTGGACGCACAGGACCAGGAGGCGATCCAGGAGGCCGCGAGCGGCCTGACCGACACCTCGAGCGCCCTGGTCGACTCGACCCAGGGCCTGAGCGACGTCTGCACCGGCTGACACACACGCCCACGAAACGCGCCCCCTTCGGTCCGCCGGGAGGGGCGCGTTTCGTGGGTCAGGCAAGCCGACGGATCAGGCGAGCCCGACGGCTTCGAGTTCTTCCGCGGTGAGCATCCGCGACCGGGTGAGGAAGCGCATCCCGGTCGGCCCTTCGACGGAGAAGCCCGCGCCGCGGCCCGGGACGACGTCGATGGTGAGGTGCGTGTACTTCCAGTACTCGAACTGGGATGCCGACATGTACACCTCGATCCCGTCGTCCAGCCCCACCTCGACCGTGCCCAGCAGCACGTCGCCGGGGCCGGTCAGGAACATGCCGACGGGGTAGCACATCGGCGCGCTGCCGTCGCAGCATCCTCCCGACTGATGGAACATCAGCGGGCCGTGCTGCGCGGTGAGGGTGCGCAGCAGAGCCGCCGCCTCCGGGGAGACGGCGACCCTGCCTGAAGCGGTGTCGACCATGGGATGCCGATTCAGAAGAAGCCCATCGCGCTCTCGGCGTACGACACGAGGAGGTTCTTCGTCTGCTGGTAGTGATCGAGCATCTTCAGGTGGTTCTCGCGTCCGATTCCCGACTGCTTGTACCCGCCGAAGGCCGCGTGGGCGGGGTACTGGTGGTACGTGTTCGTCCACACCCGACCGGCCTCGATCGCACGGCCCGCCCGGTACATGGTGTCGGCCGAACGGCTCCAGACGCCCGCACCCAGCCCGTAGAGGGTGTCGTTGGCGATGTCGATCGCGTCGCCGAAGTCGTCGAAGCTCGTCACCGACACCACGGGGCCGAAGATCTCCTCCTGGAAGATCCGCATGTCGTTCGTGCCCTCGAACACCGTCGGCGCGACGTAGTATCCGCCGCTCAGGTCGCCGCCGAGGTCGACCCGCTCACCGCCGGCGAGCAGCTTGGCGCCGCCCTGCTTCCCGATGTCGATGTAGCTGAGGATCTTCTCCAGCTGGTCGTTGGAGGCCTGCGCACCGATCATGGTCGCCGGGTCGAGCGGGTTGCCCTGCACGATCTTCGAGACCCGGTCGAGGCCGTCGCCCAGGAACTGGTCGTAGATCGACCGCTGGATGAGAGCGCGTGACGGGCACGTGCACACCTCGCCCTGGTTCAGCGCGAAGAACGTGAAGCCCTCGAGCGCCTTGTCGTAATAGGCGTCGCGGTCGCGCGCCACGTCGTCGAAGAAGACGTTCGCGCTCTTGCCGCCGAGCTCGAGCGTGACGGGGATGAGGTTCTGCGATGCGTACTGCATGATGAGCCGGCCGGTCGTGGTCTCACCGGTGAAGGCGACCTTGCGGATGCGCTTGTGCTGCGCGAGCGGCGCGCCCGCCTCGATCCCGAAGCCGTTCACGATGTTGACGACGCCCGCCGGAAGCAGGTCGCCGATGATCTCGAAGAGGAACAGCAGTGATGCGGGAGTCTGCTCGGCCGGCTTGATGACGACGCAGTTGCCCGCGGCGAGGGCGGGTGCGAGCTTCCACGTGGCCATCAGGATCGGGAAGTTCCAGGGGATGATCTGACCGACCACTCCCAAGGGCTCGTGGAAGTGGTAGGCGACGGTGTCCTCGTCGATCTGGCTGAGCGAGCCCTCCTGCGCGCGCAGCACACCGGCGAAGTAGCGGAAGTGGTCGACGGCGAGCGGGATGTCGGCGGCGAGGGTTTCGCGGACGGGCTTGCCGTTCTCCCAGGTCTCCGCGACGGCGATCTTCTCGAGGTTCTCCTCGATCCTGTCGGCGATCTTGTTGAGGATGACGGAGCGTTCGGCGGGAGTGGTGCGCTTCCACGACTCGAATGCCTTCCACGCCACGTCGACGGCCCGGTCGATGTCTTCGACGGTGCCTCGCGCGACTTCGGTGAACGGCTTTCCGGTGACGGGGGTGATGTTCTCGAAGTACTCGCCCTTGATCGGTTCGACGAACTCGCCGCCGATGTAGTGGCCGTACCTCGGCCGGTAGTCGGCGACCGCTCCCCGCTGGCCCGGTGCGGCGTAGACGCTCGAGACGCCCTCTTCGACGATGGTCATGCTGTCTCCTTCGACGTCATGGTCGCGGCGGCTCCGCCGCGAACTCGGATGCCGCGCACGCTACGCCGCGCAACGTTGCATCCGGTTGCGCCGGCACTGAGGGCTCCCTGATCAGGTCGTCGTCTCGGCGCCGAGCGCCTCGAGCCGAGCGACCAGCCCAGGGCGACGCGGGGAGCGCGGCGGCAGCATCCGCAGGCACAGGCCGAGCACCTCGGCGTCCTCTCGGCCGTCGGCGCTGTCGGCGTAGGCGAGCAGCGCCTCGACGCCGGCCTCGCCGATCATCGACTCGCGGAGGGTGGCCCGCACCGAGGCGCGCAGCTCCTCCACGCCCGGGGCGACCGAGTCCGGCAGCACCGGCCCGGTGTACGCGGCGAGCGCGACGCGGTGCGCCCCGCGGTCGAGCAGCGACACGACGTGCTGCACGTCGGTCTCGAGCTCCGCCGGCAGCCGGTACGGACGCGACAGCGGCACGAGCTGAGGCGCCTGCTTCTCGAGCACCCTGCGCAGCCGCACCATCTCGGGACGCAGGGTCTCGACCGCGGGCTCGCCGTAGACGAGGTCGGCGAGCGCCTCGGCCGACAGGCCTTCCCGGTGGCTGGCGAGCATGAGCAGGATCTCCGCGTGTCGTGCACTGAGCTCGAGGACGGATGCCGCGGCATCCCCCTCCGTCTCGAGCAGCGCCCGGTCGCGCCCCAGAACCCGCAGGGTCGCGTGCCGGACGGTCGCGGCGCGGGGGGCTCGGCGCCGGGGCGCCTCGGCGCGGGAGCGCAGCCGTCCGACGAGCAGCTCGCTCTCGATGGCGCGCGCCGTCGCGTCGACGAGCAGCTGCGCCTGCGGCGTCACCGCTTCGGGTCCTCCGGTGACGTCGATGACCCCGAGCAGCCGCCGGGTCTCGGGGTCATGGACGGGGGCGGCGGTGCACGACCACGGCTGGACGTAGCGGTTGAAGTGCTCAGCCTGTCGGATCTGCACGGCGCGGTCGAGGGCGAGGGCGGTTCCGGGGGCGGAGGTGCCGACCTCGGCTTCGGACCAGTTCGACCCCGCGACGAATCCCATGTCCCCGGTGAGGCTGCGGACGCCGCGGTCTCCTTCGACCCAGAGCAGTCGTCCCGAGGCGTCGCCGACGGCGACGACCACCCCGGAGTCTTCCGCGGACCCCGGGAGGAGCAGCGACCGCACCATCTGCATGACGCCTGCGAGGGGGTGCGCCCGGCGGTAGTCCTCGAGTTCGTCGGCGGTGAGATCCAGGCGGGGCAGGCTCTCCGCTCCGACCGACGACGCCAGCGACCTCCGCCATGAGTCGCGCACGAGCGCACGGACGTCGCCCAGCCGGCGATCGCCGAGGTTCCCGGCGAGGAGCTCGTCGTGGGCGCGCTCGACGAGCAGACGCGAGGTGTCGGGAGCGACCTCGGTGTAGGTGGACCACGGCGACGGCACGGCGGCTCCGATCATCGTCGAAGGAGCGGATGCCGCCAGTGTAGGCGTCGACCCGCCCGCCCGCGAGGGTGGGTCAGTCGGTGATGTCGACGCCCGCGTCGAGGGTGAACTCACCGGCACGGACGTGGAGGGTGGCGAGGCCTCCGACCGCGTCCCCGGGAACCGTGACGGCGGTCGTGAAGGCACCGTCGGTGATCGCCGCCGTGCCGAGCTCCTGCTCGCTGAGGTCCTGCTGCCACGTGATCGCCGCTTCCGGCCATGCCGGGTCGGATGCCTTCGATGTGTCGTTGCACGGTCCCCAGTTCGATCCCGACACGGTGATCTCCTCACCCGGGGCGGCCCGGGCAGGCGTGACCGTCACGATGGGGGCGGCGCACGCGCCGGCAGAGTCTCCCGAGGGGGGCGCGTCGGGGCCGCCGGCGCAGCCGGCGAGCGCTGCGGTGAGCGCTGCGGTGAGCGCGAGGAGGAGCAGAGCGGCGCTCGCGGTGCGGGTCCTGGTCATGGCTCCGTGGGTCGCCGAGCGCGTCAGCGCCTCGTCAGGTTTCCGTCGGCCCACTCACCCAGCTGGCTGAGGATGGGGATGAGTCGTGTTCCCGCGTCGGTGAGGACGTAGGCGACCGCGACCGGGGGGCCTGGGTCGACGCGCCTGTCCAGGAGCCCGGCGTCGCTCAGCTCGGTGAGTCGATCGGACAGGACGGCGTCGCTGATGCCGGAGACGGCGCGCCGCAGCCCGACGAACGAGAGGGCGCCCTCGCCGAGGACGTCGAGGATCATGCCGTTCCATCTCTTCCCGAGCACCGAGAAGGCGTGGGAGACCGCGGCGTCGCACTGCCGTGCGTGGTGCTCTTCGGTCATGCCTCCATCGTATCCGTGCTAGCGTTCCCGAAGCCGCTTTGTTTTTCATAGTCACTTTGATCGGAGAAGCACATGACTCTCTTCCGCCTCGATGCCAGCATCCTGCCCGCCACGTCTGCCAGCCGCGCCCTCGGCGACCTCGTCGAGGCCGAATGGCTCGCCGCGCACCCCGACAGCTCCGTCGTGCGACGCGACGTCGCCGCCGATCCGATCCCCGCGACGGCGTGGCGCGACTCGGTGACCTCCGGGTTCACCCCGGCCGACCAGCACACCGACGGGCAGCGCGAGGCGATCGCGCTGCGCACCCTGCTGGCTGACGAGCTGATCGGCGCCGACGCCCTGCTGTTCACCGTCCCGCTCTACAACTACGGGGTCTCGCAGCACGTGAAGGCCTGGTTCGACCTGGCCTACACCGACCCGCGCATCGACCCACAGGGCACCGCCCTCCGCGGAAAGCCCGCCACCTTGGTGACCGTGCTCGGCGGCAACTACGAGCCGGGCAGCCCCAAGGAGGGCTGGGACCACTCGACCGGCTGGCTGCGACGCGTCTTCGAGGACGTCTGGGGCCTCGACCTGACTGTCGTGCACCGCCCGTTCACACTCGTGGGCGTGAATCCGGCACTCGACGCGTTCGCCGATGCCGCCGCTGCCTTGAAGACGGATGCCGAGCAGGCCGCCGTGACCGCGGGGCGCACGCTCGCGGCATCCCGCGCCGCCTGAGAGCAGGATCGGGCGATCAGCCCCGCGCGAGCTGGAGCGCGTCGTCCCACACGGCGCCCAGGGCACGCGTGTCGCGATCGAGCACGTCGACGATCCGCACGAGGCCGTCCGAGGTCGGCACCTGCACCCGCAGCAGGAAGGCCACCTCGGGCGCCCCGGCCGGCGTTACGACCGACAGGGTGACGAGGGCGCCGTCGTCGTGGGCCTCCCGGCGCTGCAGGTCGGCATGGGGGAAGTCCGCCGGTGCCGCCGCGTCGAGCGTGTCGGCCGCTCGCTCTTCGACGGAGAGGTCGGCGACGACACCGGTCGCCACCTCGCCGAACCCGTGCCACATCCGCGCCGCGACACGAGTGGTCACGGGCAGCCGAGCCATCGCTGCGGCGAGGAAGTGGGTCGCCTCGTCGACGTCCGCACCCTCACCGGGTACCGCCCCGCTCGCGGCGAGCAGTTCGGGCGCCACCGCTTCGGCGGCGTCGGCCGTCAGGGCGAAGGGGATCGGGAGCCACCCGTCGGGAATGCTCATGCGAACCGCCAACGGAACGTCGAGACCATGGCGTCCGCCAGAGTCGTGAATGCCTCGAGTGCCTGCCCCGACTCCTCGACCCCCAGGTGCACGATCGAGGCCATCAGCAGAACGCCGCGTCGGGGCGCGCGACCGGGGAACGGGACGACGTAGGAGATCTCCCGCGCGAACAGCTCCGCCATCCCTTCGGGTCCGGGCCGCTCCGCGACCCAGCGGAACACCGTTCCCGGTTCGGGGAGCTCGACGCGCTCGACTGGGCGCTCCGCACCGGCTCGGCCCCTCAGGTCGGACTCGAAGTCACCCGCTGCGACCCACGGGGACGCCGCGACACTCATCGGCGTCGCGCCCTCGCGCGCGGGCTCGACCGGCAGGAAGATCTCCATCACGTTCGCGGACTGCATCCGCTGCCACTGCCGGTGCACCATCGAGCGTGTCTCCGCATCGAGATCGGGGCGACCGACGGCCTTGAACCGGCTCGACATCAGTCGGATCAGCTCGTCGCGCCCCTCCGTCGTGGCGGGGAAACGCCCCCAGTCCGGCGGTGTCAGCAGTGTGTAACCCGCGGGCGGTCGCTCCGCCCCCAGCTCGGCTCGCAGGCTCATGCGCCATCCTGCCGACGGTCACGGGCTGAGGCGCGCAGCGCGCGACCGGCCTCCCGGCGCCTCCGCGCCGCGGCGCCGGAGCGCACGGACGCGACGATGCCGACGATCAGGACGACCGCCGCCAGCGGGGTCAGCACCCAGTGCCATCCGATGGGGTAGCCCTCGGGACCGGGGGTGCGGATGATCCCCGTCGGGTCGGCGTCAAGAGCGGCGATGGCCCACGGGAAACCTCCGAAGAGCAACAGAGACACGAGACTGACGTACGGCGCATCGGCGCCCACGGCGCTCCTGCCGCGCAGAAGGTAGACGAGCGCCGCCGCCATCCCCACCGCTCCCGTGGCGACGGTGAGCCACGCCGGCACGCTCAGGACGCGGTCGTCGATCGCCGACCCCCAGAGCGAATGCTCGTCGTCGGTCGGCCAGACGCGCCCGCCGTTGAGCGCGAGCCGTGCCACGAGGGGAACGATGAACTGTGCCGCCGCGAACATCGCGCACACCGTGAAGATCAACCGGATCCGTCCGAGCCCGCCGGGCAGCCTCGCCCGGTTCCGGGTGACCGGTGAGAGATCGGTGAAACCCGCGTGCACCCGCCCGTCGCTCACGGGCGTCCCACCGGCGTGTAGAACGGCGTGCTCGTGAACACGCCGCCGCCGGTCCCGGCGATCCAGTTGCCGAGGCTCGCCCACCCGCGCGCACCGATCTTCGGCACAGCCTCGACCACCATGTCACCCCACGCTGCGGCGATCGTGCCGCTGCGCGCCGGGGTCGACGCCCACTGGGTGAGGTTTCCACCCCACTTGTTGAGGACCGCCCAGCTCTGCCCGCGCATGAGGGTGGAGAACGGGTTCACGCTCAGCCCGGAGGGAATCCTCGGCATCGAGAAGCCTCGGGCTCCTCGAGTGAAGACGGGAAGGTCCTGCGCGAGGTTGGAGGCGTTGAGGATGCTGCTGCCGGGGCGCGCGGCCGCGTTCACGCCGCGGGCGAGGAGACCGCCGGCGCCGGCGGTGACCAGACCGAACGCGCTCCACAACACATCGGAGAGCGACGCTTTGCCGTTCGCGTAGAGATAGGCGGTGCCGGCCAGGTGCACCGCGGAGAGGGTGATCGTGGCCGCGAGGATGATCGACGACCACGGGCTCGACACCACGAACAGGGCCGCGACGGCGAGCACGATGATCGCGTAGCCGATGATCTTCAGCGCATCGGCTATCCAGTCCCATTTGCCGTCGTCGTTGTCGGCGGCATCCATCGCCTCCGCCACCCCGTCGGCGGCCTTCTCATAGGCGGACTCCCACGTCGAAAAGGCGGTGTCGAAGGGCTTCCACGCGTCGCGCAGATCCTGCTCGGCGGCCTCGAGGGTCTCGGCCGGGGTCGGACCGTCGTCGGCGGGCGCATCAGGGGTCGGCGTGACAGGGGCGAAGGACGCATTCAGCGCCGTGCGGTATGCCTCCATCGCCACGGTGATCGCGCTGCGATGGGTCGTGTACGCGTGGCGCGCGTCCGCCAGCGCGGGACCGTACGGCTCCAAAGCGATGCCGGTCTCCTCGTAGCGGACGGCGGCTTTGCGCAGGTCGCCTTCGAGCTTGTCGGCATCCTCTTTCAGCCGGTTCGTGCCCATGCTGATCTGCGAGTCCGCGATGTCGCGGAGGGTGTCGGCGGTCGTGGCCATCGCCTCACCGAGCGTCTTGTAGTCACCCGCGGTCTTCTCGATGATCTCGGGATTCCCGGCGAACTGACGCAGTTCGTTGCCGTCGGGCGAGCGGTGCAGGAGCGACATCAGGATCCGTCCTCCGTGCCCATCTGCTCGAGCTGGGCGCTGGCTTCGGCTTCCCACTCGTCCCAGCCCTGGATGATCGACGAGAGCCCCTTGCGGACATTCTCGATCATCTCGGTCAGATCCTCGCGGTTTCCCGACCAGTTCGCCTCGAACCACCCCACCCGGTCGCGCAGGGAATCCTTCCCGTGCGGGTTGTCGATCGCCGACTCGAGCGAGTCGTTGATCGATGAGGCGTTCTTGAACGCGGTCTCGGCACTGCGAAGCGTGTCGCGTGCGTCGCGCAGTCGGTCTCGGTCGAGCAGGACGTCCATCAGGGCCTCCGAACAGGGTGCGGTCGGTCCGTCCACCCTAACCAGCGCGGGCGCGACGGCCCATGGGGAGTGCTCCCCACTCGGGGATCAGCCCCGGGCAGACCACCATTCGCGCAGGCGCTGCTCCGCGGCATCCGGGCCGATGAGGCCCTCGTCGAGCCGGATGTCCAGCAGGTAGCGGTACGCCTCGCCGACCTCGCGCCCAGGCGGGATGCCCAGCAGCTCCTGGATGCGGTTGCCGTCGAGCTCGGGACGCATGGCGTCGAGCTCCTCCTGCTCGGCGAGCAGGGCGATGCGCGACTCGATGTCGTCGTACGCCGTCCGCAGCCGGTTCGCCTTGCGCTTGTTGCGCGTGGTCACATCGGCGCGGGTCAGGATGTGGAGCCGCTCGAGCTGATCGCCGGCGTCGCGCACGTATCGGCGCACGGCCGAATCGGTCCACGCGCCCTCCGCGTACCCGAAGAATCGCAGGTGCTGCTCGATCAGCTGCGCCACAGCGTCGATCGTCGCGCTGTCGAACCGCAGCGCCTGCAACCGCTTGCGCGCCATACGCGCGCCCTTGACGTCGTGGTGGTGAAAGCTGACCGCGCCGCCCTTCTCGAGCTTGCGCGTCGCCGGCTTGCCGATGTCATGCAGGAGCGCCGCGAGACGGAGCGTCACGTCGGGAGCCGCGTCGCCGTGCCGTTCGCGCTCGAGACCGATCGCCTGCGACAGCACGGTCAGCGAGTGCTCGTACACGTCCTTGTGGTGATGGTGCTCGTCGACCTCGAGGCGCAACGCGGGCACCTCGGGGAGGAACAGCTCCATCAGGCCGGTGTCCACCAGAAGACGGATGCCGCGGTCCGGCGCGTCCGTGGACAGCAGCTTCACGAGCTCGCCCTGCACCCGCTCGGGGCTGACGATCGACAGCGTCGCGGCCAGGCGCGTCATGGCCTCGGTCGTGTCGTCGGCGACGACCATGCCGAGCTGGCTGGCGAACCGGGCCGCGCGCAGCATGCGCAGCGGATCGTCGCCGAAGCTGACGTCGGGATCGGCTGGTGTCCGCAGCCGCCCCGCGACGAGGTCCTCCACACCCCCGGTCGGATCGACGAGAGAGGGGCCCGGCACCCGGAGCGCCATCGCGTTGACGGTGAAGTCGCGGCGGGAGAGGTCCTCCTCGAGCGTGTCGCCGAACGCGACGGTGGGCTTGCGGGTGACGCCGTCGTAGCTGTCTGCCCGGTATGTGGTGATCTCCACCTGCTCGCCACGGACCTTCGCCCCGATGGTCCCGAACGCGCGTCCGATGTCCCACGTCGCCGTCGCGAGCGGCTTGACGATGCGGAGGATGTCGTCGGGGCGGGCGTTGGTCGTGTAGTCGAGGTCGTTCGTGCGCCGACCGAGCAGTGCGTCGCGCACCGGACCGCCGACGATGGCCAGTTCGTACCCCGCGTCGGCGAAGGCACGAGCCAGGAGCGCGGTCACGGGAGCCTCGGCGAGCGCCCCCAGGCGCGCGAGACCGTCGACCATGTTCAGCATGCCTACGAGCCTATCTGCGGCGTGCAATCCGCCCCGGCGGCATCGGGATCAGGCCAGGCGGAGGAAGCCGGTGAAGACCAGCTCGCGCACCCGTGGGAGGAGATCCGCGCGCAGCGCCGCGGCATCCACCTCGAGCAGATCGGCGATCGCGTCGATGAGCACCCCCACCGCGAGGTCGCCGTCGCACGCCCCCACGAGCGCCGCCAGCGCCGGATCCACGTCGAGCACCCGGCCGAAGCCACCGCCCTGCCGCAGCTCGATCACGGTGGGATCTTCCTCGCCGGGCCGATGATGACGCGCCTCGGTCACATCGGTCGCGACGATCGCCGTCGACTCCGCGAGCGCGTCGTCGTCGAGGATGCCCAGCCGATCCCACGCCGACAGCGCCTCGCCGAGGTGCGGGCCGAGAGCGCCCGCGACCGGCTGTCCGACTCTCTCGTAGCGCGCGAGCGGCGGCATCCCGATCGGCGTCCGACGCAGCAGCAGGTACCCGAACCCGATCGCCGTGACGCGTCGCTGCGCGAAGTCCTGCAGCCAGGCGTCGATGAGCCCTGCGTATTCGGGGCTCCCCGGTGTGGTCCCGCCGTCGCGCACCCAGAGTTCGGCGTACGCGAGCGGGTCGAGCTGCTCGCGCTCGACGATCCAGGCGTCGAGCGGCACACCGGATGCCGCGACCCAGCCGCGCACCCGATCAAGACCGTCCTCGCCGTCGCGGTACTCCCAGTTGCCGAGCAGCTGCGCGGTGCCCGCCGGGCGCAGGACGTCTCCCACGCCCGACACGAAGGCCGCCACGAGCTCGTCGCCCGCGAACCCCGCGTCGCGGTACTCGTACTCGGGAACCCCCGCGACGCGCGGCGTGATGACGAACGGCGGATTCGACACGACACGGTCGAACGTCTCGCCCGCCACGGGCGCGAACAGGCTCCCATGCCGCGTCTCGATGCCGTCGAGTCCGTTCAGGGCGGCGTTGAGAGCCGTGAAACGGAGCGCCCGCTCCGAGACATCCGTCGCCACGACATGCGGCGCGGCACGGCGCGCCCGAAGGGCCTGGATCCCGCAACCGGTGCCGACGTCCAGCACGCGTTCGGCCGGCGTCGTCAGCTGCAGCCCGGCGAGGGTGAGTGACGCTCCACCCACCCCGAGCACGTGCCCCGTCGGCAGGGCACCGCCCAGCGCCGCCTCGTCGAGGTCGCTCACGATCCACCAGTGCTCCGCGCCCGCGGCATCCTCGACGTCTTGCGGGCGCAGCAGCACGAGCGGCGACACCGCATCGCCGTCGACCCGCACGAGCCCGAGGGCTTCGGCCCCGGCGACGCCCAGCGTCGGCAGCGCGCGGTCGACAGCCGTGACGGACGCCGCCGACCCCAGGAACAGCAGCCGTGACAGCGTCGCGAGCGCATCGTCACGGGCATCGAGCGCCCGCAGTGCTGGCCCGAGCAGTCCGCGCCCGGTCGCCGCGTCGGCAAGCGGCCCCCACGCCGCTCGGACGGCGTCGGCCGTGTATCCCGCCGCGGTCAGATCGTCACGCAGCGCGGCGACGAGCGCGGCATCCGGCAGATCGGTGTCACTCACCGTCCCATTCAACCGTGCCACCGCCCTCGCAACGAGCGGGGCACACGCAGGCTATCCCCGGGTTCGCAGCCACCGCGCCGTAGACTCGCTCCGATGGTGCGGTCATGGATCGCACAGGAAATCGACCTCGCCATGACCTTCTCCCCGTCTGTCGCGGACCGCCGCGCCGCGAACCGCCGCCGCTGGGCGCGCCCGCTGGTGACCGCCGCCGTCGCGATCGGCCTGCTCGCGCCGCTCCCGGCGGCCGCGGCGACTTCCGACGAGGAGCCCGTCGGATTCACCGTCGCACCGTCGAATCAGGGCGTCGTGGCGAGCGGCCAGTCCCTCGTCCTGTCGGTTACGACGGTCAATCCCGGCGCCGACGCCCTCGCCGAGGGCGAACTGGTCATCCAACGCGGTGCACGCCGTCTGACCACGGAGGGCGCGCTCGACGCGTGGCTCACCGCCGGCGATGCCTCGGGGTCGTTCGTGGAGATCTCGACCACCGACGTCGACGCCGTCGCCGCCCAGAGCGAGGCGAACGCGACCCTGGCGCTCGATGACGACGACACCGGGATCGATGACCTGGCCGCCGGCGTGTATCCGATCCGCGCCACCTACGACACGGGTGGCGAGAGCGTGTCCACGCGGACGGTGATCGTGAAGCCGCGATCCGCGTCGGGCGCCGCCGGCGTCGGCGTGATCGTCCCGATCACCGCGGGCGCCATCTCGACGGGCATGCTGGGTGCCGAGGCGCTGACCGAGCTGACCGGGCCCGACGGCTCCCTCACGGCCCAGCTCGACGCCGTCACCGCCACCCCGGCCATCCTCGCCGTCGACCCCGCGATCGCCGCGTCGATCCGTGCCCTCGGCTCCTCGGCTCCTGCGACCGCCGAGGAATGGCTCGACCGACTCATGGCGCTCCCCAACGAGCGCTTCGCCCTGCAGTACGGCGACGCCGATCTGGCCGCACAGGTCGGAGCGGGGCTCGACGCTCCGCTCCAGATGACGTCGTTCGCGCCGTATCTCGACCCTGCGAACTTCGATCCTCCGGACACGGCCGGCACCGACGACGGTGACACCCCGGCGGCGAGCCCCACGCCCGGCGCCCCCGTCCTCCCCACCCCCGAGCAGCTTCTCGAAGTGGGCGCGACGCGGGATGCCGTGTACTGGCCGGCCACGGGAACAGCCGGCGCCGAGGTCGCCGAAACCCTGAGCGGGCTCGGCACCTCCGCCGCGGCATCCGGCTCGCCCCTCATCGTCCTTCCCGACTCCGTCGTCAATGAGAGCTCGGCCACCCGCGCCGTCGCCGGCGAGGCCGAGCTGCTCGTCTACGACTCCGACCTCTCCGCCGATCTCCTCGAGGCCTCCACGACGGACGCGCCGACGGAGCGCGCCGCGCTGCTCTCGGCGCTGACCGCTCGCACGACGCTCGCAGCGGCATCCGGCCCGCTGCTGGTGACCGTCGATCGTGCCGACGGCCGCTCGAGCGCAGCGCTGCGCGACACGATCCTCGCGGTCGCCGGTCTCCCCGCCCGGGTGTCGTCCGGACTCGACTCCCTCGTCGCGGAAGATGCCGTCCGGGTCACGCTCGATCCAGTCGACGCGGATGCCGCGCGCGCAGCCGCCCTCGCCGGTTTCATCGATGCGGGCCCGGACCTCAACCGGGTGGCCGCCGTCCTCGAGGACCCCGACCTGCTGCGCGCGAACGAGCGGGCGACCGAGCTCCAGCTCCTGGGCAACGCGTGGTCGACCTCACCGGAAGACTGGGCGGAGGCGATCGTCGCGCATCAGGCGCGGATCGCGGCCTGGTCGGACGGCGTCGCTCTCGTGCCGGGGCAGGACATCGACCTCTGGGGGTCCAACGCGGTCCTGCCGTTCACGGTGCGCAACGACCTCCCCTGGCCTGCCACCGTCGACCTCTTCGTCACCCCCAACGACGCCCGACTCGTCCTCACCGGCGAGACGACGGTCGTCGTGGGCGCCGAGCAGACGGCGCGCGTCCAGGTGCCGGTGGAGGCACTCGTCGGCAGCGGACGGTCTTCGATCGACCTGCAGCTGCGCACCCCGGGAGGCGTCGACCTCGGCGAACGGCAGACGTACAGCGTCTCGGTCCAGGCCGAGTGGGAGTCCGCCGCGATGATCGGGCTGAGCGTCCTGGTGACCGCCCTCGTCGTTCTGGGCATCGTCCGCACGGTCCGTCGCCGTCGGCGGGGAGGGGTGAGATCCGATGGCCGGGCTGGGTAGGGCCAGCGCGACCGTCGCCGCGGGCACGATGGTGTCGCGCGTCACGGGCCTGATCCGCAACATCGTCATGACGGCCGCTGTCGGCCTCATCGGCTCGCACGCCGCTGACGCGTTCGGCGCGGCGAACCAGATGCCGAACACGGTCTTCACCGTGATCTCGTCCGGTCTGCTCGCTGGCGTCATCGTCCCGCAGATCGTGAAGGCCGTGAAGACCCACGATGATCGCGGCAGCGCGTTCGTCTCCAAGCTCCTCACGCTCGGCGTGGTCGTCCTCACGATCGCGACCGCCCTGGCACTCCTGGCGGCCCCTGTCCTCGTGCAGATCTACGCCGGGCAGTTCAGCGAAGAGGCACAGGCCCTCACCCTCTCGCTCGCGTACTGGTGCCTACCTCAGTTGTTCTTCTACGGGCTTTACGCGCTCGTCGGCGAGGTGCTGAATGCCCGTCGCATCTTCGGCCCCTACGCGTGGTCGCCGATCGTCAACAACGTGGTGTCGATCGCCGGCTTCGGTGTCTTCATCGCGCTGTACGGCCTCTACGAAGACGCGACGGGCTGGACTCCCGCGATGATCGCCCTGATGGGAGGCACAGCCACCCTCGGTGTCGTCGTGCAGGCCGGCATCCTGTTGCTGTTCTGGCGGCGGGCAGGCCTGCATGTCCGACCCGACTTCCGGTGGCGCGGCATCGGTCTGCGCCACATCGGACGTCTTGCCGGGTGGACGTTCCTGATGGTGATCGTGGGCCAGATCGCCGGCGCGGTGCAGGCCTATCTCGTAAGCGCGGCATCCGGCCAGGACGCCGCGAATGCCAGCCTCCAACAAGCCTGGCTGTTGTTCATGCTCCCCTTCTCTGTGATCGTCCTGTCGCTGGGAACCCCGTACTACACGAAGCTCAGCGAGCACGTCGCCGAAGGGCGGACAGAAGCGGTCACCGCCGATCTCGGCTCCCTGACCCGCACCGTCGGGATCTTCATGGTCGGCGTCCTCGCTGCGATGATCGCCGCCATCGTGCCCCTGTCACGCATCTTCTCGAAGGATGCCGCCGATGCGGTGGCCTTCTCCTGGGTCCTCGCCGCGTTCCTCGTCGCGCTGTTGCCTCTGTCGTTTCAGTTCGGCGTGCAGCGCACGTTCTACGCGCTCAAGGACACCCGTACCCCCTTCTTCTACACCGCCGTCCAGGCCGCCGTCGTGATCGTCACCGCGATCACGGCTTCGGCACTCGTGAAAGGTGGCGCACTCGACATCGCCTGGCTCGCCGTCGCGATCGCGTTCGGCCAGTCGATCGCGAACCTCGCTCAGTTCGCCCTTGCCCTGACTCTGCTCCGTCGGAAGATCGGGGCGCTGGGCCTCGGACCTGCGTTCGCCGCCATCGCGAGGTTCGTCTTGGCGGCGATCCCGGCAGGGGCCGCGGGCTGGGGAATGTTCCTCCTGTTCGGGGGAACGTCGGGCTGGTCCGCGTCCGACCGATTCCTCGGCATCCTCGGCGCTGCCCTGATCGGTGGCACGACACTCGTCGTCTACGCCGCGATCCTCGCTGCGTTCCGGACTCCGGAACTGGCCGTCGCCGGCCGAGCCCTCCGCCGTTTCCTTCCCGGTCGCTGAGACACCCCGCACGCCCAGGCGTCGTGGAATGCCACACGACTAGCATTGGTTGGACGTGTCGGGGCGAGGATATCGCCCCGATTGAGAAGGGATTCATCGTGCGCAAGGTCATCATCATCGGCTCGGGCCCCGCGGGTTACACCGCGGCGATCTACGCGGCGCGCGCCAACCTGTCCCCCCTGCTCATCGCGAGCTCGGTCGAGGCCGGCGGTGAGCTGATGAACACGACCGAGGTCGAGAACTTCCCCGGATTCCCCGAGGGCATCATGGGCCCCGACCTGATGACCAAGATGCAGGAGCAGGCCGAGAAGTTCGGCACCGAGGTCGTCTACGACGACGTCACCGCGGTCGACTTCTCCGGCGACATCAAGTCGGTCACCCTCGGCAGCGGAGTCACGCACGAGGCTGAGGCCGTCGTCTTCGCCACCGGTTCCGCGCCCCGCAAAATCGGCATCGAGGGCGAATCCCGCCTTTCGGGCCGTGGCGTGTCGTACTGCGCGACCTGTGATGGATTCTTCTTCCGCGAAAAGGCGATCGCGGTGGTCGGCGGCGGTGACTCCGCCATGGAAGAGGCCACCTTCCTCACCAAGTTCGCCTCCAAGGTCTACGTCATCCACCGTCGTGACGAGCTTCGCGCATCGAAGATCATGCAGGACCGCGCACTGGCGAACGAGAAGATCGAGTTCGTCTGGAACAGCGAAGTCGTCGACATCCTCGGCGACGACGCGGTGAGCGGCGTGCGGTTGCGCAACACCGTCGACGGGAGCGAGAGCGATCTGGCTCTCGAGGGCGTCTTCGTGGCCATCGGCTACGACCCGCGCACTCACCTGGTCCACGGTGTCCTCGACATCACCGAGCACGGCACGATCCAGGTCGACGGTCGCACGTCCAAGACGTCCGTCCCCGGGATCTTCGCCGCCGGTGACGTCATCGATCCCACGTACCGGCAGGCGGTGACCGCGGCTGGCAGCGGCACCGTGGCCGCCCTCGATCTCGAGCACTACCTGGCTGCACGCGGCGACGCCGGTGCCCCGGCACAGGATGCCGCAGAAATCCAGGGCCTGCCCACACCCGCCTGAGCCCGGAACAATTCCGGTATCCCCCGCGTTTTCCCCACTGACACGACCGTGTCGATTCCGAAGGAGACAGACATATGACCGCCAAGGCCACGAGTGAAAGCACCTGGCAGCAGGACGTCATCGACGCCGAAGGCCCCGTTCTGGTGGACTTCTGGGCAGCCTGGTGCGGACCCTGTCGCATGGTCGGCCCCATCCTCGACGAGATCCAGGCCGAGAACCCCGAGAAGATCACGGTTCTGAAGCTCAACGTCGACGAGAACCCGCAGCTCGCCATGGAGTACCAGATCACCTCCATCCCCGCGATGAAGGTCTTCAACAAGGGTGAGGTCGAGAAGACGATCATCGGCGCGAAGCCGAAGTTCGCCCTCCAGCAGGACCTCGCCGACTACATCGGCTGACCCGCTCCTCGAAGGACCCGCTCGACACCTTGTCGGCGGGTCCTTCGTCGTTTCCACGGATGTTTCACGTGGAACGTTCGCGCTCGCGAGTGGGCGTGCTCGGTCGTGCGCGCTCTCGCCGAGATCTCAGGATGCGCGGACGGACAGATCCCACGTCCGATGCGGCTCGCTGCCCAACAGGCGCCACACCGCGGCGCTCAGCTGCGGGAAGTCGAGCGCGATCTGCCTCAGCACTCGGTAGTTGCGGGCGTGGGTGGGCCGATTCCCGCCATCGGCCGCGATGTTCTCGGCGCGCAGCGTCAGAACGACAAGCTCATCCACCGTGGGGAGATCCTCCATGAACTCCCACGGATCCTCGCCGTCCCGCAACCGCTCCTCGACCAGCACCGACAGTTCGTCGGCGGCCTCCGCACGCAGGAGCTCGAGGCTCGCGCGGCGTGGCAGGGAGGGGTCGTTGGTCACCCTTCCAGGGTACGCGGGTCTGAGAACCACCGGACGGTCGGGACCGCACCTCCGTCCGTCAGAGCGCGCCGTACTCCGTCTCACCCAGTTCCCCGAGGATGCGGTTGAGGTCCTGGATCGTCGCGAAATCGACGATGATCTGGCCTTTCTTCGCCGTTAGGTTGATCTTGACCTTCGTATTCAGCCGGTCGCCGAGCCGATCTGCGACGTCGTCGAGGTGCGCACGTCGGCCGCCGGCCTTCGGCGGGGCAACGACGCGGTTCCCCACGGTCTTCGCGGCCGCCTCGGCCGCACGCACCGACAGATCCTCGTTCACGATCTTGTCCGCGAGACGCTGCATGGTCTCCACATCGTCGAGCGACAGGATCGCGCGCGCGTGACCGGCGCTCAGCACGCCGGCCGCCACCCGCTGCTGCACCGGCACCGGCAGCTTCAGGAGCCGGATCGTGTTGCTGATCTGCGGGCGAGACCGCCCGATGCGGGAGGCGAGCTCCTCCTGCGTGATCCCGAAGTCCTCGAGCAGCTGCTGGTAGGCCGATGCCTCTTCGAGCGGGTTGAGCTGCGAGCGGTGGAGGTTCTCCAGCAGAGCGTCACGGAGGAGGAACTCATCCTCGGTCTCCCGCAGGATCGCCGGGATGGCGGTGAGGCCCGCCTCGCGAGCAGCGCGGGTACGGCGCTCGCCCATGATGAGCTCGTACTTACCGTCCTCGTTTCGCCGCACGACGACGGGCTGGAGCACGCCGAACTCGCGGACGCTGTGGACGAGCTCGGCCAGGTCATCGGCGTCGAAGTTCGTCCGCGGCTGGCGCGGGTTGGGGACGATCTCGTGCGGATCCACCTCGATGAGGCGTGCGCCCGGGATGGCCACGAGCTCGGCAGCATCCTCAGCCGCAGCGGAGGGAGTCGTGGCCGCGACATCAGCGGCATCCGTGTCCCCTGCCGAGGCCGCACCCGGGAAGAACACGTCGACTGGTCGTGCCTCTGAAGAGTCCGCCGTGGGGATGAGGGCTCCGATACCTCGGCCCAGTCCGGTTCGCTTGGCCATCATCGGGCTCCTTCTGTTGATTGCTGCTGACCTCGGGCGACGATCTCCACCGCCGCCTCGCGATACGCGACCGCGCCCGTCGACTGCCCGTCGTAGGCGATGACCGTCTGGCCGAAGCTCGGTGCTTCGGAAATGCGCACGGAGCGCGGGATGACCGTGGTCAACACCTGCTCCGGGAAATGGGTGCGGACCTCGTCGGCCACCTGCTGCGCGAGGCGCGTACGGCCGTCGTACATCGTCAGCAGGATCGTCGAGAGGTGCAGCTTGGTGTTGAGGTGCTTCTGGATCATCGACACGCTGCCCAGGAGCTGGCTCAGTCCCTCGAGCGCGTAGTACTCGCACTGAATGGGGATGAGAACCTCATCCGCAGCGGTGAACGCGTTGATCGTGAGCAGACCGAGCGAAGGTGGGCAGTCGATGAACACGAAATCGACGTGATTCTCCGCGAGATACGTCTCGAGCGACGTCCGCAGACGGTGTTCACGCGCCACGCGAGACACGAGTTCGATCTCCGCGCCGGCGAGGTGGATGGTGCTGGGGGCGCACAGCAGATTCGGCGACTCCGGGCTCACCTGGATGACATCCGCGAGCGGCTCTTCTTCGATGAGCACGTCGTACACGCTCGGCACATCAGCGCTGTGCGGCACGCCCAGCGCCGTGGATGCGTTGCCCTGCGGGTCGAGGTCGATCACGAGGACCCGCGCACCGACGGAGGCGAGGCCGGCCGCAAGGTTGACGGTCGTGGTCGTCTTCCCCACGCCGCCCTTCTGGTTGGACACCGTGATCACGCGGGTCGATCCGTCGAACTCCACGTGCACCTCCGCGAGCGCCTTGCGCCGAGTCGCCAGATCGGCGAGTTCTCGCGCAATCGGACTGTCGTCGAGTGAGAAGGGTGCGGAGGCGGTCGCATTCTCCGGTTCCGGCACCTGAAACTCCTGTCGTGTCGAGGACCATCCCACTGTAGTCGAGGCATCCCCCGTCCGCGTCAGCGCCGCAGTCTTCCGCGCCGCTGATGGTCATGTTTCACGTGAAACACCGAGTGCGCGGTCCCTGTTCGGCGGCACTGCCGGTCACCGGTGTTTCACGTGAACCACGTGCCAGACAGCGTTTCTGGACCGATCAGGATGAACGCGAATGCCGTCACAACGTTTCACGTGAAACATCGCGGCGCGGCGCTGGCCTCAGCGGACGGTGGCGCGGATGACGCGTGTCGGCTCGGCGATCGTGCCCACCCCGACCGTCTCCACGCGCACGTGGGAAAGACGGAACTTCCGGATCTGCTTCTCCGCAGCACCGATCTCGTTCTCTGCGTTCGCGCCCTTGAGGAGGACGAGCTCCCCGCCATCCCTGACAAGCGGGGCGGTCAGAGGAATGAGAGTGCGGAACGCACTTACCGCCCTGGCCGTGACGGCGTCCAACGTCGCGCCTTCGTCCCAATCCTCACCGCGGGCGCGCACGATCTCGACGTTGTCGAGACCGAGCGACTGAACCTGTTCGGTCAGCCATGCCACGCGACGCTCCATCGGTTCGATCAGTACCCACCGGACATCCGGCCTGGCGATCGCCAGCACAAGGCCGGGGAGCCCGGCGCCCGACCCGATGTCGCCGACGCGCGAGCCCGACGCGAAGAGGGGCGCTGCGATCGCGCTGTTCAGGATGTGACGGTTCCACAGACGGGGGAGTTCCAGCGGCCCGATCAGGCCCCTTTCTTCTCCCTCGGCCGCGAGATCTGCCGTGAATCGACGGGCAAGGTCGATTCGGGCTCCGAACAGGGCTGCTGCCTCGGTCGGCTCCGACTCGACGCCGGATGTTTCACGTGAAACGTCAGCCACGTCGGATGACCGTGTGGCGGTCGGCGCCCTCGCCGTAGGACTCTGAGATCAGCCCATGCTCGGCCGCGATGTCGTGGATGAGCTTGCGCTCGTAGCTCGACATCGGCGGCAGAGAAGCCTGGCTCGCACCCTCATCCAGACGGGCGACGGCGCGCTCGACCAGCTTGGCGAGCTGACCCTGCCGAGCATCGCGCGAGCCGGCGACGTCCAGGATCAGGCGCGAAAAGCGGCCCGTCCTCGTCTGAACGGCGATGCGCGTCAGCTCCTGCAGAGCCTGGACGGTGTCAGGGTCCGAGAGGGCGGCGAGAGCGCCCGGGTCCTCGTTCTCCACCGAGACGTATGCACGGCCGTTCTTGACGTCCAGTGCGAGGTCTCCATCGATGTCGGCGATGTCGAGGATGCCCTCGACATAGTCCGCAGCGATGTCGCCCTCTTCTTCGAGCTGCTCGATGGATGCCGGGACGCGCGCGTCCGTGGTCTGCTCCGGAGTCGTCACGATGCGTTCCCTCCCTGGGTGGGGGCGTCGGGTGTCTGCCCGTTCTGCGACGGAGCGGACGTGCCGTCCTGCTTGCCCTTCTGGGCCTGCTTCTTCGCGCGCTGCTTGCTGATCGGCTGCTGACGCTTCGGCGCTTCGGCCTTGGCCTTCTGCGCCTCTTCGAACAGTCGCTGCTGTTCGGCCTGGTGCTTCTCGAGCGGGATGACGCGGCCCTTGGCATCCAGTGCCTTGCCGCGCTTGGCGAGCCGCTCGTCGCGGGCCTTGGCCGCTTCGGAGCCGGGGGTCGGGAGGTTCCGGATGACGACGAACTGCTGTGCCATGGTCCACAGGTTGGAGATGAACCAGTACATGACCACGCCGAGCGGGAAGAAGACGCCGGAGAAGACGAAGGCGAGGGGCAAGACGTAGAGCATGATGCGCTGCATCTGGTACGCCTGGCCGGTCTTGGCCTCCGGCGACAGGTTCTTCGAGATGATCTGCAGCTGCGTGAAGAACTGCGAGACGATCATGAGGACGACCAGGACGATGAGGATCGCCACGGTGACTGTCTGACCGTCGTTGATCGCCTCGATCATGTTGACGTGCAGGGGAGCGACGCCGAACAGCTGTGCGTCGTAGAACTGCTTCGTGAGTTCCGAATCGAGGAATCCGACACCGCCGACTCCCCACTCGGCGTGCTTCTTCACGTCGCTGAGCGTGTAGAACATGCCGAGGAGGATCGGCATCTGCACCAGCAGCGGGAGACAGCTCGAGAACGGCGTCGTTCCGTGCTTCTTGTACATCGCCATCGTCTCGCGGCTCATGGCCTCGCGAGAGAGCTGGTCCGTCTTGCCGCGGTAACGCTCCTGGATCTTGCGCATCTCGGGCGCGAGCTCGAGCATCTTCCGCTGGCTCTTGATCTGCCGCACGAACAGCGGGATCAGCGCCGACCTCACGATGATGACGAGCCCGACGATGGACAAAACCCAGGTCAGACCGGTATCCGGCTGCATCCCGAGGGATGTGAAGATCCAGTGCCAAAACACGAGGATCGCCTCGACGGCCCACTTGAAGGGCCACATGATGATGCTGAAGAAATCAGGATCACCGGGGGGCGGGGTGGTCGGGGTCGGGACCGCCGGCGTAGGGGTCGCGGCGAAGAGATCCAGCAAGGATCAGTCCTTTCTGCGGGGCACGACGAATCCGTGCGAAGTCAGGTTGTATCGGAAGTGCGCGTGAGGAGGAACGTCGTCGATACCGCCGGCCGCCCAGGGGTGGCACCGCAGCACACGAGCCGCGGCGAGGGCGGCACCCTTC
Source organism: Microbacterium marinum (assembly GCF_014204835.1). NCBI lineage: Bacteria > Bacillati > Actinomycetota > Actinomycetes > Micrococcales > Microbacteriaceae > Microbacterium > Microbacterium marinum. The sequence continues at coordinate 262,747 of NZ_JACHMD010000001.1, read as the reverse complement.
ACCGCTCCATGCTGCTGAACGGCACCCAGCGCGTATGCCGAGCACGACGGGTAGTACTTGCAGACGTCCCCGTACACCTTGGACACCGTCGCACGGTAACCATGGAGGAAGCCGATGACGGCGTTGCGAGGGAGCAGCGGGATCGACGAGGGAAGGGATGCCGTGTCGAGCACGGCCTCGCCCCTCGTGTAGGACGGCAGCGTCGCGGAGCTCACAGCGCCGCCTTGCGCTCGAGACAACGGATCACTTCAGCACGCAGCGACGAGAAGTCGGCCGTGGCCGCTGTCGGAAGCGCCCGGATGACCACGTCAGCGCCCACCCTGACATCGGGCAGTGCCTCCGCACAGATCGCCTTGAGCCGTCGTCGAACGGTGTTGCGAACGACAGCGCCCCCCACATGCTTGCTCACGATGAAGCCGAAGCGTGGAGGGCGTTGCTCGGAGGTGCTGACGACGTGGGTGACCGTGTGCGAACCGGCACAACGGGCACCGCCGCGGACGACGGCTCGGTAGTCCGTCCCGCGGGTGATGCGATTCCCGCGCGTCAGCACCGTGGAAAGGTCAGGCCGAAAGCTCGGTGCGCCCCTTGGAGCGGCGAGCCGAGAGGATGGCGCGGCCGGCGCGCGTACGCATACGGGCGCGGAAGCCGTGCTTCTTGGCGCGGCGGCGGTTGTTGGGCTGGAACGTGCGCTTGCTCATGAAGATCACTCCGGATGGGCGGGGTCACCCGAACGCTCTAAGACCGGGGACACAGGTACATGGGGGACTCACCCCGTAGGGCATAAGTCAACCGACTTAGGATACGTCGAGATTCCTGAGATCCCAAACCGACGCAGCCCGACCGGACATTATCCACCGGTCGCCAGGTCGTCGTGGCGACGACACGCGGGCCCGATCTACAGTTGATTTTGCGGTGTTCGTCGCCGATGACTAGCGTGAACGGGTCTGTTATCCACAGGCTGTACACAGAGCCTTGCACACCTTTTTCCACACTCGGGAGGGCCATGTCCGAGCACCACCTTCCGGATGTCCCCGTCTGGACCGCCGTGCTCGATGTGCTGGCCACGGACGAGCGGGTCACGCCGCAGATGCAGGGCTTCCTGAGCCTCGCGGTCGCCCAGGGCGTGATGAGCGGCACGCTCTACCTCGACGTGCCGAACGACCTGACGGCCGCTCAGCTGAACAAGCGGCTGCGCGGACCGATCATGGAGGCACTCGCTCAGGTCGACGCCGAGCCGGCCGCGTCCACCTTCCGCGTCGTGGTCAATCCCGAACTGGTCGACAGCCACCTCACCGCGCCCGTTCCCGTGCAGTCCGCGCTCTCGCCGACATCGACGCCGGCCCGCCCTGCCGCCGAGGAGTATCACGAGCCCGCGGCACCGGCATCCCGCAACGACACCCGGCTGAACCCGAAGTACACCTTCGACAATTTCGTGATCGGCCAGTCGAACCGGTTCGCGCACGCTGCCGCGGTCGCCGTCGCCGAAGCACCTGCGAAGGCGTACAACCCGCTCTTCATCTACGGCGACTCGGGCCTCGGCAAGACCCACCTCCTCCACGCGATCGGCGACTACGCGATCAACCTCTACGCGGGGATCAAGGTGCGGTACGTGTCGAGCGAGGAGTTCACGAACGACTTCATCAACTCGATCGTCAACAACCGCGCCTCGGCGTTCCAGGCCCGGTACCGCGACGTCGACATCCTCCTCATCGACGACATCCAGTTCCTGCAGGGTCGCGCCGAGACGCAGGAGGCGTTCTTCCACACCTTCAACCAGTTGCACGACCACGACAAGCAGGTCGTCATCACGAGCGACGTCCCGCCCCGTCACCTGACCGGGTTCGAGGACCGTATGCGCAGCCGGTTCGAGTGGGGCCTGATCACCGACGTGCAGGCGCCCGACCTCGAAACCCGCATCGCGATTCTCCGCAAGAAGGCGCAGTCCGAACGGCTCCAGGTTCCCGACGAGGTGCTCGAGTACATCGCGACGAAGGTGTCGAGCAACATCCGCGAGCTCGAGGGCGCACTCATCCGCGTCTCGGCGTTCGCGAGCCTCAACCGCTCGAACCTCGACATCTCGCTCGCGCAGACCGTGCTCCGCGACATCGTCGACCAGGACGACGCGAACGTCATCTCACCGACCGACATCATCTCTGCCACGGCGCAGTACTTCCGCCTCACCGTCGACGACCTCTACGGCTCGAGCCGTTCGCAGTCCGTCGCGACCGCGCGTCAGATCGCGATGTACCTCTGCCGCGAGCGGACGAGCCTGTCACTCCCCAAGATCGGCCAGCTCTTCGGCAACCGCGACCACACGACGGTGATGTACGCGTACAAGAAGATCAGCGAGCTCATGAAGGAGCGCCGCTCGATCTACAACCAGGTCTCCGAGATCACCACGCAGCTGGGCCGTTCCGCGCGCTGACGCCGATCGAGCGCCGTCGCACCGTCGTTACGACGTCGTCGGCTGACGATCCGACTTGACATGCATGCCGCGTCGGTCCCATCATGCGCGTTTCCCACAGTGTGGAAAGCCTGTGGATAACTGTGCGGCGGACGCCTCCGAATGTGAACGAATGGCGACGTCCTGTGGATGACGAGGCCAACCGGTCGCCAACGTCGATGCCACTGTTCACGCGCTTTCCGCAGCCCGTGCACAAGTTACACGCATGTGGTTCCGGCTCCACGAGCGGGATCGCTCGAGTTATCCACACTTTCCACAACGGTTAACACCATGACAAATCTTCATCTCTAGAAAGCCGATCCGATCACCCTGAGGGGAACGGCCTGGGGAGAGCTCCACGGATGCCGACTCGTCGACGACCACCTCCGACGCGAGGAGAACGCGCTTCCGGAGTCGAGAACCGAGGGCACTAGCATGGGAGAGCCCATCACGCCGTCAAGGGAGCATCTGTGAAGTTCCACGTCAACCGCGACGTCTTCAGCGAAGCCGTGTCCTTCGTGGTCAAGCTGCTCCCGCAGCGCAATCCGCAGCCGATCCTCGCGGGTGTCCTCATCGAGGCGACCGAGGCGGGTCTGTCTCTGGCAGCCTTCGACTATGAGGCGTCCGCTCGCACTCTGATCGAAGCGACGGTCGACGAGCCCGGGACGATCCTCGTCCACGGACGTCTCCTGTCCGAGATCGCATCCCGGCTTCCGAATGCGCCGATCCAGATCCAGCAGGATGCCGACGGCGAGATCCTCCTCACGTGCGGTTCGGCGCGCTTCACCCTGGCATCCATGCCGGTGGCGGAGTACCCGGCCATTCCGGAGGTCTCCGGTGAGTCCGGTCTCGTCCCGGGCGCGGACTTCTCGACGGCGATCGCGCAGGTCGCGTTCGCGGCATCCCGCGACGATGTCACCCCAGTGCTCACGGGCGTCCAGCTCGAGGTGACCGGAAACGAACTGAGCCTGGTGGCGACCGACCGTTACCGTGTCGCCCTTCGCGAGATCAACTTCGACAGCGGAGCGGTGGCCCGCGAGGAGTCGACGACGGCTCTGGTTCCCGCCCGTACGCTCACCGAGGTCGGGAAGACGTTCTCGAACGCCGGCGACATCCAGGTGTCGTTCTCGGGATCGGGTGACCGCGAGATCATCGCGTTCACGGCGGGCAACAAGACCGTCACCTCGTTGCTCATCAAGGGGAACTTCCCGCCGGTCCGGCGGCTTTTCCCCGCTCAGACCGAGCACTACGCGGTCGTCAACACGGCCGAGCTGGCCGAGGCTGTGCGTCGTGTGTCGCTCGTGCTCGACCGGTCTGCGCCGCTGCGGTTCTCGTTCTCCGACGAGGGTGTGTCGATGGATGCCGCGGGCACCGAACAGGCCCGCGCGACCGAGTCGGTCGATGCGACGCTCGCCGGCGAAGAGGTCACGCTGGGTCTGAACCCGCAGTACCTGCTCGAGGCGCTCGGTGCGGTGAAGAGCGAGTTCACCCGCATCACCTTCACGTCGAGCGAGAACGCGAACAAGCTGAGCCCGGTGCTGATCACCCCGCAGACGTCGGGCACCCCGGAGAGCTTCAAGTACCTCCTGCAGCCCAACCTGCTGCTGCGCTGACGTCCCTGCCGGGATGTCGGACTCCCGGAGGAGGATGATCCGATGATCGTGGAGCACCTGAGTCTCGTCGACTTCCGCAATTATGCGGCGGCCGATGTGACGCTCGTTCCCGGTCCGAACGTCGTCGTCGGTCGGAACGGCCAGGGCAAGACCAATCTCGCCGAGGCGATCGGGTATTTCGCGACGCTCGGGTCGCATCGGGTGTCGCAGGACGCGCCGATGGTGCGATTCGGCTCGGAGGCGGCGTTCGTTCGGGCGCGTCTCGGGTATGGCGATCGGCGGATTCAGCTCGAGGCTCAGCTGAATCGCTCCGGGTCGAACAAGGCGCGGGTCAACGGCTCGCCGGTGCGGACGTCGGAGTTGCCGCGCTATGCGCAGGTCGTGCTGTTCGCTCCGGAGGACCTCCAGATCGTGCGGGGCGATCCGTCGGCGCGTCGCCGTTTCGCCGATCAGCTGCTCATGCAGCGGGTGCCGCGTCTGGCGGGCGTCCTCGGCGACTACGACCGGGTGCTCAAGCAGCGCACCGCGCTGCTGAAGTCCGCGCGTGCGCGCGGTCTGCGGGCGGAGCAGTTGACGACGCTCGACGTGTGGGACGACAAGCTCGTCTCGCTGGGCACCGAGATCGTGCTTGCTCGGCTCCGCCTGACCGAGGAGCTGGCCGGCCCGTTGCGTGCCGCGTATGAGGCGATCGCCGGCGCGGACCACGACCCGCAGATCGACTGGGTCTCGAGCATCGCGGGCGCCGATCCCGAGGAAGACGCCGCCGCGACGGATGCTGCGGTCTTCTCCGATCCGGATGCCACGGCGGCCGCGTTCCGCGCGGGTCTCATGGCCAAGAGGTCTCAGGAGCTCGAGCGCGGGGTGACGCTCGTCGGCCCGCACCGCGATGATCTGCTCCTCCGTCTGCGCGGACTTCCGGTCAAGGGATACGCGTCGCACGGTGAGAGCTGGTCGGTGGCGTTGTCGCTTCGGCTGTCGTCGGCGCAGCTTCTGCGCGACCAGTTGCGTCTGGGCGACCCGATCGTCATCCTCGACGACGTCTTCGCCGAGCTCGACGCCGATCGCCGCTCTCGTCTCGCCGGTGTCGTGGCGGATTTCGAGCAGGTCATCGTGACGGCCGCGGTGGAGGGCGATGTCCCGGAGCCGCTGCGCGCCCGCACGGTGCGGGTCGAGGCGGGCACCATTGTGACGGATGCCGATGAGTGACTCGTCCGAGATCCCGGAGACCACCGCGACCTACCTCCGCCTTCGAGGGCTGGAGCCGTCCGCGGCGAAGAAGCGTCGTCGCCGCCGGCGGGAGGTCGACGAGGACAACCTGCCCTTCGCCCCGGGCCGCGACCCGAAGGGGCTCGGCGATCTGATCACCGATCTGACGCGTCAGTCGGGGTGGGGGCCGCAGCTGGCCCGCGAAGACCTCGTGCTGCAGTGGGCCGAGGTGGCAGGCGAGGAGACCGCACGTCACGCGGACCCGGTCGCGTTGAGCGATGGGACGCTGACGGTTCAGTGCGATTCAACGGCATGGGCGAAGAACCTCCACCTCATGCGCACGACGATCGTCACGGAGTTGATCCGCCGCTTCCCGGAAGCGGGTGTGGAGACGATCCGCTTCGTCGGACCGGACGTCCCCTCGTGGAAATGGGGCCCCAGAGCCGTTCCAGGGCGCGGCCCTCGCGATACCTACGGCTGACCCACGTCCTGCACCCTTCGGAACGGTTTCCGCGCGCCACAGGGCCGTTCAGCGGCGTCCGGCGCCCGGATACGGGTAGACTGGAGGCAAGCCCCGGACGATGAATGTGGAGCGCACGAAACCGATGACGTCAGATACTTCAGACAACGTTCCCGAAGACGTCGATCCGACTCCCGAATCGCCTGAATCAGCCGCCACCCCGGACACGACGCGTGTCCCCGCCGAGTACGGCGCCGACGCGATCCAGGTCCTCGAGGGTCTCGAAGCGGTCCGCAAGCGCCCCGGTATGTACATCGGCTCGACGGGTGAGCGCGGTCTGCACCATCTCGTCTACGAGATCGTCGACAACTCGGTCGACGAGGCACTCGCGGGGTACTGCGACACGATCCACGTGACGATCCTCGCCGACGGCGGCCTGCGCGTCGTCGACAACGGGCGCGGCATCCCCGTCGACCCCCACGCGTCCGACCCGACCAAGTCGACCGTGGAGGTCGTCCTCACGGTCCTCCACGCCGGTGGCAAGTTCGGAGGCGGCGGCTACGCGGTCTCCGGCGGTCTCCACGGCGTCGGATCATCGGTCGTGAACGCGCTCTCGACCCGCTTCGAGGTGGAGATCGGACGTCAGGGACACATCTGGCGGCAGAGCTTCTCGTCCGGCGGAAAGCCCGAGGCGCCGCTCCAGAAGGGCGAGGAGAGCGACCGCACCGGGACGATCATCACCTTCTGGCCCGACGACGAGATCTTCGAGACGGTCGACTTCGACTACGACACCCTGCGTACGCGCTTCCAGCAGACCGCGTTCCTGAACAAGGGACTGCGGATCACCCTGACGGACGAGCGCGAATCGGCGATGACGGTGGTCGACCTCGAAGAGGGTGGGTCCGAAACGCAGCAGCGTCACGACGACTTCCTCTACGAGCGCGGACTCGTCGACTACGTCGAGTACCTCAACAAGGTGCGCAAGGCCGAGGTCGTCAACGAGGAGATCATCGAGATCGAGTCGGAGGACACTGTCCGCCACATTTCGCTCGAGCTCGCGATGCAGTGGACCTCGAGCTACACCGAGAACGTGTTCACCTTCGCGAACACGATCAACACCCACGAGGGTGGTACCCACGAGGAGGGCTTCCGGGCCGCGCTCACAGTGCACATCAACCGGTACGCGCGCGAAAAGGGCCTCCTGAAGGAGAAGGACGACAACCTCGCCGGCGAAGACATCCGCGAGGGACTCACCGCCGTCATCTCGGTGAAGCTCTCCGAACCGCAGTTCGAGGGCCAGACCAAGACGAAGCTCGGCAACACCGAGGCGAAGGCGTTCGTCCAGAAGGTCGTCGGCGACCAGCTCATCGACTGGCTGGATCGCAACCCCGCGCAGGCCAAGCGAGTGATCATGAAGGCGGTGGATGCCGCCACGGCCCGCCTCGCCGCACGGAAGGCCCGCGAGACGGCGCGTCGCAAGAGCGTCTTCGAGTCGGCATCCATGCCCGAGAAGCTCAAGGACTGCACGAGCAAGGACCCGTCCATCAGCGAGATCTTCCTCGTCGAGGGCGACTCGGCAGGCGGTTCCGCGGTGTCGGGGCGCGACCCCGAACGGCAGGCGATCCTGTCCCTGCGCGGGAAGATCCTCAACGTCGAGAAGGCGCGGCTCGACCGCGCGCTCGGCAACGCAGAGATCCAGGCGATGATCCAGGCGTTCGGCACCGGCATCGGCGAGGACTTCTCCGTCGAGAAGGCGCGGTACCACAAGATCGTCCTGATGGCCGATGCCGACGTCGACGGCCAGCACATCACGACCCTGCTGCTCACGTTGCTCTTCCGCTACATGCGCGGGCTGATCGAGGCCGGCTTCGTGTATCTGGCACAGCCGCCGCTGTACCGCCTCAAGTGGTCGAACGCCCCGCACGAATACGTGTACAGCGACCGTGAGCGGGACGCACTGCTGAAGGAAGGCCAGGCCGCGGGCCACCGCATTCCGAAGGACAACGGCGTGCAGCGCTACAAGGGTCTCGGCGAGATGAACGCCAAGGAGTTGTGGGAGACGACGATGAACCCCGAGACGCGCACGCTGCGTCAGGTCACCATCGACGATGCCGCGGCAGCCGACGAGATCTTCTCGGTGCTCATGGGTGAGGACGTGGAGGCGCGGCGCGGATTCATCCAGCGCAACGCCAAGGACGTCCGCTTCCTGGACATCTGAGCCGCGGCATCCCGCGCGACGCGACGACGAACGAAGACTGAGAGAACATGGCTGACGAAGAGCGTCCCGACCCGAACGCCGGGTACGAGCACGGCAACATCGACCAGGTCGACCTCCAGGTCGAAATGCAGCGGAGCTACCTCGATTACGCGATGAGCGTCATCGTGGGTCGTGCACTCCCGCGCGTGGAGGACGGCCTCAAGCCCGTCCACCGCCGCGTGCTGTACGGCATGTACGACGGCGGATACCGCCCCGACAAGAGCTACTCCAAGTGCGCCCGCGTCGTCGGCGAGGTCATGGGTCAGTACCACCCCCACGGCGACAGCGCGATCTACGACGCCCTCGTCCGTCTCGTCCAGCCGTGGTCGCTGCGCTACCCGCTCGCCGATGGTCAGGGCAACTTCGGGTCGCCCGGCAACATGGGCGCCGCGGCCCCCCGGTACACCGAGACGAAGATGGCTCAGCTCGCGCTCGAGATGGTGCGCGACATCGACGAGGACACCGTCGACTTCGAGGACAACTACGACGGCCGCACGCAGGAGCCGGTCGTCCTGCCGTCGCGCTTCCCGAACCTGCTGGTGAACGGCTCGGTCGGCATCGCCGTCGGCATGGCGACGAACATCCCGCCGCACAACCTGCGCGAGGTCGCCGACGGTGTGCAGTGGGCGCTCGATCACCCGGATGCCACCCGCGATGAGCTCCTCGAGGCGCTCATGGAGCGCATCCCGGGGCCCGACTTCCCCACCGGTGCGCAGATCCTCGGCACCAAGGGCATCCGCGAGGCCTACCGCACCGGCCGCGGGTCCGTCACGATGCGCGCGGTCGTCAGCGTCGAGGAGATCCAGAACCGCACCTGCCTCGTCGTCACGGAGCTGCCGTACCAGGTCAACCCCGACAACGTCGCGGCGAAGATCCGCGACCTGGCGCGGGACGGCAAGATCACGGGCATCGCGGACATCCGCGACGAGACCAGTGACCGCACCGGGCAGCGCCTCGTCATCGTCCTCAAGCGCGACGCCGTCGCCAAGGTCGTGCTGAACAACCTGTACAAGCACACGCAGCTGCAGGAGAACTTCGGCGCGAACATGCTCGCGATCGTCGACGGCGTGCCCCGCACCCTGCCGCTCGACGGTTTCGTGAGCTACTGGCTCGCGCACCAGTTCGAGGTCATCGTCCGGCGCACCCGCTACCGGCTGCGCGAGGCCGAGAAGCGCATGCACATCCTGCGCGGGTACCTCAAGGCGCTCGATGCGCTCGACGAGGTCATCGCGTTGATCCGCCGGTCGCCCACCGTCGACGAGGCGCGTGCCGGCCTGAAGTCGCTGCTCGACATCGACGACGCTCAAGCGGATGCCATCCTGTCGATGCAGCTGCGCCGACTCGCCGCCCTCGAACGTCAGAAGATCATCGACGAGGCCGCCGAGCTCGAGCTCAAGATCGCCGACCTCAACGACATCCTCGCCTCGCGCGACCGGCAGAGCACGATCATCTCGGAGGAGCTCGGCGAGATCGTCGCCAAGTTCGGCGACGAGCGTCGCACCCACATCCTGCACGGGTTCGACGGCGACATGTCGATGGAAGATCTCATCCCCGAAGAGGAGATCGTCGTCACCGTCACCCGCAACGGGTACGTCAAGCGCACCCGCAGCGACAACTACCGTTCGCAGCACCGCGGCGGGAAGGGTGTGAAGGGTGCGCAGCTGCGCGCCGACGACGTCGTCGAGCACTTCTTCGTGACGACGACCCACCACTGGCTGCTCTTCTTCACCACGAAGGGCCGCGTCTACCGGGCCAAGGGCTACGAGCTGCCCGAGGGCGGTCGTGACGCGAAGGGTCAGCACGTCGCGAACCTGCTCGCCCTCCAGCCCGACGAGGAGATCGCGCAGATCCTCGACATCCGCGATTACGCGACCGCGGAATACCTCGTGCTCGCCACGCGCGACGGCAAGATCAAGAAGACGGCTCTCACCGAGTACGACACCAACCGCCAGGGCGGCATCATCGCCATCCGTCTGCGCGGCCAGGACGAGGAGAACGGCGACGAGCTGGTCAGCGCCATGCTGGTCGACTCCACCGACGACCTCCTCCTCGTGTCCCGTCTCGGGATGTCGCTGCGGTTCACCGCGAGCGACGAGTCGCTGCGTCCGATGGGACGCTCGACCGAGGGTGTGAAGGGCATGTCGTTCCGCGAGAACGACAGTCTCCTCTCGGCATCCGTCGTCCGAGACGAGGGGTACGTGTTCGTCGTGACGCAGGGCGGCTACGCCAAGCGCACCGCGGTCGACCAGTACCGCGTCCAGGGACGCGGCGGCCTCGGCATCAAGGTGGCGAAGCTGCACGACGATCGGGGCGAGCTCGCCGGGGGCTTGATCGTCAGCGCGGTGGACGAGGTCCTGGTGGTTCTTGCCAGCGGCAAGGTGGTACGCTCGGCCGTTGCCGAGGTGCCCGCCAAGGGCCGCGACACGATGGGCGTGGTTTTCGCCCGTCCCGATGACGACGACCGCATCCTCGCGATCGCCCGGAACGGCGAACGCGGGCTTGCTGAGGAGATCGCCACGGAGGACGCAGCCCCGGCTCCCGAGACCACCGAAGAGAGTGACGCATGAGCACGGTAGCCGACAAGCTGGCGAAGAAGTCGTCGAGCAAGACGAACGCGAAGCAGGTGCGCCTGCGCCTGGTCTACGTCGACTTCTGGTCGGCTGTGAAGCTGTCGTTCCTCACGGCTGTCGCCCTCGCGATCGTCACGGTCATCGCCACCTTCCTTGTGTTCCTGGTCATCCAGTCAACGGGGCTCATCACCCAGGTCGATGAGTTGCTGACGGCCGTGACCGGTGGTGACTTCCTCCTCGGCTCGGTCCTGAGCCTTCCCCAGGTGATGGCCTTCGCCGCCGTCGTCGCGATCCTCAACCTGATCGTGGTGACGGTGCTGGGCGCCGTTCTCGCCGGGATCTACAACCTGATGGTCAAGGTGACCGGCGGCCTTCTGGTCGGCTTCACCTCGAACTGATCGCGCGCGACGGTCAGAGCACCGTCGTTCCGAGAAGTACTCCGATCACCCAGGTGACAGCGAGCGCGAGCGCGCCGCCGATCACCAGACGCAGCGAGGCGCGCACCCTGCCGGCACCGCCGAGGGCGGCCGAGACCGTGCCGGTGACCGCAAGCGCGACCAGGACGGCGACGAATGTCGTCGGCACGCGCCACTCCGGCGGGGGCAACAGGATCGCCAGCAGCGGCAGCAGTGCTCCCAACGTGAACGCGATCGCAGAGGACAGGGCCGCGTGCCACGGGTTGGTGAGGTCGTCCTGGTTGATACCGAGCTCCACCTCGAGGTGCGCGGCGAGAGCGTCGTGCTCGGTGAGCTCCACCGCCACGCGGTGGGCGGTCTCGTCCGACAGTCCGCGCTGGCGATACAGCTCCGTCAGTTCGGCGAGCTCCTCCTCGGGCATCTCCGCGAGTTCCCGACGTTCCTTCTCGATGAGCGCTTTCTCCGTGTCGCGCTGACTGCTCACCGACACGTACTCGCCCAGGGCCATCGAGATGGCGCCACCGACGAGAGCCGCCGTCGACGCCGTCACGATCGGCCCGAGGAGCGTCGTCGCGCCCGCGACGCCGACGGCGACAGCGGCCACCGACACGATGCCGTCGTTCGCGCCGAGCACGCCGGCGCGTAGCCAGTTGAGCTTCTCGCCGATCTTCGCGTCGTGCGGTTCGTCGTGGATCGTGTCGGTCATGACGCCAGTAAACCAGAACGCCGGGAGGGCGGGGGCCGCGCGGCATCCCGATTCGTCAAACCGATGCCTCTTCGGGTAAAGTCTTGGAGGTTGCAGGCGTAAGCCAGGCAACGACGGGGCTATAGCTCAGGCGGTTAGAGCGCTTCACTGATAATGAAGAGGTCCCAGGTTCAAGTCCTGGTAGCCCCACTCTCACCCATCGAGGGGCCTTAGCTCAGTTGGTAGAGCGCCTGCTTTGCAAGCAGGATGTCAGGAGTTCGAATCTCCTAGGCTCCACAATCTCCGAACGCCGGCCCCGTGGCCGGCGTTCTTCGTTACACCTGGCCACGCCGCGTTCGTCTCGTTCACATGCACTTCTCGTGCATAACGGCGGAGTCGAGACCGCTACGCGCCGCGCGGCGCTTCTCACCACGGCGTGTCGAGCCTCCGCATCCGCTGTGGTGCACGCCAGGACGAAGCCGGCCCGCGGCCCCGCGAGCCCTCCCGATAGGGTAAGGGCGTGGACATGAGGGTCGCAGCGTATGCCGTCATCGTCGACGGCGATCGGATCCTCCTCGCGCATTGGAACAACGCACGCCGTCCCGCCTGGACGATGCCCGGCGGGGGCCTCGAGGCGGGCGAAGACCCCGCGGATGCCGCGGTGCGGGAGGTCCTCGAAGAGACGGGGTTTCACGTGGAACTCGACGGCATCCTCGGCGTCGACTCGCACGTGATCGCTGCGCGCGACCGTCTCCACGGGCACGACGCGCTGCACGCCCTCCGGATCCTGTACCGCGCACACATCGTGGGAGGTGAACTTCGCAACGAGCTCGACGGATCCACCGACGAAGCGGCGTGGTTCCCCCTCGCTGAGGTGCCCGACCTGACGCGTGTGGGCCTCGTCGACGTCGCGATGAGGATGGCGGGTCTGTCGCCTCAGCCCTGACGCGCCGACATCTCCTCCGAGATGTCCGCAACGGTCGCGCCGTAGGCGCGGATCAGGTCGTCCGCCTGCACGAACAGGCTGAAGCCGTGAACACCGGCACCCATGGCGATGCGGCGCCCGACGATGCTCTCATCGGCGAACACAGGCCAGTCGGTGGTGCTTCCGATCGGGGTGATCGTGCCGCGCTCGTATCCGGTCGCAGCCAGTGCGAGGGCGGCCTCCGGGAGGCGGAGCTTGTTGACGCCGACCACGGCGCGGAGCTTCGGCCACGAGATCGCACGATCACCCGGGATCAGCGCGAACAGGTAGGTGTCATCGCTGCGCTTCACCACGAGCGTCTTCACGATGTCGGACGGCTGGAGACCCAAGAGCTCCGCCGCGTCTTCGAGGCTGTTCGCGGCGGGCCGTTCCCGGAATTCGACCGCCAAAGACCGGGAGCGCGCCGCTTCCGCGACGCGCTCCGATGGTGCAGAAGCCGATTCAGGCATCCGGGGCGCGCAGCGGGTCGTCCGCCACCCAGAGCTCGTCGTCGGCACGAAGGGTCTGCCATGCGGCGTAGAGCACGCCGGCCGTAGCGGCGACGCCGAGGATGATGGCGATCACGCCACCGGCGCCGATGCCCTTCTTCGCGGGCGGGGCGACGGTGAACTGCTTGGTCGCCTTCTTGCCGGCCTTCGCGGCGTTCTTCTTGAACTTCGCGACGTCGAAGTCGCCGAAGCTCTTGCCGTGAGCCAGGCGGTGGCGCTTGTCGTTCGCCACATCCCACACCGACAGGGCGGTTCCGACGACGGCGCCCGCAGCGGGGACCAGCGCGCCGTTCAGGACGCGACGCCCTGTCTCGACACCCTGCTCGACATACGGGGCGGCGAACTTGTCGTACGAGTGCTGCACGGTCGGTACGACGTGCTCGCGGTTGTAGTTGCCGAGCTGGCGGCCGGCTTCGCGCGCGACGTCACCTGCCTGACCGACCAGGACCTGCTGGGTCTCCCACAGCTTGGCTGCCTGGTTCTGCAGCTTGCGGAGTTCCTTCTTGCGCTTGCGGTTGAGGCTCACGGTGCCCTCCCTTTTCCGGGGTCATCCGGGGACGTTTGTCCCCATACTGCCAGACGCATCCCGACGGCCAAGGGGGTTGCGGGTGAGAGAATGATCAGTATGCCGATTCATTCCGCTGTCGCGACCCTGCACACCAACCACGGCGACATCGTCGTCAACCTGTTCGGCGATCAGGCGCCGCGCACCGTCACCAACTTCGTCGGTCTCGCCGACGGCTCGCAGAGCTGGACCCACCCCGCCACCGGCAAGCCCGGCGAGGGCCCCCTGTACAAGGACGTCATCTTCCACCGCATCATCCCCGGCTTCATGATCCAGGGTGGCGACCCGCTCGGTCAGGGCGTCGGCGGTCCGGGATACAACTTCGACGACGAGATCAGCCCCGAGCTGTCTTTCGGCAAGCCGTACCTGCTCGCGATGGCGAACGCCGGCCTGCGCCGCAACGCCATCACGGGCAAGGCCGAGGGCACCAACGGCTCGCAGTTCTTCATCACCACCGACCCGACTCCGTGGCTCAACGGCAAGCACACGATCTTCGGTGAGGTCGCCGATGACGCGTCGCGCGCGGTCGTCGACGCCATCAGCGCCGTCCCCACGGGCGCGCAGGACCGTCCGATCGAGCCGGTGGTCATCTCCTCGATCGACGTCGCGGCCGTCTGACCGCACTGTGAGCTCCACCGATCCCCGGAGCAACCCGGACAACTTCTGCTACCGGCATCCTGATCGCCAGAGTTTCGTGCTCTGTCAGCGATGCCTGCGCACGGTCTGCCACGAATGCCAGACGCCGATGCCCGTGGGTGTCGTGTGCCCGGAGTGCCTGGCCGAGCAGCAGAAGGGTCAGCGCGCGGACAACGTGCGCCGTCTTCCTGGACGTATCTCCCGGAAGCTGCGCAGCGACCGTCCGATCGTGACGTACGCGATTCTGATCGTCACCGTCGCCGCGTACCTCATCGGGTTGGTTCCGGGGATCGGGCCGGTCGTTCGCGGCCTGCTCCTCTTCAACAGCGCGTACGTCTATCCCGGGCTGCCGGGCGGGAGCTTCGAGCCGTGGCGGATCCTCACCGTCACGCTGGTGCATGCCACCCCCCTTCCGTTCCACGTCGCGCTGAACATGCTGGCACTCTGGGCGCTGGGGAGAAGTCTCGAACCGCTGCTCGGGCGGTGGCGCTTCCTTGCGCTCTATCTGCTGAGCGCCGCGGGCGGGTCGGCGTTGGTCGCTCTGATCGCGCCCGGCACCACCGTCGTCGGTGCCTCGGGTGCCGTCTGGGGTCTGCTCACGGCGATGCTCATCATCGGCCGGAACATCGGCGTCAACGTGTTGCCGATCGCGATCCTTCTCGGGATCAACCTGGTGTTCTCGTTCGTGGGAACGGGGATCTCGTGGCAGGCGCACGTCGGCGGCGGTCTCGTGGGACTGCTCGTCGGATGGATCTTCGCGCGCACGCGGCCGGTCAAGCGTCAGCCGTTGCAGGTGTCACTCCTGGTGGGAGTGGCGGTTCTGCTGCTCGTCGTGACGATCGTCGTGCCGCCGCTGCTGTATCGCTGAGTTATCCACAGGTTCATCCACAGGTGGGGATGAATCACACCCGTGTAATTCCTGTCGTACGGATGCTGCGGGCGAGCGGAACGCTCAGCGCCAGCGCGTGGTCATCAGGAAGCCGATGAAGGCGATCCCGAAGCCGATGACGAGGTTCCAGGCTTCGATGCCCGGAATCGGGTACGCCTGGCCGCTCAGATAGAACACGATGATCCAGACGAGACCGATCAGCATGAGGCCGATCATGATCGGCTTGAACCAGACCGGGTTCGGGGCGGCTTCGCCTTCGGGCTCGACGAGCCGGTCCTCGTCCTTGTCTCCACGTGCCATGGCCGAAAGTCTACCTGCCAGCCTCCCCACAGCCTGCGCTGACTAGAATCCGATCGTGACCGAGCCCTCCACGCCGTCGGAGCAGCCTTCGCGCCGCTCGCATCGCGCACGCCGACGCCCACGGCCGCGCGCCACGTTCTTGAGCGTGCTCGGCGAGATCCTCATCACCGTCGGCGTGGTGGCGCTCATGTATGTGAGCTGGCACACCTGGATCGGCGACATCATCATCTCCAACCAGAAGAAAGCCGAGGCGGATGCCCTCGCGCAGCAGTGGGCGGCCGAGGCTGAGGAACCAGAGCCGTCGCCCACCGACCCGGACCCGTCTCCGGCCGACCCCGCCGCGATCCCGGTGCTGGGTGATCAGGAGCACGGTGACGTGTTCGGGATCATGCGGATTCCCCGGTTCGGCTCGGACTGGAAGTTCAAGATCGCCTCGGGCATCTCCCGCCCCGACATCCTCGACCAGGGCGAGGTGGGACACTATCCCGACACGGCCATGCCGGGCGACATCGGTAACACCGCATATGCGGCCCACCGGTGGACTTCTGGCGCTCCTTTCGATCCGATTGACAAGCTCGTCATCGGCGACGCCATCGTGATCCAGACGAAGGCGGGTTGGTACACGTACCGATTCCGCTCGCTCGAGTACGTGCAGGACACGCAGGTCCAGGTGCTTCTCCCGGTGCCCAACCAGGAGGGCGTCGAGGCCAACGGTCGATACCTGACGCTCACCAGCTGTGCTCCGAAGCTCAACATGCTCGAGCGGATCGTGGCCTACGCGGTCTTCGAAGACTTCACGCCGGCCTCCGAGGGTGCGCCGGCTTCGCTGACGGACGGAGTGACGGCCTGATGTACGGCGCACTGTGGCGGATCCTCCCCGGTCCCTGGTGGGTCCGGACCCTGATCCTGCTGGTCCTCCTGGCGGCGGTCCTCTACCTCCTGTACTTCCACGTCTTCCCCTGGGTGTTCACGTTCTTCGCGCCCGACCAGGAATCGACCATCGGCGGCGGCTGAGTGCTGCCCGCTTCCGACGCCGCGGCATCCGTCCGCATCCTCGTCGTCGACAACCACGACAGCTTCGTCCACACGCTCGTCGGATACTTGCGCGAGCTCGGCGCGGTGGTGGACTTGGTCGAAGCGGATGCCGGGGACGCGGTCGACCGCATCGCGCACGGGTACGCCGGGGTGCTGTTGTCCCCCGGTCCCGGCGCGCCGGAAGACGCAGGCGATTCGATCGCCGTCGTTCGCGCATGTGTCCGCGAGCGGATGCCGCTGCTCGGCGTGTGCCTCGGGCACCAGGCGATCGCGGTGGCGGTCGGCGCCACCGTGGGTCACGCTGCGGAGCTGATGCACGGCCGGACCTCGGAGGTGCAGCACGATGGGTCTCCGCTGTTCGACGGACTCCCCGAGCCATTCCGCGCGGCGCGTTATCACTCGCTCGCGATTGAGGCAGACACCCTCCCGGCCGACCTCGTCGTCACGGCGTCGACCTCGTCGGGAACCATCATGGCGGTGGCCCACCGCTCGGCGCCGGTCCTCGGCGTGCAGTTCCATCCGGAGAGCGTCCTGACAGAGGGCGGTTACCGGTTGCTCGGCAACTGGCTGGAATCGGTGGGGCTCACGGATGCCGCGTCGCGCGGGGCCGCGCTGTCACCGCACCGGAGCGTCGCCTGACCTCAGCCGCTGCAGACGGTCAGCGTGATCTCCGAGTGCACGGGAACCTCGCCGACGTGCGACTGCACCTTGACCATGCGGGGGTCAGTCGCAGGACACGACGGATCCTCTTGGATCACCGGGGTCAATCCATAGGCGTCTGACCGCAGGATCTCGACGGCCTTGTCGACCGAGTAGTTGAGCGCGAAGTCCTCCACCGTCACGGTCCCGGTCGCGACGACCAGGTCGACGGCGGTGCCCTTGGGGAGCTCGTCGCCCTCTGCGACGCTGCCGGCGCCGACGGTGGCGCTCACGACGGTGTCTTTGCCGAGGTCGGGGTCGCTGCGTCGACTGACTGCTCCGAGGGAAAGACCGGCGCCTTCGAGCGCGCGCGTCGCTTCGTCGAGCGTCAGCGACTCGAGCGGCGGGACGGCGGCTGTTTCGATGCCGGACGACACGAAGACGGTGATCTCGTCGCCGGGGGCGACACTCGTGCCGGCGAGGGGGTCGGTGCGGATGACGGAGTCCGCGGGCACGTCTGCACTCGTCTCGGTGACGCGCCGGACCTCGAGTTCGGATTCGGTGAGCACGTCGTTCGCACGATCCCACGTCATCGAGACGACGTCGGGAACGAGGAGTGCGTTCGGGGTGACCTCCGCGCCTGCGGGCCGGAACGCGGTCACCCAGATGAGCACCGAGATCAGGAGCGCCGCGAGGAGGGCGATTCCGGCCCACACCCACGCGACCGGCGGCCCGGACTGCGTCCGTCGCATCGTGTCGTCGCTGCTGAGCTGACGGAGCGAGCGCGCTGTCTCCGCCGCCTGTCGCGGATCGGCGCCGTACAGCTCGTTGCTGAGCGACTCGACCTTCCGCTTGCTCGGCGCTTTGCGTCCGGCAGCCGTGGCCAGCGCGTCGCGGAAGGCCGCCGCTGTCTGCGGGCGCTGGAACGGGTCTTTGGCGAGTGCCCGAAGAACGATCGCGTCCAGCGCGCGAGGAGCGGCATCCGTCACCTCGGAGGGCGGCACCGGCGCTTCGCTGACGTGCTGGTACGCGACGGCGATGGGGTTCTCGCCCCGGAACGGCGGCTGCCCGGCGAGCATCTCGTACAGGACGATGCCGGCGGAGTAGATGTCGGCGCGTGCGTCGACGGGGTCGCCCTTGGCCATCTCGGGCGAGAAGTACGAGGCGGTCCCGATGATGGCGGTGGTTTCCGCGACGGTCGAGGAGGAGTCGGAGACGGCACGGGCGATGCCGAAGTCCATCACCTTCACCTGACCGGCATCCGTCACCATGACGTTTCCGGGCTTGATGTCACGATGGACGACGCCGGCGAGGTGGGAGTATTCGAGCGCCTCCAGGATGCCGTCGGTGTAGCGGAGCGCGTCGGCGAGCGGAAGCGGCCCCTCGGCGAGGATGTCCTTCAGCAGGCGCCCGGTGACGAGCTCCATGACGATGTACGGCTCGGGGTGCGGGGCGCCGTCGGGGCCGGTGCGCGTCTCCTCGCCGGCGTCGAACACCCGCACGATCGCGGGGTGCGACATGCGCGACGCCGACTGCGCCTCGAGGCGGAAGCGGGTGCGGAAAGCCCCGTCCGCGGCGAGACCCGGATCGAGGATCTTGATCGCGACTGCCCGGCCGAGGGTGAGGTCTTCGCCACGGTACACCGAAGCCATGCCGCCACGGCCGATGAGGTCATCGACGCGGTAGCGGCCCGATAGTACGCGTGACTGAACGGACACATCACTCCCAGGGCTGGACGGGGCAAGCCTATAAGAGTGCTCCGGGGAGCCTCCTGATAGACGCCCCGGGTCAGCCGTCCCCGCCCTCGACGGGCGGCGTGACGACCGGGTCGGGCTCCTGTGCCGGCACGATCGAGGCGGAAGCCTCGCCGGAGTCGCCCGAGGTGCGCTCCCCGTTCTCGCCGTCGCAGGTGACGGTGTAGGCCACCGAGAGCACGCCGCTGTCGCCGGCGACGACCTGCTGTGGGCGCTGGTCGATGCTGAACT
This sequence comes from Microbacterium marinum, assembly GCF_014204835.1. Lineage (NCBI taxonomy): Bacteria > Bacillati > Actinomycetota > Actinomycetes > Micrococcales > Microbacteriaceae > Microbacterium > Microbacterium marinum. Next base: position 243,575 of record NZ_JACHMD010000001.1, on the reverse strand, counting down.
GACCGGTCGATTCACCGTTCACGGCGAAGGTGCCTCCGGAGAGGGTCATCGTGTACGTGGAGACTGTCGGCGAGCCGGCGGGGCAGGTGTAGCTGTCCCACATGACGTTGACCGTCGATCCGGCGGTGACCGTACCGTCCGCGTTCCCACCCTCGATGCGGGGCGCAGCGGGCGTGTTCATCGGGGCGGCGGTGTCGTAGTAGCTCAGTGTGATCTGGCGCGTGAAGTCGACGTTGCCCGTCGGGTCGACCGCGTAGACGAGGCCTTCCTGGTCGCTCGAGCCGGCCGGCGTGCCGCGTTCGCAGACGACGTTGCTGAACTGGTTCTCGTTCAGGATGCGCGTCGCCTCGTCGCACGTCTTGCCGTTGAGGTCGAGCGCGCCGGGGTTCCCCGTGGTCGGCTCGGGCTCTTCGGAGGGCGTCGGTTCGTCCGGTGTTTCCACCGGCGTCTCGATCGTCGAAGAATTCGACGGGCCGGGATCGGCCTCGTCGCCCGGGTTGGAGACGAGGGCGATGATCGTGCCGATCAGCACGACCGCCAGGAGGGCGATGAGCGCGATCAGCGGCCAGGTCCACGGGCTGCGCTTCTTCTTCTTCGTCTCGGGCTCGTCGGTCACGGTCGAGGCGGCGGCCTCGGCAGGCAGTGCCGCTGTGGTCGGGAGGATCCGCGTGGCGGCTCCCGTCGCCCCCGCGGACGTCAGGAGCTTCGTGAACTCGTCATCCGACCCACCGCCGGCGATTGCCGGCACGATGGCCGCAGCACCGGCGACGTCGCCGCGACGCAGCGCGGTCGCGGCCCGAGCGACGGCCGAGGTCGACGCGGGGCGCTCCTCCGGCTTCTTCGCGATCATGCTCATGACGAAGCGCTGCACGGGGTCGGCGACGGTCTCGGGAAGAGGTGGCGGGGTGTCGTTGATCTGCGCCATCGCGATCGCGACCTGCGACTCGCCCGTGAACGGACGACGTCCTGCGAGCAGCTCGTACGCGACGATGCCGAGCGAGTAGATGTCGGTCGCGGGGGATGCCGCGTGGCCGGAGGCCTGCTCCGGGGAGAGGTACTGCACCGTGCCCATGACCTGACCGGTCGCGGTCAGGGGAACCTGGTCGGCGATCCGGGCGATGCCGAAGTCGGTGATCTTCACGCGGCCGTCGGGCGTGATCAGCAGGTTGCCCGGCTTGATGTCGCGGTGGACGAGACCGGCCGCATGCGCGGCCTGGAGGGCGGATGCCGTCTGCGCCACGATGTCGAGCGTCTTGTCGGTGGAGAGGGAGCCCTCGCGTTCGAGGATCGTCGACAGCGCCTCGCCGGGGACGAGCTCCATCACGAGGAACGCGGACCCGTTCTCCTCGCCGTAGTCGAAGACGCTGGCGATGCCCTCGTGGTTGACGAGCGCGGCGTGGCGCGCCTCGGCGCGGAAACGCTCGAGGAACCCGGGGTCGCCCATGTACTCGTCTTTGAGGATCTTGATCGCGACGGTGCGGCCGATGACGTGATCGGTCGCCTCCCAGACCTCGCCCATGCCGCCGATGGCGATCCGAGAATCCAGCTCGTACCGTCCACCGAAGCTCACACCCTGAGTGGGTCTCATTCGCTCAGCACCGCCTCAATCACTCGTTTCGCGATCGGGGCCGCGATCCCACTGCTCGTGCCCTCTTGGCCGAGCCCTCCACCGTTTTGAACCATCACCGCGACGACCACTTCGGGATTCTCGGCGGGCGCGAACCCGGTGAACCACAGCGTGTACGGGTCCCCCGGGTTGTGCTCCGCCGTACCGGTCTTCCCGGCGACGTCGACTCCGTCTATTCTCGCACCGCTCGCTGCGCCGTTTTCGACATTGCCCACCATCATCTCGGTGAGCGTCGCGGCGTCCTCCTCGGACATCGCGCGGCCGAATTCGGTGTCGGCCGGCTCCTCTTGAACGGTGAGGTCGGATGCCACGACGCGGTCGACCATGCGCGGGTTCATGACCACGCCGTCGTTCGCGATCCCGGCGGAGATCAGCGCCACCTGCAGCGGCGTCGCCTGCACGTCGCTCTGACCGATGCCGCTGAGCGCGGTCTGCGGCTCGTCGAGACCCTCGGGGTACTTCGACGCGGTGACGTCGAGCGGGATCTCGAACGCGGAGTTGAAGCCGAACTTCTGCGCCTGCTCGCGGAGCGCGTCGGTGCCGAGTTCGAGGGCGAGCTCGGCCATCGGGATGTTGCAGCTCAGGCGCAGGGCGGTCTCGAGGGTGACCTCGTCGCCGGGGCCGCAGGTGCCGCGGTCGAAGTTGTGCAGGACGCTGTCGCTTCCGGGGAGCGTGAAGGTGGCGGGGTTGTCGAACGTCGACTCGGGCGTGTAGTCGCCCGAGGCGAGAGCCGCCGCGGTGACCACGAGTTTGAAGGTCGACCCGGGAGGGTCGAGGGCGTCCCGCGAGGCGCGGTTGTAGAGCGGGTCGAGCGGATCGTCGACGAGCTGCTGGTACGCCGCGTTCACCTCGGAGCTGTTGTGCGAGGCGAGCAGGTTGGTGTCGTAGCTCGGGCTCGTCGCGAGGGCGAGGATGCGGCCGGTGTCGGGCTCCATCGCCACCACGGCGCCTTCGTATCCGTCCAACGCTTCATACGCGACCCGCTGGAGGTCGGGGTCGAGCGAGAGGAGGACGTTCGAGCCGCGCGCCGGCTGGCCGCTGATGATCTGCTCCATGCGGGTCAGGAACTGCTGGCTGCCCGTCCCCGCGAGGGCCGAGTTCATCGCCTGCTCGAGCCCCGTGGACGAGCGGAGCACCGGGTTGATGAACCCCGTGACGGGCGCCCACATCTCGGCATCCGGATACGTGCGCGACCAGCTGTAGACGTCGTCGCTCGGCACGGACGAGGCGATCGCGGTGCCGCCGGCGAAGATCGTGCCGCGCTGCACTTCGTAGGAGTCGTAGAGCGACCGGCGGTTCTCGGGGTTCTCGGCCAGCTGCGGAGCGATGGCGACCTGGATCCAGCTGGTCGCCGCGAACAGGCTGACGAACATCAGCAGGATCACGATGCTGAGTCTGCGGAGCTGTTTGGTCATCCGATCACCACCCGGGGACGCGAGCGAACGGCGTCGGAGATCCGCAGCAGGATGCCGATGATCAGGAAGTTCGCGATGAGGGACGAGCCGCCGGCGGCGAGGAAGGGCATCGTCAGGCCGGTCAGCGGGATGAGCCGCGTCACGCCGCCCACCATGATGAACACCTGCAGGGCGAGGGTGAACGACAGGCCCGTCGCGAGGAGCTTGCCGAAGTCGTCCTGGCCGGCGATTCCCACACGGATGCCGCGGCTCACGAACACCATGTACAGCGCGAGGATCGCGAAGACGCCGACGAGGCCGAGCTCTTCGCCGAGGCTCGGCAGGATGTAGTCGTTGTGGGCGAGCGGGGTGAGGTTCGGTCGGCCCAGTCCCCAGCCCGTGCCGAGGAGACCGCCGTGGGCGAGACCGAAGATGCCCGAGACGAGCTGGTAGCTGCTGCCGTTCACGTATGCCGGGTTGAAGGCGTCGAGCCAGTTGTCGAAGCGCGCGCCCACGTACGGCAGGATGCGCGACGCAACGAGCGCACCGGAGACGGCCAGAAGCACGCCGATGATGACCCAGCTGGTCTTGCCGGTCGCCACGTACAGGGTGGCGACGAACATCCCGAAGATGAGGATGCCGGTGCCCAGGTCGCGCTGCAGCACGATGATGCCGAGCGAGGCGCCCCAGATGATCAGGAGCGGACCGAGCTGGCGGGCCTTGGGCCACGTGATGCCGAGGAACTTCGTGCCGACCGAGGTCAGGGCCTCGCGGGTGCGCACGAGGTAGCCGGCGAAGAAGATCGCGAGGCAGATCTTCGCGAGCTCACCGGGCTGGAACGTGAAGACCCCGGCCACCGAGACCCAGACGTCTGCGCCCGCTTCGACGCCGAGACCGGGGACGAAGGGCAGCAGGAGGAGCAGGAGTCCGGTGAGTCCGAAGATGTAGGTGTAGCGGAACAGGACCCGGTAGTTGCGCAGGAAGATCACGATCGCGATGGCTCCGGCGACGGCGATGGCCGCCCAGACGAGCTGACGCATCCCGAGGGAGGTCCAGCCGCTGACGTCGCGCGCGATGTCCAGGCGGTAGATCATCGCAATGCCGAGACCGGTGAGCAGCGTCGCGATCGGCACGACGAACGGGTCGGCGTCGCGGGCCCGGATCCGTGTCACCACGTGGAGCGTCAGGGAGAGCGCGGCCAGACCGCCGCAGTACGACAGGAACGTCGGGTCGATCTCGCCGTGGGTGCCCAGCTGCACCAGCACGGCCGCCGCGGTCGTGATGAGGAGGGCGAACAGCAGCAGGCCGAGTTCCCGGTTGCGCTGGGTCGCCGGCATCCGCAGTTTCCGGAGTGCCTTGATGACGGTGGTGTCCGTCTCGATCTGAGCGGTCATGGCGCTCCCTGCTGACGGAGGTTGTCGACGATGGCCTGCGCGTCGGCGAGCGAGCGCGCCGAGATCGTCTGCTCGACGGAGAGCCGCTGGTATGCGGGGAGGTCGGCCAACAGGATGTCGGTGTCCTCGTAGGTGGTCGACAGCGAGATCGGACCGATGTCCTGCTGGATGCCGCGGTAGATCACCACGCTGTCGTCGTCGGGGCCGATGAAGTAGCGGGTCTGCGTCCAGGAGTACGCGAGGAAGCCGGCCGCGGCGATCGCGGCGATGATCGCGACGAAACCGACGAACCACCAGACGCGGCGGCGGCGGCCGCGGCGTCGATCCTCCTCGATGAGCTCCTCGAGGTATTCGGCGGCCGGCTCGAAGTGGGTCGGCTCGTTCGCCGCCTGGCGCCCGGTCTGGAACCAGCCGCTGCGGGCGGGCCGCTCCGCGACGATCTCGATCCCCTGCGGGTTCGACGCGGAGCCGACGATGGTCGCCGTGCCACTGAACATCGGGTGGCGGCCGCCGACGTCGACGATCACGATCGTCACGTTGTCGGGGGCGCCCGCGTCGAGTGCCTGCTTGAGCAGCATGTCGGCCGTGCGGCCGGGGGCGAGGTCCTGTCGGAGCACCTTCGCGGTCTGGGTGTCCTCGACGACTCCGCAGAGCCCGTCGGAGCAGATGAGCCAGCGGTCGCCCGGCTGGGTCTGCATGATGAACGCGTCGACTTCGGGGTCTGTGCCCATGTCGCCGAGCACGCGCATCAGAACCGAGCGACGCGGGTGATAGCGCGCTTCCTCGGGAGTGATGCGTCCCGAGTCGACGAGGCGCTGAACGAACGTGTGGTCTGTCGTGATCTGCGTCAGGACCCCGTCGCGGAACAGGTACACACGAGAGTCGCCGATGTGGGCGATCACCGCGTACTCGTCGACCATCAGCACGGCGCTGACGGTCGTGCCCATCCCGGCGAGCTCAGGCCGCTCGGCGACCGTGTCGACGAGGAGGTGTGCGGCGTCGGTGATCGACTCGCGGAGCTCGCGCTCAGCCTCTGCCGGCGTCGGGAAGGAGTGGTCGAGGGACTTCAGGTGGTGCACCGCGATGCTCGAGGCGATGTCGCCGCCGGCATGACCACCCATGCCATCCGCCACCATGAACAGGTTCGAGCCCGAGAAGCCCGAGTCCTGGTTGTTGGAGCGGACCTTCCCGGTATGCGAGATGGCGGCGCTGGAGCCCTCGAAGACCATCGGTGCGGGCCGTTACTTCCGCAGCTCGAAGGTCGTCGCGCCGACCTTGATCGGGGCGCCCACGATGATCGGGACAGGGGATGCCACGCGCTCGCCGTTGTGCCAGGTGCCGTTCGTCGAGTCGAGATCCTGCACCATCCACTGCTCCCCCCACAGCACGAGGCGTGCGTGGTGGCTGGACGTGTAGTCGTCGCGGATGACGAGGCCGGATTCGCTCGACCGGCCGATCGTCAGCGGCTCGTCTCCGAGCGGCAGCTCGAGTCCGGCCTTGGGTCCGCTCGTGATGACGATCCGCGAGACGCTGTCGACCGTCGCCTTCCGCGGTCCGCTCGGCGCGGCAGGACGCTGCGAGATCGGGGTGACGAGCGAGGTCTCCGCGTTAGCCGGCGCGGTCGCGACCGGGCCGGGCGCGGCGGCCGCGGGCTCCGGCATCCGCCTGACCTTCACACCGAACAGGTCGGCGCGGAGCGAGTAGACGACGGCGAAGACGAAGAACCACAGCAGGATCAGGAATCCGATCTGCAGCAGCAGCAGGGTCAGTTCACTCACGCAGAGCCTCCGAGGTCGAACAGCCTCGTCGCGTCATCGTCGGCGGGCCGGGACGGGGTGCGCGGCGCCTGGGCGACGACGCGGAACGTGATGCGGGTGCGACCGATCGTGACGACCGAGTCCGGCGTCAGCGCGGCCTCGGACACCTTCTGGCCGTTCAACTGGGTGCCGTTGGTCGACCCCATGTCGCGGACCATCGCGCGGCGACCGTCCCAGAGGATCTCGACATGGCGGCGGCTCGTGCCGGCGTCGGGGATGGTGATGTCGGCATCCGACCCACGTCCGATGACCGTGCGGCTCTTAATGAGGGTGTGCTGCTTGCCGTCGATCTCGACCACGCCCTGCCACGACACGTCCTCTGCCGTGGCGGCCGAGCGGGAGCTGACCCTCACGGTGCCCGTCGAGAGCTTCTCGTCGGTGACGAGCGTGATGGAGACGGGGCCGGCGAAGCTGTAGTTCTGCTCACGCGCGTGCCGCTCCACCAGCTGTCGCAGCTCCGTATCGAGCGCTGACCCGATCGCCTGCATGCGCTCGTGGTCGGCGTGTGCCAGGCGCACCTCAAGGGTGTTGGGCACGAGGATGCGGTCGCGCGAGACGACGGCGGCCTTCGCATCGAGCTCGCTCCGCAGCGCGGAGGCGATCTCGACGGGCTGCACGCCGCTGCGGAAGGTCTTGGCGAACGCACCGTTCACGGCGCGTTCGATTCCCTTCTCGAAGCTGTCTAGTAGTCCCACGGGGCTCCTCAGGCAGTCTGGACCGGTGCGTACATGCTAGTTGCAGACCCTGGCAGGGTCTGGGGAAGGCGGGTGCGGGCGATTCTCCGGCGGGCTCGCGCCATGATATCCTCGGAAAGTTGATCCCGTGGAGACACGGGCTCGCGCGAGTGGCGGAATTGGCAGACGCGCTGGCTTCAGGTGCCAGTGCCCTTATGGGCGTGGGGGTTCAAGTCCCCCCTCGCGCACCACAGGTGCGAGACAAGCCGGTCGGAGATGTGAATCCCGACCGGCTTCGTCGTTTCCGGGGACCGGGAGGCGACTGACGTGCGAGCCCCATCCGATCAGCGATGACGAGGCGTGGTCGAAGCGGGGTGGACTCGCGGAGCTCCGGTCGTCCCATAGGCTCGCTCGCGCTCCGCGACCTCCGGTCTCGCGCCTGTCTCGCAGTGCTCGTCCCTATGACACCCCTGCCAGGAGGGCGGGGTGTTGAGTTCTTACGAGGAGCGCACCGGGCTGGACCGTGATGCGGACAGCTCGGACTTTCCCAACGCTGTCACCGTCCAGTTGTATCGCCCGCGGCTGATCGAATGTGGCGTCGAACGCGCTGCCCTGAGCGTAGGCAAGTGAGTGCAGGTCGGGGATTCGTCGCAGGATCCGGCGGCTCAATCGTGACCGACGCGCTGCGCCCTGAAGGGTGAGCCGTGAACCGATCCCCGCCCACCCGAAGCGTCCCGTCGGTCGCATCATGACGACATCGAGAAGTCCGTCGTCGATGACGGCTCGGGGAATCAGCAGCATGTTGCCGGCGAGGGTGCCGCAATTGCCGACGATGATCGTATGGGCGCGCGAGCTGTGCGCCCGACTCCCATCGACGCGGTAGACGACGTGGAACAGCCGATTCGCGATCACGGATCTCGCGATCGGGGTCACGTATGCGGCCCAACCCAGATGCTTCTTGGCGAGAGCGTTCGTGTTCTCAGCCATGTCCGCATCCAGGCCGATGCCGGCCATCACCACGAATACGTGCGTCGTCCGATGCCGGTGCTCGTTTTCCAGCTCCACGATTCCGACGTCGATTCGCCGGTCGTGGCCGGTGAAGGCCGCCGCGACAGCTGTCTCGGTGTCGCTGAGAACGACGCCGAGTTCGCGAGCAAGGAGGTTTCCGGTGCCAGCGGGTAGGAGTGCCATCGGTATTCCGGTGCCCTGCAAGACCGCCGCTGCGGCTCGAACTGTCCCGTCACCGCCCGCGACGAGCAATACTGCTGGTCCGCCGCTGATGGCCTCTCGTGTCGCATTCAGTCCGGAGTCCTCTGCGCGTGTGGGGTACCAGCGAGTCGGCGCCCAGTCGAGCGCCGTTTCACGAGCCGCGGCGAGCTCACGAATCTGCCTCAAGGACGCCTTCTCAGGGTGGTAGACCACAGCCGCGTGCGGGGCTTCGTTCACCTCTCGCCGATCCGTCACCGGGGTGCGCTCGTCGTTCCCGACCAAGCTTCGATTTGTGAGCGATAGGTGCGAGCCCGCTGATCCGCACCGTCGTCCGGCATCGGTGGAATCGCAAACGAGACCATCTCGGCGAGCTCGGTCACCGCCGCCACCCGCTCCAGCTCTCGAGCCGCCACCGAGCGCGCGCTACTCGCTGACGCCTCCTTCGCGCTTCGGGTCAGCTCACTGATCTCAGCCAGACGCATCGCGAGTACTCGCGCCAGCCCTTCCCGCAGTTCCTCCAGGTTCGTGTTGTGAATCTCGAGCCGCCGGTCGGACACAACCAACGCCACGTTCGGATAGCCGGAACTCGCGAGGATCTCGCGGGTTTCCGGGCCGAGCAGGCCCCGGACCTCATCTCCGCCCGGCCGGCGGCTGAACACAGCTTCGACGGTGTAGCGGGTGGGCGCCTCCTGCGTCATCAACGTTCTGGGTAACGACCCCACGAGAACCGACGCGAGAGCGAGGTTGTCCGCAGGGTGTCCATCAGTTTCCTGTTTCATACTCATCTTCGGACGTTACGCCCCGGAGATGTGTGCCGCACAGGTTCGTGCCGGCCGCTCGGACACCGTTGGGTCCGCGCTCCGCAAGCCCTCCGGGCCTGCACTCCGCGCCGATCCGCTCGCCTTGCAAACTCGCTCCTTCGGCGCGAGCTCGAGCCACTCCTTGACGGTGCCCCATAGGGTGAGCGGGTGCACCGCGCCGATCCGATCCACGCCCTCGCCGACGACTACGTGGCCGAGCTGGCCGAACACGAGCCGGATGCCGCGCAGGCGATCGGCCGGGTGTCCGCCTCGCTCCTCCCTGACGTGGGTCCGGCGTGGCTCCAGCGGAAATACGCGCTCCAGGGCGAGACCCTCGCGGCACTCGACGCGACACCGGAGGGCGACCCCGTCCTGCGCGCCGCGCTCCGGGAGCGCTTGGAGCACGAGCGCGTGCTGTTCGACACCGGATTCACCCCGCGCCTGGTCGCGGGCCTCGCAACTCCCGTGCATCTCATCCGCCAGGCGTTCGAGGGTGCGGTCGTCACGCCGGATGCCGCCGGGCAGACCGTCGTCGCACGGCTCGAGGCCGCACCGGCCGCCGTCCGCGACTACATCGCCGCGCTCCGGTGGGCCCGTGACGAATCGCATCGGTTCGCCGGGAGCGGGGTCGCCCCGGTCCGTCAGCTCGACACCCTCGCCGCTCAGGTGGACGGGTGGGTCAGCTCCGATTGGTTCGCGTCCCTGCCGCTCGCGGGGGGGATCGATGACGCGACGCGCGCCCGCGTCCGCACGGCCGCCGCCGAGACCTCGGCCGCGCTCCGCGAGCTCGTCGACCTGCTCCGCAATGAGCTCCCGGCATACGCACCGGCGCGCGACGGCGTGGGCGAGGAGGTGTACGCGGCCATGACGGCGGCGATGCTCGGCGCGCAGATCGATCTCGACGACACATACGCATATGGCTGGTCGGAACTGCGCCGGCTCACCGCCGAAGCCCGAGCGCTCGCCGAGCGTCTCGGCGGCGTGGGGTCGGATCCGGTGCGGGATGCCGCGGCCCGGCTGGACCGCGATCCGGCGTACCGTCTTGAGGGCGTCGAAGCGATCCGGGGGTGGCTCGCCGAGCGGGTCGCGCAGACGATCGCCGCGTCAGCGGAGGCTTTCGACCTCCCGGCATCCGTTCACCACGTCGAATGCCTGGTGTCGGAGGCCGCATCGGGCGTTGTCTATTACAGCCCGGGCGCCCCCGACGGCTCGTCACCGGGCCGGGTCGTCTGGACCATCCCGACCGGGGTGCCGGTGGCGGCGACGTGGCAGGAGGTGACGAGCGTGCACCACGAGGGAGTGCCGGGCCACCATCTTCAGTTCGTCCTGACGGCCGCCGATCCCGACCTTCACCCATGGCAACGGCACCTGTGTCACATCCACGGGTATGCGGAGGGTTGGGCCCATTACGCGGAGCAGGTCGCCGACGACCTCGGACTCATCCGCGACGACGCCGAGCGCCTCGGCCTGATCCTCGGGCAGATCTGGCGGTCCGTTCGCATCGTCGCCGACATCGGACTCCACACCGGGCGCGGCATCCCGCTCAATCCCTTCACCTCCGAGACGGAGTGGTCACCGGAGCTCGCCGTGCGCCTGCTCGTCGACCTCGCCCTGGTCGCACCGGAGCTCGCCGGCTTCGAAGTCGATCGCTATCTCGGGTGGCCGGGCCAGGCACTGGCGTTCAAGGTCGGGGCGCGGCTGTGGTGGCAGGCCCGGTCGGCACGCGAGGAGGCGGAAGGGTCGCGATTCTCCTTGCGCGACTTCCACCGTGACGCGCTCGCGTTGGGTCCGATGGGGCTCGGTCCGCTGCGGGCTCTTCTGACCAACCCGGATGCCGCGCCGTCGGCGAGCGGGTGAGAGCGCCGTCAGTGTGAAGCCGACCCCTCTCGCTGACGGTCGTCGCGCACGATGACGCCCGCCTTCATCACGAAGTCGAGGCCCCGGAGTGCAGTGATCCCCGCCGAAGGATCAGCGGGCATGGCAATGAGGTCCGCCGCCATCCCCGGGAGGAGACGCCCGTAGCGGTCGTGGTCGCCAAGCCACTGCGCCGGCCCGACCGTCGCCGCTCGGAGGAGATCGTGCCCGGTCAGTCCGCCCGCCTCCATGTGCTCGAGCTCGCGGACGATCGCCGTCGTCCCCTCGAAGTCCCAGTACGGCGGCATGTCGCTGCCCAGAAGCACGGTGACGCCGGCCGCGATCGCCGCGCGGTACGACTCGAGGTGGCGGGGTCCGGCGCTCAGCGATCGCTCCTGCATCCACGCCGGAACGCCGAGGTCGTCGAAGAACGCCTGCGCGCGGGTGACGACGAGCGTGGGAACGAGTGCGGTCCCGTGCTGAGCCATGAGGCGCGCGACCTCGGGCGTCAGCTCGTAGCCGTGCTCCACACAGTCGAGGCCCAGGCGCACGGCTTCGGCGATGACGGCGGCGGGCCCCGCGTGGGCGGTGACCTTCCTACCCCACGCGTGCGAGGTCTCGATGGCGGCCGCCATTTCGCTCCGGGTCAGCTGCGGCGTCGTGATCTGCTCGTGCTCGCCGGCGATGCCGCCGGAGATCATCAGCTTGATGAGGTCCGCACCCAGAGCGATCTGGCTCCGGACGCCGCGGGCGAACCCGTCGGCGCCGTCGCATTCGACCGTGTCCCCGGTCTCGTGGCCGTGACCTCCGGTGCAGCAGAGCGCGCGCCCCGCCGTGCGGATGCGCGGCCCCACCACCTGTCCGGCGTCGATCGCCCTCCGCAGCGCGAAATCGGCACCGTCCTTCTCGGCGACGCATCGCACTGTCGTCACCCCGGAGAGCAGGGTCCGCCGCGCGGCATCCGCCATATGGAGGGCCAGTCCGTGCGCACCGAGCGCACTCACGGCGTCGCCGCCGGGGCCGGGCAGCGACAGCGAGAAGTGGTTGTGCATGTTGACGAGGCCCGGCATGACGAAGGCCCCGCCCATATCTATTGCGGTGCCGGATGCCGCGACCTCGTCCGCGTCGATCGAGGCGATCACGCCTTCCTCGATCACGAGGGAGCGATGCTCGGGGGCAGCGCCCGTGCCGTCGAGCAGCCGCACGTTGCGGAGCACCGCGCTGCCGACGACGGGAAGGCGGCCGGGAGGGGCAGAGGGGGAGGCGGGCACGGCTTCACCCTAGACGCCGGGCGGTGCCGCGCCGAGGGCTTGGCGAGGAGGCCGCCGGGTGACGGTCGGGCAACGTTTTCGTCACCTTCTCACCCAGGGGGAGACAGGCGGCGCGCGGGCGGCTAGGTTGGGGAGCGACCGGCGCACGTGTCGTCGGCATCTATCAAGTAAGGCAGTTCATGAGCGTCAGCGGTACCGTCAAGTGGTTCAACTCGGAGAAGGGCTTCGGCTTCATCGCTCCCGATGAAGGCGGCGCCGACGTCTTCGCCCACTACTCCGCCATCGAGTCCTCGGGCTACCGCTCGCTGGAAGAGAACCAGCGTGTCGAGTTCGACATCGCGCAGGGCCCCAAGGGCCTGCAGGCGGAGAACATCCGCCCCCTTTGAGGCTTCATCAGACATCACGTCTGATCTAGGCCTGTCAGACCTCGTCTGACAGGAGGAGCAGGCGGCGGAGGTCGGCCACCGTGTCGACCGCCGCCTGCGCCCCCTCGGATTCGTGCGGCCAGCTGAAGCCCCACCGCACGAAGATCACCGGTACGCCGTTGGCAGCGCCGCCGTCCACGTCGTGGTGGCGGTCGCCGATGAGGATCGGTCGGCTCACGTCTGCTCCGCAGGCGGCGAGCCTGCGCAGCGATTCGGCGACGATGTCGGCCTTCGAGGCCAGCGTCTTCTCGTCGGGCGTCGCGCCGGCCATCGCCTGCATGTGTTCGGCGAGGCCGAAGTGCTCCATGAGCGCCACGACCTGGTTCTCGGGCTTCGAGCTTGCGGTCGCCTGCGGGATCCCCGCGGCGGCCACCTCTGCGATGAGCTCTCCGATCTCCGGGTAGAGCCGCGCCCCCGACGTGTAGCCGTCGGCCTTGCCGATCGCGCGGTAGTACGTGACCGCCTCGGTCGCCTGCTCGGGCGTCATCCCCACGTTCTTCTGGAACGAGTCGAACATCGGCGGACCGATCCAGTGGACCAACTCTTCGCGGGTGGGCGCCGGGAGACCGAAGTGCGTGAGGCAGCGGGTGAGGCGATTCAGGATGCCCTCCGAGGCGTCCACGATCGTGCCGTCCACGTCCCAGAGGATGCAGGACCAGGGGGAGCGCGTCGTCATGCCTCCAGCCTAGAGCCGTGCGCATGACGCACGTCGACGGAGCCCGTCGCACCGACGACGCGTGCGATCGCGTACGCTGCAGCGCCGACCGCCAGTTTGTCGACGACCGAGATCGTGAGGTTGACGACCCCGATCGCGACGCCGGAGTCGACGCGGGCGATCGCCATGACGGTGTCACGTAGTGCGTCGAGCCCTCGATCCGTCGCGCCGCCGAGGTAGAGCACGGTGATCGGCACGGCGATGAGCGAGGTCGCGACCGCCACGATCGCGCTGAGGCCGAGGAAGCGCGGCAGCGTCGACGCCATGCCGAATCGCGTGGCGCCGAAGCCCCAGACGAGCCCCGCCGTGACCATCGTGACTGAGAAGAGGGCCGCGACGAGCTGACCCTTCAGGAGCTCGACGAGGATGAACAGCGCGCCGACACCCGCAGCGACCCATGGCCCTGCGAGGATCGCGACGACGGCGGTCCCGATCATGTCGAAGAAGAAGACGTCGCCGAGCAGCGGGTTGACGAACTTTCCAGTCGCGTTTAGAAGAAGGCCGGCGAGGAGGAGGAGGAGAATCCATCCCGGAGGCCTGCGCGCGGGCGGCGTGCTCACGAGGTTGGGGATTGGATCGGGCACCGCATCGACTGCGGGCAGCGCATCGACTGCGGTCGCCGCCGCGACGCGGGCTCGCCATGCGTCGACGGCCGTTGGGTCCTCGTCGAGTGCGGCCACGATCTCCGCGATCAGCGCCGGGTTGAGGCGGCGTCGTCCGAGGCGGAATGCGTCCGAGATGGTCGTATGCGGTAGGCCGCAGCATCCGCCATCGTCGGACCTGCCGCGATCAGGCGTAGTAGTTGGACAGCACCGCGGACTCGAACGCGGCATACTCCAGCTGGGCCCGTTGCGCGTCCTTCGCGGCGGCCTTCGCCACCGAGCCCGCGAGCATATTTCCGACCAGGCCGCTGACGATCCCCCCACCGGCGGACAGCTCGTTGGCGAGTCCCATCTTGCCTCCGCGTGAGGCGCCGTCCTTGCTCCAGACGCCGTTGTCGGGCGACCAGCTGACACCGTGCGGAGTCTTCACCACCTCGATCTTGACCCAGTAGTTCTTCACGGTCTTCAAGCTCGCCGTGAAGGTTGCCTCCACCTCGCCGCGGCGCTTGTTCACCTTCGAGGTGACTTTGTGCTTCGTCAGCATCCCGGCAGCGATCGCGTCGGTTTTCAGCGAGTTCAAGATGCCCACGATGTCATCGTCACTCGTGGGCGCCGCGGCGATCCGTGCGACGTCGGCGGCCGCCACGACGGGAGCGGCCGGGGTCTCACCGAGGGGCGGATGGAAATGCTCGGTCCACTGCGCGCCGTCCCAATAGCGCTGGTGTCCGGGGTGTTGTTCGGCGGCGTACCAGCCTGCGGGAGTCGTGGTCATGACGGTCCTCTCTCGTTGGGTGGGTTCGACGGAATGTCTGTGCGCATTCCGCTCGAGGTCAGAGTGCATCGCCGAGCGGGCGGATGCGATCGCGTTCGATGGAGGGGAGGAGGGCGAGGATCGGCCGCTGGAAGCGCTCCGTGTCCGCGACGAGCGCGGCATGGGCGTCGCTCGCCCCGCGGTGCTCCTCGTCCAAGGCATCGAGCTCCGCTTCGAGCTGTGCGATGCGGGCGGCCTCACTCGCCACTCGCTGCTCCATCGCGGTGAGTGTCGCGGTCGCGGCGGCGAGATCCCCTTCGGCGCGGTCCCGAGCGCGATCCGCCTGCTGCTGAGCGAGCATGACCTGATGTTCCCGAATCTGCTGTGCTGTGGCCGCCTCACGCCGTACGACCTCGCGTTCCTCTGCGAGCGCTCGAAACGCCTTGACAAGCCATACGACGAGGAGGATCGCGAAGACGAACGCGGCGATCCCGGCCGGAACGGAGACCATCGTGTTCGCACCCGCCACGTTCGTGAGCAGAATCACCAACATCAACGCCACCAAGGGGCGAAGGAACAGCCGGATGCCGCGGCTCGCGCGCGCCTCATGTTCGAGGGTGGCCGTCGCAGGCGGGAGCATGCGGTACGCCTCGACTGCAGCCCGGTTCCGCGCCACGCGCGCTGCCGCCTCGTCTCTGCGGCGTTCATGACCGCGCAGGGAGTCGTGCGCGCCGGCGAGAGTGATCCGACCGAGGTCGGCCGCGGCCTTGGTCATAGACGCAACCGCAGCGGCGCCCTCGAGACGCTGAGGGATGCCCGTGCGTACGTGGCGCGCGATCGTCGGCAGCACCGTGCGCACCCATCCGGGGTACCCGATCATGGCCTGCGGGACATCGGCGGGCGGGGCGTCGCTCCCAAAATCTGGATCTCCCGACGACGCCACGATGCGCTGGATCTCCCGGCGGGCACGGATGGGTCCCGCCGGATCGTCGTGAACAGACTGTGCGGCCTCCTCGGCACCGGGAACGCCCCCCTGAACGGCCACGAGAGCCAGCTCCGGAGCGAGGGTGAACGCCGCGACGAGGTCATCGTACGAGCCCAGATGCGCCGCGCGGACCAGGAGCAGTTCGGCGCAGGTCGGCGCGACGAGCAGTGCGGTGTCCAACGCGCGCGCCACCTCGTCGGCCTGTTCTGGGCCGGCGACGGAGCGCAGCAAGATCGCCGCGCTCGCGGCCAACGATGCCCATCTCTCGTCGGCGACGGAGTACTTGATGGCCGAGGCGAGCGCGGTGAACGCATCCGCGGGTTCGTTCGATGCGGCCTTCGCGACGCCGAGCGCATAGTGCGGCGCAGGATTGGTCCGGTCTTTGTCGACAGCCTGCTCCAGTTCGGCGATGGCCTCCTCGAGCCACCTCTGCTGCAACGACTGCACACCACGGCGGTAGTGCTCGGCCGCAGCGGTCGACAGCGGGTTCGCGGTCATCGTCGCGATGTCGCCGAGCACGGCGGTCTGCTCGAGCATGCGCTGACCGACCAACTCGAAGCCGCCGTGCATCACCCCCGCGAGCACATCCAAGTTCCGATCGAGGGTGGCGATTCCCTCATCCACCGTCTGCTGGAGGCGCAGGAAGCCGAGGTCCAGCGAGTCACCGACACGATCGGCGAGGGCATCCACCGAAGCCCCGACCTCGGCGACCACGCCGGCGGTCGCGTACTGCGCCTCCACCTGCCGATCCGCGGCATCCTGCATCGCGAGCGCCGTCTCGCGAATCGCGACCGTCTGCTGCTGGGTTGCCTCGACCTGTCGACGTGCCGCCTCCAGTTGCACGCGGCGACTGCGCTGCGCCTCGGCGGCGATCGTCGCGCCCAGCGCAGCGGTGTCGGCGTGCGCGCTGTCGACGATGTAGTCAGCCCATTCGGGTCGTGGTCGTGCCATGGCACCCGATCTAACAAGCCATATCGTGGGCCCGAAGTCGAAAATCGCCATTCCGGACGATCCCGGACACCCGCGTCCGCGTCGCGAATGCGCGCGCGAGCTGTTCGACGAACCGCGGCGTCGCCGACCGGCGCCTCGACGAGCGGTGCCGAGTAATCTGAGTCGGTGAGACTCGTCATTGCTCGTTGTTCAGTCGACTACACCGGTCGGCTCAAGACACATCTCCCCCTCGCGACACGGCTCATCATGGTCAAGGCGGACGGCACGGTCGCGTTTCATCGAGACGTACAACACGCACCCCTGAACTGGATGAGCCCGCCGTGCACGCTCACCGTCGTCGAGCCGGGCGAGGACGATGCGGACGTCGTGGAGATGTGGCGGGTCACGCACGCGAAGACCGGCGACGCCCTCACGGTTCGGCTGTACGAGGTGATCCACGATTCGTCCCACGAACTCGGCATCGATCCCGGGCTCATCAAGGACGGCGTCGAAGCCGACCTCCAGCGGCTGCTCGCCGAGCAGGTCGGTGTCATCGGCGAGAACCTGACCCTCGTCCGCCGCGAGTTCCCGACCGCGATCGGCCCCGTGGACCTCCTGCTCCGAAACCCCGAGGGCGGCACCATCGCCGTCGAGGTGAAGCGCCGAGGAGACATCGACGGGGTCGAGCAGCTCACGCGATACCTCGAGCTCCTCGGGCGCGACCCGCACCTCGCGCCGGTGACCGGCGTCTTCGCCGCCCAGGAGATCAAGCCGCAGGCCAAGGTGCTCGCCGCCGATCGCGGCATCCGCTGCGTCACCCTCGACTACGACGAGATGAAGGGCATCGAGTCGGGCGCGCCCCGCCTGTTCTGACCCGGTGTCGTTCCGGCTCGGCCGCCGTCAGCGCGAGGTGCCACGCGTGCCGGGTAGCGGCTTGGCCGCCGCCGACGCGAATCCCGACGCCGCGACGAGGGCGACGATGATGTACAGCGTGTTGAGCAGGCCGATGCGGTCGCTGATCACGCCGAGGATCGGCGGTCCGCAGAGGAAGGCGACGTAGCCGATCGTCGCGGCCGCGCTGACGCGAGCCGCGGCGCGCGCGGGGTCATCGGCTGCAGCGGACATGCCCAGCGGGAACCCGAGCGACGCGCCCGCACCCCACAGTGCCGCACCCACGAACACCAGCGGCATGTTCGGCGCGAGGATGAACAGCAGGATGCCGATCGTCGCCGTCGCCGCCAGCACCCGGAGGGTCGTGACACGGCCGAACCGGTCGACGAGCGGACCGCCCAGCACGCGGAACACGGTCATCGCGACCGAGAAGACGGTGAGCGCGACGGCGCCGAGTGCGGGCCCACCGCCGTGATCCTCGCTGACGCCGAGCGCCATCCAGTCGTTCGCACCGCCCTCTGCGAACGCCATGCCCAGCATGACGATGCCGAGGACGTAGGTGCGCGGCTCGCGCCAGGCCGACAGGGCCGTCGCGAGCCGGTCGCGCCAGCCGCTGGGGGCGTCATCGGGTGCCCCGAAGGTGCGCTGGGGCACGTAGACGAACGAGATCACGGCGATGGCCACGATGGCGATGGCGATGGTGACGGTGTGGGGGAACACGTCGATGCGCGCCCCGGCGGCGGCGGCGCCGATGCCGGCACCGATCACGGTTCCGAAACTGAAGAAGGCGTGGAACAGCGGGAGGATCGTCTTCCCGACCTCCACCTCGATCGCCGCCCCGTCGACGTTCATCATGACGTCGAGGGCGCCGTTGCCGAACCCGAACAGAGCCAACCCGACGAGGACGAGCGGCAGCGCCGGGACGACGTCGGTGCCGACACCGATGAGGGCGAGACCGGTCGCGAGGACGAGCATCACGGCGAGCATGCCGCGACGCGTCCCCATCCGTGCAGCGATCACCGACGCCGACGACAGCCCGAGGATCGATGCGGCGCCCATTCCCAGCAGCAGGAGTCCGATGGCGGAGTTGTCGATGTCGAGCGCGGCCTTGATCGAGGGGACGCGCGACGCCCAGGTCGCAATGCTCAGCCCGCTGGCGGTGAAGATGGCGAAGACGGCCAGGCGCCAGGCCAGCAGTCGGGAGGCGGTTAACTCGGTGTGCACGTCGACACTGTAGCGGAATCTCCGAAACGATTCGATCGCTGGAACAGAGCGGGTACCATCGCACCATGAGTTCCCGTCGAGCCACCATTGCGGACGTGGCGCGCGAGGCCGGCGTCTCGGCATCCACGGCATCCGTCGTCTTCAGCGGCAAGGTCGTCGTCTCAGACGCGACCCGCGCCAAGGTGATCGCCGCCGCGGAGTCGCTCGGCTACACGGGCCCCGACCCCCGGGCGGCATCGCTGCGCACCGGACGCGCCGGCATCGTCGCCGTGCTCTTCCGGGAGAGGCTGGGCGCGGCGTTCCGCGACCCGGTCAACGCCGCCATGATGGACGGCTTGAGCGACGCGCTCGCGCCGATCGGCGCGGGCATCCTGCTGCTGCGGGACGAGGGCCCCGACGCCCCCGCGACTGCGCCGAGCCTCACCTCGGCGCCCATCGATGCCGCCGTCCTCCTCGGCTGCAACGAGATCGTCCGGGCGTCGGTCGAGACCGTCCGCGGTCGCGGCCTTCCCGTGGCCGTGATCGAGGGCGATGCCGGTGCCGACATCCCCCGCATCCTCCTCGACAACCGCGAGGCGCAGCGACAGGCGGCGGAGCACGTGCGCTCGCTGGGACATCGCGATGTCGCCATCGTCACGCTCCCGCGGGACGGGGCTCGGCGCCGCGGCTTCCACGACGACGAGGCCGGCATCACGGTGGACGTCACCCGCGACCGCCTGCAGGGCGCTCGCGACGTCTACCCCGATGCCCCCGCGTACGCGACGGCGGAGAGCTCCATCGACGAGGGTCTCGCCGCCGGCCGGGTGCTCCTCGCCGGTGTCCGCCCGACCGCGATCCTCGCCCAGAGCGACATGCTCGCCGCGGGTGTCATCCGCGCCGCCGAGGAGGCGGGGCTTCGCGTCCCGGAGGACCTGAGCGTCACCGGCTTCGACGGAATCGTCGTCGACGGTCTCGCCCCCTACGCGCTCACCACGCTCGTGCAGGATGCCGCGGCGAAGGGACGCGCCGCCGGGGAGGCCGTGGTCGCCATGCTCGAGGGACGCGAACCGGCATCCCTCACCCTCTCCTGTACATTCCGACGAGGGAACACGACCGCTCCCGTATCCGTCTCCGCTGGGAAGGCGCTGGGGCCCCGCTCGGACTCCGCCGGGTAGACTGGAATCCTCGACCCCCGCGACGCACAGAGGAGGCCAGGTTGCTGATCCTCCTCCTCGCGTTCGCGCTCGTGCCGTTGATCCTTCCGGCCCTCGTGCCGCGGTGGGGATCCCGCACCTTCCTGGTCGCCGCGGTCGTGCCGATCGTCGCCTTCGTGCACACGGCTCTGCAGGGGCCTCGCATCCTCGCGGGTGATATCCCGTTCGAGACATACGCCTGGATCCCCGATCTGCAGGTCCGCCTGTCGATGCAGATGGACGTGCTCGGCTGGGTGATGTCCCTCATCGTCACCGGCGTCGGCGCTCTCGTCCTCGTCTACTGCCGGTGGTACTTCGCGGGCAAGAAAGAAGGTCTCGCCCTCTTCTCCGCCGTGCTGCTCGCCTTCGCCGGCGCGATGTACGGCCTCGTCCTGACCGACGACATCGTCGTGCTGATCATGCTGTGGGAAGTGACGAGCGTCCTCTCCTACCTGCTCATCGGCTTCTACCACCGACGCGGCGCGAGCCGTCGAGCCGCCCTCCAGGCGCTACTGGTCACGACCCTCGGCGGCCTCGTCATGCTCATCGGCGTCGTGATGCTCGTCGTCCTCTACGAGACCACCAGCATCAGCGACATGATCGCTGCCGGCCCGATCTTCGAGGGGCAGCAGGCGATGCTCCTGGATGCCGCGCTCGTGATGCTCCTGGTCGGCGCGCTCAGCAAGTCGGCGATCTTCCCGTTCCACTTCTGGCTCCCCGGAGCCATGGCCGCCCCCACCCCGGTCAGCGCCTACCTGCACGCGGCCGCCATGGTGAAGGCCGGCATCTACCTAATCGCCCGGTTCGCTCCCGGGTTCGCCGAGGCCGAGCCCTGGCGACCGATCATCATCGCGCTCGGCCTGTTCACCATGCTGCTCGGCGGCCTGCAGGCGCTGCGCGAGTCGGACCTGAAGCGCGTCCTCGCCTTCGGCACGGTCAGCCAGCTCGGCATGCTCACGGTGGTCCTCGGCTACGGCGAGCGGAACTCGGCCCTCGCCGGCCTCGCGCTGCTCATCGGGCACGCGCTCTTCAAGTCGGCGCTGTTCCTGATCGTCGGCGTCATCGACCGACAGCTCAGCACCCGTGACATCGGAGAGCTCTCGGGAGTCGGTCGACAGGCTCCGACCCTCGCCGTCTTCTCGATCATCGCGATCGCCTCGATGGTCGGCGTGGCACCCACGGTGGGCTTCGTCGCCAAGGAGGCGACGCTGACCTCGTTCCTCGAAGGCGGCACCGATCCCTCCGCGTGGGTGCCTCTCGTCGGGATCGTGCTCGGCTCCGCGCTCACCGCCGCCTACGGAATCCGCTTCGTGTGGGGCGCGTTCTGGACGAAGAAGGATGCCGCGGGCCAGACGCTGCCGCGGACCGAATGGCCCGACCCGCCCCTCGGCTTCATGGTCGCGCCCGTCGTGCTGAGCGGCCTCACCGTCGTCGCCGGCGCCGCGGCGCCGCTCCTCGACGTGGCATTGGCGGGATACGCCGACACCATTCCCGAAGCCGAGGGCGGGAAGCCGTACCACCTCGCGCTGTGGCACGGGTGGGAGCCGGCGCTGTTCCTCTCGATCGGGTCGATCCTCGCGGGCGCGCTGCTCTTCTGGCTCGTTCAGCGGCTGCAGTGGAAGCGCCGCGTCCTGCCCTTCACCGCGAACGACGTCTACAACGGCACGCTGCGCGGCATCGCGAAGCTCTCGGTCTGGACGACCTCGCTCACCCAGCGCGGGTCGCTGCCCTTCTACGTCGGCACGATCTTCGTGGTCTTCATCGCCGCCGAGGCGACCGCACTGCTCGCCGGAACCGAGTGGAAGATCGCCTACGACGCGTGGCAGAGCCCCGCCCAGCTGATCGTCGCGCCGATCATGATCCTCGCCGGGTTCGTGGCCGTCCGAGCCCGCAAGCGCTACACCGGCGTCGTGCTCGTCTCGGTCACCGGGCTCGGGATGGTGCTCCTGTTCGCGACGAGCGGGGCCCCCGACCTCGCGTTGACCCAGATCCTCGTCGAGACGGTCACGCTCATCGCATTCGCTCTCGTCCTGCGCCGCATCCCGGCGCGTATGGGCGACCACAACGCGTCCGTGCTCCCGGTCCTGCGCGCCATCCTCGGCATCGGGGTCGGCGTGACGATGGCCGCGATCGCCCTCATCGCCACCGGTGCGCGGGTCGCACAGCCGATCTCCGACAGCTTCGCCGACCTCGCGTACGAGATCGGGAACGGCAAGAACGTCGTGAACGTGACGCTCGTCGACCTGCGCGGCTGGGACACGATGGGCGAGCTGTCAGTGCTGATCCTCGCCGCCACCGGCGTGGCATCCCTCGTCTTCGTCACCCACCGGGCCGACACGTGGTCGCAGCGGATCCCCTCGCTGCCGTCGGCCACCGCCCGCTTCCGGCGGCCGCTCGTCGAGACTTCGGAGGGTCCCCGTCCGCGCGGATCTGCCAGCGGCAGCACGCGCCAGGCCTGGCTCGTCGGGGGGCAGAAGGTGCGTCCGGAGAACCGTTCGCTGATGCTCGAGGTCATCGTGCGGGTGCTCTTCCACACGATCATCGTCGTCTCGATCTACCTCCTCTTCGCCGGCCACAACCTTCCCGGCGGCGGCTTCGCCGGCGGGCTCGTCGCGGGCATGGCGCTCGTCATGCGCTACGTCGCGGGCGGCCGGTACGAGCTCGGCGCAGCCGCACCGACCGACGCCGGTCGCCTCCTCGGAGCGGGCATGCTGCTGGCCGTGGGCACCGCCATCGTGCCGGTGCTGTTCGGTCAGGCGCCGCTCACCAGCACCTTCTGGGAGTGGGACATCCCCGTTCTCGGGCACGGCGAGTTCGTCACGTCCACCCTGTTCGACGTCGGCGTGTACCTGGTCGTCATCGGGCTCGTCCTCGACGTGCTCCGATCGCTGGGCGCCGAGGTCGACCGTCAGACGCAGGAGCAGAAGGAGCGGGTGAACGCATGACGGTCTCGCTCGTCCTGGTCATCGTGATGGGCGCCCTGTTCGCAGCCGGCGTCTACGCGATGCTCGAGCGCAGCCTCACCCGCGTCCTGATCGGCTTCCTCCTGCTCGGAAACGCCGCCAACCTGTTCCTGCTGATCGTCATGGGTCAGCCCGGTGTCGCCCCCTTCTTCGGCGCCGCAGACGACCCCGACGCGATGAGCGACCCGCTGCCGCAGGCCCTCACCCTCACGGCCATCGTCATCACCTTCGCGGTATCGGCCTTCCTGCTGGCCCTGATCTATCGGTCCTGGCAGCTGGGACAGGCCGACACGGTCGTCGACGACGAGGCCGACCGCGAGGTGCGTGAGCGCGCCGCCGCCGACGAGGACACGATGGACGACGAGATCACCGACGAGGACGACGATGCCACGACCGACTTCATCGGCACCGAGACGTCCCCGATCGTGATCCTCCACGCCCAGGACATCGCCGAGCTGCGCGACGACGCACCGATCGACCGACCGCGAGGTGACGACCGATGAGCGCCCTCGTTCCCCTCCTCGTCACGCTCCCCCTGCTCGGGGCCGCCGTCGCGCTGATCTTCGGCCGCCGGCGCCGCGTGCAGGTCGGGGTCTCGATCACGACGCTCACCCTCGTCGCCGTCGTCGCGGCGATCCTTCTCTACGCCGTCGACGCGAGCGGCGTCCCGCTCGCCGTGTCGGTGGGCGGGTGGCCCATCCCGTTCGGCATCGTGCTCTACGTCGACCGGCTGGCGGCGCTGCTGGTGGTCGTCTCGAGCATCGTCCTGCTCGCCGTCCTCATCTTCTCCGTCGGCCAGGGTGCCGCCGACGGAGACGACGAGACGCCCGTCTCGATCTTCCACCCCTCGTACCTCATCCTCGCGGCCGGCATCTTCAACGCCTTCATCGCGGGAGACCTCTTCAATCTGTACGTCGGCTTCGAGATCCTGCTCGTCGCGTCGTATGTGCTCATCACACTGGGCTCGACCGAGTCGCGCATCCGCACGGGCGTCGTCTACATCGTGGTCTCGCTCGTGTCGTCGATCCTCTTCCTCGCGGCGATCGCGGCCATCTACGGCGCGCTCGGCACCGTGAACATGGCCCAGCTCGCCGACCGGATGGGTGAGCTGCCCGACGAGGTACAGCTCGTCCTGCATCTGATGCTGCTCCTGGCCTTCAGCATCAAGGCGGCCGTCTTCCCGCTGTCGTTCTGGCTGCCCGACTCCTACCCGACCGCGCCGGCACCGGTGACCGCCGTCTTCGCGGGACTGCTGACGAAGGTCGGCGTCTACGCGATGATCCGCACCGAGACGCAGATTTTCCGCGAGAACGACGTCAACACCCTGCTGCTGATCGTCGCCCTCGCCACCATGGTCGTCGGCATCCTGGGAGCGGTGGCGCAAGCCGAGCTCAAGCGCATCCTGTCGTTCACCCTGGTCAGCCACATCGGCTACATGGTCTTCGGCCTCGCGGTCGGCACCGCCGAGGCGCTCGGCGCCACGATCTACTACATGGTCCACCACATCGTGGTGCAGACGACCCTGTTCCTGGCGGTCGGCCTCATCGAGCGTCGCGCGGGTTCGACGTCGATCCTCAAGGTCAAGGGCCTCATGCGCGCCGCCCCCTTCCTTGCGGTCCTGTATTTCATCCCCGCCATCAACCTGGGCGGGCTGCCCCCGTTCTCGGGATTCATCGGGAAGTACGCGCTCTTCGACGCCGCGGCCGCGGTCGGCACGCCTCTCATGTACGTGCTCATGGTCGGCGGCATCGTCACCTCGCTCCTGACGCTGTACGCCCTCATGCGCGCGTGGAACCTGTCGTTCTGGCGTGAGGACGAGGACCAGGCCGACGAGCCCGGACTGGTCGACCGGATCTCCTACCTCGACGCCGCGCCCGCCTCGGGCATCCAGACGGAGCGACGGGTGATCCCCCGCGTGATGACGGCGGCGACCGCCGGCATGGTCGTCGTGACGCTCGCGCTGACGATCTTCGCCGGGCCGCTCTACCGGCTCTGCGCCAGCATCGGTGAGGCTCTCCCGTACCCGGTGAGCCTCACCCAGCTGCAGGAGGAGGTGGACGATGCGAACTGACGCCAAGCGCAGCGCTCTCACCGGGCTCTGGCGACAGCTGCCGTTCTTCGTGTGGCTGATCGCGGTGTGGATGCTGCTGTGGGGTCAGTTCACCGTCCTCGCGTTCGTCACCGGGCTCGTGATCGCGATCTTCGTCACCGCCGTCTTCCGGCTGCCCCCGGTCGAGCTGTCGGGGCGACTGAACCCGTGGTGGCTCCTGGTCTTCGTGCTGCAGTTCACGGCCGCCCTCATCCAGGGATCGCTCACCGTGGCATGGCAGGTCATCGACCCGCGGCGCCAGCCGGGAGTCGCCGTCATCGCGGTGCCGCTGGTGACCGACGACGACCTGATCATGGCGCACGTGGGCATCACGGCATCCCTCATCCCGGGCTCTCTCGTGCTCGAGACCGACCGTGATCGGCGCATCATCTACCTGCACGTGCTCGGCACCCGCAGCGACGACGACGTCGAGCACCACCGGCGGGCGGTGCAGCGCTGGGAGGAGCGCCTCGTCCGCGCCGTCGGGTCGCGCGCGCAGCTTGAGGCGGTGCGTTCTGCCCGTGCCGCTCGAGGTCGGGGGACGCCGGCGAAGGATGCCGCGAAGGCGCCCCGCGCCTCGGGGGAGGGGAACGCATGACCACCGTCCTCATCGTCGTCATCAGCGCAGTCTTCGGGATCAGCGCTCTCCTCACCGTGTGGCGGATCATCGTCGGACCGTCGATCCTCGACCGCGCCGTGGCATCTGATGTCCTGCTGACGCTGCTCATCTGCGTGCTCGGTGCCGAGATGGCGATCAACCACCACACCCGCACGTTGCCGGTGCTGCTGATCGTCGCCGCCGTGGGCGTGTTCGGGTCGATCTCGATCGCGCGCTTCGTGGCGCGCCGGGACGGGGCGGAACAGTGACCGAGGTGCTCCACATCGTCTCGCTCGCGCTCATCCTGGCGGGCGCGCTCCTCTGCCTGACCGCGGCGATCGGACTGCTGCGGTTCCGCGACGTGCCCACCCGCCTGCACGCGGCCACCAAGCCTCAGGTGCTCGGGTTGCTGCTGATCGTGATCGCCGTCGGCATCGAACTGCAGTCGTGGGCCGCCGTCGCCTTCCTCGTCCCGGTGATGCTGATCCAGTTCGCGACCGCGCCGCTGTCCGCGCACATGGTCGGCCGCCAGGCCTACCGCAACGGCACGATCGACCGGCAGGAGCTGTACGCCGACGAGCTCGACGCCGCGAAGCAGACCCCGCCTGCTGCCGGCGGCTGACCTCAGCCGATCAGGCTCGGCTGCAGATCGCGCATCGTGCGGCGGTGCGTCATCCGCGTGACCCCGATGATGGCGACGACCAGGGCGACGGCCAGCCAGGTCGCGAGCACCGCGGCATCCGCCCACGCGCGAGACGCGTCACCTCCGTACATGACCTGCCGCATGGCGTCGACGACATACCCCATCGGGAGCACCTGGTGGAGCGCGGCGAGCGGCGCGGGAAGCGTCTGCCACGGGAACGTGCCGCCGGCGGTCACCAGCTGCAGCACCATGAGCACGAGGCCGACGAACTGACCGACCGACCCGAGCCAGACGTTCAGAGCGAGGATGATCGCGGCGAACGTCGCCGAGGCGAGCAAGAGGATGCCGAGCGTCGGGATCGGATGCGTGAACGCGAAGCCGAGCGCGATCGACAGGATGCCGAACAGCGCCGTCATCTGCACCGCTCCCAGAAGGGCGGGTGTCACCCAGCCCGCCAGCGCGACGCGCACCGGGGAGCGGAGGGCGGTCACCGCCCGCTTCGAGACGGGCTTCACGATGAGGAAGAGGGCGTAGATGCCGATCCACCCCGCGAGGGCCGCGAAGAACGGCGCAAGTCCGGCGCCGTAGTTCTGCGCCTCGGTCAGGGCGTCCTCCGACACACCGACGGGGTCGCCGAGCGTGGCCGCCTGGGCGGCGCGGGTGTCGGCGTCGTCGTCGGGCAGCTTCGCGGCGCCGCTGCGCAGTCCGTCTCGGAGGGTGGTGGCCCCCTCGTCCAGGCGGTGGATGCCGCTCACCAACGAGCCGGTCCCGTCGCTGAGCTGGTGGGCGCCGTCATCCGCCGTGGCCGTGCCCTCGGCGAGGTCGTGCGCACCGGTCGCAGCCGTCGCGGCGCCGTCGGCGAGTCGAGCGCTTCCGCTCGCGACCTGGGCGGCGCCGTCGTCGAGCCTGTCGATGTCGGCCACCGTGCCCTGCACGCGGTCGTCCAGCTCCGCGACGCGTGAGCCGAGCGGGTCGAGGGTCTCGAGGACGGTCGCGATGCGGGTCTCGTCGAGCCCCTGCTCGCGCAACGCCGCCGCGAGGTCGCTCCGGACATCGGGCACCGCCGAGGAGAGGGAGTCGGATGCCGCACCCACGCGGTCGGCCACCTCACGGAGCCGGGCGGTGCCGGCGGCGACCTGGTCGGCGCCGTCGGTGAGGGTGCGGAGGTTCGACGCGATCGTGTCGACGCCGGCCGCCAGCTCGGCGGACCCGCTGCGGAGCGAGGCCGTCCCGCGGGCGAGAGCCGCGGCTCCATCGTCGAGGTCGGCCGCTCCGGCACCGGCGGTGTCGAGACCGTCGACGAGCTGCGTCGCTCCGTCCGCGGCGTCGAGCAGATTCACGCGCACCGTGTTCAGTGCGTCGAGCATGGTCAGACCCGCCTCGCGGACCACCTTCTCGGTGATGGCGGTCCGGATGCGCTCGACCGCCTGGGAGCCGATCGTCGAGGCGAGGTAGTTGTTCGCGTCGTTGGTCGTCAGGTCGATGTCCGCCTGGCGCGGGTCGTCCGTCGAGATCGACGCGACGGACGACGTGAAATCGGCCGGCAGGGTCACCGCGAAGTCGAAGGCGCCGTCGGCGAGGCCGCGCTCGGCGCCCGCGGCATCCACGGCATGCCAGTCGAACGCACCGTCCTCGATCAGGTCCTCGGCGATCTCGTCGCCGAGGTTGCGCGCGTCACCGTTCAGCTGCGCCCCCTCGTCCTGGACGACGAGGGCCACCGGCACCTCGTCCAGGTTGCCGTACGGGTCCTGATTCGCCCAGAGGTACAGGCCGCCGTAGAGCACCGGAACGAGGAGAAGCGCGATGAGGGCGATGACCCGCATCCGGGTCGAGGTGAGGCGTCGCAGCTCAGCGGCGAACATGGCGGGGATCTTCATGGGTGGATGTCTTCTCGGGGAGAGCGTGTGCGGGCGGGGCGCAGTGCGCTCCCCGGCCGGAGTCGGGGTCGCGCCGGTCGGCGGCGGGTCGTCGTGGGCGGGGCGAGCGCTGTCGCCGCGGCGATGCCTGCGATCACGAGGACCGCGAAACCGCGGTCGGCGAAGCTCTGCGCGATGCGCCACCAGTGCACGGGGTCGCCGCCGTGTCGATCGGGGGAGACGAGGACCAGTGCCTCGACTCCCGGACGCAGGCTCGCGAGTTCGAGGAGCATTCGGATGCGGTCGTCGGCGGAGACCTCGCCCATCGGCGTGGCCGCGAGGGGGCGCAGCCCGTGCTGGTCGAGCCAGCGCCGGGCGGCGAGGGGGTCGGACCGGCGTCCAGCGAACATGAGCTCCTCCGCCACGATGCCTGCCACCGTGACGTCGGGTGCCGGGTCGTTGACGTCGGGCGCATCGATGAGCGCGCTCGCCCGGCGCACACGGCGCGCGGAACGCAGGCCGTCGACGGTGACCGTCCCGGCTGACGGCCGCATGCGGCCGGTGGCGATGAGACCCAGCACCGAGGGGCGCTGCTCGGTCTCCGCAGTCGCCAGCGTCGCCTGACCTGATTCGAGGACGAGCGATGTCGGCGGCAGGATGCCGCCGGCGCGGCCCTTCGACACGGCGTCGAGCTCGATCCTCACGGGCGGAGGCTTCCGAGGACCGTGTCGGCCTCCCGCCACCCGAGGCCCGCGACGCCGAGGATCGCGCGGGCGGCGACATCGGCGGCATCCGGTCGGGATCCATCGAGGCGGGTGATGACGGTGCGCGCGGCTTCCTCGACCAGGCGGGAGACGGTGACGGCGGACAGGTCGGTGCGGAACGTACCCTCATCCCGCCCGCGCTCGATGATCCGGAGGACGCGGCGACGGAGGGGGACGAGCACGGTGGCGGTGTCGCCCACGTGGATGTCGTCGAGGGCGATCGCGGCGGCGAACTGGACGTGCGCGGCGCCCTCCCACAGGGCGAGCGCGAGGCGGGCCAGGACCACGGGGGCGGGGCCGGAGTCGTCGACGCCCTCCGCAATCGCGTTGAACCGCTCGGCTCCCGAGGCGATCAGCTCGCGCACGAGCGCGTCGCGGTCGTCGAAGTGCCCGTAGAGCGCTCGGCGGCTGAGGCCGGCCGCCCGTGCGATCGTGTCGATGGAGGCCGTCGGGTCGTGCGCGAGGGTGTGCGCGGCGGCGGTGAGGAGCCCGAGGCGGTTCGCCGCGGCATCCTTCCGGATCCGACGGGGAGAGGCGGTGTCAGTCACGACCTCGAGCGTAATAACCTGCACACCAGTGTGCAAGTTATCTCAGCCAGCTCCCAGCGCACGGAGCGACCTCGCGCACTCGCGAGCCGACGCAAAGTGCGGCATCCGACCCGCGAAAGCGACAGATTGCGTCGGGTCAGTCGGCGCCGAAGTCGAACGATGCCGAGTCGCCGGCCTCGTCGATCGCCTCGGCCAGCTCATCGACCTCACCGGAGTTCCCGGTGATGGCCTCGGCTCCGCCCTGCTCCAGCTCGCCGACGAGATCTGCGGTCGCGCCGCCGATCATGCCGAGCGAGACGAAGTGCTCGAGTCGCGCGCGCGAGTCGGCGATGTCGAGATTGCGCATCGTGAGCTGGCCGATGCGGTCGGTGGGACCGAAGGCGGCGTCGCCGACGCGCTCCATCGAGAGCTTCTCGGGCGAGTACGACAGGTTCCGCGATTCGGTGTTCAGGATCGTGTAGTCCTCGCCGCGGCGCAGGCGGAGGGTCACGGTGCCGCTGATCGCGGACCCTACCCAGCGCTGGATCGACTCGCGCAGCATGAACGACTGCGGCTCGAGCCAGCGGCCCTCGTACATGAGCCGACCCAGGCGGCGACCCTGCTCGTGGTACGTCGCGAGGGTGTCCTCGTTCAGGATGCCGTTGACGAGGCGCTCGTACGCGACGAACAGCAGCGCCATACCCGGTGCCTCGTAGATGCCGCGGCTCTTTGCCTCGATGATGCGGTTCTCGATCTGGTCGCTCATGCCGAGGCCGTGGCGCCCGCCGATCTCGTTCGCCGCCATGACCAGGGCCACGGCGTCGGTGTACTCGACGCCGTTGATCGCGACGGGGCGACCCGCTTCGAAGGTGACCGAGACGTCCTCGGTCTCGATGGCGACGGCGGGGTCCCAGAAGCGCACGCCCATGATGGGCTCGACGATCTCGAGCGAGACGTCGAGGTGCTCGAGGGTCTTCGCCTCGTGGGTCGCGCCCCAGATGTTCGCGTCGGTGGAGTAGGCCTTCTCCACCGAGTCGCGGTACGGGAAGCCGTGCGCGACGAGCCACTCGCTCATCTCGGTGCGGCCGCCCAGCTCGGTGACGAAGTCGGCATCCAGCCACGGCTTGTAGATGCGCAGGGCCGGGTTGGCGAGCAGGCCGTAGCGGTAGAACCGCTCGATGTCGTTGCCCTTGTAGGTGGAGCCGTCGCCCCAGATGTCGACGCCGTCCTCCTTCATGGCGCGGACGAGCATCGTGCCGGTGACGGCGCGGCCGATCGGCGTGGTGTTGAAGTAGGTGCGTCCACCGCTGCGGATGTGGAAGGCGCCGCACGAGAGGGCGACGAGGCCCTCCTCGACCATCATCGGCTTGCAGTCGATGAGCCGGGAGCCCTCAGCGCCGTATTGCAGCGCGCGACCTGGGATCGACTCAATGTCGTCTTCGTCGTACTGGCCGAGGTCGCCGGTGTAGGTGAAGGGGACGGCGCCCTTGTCGCGCATCCACGCGACGGCGACGGAGGTGTCAAGGCCCCCGGAGAAGGCGATGCCGACGCGCTCGCCGACGGGCAGGGACTGGAGGACCTTCGACATGCCTCGATTCTACTGAGCGGAGCGTGCACGTTTCGGTCGCCCGTTCCGCCCCGGCATCCCCTCGCCCGCGTCGAGCCGACGCGACCTGTCCGCTCGGGCGATCGGATGACGCGTTTTGCGTCGGGTCAGCGTTGATCCCGGGGGTGGCAGCCGGGGCGATGAGGCGGGAGGGCAGGATGTGAATGCTCACATCTGGTGGCGGCCCCGGTGACCCCTGCGGGCAGCTATCGACCACGCCGCCCGCCTGTCGCCGGTGCGCCGCGCAACCCGGACGCGATCGAGCGCATCCGGGGGTGGCGCGACGAGC
Source organism: Microbacterium marinum (assembly GCF_014204835.1). Classification (NCBI taxonomy): domain Bacteria; kingdom Bacillati; phylum Actinomycetota; class Actinomycetes; order Micrococcales; family Microbacteriaceae; genus Microbacterium; species Microbacterium marinum. Next base: position 212,505 of record NZ_JACHMD010000001.1, on the reverse strand, counting down.
TGGCCGCCCGCGGCCTCGTGCCTGAAGAACCGGGGCACGGGGACTGGTCGGCGCCGAGCGGTCACGAGATCGGCACGGTGCTCGAGGCGGAGCCCGACACCGCGGTCTTCGTCGGCAACGACCACATGGCGATCGGCCTGTTGTCGGCCCTCCGAGGGCGAGGACTCCGGGTGCCGGAGGACGTCGGCGTCGTCGGATTCGACGACGTGCCCGAGGCCGCCTACCTGGCGCCCGCGCTCACGACGGTCCGGCAGGACTTCCGTGCGCTCGGGGAACTGATGATGCAGAAGGTCCTCCTCGCCGTCGAGGAGCCCGACGGGCTGAGCGAGGACACCCCGATCGCGACCCACCTCATCGTGCGGGAGTCGGCTCGGCGACTGGACTGAGCTCAATGGCGGTCGGAGTCGCGGCATCCCGCGCGTGCGTCGAGCCGACGCAATCTGTCCGCTGGAGCGATCGGATGCCGCGTTTCGCGTCGGCTCGGCGACTCGACTGAGCGCAGTCGATGCCGCGCGGTCAGACGGCTGTCCCGGCGCGCTCCCGCTCCGACGCGACGCCGGATCGGCCCGCGCGCAACCGACCGACCCACACCACGATCGTCCCCACGACGACGAACGCGAGCGCGATGCCGATGACGTACGCCCCCACGCCGCCCCAGCCGGCGACGCCGTTGGGGTTCAGGAACGGGTACGGGTACCAGAACTCCACCCCGTCCAGCGGGTTCGTCACGAACGGTCCCCGGATGAGCGTGTAGACGATCCAGATGATCGGGAAGACCAGGATGCCGAGGACGGAACGCCACGGCAGGCGTCGGCGCATCGGGGCGAGGAGCAGGTCGAGCACGAGGAGGATGGGGCCGACGACGTGAAGCACCTCGTTGGTCCACGGCACGGAGTCGTCGGACAGGCTGGGCAGGCCGCGCAACAGCGTGTTGTAGACGATGCCGGTGATCGCGAGATAGGTGGTCGCGCACGCCAGGGCGACCGCGACGCCAAAGGGCTCGATGACGTCGTGGCGCGGTCGGAGCCAGAACCACAGGGCCGCGGCCAGCAGCGCGAAGGCGCCGACGAGGTTCGAGAGGATCGTGAAATAGCTGAAGAAGTTCGCGATCGTCGTGACGGTGTCGCGCTCGTCGTCGATCGCACCCCGCACGGTCGACACGAACTGGGTGACGACGGCGGCGATGAGCAGGGCCGCGGTGAGCAGGCGGATGGCCGACCACACCGTCGGCCAGGCGGGGATGCGCATGACGGAACCCTAGCGAACGCGCCGCGGCATCCGTCATCGACGAGGGCGGCGCAGGCCTCGCCCGATAGGATGGGGTGTAACCGTCCGATAACGGGGGAGTAGCCCATGCCAGGCATTGTGATCGTCGGCGTTCAGTGGGGGGACGAGGGCAAGGGCAAAGCCACCGACCTCCTGGGTGAGCGGACCGACTGGGTCGTCAAGTTCAACGGCGGCAACAACGCCGGCCACACGGTCGTCATCGGCGACGAGAAGTACGCGCTGCATCTCCTGCCCAGCGGCATCCTCTCGCCCGGCGTGAACGCCGTCATCGGCAACGGCGTGGTCATCGACCTCGAGGTGCTGTTCGCGGAGCTCACCGCCCTGCAGGCGCGCGGCGTCGACGTGTCGCGGCTGAAGGTGAGCGCGAACGCGCACATCATCACGCAGTACCACCGCACCCTCGACAAGGTCACCGAGCGGTTCCTGGGCAAGCGCATGATCGGCACGACCGGCCGCGGCATCGGCCCGACCTACGCCGACAAGATCAACCGCACCGGCATCCGGGTGCAGGACCTCTTCGACGAGAACATCCTGCGTCAGAAGGTCGAGGGTGCTCTCGACCAGAAGAACCACCTGCTGGTGAAGGTCTTCAACCGTCGCGCGATCACGGTCGACGAGGTCGTCGAGGATCTCCTCTCCTACGCCGAGCGGCTGCGTCCGATGGTGTGCGACACCGGTCTGCTGCTGAGCCAGGCGTTGGATGCCGGTGAGGTCGTCGTCTTCGAAGGTGGCCAGGCGACGATGCTCGACATCGACCACGGCACCTACCCCTTCGTCACGTCGTCGTCCGCGACCGCGGGCGGTGCGGCCACCGGTTCGGGTGTCGGTCCGAACCGCCTCGACCGCATCGTGGGCATCGTGAAGGCGTACACGACCCGTGTCGGATCCGGTCCGTTCCCGACCGAGCTGTTCGACGAGAGCGGCGACTTCCTGCGCTCGCGCGGGTTCGAGTTCGGCACGACGACCGGCCGTCCGCGCCGCGTCGGCTGGTACGACGCCCCGATCACGCGCTACGCGACCCGGATCAACGGCATCACCGACCTCGTGCTGACCAAGCTCGACATCCTCACCGGCCTGACCGAGATCCCGGTCTGCGTCGCGTACGACGTCGACGGCGAGCGGTTCGACGAGGTTCCGGTGAACCAGTCGGACTTCCACCACGCGACGCCGATCCTCGAGTACTTCCCCGGCTGGACCGAGGACATCTCGACGGCGCGCACCTTCGAGGACCTGCCTGTCGCGGCGCAGGAGTACGTCCTCGCCCTGGAGAAGATCAGCGGCACCCGCATCTCGGTCATCGGCGTGGGCGCGGCCCGCGACGCGGTGATCGTGCGTCACGGCCTGCTCGACTGACGCCGTGCGCTACCTGCTCGGCGGGTACGGCGCCGACCTCGGCGGATCCGCCGAGGGCATCGGCGTCCTGACCGCCGGCGCCGCCGACTCGCCGCTCGCGAGCGGACCGCTCGGCGTCGCCGACGCGGTCGCCGGCGCGGCGTCGCCGTCGTGGGTGGCGCGGCATCCGCACCTCGACGTCGTGTACGCGACGCTCGAGGGCCAGGGGGCCGTCCAGGCGTTCCGCCGGACGGGCGAGACCACCTTCGCGCCGCTGGGTCGCCCGGTCGCCGTCGGTGCGGCGCCGTGCCACGTGCTCGCCCTTCCGCAGGCGCTGATCGTGTCGTGCTGGGGCGACGGCGCCGTGGTGCGCGTCGCCCTCGACGCGGCGGGGCGTCCGGGAGCGGCCGTCGCGTGGGCGGCCGTCGACGCCGGCGCGGAACCCGAAGACACCGATCGCACCCGATACGACGACGCGCTGCGGGCGGTGCGGGCGGCCGTCGGGGAGGACGCCGCCCACCTGCTTCCCGAGCCCACCGAGGTCGACGCCGTGCCCGATGCCGGGAACGCCACCGCGCAGGCTCGCGTGTCCCGAGCGCACCAGGCGGCGCTCGTCGGGCCGGGCCTGCTCGCGACGACCGACCTCGGCCTCGACCTGGTGCGCTTCTGGCGTACCGACGGCGAGGCGCAGCGCGTGCGACTGCCAGTGGGCACCGGACCACGACACATGGTGTGGCATCCCAGTGGTCACCTCTACGTCGTCACGGAGCATTCCGGCGAAGTGTTCACCCTCGGGCAGACGCCGACGGGTTCGTGGCGCATCGTGGGCGGGGTGTCGCTCGGGGGGATGCCGGGCGACGCCGCAGCGGAGTTGGCGCTCTCCCGCGACGGCGAGGTCCTCTACGCGGGTCTTCGCGGCAGTGACACGATCGCGACGCTGCGGGTGCTCGGCAGCGGCGACGAGGTGCGGACGACGGCGCTGTCGGAGGCGGGGGTCTCGTGGCCGCGGCACCACATCATCGCCCGCGACACCGTGCTGGTCGCGGGACAGCGCTCCGACGAGATCGCCTCTCTCGCCCTCGACGCGCGCACCGGTGCTCCGGGTCGCGTGCGGCACCGCACCATAGCACCGTCGCCCACCGCGATCCTCCCCTTCCCGGTCTGATCCGGCCGCCGGGTAGCCTGTTTCCGTCGGGCGAAGGGGGCGTATGAGTTCGGGGACGTCGAGTGGGGCGGGCGCGCGCCCGACCGCGGACGGACGTCTTGCCGGGTTCAGTGCCGTCGTCTGGGTGTCGGGCCTGCTCCTGGTCGCCCTCATCGCGTGGTTCTTCGCCGATGAAGGCGGCTTCGACGTGGCCGGTCTCGGCGAGGGCGTGGATGACGACTACCGACTGTCACCGTGGACGAGTGACACGCCGATCCCGGCCGAGGATCTCGGCGGGGGCCTGTATGAAGGACGCGACGGCGCGATGATCTCGCTGACCGGCGTCGACGTCGGCGAGCCGATCATCCTGACACCGGAGCCGGAATCGTACTTCGGCGGAGTGTGGGTCACGGGCACTGGTGGCCGCATCGTGACGGCGGGAGACGGCCACGAGCCGCCCGACTTCCACTCCCTCGGCGACGGGCGGGTGGCCATCCTGGTCGAGCAGCCCGACGTCGAGCTGTGGATCAACGGACCCAACGACGGCACGTGGCGGGGCCGCGTGAGTTTCGGTGGCCTCGACGCCGTGACCGATGTCGTCTCGGGCTTCGAATCCGACGCGTTCCTCTACGACGGCGGGGAGAGCACGGCGCGGTTGAGTGCCCGCGGCGACGGCGACGTCATGATCTCGGTCGCGACCGTGCACGGCACCCAACGGGTTCTCTCGGCGGTGTCCCCCCTCGACCAGTCCATCGCCTGGCAGGACTCGCCCCGCGTGCTCTTCGACGTGCAGTCCTGGGGTGACGCCGGCTGGCGCATCGGTTTCCCGACGGATGCCGCCTCGCCCGGCCCCAGTCCGACGGGCGACGCTTCGCCCGTCCCGAGCCCGACTGACGACGCGCCCGCGCCGGAGGCGACCCCGTGAGCCTCGCCGATGCGCGCATCCGACGGTTCTCCGCGATCACCTGGCTGACCGGGAGCGTCGCCGCGATCGTGGTCGCCTTGCTGACGATGCCCTTCCTCGGGGTCAACCCCGACACCGGCGGCCTGATCTTCACCGATCCGAACCGGTACGAGCTGCGTCCATGGGAGAACCCCGACATCGGCGAGCTCGAGATCGTGGACGACGAGATCGTCGGGACGGCGGACGGCGGGTGGATCGACCTGCCCGCCGGCGACGCTCTCTGGGTGATCGGCCCCGTCACCGAAGGCGGCGAGAACTACACGAACGTGTACCAGCAGCTCGACGCCGGGGTGAGCGTCACGGTCGAGCGTCCTGAGTACATCGGGCTCATCAGCGACGGACGCGATCAGGTGATCTTTCCGGGACGGACCGGCGGTCGGCTCTGGTTCGCGCCGCGCCTGACCGACTGGAAGGCGACCGTGACCCTCGAGGAGCCCACGCCCTTCGGCGGTCCCACGGTCTCGGGAGAAGGCCCCGCCCTGCTCGTCTACGACGGCGAGGCGCTGAGCGGCCGCTTCACGTTCACCGGCGACGGGTTCTTCACCGTCGACGCTATCGTGCCCGGCGCCGTCACCGAACTCGTCGAGGGCGTCGACGACGTCGACCAGCGCGCCTCGTGGGTGACATCCGACACCGTCGTGCTCCGCGTGGACGTCGACGACGGTGCGGGATCGTGGACCATCACCCTCGACCAACCGGCATCCACGCCCTGAACGACGCCCCGCAGACCGACACACAGGAGAAGACGTGACCTTCGCGAAGACGCTGGACGAGGCCTTCAAAGCGCGCCTGCCGCTGCTCTACATCGAGACCGGTGAGGAGGTGCGCGCCGTCGCCGCCATCACGGATGCCGCCGAGGCGCAGCGCAACCGCCGGGCGGTGTGGTCGTGGACGTCGGCGCTGGGCCTCATCGGACCCGACGGCAAGACGGTCTCCAACACGGCGAACCCGTCGCGCGCGCTCCAGCACGCCGCCGGGGTGACCGAGCCGAGCGTCTTCATCTTCTGCGACCTGCACGCCTATTTCGGCACCGAGCACCGCTCCGGCGATCCGGCGATCGTCCGCACCGTCCGCGAGACGGCCCTCGAGTTCCGTCACGGCGACGTCTCACGGACCCTCGTCGTCACCGCACCGGTGCGGGTCATCCCGCCCGAGCTCGACGAGCTGACGCACCTGTTCGACTTCCCCCTGCCGAGCGCGGAGGAGATCCGCGAGCTGCTCGACACGATGATCGACAACAACGCGCGCGACATCAAGGTCTCGGCCGACGACGCCGCGCGCGAACAGCTGGTGCACGCCGCGCTCGGCCTCACGATGGCCGAGGCCGAGAACGCCTTCGCGCGTGCGATGGTCAACGACGGCACGCTCTCGGGCGCCGACATCGACGTCGTCCTCGACGAGAAGCGTCAGGTGGTGCGCAAGTCGGGCGTGCTCGAGTTCGTGAAGGCGGAGCTCGATCTCGACGACGTGGGCGGGCTGAACAACCTCAAGCGCTGGCTCGACCGCCGGAAGGGGTCGTGGCTCCGCGGGGCGCAGGAGTACGGCCTCCCGGCGCCGAAGGGTGTGCTCATCACCGGCGTCCCCGGGTGCGGCAAGTCGATGACCGCCAAGGCGACGGCGGCGTCGTGGGGCCTCCCGCTGCTCCGCCTCGACATCGGCCGGATCTTCTCCGGGCTCGTCGGATCCAGCGAGCAGAACCTGCGCACCGCGATCGCCACCGCCGAGGCCGTCGCCCCGTGCATCCTCTGGGTCGACGAGATCGAGAAGGGCTTCTCGAACACCACCGGGCAGGGGGATTCGGGCACCACCGCGCGCGTCTTCGGCACCTTCCTCACCTGGATGCAGGAGAAGAAGCACCCCGTCTTCGTTGTCGCCACGGCCAACAACATCGACGTCCTGCCGCCGGAGTTCATGCGCAAGGGGCGTTTCGACGAGATCTTCTTCGTCGACCTGCCCACCGCCGTCGAACGCGAAGCCATCTGGGAGCTCCAGCTGCAGGCACGGGCGACGGATGCCAATGGCCTCGGCGCCGTGGCATCCGATCGATCGGCGGTGGACGCCCTCATCGCCGCCAGCGAGAACCACTCCGGCGCCGAGATCGAGCAGGCGGTCGTCTCCGCCCTGTACGAGGGATTCAGCGCGAAGGGGACGGTCGGCCTCGACACCCTCGCCGGTGTGGTCGCCTCGACGATCCCCCTCGCCGTCACCCAGGCCGAAGAGGTGCAGCGCATCCGCGACTGGGCGACGCAGCGCGCCGTCCGGGCGACCGGCGCGGAAGACTTCGACACCAGCGAACTCGCCGGCGCCGAACACGAAGGCTCGCTGTCGCCCCGCCGGGGCGGCCGGACCGTGGACTATTGAGGTCGATGATGAAGAAGCTCGTCGTTCAGCTCCGCGCCGACGGATCGGTCGCCGCCGAGACCTTCGGCATGACCGGCCCCGAGTGCCTCGACTACATCCAGCAGCTCGAGGCGCTCCTCGACGCCGAGACGACATCGTCGACGTTCACCGATGACTACCGCCGGGTCGAGACCACCGCGGCATCCGACACGTACGTCGAGGAGGATCTGTGACCGTCGCCGAGGCTGTCGGCCGCGGCGGCGAGCAGAGCCTCCTCGGCACCGCTCCGCCGCCGCCGGGCGACGGAGCGTTGCGATGGTCGCGGTTCGTACCCGCGACGGAGGCAGAGGGACCGGGACGGCGCGCGGCCGTCTGGGTGCAGGGGTGCGCCGTGCGCTGCCCCGGATGCTTCAACCCGCAGCTGTGGGCCGTCCGCGGTGCGCACTCCGAGGCCCCGGGTCAACTCGCGGACCGGTGGGTGGCAGCCGCGACCGCCGCGGGAGCCCGCGGGATCACCCTGCTCGGCGGGGAGCCGTTCGACCAGGCCGGCGCGCTGGCCGTCGTTGCCGAGGCGTTCCGCGATGCGGGCCTGACGGTGATGACCTTCAGCGGGTACACCCTCGAGCGCCTGCGCGTCTGGGCGGCCACCCGACCCGACATCGCGCGTCTGCTGGCGGCGACCGACCTGCTCTGCGACGGTCCGTACCTGCGCGACCTGCCCGACACGACCCGGCCGTGGATCGGCTCGCGCAACCAGTCCATCCGTGCCCTGACCCCCGTCTACGCCGACCGGGTCCAAGCGATCGCGTCGGCCGGCGGCGCCGACTCGCTCGAAGTGCGCATCTCGCGCGACGGCACCGTCGCGGTGAACGGATGGGCCACGGATGCCGCGCTGGCCGCGCTCCTCGACGATCTCGGCATCCGCGCCGACCGACCGTCGACGGTCGCCGTCGCCACCCTCGAGAAGGAGAACCCCTCATGAGCATCTCGCTGATCCTGATTCCGGCGGCGCTCGCCGCCGCTGCCGCTCTGGGTGCGACCGGGGTGGCCGGGGCCGCGCGCGAGTTCGCGGGGACGAAGCCCGAGGGCGGTGGGGGAGAGCCGGTCGCCGTCGCGGTGCAGACGCGCATGAAGGACCCCGACCTGCTCGCCGCCGCATTGCGCGATCTCGGGGCGATCTCGGTCGACTCTCGGGACGGCTCGCTGGTCGCGGTCGTCGACGGGTTCGAGGTCGAGATGACACGCACCGAGGACGGCGTGTGGGCGGCGCACCTCGAGCGCGTCGACGGGCACGACGTGTCGGAAGAGGAGGCGACGACCTTCATCGGGCGACTGGATGCCGCGTACGCCGCGCACGTCCAGCGGGCCGTCGCGGAGCGGATCCGCTCGCGGGCGGATGCGGCCGGGTTCGAGCTCGTCTCCGAGACGCGCGACGACGAGGACACCGTGACGATGGTCCTGAACGTGAAGGACTGGGCATGACGATCGCCTCGCGGCAGACGCAGGTCCCCGGCTTCGGGTGGCTGCTGGGGATGAGCGCGTGGCTCGTGCTGACCCTGTTCGGCCCGGGCTTCGCGTGGATCGGCTTCCTCGCGATCGGTCTCATCTCGCGTCGGGTGGCCGCCCTCGTCACCGGCATCCTGATCGTCATCGTGTCGATCACCCTCGGGATCGAGGTCTGGGGTCCGCTCGACGATCTCGTGAACTCGGTCGCGCACCTCGCGGGGATCGTGGTCGCACTCGCCCTGAATCCGGGCTGGCTGCGCACGATGTGGGAGCGTCGTAGCCGGGGTCAGAGTCTGCGAGGGTCGGATGCCGCGGGCGCCGAGCAGTCGGGGGCTCGCGCGCCGCGGCCTGCGGGGTCCTCGCGCTCGTCGCGTTCCTCGCGTTCGAAGCGGTCGGCGTCGCGGGGAGCCCGAGAGCGCGACGAGAAGGCCGCCGAATCCGAGGCGACCAGGATCGCGGCTGATCTGGGGGCGGGGTCGTCCGACCTGCTGGCGTCGGAGGCTCCCGCCGAACCGGTCGACGTGCAGACGGCGACGGCTGAAGAGCTGCAGGACCTGCCCGGCATGAACCGCACCCGCGCTCGCCGCGTGGTGAAGGAGCGCACGAAGCAGAACGGCTTCTCGTCGCTCGAGGACTTCGGCGAGGCCGCCGGGCTGCAGCCGCACGAGATCGTCCGGCTCCGTGCCGCGGCGACCTGCTCGCCTCGGCCACGCGGTGAGCGCCGCTTCGGGCGCCGGGTCGACCTCTGAGATGAGTCGCCCGACCGTCGACCCGCGCGCGTGCCCCACCTGCGGCGACCCGCTGCGGTTCGAGATCCTCGACGACGAGCGGTTCCTCGTCGTGTGGTCCTGCCTGACCTGCGGCCTCGTCCGCACGACCGAGCCGACCTGACCCGCGGCGGGGGGGCGCGGCGGCAGGGCCATCCCACGCGCGATAGGGTCGGGCGCGGAGGAATCATGACCGACCCGATCGCCCAGCTGCACAGCCTGCGTTCCAGCATCGACAACATCGATGCGGCGCTCGTCTTCATGCTCGCCGAGCGCTTCCGCTGCACCAAGCAGGTCGGCGTGCTGAAGGCGGAGCACGGGATGCCGGCATCCGACCCCTCGCGTGAGGAGCAGCAGACCGCACGGCTGCGCCGGCTCGCCGAGGAAGCCGACCTCGACCCCGAGTTCGCGGAGAAGTGGTTCAACTTCGTCGTCGCGGAAGTCATCCGCCACCACACCGCGGCGGCCGAAGACCGCTGAGACCGCTGAGGCCGGACGGAACGGCGGTCCGCGTCGCGCTACGGGCCAGCGGTGACGATCCCCCTCAGTCGAGGCTGCCGGGCGCCGCGGCGACCGGTCGGGTCACGCCGTTCACCCGCATGATCTCCTCCTGATACGGCGCGATCACATCGCCCGAGATGCGGCAGTCGAGCACGAGGAACGGCCGTTCAGCGGCGGGTGTCGCCGCCCACGTGCCGAGACGTTCGAGGTCGGCGATCCGCTCGACGGCGACACCCTCGGCGCCGACACCGCTCGCGAGGGCGGCGAAGTCGACCTGGGGGATCATCATCGGTTCGCGCGCGAGCCCCTTGAGCCCGTACAGGTTCACCTCGGCACCGTACGCGGCGTCGTTCCACACGACGGCGAGCCCCCGCCCCCCGGCAACCCGGACCGCCGACTCGAGGTCGGCCAGCGCCATCAAGCCGCCGCCGTCACCGGTGGTCAGGACGACCGTGGCATCCGTGTCGGCCATCGACGCGCCCACGACCGACGGCCACCCCTGGCCGATCGACTGGAAGGCAGTGCCGATCATCATCATCCGGTCGGGCGAGGCGACGGGCCAGTACATGTTCGCCCAGCCGATGAAGTGACCGCCGTCCGACACGACGATGCGGTCAGCCGGGAGGAGCTCGCCGATGCGGGCAGCGACCGAGCGTGGGTCGAGGCGTCCGTCGGGGGCGATCCCGTCACCCGGGTCGTACGCGCGCAGCGGCGTGAGATCGACGGACTCCCGCCAGCCGGTCGGGGCGGACCCGGCGGAACGCAGCGCGGCCACGATGGCGTCGGCGACGAGCGTCGCATCGCCGCGCACATACCCGCCGACGTGCGGATGCGTCGCGGTGGGGGCGAGGTCGACCTGGAAGACGCGGGTCGTCGGCGCGAACAGCTCGCCGAAGCGCATCGTGAACTGGTTGAGGGACGCGCCGAACACGACGGCGACGTCGGCGTCGCGGATGAGGTCCATCGCCCCCTCCGCCCCGAATCCGCCGGTGACGCCGAGATCGAACGCGGCGTTCGGGAAGACCCCGCGGCCGAGCGCCGATGTCGCGGTGATCGACCCGGTCAGGTCGGCCAGCGCGCCCAGGGCCTCGCCCGCACCCGAGATCCACGCCCCTCGCCCGGCGAGGAGGAGCGGACGCTCGGCTCCCGCGAGCGCCGCGGCGATCTCGCGGATCGTGCCCTGGGCGAACGGGCTGCTCGGAGCCAGCGCGGCGGGGAGGCGCGGCTCGGGGGCCGGGAGCACCGGGCCGGCGTCGAGGGTGGCGACGTCGTACGGCACGGCGAGGACGGTCGGCACGCGATAGGTGAGGGCGTGCTCGATCGCGATGACGGTGGTCGCGGCGGCATCGGTCCGTCCGACCGTGTATGTGCGGACCCCGACCGCCGAGGCGAGCGCGATCTGATCGACGTCCCACGCGCGGGGGCCGGCGGTCGGAGCGTCGCCGACGATCACGACGAGCGGCACGTGCGCCTGGGCTGCCTCGGCGAGGGAGGTGAGCGTGTTCGTGAACCCGGCTCCGTAGGTCGCGGTGGCGGCGGCGATCCGGCCGGACGCGCGGTGGTAGGCGTCGGCGGCGACGACGCCACCCGCCTCGTGGCGGACGGCGGTGTAGGTCGCGGACGTCTCGCGCTCGAGGGCGTCGAGGACGTAGGCGTTGCCGTTGCCCATCACCCCGAAGACGTGATCGATGTGCTGGGCGAGGGCGTGCGCGACGTGCGCGGAGACGGTGGGCATGACGGAGCCTTTCGGCCCTCACGGATCGCGAGGACGACGTACGGATGCTGAGGCCGTATGTGTCTCGCGCGTGGTGTGCACGGCTGCGTGCCCCTTTTTCGAGCACCGGCAGGGTCGTTCGTACCGGACGCTCAGATCATATACGAAGCGGGCCGCGCGCCCCAGGGTCAGTAGCTCTTCGCCGGGCCATCGGATCCGCCGGCCGGCGACCAGCGTGCCGCGAGCGCTTCGGACCCGCGAGCCAGGAGCGCCACATCCGCGCCGACGAGCACGAACGAGGCGCCCGCCTCGAGGTACGCCTGCGCGGCATCCGGATCGAAGGCGTTCACGCCGACCGGCTTGCTCGCAGTGATGACGGCATCGAATGCGCGGTGCACGGCGGCGACGACGTCGGGATGCGTCTGCTGGCCGAGCAGCCCCATCGAGGCGGCCAGGTCGCTCGGGCCGACGAACACCCCGTCCACCCCGTCCACGGCGGCGATGTCGGCGGCAGCCTCGACCCCCGCGGACGTCTCGATCTGCACGAACAGCGAGACGTGCCGATCGGCGTCGGTCAGGTAGTCCGTCACCCGGTTCCAGCGGGCGGAGCGGCCGAGGGCGGAGCCGACGCCGCGCTGGCCTCGCGGCGGGTACCGCACGGCGGCGACGGCTGCTTCCGCTTCCGCGGCCGTCGACACCATCGGCACCAGCAGGTTCTGCGCGCCGAGGTCGAGGACCTGCTTGATGATCACGGGATCGTTGATCGGCACCCGCACCACCGGGGTGATCGGGTAGGCCGCGACGGCCTGCAGCTGCGCGAGCACCGACTCCAGACCGTTGGGGGAGTGCTCCATGTCGATGAGCGTCCAGTCCAGGCCGGAACCGGCGCAGATCTCCGCGACCAGCGGCGAGCCGGAGCACACCCAGATACCCGCCAGCGGACGATCGGATGCCGCGATCGCCTCGCGCAGCGTGTCGTTCAGGTGAAGCGGCATGTCACTGTTCCCATCGGTCCGTAGTCGCAGACGACCTCGTCTCCGGCGGCCACCCACATGGGGCGGGTGAACGACCCGGCGAGGATGATCTCGCCGGCCTCGAGTCGTGCGCCGTGCTGCGCGAACTTGTTGGCGAGCCACGCTACTCCGGTCGCGGGGTGCCCGAGCACGCCGGCGGCGACACCGGTCTCTTCGATCTCGCCGTTGCGGGAGAGGACGCCCGGCACCCAGCGCAGGTCGATCTCGTCGGGACGCTTGCGCACCTCACCGAGCACCATCGCGCCGTAGGCGGCGTTGTCGGAGATCGTGTCGACGATCGTGCGACCCTCGAGCTCGATGTGCGAGTTGAGCACCTCGAGCGCCGGGATCGCGTAGTCGATCGCGGCCAGCGCGTCGTCGAGCGTGCAGTCCGGTCCTTCGAGCGGTTCGCGCAGCACGAAGGCGAGCTCCACCTCGATGCGCACGTTCGAGAACCGGGAGGTCTCGATCTCCGCACCGGACCGGTGGACGGTGTCGTCGAACATGACGCCGTAGTCGGGTTCGGTGATCCCGGTGGCCTGCTGCATCGCCTTCGAGGTGAGGCCGATCTTCCGCCCGACGAGGCGCCTGCCGGCGGCGAGGTTCTTGTCGCGCCAGACGCCCTGGATGGCGTACGAGTCCTCGATCGTCGCGTCGGGGTACCGCGCCGTGATGCGGGGGATCACGCCGTGGGTGCGGTCGGCCTCGGCCAGCTCGTCGGCGATCCGGGCGATGACGTCGGGTGGCAGCATCCGATCTCCTCGTCTCAGAGCTGGTTGCCGAGCTTGAACTCGCCGTCGCCCGCCGACTCGGGGGCGCGGGTGTACGAGAACCCGTCGGCGCCGATCGTGACGGCCATCTCGGACGAATCCGTTCGGGCGACGACGGGCTGCGGGTTGCCGTCGAGGTCAAGGACCAGCGAGGCCTCGGTGTACCAGCTCGGCACGACGGGGTTGCCCCACCAGTCGCGACGCTGGTTGTCGTGCACGTCCCAGGTGACCACGGGGTTGTCGGGGTCGCCGGTGTAGTAGTCCTGCGTGTACACCTCGACGCGGTGCCCGTCGGGGTCGCGCAGGTACAGGTAGAAGGCGTTCGAGACGCCGTGGCGACCGGGGCCCCGCTCGATCGCGTCGGAGCGGCGCAGGGCGCCGAGCTTGTCGCAGATGGCGAGGATGTTGTGCTTCTCGTGCGTCGCGAAGCAGACGTGGTGCATCCGCGGGCCGTCGCCCCCGGTCATCGCGGTGTCGTGCACGGTGGGCTTGCGGCGCATCCACGCGGCGTAGACCGTGCCCTCTTCGTCCTGGATGTCCTCGGTCACCCGGAAGCCCAGCGACTGCATGAAGTTGACAGCGCGCGGCACGTCGGGGGTCACCTGGTTGAAGTGGTCGAGTCGGACGAGCTCGCCCGGGCTGTAGAGGTCGTACCGCCACGACAACCGCTCGACGTGCTCGGTCGCGAAGAAGAACTCGTACGGGAAGCCGAGGGGATCGATGACCCGGACGGAGTCGCCGATGCCCTTCGTGAACCCCTCCGGTGCGCGACGGACGTCGCAGCCGAGCTCCTCGTAGAACGCGACCGCCTTGTCGAGGTCGTCGGCCGAGCGCACCCGGTAGGAGAACACGGCGACTGCGGCGACGGGGCCCCGGCGCAGGACGAGGTTGTGGTGGATGAACTCCTCGGTCGACCGGAGGTAGATCGCCTCGTCGTCCTCCTCGGTGACGTGGAGGCCGAGCACGTCGACGTAGAAGACACGGGACGCCGCGAGGTCGGTGACCACGAGCTCCATGTACGCGCAGCGCAGCACGTCCGGGGCCGGCGCGGTGGGGGTCGGGATGGGGTTCGCCGACCGGATCGGCGCCTCCTGGCTCACCCAGAAGCCGGAGGAGGTCAGGGTCATGTCGTCACGGTGGCTCATATCGCGTCCTTGCGTGTGTCGTGAGAGGAGTGGATGCCGCTCAGTGCGCGGCATCCGCCTTGCCGAAGGTGGGGTTGTGGACCTTGCCGAGCGTGATGTGCACGGCCTGCTGATCGGTGTAGAAATCGATCGAGCGGTAGCCGCCCTCGTGGCCGAGGCCCGAGGCTTTGACCCCACCGAAGGGGGTGCGCAGGTCGCGGACGTTGTTCGAGTTCAGCCACACCATGCCGGCCTCGACGGCCTGTGAGAAGTTGTGGGCGCGCTTCAGATCGTTCGTCCAGATGTAGGCGGCGAGCCCGTACTTCGTGTCGTTCGCCAAGGCCAGCGCCTCATCGTCGGTGTCGAACGGCGTGATCGCGACGACGGGGCCGAAGATCTCCTCCTGGAAGATCCGCGCGGTCGGCGGGACGTCCGCGAACACGGTGGGCGCGACGAAGTTCCCCGTCTCGAAGCCCTCGGGGCGGCCGCCGCCGGCGACCAGGCGCCCCTCGCTCTTGCCGATCTCGACGTAGCTCATCACCTTGTCGAAGTGTTCGGGGTGCACCAGCGCGCCCACCTCGGTGGCGGGGTCGTGCGGGTAGCCGACGACCACGCGCTTCGCCTGCGCCGCGTACCGCTCGACGAAGTCGTCGTACACCTCGCGCTGGACGAGGATGCGGCTGCCCGCGGTGCAGCGCTCGCCGTTGAGGGAGAAGACGCCGAAGATCGTGGCGTCGATCGCCGCGTCGAGGTCGGCGTCGGCGAAGACGACGGCGGGGGACTTGCCGCCGAGTTCCATCGACAGTCCCTTCAGGAAGGGTGCGGCGTTGCCGAAGATGATCTGGCCCGTGCGGCTCTCGCCGGTGAACGAGATGAGCGGCACGTCGGGGTGCTTCACGAGCGCGTCACCGGCGTCCTCGCCGATGCCGTTCACCAGGTTGAAGACGCCCTCCGGCAGGCCCGCCTCCTCGAAGATGCCCGCCCACAGCGAGGCGGACAGCGGGGTGAACTCCGCCGGCTTCAGCACCACGGTGTTGCCCGTCGCGAGCGCGGGGCCGAGCTTCCAGGACTCGAGCATGAAGGGCGTGTTCCACGGGGTGATGAGCCCCGCGACGCCGATCGGCTTGCGGTTGACGTAGTTGATCTGCCGGCCGGGGACTTTGAAGGTGTCATCGGACTGTGCGACGATCAGGTCGGCGAAGAAGCGGAAGTTCTCGGCCGCGCGGCGCGCCTGGCCGAGCGCCTGCGTGATGGGGAGGCCGGAGTCGAACGACTCCAGCTCGGCGAGCCGGGCGTCACGCGACTCGACGAGGTCGGCGACGCGGTGCAGCACCCGTGACCGCTCGCGGGGAAGCATGCGAGGCCACGGACCCTCGGTGAAGGCGCGACGCGCTGCGGCGACGGCTCGGTCGATGTCGGCCTTCTTGCCGGCCGCGGCGGTCAGGTAGGTCTCGTTCGAGACCGGGTCGAGGACGTCGAAGGTCGCGCCGTCGATGGAGTCGACGAACTCGCCGCCGATGTAGTGCTGGATGTGATCGGGCAGGTCGGCGGGCACGTGGCGCTGCGTCCGGCTCGTGTCGATGTCGGTCATGGTGCTCCTTCGCGGGTGTTCAGAAGGCCGGAAGGCCGAGGGTCTCGTCGGGGTGCTCGTGGATCAGGTAGGCGTCGAGCGTCGCCGCGCGGTGGCGGCGGGCTGCCTTTTCGATCTCGCCGAGCGGGGCGCTGTTCTCGATGAGGCGCAGGATGTTCTCGTGCTCGTGCACCGATTCCTGGGCGCGGCCGGGGACGAAGCTGAAGGTCGAGTCGCGCAGGTGGCCGAGGCGCGCCCACTCGGACTCGACGAGGTCGAGCATCCGCGGGTTCGCGCACTTCCCGTACAGCGCGGAGTGGAACTCCTGGTTGAGGCGGGTGAACGATCGCGGGTCGAAGTGGGCGAGCGACTCGATCATGAGTTCGTTGATCTCGCGTGCGTGCCGCACGTCCTTCTTCGTCAGACGCCGGGCGGCGAGAGCGGTCGCGGCGCCTTCGAGGATCGACAGGGACTGCATGCTGTAGCGGTACTGCGTGTCGTCGACCATCGAGACGCGCGCTCCGACGTTCCGCTCGAACGTGACGAGTCCCTCGGCCTCGAGCTGCCGGATGGCCTCACGCACGGGGACGACGCTCATGTCGAGCTCGCCCGCGATCGTCCCGAGTACCAGACGGTAGCCGGGCGTGAACTCCTGCGCCGCGATGCGCTCCTTCACCCAGTGGTACGCCCGCTGGGACTTGCTGAGGCCGTTCGCGGCCGTCACTTCTCCGCCCGCCATGCGAGGTACCGATCCTTCCATTCGCCGGTGAGCGGGAAGAGCCCGTCCACCGGGTGACCGGATGCCACCTGTGCGGCGATCCAGCCGTCTTCGATCTCCTGCTCGAGTGCGGCATCCGCCACCTCGTCGGCGATCGCCGGCGGGATGACGATGACGCCGTCGGCGTCGCCGACGATCACGTCGCCCGGTTGGACGGTGGTGCCACCGCAGGCGACCGTGAGATCGGCATCCCACGGCACGTGCTTGCGGCCGAGGACAGCCGGGTGAGCGCCTGCGGAGTACACGGGGATGCCCACGGCGGCGACCGCATCGGCGTCTCGGACTCCGCCGTCGGTGACGATGCCGGCTGCACCTCGGGCGTGCGCGCGGATGGCGAGGATGTCGCCGAGGGTGCCCGAGCCGCGTTCACCGCGCGCCTCGATGATGAGCACCTCGCCTTCGCCCACCGCGTCGAAGGCGCGCTTCTGGGCGTTGTAGCCGCCACCGTGGCTCGCGAAGAGGTCTTCGCGGTTCGGCACGAACCGGAGGGTCCGGGCGAGTCCGACGACCTTGGTGCCGGGAAGCAGCGGTCGGACGCCGTCGATCGTGACGTTGTTCAGTCCTCGTTTGCGCAGCTGCTGTGACAGTCCCGCGACCGGGGTGCGCTCGAGCTTGGCCCGGAGGGCGGCGTCGAGGCCCCCGGGGGTCTCGGGGGTTTCGGGGGCCAGGCCGGCAGCCTCGCGGGATCCCCATGCCTCGGCGCGCTGGACGTCGTCCACGGCGGGGAGTGAGCCGATCACCGCATCGAACCCCGCATCGCCCTGAATCACCGACGTGCGCAGTCGGCCGGAGGTGGGTGCACCGGGCGACCCGGGCGCGTCGACTTCGACCTCGACGACATCGCCCGGGCCGACCACGGACGACCCCGCGGGGGTGCCGGTGAGGATGACGTCCCCCCGCTCGAGCGTCATGTGCTGCGCCAGGTCGGCGATGAGCTGCGCGAAGGGAAAGATCATCCTCGCCGTGGTGTCCTCCTGGGCGAGCTCGCCGTTGACCCAGGCACGCACCCGAAGCCCGTTGGGCTCGATGGTCCGAGCGTCGATGAGCTCCGGACCGACGGGGGTGTATCCATCGCGCCCCTTGGAGCGCACGTTCGATCCGCGGTCGTTCGCACGCAGGTCGTAGAGCCCGAAGTCGTTCGACGCGGTGACCCACCCGACGTGCGACCACGCGTCGTCGACACTCACGCGGTACGCGTCCGTGCCGATGACGAGTGCGACCTCGGCCTCGAAGGCGAGCAATTCGGTGCCGGCGGGGCGCTCGATGCTGTCCCCGGACGCGGCGACGGAGCTCGACGGCTTGAGGAAGTACGACGGTGCGGCCGGGCGGCGTCCTCGCTGGTCGGCGCGGGACGCGTAGCTCAGGTGGATCGCGATGATCTTGCCGGGACGCAGGGGGAGAGCGGCGAAGCGCCGGTCTGCGGCATCCGTCGATGTGTCGTGTGTCATGAGCTCCCTCGCTCTTGCGGCGTATCCCAAATCGTATATTATCGTCTCACCCGCGGCAACCGATCACCACGATCACCTGCCGGCGACGACGACGTCACCGAGGAGTCAACGAAGATGAGCGAGCGATCGCACACGGGGTTCACCCCCACCGGCACCATCAGCACGGCCAGCGACCGACGACGCGTCGTCTTCGCCACGGTCGTCGGCACCACCGTCGAGTGGTACGACTTCTTCATCTATGCGCAGGCAGCCGGACTCGTCTTCGGCACGCTGTTCTTCGCTCCCGCCGGCGAGGGGATGGGGACGATCCTCTCGTTCCTCACCGTCGGCATCAGCTTCCTGTTCCGTCCGCTGGGCGCCTTCCTCGCCGGTCACTTCGGCGACAAATACGGCCGCCGGATCGTCCTCGTCGTGACCCTCGTGCTCATGGGCGTCGCGACCACCCTCGTCGGTCTGCTTCCGACGTACGCCGCGATCGGGATCGCCGCGCCGATCCTGCTCATCGTGCTGCGCATCCTGCAGGGCATCTCGGCCGGTGGCGAGTGGGGCGGCGCCGTGCTCATGGCGGTCGAGCACGCACCGCGTCAGAAGCGGGGCCTGTTCGGCGCCTCGCCGCAGATCGGTGTGCCGATCGGCCTCCTGCTGGCCTCCGGGATGATGGCGCTGATGTCGTTCCTCGCTCCCGGGGACGCGTTCCTCGAGTGGGGCTGGCGCGTGCCGTTCCTCTTCTCGATCGTCCTGATCCTCGTCGGCTACTACATCCGTCGCCGCGTCGAGGAGAGCCCGGTGTTCCTCGAACTCGCCGAGCGCAAGGAACGCACGCACACCCCGATCGTGCAGCTCTTCCGTAAGCATGCGCTGCTGGTGTTCATCGCCGCGCTCGTCTTCGCCGGCAACAACGCCGTCGGGTACATGACGACCGGCGGGTACATCCAGAACTACGCCACCAACCCCGAGGGTCCGCTCGGCTTCGAGCGCAGCAGCGTGCTGCTCGCGGTCACCGGCTCGGCGCTGTTCTGGCTCGCCTCGACGTGGACGGCCGGGTGGATCAGCGACCGCATCGGACGCCGGACCACGTACATCGGCGGGTGGATCCTGCAGCTCGTGGGAGTGTTCACGCTCTTCCCGCTGGTCAATTCGGGAGACATCTGGCTGCTGTTCACGGGTATCGCCTTCCTCGCCCTCGGCCTCGGGTTCACGTACGGTCAGCAGTCCGCCTACTACGCGGAGCTGTTCCCGGCGTCGATCCGCTTCTCCGGCGTCTCGATCTCGTACGCCATCGGCGCCATCCTCGGTGGGGCGTTCGCACCCACGATCGCGACCGCGCTGGTCCAGGCCACCGGGTCCACGTGGGCGGTCGCCTTCTACCTCGCCGGGATGACCGTCCTGGGCCTCGCCGCGACGCTCGTGCTGCGCGACCGCACCGGCATCCCGCTCGGACCGGACCACGAAGAGGAGCAGGCGAGGAGCCCCATCTACGGGGTCGCCCGGGCCTGAAAGCGAGACACCATGCAGTTCCACCACCACGGCTACGTCTCCGGCGACCCGCGCGTCGCGCCCGCCGCCGGCACCGGCCTCGACCGGCCCGCCGACCTGCCCGACGAGATGGACGTCCTCATCGTGGGATCAGGGCCCGCCGGCATGCTCCTGGCTGCGCAGATGTCGCAGTTCCCGTCGGTCACCACGCGCATCATCGAGCGCCGCGACGGGCGCCTGCCGCTCGGCCAGGCCGACGGCATCCAGCCACGCAGCGTCGAGACCTTCCAGGCGTTCGGATTCGCGGAGCGCATCGTCGCCGAGGCCTACAACATCGCGTACATGAACTTCTGGGGCCCCGACCCCGCCGACCCGTCGCGCATCGTGCGCACCACCCGCACCGAGGACTACGCGCTGAAGATCAGCGAGTTCCCGCACCTGATCGTGAACCAGGCACGCGTGCTCGACTACTTCGCCGAGGCCGCGGCACAGGGGCCTGCCCGCATCACCCCCGACTACGGCGTCGAGTTCGTGGGGCTCAGCCGCGACGACGAGCAGGAGTATCCGGTCGCGGTACGCGTGCGCCACACGGTCGGCGCGCGTGCGGGGGAGGAGCGGACGATCCGCGCGAAGTACGTGGTCGGCTGCGACGGTGCCCGCAGCGGCGTGCGCGAGGCGATCGGCCGCAAGCACGTCGGCGAGTTCGCGGCGCACGCCTGGGGCGTCATGGATGTGCTCGTGAACACGGACTTCCCGGATTGGCGCACGAAGTGCGCGATCAACGCGCAGGCCGGCAACATCCTCCACATCCCCCGGGAGGGCGGGTACCTCAGCCGTATGTACATCGACCTCGGCGAGGTCGCCGACACCGACAACCGCGCGGTGCGGGCGACGCCGATCGAGGCGATCATCGGCAAGGCGAACGACATCCTGCACCCCTACTCGATCGACGTGAAGCAGGTCGCGTGGCACAGCGTGTACGAGGTGGGGCACAGGGTGACCGACCGCTTCGACGATGTGGAGGACGGCGACGGACGGACGCCGCGGGTCTTCCTCACCGGCGACGCCTGCCACACGCACAGCGCGAAGGCCGGCCAGGGCATGAACGTGTCGATGCAAGACGGATTCAACCTCGGGTGGAAGCTCGGCCACGTGCTCACCGGCCTCGCCCCCGAGTCGCTGCTGTCGACGTACTCCGCCGAACGGCAGCCGGTGGCGCAGCAGCTCATCGACTTCGACCGCGAGTGGTCGTCGCTGATGGCGCGCAAGCCCGGTGAGATCTCCGACCCGCAGGAGCTGTCGACCTACTACCTTGCTACCGCCGAGTTCCCCTCCGGTTTCATGACGCAGTACGGTGCCTCCGCGATCGTCGGTGACGACGGGCATCAGGCACTCGCCGCAGGCTTCCCGCTCGGCAAGCGCTTCACGTCGGTCGAGGTGACGCGCGTAAGCGACGGCAACGTCGTGCATCTCGGCCATCACGCCCGTGCCGACGGGCGGTGGCGCGTGTACGCCTTCGCCGACGCGGATGCCACCGCGCTCGCCGACTGGGCGGCACGGATGACGGCGCCCGATTCGCCGCTGTCGCGGGCAACGCCCGCGGGCGCCGACGTCGACGCCGTGTTCGACGTGAAGGTGATCTATCCGCAGTCCTACGACGCGGTCGACATCGCGGCGGTGCCCGGCCTCTTCCTGCCGAAGACGGGGCCGCTCGGGCTCACCGACTGGGAGAAGGTGTTCGCCGCGGGACCGAGCGGGTGGAACACCGTCGATATCTTCACCGAGCGCCAGATCGACCGGGCCGGCGTGGTGGTCGTCGTCCGGCCAGACCAGTACGTCGCCGCGGTGCTGCCGCTGTCGGCCCCCGACGAGCTCACCGCCTTCCTCGATGGCGCGGTGCACATCCCCGCGAAGGAGAACTCGGCTGTGTGAGTCTTGTGGAACGCCGACGGCCGGGAACCGCGGGTGCGGTCCCCGGCCGTGGCGGCATCAGGCGATGGAGCGGCGCAGCATCAGGTACGAGCCGCCGGCGAGCACCGCCGCCACCGCGAGCATGGCGCCGGTGAGGCTGATGGGCGTCAGCGACCCGAACCAGGCCATCACCTCCGGCCACGCCTGCAGCTGGCCGATCAGCCAGAGCCCTGCCACGAACAGGAGGGCGAGTCCGATCAGCGAGATGGTGAGCACCACGTTGCCCCAGCGTTTGTACACGGTGGCTCCGCAGAAGCCGACGACGAAGAACAGCATCGCCAGGGAGAAGAAGAACAGACCGGCCAGGACGGCCCCCTGCGACCAGACCCAGGTGAGCCGGAACATGTAGCCGCCGAGGCCCCAACCGTTCGTCGCCTCCTCGATGAATCCACCGATCACGAACAGGAGCGCGAGCCCGAGCGCGGTCAGGGCCGCCGTGATGAGGGTGCCGAGGTAGAACTCCCGGCGGGTGACGCTCATGGCCTGCGAGAACGGGAACGTGAGCGTCAGCGCCTGCACGCCGACGACCGCGAAGTACCAGAGCGGTGCCTGGGCGCCGCCGCCGAACATGTCGACCTCGACGTTCCCGTTGCTCGCGATCAGGCCGAAGATCGCGAGGCTGATCACGATGGTCCCGCCGAGCACCATGAGCGGGACCCAGATGTAGGTCGCCCGGTTCACGAGCTGCATGCGGACGACGTTCAGGGTGCGGTTCATCGCAGTGCTCCTTCATCGGCGGGGGCGGCGTGCTGGGTCTGACGCACGATCAGCTGCTGGAGCGAGACCGGTGCGACATCGAGTCCGGATGCCGCCAGCGCGGCGCGGTCGGACGACGTCAAGGCGCCGAGGACGGTGACGCTCGTCACGCGCCCCAGCGATTCGCGGTGGATGACCTCGCGGTCGGCGACGAAGGCCTCGACGGCGGCGCTGTCGCCGAGGATCGTGGCCGCACGGTCGCGCACCGATTCGGTGTCCTCGTCCATGACGATCTGTCCGCCGTCGATGACGATGACCTTCTCGAGGAGATTCGAAACCTCGTCGATCAGGTGGCTGGACAGGATGATGGTCCGGGGGTGCTCGGCGTAGTCCTCGAGGAGCCGGTCGTAGAAGATCTGACGCGCCACGGCATCCAGACCCAGATACGGCTCGTCGAAGAAGGTGATCTCCGCCCGGGCGGCGATGCCGATGATCACCCCGACGGCGCTCAGCTGCCCGCGCGACAGCTTCTTGATGCGCTGTTTCACGGGGAGCTGGAACTCGGCGATCAGGCGCTCCGCGAGCGGCTGATCCCAGTTGGGGTAGAACAGCCGGGCGATGCGGAAGGCGTGCAGCGGGGTGGCGTCGTCAGGGTACTTCTGGCTCTCGCGGACGAAGCACATCCGACGCAGGACGCCCGCGTTCTCGTAGGGCGCTTCCCCGAACACGCGCACGTCTCCGCTGGTGGGGAAGTTCTGCGCTGTCAGGATCGACATGACGGTCGTCTTGCCGGCGCCGTTGCGCCCGAGGAGTCCGTAGATCGAGTCCCTCTCGATCGTGAACGAGATGTCGTCCACCGCGGTCTTCTCGCGGTAGCGCTTGGTGAGGTTCTTCACCTCGATGACGGCGGTCATCGTGCGGTTCCTTCCGTGGTCGTGGTCGTGGCGCGCGCCTGGAGCAGGCGCGCAATGTCGTCGGGGCCGAGGCCGAGCTTGCGCGCCTCGGCGAGAAGCGGGTCGAGATAGCGGTCGGCGAAGGCCGCCCGTCGTTCGCCCAGCAGGAGCTCCCGGGCGCCGTCGGCGACGAACATGCCGATGCCGCGCCGCTTGATGAGCACGCCTTTGTCGGTGAGCATGGCGATCCCCTTCGCAGCTGTGGCCGGGTTGATGCGGAAGAAGGCGGCGAGCTCGTTCGTCGAGGGAGCCTGGTCCTGTTCCGACAGGCTTCCGTCGATGATCGAGTCCTCGACACTCTCTGCGATCTGCACGAAGAGCGGGCGTCCTTCTTCGACCATTCCGGCTCCGTTCCGACTCGCTCGCGCGAGCTTGGTTGGTTAGTTACATGAGTAGGTAACCAAAGAACCAAGCGTTCGTCAACCCCTCTTTCGACGCGGGATGCCGCGACGCGCGCCCGCGCGAGTACCTCAGTCGGCCGTCGGTATCAAGGGAGTGGCCCGGTTTGATCCCCGTGAATACGCCGCCTACGGTGGATGAGGGCCTCGAGCCCTCGACGACCAGTCCGCGGTCGCTCGAGCCGGTCTCCCTGGGGAACGCCGGCGACGAGCGAGCGTACGGTCGGCGGTCTGGGCGACGATCCCGATGTTCGTCGCCGGAGCATGGCGCTGGATGTGTTCGCGAACGCTCGCGCCGAGCCTGTGATCGCCACCCGGGCGCAACCGATGCGGACGCGTGCGCGCCCGCCGAGGTGCAGACACGTGACCACCCCCGCAGTCGAAGCGAAGAGCTTGTTCAAAGTCTTCGGACGCAATCCCGCCCAGGCCGTCAAACGCCTGAAGGCGGGAGAGACCCGAGACAAGGTCAAAGACGCCGGAACCGCCGCCGTCATCGATGCGAGTTTCACCGTCGAGCGCGGCGAGATCTTCGTCATCATGGGGCTCTCCGGCTCGGGCAAGTCCACCATCATCCGCATGTTGAACGGGCTCCACGACGCTTCCGGCGGAGAGGTGCTCGTCCACGGCGACCCGATCACGGGCATCCCGGCCTCTCGTCTGCGCGGCATCCGCCGCGAGCGCATCGCCATGGTGTTCCAGCACTTCGCTCTGCTCCCGCACCGCACGGTCGCCGCCAACGTGGCCTACCCGCTCGAATTGCGCGGCACCCCCAAGGCCGAGCGCCTGGCCAAGGCCGAGGAGATCCTCGAGCTCGTGGGCCTCGGCGGCTGGGGCGACAAGCTCCCCTCGGCGCTGTCGGGAGGCATGCAGCAGCGCGTCGGCATCGCCCGCGCGCTCGCCGCTGACACCGACATCCTCCTGATGGACGAGGCCTTCAGCGCCCTCGACCCGCTCATCCGCCGCGAGATGCAGGAGCAGCTGCTCGAGCTGCAGCAGAAGCTGCAGAAGACGATCGTCTTCATCACCCATGACCTCAACGAGGCGATGTTCCTCGGCGATCGGATCGCCGTCATGCGCGACGGCCGCATCGTGCAGATCGGCACGCCCGAAGACATCCTCACCGACCCCGCCAACGACTACGTCGAGCAGTTCGTCCAGGACGTCGACCGCGCCCGTGTGCTCACCGCCGCCAACGTCATGGAACGGCCGAGCTCGGTCGCCGTCACCGACAACGCCGGGCCCCGCATCGCGTTGCGCACCATGCGGGACAACCGCATGGCCGCCGTCTACGTCACCGATCGCAGCCGCAAGCTCCTGGGCATGGTCACCGACCGTGACGCGCTGAAGCTCGTCCGCCGCGGACAGACCGCCCTCTCGACGGTGCTCCGCCCGGTGCCGCAGGCCGTCGGTCGCGACGACGTGCTCATGGATCTGTTCGTGCCCGCGGCCGAGTCCCCCCTGCCTCTGGCTGTGACGGATGCGGAAGGTCGCCTGGTCGGCGTCATCCCCCGCATCACGCTGCTGACCGCCCTCGGCCCGCAGACCACCGAGACGACCGAGATCCCCGTGATCCTCGACCCCGTCTCCCGTGTCGAGATCGACGAGGCACTCGCTGCCGTCGACCCCTCGGCCACCGACTCCGAGGAGGTGCGCTGATGGATGGGTTCCGCATTCCCGTCGGCGACTGGGCCCGCAGCGCCGTGGACTGGATCCGCGACAACCTCGATTGGCTGCTGACCGCCATCGCGACCGCGGTCGGCTGGCTCGTCGACTCCCTCGCCGATCTGCTGCTCAACGCCCCGATCGTCGCCGTGATCGTCGTGCTCGCCGCCCTGGCACTGCTGCTGCGCTCGTGGCAGTTCGCCGTCGGCACGGTCATCACCTTCGTGCTCATTCTCGCGATGGGGCAGTGGGTCAACTCCATGCAGACCCTCGCGCTGGTGCTCGTCGCAGCGGTCATCGCCGTGATCATCGCGGTGCCGCTCGGCATCGCCGCCGCACGCAGCGACCGGCTCAGCGCCGGCATCCGTCCCGTGCTCGACCTCATGCAGAGCATGCCCGGATTCGTCTACCTCATCCCCGCGATCGTCTTCTTCAGCATCGGCGTCGTGCCGGGCGTCGTGGCGACCGTGATCTTCGCCCTCCCGCCCGGGGTCCGGCTCACCGAGCTCGGCATCCGCGGCGTCGACTCCGAGACCGTCGAAGCAGGTCACGCCTTCGGCGCGACCCCCGGTCAGATCCTGCGGGGCGTGCAGCTCCCGCTCGCGATGCCGAGCATCATGACGGGCGTCAACCAGCTCATCATGCTGGCGCTCTCGATGGCCGTCATCGCCGGCATCGCCGGCGCAGACGGACTCGGCAAGGAGATCGTCCAGGCGATGTCGACCGTCAACATCGCCAAGGGCGTCGAAGCCGGCCTCAGCGTCGTCATCCTCGCCGTCTACCTCGACCGGCTCACGGCGGCCCTGGGCGACCTGCGTCGTCAGCGCTGGTCGCTGCTCGGCATCATCGCACGCCGCCGCGCGCCGCAGAGCGGACCGCCGTCGGCACTCACCCCCGACGCCGACGCGCGTGACCAGGCCGAGATCGAGAAGGCCTCGCCGCGGCGCGCGCCCGTCGCCGCCGGCGGCGCGTGACCCCAGACGTACGACCGCACCAGCGGGCGTACGGTCCGGCGACATCCGGACCACAGCACGATACGAAACGCATGCAATCACATACGGAAGGCACACGATGAACAAGCGACACCTCACCGGTCTCGTGGCGCTCGGCGCCGCGGCATCCCTCACCCTCGCCGGCTGCGCCAGCGGCAACCAGGCCCAAGGCGGGTCGAACGAAGGCGGCGATGGCAGCCTCGGAACCATCACGCTCGGCTACCTGCCCTCGTGGACCGACGGCCTCAGCACCGCATATCTGCTCGAAGACCAGCTCGAGAAGATCGGCTACACCGTCGAGCTCGAGGAGCTCACGGAGGCCGGTCCGCTGTACACCGGGCTCGCGCAGGGCGACGTCGACATCTACCCGTCGGCATGGCCCGAGCTGACCCACAAGTCGTACATGGACGAGTACGGCGACAAGATCGAGGACCTCGGCGCCTACTACGAGAACGCGAAGCTCACCATCGCGGTGCCGGAGTACGTCGACATCGACTCGATCGAAGACCTCGCCGACAACGCGGACCGCTTCAACGGCACCATCTACGGCATCGAGCCCGGCGCGGGCCTCACTAAGCAGACCCAGGAGTCGATGCTCCCCGAGTACGGCCTCGAGGGCGACTTCGAGCTGGTGACGTCGTCGACGGCGGCCATGCTGACCGAGCTCGACAGTGCGACCGCCGCCGAGAAGGACATCGTCGTGACGTCGTGGCGTCCGTTCTGGGCCAACGAGATGTACGGCCTGAAGGACCTCGAGGACCCGCGCGGCGCCATGGGCGACGCCGAGGCCCTCCACTTCCTGGGCACCGCCGGCTTCGCGGAGGAGTTCCCTGAGGCGGCCGAGTTCATCGCGGGCATCAAGCTCGACGACGAGCAGTACGCGACTCTCGAGGACATGGTCGTCAACGAGTACGGCGAGGGCAAGGAAGCCGACGCGGTCGACGCGTGGCTCGAGGCCAACCCCGACGCGTTCGACACGCTCGTCGCGGAGTGATCACACCGTGACATGGAGGGGATCCGGCTGCGGCCGGGTCCCCTTCGTCGTTCACGCCGCCGGCGGCTCGGTCGAGGGTCGCTCGGTCAGCTCGCGAGCGACCTTCTTCTCGAGCACCTCGACAGCCTCGTCGGAAAGTGCGATCAGACCGTCGATCTCCTCCCGCACGCGCTGGTAGGCGACGTGACGCTCGGCGGGCGTGGCGGCCTCGTCGGTCGCCACCGCGAGCAGGCGGGATGCCGTCGCGAGCCGCTTGCGCTCGGGCTCGCTGAAGCCGGTGTCGCGCACCCGCCGCGCTTCGCGCTCGGCCAGGTCGAAGGCGACCTCGAACTCGGTGACGGCGGCGCGGTAGGCCGCGACGTCCTCCGCCGACGGCTTCGCACCCTCGGCTGGGCGGGCGCGGTCGGCGACCTTCTTCGCGCGCAGGAACGCCGCCGTCAGCGCTTCGCGACCGTCGCTCATCGACGGGAAGGCGATCAGCTTGGCGACGTCGAGCTCGTAGTCGAGCCAGCGGCGGGTCACCTCGTCGTGCACGGCGCGCAGGTCGTCGACCTGTTGGGGGAGGGTGTCCGCCGGCGCGGCCGCCTCCGTCGCCGCGGCGATCCCGATGCCGCGCTTGGCGGCCGTCAGCTCGGCCTTCGCGCGGATGACCTCGAGGCGCTGCTGGTGGCGGCGCTTGGCGTTCTTCGTCCAGGTGTTCCCCGCAGCGGAAGCGAGCCCGAACAGCGGAAACACCAACCACCAGTAGCTGCCCGCGAACGTCCAGAATGCTTCCACGGTGTCAGCCTATTGCGGGCGGGCGTCGCGGTCTGGCCTGTCGGTGCGCCCGGGCCGATCGGTGCCGCCGGTGTCGTTGCTGCGCCGGGTGTCGTCGGTGCGGCGAGTGTCGTCGGTGCGGTCGCTGCGGTCGGTGCGCCCGGGAACGGGCCACACCGGGCGCCGAACACGGTCGGAGGCGTCGCGCTCTGAGGGCTCCGCTCGCCCGCGATGGGCATCCAGAGCGGATGCCGCGGACTCAGCGGCTCGCGCCAGCCCCTCGGCCGAGCGACTGATCGCCTCCGTCGCGACCACGCTCCACCGCTGCGCGAGTGAGGGCGGCGGCGGTGGGGCATCGGCGGGACGCTGTCCCGCGAGCCGCCACGCCTCCTGCTCGGCGACGTCGAACGCGCGCTGCAGGTGATCGACGGAGCGACGATACGCGGCGTACTGCTCGGCGGTGATCCGCGCCCGCGGCGACGCAGGCCGGAGGCGCCGGGCTTCGGCGTCGAGGCGCAGGAACTCGCCCGTCGTCGGCACCCGGGCGTCGCTCATCGCGGGGAAGGCGATGCGCCTGGCGGCATCCGTCTCGTATTGGATCCACCTCGCTGCGATCGCGTCGTGTGCGGCCATCGTGCGGGAGACGGGAAGGTGCACCGGATCGGTTCCGCGGGCGGGGACGGCGGAACGCTCGACGCCGATGCGGGCACGGGCCACGCGGATGTGCGCCACCGCGGCAGTTCTCGCGCGCTGGGCGGCCTCGAACGCGCGCCGGGCGGCGTGGACGTCGGCGCCGGTCGCGCGCCCGGCACCGCGTTCGGCCTCGATCCGGGCGACCTCGGCCTGCGCCACGCGTGCGCTCGCGCGGGCTCCGGCGGCCTCGTTGCGCGCCTGCTGGAGTTCGAGCTTCGCGGCGGTGACTCCCAGCCGCCGCGCCTTCGTGGAGCGACTCCGCCGCACGCCGATCACACCGGCCGCGCCGGCACCGGCCGCCGCCGGGGCGACCCACCAGAACTCGACCAGCGCGGCCCCGAAGGCGACGACCCAGGGCTCCACCCCGCCATGCTAACCGGCCTCGGCACGCGGCATCCACGTGACAGCTGCGACACCCGGTCCGGCCGCGCGCCCGCAGCCCGGATCACCACGCGGCATCCGCCGTCGCTCTGACCGCGAGACAGCAGTGTCGGCCCGAGACGTCGGTCGACAACCACCGTCTCGGGCTGTGACTGCTGTTTCGCGGCCCGGGCCCGGGCCGGGCCGGGCGGGCGTGCGGGGGATGCCGCGGCGCTCAGCCGAACAGCAGGCTCAGCACCGTGGCGCCGCCGCCGACGAGCACCATCGCGATGATGACCACCCAGGCGACCGCCCGGGTCCGCGCGCGGCGGCGGACGTCGAAGTCGGCGTACTCGGGGTCGTCGCTCACGCGGGGACCTCGTCGACGATCTCGCCGAAGGCGGCCGGGAGGGTCGCCTTCGACACCGCGCGCAGCTGCGACGCCGGAATCGTGAACAGTCCCTGCACCTCGAGGGCCGGCTCGTCGCCGTCCCCGGCGGGGTCGGTCACGCCGATGCGCAGCACCGGGTAGCCGCGCCCCTCGCAGAGGCCGCGGAACTTCACGTCCTCCTCGCGAGGCACCGAGACGATCACGCGGCCGGTCGACTCGCTGAACAGCGCCGTCGCGGCGTCCACGCCGTCGCGCTCCATGATCTCGCGCAGCCAGACGCGGGCGCCGACGCCGAAGCGGGAGACCGCCTCGGCCAGCGCCTGGCCGAGGCCGCCGGCGGAGAGGTCGTGCGCGCTCGAGACGAGCATCTCGTCTCGAGCGGCCTGCAGCAGGCCCGCGAGGGTCTTCTCGCCGGCGAGGTCGACCTTCGGCGGGCGACCGCCCAGGTGACCGTGGACGGTTCCGGCCCAGGCCGAGCCGTCGAGCTCGGTGGACGTCGTGCCGAGCAGGTAGATGTTCTCACCGGCATCCTGCCAGCCGCTGGGGATCCGACGGGCGACGTCGTCGATGATGCCGAGGACGCCCACGACCGGGGTCGGGAAGATCGGCTGGTCGCCGGTCTGGTTGTAGAACGACACGTTGCCGCCGGTGACCGGCACCCCGAGCTCGAAGCACGCGTCGGCGAGACCGTCGACGGCCTGCCCGAACTGCCACATCACCTCGGGGTTCTCGGGGCTGCCGAAGTTGAGGCAGTCGGTGACCGCGGTGGGCACGGCGCCGGTGACGGCGACATTGCGGTACGCCTCGGCGAGGGCGAGCTGCGCACCCGCGTACGGGTCGAGCTGGCAGTAGCGGCCGTTGCAGTCGGTCGCGATCGCGAACCCGAGGCCCGACTCCTCGTCGACGCGGATCATGCCGGCGTCGTCGGGGAAGCTGAGGGCGGTGTTGCCCATCACGTAGTAGTCGTACTGGTTGGTGATCCAGGAGGTGTCGGCCAGGTTCGGGCTGCCGAGCAGCTGCAGGAACTGGGTGCGCAGGGTGTCGGGGTCGTCGCTCCGCTCGAGCGCCGACGCCGAGTCGCCCTGGAGCGCGTCGATCCACGTGGGGTAGGCGACGGGGCGCTCGTAGACCGGTCCGTCGACCGCGACCGTCGAGGGGTCGACGTCGACGATCTGCTCGCCGTGCCAGAAGATCTGCAGCCGGCCGTCGCCGGTGACCTCGCCGAGCACGCTCGTCTCGACGTCCCACTTCTCGACGACGGCGAGGAAGGCGTCCAGCTTCTCGGGAGCGACGATCGCCATCATGCGCTCCTGGCTCTCGCTCATGAGGATCTCCTCCGGCGTGAGCGACGGGTCGCGCAGCAGCACCTTCTCGAGGTCGACCTTCATGCCCGAACCGCCGTTGGCGGCGAGCTCGCTCGTCGCACAGGAGATGCCGGCGGCGCCGAGGTCCTGGATGGCCTCGACCAGCTCGCCCTTGTAGAGCTCGAGGCAGCACTCGATGAGCACCTTCTCGGCGAACGGGTCGCCGACCTGGACGGCGGGACGCTTGGTGGGTCCGCCGTCGGCGAAGGTGTCGGATGCCAGGATCGACGCGCCGCCGATGCCGTCGCCGCCGGTGCGGGCGCCGAACAGCACGACCTTGTTGCCGGCGCCGGTCGCGTTGGCGAGCTTGATGTCCTCGTGGCGGAGGACGCCGACCGCGAGCGCATTGACGAGCGGGTTGCCCTGGTAGACGGAGTCGAAGACCGTCTCGCCGCCGATGTTCGGCAGGCCCAGGCAGTTGCCGTAGAAGCTGATGCCGCTGACGACGCCGTGGACGACGCGCGCCGTGTCGGGGTCGTCGATGGCGCCGAAGCGCAGCTGGTCCATGACAGCGACGGGGCGGGCGCCCATCGAGATGATGTCGCGGACGATGCCGCCGACGCCGGTCGCGGCGCCCTGGAACGGCTCGATGTAGCTGGGGTGGTTGTGCGACTCGACCTTGAAGGTGACGGCCCAGCCCTCACCGACGTCGACGACGCCGGCGTTCTGCCCCATGCCCACCATGAGGCGCTCTTTCATCTCGTCCGAGACCTTGTCGCCGAAGCGGCGCAGGTAGATCTTCGACGACTTGTACGAGCAGTGCTCGCTCCACATCACGGAGTACATCGCCAGCTCGCCCGAAGTGGGGCGGCGGCCGAGGATCTCGCGGATGCGGTCGTACTCGTCGGGCTTCAGCCCGAGCGCGCCGTACGGCTGCTCCCTCTCCGGCGTGGCGATGGCGTTTTCGACGGTGTCTGCGACGGAGGGGGTGACTGGGGTGCTCACGCGGCTGGGCTCCAAGATTCGGGATGCCGGGGGTACGGCGCCAGTCTAGTTCGTGGCGACTACCGCTCGTACGGGTCCTCGTCGGGGTCCTCGCCGGGGTCGGCGGTCTCCGGTGCGGCTTCCGCGTCAGGCGTCCCGGACTCCACGATGCCGATGCCGACCGCGTGGTGCGACTTGCCGTCGTCGGAGGGGTCCTCGCCGCCGTCGGACGCCTTCGGTTCTTCGCCGGGGTCCTTCGCCGTGCTCGGCTCCTCGAGTTCTTCGGTGTCGGGCTCGCGGTCGTCAGCCTGGGGTGCGTTGTCGGGGGTGCTGTCGCTCATGCCACCACCCTGCGCCTCGGCAGCGTGCCATGGCGATGGGGTTGACGGGGTGGCATCCATTGGTCTCGCGTGCCGAGCGCTCTCAGCCGCGCCAGGAGGTGCGGCCGAACCGCTCCCAGCGCTCCACCACCCGCGGGGTGGCGTCGTCGGCCCCGGTGGGCTCGACGACGTCACGGCCACCGATGAACACGCGCTCCACGCGGGAGTCGATCGCGAGCGGATCGCCCGACCACACCACGATGTCCGCATCGCGGCCGGCCTCGAGCGCTCCGACGCGGTCGTCGAGCCGGAGGATGGCGGCCGGGTTGACGGTCAGCGCCTCCGGCGCGATCTTCGGATCCAGGCCCTCGCTCACGGCGAGGATCGCCTGCAGGCGGAGCTGGTCGATCGGCACGACGGGGTGGTCGGTCGTGATCGCCACGGTCACGCCGGCCTCGGCGATGAGCGCCAGGTTCCCGATGCCGCGGTCGCGCAGCTCCACCTTCGAGCGCGAGGTGAGCATCGGTCCGAAGATGACGGGGATCCCCTTCTCGGCGAGGACGTCGGCGATCTTGTGGCCCTCGGTGCCGTGGTTGACGACGAGCCGATAGCCGAATTCCTCGGAGAGACGGATGGCGGTGGCGATGTCGTCGTGGCGGTGGCAGTGCTGATCCCAGGCCAGGTCGCCGTCGAGGACCGCGGCGAGGGTCTCGTGGGTGAGGTCGCGGTCGAACGGCTCGCCCTTCGAGGCTGCCGCTGCACGCTTCTCGGCGTAGGTGCGCGCACCGACGAATGCCTCGCGGAGGACCGCGGCCACACCGAGACGCGTCGATGGTGTCTGCTTCTTCTCGCCGTAGACGCGCTTGGGGTTCTCGCCCAGCGCTGACTTGACGGACACGTCGGCCCGCAGCACCTGCTCGTCGACGGTGCGCCCGCCCCAGGTCTTGATCGCGACCGTGCGTCCACCGATGGGGTTCCCGGAACCGGGCTTGATGACGGCGGTGGTCACACCGCCGCGCAGCGCGTCGCGGAAGCCGACCTCTTCGATGTCGATGCCGTCGAGGGCGCGGAAGCGCGCGCCGTTCGGATCGGTCATCTCATTGGTGTCGTTGCCCGACCATCCCTCGCCGTCCTCGTGGACGCCCAGGTGCCCGTGCGCCTCGACGAGCCCAGGGAGCACCCAGCTTCCGGTCGCGTCGACGATGCGCGCGCCGTCGGGGATCGCGATGTCCGCGCCGACATCGGTGATGACGCCGTCGACGGCGATCACCGTCCCGCCATCGATCGAGTCGCCCACGACGGGGACGACGTGACCACCGGTGATCGCCAGGATGTCAGCCATGCGTTCCAGCCTATGCACTCCCTTCCGGGTGGATGCCGCGGTGTCGGCGGCCGCGCTTACGCTGGGCGTATGCCCGCCGACGACCCCGCCGCCCGGCTCGCAGAACGCGAGCGCGAGCTGACCGCGCTCCTGGCTCGGCTGGACGCGGACGACGCGTCGCTCCGCGCCGATCGAGCGGATGCCACGGCCGACGACGAGCACGACCCGGAAGGGTCCACGCTGTCGGGTGAGTGGCAGCGCGTCGCGGCGGTCCGTTCGGCGACGCAGCGGGAACTCGACGACGTGCGCGCTGCGCTCGCGCTCGTCGCGGCGGGCACCTACGGCGTGTGTGAGCGCTGCGGCGAGCCGATCCCGGTCGCCCGTCTCGAGGCGCGTCCGCAGGCCACGCGGTGCGTCGCCTGCGCATCGCTCCTCTGAGCCCGCGGCATCCGCTCGGCGCGAGCAAGGCAGGGTCGGCAATCGATCAGCGATCACGGCGGCGCCTGCAGCGCCAGCGGCATCCGCTCAGCAATCGCCGACCCGACGCGAATCGTCGTGGCTTTGCCCCGAACGGAGCATTTTGCGTCGGCTCGCGACGGGAAGAGAGGTCTTGACGCGCGCCGCGGCCGGGCCTAACGTACAACCAAATGGTTACACATAAGACCTCCGCACGAAGCGAGCTGACCGATGAGCAGATCGACCGGGTGTTCCACGCCCTCGCGACCGCCACGCGGCGCGACATCCTGCGCCGCACGATCGAGCGCGAGCAGTCCGTCTCGACCCTCGCGGCCGAGTACGACATGTCGTTCGCGGCGGTGCAGAAGCACGTCGCCGTCCTCGAGGCGGCCGAACTCATCGTCAAGCGCGCCGACGGCCGGGAGCGACTCGTGCGGGCGGATCCGGCCATGATCGCCCGCGCCCGCGCGCTCCTCAGCCGCTACGAAGACCTCTGGCGGACGCGCATCGACCGCCTCGACGCGCTGCTCGCCGAGCCCGACGACCACACCTGAACACATCCGACCGCAGACCACGCAGCATCCATCCGACGAAGGAGAAGGACATGCCCGTCACCGACATCACCACCGATCCCGAGGCTCTCACCATGACCCTCACGGCCGATCTCGACGCCCCCGTCGACCGGCTCTGGCGCGCCTTCACCCAGCCGCGTCAGCTCGAGCGCTTCTGGGGTCCCCCGGGATGGCCGGCCACCTTCACCGCCTTCGACTTCACCGTCGGCGGGCATGCGCACTACGCCATGACGAGCCCGCACGGTGAGACCTCCCGCGGCACATGGGAGTTCCTCGCCATCGACGACGGCCGCAGCTTCGAGGTCATCGACGCGTTCGCCGACGCCGACGGGCAGCCGCTCGCGGACTTCCCCTCGATGCGCATGGTGTTCTCGTTCGACGAGACTCCGGGAGGCTCCCGCCTGTCGAACGTGACCCACTTCACCTCGGCCGAAGCGCTGGAGCAGGTCGTTGCCATGGGCGCCGTCGAGGGTTCGCGCCTCGCGATGTCGCAGCTCGACGCGGTGCTCCACGACCTCCGCGAGTACTCGAAGGGCAAGGGGACCGTCGTCGAGCTGCTCGACGACACCCACGTCCGCATCACCCGACTCGTGGAGGGCTCGCGCGAGCTCGTCTGGCGCGCGCATCACGAGTCGGAGCTGCTGCGGAAGTGGCTGCTCGGTCCCGACGGATGGGTGATGACCGTCGCGGAGCCCGCGAACGAGGTGGGCGCGCAGTACCGGTACGCCTGGGAGCAGGAGGGCCAGCCCGAGACCGCGTTCGGTTTCGAGGGCGAAGCCGTCCTGGTCGACGCGCCGCGTCGCGCGGTGACGACCGAGAAGATGTCGGGGATGGAGGGGCCGTCGACCCTCAACGACCTGCAGCTCTACGAGGAGGACGGCGCGACCCTCCTCACCCTCCTCATCGAGTACCCCGACAAGGAGACCCGCGACATGATCCTCGCCACCGGCATGTCCGACGGCATGGAGACCTCGTACGCCCGGCTCGAGTCCGAGGTGCTGCAGGCCGCCTGACCGGCCGCCTGTCGGCGGCGCGCAAGCGGCAGGCGGCCGCCACCGGGAGTCAGGCGCGGGCGAGCGCGTCCTCGAGGGCGACCCAGGCGAGCATCGCACACTTCACGCGGGCGGAGAACTTCGAGACGCCGGAGAGGGCGGCCGCATCCGCGTACGTCTCCTCGTCGAGCGGGATCGTCCCCCGCGAGCGGAGCGCCTCGCGGAAGCCCTCGATCAGGCGGGTGGCGTCCTCACGCGGAAGGCCTTCCTCGCCGCCGTCCTCCTCGACGAGCGCCGCCAACATCGACGCCGACGCCTGCGAGATGGAGCAGCCCGACCCCTCCCACGACAGGTCGACGAGCCGCTGGCCGGCGTCGTCCACACGCACGCGGAGGGTGATGTCGTCGCCGCACATCGGGTTGTGCTGGTGCGAGCTGGCCGTGCGCCCCTCTTCGGGCGCGAGGCCCTGTCCGTGCGGGTGCTTCGAGTGGTCGAGGATCAGCTCCTGATAGAGCGAGTCGAGTCCGTTCATGCGTTCACTCCGAAATAGGTGCGGATGCCGCTGACGGCATCGAGGAAGGCGTCGACGTCGGACTCGGTGTTGTAGAGCGCGAGCGAAGCGCGAACCGACGCGGTCATGCCGAAGCGGCGGTGGAGCGGCGCGGCGCAGTGGTGCCCCACCCGCACGGCGATGCCCTGGGCATCGAGGAACTGGCCGGCGTCGTGCGCGTGCACGCCTTCGACGTCGAACGCCCACAGGCCCACACGCTCTACGCCCTCGGCGTCGCCGAGCAGGCGGATGCCGGGGATCTCGACGAGACCGGCGCGCATGCGCTCAGCGAGGCGCACCTCGTGCGCGTGGACGGACTCGAGCCCGGCATCCTGCAGATACGACACAGCGGCGGCCAGGCCGATCGCGGGCCCGATGGGCTGCGTTCCCGCTTCGAAGCGCTGCGGCGGCGGAAGGTATCCGGCCTCGTCGAGGGTGACCGTGGTGATCATCGATCCGCCTGTGAGGAAGGGCGGCAGGGCTTCGAGGATCTCACTACGCCCGTAGAGGCCGCCGACGCCGTAGGGGCCGAGCATCTTGTGCCCGCTGAAGACGGCGAGGTCGACGCCGAGCGCGGGGAGGTCGAGCGGGAGGTGCGGCGCCGACTGGCAGGCGTCGAGCACGGTGAGGGCTCCGACGGCCTGCGCGAGCGACACGATCTCGGCGACCGGGTTGACGATGCCGAGCACGTTCGACACGTGGGTGAACGCGACGATCCGGGTGCGCTCGCCGATGATCCCGGCAGCGGCATCCAGGTCGAGGGTCCCGTCGTCGTGCACCGGGATGTGGCGCAGCGTGGCACCGGTGCGAGCGGCGAGCTCCTGCCAGGGGATGAGGTTCGCGTGGTGCTCGATCTCGGTCGTGACGATCTCATCGCCCGCCGTGAGGGCGAATCGAGCGGATGCCGGGGCTCCGCGCCCGACGGTCGCGTTGCCGATCGCGTAGGCGACGAGGTTGAGGCCGAGCGTCGCGCCCGCCGTCCACACGAGCTGCTCCGGCAGGGCTCCGACGAAGCGCGCGACGGCCGTGCGGGCGTCTTCGAAGAGGTCGGTCGCCTCGGCGGCGAGGGTGTGCGCGCCGCGGTGCACGGCCGCGTTGCTGCGCGTGAGGAAGTCGTATTCCGCCTGGAGCACCTGGCGCGGCTTCTGGCTCGTCGCACCGGAATCGAGGTAGACGAGAGGATGCCCGTTCACCTGCTGCTGCAGGATCGGGAAGTCCGCGCGGAGCGCGGCGGCGTCGAACGTCGCGGCGTCGGGCAGGGCGGAAGGGATCACCCTTCTAGGCTACGCCGGTGCCGGGCGCCCGGGTCGGTTGCGTCAGCGTCAGAGCCGGGAGAACGGGCGATAGATGATCTCGTCGACGGCGCCCTCCTCGACGGCACCGATGATGAGTGCGTACTCGCCTTCGCCGCCCTCGGCCGTGTCGAAGCCGTCGCGTTCCGTCCCGAAGAAGATGCGGACTCTGCCGTCGCTGAGCTCGACCTCCTCGTCGGGACCGAGCGCGCGTACATCGTCGATGCTCGTCCCGACGGTGAGCCCGGATTCCGCGGTCAGCGCGACGCCGCTTTCCGCGCCCACGGTGAATTCCGCGTATGAAGGTTGCCAGTACTCGGTGCGAGGCTTGCCGCCATCGGTTTCGATCATGTCGAAGAGCGAGAACCCACCCCACCGGTAAGACGTGTAGTCCGGGAAGTGAGTCCCGTCACCCTCGGTGATCGATTCATCCGGCGCGGTGCCGAAGACGTCGGTCAGCGCGGCGACGGCGAGCGCTGCGTCACCGTTCCACCGGTAGGTGAACAGGTCCGACCCGTCATCGCCGACGACGGTGATGCCCGTCGCGCCCACTTCGATCTCCGCTGCCGTCGCTTCTGTTGGACCTGGGGACGGGGACGGGTCGGCCGTGGATGTTGCGCTGGTCGTCGGAGTCGCGCTCGGCACCGCCGCAGGCGGCGTCGTGGTCGCCCCTGCGGTCGGCGCCTGCGGCCGCGAGAGCAGCATCACCATCGCGATCACCGCGGCGATCGCGAGCACCCCGGCAACAGTCAAGACGGGCAGCAGTGCCTTCGGTCGTTCCCCCATGTCGGGGAGTCTCGCACACTCGCATGACGGGCGCGTATCGGATTCGGATGCCCGGTTCAGCCCATGCCATCGCGCGGCAGACCCTGCCACGATGGACCCCATGAGCGCCTCGACACCGTCCGATGTCCTGCGGGATGCCGCCGCCGCCCGCACTCGCCGCGACCAGCTTCGCGTGCAGGCCGCGGCGGCCGCCGATCTCGTCGCAACACGGGGGCGCGAAACGGCGGAGCTCCAGGAGCGCCTGAGTGCGGAGACCGCCGACGTCGAAGGTCTCGAAAAGCTGTCGCCGGCCCGTCTGTGGGCATCGCTTCGGGGTGAGCTCGACGACCGACTCGCGCGAGAACGCGCCGAGCGTCAGATCGCCGCCCAAGCGGTCGACGGCGCGACCGAGCGCCTCCGGTCCGCACGCACAGAAGCCGACCGGCTCGCCGCCGCGATCTCCGAGCTCGGTGACGTGGATGCCGCGTTCGCAGCCGCGCTCGCTGCCCGTGCCGCCGTCCTGCGGGCGGAGGGTTCGGCGGCATCCGACGAACTCGTCGCGATCGACACGCAGTTCGGCGCGCTCGCCGCCGAGGGCATCGAGATCAGCGAGGCCCAGCGTGCGCTCGCCCTCGCGCAGCGCGCGCTCGCCGAGGCGCAGCGCGCGCTCGACTCGGCCGGCGGCTGGTCGACGTATGACACGTTCTTCGGCGGCGGCATGATCGCCGACCTCATGAAGCACGATCGCATCTCGCAGTCGGCGCGCGCGTTCGCGGCGGTGAACCGCGCGCTCGAACATCTCGCGGCGGAACTCGCCGACCTCGGGGCGGGTCCGGTCGAAGCCGTTCAGATCTCGGACTCGCTCGCCGTGTTCGACGTCCTCTTCGACAACATCCTGTCGGACTGGGTCGTCCGCGAGCGCATCGCGGAAGCCGCACAGCAGGCCGACCAGCTGGGTCGCCGTCTCGCCGCGCTGGAGGTGGACCTCGCAGGCCGGCTCGATGGAGTCGCCGAGCGCCGCGGCTGGCTCATCGAACGGCGCGAAGCACTGCTCCTCGCCGACTGAGTCAGTTCTCGGAGTGCTCGACCAGACCGAAGTGCGGCTGCGCCCGGCCGCCGCGATCGTCGCCCGGCAGCGGGCGTGACCGCCGGCCGTAGATGATCTCCGACGAGTCGAGCAGCCACGGCACGAGCGTCACCGTCACCCCGTGCAGCAGCATGAGCTGGTGCGCGATGCGCCGCGCACGACGGTTGTGCAGCGGCGCCTCCCACCAGTGCCCGACGATGTACTGCGGCAGGTAGACGGTCACCACGGACGGCCCGTGCTTCTCGCGGTACTGCTCGATGAAGGCGATCAGCGGCGCGGCGTAGTGGCGGTACGGGCTGTCGACGACGACCAGGGGCACGGGCATCTCGTGCACCTCCCAATCGGCCTGCAGCTCCGCGATGTCGTCGGAGGTGACGGCGATGTGCACGGCGAGCGTCTTCTCGTGCTTCGCGGCCAGGGCGTAGTCGATGGCCTTCGCGACCGGCTTCTGGAGCGTGCCGACGAGGATGATCGCGAGGTCGCCCGTCGACCCGTACTTCACGGTGTCGTCCATCGCGATCTCGTGCTCCACGTCGCGGTAGTACCGGTTCACGCCGATCATCAGGAACGAGAGCACCGGGATGGCGAGGAACACCAGCCACGCCCCGTGGGTGAACTTCGTCACCGTCACGATCAGGAGCACCGTGATCGTGAACGCGGCGCCCACGCTGTTGATGAGGAGCCCGGCCATCGCGGCGCGCCGCCCGGCGGCATCCGTGCGGCAGAACCGGAGTTCGCGCCGCCAGTGCCGCACCATCCCCAGCTGCCCGAGCGAGAACGACACGAAGACGCCGATGATGTACAGCTGGATGAGGGTCGTGAGGTTCGCCTGGTAGATGACCAGGACGGCGATCGCGGCCGCTCCGAGGATGAGCATCCCGTTCGAGAACACGAGCCGGTCGCCGCGAGAGTTCAGGGCCTTCGGCGCGTATCCGTCGCGGGCGAGCACCGACCCGAGCAGCGGGAAGCCGTTGAAGGCGGTGTTCGCCGCCAGCAGCAGCACGCACGCGGTGGCGGCCTGCACGAGGAAGAAGAGGGGGGATGCCGCGCCGAACGTCGCCGCCGCCACCTGGGCCATGAGGCTCGGCTGCGGACCCGCGGCGCAGTCGAACCCGATGAGGTCGCACGGATCCTCGGCGTAGTGGACACCCGCGACGAGGGCGAGCGCCGTGAGGCCGGCGAACAGCATGATTGCGATCGTCCCCATGAGGACGAGCGTGGTCTGCGCGTTGCGGATCTTCGGGGCGCGGAAGGCGGGGACGCCGTTGCTCACCGCCTCGACGCCGGTGAGGGCGGAGCAGCCGCTCGAGAACGCCCGCAGCAGCAGGAGGATGACGGCGACCTGCGACAGGTTCTCGGCGTCGACGGCGTAGGTGGCGCTGGAGGCGACGGGCACGTCGCCGATCGCCCACCGGAACAGCCCGGTCCCGATCATCAGGGCGACCGAGCCGATGAAGACGTAGGTCGGGATGGCAAAGGCGTGCGAGGCTTCGCGCACCCCGCGCAGGTTCACGATGACGAGCAGGATCACGAATCCGACGGCCAGCTCGACACGCCACGGGTCGAGTGCAGGCAGCGCCGAGATGATGTTGTCGACGCCCGACGACACCGACACGGCGACCGTCAGCACGTAGTCGACGAGCAGCGCCGATCCGACGACGACCCCCGCCTTCTCGCCGAGGTTCGTGCGGGCGACCTCGTAGTCGCCGCCGCCGGAGGGGTACGCCTTGATCAGCTGTCGGTAGCTCAGCACCACCACGATCAGGAGCACCACGACGGCCAGCGCGACGGCGGGCGTGAAGGCGAGGAACGCCGTGCCGCCGACGAGCAGGATCATCACCAGCTCCTGCGGCGCGTAGGCGACCGACGAGAGGGCGTCCGAGGCGAAGATGGGGAGGGCCCGCTTCTTCGGCAGGAGCTGCTCGTCGAGCTTCTCCGATGTCAGCGGATCGCCGATCAGGATGCGTTTGACGATGGGGGAGGCGGCCGGGTTCGGGTCGCGACTGTCAGGAGCCACGGCGGGCGACATTACGCCTGCCGCGACTCCCGCGCAACGCCGCCGCGATCGCTACTGTCCGCGGGCGCGGAACGTGTAGGTGATGGATGCCACA
This sequence comes from Microbacterium marinum, assembly GCF_014204835.1. Taxonomy (NCBI): domain Bacteria; kingdom Bacillati; phylum Actinomycetota; class Actinomycetes; order Micrococcales; family Microbacteriaceae; genus Microbacterium; species Microbacterium marinum. The sequence goes on along the minus strand of NZ_JACHMD010000001.1, from coordinate 171,151 downwards.
GTCTGCCCTGCGGCATCCGATTCGACGAATGCGTTGAAGGCCCTCTTGCCGTCGTTGTAGAAGGTGCCGCGGTTGTTTCCGAGCACGAGACGGACGCCGCCCCCGGAGAGTCCCACCTCGTCGATGGGGCCGAGGTCGCGGACCGCGTCGATGCTGTCGCCGACCGCCACGCCGAACTCGTCGACGATGCCGACCTCGGCGGGCGAGCCGGTGACGGCGACGTAGGTGGGGGCGGGAACCTCGTCGCGCGAGCGGCCGCCGTCGCCGAGGAACACGTCGTACAGACGGAATCCCTCCCAGACGTAGATGTCGTAGGCCCAGTTCTCGGCGTCGCCGTTCTGGAAGTCCTCGGTCGGCGCCGAGCCGAAAAGTTCGCTGAGCGCCTCGATCGCGGGTGCGGCGGGGTCTGCCCACCGGTGGGAGAACTCGGTGCCGTCTGCCTGCGTGATCGTGAAGCCGACGCCGTTCACGGCGACCTCGGCATCCGGTGCCGCCTCCGTCTCTTCGGGTGCCGGCTGCTCCTCGGTCGTCGGTTCCTGCGGGGCCGACTGGCCGGGGGCCTCATCGGGGGCGGGCTCGGGGTCGCCGGTCTGGCGCGTGAAGAGCAGGACGAAGGCGATGATCACCCCGACCAGCAGCAGGCCGGCGACGAGCCCCAGCACGATCGGCGTGCGATTGTCGCGACGCTCGTCCGGCTCGTCGACGATGTCGAGGGGCTTGGTCATGCCAGGAACTCCCGGGCGGCGACGGTGAGCGCGTCGACGCCGCGCTCGATGGTCGGGTGCAGGATCGGCGCGAAGAAGGGCGAGTGGTTCGTCGGGATGTCCCGCGCGACGGTGCCGGCGGCGACCGCATCGGCGTACTGCTGGGGGTCGACACCGCCCCAGAACCAGTAGACGAGCGGCACGCCGGCTTCGCGGGCGAACCACGAGACGTCCTCGCTGCCGGTGAACATGCCGGGGTCGACGACGGTGCCGTCGCCGAATGCACGATCGAAGGCGGCGGTCAGCTTCGCCGTCGCCGCGGGGTCGTTGATGGTGGGCGGGAGGGTGTGGTCGGTCGTGATGACCGGCTCCTCCTCGGCACCGGATGCCGCGGCCTCGGCGCGCACGATCCGTTCGACGCGGGCGAGCACGTCGGCGCGCGCATCATCGTCGGGGTAGCGCAGGCTGAGTTCGAGCTTCGCCTCGGCGGGGATGATGTTGTTCTTCAGGCCGGCGTGGATGGACCCGACGGTGACGACCGCCATCTCGCGCGGATCGATCTCGCGGGAGACGACGGTCTGCAGGCGCATGACGGTGGCGGCCGCCATGACGACCGGGTCGATCGTGGAGTGCGGCCGCGAACCGTGCCCGCCGCGTCCGAGGAGGCGCACGGTCAGGCCGTCGGAGGCGGCCATCTGGGTGCCGGGGCGCACACCGATCGTGCCCGCGGGCAGCGGCGTCAGGTGCTGGCCGAGCACGATGTCGGGGCGCGGGTAGCGGTCGAGCACGCCGTCGGCGATCATCGCCTGGGCGCCGGCGCCGTACTCCTCGGCGGGTTGGAAGACGGCCACGACCGTGCCCGACCACTCCTCGCGGGTGGCCTGCAGTTTCTCGAGCGCGCCGAGCAGGGCGGTCACGTGCATGTCGTGCCCGCAGGCGTGCATGACCGGGACGTCGGTCCCGGCGGGGTCGACGCCGCGCGCCGTGCTCGCGTAGGCGAGCCCGGTCTGCTCCTCGACGGGCAGTCCGTCGGTGTCGGCGCGCAGCCACACCACGGGTCCCGACCCGTTGCGGATCACCGTGACGACGCCGGTGCGGCCGACGCCCTCCTCGAACTCGAGTCCCAGGGCGTCGAGTTCGCGCGTGATGACCCCTGCCGTCCGGGTCTCCTGGAAGGAGAGCTCGGGGTGGCGGTGCAGGTCGATGTAGAGCGCGTCGAGGTCGATGGTCATGCCATCGAGCCTACGGGGATCAGCCGGGAGGCGCCGTGGAGGACCGTCGCACGAGTTCGAAGGGGAGCGTCTGATCGGCGGCATCCGTCCCCTCCTCGATCGCGCGCAGCACCGCCTCGCCGGCGCGCTCACCCTGCGCGTGGGGGAACTGCGCGATCGTCGTCAGCCCGAAGAAGCCGCTCATCTCGTGACCGTCGACGCCGATGACCGACAGGTCGCGCGGCACGTCGAGTCCGCGTTCGCGTGCGGCGAAGAGCGCACCGAAGGCCATCTCGTCGGATGCCGCGAAGATCGCCGTGGGCGGGTCGGCGGCATCGAGCAGCGCGCCGGCGGCGCGGTGCCCGTCGTCGATCGTGAAGTCGGCGGGGGCGAACAGCGGCGTCGCGACACCGGCATCCGTCATGGCCGCATCGAAACCGTGGCGGCGCAGCGACGGGATGTCGAAACCCGGGTCACCGTCGAGGCTGAAACCGATGTGCGCGATGCGCCGGTGACCGAGGCCCAGGAGGTGCTCGGTCGCGAGACGCGCGAGCGCGCTGTCGTCGACCCGCAGCACCGGCAGCCGGCCGCTCGTGGCGCCGAGCCCGACGATCGGGAGGCCCAGCGACAGCAGCCGGTCGACCTCGTTCTCCGACAGGGCGAGCGACAGCACGATGAGTCCGTCAACGCGTCCGCGCCGCAGGGAGACGTCGAGCACGCCCGCGCGCTGGTCGGGGTCGTCGCTCATGCTGTACAGCGTGATGTCGTACCCGCGCGGGGCGAGCCGGCTCGCGATGCCGTCGAGGACGTTCGCGAAGAACCACCGGTCGAGCAGCGGGACCACGACACCGATGTTCGCCGTCCGCCCCGTCGCGAGCGAGGATGCCGCGGACGACACGACGTACCCGAGCTCGGCGGCCGCAGCGCGCACGCGGACGCGGGTCGCATCGGAGATGCGCCCGCGCCCGCTGAGCGCGCGCGAGACCGTCGCCGCCGAGACGCCGGCGGCGCGGGCGACGTCGTCGATGCCGGTCACGGTCAGTCCGCGGCGATCCAGACGGTCGTATCGGCGGGCAGCTCGCCGCCCTCGAACGTGTCGCTGGCCACCAGGAGGGTTCCCGCGGGCAGGGCGACGGGCTCGGTGCCGACGTTGGCGATCACGGTCACGTCACCGGTGCGGACGGCGATGACGTCGTCGCCGTAGCCGTCGAGCCACTCCAGCTGCGCGGCGCCCAGGTCGTGCGCGCGACGGGTGGCGAGCAGGGTGCGGTACAGCCAGAGCGTCGACTCGGGGTCCTGCTCCTCGACGTCGCGGGCCAGCGCCGACCAGTCGGCGGGCTGGGGGAGCCAGCTCTCACCCGTCGGGCTGAAGCCGAACGCCGGGTCGGCGGCCGACCAGGGGAGCGGGACGCGGCATCCGTCACGGCCGTAGCGCTCGCCGTTCGTGCGGAACCAGGTCGGGTCCTCGCGCACGTCGTCGGGGAGTTCCATCGCCTCGGGAAGGCCGAGCTCCTCGCCCTGGTAGACGTAGGCCGAACCGGGGAGGGCCAGCATGAGCGCCGTCGCGGCGCGGGCGCGGCGGAGGCCTGCGGCCGGGTCGGGCTTGCCCTCCGTGGCGGGGCCGACGCCGTGTCCCTGCGGGTGGCCCGGCATCGCCAGGCGGGTCGCGTGACGGATCACGTCGTGGTTGGAGAGCACCCAGGTGGCCGGGGCGCCCACGGCGGGGAAGGCGCGCAGCGACTCGCTGATGATCTCGCGGAGCTGCTCGGCATCCCACTCGCTCATCGCATACGGGAAGTTGAACGCCTGGTGCATCTCGTCGGGACGCACCCATTTGGCCGTCTCGTCGACCGTCGGCAGCCAGGCCTCCGCGCAGAGGGCGCGGTCGCCCTCGTACTCCGCGAGGACGCGGTGCCAGTCGCGCCACACGTCGTGCACGCCTTCCTGGCCCCAGTACGGCACCGGCTCCTCGCCGCCCATCGAGTCGGCGTCCTCCGGCGGCGTGTAGTCGGGCAGTCCGTCGGCCTTGACGAGGCCGTGGGCGACGTCGACGCGGAAGCCGTCGACGCCCCGGTCGAGCCAGAAGCGCAGCGTTCCACGGAACTCCTCGCGCACCTCTTCGTTGGTCCAGTCGAAGTCGGGCTGTGAGGTGTCGAACAGGTGGAGGTACCACTGGCCGTCTTCGACGCGCGTCCACGCCGGACCGCCGAAGACCGACTCCCAGTTGTTCGGCGGGAGTTCGCCGTTCTCGCCCTGTCCGTCGCGGAACATGTAGCGCGCACGCTCGGGGCTCCCGGGTGCGGCGGCGAGCGCCTGCTGGAACCAGACGTGCTTGTCGGAGGAGTGGTTCGGGACGAGGTCGATGATGACGCGGATGCCGCGCGCGTGCGCCGCCTCGAGCATGTCGTCGAAGTCGCCGAGGGTGCCGAAGAGCGGGTCGACGTCGCGGTAGTCGGCGACATCGTAGCCGGCGTCCTTCTGCGGGGAGGTGAAGAAGGGACTGAGCCAGACGGCGTCGATGCCGAGAGAGGCGAGGTCGTCGAGGCGCGACGTGATGCCGGGGAGGTCGCCGATGCCGTCGCCCGAGGCGTCGGCGAAGGAGCGGGGGTAGATCTGGTAGATGACGGCGGTGCGCCACCATTCGGCGCCGGGTCGGCTCTCGCCGATCGCGGCCAGCGTAGACGGCGAGGTCTGCGTCGGGAGGGAGGTCGAAGTCATGCGCGCCAGCCTAGCGCAAGCGCTTGCGCATACGGGAGTCCTCACGTGCCGGAGACGTCCGGCGGCCTCGTCTGCAGCAACTCCTCAGATGTGCGGCTCGGCGGCCCGCCGGAGCTGCCCCGGATCGGGCCGCGGTCGATCTTGGGGAGTTAGTGCAGTGCCGCCGTGCAACCCCGGGCGCGATCAGGCGGGTCGGCTACCCTCGACCCAGTGAATCCCGACGCACTCGCCCGAGCCGAAGCGCTCATCGCGACCATTCCCGACTTCCCCGAGCCCGGCATCCTCTTCCGTGATATCTCGCCGTTGCTGGCGGATGCCGCCGGCCTGCGCACCATCGCGATGGCGATGGCCGAGCCGTTCGTCGGCCGGTTCGACGTGGTCGCGGGCGTCGAGGCACGCGGGTTCCTGCTCGCGGGCGCCCTCGCCGTGGCATCCGGTGCCGGCCTCGCGCCCATCCGCAAGGCGGGGAAGCTGCCCCGGCCGGCGGGTTCGGTCAGCTACGACCTCGAGTACGGCAGCGCGACGATCGAGATGTCGGATGACCTGCCCGCCGGTACGCGCGTGCTGCTGGTCGACGACGTGCTCGCCACCGGCGGGACCCTTCGCGCGGGCCAGCAGCTGCTCGAGCAGCTCGGCTACGAGATCACCGGGACGGCCGTCCTCATGGAGCTCGCGGCGCTCGGGGGCCAGCGGGTCTGCGGGCCCGTGCACAGCGTCTTCACCGTGTGAACGACGCGCGCCGCGCCACCTGACCCGCGGGTCCGTTCGACCACCGGCCTCAGGTGCGCAGGACGATGTTCTCGGGGGTCTCACCGCGCTGCAGGTGCCCGATCTGTCGTCGGATCAGCGCCTCACTGCGCGGCGCCATCGCGTTCGTCGCACCGCCGACATGCGGCGCGATGAGGACGCCGTCGAGCGTCCACAGCGGGTGATCTGCCGGGAGGGGCTCCGGCTCGGTCACATCGAGCGCCGCGCGGATGCGGCCGCGCGAGACGTGGTCGACGAGCGCGTCGGTGTCGATGAGCGAGCCGCGGCCGACGTTCACGATCAGCGCACCGTCGGGCAGCGCGGCGAGGAACTCGTCGTCGACGATGTGTCGCGTCGCGTCGCCACCGGGGAGGGTCGCGATGACGATCTCGGCGGCGGGGAGCAGGTCGGGCAGCTCATCGACGCCGTGGACGTGCACGCCGTCTTCGTCGCGAGCGCGGGTGGCGACCGGGATCACCTCGACCTCGAACGGTGCGAGGCGCGCGGCGACCGCCTTGCCGACGCCGCCGTAGCCGAGGACGAGCACCCGGCGGTCGGCGAGGCTCGACGCGACGACCGGTGACCATGTCCCCGTCGCCTGCGCCTGCATGAACCGGACGAACTCGCGCTGCGCGGCGAGGGCCAGCGCGAGGGCGAGCTCGGCGGTCGAGGTCTCGTGCACTGTCGCGGCGTTCGCGAACACGACGCCCGCCGGCAGCTTCTGCTCGACGCCCTCGTACCCGATCGACTGCCCCTGGACGAGCTGCGTCCGCACGCCCTCGAGCAGCGGCAGCCCCGCATTGCCCGCCATGTACGGCGGCACGACCAGATCGATCGTCTCGCGCGGCGCGGGACCGTCCATCTTCCACACCAGCACCTCCGCGCCGGTGTCAGCCAGCTTCTCGGCGAGGCGCTCGGACGGGACGCTGACGGTGATGGATGCCATGCTCCGAGGCTACCGGCGGCTCACTCGACGGTCGTCACCATGCCCATCCGGGCGAGGACGACGTTCTCGATGATCTGCACGACGTTGTAGAGCACGAGGGTCACGAGCGTAATGATCGCGACCGATGCCCACAGGTCGTCGAAGCGTGCCTGCGCGGTGAACTTCTGGATCATGCCGCCGATGCCGGTACCGGTCGACAGCCATTCCGCGAGCAACGCCCCCGTCACGGCGCCGGGAACCGACACGCGCGCCGCCGCAAACAGCGACGGCAGCGCGCCCGGGATGTTCACCTTCCGCAGCTGTGCGAACCTGCCGCCGCCGTAAACGCGCACGAGGTCGAGGCTCTGCGCCGACGCGCGCGAGAGCCCGAACAGGATCGACGCGAGTGCCGGGAACAGCACCACGATCGAACCGATCACGGCGACGGATGCCGCGGTGCCGCGCCCCGTGATGAGGATGATGACCGGCGCGATGGCCACGAGCGGAATGCTGCGCAGGAGCAGCGCAAGTGGCATGACGCCGGCCTCGATCGCGCGCGAGAGCGAGAACGCCACGGCGAGCACGAGGGCGGCCACCATGCCGGTGACGAAACCGAGCAGCGAGTCCTGCAGTGTCTGCCCGAGGAGCGGCCACAGCCCAGCGCGGTTCGCCGCGGCATCCGTATCGACGAACAGGAACTCCCACACGTCGGCCGGGCCCTTCGCGACGTACGGCGAGATGCCGGTGAACGACACGACCGCCCACCATGCGGCGAGGACGATGGCGACGGTGAGGAGGGCGTTCGCGGCCGAGCGGCCGAGCGGGCGCCAGATCGCCTTCATGCGGCCACCGTCCGTCCCGACACCCAGGGCGTCACCAACCGGGCGACGAGCCCGACGAGCCCGTACCCGAGCAACGCGACCGCTGCGGTCAGCAGGAACACCGCCCACACGCGGGGAGAGTCGAGGTCGCCCTGCAGCTTGATGAGGGTGATGCCGACGCCACGGTCGATCGCGCCCATGTACTCGCCGAGGATGGCGCCGAGGAATGCGCTCGGCACCGCGATCTGCAGTGCGGTGAGGATCGCGGGTGCCGCGGCGATGAGCCGCACCTTGCGCAGCTGCGTGAACCGCGTGCCGCCGTAGACACGGACGACGTCGAGCGTCGCCCGGTCGGCGGCCTTGAAGCCGAGCAGCGCGCCGACGACGGTCGTGAAGAACACCGCGAGGGCCGCGAGGAACACCGCGGTCGCGCTGAGGTCGCCCACGCGCTTCGCGCCGCCGAGCACAACGATCGCGATGCCGCCGACGGCGACGACGGGCAGGCAGTAGCTGACGACGGCGATCTGCGTGATGACCGTCTCGGCCTTCGGAAGCAGGAGGACGACGGATGCCAGCAGGAGGGCGATCGCGTTTCCCCAGGCGAACCCGACCAGCGCTTCGCCGATCGTCACCTGGAATACCGGCCAGTAGGCCGCGATTCCGTCGGAGAAGATCGTCGCGAACACGGTCCACGGCGAGGGGACCGGGGTGAAGGTCGTCCCCTCGGCGGGGATGAAGATCGTCGCCGAGAACAGCCACCATGCGCCGATGAGCGCGGCCAGGCCGATGACGCCGGCAGCCCAGCGGGGCAGGGCGCGCATCACGCCTCCGCGGCCGCGCGACCGTCGTCGCCGAACAGCAGTTCGGAGGCCTGGTCGACGAGCGCATGGAACTCGGGGGTGCGCTGCATCTCTGGCAGGCGGGGGCGCGGCAGGTCGACCTCGATGATCTCCTTGACCCGGCCGGGTCGGGGCGACATCACGGCGACGCGGTCGGAGAGGAAGATCGCCTCTGAGATGCCGTGCGTGACCATGAGGGTGGTCGCGGGCTTCTCCGTCCAGATGCGCAGCAGCTCGAGGTTGAGGTTCTGGCGGGTCATGTCGTCGAGCGCGCCGAACGGCTCGTCGAGCAGCAGCACTGAGGGCTTGAGGGTCAGGGCGCGGGCGATCGAGACGCGCTGGCGCATGCCGCCGGAGAGCTGGGCGGGCTTCGCCTTCTCGAAGCCGCGGAGACCGACGAGACCGATGAGCTCGTCTATGTAGGCCTTGTCGGGCGTCCGCCCCGCGATCTCGAACGGCAGCCGGATGTTCGTGAGCACGCTCCGCCACGGCAGGAGCGCGTGGTCCTGGAATGCGATGCCGAGCTCGTGGTCGCGGCGCAGCTCGGACGGCGTCTTGCCGTCGACGAACACCTCGCCGGTGGTGGGGTGCTCAAGGTCGGCGAGGATTCGCAGGATCGTCGACTTGCCGCAGCCCGAGGGGCCGAGGAGCGAGAGGAACGAACCCTTGTCGGTGTGCAGGTGCGTGTCCTGCAGGGCGGCGACCGATCGGCCGCGCCCGGTGTCGAAGGTCTTGCTGAGACCGTCGATGCGGATGCCGGTACCCGGGAGGGCGCCGGCATCCGCGGCGGCGGAGCGTGTCGTCATGTCAGGGCAGGTATTCCATCAGGTCGGGGTTCTCCGCGTAGATCTCGTCGATGATCGTCGTGTCGAACAGGTCGTCGACGGAGACCTCCCAGCCGGCGCCGGCCAGCGATGCGACGGTCTGCTCCTTGAGCTCGTCCGAGATGGTGAAGAGCCCGTTCGCTTCGGTCTCGTCGGTCGAGATGAGCAGGTTCTGCGCCTCGATGCCGGCGGCGGTCTTCGCGGGGTCGAGTGCGCCGAACACGGCCTCGAGGCCCTCCTCGGACGCCTCGGCGGCCTGGTTGTAGTACGTCTCGACGAGCGAGACGGTGTCGTCGACCGGCTCCTGGAAGACATGCGTCCAGCCCTTGATCTCGGCGATGAGGAACGCCTTCAGCAGGTCGGCGTTCTCGGCCAGATACTGGTCGGTGACCGTGAAGGTCTCGGCGACGTACGGCACGCCGTTCTCGGCGTAGGCGAGGTTCGTGGTCTCGTACCCGGCCAGCTCGACGGTCAGCGCCTCGTTCGTGAGATATGCCATGAAGCCGTCGACCTCGCCGTTCATGACCGGGGTCGGGTTGAAGTCGACGGGCACGACCTCGACGTCCGCGGGGTCGATGTCGTTGGCGTTCAGGAGCGCGGCGAACACCGACGCGTTGGAGTCCTGCACACCGATCTTCTTGCCGACGAGGTCCTGCGGGGTCTGGATGTTCGCGCCGTCGGCGAGCGACAGGATCGTGAACGGGTTCTTCTGGAAGGTCGCGCCGATGATCTTCAGCGGTGCTTCTTCTTCGGCGATGGCCGCACCGACGGATGCCGCGTCGCTCAGCGCGACCTGCACCGTGTTCGACAGCAGCTTGGCGACACCCGTGTCGGGGCCCGAAATGCCGATGACGTCCGAGAAGCCGGCCTCGTCGTAGTAGCCGTTCTCGTAGGCGTAGAACTCTCCCGCGAACTCCTCGTTCTTGATCCAGGAGTACTGGACGCTGATCTCGCCGTGGTCGACGGCTTCGCCCTCGGAACCTGCGGGGGTTTCGCCGCCGGCGCAGCCGGCGAGCAGGAGGGCGGAGGCGGCAGCGGCGGCGATACCGATGACGCGCGTGCGGGACAGAAGGCGCAAGGGGACTCCTCGGGTCATGTTTCGGGACATGGCGGTGCGGGCCCGACGCTAACGCGCGCGTATTTCCGCGCGATTTCGCGCGTACTACCTGCAGGCACATCGCGACACGGCGGCCGTGAGGACCGTATTCACCGCCGTCGGTCCGGCGTGAGGAGCAACCGGTGCCGCGATGTCTCTCGCTGAACGTTGTTTCTCGCGGATGGCGCGAGGGCGCCTCAGGCGGCGGATCCCACCACGGCGCTGACCGCCGCGGTGAAGAACTTCAGCCCGTCGACTCCCGACCGCATGGCGGCCGCGGTGTCGGGCCCGAACCCGGGTTCGATCGCGTGCTCGGGGTGCGGCATGAGGCCGACGACGTTGCCGCGCTCGTTGGTGAGCCCGGCGATGTCATCGACCGATCCGTTCGGGTTGACGCCCGCGTAACGGAACGCGACGAGGCCTTCGCCCCGGATGCGGGCGAGCGTCTCGTCGGATGCGATGTAGCCGCCGTCCGCGTTCTTCAACGGGATGACGATCTCCTCGCCGTTCGTGAACTCGTGCGTCCACGCCGTGTCGGCGTTCTCGACGACGAGGCGCTGGTCGCGACGGATGAACTGCTGGTGGGCGTTGCGGATCAGGCCCCCGGGCAGCAGGTGCGCCTCGACGAGCATCTGAAAGCCGTTGCAGATGCCGAGGATCGGCATCCCCTTCGCGGCGGCATCCTTCACCTCGGACATGATCGGCGCGAGAGCGGCGATCGCGCCGGCGCGGAGGTAGTCGCCGTAGCTGAAGCCACCCGGCAGGACGAGTGCGTCCACGCCGTCGAGGTCGTGCGAACCGTGCCAGAGGGCGACCGGCTCGGCTCCCGCCAGGCGGACGGCGCGCTGCGCGTCGCCGTCGTCGAGCGATCCCGGGAAGGTGATGACGCCGACGCGGACCGTCATTCGACGACCTCGATGCCCACGACGTCCTCGATCACCGCGTTCGAGAGGATCTCTTCGGCGATGGTCTTGACCGTCGCGAGCGTCTGCTCGTCGGCGGTGTCGACAGTCAGCTCGAAGCGCTTGCCGATCCGGACGCCGGAGAATCCTTCGTGGCCGAGGCGGGAGAGTGCGCCGGCGACGGCCTTCCCCTGCGGGTCCAGCAGCTCGGCCTTGGGCATGACGTCGACGACGATGGTGGGCATTCGAAAGCTCCGGGATGTCGCGGGCAGGGGTGGGACCAGTCTACGGCCAGGCGGTCGCGCGCCGAGGACAGGGCGGCAGCGTCCGAACGCGGGGATGAGCACGGTCTCCGAACGGCCGTGACCGAACCGTGACCGATCGTATGGGAGCGCTCCCTTGACAGCCATGGGAGCGCTCCCGTACCGTCTGATCTCAGTTGAGAGCGCTCCCATGGGAGGGAGCACCGCACCCGTCTCTCTCCACATCACAAAGGAGTGTCCTGTGAACTCACGCGCCCTGCGCCGCGTCGGCGTCCTCGCCGCCGTCGCCTCGACGTCCGCTCTCGTCCTCGCCGGCTGCGCCGGCGGCGGCGACACGAATGGCGAGGAGGGTTCGGGCGACGAACCCGTCACCCTCACCATCACCACATTCGGCACCTTCGGCTACGAGGAGCTGTACGAGGAGTACGAGAGTCTCCACGACAACGTCACCATCGAGGCCACGAACATCGACACCGGCGGCAACGCCCGCACCGACCTGTTCACCAAGATCGGCGCCGGAGGACTCTCCGACATCGTCGCAATCGAAGAGGGCTGGCTCGGCGCGATCATGGAGGAGGGCGTCGTCGAGAACTTCGCCGACCTGCGCGATTACGGCATCGAGGACCGCAAGGCCGACTGGGTCGATTGGAAGTACGAGACCGCCACGGCACCCGACGGCCGTGTCATCGGCTACGGCACCGACATCGGCCCGAGCGGCATCTGCTACAACGCCCCGGCGTTCGAGGCGGCCGGCCTCCCGACCGACCGCGAGAGCGTCGCCGAGCTGCTCGACGGCGACTGGGAGAACTACTTCGAGATCGGCCAGAAGTACACCGACGACACCGGCAAGGGGTGGTATGACCACTCCGGCTTCGTGTGGAACGCCATGGTGAATCAGCTCGACGAGGGCTACTACACCTCCGACGGGACGCTGAACGTCGACGGCAACGCCGAGCTGAAGGAGCGCTTCGAGCTCCTCGGCGCCGCCACGGAGGGCGGCCAGTCCGCCGCGCAGGCGGCGTGGGACTGGAACGGCAACAAGTCGTTCGTCGACGGCACGTTCGCGACCTTCGTCTGCCCGGGCTGGATGCTGGGCATCGTCAAGGAGCGCGTCGAGAGCGCCGGCGGGGACGCCTCCACCGGATGGGACTTCGCCGACGTCTTCCCCGGCGGCGCAGCCAACTGGGGCGGCGCGTGGCTTTCGGTCTCCGAGTCCTCGGAGCACAAAGAAGCCGCGGCGGAGCTCGCTGACTGGCTGACGCAGCCCGAGCAGCAGGTCAAGCAGTCGGCGGCCGCGGGCAACTTCCCGTCGACCATCGAGGCGCAGGAGAAGCTCGCGAGCGACGCGACGCCCAACGAGTTCTTCAACGACGCCCCGACCGGCGCGATCCTCGCTGAGCGTGCCAAGGGTGTCGTCGCCCAGTACAAGGGACCGGACGACTCGGTCATCCAGGAGAACGTCTTCGGGCCTGCGCTGAGCGCACTGGACCGGGGCGAGGTCGACACCGCCGGCGCGTGGGACAAGGCGCTCGCGGAGCTGGCCAAGCAGGTCGAGTCCGACTAGGACCTTCTGCACGGGTCACCGGCATCGCCGGTGACCCGTGCACCATCCCGGCGCACACGAGAGGACACCATGACCACCACCGCTTCGCCGCCGCCTCGCGTGCGCCCGGAGGCGCATGCTGATGTCGCGGCTCGACCGCCGCGCCTCACCGCACGCCAGCGCCTGTCGCGATTCGCGTACCGCGGTTCGCCCTACGCCTACATCGCCCCGTTCTTCCTGCTCTTCGGGCTCGTCGGTCTCTTCCCACTGCTGTACACGGTCAACGTCTCGTTGTTCGACTGGGATCTGCTGAGTGGTCAGGACGAGTTCGTCGGTGCGGGCAACTTCGTGAGCGTCCTCCAGGACGACTCGTTCTGGAAGTCCATCGGCAACACCCTGAGCATCTTCCTGCTCTCGGCCATCCCGCAGCTCTCCGTCGCGCTCCTGGTGGCCTACCTCCTCGATCGCGGCCTGCGTGCACCGACCTTCTGGCGCATGAGCGTCCTCATCCCCTTCGTGGTCACCCCTGTCGCCACCGCGCTGATCTTCTCCAGTGCTTTCAACGAGGCGGACGGCCTCGTCAACAACGTGCTGAACCTCGTCGGCATCCCCGACCAGGAGTGGAAGCACGACACGTTCCTCAGCCACATCGCGATTGCGACGATGGTGAACTTCCGGTGGACCGGGTACAACGCGCTCATCCTCCTCGCGGCCATGCAGGCCGTGCCGCGCGACCTCTACGAGTCGGCGGCCATCGACGGTGCCGGGCCCGCGCGCCGGTTCTTCTCGATCACCATCCCCTCGATCCGGCCGACGCTCATCTTCGTCATCATCACCGCGACGATCGGCGGTCTGCAGATCTTCGCGGAGCCCCGGCTGTTCGACGTGTCGACCGCCGGCGGCACCGGCGGCAGCGACCGGCAGTTCCAGACGACCGTCCTCTACCTCTGGGAGCTGGCGTTCTTCCGCCGCGACCTCGGCGAAGGCTCGGCCGTCGCCATCCTCCTGTTCGTCCTCATCGTCGGGATCGGCCTCATCAACTTCCTCGTCTCGCGCGGCATCGCCGGCGGCGCCGAGCGTGCCGACCGCAAGGCGCGCCGCGCGCGTCGTTCCGACTCCACGAAAGGCACCCGATGACCACCGCGATCCCGGGACCGCTGCCCGTCCAACAGGTCGACGTCGTCGAGCCCGAGCGTCAGCGCCGCGGCGGCCGCCGCCGTCCTCGGGAGAGCGGGCCGGCCGGCATCGGCAGCCGCCCCGGCTTCCTGACCTACGGCCTTCTGACCGCGTTCGTCATCGGCAGCGTGTACCCGATGTGGTGGTCGTTCGTCGTGGGCAGCGGCACGAACGCCACGCGGGCCGAGACTCTTCCGCTCATCCCGGGCGGCAACTTCCTGGCGAACGCCATGAAGGTCCTCGACGCCATCCCGTTCTGGGTCGCCCTGGGCAATTCGGTCCTCATCTCGTCGATCATCACGGTCTCGGTTGTGTCGTTCTCCACACTCGCGGGCTATGCGTTCGCGAAGCTGCGGTTCAAGGGCCGCGACGGCCTCATGGTCTTCGTCGTCGCGACGATGGCGATCCCCACCCAGCTCGGCATCATCCCGCTGTTCATGCTGATGCGCGAGCTGGGCTGGACCGGCAGCATCGGGGCCGTCATCATCCCGACCCTTGTCACGGCGTTCGGTGTCTTCTTCATGCGGCAATACCTCGTGGACGTGATCCCCGACGAACTCATCGAGGCCGCCCGCGTCGACGGCGCGGGCCAGTTCCGCACCTTCCTGACGGTGGGTGTGCCGGCGGCGCGACCGGCCATGGCGATCCTCGGTCTGTTCACATTCATGACGGCGTGGACCGACTTCCTGTGGCCGCTGCTGGTACTCAAGCCGCAGAGCCCGACGCTCCAGACGGCGCTCAGCCAGCTGCAGTCGGGTTACTACGTCGACTACTCGATCGTCCTCACGGGTGCGATCCTGGCAACGTTGCCGCTTCTGGTGCTCTTCGTCGTGGCGGGTAAGCAGCTCATCAGCGGCATCATGGCCGGCGCGGTCAAGGGCTGACAGGATCACGACATGACGATCGTCGCCCGGGAGGGCTCTGCCCTGACCGCCTCCCGTCCCTTCCCGACCGGCTTCCTGTTCGGCGCGGCCACGGCGGCCTACCAGATCGAGGGGGCCGCGTTCGAGGACGGCCGCACCGCCTCGATCTGGGACACCTTCAGCCGGGTGCCCGGCGCCGTCATCCACGGCGACAACGGCGACGTCGCGTGCGACCACTACCACCGGTACCGGGACGACGTCGCGCTGATGCGGGAGCTGGGGCTCGACACCTACCGGTTCTCGACGTCCTGGTCGCGGGTGCGTCCCGACGGCGGGCCCGTCAACCAGCGCGGGATCGACTTCTACAAGCGGCTCGTCGATGAGCTCCGCGACGCCGACATCATCCCCTGGCTCACGCTGTACCACTGGGACCTGCCGCAGGCGCTCGAGGAGCGCGGCGGCTGGACGGCCCGCGAGACGAGCGACCGGTTCGTGGACTACGCGCTGTCCGTGCACGATGCGCTCGGTGACCGGGTGGGCATCTGGACGACGCTGAACGAGCCGTGGTGCTCCTCGTTCCTCAGCTACACCGGCGGCATCCATGCCCCGGGACGGACCAGCATCGCCGACGGGCTGACGGCGTCGCACCACCTGCTCCTCGGCCACGGTCGCGTCGTGTCGGCCCTGCGTGAGCGCGACGCGACGCTGAACCTCGGCATCACACTGAACCTCACGGTCGCCGAACCCGCCGACCCCACCCGGCACGACGACGTCGACGCCGCTCGTCGCATCGACGGCCAGTTCAACCGCTGGTTCCTCGACCCGGTGTTCGGCCGGGGATATCCGCAGGACATCGTGGCGGACGTGCGGGCAGTGGATGCCGCGGCGGTCGCCGCCTTCGAGGAGGCGGTCAGGCCCGGCGACCTCGAGGCGATCGCGCAGCCGCTCGATGCCCTCGGCGTGAACTACTACCACGGCGAGTTCGTCGGCGGCACAGCGCCTGCGCAGCCGCCGCTACCGGGAGACGCGCCCACCGATCGCCCGGTCGGGTCGCCGTGGCCCGCGGGCAAGGACATCCACTGGTACGAGCGCGGCCTGCCGCGCACGTCCATGCACTGGGAAGTGCAGCCGGAGGCGCTCACGACCCTGCTCGAGCGGGTGTGGCGGGAGTATGCGGAGGCGGCGGGCACGCCGCTGTACGTGACCGAGAACGGCGCCGCGTACGACGACCGACCCGTCATCGAGGACGGCGTCACCCGGGTGCACGATGACGACCGGGTCGCGTTCCTGCGCGGTCACCTCGGCGCGATCGTGGATGCCGCGGACGCGGGCGTCGACGTGCGCGGCTACTTCTACTGGTCGCTGCTCGACAACTTCGAATGGGCGTGGGGCTACGACAAGCGCTTCGGCATCGTGCGGGTGGACTACGACACCCAGGAGCGGGCATTGAAGGACAGCGCACTGGAGTATCGTCGGGTCATCGCCGCCCGTGCGATCGACGTCGCACCCTTCCCGAGGTAGCCCAGCCGTGACCGACACCATCCGCACTCCGGTGACCATCGAAGAAGTCGCGGCGGTGGCCGGGGTCTCGCGCTCCACGGTGTCGCGGGTTGTGAACGGCTCCACGGCCGTGAGTCCCACCGCACTCGAGTCGGTGCGACGCGCCATCGATGAGCTCAATTACGTCCCCAACCGTGCTGCGCGCTCGCTCGCCAGCCGAGCCACGATGGCGATCGCGCTTGTCGTGCCCGAGGACACGACCCGGTTCTTCGGTGACCCCTTCTTCGCGGCGATCGTCAGCGGCATCCATGCACGAGTCAGCAGGTCGGATTACGTGCTCAACCTGATCATCGCCAGCGACGACCCGCACGACAAAGCCACCGCATACCTGCGCAGCGGCGCCGTCGACGGCGCGATCATCGTGTCGCACCACACCAGCGACTCCTTCATCGACCGCATCGCGGCGGCCATGCCCGTCGTCTACGGCGGACGCCCCGTCCGCGAGCGCGAGCGCGACTACTACGTGGACGTCGACAACCGTGCCGGGTCGCGCCTGGCGACCGAGCACCTGCTGGCGCGGGGCCGTCGAAAGATCGCCACGATCGCCGGCCCCCTGACCATGCCCGGCGGCATCGACCGTCTCGAGGGCTTCCGGGCGGCGCTGGATGCCGCGGGCCTGGAACCGGCCGGCGTGGAGGACGGCGACTTCACCTCCGACGGCGCGGTCGCCGCCACGATGCGGCTGCTCGAGTCGGGCACGCCGTTCGACGGACTCTTCATCGCGAGCGACCTGATGGCGCGGGGTGCACTCGTGGCGCTCGCGCGCGCCGGCATCCGTGTTCCCGAGGACGTCTCCATCGTCGGATACGACGACTCTCCGGTGGCGACCTCGGTCGTGCCGGCGCTCACGACGGTGCGTCAGCCGTCGCTGCAGCAGGGTGAGCAGATGGCCGACATCCTGCTGCAGCTGCTCGCCGGCGGCACCCCGCCGCGGGTGACGCTGCTCGAGACCACGCTCGTCGAGCGCGAGTCGGTCTGACGTCGAGACCGACCCGCGCTCGCGCGCGGGGGTCTCAGCGCGGGTCGCCGCCGAGCTGTCCGATCGGGACGATGGGGCCGCCATCGTCCGCACCGGTCTTGCGCGCTCGGGCGATCGCGTTGCCGCCGTGGTAGATCGCGAGGGCGGCGAGAGTGCCGAGAACGATGCCGCCGAACTGCAGCTGGCCGAGGTTCATCGTGAAGCCCGCGATGGCGATGACGAAGGCGACAGCGACCGTGTACTGGTTCACCGGACGTGAGAAATCGACCTGGTTGTCGACCCAGATCTTGATGCCGATGACGCCGATGAGGCCGTAGAGGGCCGTCGTCACACCGCCGATGACGCCGCTCGGGATCGTGAAGAGGATCGCGCCGACCACCGGCGAGAACGACAGCAGCACGGCGATGATGCCGGCCACCCAGTACGCCGCGGTGGAGTAGATGCGGGTGGCAGCCATGACGCCGATGTTCTCGCCGTAGGTCGTGGTGCCCGAACCGCCGAACAGCCCGGCGAGGGCTGTCGCGGCGCCATCAGCGAGAAGCGCGCGGCCGGTGCGCGTGTTGACGGTGGGGTCACCGGTCATCGTGGCGACGCCTCGCACGTGGCCGACGTTCTCGGCGATGAGCACCAGCACCACCGGCAGGAACATCGGAAGCAGACCCCAGGCGACCGGGTCGCCGAACGAGGGGAGGTGGAAGGTCGGCAGGCCCACCCACTGGCGCGCCTCGATGAGGTCCGCGACCCCGCTGAAGTCGACGCGGCCCAGGATCACCGCGACGATGTAACCCACCACGACGCCGAGGAAGATCGAGATACGCCCGAGGAACCCGCGGAACAGCACCGAGAAGAGGATGCAGGCGATGAGGGTGACCGAGGCGAGGAGCCCGTCGGTCCGGAAGTTCTGCCACGCGACGGGAGCGAGGTTCAGGCCGATGAGCGCGACGATCGCGCCCGAGACGACCGGCGGCATGAGCCGCTCGATCCACCGCGTACCGGTGACCTGCACCAGCGCGCCGACCCCGGCGAGGAGGAGCCCCGCGATGAGCACGCCGACCAGCGCCTGACCGATCTGCTCGGGCGTCTCGAGTGCCTTGCCACCGTTGAACGCCGTGATCGGCGCGATGAACGCGAACGACGACCCCAGGTAGCTGGGGAGGCGATTGCGGGTGAGCAGGAGGAACAGCAGCGTGCCGAGACCTGAGAAGAGGAGCGTCGTCGTCACGGGGAACCCGGTGAGGATTGGCACGAGGAACGTCGCGCCGAACATCGCCACGACGTGCTGGCTGCCGATGGCGAGCGTGCTGCCCCAGTTGAGGCGTTCCTCGGGCTTGACGACGGCGCCGGGTGCGATGCGACGGCCATCGCCGTGGAGGGTCCAGATGGGCATGCGTGTGCTCCTCAGGTTCGGGGGTGCCTGCGGTCAGGCTACCTGGGAGCCGGCTGGGAGCCGCGCAGCGACGCCGACCGTTACGCGGTGAGGAGTGTGAGCAACTCGCGGTACTTCGCGGCGGTCCGCTCCACGATGTCCGAGGGGAGCTCGGGCGGCGACCCGGTCTTGTCCCACGAGGCGGCGAGCCAGTCGCGGACGATCTGCTTGTCGAAGCTCGCCATCCGCTCGGCGGGTGTCGTGCCGGAGCGCCACGCGGTGGCATCCCAATACCGCGACGAATCACTCGTGAGCACCTCGTCGGCCAGGGTGAGCACGCCGTCGGCGTCCAGGCCGAACTCGAACTTGGTGTCGGCGAGGATCAGCCCCTTCGCCTCCGCGATGGCGGCGGCGCGGCGGTAGATCTCGAGCGAGGTGTCGCGCAGCTCGGCGGCGCGCTCGGCACCGACGAGCTCGACGGTGCGCTCGAACGAGATGTTCTCGTCGTGCTCACCGAGCGGCGCTTTGTAGGCCGGGGTGAAGATGGGCTCCGGCAGGCGGTCGCCGTTGCCGAGTCCTTCGGGCAGTGGGATGCCGCACACCGTGCCGTCCTGCTGGTACTCGGCCCACCCCGACCCGGTGAGGTAGCCGCGCACGACGCATTCGACGGGCAGCATGTCGAGGGACTGAACGACCATGCCGCGACCCTCGGCCTCGGCGGGCGGAACCGCGCCGTCGATGAGGTGGTTGGGGATGGCGCGCCCGCCGTCGGCGCCGGAGAGCTGCGCAAACCACCACAGGCTGAGCGCGGTCAGGAGCGCGCCCTTGCCGGGGATCGCCGGCTCCAGAACATGGTCGAAGGCGCTGACGCGGTCACTCGCGACGACGAGCATGCGATCGGCGCCGTCCTCGGGGCGGTACAGGTCGCGGACCTTGCCCGAGTAGGTGTGGGTCCATCCGGCCAGGGGAGTCGCGGCATCCGTCACCCGCCCATTATCCCGGGTGGTCTTCGGTGCGCGAGTCCGCGAGACAGCAGTCACGGCCCGAGACGTTGACATCCTGCGCATGTCTCGGGCTCCCCCTGCTGTCTCGCGGTCAGGGGAGGATGCCGCGCGGCCGCGGTGGCGCGGTCAGTCGGCGACGCGGGCGGCGATGTCGGTGCGGAAGTGGGAACCGTCGAGGGAGATCTCGCCCAGCGCGGCGTAGGCGCGTTCGCGGGCCTGCGTGAAGTCGTCGCCGACGGCCACGACGTTCAGGACGCGCCCGCCCGTGGCGAGCAGGTCCGCCCCGGACGCGGTCGTCGCGGCGTGCGCCAGGTGCACCCCGTCGACGGATGCCGCGCGGTCGGTGCCCGTGATCACGCGCCCCGTCACCGGTGCCTCAGGGTACCCCTCGCTCGCGAGCACCACGGTCACCGCGGCGTCCGCCGCGAACTCGGGCTCGGGCTCCGACTCGAGCGTCCCCGAGGCGGCGGAGAGCAGCAGTCGGGAGAGCGGGCTGCGCAGTCGCGCGAGCACCACCTGGGTCTCGGGGTCGCCGAAGCGGGCGTTGAACTCGATGACCTTCACGCCGTCGTCGGTGAGGATCAGACCGGCGTAGAGCAGACCGATGAACGGGGTGCCCTCGGCGTCGAGACGGCGGATGACCGGCTCGGCGACGTCGCGCGTGACCTCCGCGACGAAGGCGGCTTCACTGCCGAACCGCTCGCTGAGCCAGGGCAGCGGCGAGTAGGCGCCCATGCCGCCGGTGTTCGGCCCGGCGTCGCCGTCGAAGGCGCGCTTGAAGTCCTGCGCGGGGCTCAGCGCGCGGACGGTGTCGCCGTCCGACACGAAGAACAGCGACACCTCGGGGCCGGAGAGGAACTCCTCCACGAGCACGCCGCCCTTCGGCAGGTACGTCTCCGCGTGGGCGAGCGCCGCGTCGCGGTCATCCGTGACGATCACGCCCTTGCCGGCGGCGAGCCCGTCGGCCTTCACCACGTACGGCGCACCGAACTCGTCGATCGCCGCGGCGACCTCGTCGAGGGTGCGGGCGCGCGCGGCCTTGCCGGTGGGGACGCCCGCGGCATCCATGATCCTCTTCGCGAACGCCTTCGATCCCTCGAGCTGTGCCGCCGCCTTGCCCGGCCCGAACACGGGGATGCCGCGCTCGCGGAGCGCATCGGCGACGCCGGCGACCAGGGGGGCTTCGGGGCCGATGATGACGAGGTCGACGTCGTTCTCGAAGGCGTAGCCGGTGACCGCGGACGGATCCTCGGCGTCGAGGGGGAGGAGGGTGGCGTCGGCGGCGATGCCGGCGTTGCCGGGTGCGGCGAGCACCTCGTGCCCGGCGTCCTCGGCGAGGAGGGCGAGGATGATGGCGTGCTCGCGGGCACCCGAACCGAGGACGAGGATCTTCACGCGGCCAGCCTACCGGCGGCCCTTCGCGCCCCTTCGACCGGGGCTAGCGTGGTCGTCATGGTGCGGAAGATCCTGATGGGCGATGGCCGGGCCGCTCTGGATGCGGTCCGCGGCGGCAGCACCGCGCGGGCCGATCTCGGGACGGCGGTGCGATATCTGCTGCAGCTGCTCGCCGAGAAGGCTCCCGGGAACTCGGTCGAGGTGCGTGTGCCTCCGTACGGCGCCGTGCAGGTCGTCGAGGGGCCCCGTCACACTCGCGGCACTCCCCCGAACGTCATCGAGACGGATGCCGCGACCTGGATCGCCCTCGCCACGGGAGAGGCCTCGTGGGCGGAGGCGGTCGACGCGGGGAAGGTGCAGGCGTCGGGAACGCGGGCCGATCTCATCGGACTGCTGCCGCTGCGCCCCTGACGTCCGACCGCGCGGACGCTCCGGCCGCGCGGCGCTCGACGCCGGGACGCCGCCGCCGCGCCGGTACCATCGCTCGGGGGAGAGGAGCCCGATGACCCGCACTGCGCTGCTGCGCTCCACCCTGGTGGTGCTCCTCGCCGTCGCCTCGGCCGCCCAGGCGCCCGTCGCCGCGTCGGCCACCGACACCGCCGCATGCACCGCGACCGAGGCCGAGCTGGCCTGGGACCTCGGCACGTCGGAATTCTCGGCGTCCGGTGGCGCCACGCAGGAGGGCACCGTCCTCCGCCTCACCGGCGGCGCAGGGGTGATCGACCCGGTCGGGCCGGTCGGGAGCATCGCGTTCGAGGCGACCGTCGAATTCATCAGCGATGCGGGCGTCGCCACCGTGCTCACCAACCCGACCCTCGTCCTCGCGGAGGAGTCGGGTCAGCTGCTGGCGGATCTCGAACCCGAGGGCACCGCGCTCGTCGCGCAGGCGCCTCTCGCGTCGGTCGACCTTCGCGCGGGTGCGATCTCGGAGGACGGCGAGGCCATCACCGCCACCGCCGTGGATGCCACGACCGAGCGCGCCACTGACGCCGTCGCCTTCTGGTCGGCGGACCCGGGAGAGCTCGACTACACGATCACGGCGGAGTGCCCGCCCGTCGAGTCCACGGTGACGCCCTCCGGTGCACCGGACGCCGCCGGCGACGACGGCGGCGACGGGTCGGGTATCTGGATCGGCCTCGGGGTGGGCGCGGCGGCGCTGATCGTCGTCGTCCTGCTCACCGCCGGCTCGATCGCGCGGCGGCGGCGCGACGCGGCATCCGTCGACGCCCACACCGCGCCCGAACCGGAGGGTCTTCCGGGGGAAGGGCGCTCCGGCCGCTGACCGCGCGAGCCGCCCGCGGGTGGACAATGGAGGTATGGCCGAGCACACCGAATCGCACGTCGAGAACGCGGAACTGCGCCGCAGCCCCCGCTTCGGCGTCTTCTTCGCGCTCGGTGCCGCGCTGGGCGTGCTGCTCGCGGTGATCCTGACCTTTGCGTTCGACACCCAGGAGAGCGCCGGCACCGGCGTCACCTACTCGACCACACAGGTGTTCGGCTTCCTGCTGCTCGTGTGCGTGCCGGTCGGGCTGGCCGTCGGAGCCGTGATCGCGCTGCTGTTCGATCGTGCGTCTCGCCGTCGGGTGCGCACGGTGCGCATCGAGCACGAGACGGTGCAGGACGAGGACTGATCCCCCTCACGCGGGTCAGCGCTGTCCTCGACGGGGGACGATGAAAGTAACGGGTCCGGATGCCGCGACGCGTTCCATCGCCCGCAGTCTGGAAATCAGGCGATCTCGGCGATGATCGGCTGGATCGCCGGATCGAAGGCGGCGACGTCGCCGCGCAGGCCGTCGGTGACGGCGACGGTCAGTGATCCGATCCACCAGACGCCGCGCTGTGTCAGGGGGAGGACGTGCACGTTGAGCTCGAAGGAGTGGGCGCGCCGACCCACTCTCCGTTCGTGTTCGGCGATCGCGCTGGCGTAGGCACGGTAGCTGCTGGCCGACCCGCTGCGCGTCTGCAGCGCATAGCGCTCGTTCGCGGCCGTCGCATACGCGACCGCGTCCGCCGCGTGGGGTTCCATCGCGGTGCGCAGCTCGTCGAATCCCTCGACCGGCAGGACGGCATACGTCTCGAACCCGTCCACGAGTTCGAGCGGCACCGGCGAGGGGTGGGCCTGCGGTTCGACCGTCATCGCCCAGTACGCGAGCCACTGCCGCTCCCGCAGCCGATGCTCGTCGCTGTCGTCGTACGCGTCCGCCGCCGGAGCGCCGCGCAGATGGGGCAGCTCCTCGGGAGCGCGGATGCCGAGCACCTGGCGCAGGTACAGCGCGACCAGCACCGACGCCCCGGCATCCTCACGCACGACCCATTCGGGCCGTTCAGCCCCGCTCATGGCGCCATCCTAGAGGCGTCGATGCCGAGCGTCCCGGGTTCGAGTGGCAGGTCTTGCCGCTTCGCGCGCCGTGAAGCGACGCGAGGTGCCACCTGAAGCGCATGACGAGCGGATGCCGCGCTGCCCGACGAACGGGACGCGCCCGGCGGCCGGTAGGCTGACCCCGTGGCCGCGACTCCCACCGATCCCTATTCCGCTGCCGGCGTCGACACCGCGGCGGGCGATCTCGCCGTCGAGTTGATGAAGTCGGCCGTCCGCCGTACCCAGGGCCCCGAGGTCCTCGGCGGCGTCGGCGGCTTCGCCGGCCTCTTCGACGCATCGGCCCTGCTCGGGTACGAGAAGCCGCTGCTGGCGACCTCCACCGACGGCGTCGGCACGAAGGTCGCCATCGCGCAGGCGATCGACAAGCACGACACGATCGGGCAGGACCTCGTCGGCATGGTCGTCGACGACATCGTCGTGGTCGGTGCGAAGCCGCTCTTCATGACGGACTACATCGCGACCGGCAAGGTGTTCCCCGAGCGGATCGCCGACATCGTCCGGGGCATCGCCGACGGCTGCTCCGCGACCGGCACCGCCCTGGTCGGGGGCGAGACCGCCGAGCACCCCGGTCTCCTCGGCATCAACGACTACGACGTCGCGGGCGCGGCCACCGGTGTGGTCGAGGCCGGTGCCGTCCTGGGCGCCGACCGGGTGCAGCCCGGCGACACGGTGCTCGCCCTGGCATCCAGCGGCCCGCACTCCAACGGCTACTCGCTGATCCGGCACATCATCGCCGGTGCCGGGATCGGCTACGGCGACCACGCCGCCGACTTCGGCCGCACCTGGGGCGAGCAGCTCCTCGAGCCGACCCGCCTGTACACCTCGCCGCTGCTGCGCGCGATCGACGCGCAGCCCGGTGCCGTCCACTCCCTGAGCCACGTCACCGGCGGCGGCATCGCGGCCAACCTCGCGCGGGTGCTCCCCCGGGGAACCTGGGTCGATGTCGACCGCGCCTCGTGGTCGCCGTCCTCGGTGTTCCGCGTGCTCGCCGACCTCGGCGGGCTTTCGCTCGAACAGACCGAGGGCACCTGGAACCTCGGCATCGGGTTCCTGGCCGTCGTCGCGGCCGATCAGGCAGACGCCGTGGCATCCGTCCTCACCTCCGAGGGGATCGACACGTGGCAGGTCGGCGTGGTGTCGGATGCCGCGCTCCCCGACGGACACTACGAGCAGGGCGCGAAGGGAGTCGACGGCGGGGCAGTCCGCCTCGTCGGCTCGTACGCGTCCTGATCTCGGATTCGAACCACCAGCGCAACACGGGAATGGCGAACTAACGGAATGTGCGGAATCGTCGGCGTCGTCGGCCAGGGACAAGCCAACCAGGATGTCTACGACGCGCTGCTGCTGCTGCAGCACCGCGGACAGGACTCCACCGGCATCGCGACAGCGGAGCCCGGGGGAACCTTCCACATCGCGAAGAAGAGCGGGATGGTCCGTGAGGCGTTCCGCACCCGCGACATGCGCTCGCTGCTCGGCACCATCGGACTCGGCCACGTGCGGTATGCCACGAAGGGAACGGCCTCGAACGAAGAAGAGGCGCAGCCCTTCTACGTCAACGCGCCCTACGGGATCGTCCTCGTCCACAACGGCAACCTGACGAACACGCGTGAACTGACGGAGGAGCTGTTCCGCACCGACCGTCGTCACCTCAACACGTCGTCCGACACCGAGCTGCTCGTGAACGTCCTCGCGAACGAGCTGCAGGCGGTCATCTCCGGTCTCGAACTCGACCACGAGCAGATCTTCGAGGCGGTCTCCCGGGTGCACGACCGCGTCGAAGGCTCCTACGCGACGATCGCGCTGCTCGCCGGGTATGGGCTCCTCGCGTTCCGTGATCCCTTCGGCATCCGTCCCCTCATCCTCGGCACGCGTCGCGCCGAGAACGGACGCTACGAGTGGACCGTGGCATCCGAGTCGCTCGTCCTCGAGAACGGCGGCTTCGACGTCGTCCGCGACATCGAGCCGGGCGAGGCCATCTTCATCGACCTCGACGGCAACCTGTACACGAAGCAGTGCGCGCCGGCGGTGCAGCTCGCGCCGTGCTCGTTCGAGTACGTCTACCTCGCCCGTCCCGACTCCGTCATGAACGGCATCTCGGTATACGAGGCGCGGTTGCGCATGGGCGAGCGCCTCGCGGACACCATCGCGAAGTACACCCCGCAGGGCTCGATCGACGTCGTCATGCCGATCCCCGACTCGTCGCGCCCCGCGGCGATGCAGGTCGCCCGAAAGCTCGGCATCGAGTACCGCGAGGGCTTCTACAAGAACCGCTACATCGGGCGGACGTTCATCATGCCCGGGCAGGCGGTCCGCAAGAAGAGCGTGCGCCAGAAGCTCAACGCGATGTCGACGGAGTTCAAGGGCAAGAACGTGCTTCTCATCGACGATTCGATCGTGCGAGGAACCACGTCGAAGGAGATCATCCAGATGGCGCGGGATGCCGGCGCGAAGTCGGTCACGTTCGCCTCGGCGGCGCCTCCCATCCGGTTCCCGCACGTGTACGGCATCAACATGCCCTCGCGTCACGAGCTCGTCGCCTACAACCGGACGATCCCCGAGATCGCCCAGGAGCTCGGCTGCGACTACCTCGTCTACCAGGAGATCGACGACCTCAAGGCGGCGATCCTCGAGGGCGCGCCTGACGTCGAGGACCTCGACATGAGCTGCTTCGACGGTCGCTACGTCACCGGCACCGTCTCGGACGAGTACCTGGCGTGGGTGGAGGGCACTCAGGAGTCCTGACCCGCCGGCGGGGCGTGTTGCTTCAGGTGGCAGGACACGCCGCTACGCCGGGGTTGAGGCGACGAGAGGTGCGACCTGAACGGGGCGGATGCCGCGGAGCCGGCCGCCCGCGCGCGTCGGCCACGCGCGACGCCGGTCTAGGCTGAATCGGGTGACATCCGATGCCCCACGGCCCCTCTGGACGGGGCGGGTGCTGGCGGTCGTCGGCATCGTCCTGATGGCGTTCTCGCTCCGCTCCGCGGTCGCTTCGCTGTCCCCGCTCTACGACCACATCGCCGAGGACTTCGCTGTGCCCGCGGCCGTCGCCGGGCTCATCGGCACCGTCCCGCCACTGTGCTTCGCGGTCTTCGGACTCCTGGCATCCGGACTCGAACGGCGCTTCGGACTGGAACGCACGACGATCGCAGCGCTCCTGCTCGCGACGGCGGGCCTCGTCGCCCGGGCACTTGCGGCCGATGCGGTGGGACTGCTGCTCGGCTCCGCACTCGTGTTCGCGGGCGTCGGGGTTGGCAACGTCCTCCTGCCCGCGCTCGTGAAGAAGCACTTCCCCGATCGCATCGGGCTGATGACGACCGTCTACTCGACGATGATGGCCGTGTCGACGTTCACTCCTCCGCTCATCGCGGTTCCCGTCGCGGATGCCGCGGGGTGGCGCACCTCGCTCGGCCTGTGGGCCGTGTTCGCCCTGGCCGGGATGGTGCCCTGGTTGCTGCTGTCGATCCGAAGCCGTGCGGCAGCGGCCGACGTCGACATCGAGGCCGTCGACACGCGCGTCTTCGGGCGGATGTGGCGTCTGCCCACGCCGTGGGCGCTCGCGGTGACCTTCTTCGTGTCGAGCACGATCGCGTACACGTGCTTCGCGTGGCTGCCGACGATCCTGGTCGACACGGCGGGGGTGAGCCCCCAGGCGGCCGGGGTCCTGCTGTCGCTGTTCGCGCTCATCGGCCTGCCGGCCTCGCTCGTCGTCCCGTCGCTGGTGGCGCGGCGCGGGGTGGTCATGCCCCTCTTCGCGATCGCCTCGGGGGCCGGCGTGATCGGCGTTGCCGGGCTCCTCCTCATCCCGTCGACGGTCACGTGGCTGTGGGTGGCGCTCCTCGGCACCGCGCCGCTGCTGTTCCCCATCGTGCTCACCCTGGTGGGTCTGCGCACGCGCCGCCACGATGCGACCGTCGCGCTGAGCTCGTTCGTTCAGAGTCTCGGCTACGGCGCGACGATGCTCATGCCGTTCGGCATCGGCCTTCTCCACGATGCGACCGACTCATGGACGGGCGCCCTCGTGATCCTGGGCGCGGTCGCGCTCCTCGCACTGCCGGCGGGTCTCGTCATCGCGCGGCGACGGGCCGTCGAGCAGGAGTGGGAGGCGCGCCACGGTCGATGGTGACGGTCGCGTCCCGGTGACGAGTCAGGTCGAGTGCGGGCGGTCAGGCCTTCTCGAACGAGGGAGAGGTCGACTCCGATGAATCGTCGTCTTCGTCTTCGTCCTCGTCGTCCTCGTACTGGTCAGCCCACTTGTCCTCGTACTGGTCCTCGTGAGGCGCACCCAGCTCGCGCTCGAGCGCGTTGATGTTCAAGCTGTAGGTGTCGTACTTCAGCTCACGGGCGATTTTCGTGTTCTTCGCCTTTTGACGGCCACGCCCCATGCGTAACCCCCTCATTTCACGAGTCGCGAGCTGGTCCGAGTGCCCGCTGCAGGAATAGTCCGGATGAAGCCGGGAAGAGTAGCATCCAGGATATCACGGAGCCCTCGTGCCGCCCCGACGCGGCCGGGCCGAACCGACGAAAGGCAGCCCGACGATGACCGACGCCGCCCCGCCCCCGACCGGTCGACGCCCGCACCGTCCCGTGATCGTGGGAGTGATCCCGGGTCAGCATCCGCGTGTGGTCCGTGAGGCCGCCGGATACGCCCGCCTCCACGGCGCGGCCCTACTGGTGACGCATGTGGATGTCACGCGCTTCGTCTCGTACGAGGATCCGGACGGTTACGTCCACACCGCGCCGATCAATCTCGACGTCGTGCCCAGCGAGGCGCTCACCGCGCAGCTGCGAGACGAGGTGGAGCGCGCGCTGTCGGGAGTGGAGGTCTCGTGGAGTCTCGAGCAGGTGGTGGGTGATCCCGCCATCGCACTGAAGGATCTGGCGGAGAAGACTGACGCGCGTCTGATCGTCGTCGGCACCCGCAAGCGCGGCATCGGCGAATCCATCCGCGAGTTCTTCACCGGATCGGTCGCGGCGCGGCTGGCCCATCGGCAACCGCGCCCGATCCTCGTCGTCCCGCTGGGTGAACCTGCGCGTGACGACGAGGATCTGTGGCCCGAGGCCTGAGCCGCTCAGCCCTTCGTGGCTCGGCGGACGGCCCTCGCCGCGTCGTCGAGCGCGGCGGCGAGATCGTCGATGACGGATGCCGCCAGCTCACCGCCCTTCGCCACGTGCGTCCGGAGGTCGGTGCGCACATCGCCGCGGAACTCGGCGATCAGCGCTTCAGCGCGGCGCACCTGCTCCCGCGCGTCGCTGCGACCGTCGCCGTCGGCACGCGGCGCCTCTTCCGGCGGGCTCACGGGTGCGGTGGATGCCGCGGCGAGGTCGGCCCGCAGGCTCTTCATCGCCTCGCGGACGCCCGCGCGGACACCGTCGGCGATGAGTCGGACGCTGTCGGCGAGTCCCGCCTCGATGCCCTCGAGATCGCCCGCCCGTGCCGCGACTTCGGCTCGGCCGGCATCCGTGATCTCGTAGATCGTCTTGCGGCCGTCGACCGACTTGGTGACGAGCCCTTCTTCTTCGAGCTTCGCCAGGCGCGGGTAGATGGTGCCCGCGCTCGGGGTGTAGGTGCCGCCGGTGCGGTCGGAGAGCGCCTGCATCAGGTCGTATCCGTGCCGGGGGCCCTCGTCGAGGAGGTTCAGGAGGTAGAGGCGGAGGTCGCCGTGGGAGAAGACGGGGGGCATGTCACCACTCCTCGGGGGTCGGGGCGTCGCCGGGTTCAGCGGCGACGGGGGTGCGTCGCAGCACCGTCACATCGCCCGAGACCGTGTTGGCGCGGACGTCGGCGAAGGAGCCGCTGAGCTCGCCCACGGTGCCGGAGTAGCTCGTTCCGATGCCGCTCTCGGAGCGCTCGACGCCGTCGACGCGGAGCTTGCCGCTGACGCTGCGGAGGGCGTACTTGGTGGCGACGTCCTGGTCGAGACGGATCGTCACGTTGCCGCCGACGGTGTTGAACCCGATGCTCTGAGCGGGGCCGGTGGAGTCGATGAGGGCCGCTCCGCTGACGGTGTCGACCGACGCGGTGCGGATCGTTCCGGTCGCCGTGATCTCACCCGAGACCGAGTTGGCGCCGAGGGTGCCGGTGAGTGAGCGCACCTGCACGTCGCCCGACACGGTGTTGACGGTGACGTCGCCCGTGAGGCCGTCGACGATGATGTCGCCCGAGACGGTGTTGAGCTTGGCGTCGGATTCGATGCCGGCGACCAGCGCGCTCGCGCTCACGACGCCGAGGGTCAGGGCGATCGCACGGGGAACGGCGACGCTGATCTCGGCCTGCGGTCCACCCGAGCCGAAATTGCGGAACACTTCGAGGAAGTTGTCCCACCGCAGCTGCGCGTGATCGATCTCGACCGATCCGTCGGTCGCTTCGATGCGCAGCTCCTTCGTCGAGACCGAGTGCACTTCGATCCGCACGCCGGGTTCGTCGTGGGCGACGACGTCGACCTGTCCGCCGACGAGGCCGATCTTGAGACGGCGGATGCCGTCGAGGTCGATGACCCGGGTCTCACCGGGCTGGACGAGCCACTTCTCGAGAGTCATGTCTTCTCCTGGAGGATGGGGCGATTCGAGATATATCGCGTTGGCCGAGAATAACACGATATATCGCGAGTGGGAAGAGTCGGGCGCTGGTGGTCGCCGCGCGAAGGTCGATCGGCAAAGGAGAAGCCCCCTCGACCGGATGACCGGGAGGGGGCTTCTTCGCGCTGGGGGAGCGCTGCCGACGACGCTGGGGGACGCGTCGGACGTGGTGCCGACTCAGGAGTTCTTACGCAGTACTCGCAGCAAGAAGGCGATCAGGGCGATGACACCGACGATGATCGCGACCCAGAGCAGGAACTCGAGGCCCGATCCGAGGCCGCTGACGATCGCGAGAACAATGGCGATCACGATGATGATGATGAGTGCGAGATTCATTTGGAGGCTCCTTGTCGTCTCCGCTTCCGCCTTGCGGCGGCGGGGTGGCACGGGTGTGTGCCGAGTCATTGTTACCAGCGTTCTTTCAGGCATCACGAGGGTCTTGACAGCGGTCGGTGACCGTGACATAGCGTTACCCGACGCGGGCGCCCTCTGCCCGTCGAAGCGGGAGGCGGAGTGACATGCCGGCAGGAAGAGGCTCGAACAGCCTGAAGGACCCGGAGCTCTACGAAGAGCTCCGGGGGGACGGCGCCTCGAAGGAGAAGGCGGCACGGATCTCCAACGCCGCGGCGAGGGACGGTCGCTCGGCCGTCGGCACGCGCGGCGGGAAATCGGGCGACTACGAGGACTGGACCGTCGCCGATCTCCGCGGCCGGGCCAAGGAGCTCGGAATGACCGGGTACTCCGGCAAGCGGAAGGCGGAGCTCATCGACATGCTCCGTTCGCACTGACGTGCCGAGGCTGAAGCGCGTCAAGCCGGGCACCGACATCGGCTACCGGCGGCTGGGCGCGGGTACCGGCTTCCGGTACGTCGACGCGGATGGGAATCCCCTGCCCCGG
The DNA here is from genome assembly GCF_014204835.1 of Microbacterium marinum. Classification (NCBI taxonomy): domain Bacteria; kingdom Bacillati; phylum Actinomycetota; class Actinomycetes; order Micrococcales; family Microbacteriaceae; genus Microbacterium; species Microbacterium marinum. The sequence goes on along the minus strand of NZ_JACHMD010000001.1, from coordinate 140,362 downwards.
CGTGAGGCCGATAGGGTGCGAGCCCTCGTGATCCCACCCGCCTGGCAGGACGTCTGGATCTGCTCCGACCCCTACGGGCACATCCAGGCGACCGGAGTCGATGACGCCGGTCGCGTGCAGTACATGTACCACCCGCAGTGGACGGCCGGTCGAGATCGCGGCAAGTACGCCCGGGCTCTGGCGCTCGCCGAGGCGCTTCCGCGCGCGCGGGGTCGGGTCACGACATCGCTTCGGCGCGACGACATCGATCAGGAGCGGGTGCTGGCTGCCGCCTTCCGCTTGCTCGACCAGGCGGCGCCGCGCGTGGGAGCCGAGCGCTACCTCGTCAAGCATGGCAGCCGCGGGCTCACCACGCTCCTGCGGCGCGACGCGCTCGTCGACGGCAGCACGGTCGCGCTCCGGTTTCCCGGCAAGAGCGGGCAGCGCCAGGAGATGGAGATCGACGACATCGACCTCGCCACCGCGGTGCAGCTGCTCGTCGCCGGGCGCCCCAGTTCGCCCCTCCTCGCCTACCGGCGTGGCCGGCGACGCGTCGCGCTCTCAGGGCGAGATGTGAACGTGTACGTCCGATCGATGACCGGCGGCGCCTTCACGGCGAAGGACTTCCGGACTCTCCGCGGAACGATCCTCGCGGCCGACGCACTCGCCCGGATCGGGCCGGTCGACACCAAGACCGAGCTCAAGCGTGCCGAGGTCCTCGCGGTCAAGGCGACCTCGGAGGCCCTCGGGAACACGCCCTCGGTGGCGCGAACGTCCTACATCGATCCGCGCGTGTTCGAGCGTTACCGCCGCGGCATCCTGCTCGACACGTCGCTGTCGCCCGAATCGGCGATCCGCCAGCTGATCCTGAACTGACGCCCCACACACCACCGCGCTCACGGGCGCTTTCCGGCGTGCCCTCCACGGGATGCTCCCGCTCCGGGCAATAGCGTGTGGCCGTGGCATCCGATCGTCCGGTGTGGTGGGTGGCGCTGCTGATCGTCGTGATCGGCGGGGCCGCCGGCGTCGCGGCGCGTGCGGCGGCTGTGCTGCCGTTCCCCGCCGACGCCCACCCGCTGGTCGTGCCCGCCGTCACGATGGGCGTGAACATCGTCGGCTCGCTCCTGCTGGGCCTGCTTCTGGGCGTGCTCGGCGACCGTCGCCCGGGCCTTCGCCTGCTGGTCGGGACCGGCTTTCTCGGTGGCTTCACCACCTACAGCGCCTTCGCCGTCCACTCCCTCCAGGTCTTCACCGATGCCCCCGTCGTCGGCCTGGTGCTCATCGCCGTCTCCCTTTTCGGCGGGGTCATCGCCGCTGGGGTGGGGCTCGTCGTCGGCAGCGGTCGCAGAGCGGATGCCGCATGACCGGCGGTGAGCTGGTGATCCTCGTCGTCGCCGGTGGCCTCGGTGCGGGGCTCCGCTATCTCGTGGACCGGGCGATCACGGCCCGCCGGGGCAGCCGGCGGTTCCCGCTCGGCATCCTCATCGTCAACGTCATCGGATCGTTCGCCCTCGGCGTCATCGCAGGTCTCGGAGACCTCGTTGCCGACCCCTGGGTGGCGATCGTCGGTGTCGGCCTGCTCGGCGGCTTCACGACCTTCAGCACCGTCTCCGTCGACAGCGCCCGCTTCGCGCGCGCCGGGCGACGCGACCTCGCGTGGACCAACCTGCTGGGCACCTTCGGCGCCTGCGTCGTGGCCGCGGGCGTCGGTCTCATGCTGGGCGGCTTCTTCGTCCGGTGAACCGGGCGCGGCATCCCGCGGAGTGACATCGCCCCAGGCGTGGGGCGGGAGGGCGCGCTCCCATGGGAAACTGGGGGTGATCCCACGCGCACCGTGGACATCTCCACCTCGAAGACAAGGCCCGTCGTGTCGAACCTCGCCGTCCTGAGCCTCAAGAACCGCGCGCTCATCGCCCTCATCACGATCGTCGCGGCGATCTTCGGCGGCCTCGCGCTGACGAACCTGAAGCAGGAGCTGATCCCGCCGATCGAGCTGCCGCAGCTGTCGATCCTCACGACCTATCCGGGAGCCTCGCCCGATGTGGTGAGCAACGACGTGTCAACGCCGATCGAACAGGCGATCCAGGCCGTCCCCGACCTGGAATCGACGAGCGCGACGAGCACCACGAACGCCTCGATCATCCAAGCGTCCTTCGCCTACGGCACCAACCTCGCCACGGCCGAGCAGAAGATCCTCCAGGCGATCGGCCGGATCGACGACTCGCTGCCCGACGGCATCGACACGAGCGTCCTCGCGTTCTCGACCGACGACCTCCCGGTCATCTCCCTCGCCCTCACCGGCTACGACGACGCCGCCGACGTGCAGGCGCGACTCGAGAACAGCGTCGTACCCGACATCGAGGACCTCGAGGGAGTCGCCGCGGCGCAGATCATCGGCGGTCAGACCGCCCGCGTCACCATCGTCCCCGACCAGGCCGCGCTGGCCGAGGCCGGGTACACGCAGACGGCCATCACCGACGCGCTCGATCAGAACGGTGTGCTCTTCCCCGGCGGCACCGTCGACGAGGGCGACCAGACGCTCACCGTCCAGACCGGAACGAAGCTCTCCTCGGTGGACGAGATCACGGACCTTCCCCTGGTGCCGTCCTCGGCGGAGCAGATCGCCGCCGGCGCCACGACCGTCGGCGACGTCGCCGAGGTGACGCTCGACGAGGACCCGGTCGAGTCCATTTCACGGGTCGACGGCGAGCCCGCGCTCACGGTCTCCATCACGAAGCTCCCCGCCGCCAACACGGTCGAGGTGTCGCACGCCGTGATCGATGCGCTGCCCGCCCTGCAGGACGCCATCGGCGGCGGCGCCGAGTTCACCATCGTGTTCGACCAGGCCCCCTACATCGAGCAGTCGATCGAGGCGCTGGCGCAGGAGGGCCTGCTCGGTCTCGCCTTCGCAGTGATCGTCATCCTGGTGTTCCTGCTGTCGGTCCGCGCGACTCTCGTGACCGCGATTTCGATCCCCACGAGCGTGCTCATCACCTTCGTCGGCATCCAGGCGTTCGGGTACTCGCTCAACATCCTCACCCTCGGCGCCCTCACGATCGCGATCGGTCGCGTGGTCGATGACTCCATCGTCGTCATCGAGAACATCAAGCGTCACTTCGTGGGCACCGCGGACAAGCGGGCGTCGATCCTGCTCGCCGTGCGCGAAGTGGCGGCCGCCATCACCGCGTCGACCCTCACGACTGTCGCGGTCTTCCTGCCGATCGCCTTCGTCGGCGATCTCACCGGCGAACTGTTCCGCCCGTTCGCCCTCACCGTCACGATCGCGATGCTCGCGTCGCTGTTCGTCGCACTGACGATCGTGCCCGTGCTGGCCTACTGGTTCCTGCGGCCCGGCAAGCCGGTGCTCGACGAGAACGGCCGCGCGATCGACCCGGAGGACCCGGCGGCCCCGCCCTCCCGCATGCAGAAGGCGTACATCCCGGTGCTGCGGTGGACGCTCCGTCACTCGGCGACCACCCTCGTGCTGGCGCTCATCGTGCTCGGCGGCACGATCGCCGCGGTGCCGCTGATGAAGACGAACTTCCTCGGCGACTCGGGTCAGAACACCCTCACCGTCACGCAGAACGTGGGCGACACGGCGAGCCTCACCACCCAGGACGAGGCCGCGGCCGTCGTCGAAGACGCCCTGCTGGGCATCGACGGCATCGACACCGTGCAGACCTCGATCGGCTCGAGCGGGTCGGAGCTGCGCGACGCGTTCACCGGCGGCGGGTCGGGAATCACGTACTCCATCACGACGGATCCGGATGCCGATCAGGAGACCGTCCGCGCCGACGTGCAGGACGCGCTCGCCGGAATCGACGACGCGGGCGAGATCTCGATCGCCGCGGCGCAGGGCGGGTTCGGGTCGAACGACATCGAAGTCGACGTCACGGCCCCCGATGCCGGCGTCCTCCGCGATGCCACCGACGAGGTCATCGCGGCCGTCGAGGGCGAGGACGGCATCGAGCAGGTGGAGTCGAACCTGTCGGCATCCCTCCCGTTCGTCGCCGTGACCGTCGACCGCGACGAGGCGGCATCCCTCGGTCTGTCCGAAGTCTCGGTCGGCGCGCTCGTCTCGAACACGATGCAGCCCCGCCAGGTCGGCACCGTCGAGATCGACGACACCTCGCTGACGGTGTACCTGCAGGCCGACGAGATCCCCGACACCATCGAGGGACTCCGCGGGCTCGAGATCGCGGGGGCCGCCGGACTCGTCCGCCTCGACGAGGTGGCCACCGTCGAAGAGTCGGAGGGCCCCTCGTCGATCACCACCGAGCGCGGCCAGCGCACCGCCTCGGTGACCATCACTCCGTCGTCGGACGACCTCACCGCCGCCTCGGCGACCGTGAGCCAGGCGCTCGACGCGCTCGACCTTCCCGACGGGGCGAACGCCGCCGTCGGCGGCGTCGTGACCCAGCAGCAGGACGCCTTCACCCAGCTCGGGTTGGCGATCCTCGCGGCGATCCTGATCGTCTACATCGTCATGGTCGCGACCTTCAAGTCGCTGCGACAGCCGATCCTCCTGCTCATCTCGGTGCCGTTCGCCGCGACCGGGGCGATCCTGCTCCAGATCGTGTCGGGCGTGCCGCTCGGCGTCGCGTCGCTCATCGGCGTGCTCATGCTCGTCGGCATCGTCGTCACGAACGCGATCGTCCTCGTAGACCTCGTGAACCAGTACCGCGAGAAGGGGCTGACGACCCCGGATGCGGTGATCGCCGGTGGTGCTCGCCGACTGCGGCCGATCCTGATGACCGCGCTGGCGACGATCTTCGCCCTCACGCCGATGGCGCTCGGGATCACGGGGCACGGCGGGTTCATCTCCCAGCCGCTGGCCATCGTGGTGATCGGCGGTCTGATCTCGTCGACCGTCCTGACCCTGCTCGTGCTGCCCGCCCTCTACAACCTCGTCGAGGGAGCCAAGGAGCGTCGCGCCGCGAAGCGTGGCGAGCCCCTGCCGCAGGCGAAGGATGCCGCCGCCGCCGCGCCCCAGTCCCGCCGTGAGCGGCGCGCGCTGGCCGAGGCGGCCACCGTCACGGGTGCCGCGGCGGTCGTGATCGACCCGATCATCGAAGAGGCGCCGGACATCGAGATCGCGGCTCCCGTCGTCGACGACGCTGTCGTGGACGCAGAGGGCAGCGCGGCAACGGACGAGCCCGTGGAGGCGGCCGACGAGCCCGTCGAGGCGGCCGAGGAGCCGGTCGAGTCGGTCGAGGAGCCGGTCGAGTCGGCTGACGAGCCGGTCGAGCCCGCCGAGGAGCCGGTCGACGCGCCCGCCGACGAGCTCGCCGCCGTGCAGACCGAATCGCCCGACGTGGAGATCCCGACCTCAGACGGGGACGACACCCCGGAGCCGGCCGAGACGGACACGACGGAGCCGACCGACACGGACGGCGCCCCCGAGGAGCGCTGACCTCAGCGGTGCAGCCAGGGGCGCAGCATCCGCGTCACCCACGGCAGCACGAAGAACACCATCAGCGGGGTGAACAGCGCCGTGCTGATCCCGACCCGTGCGACGAGGTGGAGCTCGACGAACCCCGGGATCAGGCCCAGGAGCCACGTGCCGACGACGTTCGTGGGGAAAAACCCGAGCCAGATCGCGACCGCCTGCTTCCACCGGGGCGGCGCGGTGGCCGTCGTGGCGATCGCTCCCGTGGCGACCTGAGGCTCGAGGATCGTTCCGCCCGGCGCGTCGAACCAGCCCTCGATGCCGGTGCGGCGCTCGCTCCGCTCCTCACGGGCGAACGCCTGACCCGACTGCAGCCACCATTCCCGCGCCGACGACTGCTCCCACTCCTCCAGGGTGGAGATGTCGCGGAAGCGGTAGAGCATGTACCAGAGGTCGCTCTCCTCGCCCGCGCGCACCCACCCCGAGCCGAGGAAGCCGGGGAAGGTCGTCGCCAGGTCGGTGCCCGCCTGCATCCAGCTCGTGGCCTCTGCGGTGCGGACCGGATCGATGCGTCGCTCGATCGCGACGGTGATGGGATCGGCCATGCAGACCATTGTGCGCCGCGCCGGCGGCATCCGATCACGCGTCGAAACGAACGCCCCAGTGCAGCTCCCACCGCTCGCCCGGGGCGAGCCGTCGCAGGCTCCGACCGGAGTTGAACGCGTCGGCGGGCGCCGTCATCGGCTCGATCGCCACCGCCACGTCGTGGCCGGGGTACCGATCCGTCACGAAGAGCTGGACGTAGTCGAAGCCGGTTCCCGCCCAGACGACGAGGCGGCGTCCGTCGGGAGCAGCGAGGACCGTGTTCGCACGGTCGTGCGCGTCGCGGGCGAGACCGGCGAAGGCGGCGTCGAGAGCGAGGTCGCCGACGCGGCGCGGCTCGCGGAGGTCGTGCGCCTCGTCGAGCGGCTCCTCCGCGACCGGGATGTTCTGCTCGTCCAGCCGGAACCACATCTCCGCCTCGAGCTGAAGGGTCAGATCGGCGGTGTCGACGTCGGAGATCTGGAAGTACGGGTGCGTGCCGAGGGCCACCGGCGCGGCATCCGTACCGACGTTGTCGATGGTGTGGATGACCTCGATGCCGTCGGCGGTCAGTGCGTAGGTCACACGGGTCGCGAGGTGGTACGGATATCCGGTCTGCGGGTAGACGTCGGCGCGCAGCGTGAGGCTGCCGTCGGTCTGAGACTCGACGCGGTAGGCGGTGTAGCGGAGGAGACCGTGCGATGCGTTGCCGAACTTCGGCTCGGTGATCGCCAGCTGACGCTCCTCCCCGTCGTCGTTCCAGCGCCCGTCGCGGACACGGTTGGGCCAGGGGACGAGCACGATCCCGGATGCCGCCGGCGTCGGCGCATCGTCGGGGTATGCCGGGACCAGGTCGACACCCGCCACCCGCAGTGCGCGCAGGGCGGCGCCGACCTCGGTGACCTCCGCGGAGACGTCGGCGGCGCGCAGCGTGAATCGGGTTCCGGTGGGGTCGGCGCTCATGGGCACAGCGTATCGGCGGCGCGCGGCGTGGGTGGTGCGCGGGTCTGTCGGCGGTGCGGCGGTGCCCGCGCCCGGCGGCCTCCCAGGAGCGTCCGGTATCGTGGGGGAGTCGGCGGAGGACACCGTGCTGTGCACGGGCATTCTGTGTGAGTCCTCGGGGCCGATCTCGAAACCCGATCCGCGGTTTCGGAACCAGTAACTGGAATGGCCCCCGGTCGACGACAGCCCGGGTATGTCTGCGTGTGTGCGCAGCGCTGTTCTCGTGTGAGAACTCAGAAGGAATCTCCCATGCCCAAGAACAAGAAGCCGGCCGGCGGCCGCGCGCAGAACTTCGAGCCGCGCTACGGCAAGAAGACCTCGTACCAGGACGCCAAGCGCCGTCCCGGTCAGTCCTCGGCCGGAACCGCCGGCAGCAAGAGCCCCAGCCACCGCGGCTACCGCGCCCCCGAAGAGGGCGGCGCCGCTGCGAAGGGCCGCTGGAGCGCACAGGAGCGCGTCGGACGCGACGAGGCACGCGGCATCCGCTCGCAGGCCCGTGGCGACCGCCGCTTCGACCGCGACGAGCGCCCGCGTCGCGATGCCGACGAGCGTCCGCGTCGGTCGTTCGACGGCGACCGGCCCCGCTTCGGCCGGGACGACCGCCCGCAGCGCTCGCTCGGCGACCGGGACAGCCGTCCGCGTCGTGACGTCGGCGACCGGCCGGCTCGATCGTTCGACCGTGACGAGCGTCCGCGGCGCGATGACCGTCCTGCGCGGAGCTTCGATGACCGCCCGCGTCGCGATGACCGCGGTGGCTTCGACCGCCCGCAGCGCGCCGAGCGTCCGCGGTACGAGCGCGACGACCGTCCGCGCCGCGACTTCGGCGACCGCCCGCAACGTGACGACCGCGGTGGCTTCGACCGCCCGCAGCGCGCCGACCGCCCGCGGTACGAGCGCGACGACCGTCCGCGTCGTGACGACCGCCCCGCGCGGAGCTTCGACGATCGCCCGCGTCGTGACGACCGCCCCGCGCGGAGCTTCGACGACCGCCCGCGCCGTGACGACCGCCCCGGCTTCGACCGCCCGCAGCGCGCCGAGCGCCCCCGCTTCGAGCGCGACGACCGTCCGCGTCGTGACCTCGGCGACCGGCCGCAGCGCGACGACCGACCCCGCCGAGGCGACGGCCCGAGCCGTTCGAGCTGGGGCCACGCGGCCGGAGGCTCCACGCGACGCGACAGCGGCGCGTGGAGTGGCCGTGGGGGGTCCGCCGAGACCAACGCCCAGGCGCAGCGTGCCGACGTCGTGCACGAGCGTCTGCAGGCTAAGGCCGTCGACGCCGAGAGCGTCGAGCAGTCGTCCTTCGCCGAGCTCGGCCTCGGCGACAACCTGGTGAGGACGCTCGCCGACATGGGTGCGGCCGCGCCGTTCCCGATCCAGGCGGCCACCATCGGCCCGATCCTCGAGGGTCGCGACGTGCTCGCCCGCGGGCGCACCGGTTCCGGCAAGACGATCGCGTTCGGTGCCCCGCTCGTCGAGTCGATCCTCCGCAGCCAGGCCGGCCAGCGCCGCGAGTTCGGGCGGTCGCCGAAGGCGCTGATCCTCGCGCCGACCCGCGAGCTCGCGCTGCAGATCGACCGCACCGTGCAGAGCCTCGCGCGCAGCGTCGGCCTGTTCACGACGCAGATCTACGGCGGCGTGCCCCAGGCGCGGCAGGTGGGCGCGCTGAAGAAGGGTGTCGACATCATCATCGGCACCCCGGGCCGCATCGAAGACCTGCAGGCGCAGGGCAAGCTCGACCTGTCCGAGATCCGCATGGTCGTCCTCGACGAGGCCGACCACATGAGCGAGCTCGGCTTCCTCGAGCCGATGCAGCGCATCCTCCGCCTCGTGCAGGACGGCGCCCAGAAGCTGCTGTTCTCGGCGACGCTCGACCGCGAGGTCGCTGCTCTCGTCGACGAGTTCCTCGTCGACCCGGCCGTCTACGAGGTGGCCGGCGAGACCCAGGACACCGGGACGATCGACCACCGCGTGCTCGTCATCGACCACCGCGACAAGGCCGAGATCCTCAGCTCGCTCGTCGACCGCGACGGCAAGACCCTCGTCTTCACCCGCACCCGTGCGTTCTCCGAGATGCTCGTCGAGCAGTTCGAGGATGCCGGTATCGCGGCCGTCGCGCTGCACGGTGACCTCAACCAGGCCAAGCGCACCCGCAACCTCGAGCGGCTGACGAAGGGCAAGGTCAACGTCCTCGTCGCGACGGACGTCGCTGCCCGCGGCATCCACGTCGATGACATCGACCTGGTCGTGCAGGCGGACGCTCCCGACGAGTACAAGACGTACACCCACCGCGCCGGGCGCACCGGTCGCGCGGGCCGCTCGGGCACCGTCGTGACGCTCATCACGCGTCAGCGTCGTCGCAAGATGACCGAGATGCTTGAGCGCGCCGAAATCGACGCCCCGTTCGAGGAGGCGCGCATCGGCGACGACGTCATCGAGGAGCTTGCGGGCCGTCAGGCGTCCAACGTCGACGCCTGACCCCACCGGTGACCGGCGCCGAGAGCGCCCTCTGTTGCCGAAAGCGCCCCCTCTGCACGAGTCGGAGGGGGCGCTTTCGGCACGAGGGGCGCTGTCAGGCGCGGATGCCGCGCTGCGCGGCGCCGCCGGCGGTTGACGCGGCCATTCGCGCATCACCGCCTGACCCTCAGAACAGCATCGCGGCGGCCTGTTCGCGCGTCGCCGTCTTCATCACCGCCCCGGTCGTCTGCACCGGACCGAGGCTCGAGTGGCGCGCTGGACCCTCTTCTTCGGCGCGACCGGCGACCCGGTGCTTCCGCAGCAGCGGCCGCACCCGCGCGCTGAGCAGTTTGCGGTAGCCGGCCGGCGCGTATGAGGAGACGCCCGGGTAGAGCCCGCGATAGCGAGGGAGCAGGTCGGGTCGCTCGCGCTTGAGCCACGCGAAGAACCACTCTTTCGCGCCCGGGCGCAAGTGCAGCGCGCCGAACACGACGCGGACCGCACCGGATGCCGCGATGCGACTGATCGCGTCGTCGAGCACCTCGGGCGAGTCGGTGAGGTGCGGCACGATCGGCATGAGGAAGACGGTCACGCGGAACCCGGCATCGGTGGCTGCGCGGACGGTGTCGAGTCGTGCCTGGAACGTCGGCGCGCCCGGTTCGAGGAGCTGCCGCAGAGGTTCGTCGAGCACCGCGATCGAGAACGCCAGGTGCACGGGCACCGAGGTCGCGGCGTCCGTGAGCAACGGCAGGTCTCGTCGCAGCAGCGTGCCTTTGGTGAGCACGGAGAACGGGGTGCCATGCGAGGCGAGTGCGTCGATGATGCCGGGCATGAGCCGGTATCTGCCCTCGGCGCGTTGGTACGGGTCGGTGTTCGTCCCGAGTGCGACCGGCTCGCGACCCCATGACGGCCGGGCGAGCTCCCGCGAGAGCACCTCGGCGACGTTCACCTTGACGACGATCTGCGAATCGAAGTCGCGCCCCGCGTCGAGGTCGAGGTACGTGTGCGTGTTGCGGGCGAAGCAGTTGTGGCTGATGACGCCGGCGGCGATGAAGTCCTCGGTGTCGGTCGAGATGTCTATGAGGTCCCGTTCCCCGACATCCTCGATCGACACGATGCGCAGATCGGACGTCGTCTTGACGGCCGAGCCGATGATGGCGAGCTTCCGGGTGATCGCAGGTGTGGTGAGTCGGAAGAACCGATCTCGCGACGGGAGCCCGCCGGTCACCCGAACAGCGATGACGCCGTTCGGGCGCGGCGGCTCCGTCACGGACTGCACATCGAAGTGGTCGAGTGCCTCGCGCACGCTGCGGATGAGGCGCGTATCGGTGTTCACGATGCGCAGGATGCCCCGCGAGCACGAGCCTTCAGCGTCGAAGATCCCTGACAGAAACCCCGCGCGCCATGCGGACGTCGGGTCGCTCGGCTCGCTGATGAGTGCTTCGATGCGTTCGACGTGGTCCTTCCGACCGGTGTGGATCGCTGTCATCGCTCGCCGCGTGGCGGTCTGCGGAGCGAATGCCCGCTCGTACGTTTCGACGCCGGCGTTCTGGAGGAACGTGCGAGACCGGTCGAGCGCTTCGCGATCCGCCAGCGCGAGGCGGAACCGGTGCACGACTCGTGTGCGCTTCGCGTCGGTGTAGCTCTTGTGGAGCAGCATTCCGTCGCCGCGGATCATGCCGCTCAGGTAGCCGCGTTCGAAATCGCGATCAGTAGCGAAGTCGCTCGCGTCGTGCGGCGCGCCCGTGCCGAAGCCCTGCAGGCGGTTCCCGGTCGTGAGATGCGGGCGTTGCGCCGCGCCGGAGCCGGTTCCCGTGACGTACTTCCATCCGCGGTTGGTGAGGAACCTATGGTCACCGCTTGAGATGATTTCCGTCCCGTCTGCAAGCGTCACGCGGTATGCGCGTTTGCGCGTCGCCCAGACTGCGCGCACGGTAGAGGGAGTGTAGCGCCGGTACTCCCCGTCTTGCCGAGTTCCGACCAGCACGTCACCGACTCGAACATCCTTGAGTCGCCGGTGTCGGCCGTTTTCGGTCATGACGAGCGTTTCGGGATCAAGGCAATACGTGCATGCATGCGAGCAGCCGCGATAGGGGTTGACGGTCCAGGAGAACGGCATCGCCGAGGTGTGCGGCACGTGATTGAGCGCCGACTTCGCGACCACTTCGTGGAACGTCATCCCGGCGAACTCGGGGGTGGTGACGGAGCGTACGAGGCCACCCAGCGACTCCAGGCCGGGCAGGGCTGCATCGTCGACCGTCGTGATGCTCTGCCCGTTACACCGCACAATCAAATTCGAACAGAGTATCGAAGGTGTGTCAATAATAGAAATCACGAAATCGAACGTGTCGCGCCCGATGCGGTCGCCGCGCCTCGGCGACAATGGAGGGGTGTCGCAGCCCCGGAGTTGCGCGCGCCGGCGCGCGATCCTTCGGGCACGACGACGGCGTCGCGCCCTCGTCATCCTCGTGCTGACGGCCGGGATGGTCATCACTGCGGCCGTCGTCATCCCCCGTGCGCTGGCACCGGATGCGCCCGCCGTCGCGGAGGACGCGCCGCTGATCGCGGCCGACGCCCCGGCCCCCGCGGCCGACGCGCCGAGTCCTGCGGAGTCACCGGCGCCGCCCACCGCCGTGTGTGACCGGCCCGAGGTCGCGGCGGCGCTGCAGACCGGAACGGATGCCGACGTGATCGCCGCTTTCGGAGGCGGTGAGGCCTTCCGTGACGCGGTGGCGACGGATGCCGCGCCCTGCATCGATCTGCACGACGCGGGCCGGCTGTGGGTCGTCGTGAACAAGCGGAACGCACTCGATCCGCTCGAGTACTGGCCCACCCCGCAGGCTCGCCCGCAGGACACGCGGATCGTGGCGGGCGGCTGGCTCCTCGAGCCCGTGGCATCCGCCCTCGACGAACTCTCCGCGGCGGTCTCCGATGCCGGTGCGGGGACGATCGCGGTGAGCAGCGGCTTCCGCCCGTACGACTTCAAGGTCGACACCTACCGGCGGTACGTATCGATGCGCGGGCAGGATGCCGCCGACCTGCGCAGCGCCCGCCCCGGGCACAGCGAGCACCAGACCGGGCTCGCCGTCGACGTCGTCGCGTGCGACAGCGCTGGGTGCGGCGACCACGACGGCTTCGGTGGCACGCCGCAGTCGGACTGGATCGCCGAGAACGCCTGGCGTTACGGGTTCGTCGTCCGCTACGAGGACGGGCACACGGCGACCACCGGGTACTCGGCGGAACCCTGGCATCTGCGATTCGTCGGCCGCGACCTCGCTGCCGCGTACGCCGAGGGCGGGTACACGACGCTCGAGGAGTTCTTCGGCCTGCCGGCCGCGCCCGACTACGGCTGAGCCGCGACCGCAACCTCGACCCGACCTGGTCGACCCGCCCGCCCGAAACGCGGCACTCAGTCGCATCGGGCCTGGCATCCGATCCCACGACGCGCGTACAGTGGAACCGGCGACGCAGCCCACGAGCGCAGCGTCGCGCCGACATGAAAGGGGTGTCGCATGGAGCGCGCCATCTACGACGAGGACCACGAAGCGTTCCGCGACGTGGTCAAGGAATTCCTCAAGCGCTACGTCACGAACGAGAAGCGCGAGCAGTGGGATGCCGCGGGCGAGGTCGACCGCGACACGATGCTCGCCGCCGGTGAAGCCGGGATCATCGGCCTGACGGTCCCCGAGGAGTTCGGCGGCGCCGGCATGCTGCAGGACTACCGATTCCGGACGGTCGTCAACGAGGAGGTCATCCGAGCGGGTGCCGGGTCACTGGCCGGCGCCTTCGGCATCCAGGACGACCTCGCGGTGCCCTACCTCGTGCACATGGGCACCGATGCCCAGAAGCAGAAGTGGCTGCCCCGCATGGCCACCGGTGAGGTCCTCGGTGCGCTGGCGATGACCGAGCCCGGGGCCGGTTCGGACCTCCGTGGCATCAAGACGACGGCGAAGAAGGCCGACGGCGGCTACGTCGTCAACGGCGCGAAGACGTTCATCTCCTCGGGTGCGACGGCGGACATCTTCGTCGTGTTCGTGAAGACGGGCGAGGGCAACCGCCCCGACGCGTTCTCGCTGCTGCTGCTCGAAAGCGGCATGGCCGGGTTCGACCACGGCAAGAAGCTGCACAAGATGGGCTTCCATGGCCACGACACGGCTGAACTGAGCTTCACCGACGTGTTCGTGCCCGAGGAGAATCTCATCGGCGGCGAGGAGGGCAAGGGCTTCATCCAGCTGATGATGAACCTCCCGCTCGAGCGGCTGTCGATCGGCGTCGCCGCGGCTGCTGCCGCGCAGGCCGGCGTCGAGTGGACGATCGCCTACACGAAGGACCGCGAGGCGTTCGGTCAGCGCGTCATCGACTTCCAGAACACCCGCTTCGCGATCGCCGATCTCGTGACGACCGTCGATGTGCTCTGGGCCTACGTCGATCGCGCGATCACGCTGTACAACGAGGGCCAGCTGTCGGCTGAGGAGGCCGCCAAGGTCAAGTTCTGGACGACCGAGCGCGAGGGCGAGGTGCTCGACACCTGCGTCCAGCTCCACGGCGGCTACGGCTACATCATGGAGTACCCGATCGCGCGCGCCTTCCTCGACGCCCGCGTGCACCGCATCTACGGCGGCACGAACGAGATCATGCGCGACATCGTGTCGCGCCAGATCGCCGGCAAGCGCTGATCACGCGCTGATGACGCGGGTGGATGCCGCGCGGGATCCACCCCGCCCGGCATCCACCCCGCCCGGGATCGCCCCCGAAACGCAACCTGCCGGTCGACACGCACGCGTGTTTCGACCGGCAGGTTGCGTTTCGGCGCGAATCAGCCCTGCTGCGGCAACGGCTGCTCGCGCATGCCCCACGGGGAGCCGTAGCCCTCGGGCTGCGCAGCGGCGAGCAGGTCGAGGAACGGCTTCGCGTCGAACGCCTCCGGACCGAGCACGCCGGCGCCCGACCAGGTGCCGCGGGCGAGGAGCTCGAGCGCGATGACCGGGTTGATCGCGGTCTGCCAGACGACAGCCTGCGAGTTGTCCTCGCGCATCGTCTGCTCGTTGTCGGCCACGTGGTACAGGTAGGTCGAACGCGGCTGCCCGTCCTTGCCGGTGCCTGTCACCCAGACGCCCGCGCACGTCTTGCCGGTCATCTTGTCGCCGAGGGTGGCGGGGTCGGGCAGGGCCGCGGCGACGACGTCGCGCGGTGAGACCTCGACCCCCTTCACGGTGAGCGGCTCGGTCTTGTCGAGACCGAGCTTGTTCAGGACCTTCAGCACCTCGATGAACTCGTCACCGAGGCCGTACTTGAAAGTGACCCGCTTGGCCTTCGTCCAGCGCGGCATGAGGAGCACCTCCTCGTGCTCGACGTTGACGCACTCGACCGGTCCGATCCCCTCAGGGAAGTCGAACACCTCGGGCTCACTGAACGGCTCGGTGACGAACCAGCCCTTGTCGCGCTCGAACACGACCGGCGGGTTCAGGCACTCCTCGATCGTCGTCCAGATCGAGAACGACGGCGCGAAGTCGTATCCCTCGACGACGAGGTTCGCCCCGTCGCGCACGCCCAGCTCGTCGATCTCGTCGAACAGCTCGTCCTCCGCATAGCGCGCGAAGACGTCGGACAGGCCCGGCTCGACGCCGATGCCGACGAGCGCCAGCCGACCGGCATCCTTCCATTCGCCCTCTTTCGCGAACTGTTCGTCGCCCAGCTTCACACCCACCTCTTCATAGGGGCGATCGGGATGCCGCTGCGACAGGCTCATCGCCATGTCGAGGTACGTCGCCTCGGCGGCGAACGCGCCGTCGAAGATCGGCATGACGAAGCGGGGATCGACCGCGTTCAGCACGTGCGTCGCCCCGTGCTCGCGGATGAGGGCGGCGACCGACCCGGCGTTGGACGCGTCGACCTGCGCGGCGCTGAATCGCTCGTCGCGCAGCTCGTCCACGAGCGCCTGCGGCCGGGCCGGGTCGTAGTCGGCGATGACGACGGCGTCGAAGAAGTCGCGTCGGCGGAGGATGCGGGCGGCGGCGCTGCCGACACCGCCCGCTCCGATGATGAGGATGCGCATGGGATGTGGTCCTTCCGGCGGTCAGATGCCGCCGTCGATGGAACGGGGAACGGAGCTGGAGTCGTCGGGCACGAGCACGGGGGTCTCGCGGTTGAGGCTCTCGCCGCGGAAGAACCGCTTCGCTCGGGGGAAGGTGAACCAAATCACCATCAGCACGACGCCGATGCCGAGCGCGCCGATCCCGACGACGAACGTCGAACCGACGCCGAGCAGCGTGCCGGAGTATCCGTAATCGGGGTCGAGCATGTCGATCGCGGACTGGACGAAGGCGTAGGTGAGCATGAGCGCGCCGAGCAGCGGGAGGAGTCCCTTGTAGACGAAGTCGCGGCCCGAACGGAACAGATCGTGGCGGAAGTACCAGACGCACGCGTACCCGGTGATGGCGTAGTAGAACGCGATCGCGAGGCCCAGCGAGAGGATCGTGTCCTGCAGGATCGCGTCGCTCAGCGACGTCATCACGACGTAGTAGACGGTCGCGACGACCCCCATCACGAGCGTCGAGAACGACGGCGTCTTGTAGCGCGGGTGCACGTCCTTGAACTTCGCGGGCAGGGCCCGGTAGACGCCCATCGCCAGCGTGCCGCGGGCGGTGGGGAGGATCGTCGTCTGAGTCGACGAGACCGCCGAGATCAGCACCGCCACGACCAGCAGCCAGCCCCACGGGCCGAGCAGTCCGTCGCGGATGCCGAGGAAGAAGTCGTCCGCGTTCGCCTCGTTGCCCAGGCCCGTGCCGTCCTCACCGATGCCGGCGTACATCATGGCGGCGATGGTGACGGTGACGTAGGTGACCAGCAGCAGCACGCAGGTCAGCAGGGCCGCGAGGCCGGGAATGCGCTTCGGGTCCTTCGTCTCCTCATTGAGGGCGAGGCAGGTGTCCCACCCCCAGTAGATGAACAGCGCGAGCAGGATCGCCTCGACGAACCCGCCCCACTCGCCGAAGGCGAACGGGTTCAGCCACTCCCAGTCGAACGCCGTCGGGTTCGGGGCGGTGCCGGCGAAGAACTGTGTCAGCGCAGCGATCACGAACACGATGAGGGCCAGGTACTGGATGGCGAGGAGCACGTTCTGGATGCGCTCGCCGATCTCGACGCCGCGCCAGGAGACCCAGGTCATCGCAGCGATGAAGGCGACCGCGACCAGCACGATCCGCCAATCGTTCGGCTCGTCGAACTCCTGGCCGAGCAGCGCCCAGAAGTAGACGGAGGCGATCTGGGCGAGGTTGGCGAGGACGATCATCCCCGCCACGGCGACACCCCAGCCGCCCATCCACCCCACCCAGGGGCCGAACGCCTTCGTCGCCCACGTGAAGGTGGTGCCGCAGTCGGGCACCGCGTTGTTGAGCTCCCGGTAGGCGAAGGCGATGAGCAGCATCGGGATGAACGCGATGATGAACGCGATCGGCGCTTGCCCTCCCACCGCGAGCACGACGTACCCCAGCGTCGCGACGAGGGAGTACACCGGCGCGGTCGAGGCGAGGCCGATGACGGTCGAGCCCCAGAGGCCCAGGGTCCCGCTGGCGAGCCCCTTCCCGTCCGGCCGTTCCAGATGGATGGGTGTCGTGCTCACGCGGCCTCCTCGGGAAAGGTGGCCTCACCATAGCAGCGGCATCCCGCCCGGCGGGAGGGGTGCGCGCTGCTTCGGGTGGCAGTTTTGGTCGCTTCGCGGGGTGGGTTGCGGCGTGTCCTGCCACCTGAAGGGGAGTGGATGCCGGTGCAGCGGCGTTCCGACACGCTGGGGGCGCTGCGTCAGGCGGCGGGAGCGCGGTGGCGTGCCAGGCGGGCGACGCCGGCGGCCATGTCAGTGCCCCGCATCCGTGGTCGCGCGGGCGCCGGT
This sequence comes from Microbacterium marinum, assembly GCF_014204835.1. Classification (NCBI taxonomy): domain Bacteria; kingdom Bacillati; phylum Actinomycetota; class Actinomycetes; order Micrococcales; family Microbacteriaceae; genus Microbacterium; species Microbacterium marinum. Next base: position 123,068 of record NZ_JACHMD010000001.1, on the reverse strand, counting down.
GGCGGTGCGATCGAGGCGCCAGTAGCCGATGAAGCTGATCGCCGACTTGTCGACGCCGTTCGCGACGAGGTGGCGCCGCGCCGAGGTCGGCAGCGACTGCTCGCCGACGATGAAGTGGTGCGCATCGGATGCCACCTCGAGCCGCTCGAGCGCGGCGAGGGCGGCGCTGCCGGGCGCGGCATCCGCTTCGCGAACGAGCCAGCGGACCTCGACCCCGGCGGGCGCGTCGAACGGGAGCACGTCGTCGGCGCTCGGGGCCTCGATGAGCGCGACGCCGGTGGCGGTCGGGGGCAGTGACGCGCAGATGCCGGCGACGGCGGGCGCGCCGGTCTCATCGGCGATGAGGACGACCTCGCCCACCCCGCGGTCGGGGTTGAACCCGAGCCCCTCGTCGATGATGACGACGCTCTCGCCCGGCTGCGCCGACTGCGCCCAGCCTGAGGCGGGGCCCGCGTGCTCGCCGCTGCCGTGGAGGACGAAGTCGACGTCGAGTTCGGCTCCGTGACCCTGGGATGCCGGGCGGTAGGCGCGCACCGTGTAGCTGCGCATCGCGGGGCGCATGCCGTCGGGGATCCGCAGGAACTTCAGATAGCCGAACAGCCTGTTCGCCTTCGCGGGAATGCGGTCCAGGCCCGCCTCGCCCGCGATGGGCAGGAAGATGCGGAACCACTGGTCGTACCCGAGGGGCGTGAACCGTTCGATGTCGCCCCCGCCGAGGGTCACGCGCGTCCAGTGCGGCGCGAGTCGCTCGGTGCGCAGGACGGTCAGGTGCAGGAGTTCCTGCACCTCGGGCTTCACGAGTGCGCTGGCACGGGCCATCGGCATCCTTCTGTCGCAGGTCGGAGAATCAGGGAGTCCAGGGGAAGAGGGCGACGAGGATCGCCGCGGATGCCGCCCAGCACACGGCGACGAACACGGTGTCGCGCCGGCGCCACGGCACGACCGTGCGCTCCGTGCGGGTCGGATGAGCGCCGAACGCACGGGAATCCATCGCGAGCGCGACGCGCTCGGCGTGGCGGATCGCGCCGGCCAGGAGCGGCACGACGTACCCCCACCAGCGGGCGATCGCGGCGAACGGGCCGCGGCCGCCGTGCGCGCCGCGCACGCGGTGTGCCTGGCGGATCACCTCGAGCTCGTACGCGAACCGCGGCACGAACCGGAACGCCGCGAGCGCGGTGTACCCGATGCGGTACGGCACGCGCAGCTGCTGCACGCTCGCGCGCACGAGCTCCGCTCCCGTCGTGGTGAGCCCCGCGATGAGACCGAGCGCGAGGATCGCCGCGACGCGCACGCCGGTCGCCAGGCCGATCTCCACTGCGCCGAGGTGCAGGGTCCACCCGCCGATGGTGAGGAGGGTCGCCGTGCCGTCGACCCTCATCGGATCGACCCACAGCGAGAGACCCAGCCCGACGACCAGCGCGCCGGCCGGCAGAGCGAGACCGAGCAGCAGCCCGACCTTGCGGGTGAGCGGCGCCCCGACGAGCAGCACCAGGTACGCCAGCCCGACGAACACGAGGGGCGTGGCGATGTCGCGGGTGAACACGAGCACGAGCATCGCGGGCACGGGGCCGGCGAGCTTCGCGAGCGGGCTCAGCCCGACGAGGAGCCGCCGCGACGGCGCGGCCGCGGCATACGGATCGACGACCGCGGTCATGCGTCCGCCCCCGCCAGTTCCGACAGGGCGGTCACCGTCGCGAACCGCGGATGCCGCGTCACGCCGGACAGTGCGGCGCGCAGCGGCGGCAGGCGGAGGCCCTGTGCGCGCAGCAGCGCCTCGTCGGCGAAGACGTCGGCGGTGGCGGCATCCGCCACGATCCGACCATCACCGACGACGATCGTGCGGCGAGCGTACTCGGCGACCAGCTGCATGTCGTGCGTGACGACGAGGACGGTCGTCCCGGCGGCGTTCAGCTCCCGCAGCAGACGGAGCAGTTCGTCGGCGCGGGCGCGGTCCTGCCCGAACGTCGGCTCGTCGAGCGCGAGGATCGGCGCCCCGCCGATGAGCGCCGTCCCGACGGAGAGGCGCCGCTTCTGCCCGCCCGAGAGCAGGAAGGGGTGCACGTCCGCCTTGCCGGCGAGGCCGAAGCGCTCGAGCATCGCCATGGTGCGCGCCCGCACCTCGTCGGTGGGCAGGCCTCGGCCGCGGAGACCGTGCGCGAGCTCGTCGAACACCGTGTGCGAGATGAACTGGTGCTCGGGATTCTGGAACACGAAGCCGATCCGGCGGGACAGGTCGCGCAGCGCCGTGCGAGCGGGATCTGCGCCGCCCACGGAGACGGTGCCGCGCGGCGGCGGGATCACCCCCGCGATCGCCTGGACGAGGCTCGTCTTTCCGGCGCCGTTCGCGCCGACGACAGCGACGAACTCCCCGGCACCGACCTGCAGTGCCACGTCGTGCAGCACCGGCCGGCGGCCCCGCTGCAGGGTGAGACCCCGCACATCGATGACGGGCGCGGCGGTGGTCTCGTGCGTGAGCTGTGCCGAAGGCAGGGAGAAAGCCGCGCTTTCGGCGCCGTCGAGGCCGGAGGCGCCCGTTCCACCTGCATTCGGCACGCCGTCGCGCGGCGCCCACCCGGCCGGCGCCTCCGCAGCCTCCAGGGCCTCGCGCAGTTCGGCGGGGGTCAGCGGCATCCGTTCGAACGACCAGCCGACCCGCTGCAGCGACAGCGCCGCCATCGTCGAGACCGGCAGCCACACGCCGAGGTCGTGCAACTCCTCGGCGCGGTCCCGCAGAACCGCGTCGACTCCGCCGACGGCGACCGTCCGTCCGTCGGCGTCGAGCACCACGACTCGGTCGGTGAGCTGCACCGCCGCGTCGAGGTTGTGCTCGACGAGCAGGATCGAGCGGCCGTCGGCCACGACGGTGCGGAGGGCGTCGTACACGTCGTCGATGCCGGCGGGGTCGAGGTTGGCGGTCGGCTCGTCGAGGACGAGCAGGTCGGACCCCATCGCAAGCGCCGACGCGATCGCGAGCCGCTGCTTCCCGCCGCCCGACAGGCGGTCGGGGTTCTCGTCGCGCCGCTCCCACAGACCGACCTGCCGGAGTGCCCGCTCGGTGCGCCCCAAGACCTCGTCGACCGGCAGCAGGAGGTTCTCGGGGCCGAACGCCACGTCGTCGCGGAGGGTCCCGGTGATCAGCTGCGCGTCGGGGTCCTGGAAGACCATGCCCACGTGGCGCGCGAGCGAGGCGACGGATGCCGCGGTGGTGTCCGTCCCGTGGACGAGCACCGAGCCGGTGAGGCGGGCGGGAACGGCGTGGGGGATGAGTCCGTTCAGCGTGAGCGCGAGGGTCGACTTGCCCGATCCGCTCGGCCCGAGCACGAGGACGACCTCCCCTGGTGCGACCTCGAAGGTCACAGATGCCGGGGTCGCGGCGTCTTCGCCCTCGTGTGTGACCGCGAGGTCGCGCACGCGCAGCAGCGGCGGGGGCGTCGGGCGGTCGCGCGGCGCCTCGGCCGCGGCGTTGCCGGGAGCGGCAGAGGTCACGGAGGGTCCAAACCGAGGGGAGCTGTCCCTCCAGGTTAGCCTGCCCTAACTTGAGGGCCAACCGTGGGTCAGAGCCGGCGGGCGACGCCGGCGCGGCGCAGCTGCTCACCGACGGCGAGCCCTGCCGCCGTCCAGGCGACGGGGCCGAGCACCGAGATGGCGAGATAGGTGATCTGCGCCCACGGGGGCAGCGTCGCCAGGTCGGCGACGAAGAAGACGACGACGGCGACCACGACGCCCACGATCGCGCCGGAGAGCAGGAACCGCCACGCGCCCCACGCGCGGTACCGGGTCAGCGCGGCTATGCCCTCCTGGATCGCGCCGAACAGGAGGGCGGTCCCGATGAAGCGACCGATCCAGGCCGGGTTGGCGGCGGTGGCGACGAGAGCGGCGAGCAGGTGGGTCGTGAGCGCGACCAGCGGCAGCCGGAAGACCTGCTGCGCGATGATCCCGGGCAGGACGTGCGAGCCGAGGACGAGCCCGTAGGCGAACGGCGCGGCGACGAGGACGACGGGCGTCAGCAGGCCCGCGATCCCGCCGAGGATTCCCGTCGCGACACCGATCGCGGCGCAGACGAGGAGCACACGCGTCGAGAGGGTCCGGGCCACGTTTCCAGCGTATCGGCGCGCGGAACGCCGGGATCGGGGCGGGCCGTGCAAAAGGGTCGGCATCCGTCATAGGAAACGCATGGATGCCGCAGAGGATCCGGATCATGCCGTCGGTCAGGCTGAGGATCAGCCACCGAACCACGACGCAGGAGACGACGACATGAGCCGCATCCCCGAACCCACCCAGACCCCCGACGGCCCCGCCTACGAAGGCCGGCTGCTCGCCCGACCCGACGACGAGGTCGTCGACCAGGGCGCCGGCTTCGACCTGCGCACGCTCGTCAGCCGCCGCGGTGTGCTCGGACTCGTGGGGGTCGGCGCCGGGACGATGGTGCTCGCCGCCTGCGCGCCCACCTCGAGTGCGACGCCCACGGCGACCGCCACCGCGTCGAGCTCGCCGAGCGCCTCCGCCACGGCGACGCCGACGCCGACGGCCACGGCCGTGACGCTTCCCTCCGGCGAGATCCCCGACGAGACCGCGGGTCCCTACCCGGGCGACGGATCGAACGGACCCGATGTGCTCGAGGAGAGCGGCATCGTGCGCGCCGACATCCGCACCGACATCGGAGGGACGACGGCGGTCGACGGCGTCGCACTGACCTTCACCCTCACCGTCACCGACATGGCGAACGGCGACGCGCCGTTCGAGAACGTCGCCGTCTACGCCTGGCACTGCGACGCCGAGGGCCGGTACTCGATGTACTCCTCCGGCGTCGAGGACAACACCTGGCTGCGCGGTGTGCAGGTCGCCGACGCGAACGGGCAGGTGACCTTCACCTCGATCGTTCCCGGCTGCTATGCCGGCCGATGGCCGCACATCCACTTCGAGGTCTACCCCGATGTCGATGCGATCACCGACTCGACGAACGCCATCGCGACCTCGCAGCTCGCCGTCCCCGAAGACATCCTCGCGGGCATCTACGCACTGCCGGCGTACGACGGCTCGTCGCAGAACCTCTCGCAGATCAGCCTCGACAGCGACAACGTCTTCGGGGAAGACGGCGGCGAACTCCAGCTCGCCACCGTGTCGGGTGACCTCGACACCGGTTATGTCGCGTCGCTCGTCGTCCGCGTCGACACCACCACCGAGCCCTCCGGCGGGTCCGCGCCCGGCGGCCGCCCCTGAACCCGAAAGAAGCCCATCATGCTGCAGAACCTCACCGGCTGGCACGCCCTGATCGTGCTCGCCATCGTCCTCCTCATCTTCGGCGCCGCGAAGCTTCCCGCCCTCGCCCGGAGCGTGGGCCAGTCCGTGCGCATCCTGAAGCAGGAGAGCACTGACGCCGCGTCCGACGACCCGGTGCCGCCGACGACCGCCGTGCCCGTCGCACCCGCCGTCCCCGTCGCACCCGCCGTCCCCGTCGCACCCGCCGTGCCCGTCGCGGCGTCCGTCCCGCCGACCCCCTCGACGCCGTGACCGCCGCGATCGCCGCGCCGTCCGAGACCGACCGGATGCCGCGCATGCCGTGGGCCGCGCACCTGCGCGAAGCCCGCACCCGCGGCATCCGTGCCGGTCTGGCGCTGGCGGTCGCGGCCGTTCTCGGTTTCGTGTTCGCCGACCCGATCATGGACGTGCTGCGCGCGCCGATCGAGGCGGTCGCGCAGACGCGCGATGCGAGCCTCAACTACGACAGCGTCACGGGCGCGTTCGATCTGCGTATGAAGGTCGCGCTGTTCGCGGGCATCGCCCTGTCGAGCCCGGTCTGGCTCTACGAGCTGCTCGCCTTCCTCACGCCGGGGCTCACCCGCCGGGAGCGGCGGTACACGCTCGGCTTCTTCGCGGCCGCGCTGCCGCTGTTCGCCGCCGGGTGCGCGACCGGGTTCGTGCTCTTCCCGCACATGGTCGAACTGCTCACCGGGTTCGCCGCCACCGAGGACAGCACGATCCTGCAGGCGGCGACCTACCTCGACTTCGTGATGAAGATCGTGCTCGCGACCGGTGTCGCCTTCGTGCTGCCGGTCGTCCTCGTGATGCTGAACCTGCTCGGCATGCTGCCCGCCGCGACCCTTCTGCGCGGATGGCGGTACATCGTCGTCGCGATCGTCGTGTTCAGCGCGCTCGTGACCCCGGCAGCCGACGCGCTGTCGATGTTCCTCGTCGCGGTCCCGATGTCGGCGCTGTTCGGCGCCGCCATCGCGATCGCCTGGCTGCATGACCGACGAAGGACGGTCGCCTGATGTTCGGGCTCAGCGCCGAGAAGCTCGTGCTCGTGGCGTTCCTGGCGGCGATGATCATCGGCCCGAGCCGGCTTCCGGCGCTCGCACAGCGTCTCGGCGAGCTGATCCGTGCGCTCCGCAGCATCGTGGATGCCGCGCGGGCACGCGCCGAGAGCGAGGTCGGTCTCACCGCCGACAACTGGCGCTCCCTCGACCCGCGGCAGTACGACCCGCGGCGCATCGTCCGCGAGGCGTTCCTGCCCGAGGCGACCGAGGTGAAGCCCGAGCCCGGCGCCGGCTCGGAGACGACGCCCCGCGCGCGGTCGACCCGGGTCACCGGCAGCTCGGGGCATCCGCGCCGACTGTTCGATCCGGCACCCGCGGGCCGGTCGCCGGTCGACGCCCCCGTCAGCTCCGCCGTCGTCGCTGAGTGAGGCGGACGGTCGGCATCGGCGGCGCCGGGATGCGCTCGTCGCCGTGGGTCACGACGTGGCCGAACCGCTCCGTGCCCGCCTCCCACGCCTCGCGCGCCGCCACGATCTCGTCGTGATCGCGGCCGACGAAGTTCCACCACATGACGATGTCGCTCTCGAACGGCTCGCCGCCGAGGAGGAACACCGTGGCATCCGTCTCGGTCTCGATCTCGACATCGTCCCGGCCGAGACCGAGGTAGAGCAAAGCGTTCTCGCCCACCGGCGTCGGGGCATCCGACGCGTGGACGAGCGGGGCTCCGTCCACGCCGACGACGGCGTACTCCCACGCCGGCTCGAGTGGCAGACGCACGCGCGAACCTGCGGGGAGGAAGACCTCGGCACCGACGATGGGCGTGTACATGGTGGCGGGGGAGCGGATGCCGGCGAGCTCGCCGACCACGACCATCGCCGCCGCGCCGTCGTCCAGCTCGAGAACCGGCAGGTCGACGTGCCGCTCGAAGTCGCGCGCGCCGTGGCGACGGGACTCCGGCAGCGCGACCCACAGCTGGAGCGCATCGGTGGCAACGGGGCCGTCGCCGACGGAGTACTCGGAGTGGGAGATGCCCGCGCCGCTGGTCATGATGTTGAGCTGCCCCCGCTTGATGACGACGTCGGAGCCCAACGCGTCGCGGTGGCGGGTCTCGCCGGTGAACGGCCAGGTCACCGTCTGCAGGCCGATGTGTGGGTGCGGCTCGACGCGCATCGTCGTCACCTGCGGGCCGAACCGGTCGAGGAAGCACCAGGCGCCCACCATCGGCAGCTCCCGCTGCGGCAGGCTGCGGTGGACGGTCATCCCGCGGACGCCGCCGAGCGGCACCTCACGAGCCTCGAGCAGGAGGCTCCGCGGCCCGTCGCAGGCGGGCGGCGCCTCGGAGGTCTCCGTCGGGTCGACGTCGAGCCGGGTCACGGGCGGTCCGTGGCGTCGTTGCCGTCGTCAGCGGCCGGACGCCAGGACACGTCCAGCCCCGGGACCTCGTTCTCGCGGAGGTACTTCACGACGAACGGGCACACCGGCACCACGGTGTCCCCTCGCGCCGCCAGATCGGCGAGGGTGTGCGCGACGAGCGTTCCGCCGAGGCCGCGGCCGCTGAAAGCCGGATCGATCTCGGTGTGCGGCAACACGACGCGTCCCGCGTCGTCGTCGCGGATGAGGGTGAACCCCGCGACGGTCCCGTCGACGGAGATCTCGTACCGCCCTCGGGCGTCGTTTCGGGTGACGTGGATGCTCGGCTCGGTCACGGTAACCCTCCCTCGTGGCGTGCCTCCAACCTAGGCGTCTTCGACGCGGACACGCCAGCGGCCAGGACCGCCCATGCGGCCCGACGGGATGCCGTTCGTCGCAGGACCGCCGCCGTTCAGCGCATCGGGTCCTCCGCGTTGCCGCCGCGGCGGCATCCGTCTTCCTAACCTGAGGCGCACGCAAAGACGCGCTTGAAGGAGTCACCATGTCTGCACCGTCGCGCCGTGGCAAGGACACCACGCTCGACCCGGATGCCGGAGTCCGACCGGATCCGTCGCTTCCCCCTGTCGCCCTCACCGAGGAACAGAAGACCAAGGACGGTCGCTGGACCCCGCTGAAGATCGTCATCTGGACGGCCATCGCGCTGCTCGGCGGGCTCGGCTGGACGATGCTCGCCATCGTCCGCGGCGAGACCGTCAATGCCATCTGGTTCGTGTTCGCGGCCGTCGCGACCTACCTGATCGGCTACCGCTTCTACTCCAAGGTCATCGAGAAGCACCTTCTGCGGCCCGATGACCGGCGCGCGACGCCCGCCGAGGTCAAGTCGGACGGCAAGGACTACGTCCCCACCGACCGCCGCGTCCTCTACGGCCACCACTTCGCCGCCATCGCCGGCGCCGGTCCGCTCGTGGGTCCCGTGCTCGCCGCGCAGATGGGCTTCCTCCCCGGCACGATCTGGATCATCGTCGGCGTCGTGCTCGCCGGCGCGGTGCAGGACTACACCGTGCTGTTCTTCTCGATGCGCCGCGGCGGACGCACGATCGGCCAGATGGCCCGCCAGGAGCTCGGCAAGATCGGCGGCACCGCCGCGATCGTGGCATCTCTGCTGATCATGCTGATCATCGTGGCGATCCTCGCGCTCGTCGTCGTCAACGCCCTCGGCGAGAGCCCGTGGGGCATCTTCTCGGTCTCGATGACCATCCCGATCGCCCTCTTCATGGGTCTGTACCTGCGGTACTTCCGTCCCGGCAAGGTCACCGAGGTCTCGATCATCGGCTTCATCCTGCTGATCGGCGCGATCGTTGCCGGCGGCTGGGTCGCCGAGACGGCCTGGGGTCAGGAGTACCTGCACCTCGACCGGACGGTCATCGCGTGGGGCATCATCATCTACGGCTTCATCGCCGCGATCCTCCCCGTCTGGCTGCTGCTCGCTCCGCGTGACTACCTGTCGACCTTCATGAAGATCGGCGTCATCGTCATGCTCGCCGGCGCGATCGTGCTCGTCCGTCCCGAGATCACGGTGCCGGCGGTGACCGACTTCGCACTCGAGGGCACCGGGCCCGTGTTCGCCGGGCCGCTCTTCCCCTTCCTGTTCGTCACCATCGCCTGCGGTGCCCTCTCCGGGTTCCACGCGCTGATCTCGTCGGGCACGACCCCGAAGCTCGTCGAGAAGGAGCGCCAGACGCGCTTCATCGGGTACGGCGGCATGATCATGGAGTCGTTCGTCGCGATCATGGCCCTCGTCGCCGCGATCTCGATCGACCAGGGCATCTACTACGCGATGAACGCGTCGGCCGCCGCCACGCAGGGCACCGTGGAGGGTGCCGTCGCCTTCGTGAACTCGCTCGGCATCACCGGGGTCAACCTCACGCCCGAGATGCTGACGAGCACCGCGGCCGCGGTCGGCGAGGAGTCGATCGTCTCGCGTACCGGTGGCGCCCCGACCCTGGCACTGGGTCTCGCGCACATCATGCAGCAGGCCCTCGGCGGCCCCGCGATGATGGCGTTCTGGTACCACTTCGCGATCATGTTCGAGGCGCTGTTCATCCTCACCGCCGTCGACGCCGGCACCCGTGTCGCGCGCTTCATGCTGCAGGACTCGATCGGTGCGTGGGTCCCCAAGTTCCGTGACGTCTCGTGGCGTCCTGGCGTCTGGATCACGACAGCGATCATGGTCGCCGGCTGGGGAGCGATCCTCATCCTCGGCGTGACCGACCCGCTCGGCGGCATCAACACGTTCTTCCCGCTGTTCGGCATCGCCAACCAACTGCTCGCCGCGATCGCGCTCGCCGTGGTCCTCGCGATCGTGGCCAAGCGAGGCCGCAGCTACGTGAAGTGGCTGTGGATCATCGGGCTGCCCCTCGCATTCGCCGCAGTGGTGACCATCACGGCCTCGGGGTACAAGATCTTCTCCCCGAACCCGGCCATCGGCTACTGGGCGAACCACATCAAGTACCGCGACGCGCTGGCATCCGGCGACACGACGCTCGGGACTCCCGAGGTCATGGGCGCCGTCATCCGCAACACCTTCGTGCAGGGCACCCTGTCGATCGTGTTCGTGGTGCTCGCGATCGTCGTGATCGTGGCATCCGTCCTCGTCACCATCGCCGCGATCCGACGCGGCGGCGGCGACAACAACGAGGACGAGCCGACTCCTTCGCGTCGCTTCGCCCCCGCCGGGTTCGTGACGACCTCCTCCGAGCGTGCGCTCGAGAAGGAGTGGGAGCCGATCCTCGCCGACGAGCGCGCGGCGAACCGGCACTGACCGGAGGAACACCCATGGCCGCCGTGCACAACTCCTCGAGAACGTCGACGATCGGTGCCGTACCGGCCCGAACCGAGCCGAACCGCACAGGGTTTGAAGAGTTGTGCGCGCGGGGGTGGGCACTCGTGGTCCAGGCGGGCCGCGGTGTCCGCTGGTACATGACGAACCTCATGGGCGACAGCGCCTATGGCACCTACGTCGCCCACCACCGGCGTGTGCACCCGAACGAAGAGCCGATGACCGAACGACAGTTCTGGCGCCAGAAGATGGACGACCAGGATCGCAACCCCGGAGCCCGCTGCTGCTGACTCTCCGCTCTAGGCTCATCGCATGACCGATGCCGTCGTCCTCGCCGCCCTGCTCGGCGGGGTCGGCGGCATCGTGCTGACGCTGCTGCTGATCCTCGCCCGCAGGTTCGCGCGCGGCGCCTCGGGACTGGGCAGCGAGGCCGAGGAAGCCACCTACCGCGCCCTTCATCAGGCGAGCCTCGCGGCTCCGCACCTGCGGGGCGGTCTCGCCGGCGCCGACGCCGGCCGCAGCGCGAAGCACCTCCGGGCCGTGCTCGGCAGCCGCGCCGTCGTGCTCGTCGTGGGTGACGTCGTCGTCGCGCGCGACGGACAGACCGACGGGTTGGATGCCGCGGCCCGCCGCATCGCGGCGCAGGTCCGCGGCACCGGCCGTCGCCGCGTCTTCCCCCGACCCGACGGCGGTGACGACCTCGAGGCGGTGGGCGCTCCGATCCGCGTCGACGACGAGATCGCCGGAGTGCTGGTCGCGTTCGCCGCGCCGGTGCGCGCGGCGCTCGTGCGGGCGACGGGGGAGCTTGCGGACTGGTGCGCGGCACAGGCGACCATCGGTGAGCTCGACGCCTCGCGCACAGCGCTCGCCGAGGCCGAACTCCGCTCGCTCCGCGCGCAGATCTCGCCGCACTTCATCTACAACGCGCTGACGGCGATCGCCTCGTTCATCTCCACCGACCCGCCTCGCGCCCGGGAGCTGGTGCTGGAGTTCGCCGACTTCACCCGTTACTCGTTCCGCCGGCAGGGGGAGTTCACCACCCTGGCCGAGGAGCTGCGCAGCATCCACTCCTACCTCGAACTCGAGCGGGCCCGGTTCGGCGACCGCCTCACCGTGACGCTGCGGATCTCGCCCGAGACCCTCGCCACCGTGATCCCGTTCCTGTCGGTGCAGCCGCTCGTCGAGAACGCCGTCCGCCACGGTCTCGAGCCGGGGGAGCGCGGCGGGACGATCCTGATCGCCTCGATGGATGCCGCGACCCACACCGAGATCACGGTCGAAGACGACGGCGTCGGGATCGACCCCGAGGAGCTCCACGCGCTGCTGACCCGGGTCTCCGACGGCGCGCACGTCGGGTTGCAGAACGTCGACACCCGCCTGCGCCAGCTGTACGGACCCGACGGGGGACTGGTCGTGGAGACGAATGTGGGCGCGGGTACCCTGGTGCGGATGCGAATCCCGAAGTCGCAGCCCCACCACGATTCAGACCGGTGAGGTGAAGCCATGATCGATGTCCTCGTCGCCGACGACGAGCGTCCCGCACTCGACGAGCTCGCCCACCTTCTGGGAGCAGACGAGCGGGTGGGCCTCGTGCTCACCGCGTCATCAGGAGCGGAGGCGGTCCGGCTGCTCAGCGAGCGGGCGGTGGATGCCGCGTTCCTCGACATCCACATGCCCGGCCTGTCGGGACTCGAGCTCGCCGCCGCGCTGCGGGGCCTCGCCAATCCGCCCGCGATCGTGTTCGTGACCGCCGACGACGCCCACGCGGTCGACGCCTTCGAGCTGCGCGCGCTGGACTACCTGCTGAAACCGGTCCGCGTCGAGCGGCTCCGCCGGGCCGTCGACCGGGTGGTCGAGCTCGAGCGCCCTGCCGACGCCGACGAGGTGCTGCCGGTGACGGTCGGCGCGAGCGTGCGGTTCGTGCACCGCAGCGACGTGAAATGGGTGCGCGCCGAGGGCGATTACACACGGCTCCACACGGATGCCGATGCCGCGGGCAGTCTCGTGCGGATCCCCATCTCGGAGCTCGAGACCCGCTGGGCGGACGCCGGCTTCGTACGCGTGCACCGGTCGTACCTCGTGCACGTGGCATCCGTCACCGAGATCCGCCTCGGCGGAGCGGACCCTGCCGTGTGGGTCGGCGAGATCGCGCTGCCGGTGAGCCGGCGACTGCTGCCGTCCGTGCGCGAGAGCCTCACCCGCCGGAGCGGGCCGTGACCGCGGGGCCGGACGAGGCGGCGGGCGCCCCCGAACGGGTGCGGGTCACGGCGGGCACCTCACGCCCGGGTGCACCGACGCGGGGGATCGCGCTGCCCGGGGCACCGGTCGACGACGTCGACGCCGTGTACGCGCGGGGCCTGCAGAGATCGCAGCTGCGGTTGGCGCTCGGCATCCTGCTCGGATTCCTCACCGTCATGCTCGCGATGGTCTCGCTCATCACCCTCGTTCCCGAGCTCGATGACATCGTGATCCTCGGGGTCCCGGTGTCGTGGCTGCTGCACGCGTTCGGGCTGTACCCGGTCATCGCCGGCTTCGCGCTCCTCTATCTGCACGGCGCAGCCCGCAACGAGCGCCGCTACCGGGCGTTGCGGGAGCAGGAGTGAATAACGTTCTCCTCGACCTCGTCGCCGTCGCCTTCGTCATCGTCGCGACCGCCCTCATCGGGATCTACGGGCTGAGGGTCTCGCGCACCACGAGCGACTTCTTCGTGGCATCCCGCACCGTCCGTCCGCTGTGGAACGCCTCCGCCATCAGCGGCGAGTACCTCTCGGCCGGAACGTTCCTCGGGCTGTCGGGGCTCGTGCTGCTGGGCGGGTCGGAGGGGTTCTGGTTTCCGATCGGGTACGCCGCCGGCTACCTCCTCGTGCTCCTGTTCATCGCCGCGCCGTTGCGGCGGAGCGGGGCGTACACGATCCCCGACTTCATCGAGGCGCGGCTCGAATCCCGTCGAGCGCGGCGCATCACGAGCGCGGCGTGCCTGCTCATCGGGTGGCTGTACATCGTGCCGCAGCTGCACGGTGCGGGCATCACGCTGCAGGTGGTCGCCGACATCCCGCCGTGGGTGGGGGCCGTGCTCGTGGCGGTGCTGGTCGCCGCCGCGGCTGCGGCGGGAGGCATGCGCGCGATCACGTATGTGCAGGCGTTCCAGTACTGGCTGAAGCTCACCGCGCTGCTGGTGCCCGCCATCCTCATCGTGTTCGCCGTGAACGGCGGCGCGCAGGAGATCGACCCGGCGGTCGTGTTCCCCGCCGAGGCCGGGCCGTCTGCGATCGACGCCTATTCGTCGGGATCGCTGCTGCTGGCCCTGCTGCTCGGCACGATGGGGCTGCCGCACGTGCTCGTGCGGTTCTACACGAGCCCGACCGGGGGCTCGGCGCGGCGGACGACCGTTCTCGTCATCGTCATGGTGAGCGCCTTCTACGCCGTCTCGAGCGTGATCGGACTGCTCGCCCGCGTGGTGGCGCCCGACCTCGCCTCCCCGGGTGTCGCCGACACCGTCGCCCTCGTCCTGCCCGCGCGCGTCTTCCCCGGACTCGTCGGCGAGGTCCTCACCGCGCTCGTCGTCGCCGGCGCGTTCGCCGCGTTCCTCGCGACGTCGGCCGGCCTGACGGTGTCGCTGGCGGGGGTCATCAGCCAGGACGTCTTCTCCGGATCAGTGCGCTCGTTCCGGGTGTCGGCGCTCGTGTGTGCGGCGGTGCCCCTCGGGATCGCGCTCCTGACCGTGCCGGCCGGGCTCGTGGCATCCGTCGGCCTGGTCTTCCTCTTCGCCGCGTCGAGCCTGTCGCCCGTGCTCCTGCTCGCGGTGTGGTGGCGGCGACTCACCGCCCGCGGAGCGGTGACCGGCATGGTCACCGGCGCGGTCTCGTGCGGACTCGCCCTGCTCGTGCACGCTGCCGTCGGCGGCGTCGGCGCCGCCGCACCCCTGCTCGAGCAGCCCGCGGCCTGGACGATCCCGCTCGCCACGGCCGTCACCGTGCTCGTCTCGCTGACCGACCGCTCCGGCCCACCCACCCGCACCGGCCCCTACCTCGCCCGGCTCCACACCCCCGAACGGGGCTGAGCCGTCGCTCGCCCCCGCCCCGGCGAGACTCGGGCAGGGGCCCGCATGAGGCAGACTCGAGGGATGACCGTCACGCTGAGGGACCGGATCCCGGCGGGGTCGACACCGGATGCCGTCTACGAGGCGTTCCTCGAGTGGAGCACCGGCCGGGGCATCGAGCTCTACCCCGCGCAGGACGAGGCGATCATCGAACTCGTCTCGGGCTCGCACGTGATCCTCGCCACGCCGACCGGCACGGGCAAGTCGCTCGTCGCGGTCGCGGCGCACGCGGCATCCCTCGCCCGCGGCGGGCGCACGTACTACACGGCGCCGATCAAGGCCCTCGTGAGCGAGAAGTTCTTCGCCCTCGTCGACATCTTCGGGCCGGATGCCGTGGGCATGGTGACCGGCGATTCGTCGGTGAACCCCGACGCCCCGATCATCTGCTGCACCGCCGAGATCCTCGCGAACACGGCGCTCCGTCTCGGGCAGGACGCGGCGGTCGACCAGGTCGTGATGGACGAGTTCCACTACTACGGCGATCCCGATCGCGGCTGGGCGTGGCAGGTGCCGCTGCTCATGCTGCCGAAGGCGCAGTTCCTGCTGATGTCGGCCACGCTCGGCGACGTGTCGGCGATCTCGGCCGATCTCGAGCGGCGCACGGGGCGGCCGGTGTCGCTCGTCGCCGGAGCGGAGCGTCCCGTTCCGCTCGACTTCTCGTACGCGCGCCGGCCGGTGCACGAAGTGCTGGAGGGGCTGCTCGAGAACGGCGAAGCACCGGTCTACATCGTCCACTTCTCGCAGGCCGCCGCCCTCGAGCGCGCACAGGCGCTGTCGAGTGTGAAGATCACCACGCGCGAGCAGCGCGACGAGATCGCCGCGGCGGTCGGCGGGTTCCGCTTCACGACCGGCTTCGGCAAGACCCTCTCCCGACTCGTGCGCGCGGGTATCGGCGTCCATCACGCCGGGATGCTGCCGCGTTACCGCCGGCTCGTCGAGACGCTCGCGCAGCGCGGCCTCCTCCGCGTCATCTGCGGCACCGACACCCTGGGCGTCGGCATCAACGTCCCGATCCGCACGGTGCTGATCACCGCGCTGTCGAAGTACGACGGCACGAAGATGCGGCAGGTGTCGGCGCGCGAGTTCCATCAGATCGCCGGTCGCGCGGGCCGCGCCGGATTCGACACGCACGGCAGCGTCGTCGTGATGGCGCCCGAGTGGGAGATCGAGAACGCGGTCGCCCTCGCCAAGGCCGGCGACGACGCCGCGAAGCGGAAGAAGATCGTCCGAAAGAAGGCGCCGACGGGCGTCGTGAACTGGGGTGAGGGCTCGTTCGAGCGGCTCGTCGCGGCTGAGCCCGAACCGCTGTCGCCTCAGCTGCAGCCCACGGCGGCGATGCTCATCAACGTGATCGGACGCGGCGGCGACGTCTTCGCGAACGTCCGCTCGCTGGTCTTCGACAACCACGAGCCCCGCGCGCGGCAGTACGAGCTGGCGCGGCGCGCGATCGCGCTGTTCCGCACCCTGGTGGTCGCCGAGATCGTGGTGGCGGATGCCACCGGCATCCACCTCACCGTCGACTTGCAGCCGAACTTCGCGTTGAATCAGCCGCTGTCGCCGTTCGCGCTCGCCGCGATCGACCTGCTCTCGCCCGACGACGCCGAGACCGGAACCTCGCACTACGCGCTCGACGTCGTCAGCGTCATCGAGTCGACGCTCGACGACCCGCGGGCGATCCTCGCGCAGCAGCAGTACAAGGCGCGGGGCGAGGCGGTCGCGGCGATGAAGCGCGACGGCGTCGAGTACGACGAGCGGATGGCGCTGCTCGAAGAGGTCACGTGGCCGAAACCGCTCGACGAGCTGCTCGCGCAGGCGTACGAGACGTTCGCGTCGAGTCAGCCGTGGGTGCGCGACTTCGAGCTGTCGCCGAAGTCGGTGGTGCGCGACATGTTCGAGCGGGCGATGACGTTCGGCGAGTTCGTGTCGTTCTACGAGCTCGGCCGGAGTGAAGGGCTCGTGCTGCGGTACCTGTCCGACGCGTACCGTGCGATCCGGCAGACGGTGCCCGCCGAGGCCCGCACCGACGACCTGCTCGACCTCATCGAGTGGCTCGGCGAGCTGGTCCGCCAGGTCGACTCCAGCCTTGTCGATGAGTGGCAGGCGCTTGTGAACCCGACGGATGAGCCGGATGCCGCGATCGTCCCGCCCGCGCCCCCGTCGATCCTCACGAATCGCCGCGCCTTCGTCGTGCTGGTGCGCAACGAGCTGTTCCGCCGGGTGCAGCTCGCGGCGCTGCAGGACGACGATGCGCTCGAGGCGCTCGACCCCGCCGTCGACTGGCCGGCCGCGCTCGACGCGTACTACGACGACCACGACGAGATCCTCACCGGTGGGCCGGCGCGCTCGCCGTCGCTCTGCGTCATCGACGAGTCGGAGACCGGCGTCTGGCGCGTCGAGCAGATCATCGACGACCCGGCCGGCGACCACGACTGGCGCATCCGGGCGGAGGTCGACCTCGCGGCATCCGTGGAAGAGGGCATCGCCGTCGTGAGGGTGTCGGAGGTCGTGCGGCTGGGCTAGCCTTCACCGCATGCCCGTCGTCACCCGGTCCGCCTGATGGCGGTGCACCTCGCGTTCCTCCGGGCGATCAACCTGGGGCCCAAGCGCGTCTTCCCGAAAGCCGACATCCATCGGGTCGTCGGCGAGATCGGCTTCGACGAGATCGAGACGCACCTGAACACCGGGAACGTCCGCTTCGGCACGCGCATGCGCTCGCGGCCGAAGATCGAGGTGGCGCTCGAACGGGCCTTCGCGCGCGACCGCGGGTTCGAGGTGCCGACGATCGCCTTCTCGGCAGCCGAGTTCGTGCAGGTCGCAGCCGACACCGCCCGGCTCGATGACGAGCATCCGGGCCTCGCGCGCCACTACGTGTACCTCCTCAAGGAGCCGCTCGACGCCGACCGTGTCGCGGAGGTCGAAGCGCGTGCCGACGAACGCGGTCGCATGATCGTGCGCGGGCGGGCCGCGCACGCGCTGCTGCGCCCCGGCTATCAGGACGGCCAGATCGACCCCCTCGCCGCCGCGAACCTGCTCGGCGTCGCCACGAATCGCAACGCCAACGTCGTCCGCACCCTCGCGGCGAAGTGGTGCTGAGCTCTCAGCCCCGCCAGTCGCCGGGTCGCGGCTGCACCCAGTCTGGGTTGCTGTAGCCGTCGTCGGTGGGGAACCGGCCATCTCGGTCGTCGTAGGTGAGTTGCAGCAGCGGGACGGAGGCCTCGTTCGGGCGCTGGTAATAGCGGTTCGCCGCGAACGCGATCTCCCCGGGGTTCGGTACGTCCTCGACGAGGACGCGGTGCGGCCAGTCGGTCCCGAAGCCGAGCACCATTCCCGCAACGAGAACCTCACCCGCGCGGACGCGGGCGGCGACATCGTTCAGCACGGCACCGGCGTTGCCAGTGCTGAGGCCGACGATCGCGAGCTCCGGATGGTGGGTGCCGAAGAGTCCGACGGTGTACGCGAATGGCGCCTCCTTCGTTGAAGGGTCGCCGCCGACGGACTGAATGTAGACGCCATGCTGCCGGATGATCTCGGCGGTGTGCGCGTCCTCCTGATCGAGCCAGGCTTCTTCCTGTGGGCTGAGCATCTGGACCTCCTTGAACCCGAGTATCTGGAGCGTACAGCCGAGCTCCGACAGACCCCGAGGTGGTGTCGGTCACCGACGAGCAGGTGCGTACCGCGCGACGGGCCTTCCGAGACTTCGGTCGAGGCTCGGGTCATCCCGCCAAGCTCAACTTCGGCGACTGCATCTCATACGCTCTCGCGGCCGAGAGACGCGAGCCGCTCCTCTACGTCGGCGACGGCTTCGCGCACACCGACATCGCGTCCGCACTGGGCTGAGTGGCGCTGAAGCGCGCCGACATGTGAGGCTCGGGGCATGGCCCTGACGATCCGCACGCCGTCTTCTGCGGATGCCACGGCGCTCGCCGACCTGCACGTGCAGACCTGGCGCGAGACGTACACCCATCTCCTGCCGGAGGGGTACTTCGACGAGGCCTTCATTCGGGGCCGGCACGAGATGTGGGCGCGCCTCACCGGAGACGCGCGCGAGGACCTCACGGTGCGGCTCGCGGAGGTGGACGGCGTGCTCGTCGGTCTCGCGATGTCCGGGCCACCGCAGGGCGACGACCCCCCGCGTGACCGCCAGCTGTACTTCATCTACGTCGCGGCATCCGCCCACGGGACCGGTGCCGGGCAAGCCCTGCTCGAGGCCGTTCTCGGTGATGCTCCGGCCCTCCTGTGGGTCGCGAAGCAGAACCCCCGCGCGATCGCGTTCTACCGGCGCAACGGCTTCGCCTTCGACGGCGTGGAACAGCTCGACCCCGGCGCGCCCGCCATCACCGACCTCCGCATGGTCCGCTGACCGCGGCGGGTGTCGGCGCCCGCGGCTATCGTGGATCGGGTGAGTGACGGCGGCTGGAACGGTGACCCCTACGCCGATCTCTCGTGGGATCCCGACGACCTCGTCCCGCCCGAAGACTTCGACGCGCCGCCCCCGCCCGATCCGCGGTACGACGATTACGGTGCCGCCGTCGCGCGCGCGACGCGTTCTGCACCGGATGCCGGGTCGCCGGCATCCGGCAGAGACCAGTTCCAGGGCGCGGGTGCCCCTCGAGGCGCCGCGGCCCGCACCGCCCCTCCGCGGGTGCCCGCGGCACCGGCATCCGTGCTGCGGCTCGAACGGCGCGACCACGTCGGCGACGATCCGGTCGCCGTGCTCGCGGACGTGTTCGGCTATCCCGCGTTCCGCGGCGACCAGGCCGACATCGTCTCGCACGTGATCGCCGGAGGCGACGCAGTCGTGCTCATGCCCACCGGTGGCGGCAAGTCGATCACCTACCAGGTACCGGCGCTCGTGCGTCCCGGCACGGGCCTCGTGATCTCGCCGCTGATCGCGCTCATGCACGACCAGGTCGACGCGCTCATCGCCAACGGTGTGCGCGCCGCCTTCCTCAACTCCACGCAGAGTCCTGCCGAGCGCGCGGGTGTCGAACAGGCCCTCCTCGACGGCGAGCTCGACCTCATCTACGTCGCGCCGGAGCGGCTTTCGGTGCCGGCCACGACCGCGCTGCTCCAGCGCGCGCAGCTCAGCGTCATCGCGATCGACGAGGCCCACTGCGTGTCGCAGTGGGGCCACGACTTCCGACCCGACTACCTCGCGCTCGGCGACCTCGGCGAGCGGTTCCCGGGCGTCCCGCGCATGGCGCTCACCGCCACCGCGACCCGCGCGACCCACACCGAGCTCACCGAGCGGCTGCACCTCGGCGACGCCCGCCACTTCGTCGCGAGCTTCGATCGCCCGAACATCCAGTACCGCATCGAGCCGAAGGTCGACGTGCGGCGCCAGCTGGTGCAGTTCGTGCGCAGCCAGCCCGAGGGCTCGGCCGGCATCGTCTACGCACTCAGCCGCAAGTCGGTCGAGCAGACCGCCGAGTACCTGCGCTCGCAGGGCCTCGACGCGCTGCCGTACCACGCGGGTCTCGACGCCGGCATGCGTGCCCGTCACCAGTCCCGCTTCCTCCGCGAGGACGGCGTCGTGATGGTCGCGACGATCGCGTTCGGCATGGGCATCGACAAACCCGACGTCCGCTTCGTCGCCCACATCGACCTGCCGAAGTCGGTCGAGGGCTACTACCAGGAGACCGGTCGCGCGGGCCGCGACGGCGAGCCCGCGACGGCGTGGATGGCGTACGGCCTGGGCGATGTGGTCCAGCAGCGACGCCTCATCGAGCAGTCGCCCGGCGACCGCACCTACAAGATGCGCATGGGGCAGCACCTCGATGCGATGCTCGCGCTCTGCGAGACCGTCGCGTGCCGTCGTCAGAACCTCCTGAACTACTTCGGGCAGTCCTCCGACGCGTGCGGCAACTGCGATACGTGCCTCACCCAGCCCGACACGTGGGACGGTCAGGTCGCCGCGCAGAAGCTGCTGTCGACCATCGTGCGCCTCCAGCGCGAGCGGGGTCAGGCGTTCGGTGCGGGGCATCTCATCGACATCCTCCGCGGCGGCTCGACCGAGCGCATCCGCCAGCAGGGGCACGACAAGCTCTCGACCTACGGCATCGGGAACGACCTTTCCGAGCAGGACTGGCGTTCCGTCGTGCGGCAGCTCCTCGCGCGCGGCATCCTCGTCGCACAGGGCGAGTACGGGGTGCTCGCCGTCGGCGAGAGCGGCGCCGCCGTGCTGCGCGGAGAAGAGGCGGTGCCGTTGCGGCGCGACGTGCTCGGTCGCTCGGGCGGCGGTTCCGCGCGCGCGAAGCGGCAGTCCAGCTCGGATGCCGTGCCCGAAGGCGACCGCGACCTGTTCGAGGCGCTGCGCACGTGGCGCGCGGGCCAGGCCAAGGAGCAGGGGGTGCCGGCGTACATCGTCTTCGGCGACGCGACCCTGCGGGCGCTCGCCGAGCACCGGCCGCGGTCGGTGGGAGACCTCGACGGCATCACGGGCATCGGCGCCAAGAAGCGCGAGGCCTACGGCGAGGCCGTCGTCGCCGTCATCGCCGGCGCCTGACGCGCCCCCGCTTCAGGTGGCAGGACACGCCGCTTCCTCGCGCCCGAAGCGACAAGAGCTGCCACCTTGAGCGCAGCCAGGCGCGCGCGCCGCGCTGAGGCGGCCCGCTTCAGGTGGCAGGACACGCCGCTTCCTCGCGCCCGAAGCGACACGAGCTGCCACCTGAACCCGCACCAAGCCCAACAGGGCGGATGCCGCGAACCCGCGACACCCGCCCCGACCTCGACGCCCGACGGGCGCCGAGGCCCCTACTTGATCGACCCCCGCATCACGCCGGAGATCACCCAGCGCTGGGAGAAGATGTAGACGATCAGGAGCGGCGCCATCGCCATGAGGTACGAGGCGAACGCGACGGTGTAGTCGGTGTTGTACTGCCCCTGGAACACGTACTGCGCGAGCGACAGCGTGCGGTCCGACGGCTCGGTCAGCACGACGAGCGGCATGATGAAGTCGTTCCACGCCCACACGCAGGTGAGGATGCCGACCGTCGCGTTCATCGGCATGAGCAGCGGGAACACGATCTGCCGGAAGACGCGCCAGGTCGAGGCGCCATCCATGCGCGCCGCTTCCTCGAGCTCAATGGGGATCGAGCGGATGAACGCGGTGTAGATGAAGATGTTCAGGCTCAGCCCGTAGATCGTGTACAGCACGATCATTCCGGCGGGGTTGTCCAGCCCCAGCAGCGAGGTCTGCTTCACGAGCGGCAGCATGATGATCGGGAACGGAATGAACAGCGCCGCGAGCAGGTAGTAGAACACGCCCTTGAAGAACGGGCGGTGCAGGTTCCGCGCCAACGCGTAGGCGACGAGCGAGCTCGTGAACAGCGTGAAGACGACGGAGCCGACGGTGATGATCGCCGTGTTCAGGAGCGCCTGCGGGAAGGACGTGCGCTCCCACGCGACCGCGAAGTTCTCCCAGTTGATCGGCCAGGGGAGCTCGAACCCGGTGCCGGATGCCAGTTGCGCAGGCGTCTTCAGGGCGACGGCGACGGCGAGGTAGAGCGGGATGATCACGGTGAGCGAGCACACCGCGATGAGCGCGGTCGCCCACCAGTTCGTGCGGCGGGTGTCGGAGGGGTCGCCGCCGCGGAGGCGACGGCGCGGGACGACGACCGCGGTGGTGGCGGGCCCCGCCTCGACGGGGGTGGTGGTGGAGCTGGACATCAGAAGTCGGCCTCTCTGCGCTGAAGGACCCGGAATTGGAGGAGCGAGACGATCGTGATCACGATGAAGAAGATCACCGCGTTGGCCGTCTGGTAGGCGAACTCGCCGCCGGTGAAGCCGCCGCGGAAGATGAGCATCGTGACCGATTCGGTCGAGGTGCCCGGTCCGCCGTTGGTCAGGGCGATGATCGGGTCGAACACCTGCAGGAATCCCTTCAGGCTCAGCACCACGTTGATGGTGAAGAAGGCGCTGATGAGGGGGAAGGTGATCGAGCGGAACTGCCGTGCGGGGGTCGCCCCGTCGATGGATGCCGCCTCATAGATGTCCGCCGGGATGGTCTGGAGACCGGCGAGGTAGATGATGATCGAGAACGCGCACGCCTGCCAGACGGCGAGCACGACGACCGCCGTCCACGCCCAGTCGGGGTTCGTGAGGATGTTGTCGGCGAACAGGGGGATGCCGGAGAGGATCTTCGGCAGCGAGTTCGAGAACAGGAACTGGAACACGTATCCGACGACGAGCACGGCGAGGATGTACGGGACGAAGTAGACGCCGCGCCAGAAGTTGCGTGCGCGGATCTTCGCGTTGAGCCCCATCGCGATCGCGAGCGAGATCGCGTTCGTCAGCACCGTCGCGACGATGGCGAACAGGAACGAGAACCCGTAGGCCTGCAGCACGCGGTCGTCGCGGAAGATGTTCGCGTAGTTCGCGATCCCCACGAAGTCCCAGGTGCCGTAGCCGGCGTAGTTGGTGAAGCTGAAGAAGACGCCGATGATCACCGGCACGGTGTGGAACGCGGCGAACGCGAGGACGGCCGGCCACACGAACCAGTAGTAGGCGCGGGGGGCGAGCTTCGACCGTTTCCGCGGGGCCGCGGTGGCGTCGGGGCGACGGGTGTCGGCGGTGGTGACGGTGGCCATCTCAGTCCTCCTGCTTCGGAGTGATCGTCCGGGCGGCGACCTTGCGCCACTCGTTGTCGAGGGTGCCGAGGGCCCCGTCGGTGTCGCCGTCGTAGAGGAACTGCTGCACGACGCCGGTGAGGGGGATGGCGGTGGGGACCTGGTGGTCGATGAACCCGGTGATCTTGGCGTCGTCGAAGTACGGTGCGATCGACTGCAGGGCGGGATCGTCGCTGAGCTCGGCCTCGGTCACCGAGGGCACCATGGTCTGGGATGCCGCGAACTCCTCGATCACGTCGGGACGGAAGAGGTACTCGATGAAGCGGAGCGCTTCCTCTTTGTGCGGGGTCTCCCGGGCCATCGTCACCGTGACGTCGACGCCGGAGACGAGCATCCGGTCGGTGGGGTCTTCGGGGACGGGGTAGGGGAAGATCGCCGCGTCGATGTCGGGGTTGACCGCTTTCACGGGGCTGAGCGCCCAGATGCCCTGGAGCATCATGGCCGCCTCGCCGTTCGCGAACAGTGACGTGCTGTCGTCGTACGACGCGCCGCGGTATCCGTCCTGCGAGTACTCGAAGAGCTGCGCCTGGCGCTGCATCGCTTCGGGGAAGTCCGCCTCGAACGAGGCGCCGGAACCCTCGCCGACGGTGTCACCCTCGGCGCGCATCTCATCGAAGAACCCGTCCTGCGCGTAGTAGGCGCCGATGCCGTTCCACGAGGGCATGGCCGTCCAGTTCTCGGCGAGCGACGTCGCGAAGGGGGTGATCCCGCGGTCGACGAGGGTGTCGCAGAGGGCGATGAGCTCGTCCCACGTCTCGGGGACCTCGAGGCCCTCCTCTTCGAAGATCGCGCGGTTGTAGATGATCCCGTTCGCGTTGTTGACGTAGCCGAGGCTGTTGACCTCGCCGTTGTGGGTGCCGAGGTCGGCCAGAATGTCCTGGACGCCGGGATTGATGGTGCCCAGCACCGGCTCGTCGGTGAAGTCGTAGAAGACGCCCGCCTCGGCCAGCTTGCCGAAGTTGCCGTTCGCGTTCAGGGTGATCACGTCCGGCGTCCGGTCCTTCACGAGGAGGGTGCGGATGAGGGTCTCCGAATCGGCGACCTGGTTCTGCACCACGTCGATGTCGGGGTTGTCCGCTTCGAACGCCGCGATGATCTCGTTGAAGTCCTCGAGCGCTTCGCCTTTGAACTGGAAGAAGTCGAGCCGGGTCTTTCCGGAGCCGGCGTCGGCGGAGCAGCCCCCCATGCCGAGGGCGAACCCGGCGATGACGATGCCCGCGACGGCGGTGCGGATGGGTCTGGATCTCATGGGAAGCGCCTCCTTGCGCGGATGCCGCGGGCTACGCGGCTGTGATCTCGATGACGGTGGCTTGCTGCGGGTTCTGCACGGGCGGCCGGACGCCGACGAGGGCGAGCTGACGTCCGGTGAGGACGGTGTCGTGATGCGCCCACACGAGCGGCGACTGCGCAGGGGTCTGCACGATGCCTCCGGGCGTCGCCACGCGGACGCGGTAGGTGCGCTCGGGGTCGAGCCCCGGCAGCCGCACCCGTCCCGCCGGCGACGAGATGAGGGTCTGCGTCTGCGCGATCGTGAAGAACGCGGATGCCGCGTCCGCAGCGACCACGCCGCGCACGTCGAGTCCGGGGTCGGCCACGTCCACGTTCACGACGCGGCCCGTTGCGACGAGGGGGCGCACGCGCTTGGCGAGGGCGACCCAGTCGCCGACGACGGCGGCATCCGTGTCGGAGAGCGTCGTCACGTCCCACTCGATGCCGAAGTGGCCGAACAGCGCGACGGCGCCGCTGAGGGTGAGCGAGACCGTGCGACCCGTCGAGTGCACGTGCGGGGTTGTGAGGTGCATGCCCATCATCTCGGGCGGCACGACGAGCGCGGTGTAGCGCTGGTTCTCGAGGCGCTCGACGGGATCGAGGCAGTCGCTGGTCCAGATGCGGTCGGTGCGGCCCAGGATGCCGAGGTCGACACGGGCGCCGCCCGACGCGCAGCTCTCGATCTCGAGTCCCGGGTGGGCTGCCTTGAGCTCGTCGATGAGGCGGTAGACGGCGAGGGTCTGCGCGTGGACCTGGCCCGCGCCGCCGGGGCCGGACGCGGCGTCGACGAGGTCGCGGTTGTGGTCCCACTTGATGTACGAGATGGGGTATTCGGCGAGGATCGCCGAGATCACCTCGAGGATGTAGGCGTACGCCTCGGGGTGGGCGAGGTTGAGCACCTGCTGCTGACGTGCCGACGGCGGGAGCTGGGTGCGGCCGTGGAGGAGCCAGTCGGGGTGCGAGCGGGCGAGGTCGCTGTCAGGGTTGACCATCTCGGGCTCGAACCAGAGCCCGAACTCCATCCCCTTCGCGACGACGTGGTCTGCTATCGGGTGGAGGCCCTCAGGCCAGACGGTGTCGTCGACGTACCAGTCTCCGAGCCCGGCGGTGTCGTCGCGGCGGTGGCGGAACCAGCCGTCGTCGAGGACATACCGTTCGACGCCGATCTCGGCGGCGGCGTCGGCGAGAGCGATCAGCTTGGGCAGGCGGTGGTCGAAGTAGACGGCTTCCCAGGTGTTCAGCGTGATCGGACGCGGCCGGCGCGGGTGCTGCGGGCGGGCGCGCCACTCGTCGTGGAAGCGGGCGGCGAGGGCGTCGAGTCCGTCGCCCCACGAGCCGAGCACCTCGGGTGAGGCGATCTCCTCGCCGGGCGCGAGGCGGATCTCGCCGGGCAGGTACAGCTCACCTGCGCCCAGGAACGCCTCGCCGGTGGGGGTCCGTTCCGCGAAGGTGCGGGCGTTCCCGCTCCAGGCGAGGTGGATGCCGTGGACGCGGCCTCGTTCGAACCCGAAGCCGGGCACGCCGGCGGCCAGCAGGAGCGTCGCGTCGGCACCGGGCCGGCCGCGGCGGGACTCGCGCAGGTGCGTGCCGAACGTGAGCTCGTGGCGCTGGGCGGAGCGCTCGCGCAGGTGCCGTCCGGTCGTGTCGAGGATCTCCGTGGCATCCCAGGGCAGGGGGAGGGTGGGCTGCAGGGCCTGCACGGTGTAGTCGGTGTCGCCGTCGTTGCGCACCGTGATGAGGGTGCGAACCAGTCCGGTGGCCCCCACCGACAGTTCGACTCGGGCGCTCAGCTGCATCTCCGCGTCGGTGAACTCCAGCGCGGCGGCGTGTGCCGAGGTCTCGACGCGGTCGAGGGTGAAGAGGGCGCTGATGTCACGACCGTCGCGGTGACCCTCGAACGAGGGGGTGCCGAGCCACCCGGACGCCCCGGTGGTCAGCACGCCGAGGCGCGCGGTCTGGTCGAGCCCGCCCGAGACGCGCTGCAGTCTCGACGCGACGGCGAGCGAGCGGAGGGTCTCATCGGGTGCAGCGCCGAGGTCTTCGCCCCAGTGCGCGATGGCGGGGACGGTGTCGCCGAGGTCGAGCAGGAGGCTGGTGCCGCCGCGGCGGAGGTGGACGACATCGTCGGGTTCGAGCATGGGATTAGTTCTATCGAGAAACTATTCCGACGTCAAGAGGCCCCTAGCTCGCCCTCCCGATCGGCACGTGCTGGCATGAGCGCGGAGGATTCATGCCAGGATGAAACCAACCGAGTCCCGACGGTGGGGGTGTCATGAGCGAGAGCGAAGCCGCACTGGCGCGCGCCGTCCTCATCCATGGACCGGTTTCGCGCAGCGATCTGACGCGGCGTCTGGGTCTGTCGCCCGCCAGCCTGACCCGGCTCGCGAAGCCCCTGCTGGAGAGCGGGCTCCTGGTGGAGCGGGAAGAGGTCGCCGACGGCTCGGTCGGTCGCCCGTCCCGGCCGCTCGATATCGCTCCCGGACTGGGCACCTTCGCCGGAGTGAAGATCACCGGCGACGCCGTGATCGCCGTCGGCACCGACATCCGCGCCGGAACCCTCGCCGTCGAAGAGCGGGCGCTCGACGACCGGGCACCCGCCGCCGTTCTCGGCGCAGTGGTCGCCGCCGTCACCGCCTTGGCTCTCGACGACCTCGTCGCGGTCGGGGTGAGCCTCGGCGGCGTCGTGCACGACGGCGTCGCGGTCTTCGCGCCGTTCCTCGACTGGCGGGACGTCGACGTCCGAAACGCGCTCGAGACGGCGCTCGGCGTTCCGGTCCACGTGGAGAACGACGTGGTCGCGCTCGCCGAGGCCGAGCGCTGGTTCGGTGCGGGCCGCGGGCTCGAGGGATTCGCGACCGTGACGATCGGGGCGGGCGTCGGCTACGGCCTCGTCGTTGCCGGCGAGGTGGTCCGCACCCCCGACGCGACCACCGGCACCGGAGGCCACATCCCGCTCGACCCGTACGGCCCGGTCTGCTCGGACGGGCACCGCGGCTGCGCACAGGCCATGCTGTCGTCGGGATCGATCACGGCCCAGGTGTCGGCCGCCCTGGGGCGAACGGTGGACTACGACGAGACGCTGCGCCTCGCGGCATCCGACGATCCAGCCGTCCGCACCATCGTCGGAGCCGCCGGCAGCGCGCTCGGCACCTTGATCGCCCTGGCCGCCAACCTCAGCCTGCAGTCGTCGATCGTGTTGGCAGGGGAGGGGATCGCGCTGTTCGGCGTCGTGCAGGACCGCGTGCGGGCGGCGATCGCCGCGGGCCGCGACCCGCAGGCGCAGCCGCTCGACATCCACGTCGACGACTCGGGCTTCCGCGCCTGGGCTCGAGGCGCCGCGGCCGTCGCCATTCAGGCGTCCATGGAGCGGATGCGATCCGGCCGTGGCTGAGCGGCGCCGTCAGGCGAAGGTGCGCACGCGTTCGACGCGCATCACGTGCGGGAGCGCATCGGTGTCGCGGGGAGACGACGGGTCGGGCAGCTCGTACAGGTCGAGCATCAGCTGCACCGGGTAGTCGATCGCCGCTGCCACCGTCTTCACCCAGCGTCCGTCGACGAAGAAGCGCAACCGCTCGGGCGCCCACTCGACCGCGTAGTCGTGCGGCTGAGTGAGGTCGCCGTCGACCCACACCTTCTCGAACGACCAGCCCTTCTCGAACGCATCGCGCAGCCGTGGATCGTTCTGGGGTTTCACGCCGACGCCGACCCAGCCGCCGTCGTCGCTCATCTCCGAGCCGAAGATCTCCGCGATGCAGATCTCGCCGGAGTCCTCCGGTGCGTCCTCGACGCCGATCGGCCAGAACGCGACCATGGCGTCGGGATGCCACACCGCCGACATCCGCACCTCGATGACGCCGAAGTGCGGCAGCCAGAGCCGGCGCTCGGGCTGGGCTTCGCGGACGACGAGCCCGTCGCGGAACCGGTGCTGGCCTTCGGAGGTGCCGACGTCCCCCGAGACCTGACCGGTCTGCAGATGAGAGACGCGCACGTCGCCGTCCCACTCGGGCGCCCACGGCGGCGTGTCCTCGTCGATGCGGAGGAGGAGGCCGTCGCCGACCTCGTACCGGGCGGCCGTGCGCTCGCGCGACGACCAGTGCGGCGTATAGAACGGCCACCACCGATCGGGGGAGAGCGTGTCGGAATCGAAGCGTTCGTCCACGGTGGCCACCCGCCCGGTGAGGTCGAGTGGGGAGAGATCGAGCGCCCAGACGCGGAAGTGCAGCTCGCCGCCCCGCCACGGTTCGCGGCCCTCGCCACGCACGTCGAAGCCTGCTCGTGCGCACAGGGCGTTGGATGCCGCGTTGTCGACTCCCGGGTACGCGGTGAGCAGCGCGCGTCGTCCGTCTCGACGAACCTCGGCGATGAGCAGTCGCAGCGCGGCGCCCGCGACACCGGCTCCCTGATGCTCCGGCACGACGCTCCACCCCGCCTCGTACGCGGGGGTGCCGTCCTCGTCTGACTCCCAATAGCCGATGCCGCCGGCGGGCTCGCCGTCGACCTCGATGCGGAACATCCGCCCGCCCGTGCTCGCCACGCGGAGGTAGCGCGCCTGGCGGCGTTCGAGATCCTCGGCCGACTCGGGGCCGCCGAGATGGGCCGTCATCTCGGGCGTGTTCATCCGTTCCAGCAGGGGCAGATCCTGCTCGCCCCACGGCTCGATCGTGACCGTCATCCGCGCTCCGTCCTCGCATGCTCAGGATGCCGCGAACCTGCGACACCGGCATCCGGTGTAGGCCGTGCACAACCACCCGGGGCGGCGTCGCCCGCAGTGCTTGTCCCTCCTGCACAACCGTGTTGGTGCTCTGTTGGAGGACTCCTACCGTTGGATGCGAACTTCCCTGTCCCGCCGCTCTCGGAAAGGCCAGTGATGACCGACACCGTCGTCCGCTCGAACACCCCCGCCACCAACCGCCGCACACCCGCCGGCGGCGCGCCCACCGCACCGCACACCCCCGACGAGGCCGGTGAGCCGCGCATCGACATCGATGCCGTCGCCGCGATGCTGCGCGGCACGTGGGGCGACACCCGCCTCACCGTTCGCGAGCTCATCAAGGACCCCGCCTACTGGCGCATCGACGGCCAGTCCGTCGCCGAGCACCGGGAGCGCGTGATGGGGCAGGTGCGACTGCTGGCGCAGAACGGCGGCTCCTCGCGTGCCCTGCCGCCGGAGTACGGCGGCCTGGGCGACAACGGCGCCAATCTCGCCGGCTTCGAGGAGTTGGTGCTGGCCGACCCGAGCATGCAGATCAAGTCGGGCGTGCAGTGGGGTCTGTTCGGCTCCGCCGTCCTCCAGCTCGGAACCAAGACGCACCACGACCGGTGGGTCGCCGACATCCGCGACGCGAAGCTTCCCGGGGCGTTCGCCATGACCGAGATCGGCCACGGTTCCGACGTCGCCGCCATCGGCACGACGGCCACCTACGACCCGGAGACGGAGGAGTTCGTCATCCACACGCCGTTCCGCGCGGCGTGGAAGGACTACCTCGGCAACGCGGCCGTCCACGGCCAGGCGGCGACCGTCTTCGCCCAACTCATCACGAACGGCGTGAACCACGGCGTGCACTGCTTCTTCGTGCCGATTCGCACGGCCGACGGCGAGCTGCTGCCGGGAGTGCAGAGCGAGGACGACGGCGTGAAGGGCGGGCTCAACGGCATCGACAACGGCCGACTCGCGTTCGATCACGTACGCGTTCCGCGCACCAACCTGCTCAACCGCTACGGCGATGTGGCGGCGGACGGCACCTACTCGAGCCCCATCGAGAGCACCGGCCGTCGCTTCTTCACGATGCTGGGGGCGCTCGTGCAGGGTCGCGTCTCGCTCGACGGGGCCGCGACGATCGCGTCGTCGCTCGCGCTGCACGTCGCCATCACCTACGGCAACCAGCGCCGCCAGTTCGACTCCGGCGCGGGAACCGATGAGGTCGTCCTCCTCGACTACGGCAAGCACCAGCGCCGCCTGCTGCCCCTGCTCGCGCAGAACTACGCGCAGTTCTTCGCCCACGACGAGCTGCTCCAGAAGTTCGACGGCGTCTTCGGCGGAACGCACGACACCCCGGCCGAGCGCGAAGACCTCGAGACCCTCGCCGCCGCGCTCAAGCCGCTCAGCACCTGGAACGCGCTGAGCACGCTGCAGGAGGCGCGGGAAGCGTGCGGCGGATCCGGCTTCATGGCCGAGAACCGCCTCGTCGGACTGCGTTCCGACCTCGACGTCTACGTCACCTTCGAAGGCGACAACAACGTGCTCCTGCAGCTCGTCGGCAAGCGCCTGCTCGCCGACTTCGCGGCGCAGTTCAAGGGGGCGGATGCCGCGAAGCTCGCGAAGTTCGCCGCTCGTCAGACCGCGGGCAAGGTCTTCCACGGTGCGGGGCTGCGCAGCCTCGGGCAGACGGTCGCCGACTTCGGCTCCACGGCTCGCTCGGTGGAGCTCGGCCTCCGCGCCGAGCAGCAGCACGAGCTGCTCTCGGACCGCGTCGAGCAGATGATCGCCGACGTGGCGGGGGCACTCCGTCCGGCGTCCAAGCTCCCCCGTGAGGAGGCGGCTGCGCTCTTCAACCTGCACCAGGCGGAGCTGATCGAGGCGGCCCGCGCTCACGGCGAGCTCCTGCAGTGGGAGGCGTTCTCCGACGCGGTGAAGGCGACCGAGAACGACGACACCCGGCAGGTGCTCACCTGGCTGCGCGACCTGTTCGGTCTGCACCTGATCGAGAAGCACCTCGCGTGGCACCTCATCAACGGGCGCCTGTCGACCCAGCGCGCCGCCGCCGTCTCGAAGTACGTCGACCGCCTGTGCGCGCGCCTGCGCCCGCATGCGCAGGACCTCGTCGACGCGTTCGGTCTCGAGCCCGAGCATGTTCGCGCGCCGATCGCGTCGGGCGTGGAGCAGAACCGGCAGGACGAGGCCCGGCAGTACTACGCGGACCTCGCCGCCAGCGGAGACGCACCCGTCCCGGAGAAGTCGCTGAAGAAGAAGTGATGTCGGAGGCCGTCGGTAGCCTGAGCGAGTGAGTCTGATCCTCGGGCCCGACGGCCTTTCCCGCTGCGCCTGGGTGGGCGACGATGCCGAATACCGTCGTTATCACGACGAGGAGTGGGGCCGGCCGCTGCATGGGGACCGCGCGCTCTTCGAGAAGATGAGCCTCGAGGGGTTCCAGGCAGGGCTGTCCTGGATCACGATCCTCCGCAAGCGGCCCCGCTTCCGCGAGGTCTTCGCCGGCTTCGAGCCCGAGGCGGTCGCGCGCTTCGACGAGGCCGACGTGGAGCGTCTGATGGGGGATGCCGGCATCATCCGCAACCGCGCGAAGATCCTGGCGACGATCGGCAACGCGCGACTCGTGACGACGATGGCGACGGGCGAGCTCGACACACTCATGTGGTCGTTCGCACCCGAGCCCGGACCGAGGCCCACCTCGCTCGCCGAGGTGCCCGCGACGACCGCGGCATCCGATGCGATGTCCAAGGCCCTGCGTAAGGCGGGGTTCCGGTTCGTGGGATCGACGACGATGTACGCCCTCATGCAGTCGAGCGGCATGGTCGACGATCACGTCGTCGGGTGTCATCGCGCGACGGATGCGACAGACTGAGCCGCGGCGGAAGGACGGGTACATGACCCGCAACGAGATCACCGGGATCGGCTCCCTCGAGCAGGCGGAACACGTCGCCGACGCGCACGACGTCATCCGCGTCATCGGCGCCCGGGAGAACAACCTCAAGGGCATCGACGTCGAGATCCCCAAGCGCCGGCTCACGGTCTTCACCGGGGTCAGCGGCTCAGGCAAGTCGTCGCTCGTGTTCGGAACGATCGCCACGGAGTCGCAGCGCCTCATCAACGAGACCTATCCGACCTTCGTGCAGCAGTTCATGGGGCAGCTCAGCCGGCCCGAGGTGGACGGGCTCGAGAACATCAGCCCCGCGATCATCGTCGACCAGGAACGCCTGGGGGCGAACGCCCGATCCACGGTGGGGACGGTGACCGACGCGCACGCGATGCTGCGCCTGTTGTTCAGCCGGCTCGGCGAGCCGCACGTGGGGTCGCCGCAGGCCTTCTCGTTCAACGTGCCGTCGGTCTCGGGTTCGGGGGCGGTCACCATCAAGGTCGGCGACAAGAAGGGCACGCGCGAGCACCGCACCTTCGAGATCACCGGTGGCATGTGCCCCGCGTGCGAAGGGCTGGGAGAGGTCAGCGACGTCGATCTCGACGAGCTCTTCGACCGTTCGAAGTCTCTCGCCGAGGGGGCGATCACCGTTCCCGGCTACAACGTCGACGGGTGGATGGTGCGCATCTTCACCGAATCGGGATTCGTCGACGCGAACAAGCCGATCGCCGACTACAGCGACGACGAGCTCGCCGACTTCCTGTACAAGGAGCCCACGAAGGTGAAGCTCCAGAACATGAACATGACCTACGAGGGCCTGGTACCCAAGATCACGAAGTCCTTCCTTCAGAAGGACCGCGACGCCCTCCAGCCGCACATCCGGGCCTTCGTGGACCGGGCCGTGAAGTTCCTGCCATGCCCGGCGTGCGAGGGCACTCGGCTGAACGACGGCGCGCGCTCATCGAAGATCGCCGGCGTCAGCATCGCCGACGTGGCCGCGATGCAGATCACCGATCTCGCGGCCTGGCTCGAGACGGTGGATGCCGCCTCGGTCGGACCTCTGCTGTCGGGTCTGAAGACGACGATCGGGTCGTTCATCGACATCGGGCTCGGGTACCTGTCGCTCGATCGCTCGTCGGGCACCCTGTCGGGCGGCGAGGCGCAGCGGACGAAGATGATCCGCCACCTCGGGTCGGCGCTCACCGACGTGACCTACGTGTTCGATGAGCCCACGGCCGGGCTGCACCCGCACGACATCCAGCGGATGAACGACCTCCTCCTGCTTCTGCGCGACAAGGGCAACACCGTGCTCGTCGTCGAGCACAAGCCCGAGGTGATCGCCATCGCCGACCATGTGGTCGATCTGGGGCCGCGCGCCGGGTCGAACGGCGGCGAGATCATGTTCGAGGGCGATGTCGCCGGTCTGCGGGCCTCCGATACGCTCACCGGTCGTCACCTCGATCACCGGGCCCGCCTCAAGGCGACCACCCGCACCGCGACCGGCGCACTGCAGATCCGCGGTGCCCGCCAGCACAACCTCACCGGGGTCGACGTCGACATCCCGCTCGGGGTCCTCACCGTCGTCACCGGAGTGGCAGGGTCGGGCAAGTCCTCGCTGATCCACGGCAACGTGCCCGCGTTCGACGATGTGGTGGTCGTCGATCAGTCCGCGATCAAGGGGTCGCGTCGGTCCAGCCCGGCCACGTACACCGGCATCCTCGACACGATCCGCACCGCGTTCGCGAAAGCGAACGGCGTGAAGGCGTCACTGTTCAGCGCGAACTCGGAGGGCGCGTGCGTCGCGTGCAAGGGGCTCGGCGTCATCATCACGAACCTCGGCTTCACGCAGAGCGTCGAGACCCGTTGCGAGGTGTGCGACGGCTCCGGGTTCAGCGATGCCGTCCTCGAGTACCTGCTCGACGGCAAGAACATCGCCGAGGTCCTCGCGATGCCGGTCGACGAAGCGCACGAGTTCACGACCGGCACCGCCAAGACCACCCTCGGCCGGATGAAGGACGTCGGGCTCGGTTACATCACGCTCGGCCAGGCGCTGAACACCCTCTCCGGAGGCGAGCGGCAGCGGCTGAAGCTCGCGATCGCGATGGCGAAGAAGGGGGCGGTGTACGTCCTCGACGAACCGAGCACCGGACTCCACCTCGCCGACGTCGACAACCTCCTCGCGCTGCTCGATCGTCTCGTGGATGCCGGGAACTCGGTCATCGTCATCGAGCACCACCAGGCGGTGATGGCGCATGCCGACTGGATCATCGATCTCGGACCCGGTGCCGGACGCGACGGTGGCCGGGTCGTCTTCGAGGGGACTCCGGCCGACCTGATCGCGCAGCCGAGCACCCTGACCGGCGAGCATTTGGCGCGTTACGTCGCCGGCTGAAACGCGCGAAGAAGCATATATGGGGAGTTCTCCCCACGTCACGCGCTCGAACCATTTCGGTGTCTCGCTTACCCTGGAACCGTCCAGTTCATCTGCGAGCGCCTGATGCAGCGGTCAGGTCCCGACGCCACGCACTCATGTTCGCCCGGGGGAGGCCGAGCTCTATGAAGTCTTTCGCGTGGCTTCGTGCGCGCCCGCGCACGCTCGCATCGATCGGCGCGGTCACCACCGCGGCAGTCGCCATCGGCGTCCTCGCCATCACGTACGAGGGCGAGCCGACCACCGAGGTCGACCTCAACGACGGCGGCGTGTGGCTCACCAAGCAGAGCAGCTTGCTGGTCGGACACTTCAACAACGAGTCCCGCCTTCTGGACGGCGGACTCCGCACGCTTTCCGCTGAATACGACATCCAACAGGCGGGCAGCCGAATCCTGGTGACCGACCAGACCGAGGCCACGGTCACCGCCGTGGACCCCGCCCGCGTCGCCCTCTCCGACAGCGCCGACCTCGGACCCGGCGCGCAGGTCGCGCTGGGCGGGCCGACGGTCGCGGTGGTCGACGAAGCCGGAGCGCTCCGGGTCGGTGCGTTCTCCTCGATCGGCACCGTGGGCAAGGAAGCCGGAGACCCGATCGCCGAGCTCGGCAAGGGCGCGGTGGCGACCGTGAGCACCTCGGGCATCGCCTACGCGTTCGCCCCCGAGACCGGCATCCTGTCCGCCTACGGGCAGGGCGGCGACGGCACGATGGTGGAGACCGCTCAGCGCGAGCTCGAGGGCATCGACCCCGACCACACCGTGACGATCTCTGCGGTCGGCGACGTGAGCCTCGTGCTCGACAACGACACCTGGACGCTGTATTCGAGTGACGGCCTGGAGACCGAGGTGCCGGCGGACAGTGTCCTCCAGCAGCCCTCCAACGCGACTGATGCCGTGACCCTGTCGACGCCCACTGAGCTGGTGCGGGTGCCGCTCGGCGGCGGCGAGCCCACGCGCGTCGACTCCGGCGCCGAGGGCACGGCCGCGCAGCCGGTCTACGTCGCCGGCTGCGCCTACGGCGCATGGTCGGGATCGGGCGCTTTCGTCCGCGACTGCGCGGGCGAGGGCTCCGACGTCGTCGAGACGATCGAGGGCGTCGATGCGACCAGTGATCTCCGTTTCCGCGTGAACCGCGACGTCGTCGTCTTGAACGACGTCTTCGGCGGCGCCGCGTGGATGGCGAGCGACGCGCTGCAACAGGTCGACAACTGGGAGGACATCACCCCTCCCGAGGGTGAGGGTGAAGAGGAGGAGGAGACGACGGAGGAGACCATCCAGACGACGCTCCCCGAACGCACCGAGCAGAACACCGATCCCATCGCGAAGAACGACCGCTACGGCGTGCGTCCGGGCCGCACCACCGTGCTCCCCGTTCTGGAGAACGACCTCGACGCCGACGGCGATGTGCTCGTCGCCACGGTCGAGAACGAGCCGTCGTTCGGCGAGATCACCCCGATCTACAACGGCACAGCACTCCAGATCCGCCTCGACGACGATGCCAGCGGCACCACCTCGTTCACCTACTCGATCAACGACGGTCGTGGCGGCGAGGACGAGGCGCGCGTCGATCTGACCGTCAGCCCGCTGAAAGAGAACTCCCCGCCCGTCCAGAAGCGCACGACGGCCATCACCGTGGAGACCGGCGGCGTTGTCTCGTACAACATCCTGACCGACTGGAACGACCCCGACGGGGACGACATCTTCCTTCAGGAGGTGACCACCGACGGCGGTGACGAGGTCGAGTTCACCTCCGACGGCCAGATCACCTATCGCGCGATCGGCGGGCTCCAGGGCCGCAAGGACATTCCGGTCGTCGTCTCGGACGGCAGCGAGCGCACCACCGGTATCGCGCGCCTCGACATCCGTCCCCTCGGCACCACCCTTCCGGTGACCAACGCCGACCACGTCGTGACCCGCGTCGACCGCCCGGTGACCGTGTCCCCGCTCGCGAACGACACCAGCACCGGTAGCGAGCCACTGCGCCTCACGCGCGTCGACGACGTCGAGGGCGGACGTCTGACCCGCGACTACCCGGACGCGTCGTTCACGTTCGAGTCCGCGACGCCCGACACCTACTACGCGACCTACCTCGCGTCCGCCGGCCCCAACTCCTCGCCCGGCATCGTCCGGATCGACGTCCTGCCCGAAGAAGAAGACGATCGGGCGCCCATCGCGGTGCGCGATGTCGCGCTGCTCCCCGCCGGTGGCGACGTGCTCGTCAACGTCCTGGGCAACGACACCGACCCCGCCGGCGGCATCCTCGTCGTGCAGTCGGTGACGGCCGAGAGTGACAGCGGGATCGCCGCGGCCGTGCTCGGACACGAGACGATCCGCATCAGCGACCAGGCCTCCCTCGACCAGCAGGTGCGACTCACCTACACGGTGTCCAACGGGTCGAAGTCGAGCCAGGGCGAGATCATCGTCATCCCCGTCCCCGCGCCGGCCAAGCTCCGCCCGCCGATCGCTGTCGAAGACGAGGTCGTCGTCCGCGTGGGCGACATCGTGACCATCCCGGTGATGGAGAACGACTATCACCCGAACGGCGACGAGATCCATGTCTCGCCCGAACTCGTCCCCCCGCTGGTGGACGAGGAGGACGGCGAGCTCTTCGTCTCGGAGGACACCCTCCGCTTCCGCGCCGGCAGCGAGCCGAAGACGGTGACCGCGACGTACGAGGTCGTCGACTCGACGGGGCAGCGCGATGCGGGCTTCGTCACCATCCGGATCCTGCCGCTGAACGACGAGGCGAACGCGGCTCCGCGTCCGCGCGACGTGACGGTCCGCACGCTCAGCGGCTCCCGGGTAACCGTGCCCATCCCGCTGAACGGCATCGACGCGGACGGCGACTCGGTGGAGCTCGTCGGCCCGGCATCCGCCCCCTCGAAGGGACGCGTCGTCTCGGTGGGAGCCGACTCCTTCGTCTACGAGGCGTTCGAGGACTCCGTCGGCGTGGACCGGTTCCAGTACCGCGTCCGCGACAACCTCGGCAAGGAAGCCACGGCGCGGGTCGAGGTGGGCATCGCGCCCGCCGAATCGAGCAACCAGGCGCCGTATGCCGTGCGGGACACCATCACAGTGCGCCCGGGCCGCCAGGTGGCCGTCGACGTGCTCGCGAACGACTCCGACCCCGACGGCGACGCGTTCGGATTCGCGGAGAACGCCGTCGATGTGCCGGATGTGTCCGGGCTGGATGCCGAGGTCTCCGGTGAGCAGCTGCTGATCACCGCGCCCGACGAGCCGATGCAGACGAGCGTGCTCTACACGATCGCCGATGCACGCGGCCTCGAGGCGACGACCTCGGTGCAGATCACGGTCGACCCCGACGTGCCGCTGATGCGACCGATCGCCCGCGACGACCGCGTCCTCGCCGAAGACGTGGCCGAGGACGGCACTGTGACGATCGACGTGCTCGCCAACGACGACGACCCTGATGGCACGCGCGCGGTGCTCGAGGTCACCCTCGGCGACGGCGGCGACGCCGCCCGGGTCCTGGGCGACGGCTCGGTGCGCCTCACCGTGCGCGACGAGCGACAGGTCATCACCTACGCGATCCGCGACGAGGACGACCTCGTGGCATCCGCCTTCATCCACGTGCCCGCTCTCAATGACCTGCCGCCGACGCTCCTGTCCACCACCCCCCTCGAGGTCGACAGCGGCGAGACAGTCGAGCTGCCGCTCTCCGAGTACGTCCAAGCCGTGGGCGGGAAGGACGTCGTCATCACGGAGGCGGCCAAGGTCGTCGCCGCGCACAGCAACGGTGCCAACCTCGTGAAGGACCAGAGCACCCTCGTGTACACGTCCGCCGATCGCTACTTCGGCGCCGACGCCCTGACCTTCGAAGTCACCGACGGCACGGGTCCCGACGACCCCGAGGGCCGCAAGGCCACCCTGACGATCCCGATCACGGTGCTACCGCCCGAGAATCAGCAGCCCACGATGACCGGTGCGTCGATGAGCGTCGCCCCGGGTGAGGATGCCGCCGTGCTCGGCCTGACCGAGTTGGCGTCCGATCCCGACCCGGGAGACGAGCTGACCTTCTCGCTCGCCTCGGACGCGCCGGCCGGTGTCGACGCCTCCGTCAGCGACGGCGCGCTGCGCGTCTCGGCGGACGCGAACGTTGAGAAGGGAACGCGATTCTCCCTGACCGTGCAGGTGACCGACGGCGAGACCGAGCCCGTGGAGGCAACCATTGCGGTGACCATCACCGCGTCGACTCGGGAGCTCGCGTCGGTCAATGACGACATCGTCGAGCAGGCAGACCAGGGCGAGACCGTCTCGGTGAACGTGCTCCGCAACGACGTGAACCCGTTCCCCGACACGCCGCTGAAGATCGTCGGCACCGAACTCGAAACCGGTCAGGCCGACGTGTCTGCGGCCGGGACCGATGTGAACATCACGACGGCGAGCGACTTCGTCGGTACGGTCGTCGTCCGCTACACCGTGCAGGACAAGACCGAGGACGCCGACCGCAACGTCGACGGTCGGGTACGCGTCATCGTGCAGGGTCGACCCGACGCGCCCGGCAAGCCGACCGTCACCGCGGTCGAGAGCCGGACCGTGGTGCTCAGCTGGACGCCGCCTGTCGACAACGGACGCCCGATCTCGTCGTACACGGTCACCTCGACGGCCGGCGGCTACGAGCGCCAGTGCAGCTCGACAACCTGCACGCTGGACGGGCTCACCAACAACGTCGAGTACAACTTCGTCGTGACCGCGACCAACAGCGTCGGCGAGTCCGACCCGTCGGTGCCGTCCGAGACCGCGCGTCCCGACCAGCGTCCCGACCAGCCCGCCCCGCCGACCCTCCAGTTCGGAGACCGGAAGCTCGACGTGTCGTGGGTCACGCCTCGCACTGAGGGATCGCCGGTGGAGAATTTCACGCTCGAGATCTCGCCCGCGCCGCCATCCGGTGTGACGCAGAAGACCGGTGTCACCGGCGAGTCGACCACGTGGGACGGGCTCCAGAACGGCACCGCGTACCAGGTGCGCGTGCGCGCGCACAACCGCGCGCCGGAGCCGTCGGACTTCTCGCAATGGTCGTCGCCCATGATCCCGGCCGCTCCGCCCGCGGCTCCCGGTGCTCCGACCGTCGCGCGCATCGAGCCCGTCGGCAACCAGGCGCAGATGCGGGTGAGCTGGAACCAGCCCGCCGAGAACGGCGATCCGATCGCGGGATACGAGCTGAACGTCCTCCGCGGCGGATCCGTCGTGAACACGATCTCGGTGCCCGCGAGCCAGACGAGCCAGGCCGTCGTAGTCGACACCTCCCAGTCCGACTACACGTACACCGTCCGTGCCTCCAACAAGGCGGGATGGGGCGACCTCAGCCCGCAGTCCGCGCCGCGCCGCGCCTTCACTGCACCGGGCGCGCCCACATCCGTCGCCGCGGCTGCCGGGAACAACCAGGTGAGCGTCACGTGGCAGCCGGGGGCGTCCAACGGCGCGAACGCCGGCGAGATCCGGTACCAGTACAACGTCAACGGCACCGGCTGGCGGGCTGACTGGGTCAGCGGCGGCTCGAGTAACTCCGGCACCGTCGGCAACGGCGCGGTGAACAACAACGGCCAGTACACGATCCAGGTCAGGGCCGTCGCGACTGCCGACGGGTCGACCTACGAGGGCGCGGCATCCGCCGCGTCGAACCAGGTCGCTCCCTACGGCCCGATCGGCAACCCGTCCGCGAAGGCGACCGCCAACGACCGGACGATCACGATGACCTGGTCGTCCCCGGCCCGCAACGGCCGCGACATCAAGACCGAGATCCGCACCGGTGACGGTCGCGGATGGCGCACGGTCGCCGCGAGCGGCACCGAGACGTACAACGTGCCGTACAGCACGACCCGCACGCTCGACGTCCGCACCACGGCCGCCGGACAGACGACGACAGCCTCCGACAGTGCCCGCTCGGTCGATGAGCCGCCGCCGCCGCAGCCGAAGGTCTGGGTGACCCGGGGCGGCGCAGCTGGCTCCTGCGTCAACGGGTGTTACCGCTTCGTCATGAACACCGAGAACTTCCCCGCCGGAAACTACAACGTCATGTGTCGCTACAACAACGGGTCGCGCGATCTGAACGTGAGCGGGACGGCATGGTCGTACAGCGTGCCGGCGAATGGTCAGATCACCCTGCAGTGTTACCTCGGCGCGGACGGATATGACGTCTGGGTCGATATCCAGGGATGGGGTGGGGCCGTCGACACGGAGAAGCGCTGGTGGCCGCGCGGCTGACCTGGGGCAGCTGCCCAGATACTCGGAGAAAAAAGGACTGAACGAATGAGCATGACCCCCGAACAGGCGGCCTGGTTCCGCGACACGTTCACCCGCCTCGTCGACAACGTCGACCAGGCTCTGATGGGCAAGCGCGAGGTGGTCGGACTCGTGCTGGCCGCGATGCTCGCCGAGGGCCACGTGCTCCTCGAGGATGCGCCGGGAACGGGAAAGACGAGCCTCGCGAAGGCGCTCGCCGCCAGCGTGCAGGGGTCGTCCACTCGCATTCAGTTCACGCCCGACCTGCTGCCCTCCGACGTGACGGGCGTCACGATCTACGACCAGGCGAACCACTCGTTCGAGTTCCACCGCGGTCCGGTGTTCGCCTCGATCGTGCTCGCGGACGAGATCAACCGCGCCTCGCCGAAGACCCAGTCCGCTCTCCTCGAGGTCATGGAGGAGTCGCGGGTGACCGTCGACGGCACCCCGCACGAGGTGGGGCGCCCGTTCCTGGTCATCGCGACACAGAACCCGATCGAGCAGGCGGGAACGTACAAGCTCCCCGAAGCGCAGCTCGACCGCTTCATGATCAAGACCTCGATCGGCTACCCCTCCCTCGCGGTCGCCGAACGGATCCTCGCGGGCAACGTCGAGCGCAACCCGTCGGCGAACCTCCAGGCGGTCATCACGACGCGTGCCGTCGCCGACATGGCCGACCTCGCGGCATCCGTCCACGTCGACCCCGCCGTGGCGCGCTACGCCGCGCAGCTCGTCGAGGCGACGCGTGAATCGGCGTCGACCAAGCTCGGCGTCTCGGTCCGCGGCGCGATCTCGATGATGCGCATCGCCCGCGTTGTCGCAGCCTCGCAGGGTCGCCACTACGTCATCCCCGACGACGTGAAGGCTCTGGCCGCGCCGGTGTGGACGCACCGTCTGGTGCTCGACCCCGAGGCGGAGTTCGCCGGCACGACGCCCGAGTCGATCATCGAGCGGGCACTCGGCGACGTCGAGGCACCCCTGGCACGGGCCTCCGCCTGATGACGATGACGCCGGAGGCTGTTCCCGAGACGCAGGACGCGACTCGGAACTCCGGTGTGCCCTCGGTGGCGGACGCCGCTGACGAGTCCGCCCCGCAGCTCGCGCCGCGCGAGGCGACGAGAGCGGAGCGGCTGCGCGAGACCGCCTTCGCGTGGGGCCGGATCGTCGGGCGGTACGCCCGGGTCGTCGCCGCCGCCATCCGTCCCGTGGGCTGGGTCGTGATCGCCCTGGCGATCGTGCTGTGGGTTGTGACGTTCACCCTCGGTTGGGAGGAGGCGTTCGTCGCCGCGGCCATCGCGACCGTGATCGTCGCCCTGTGCGTCATCTTCCTCTTCGGCCGCACCGCGTACGACGTGGAGCTGGACCTCACCCGCACTCGCGTGGTGGTGGGGGAGCGTGCGGTCGGTGCGCTCACGCTCGCCAACCGGACCTCGCGATCGCTCCTCCCCTCGGAGGTCGTTCTCCCGGTGGGCTCGGGTCGCGGCGTCTTCCAGGTGCCGCGGCTGCAGCCCGGCAGCGAGCACGAGGAACTCTTCGCGATCCCGACGACGGCTCGCGGCGTACTCGCGGTCGGACCGGTCAGCGTGCTGCGCGGCGACCCGCTGGGCCTGTTCGAGCGCACCAACGACCGCCGTCAGGCCGTCGATCTCTTCGTGCACCCGAAGACCACCTCGTTGGAAGGGCTCTCGCTCGGTCAGCTGCGCGACCTCGAGGGTCTGCCCGACCAGCATCTCGCCCGCGACGACGTGTCGTTCCACGCGCTGCGCGACTACCAGCCGGGCGACGACCTGCGTCACGTGCACTGGAAGTCCACCGCGCGCACCGGCACGCTCATGGTGCGTGAGTACGAGCAGACCCGTCGCTCGCACTTCGTCGTCGCGCTGTCGACGCACCC
Source organism: Microbacterium marinum (assembly GCF_014204835.1). Taxonomy (NCBI): domain Bacteria; kingdom Bacillati; phylum Actinomycetota; class Actinomycetes; order Micrococcales; family Microbacteriaceae; genus Microbacterium; species Microbacterium marinum. The sequence continues at coordinate 80,450 of NZ_JACHMD010000001.1, read as the reverse complement.
GGGGGAGTATCGCGACCCGCAGGAGTTCGAGACCGCGATCTCGGTCGGCGGTTCCATCGGCCTCCGTGCGCTCCGCGACTCGCGCACGCTCGATGTCCGCACCTCGGCCGGCCGCATCCGCGCCGAGACTGGTCGCCGCTTCCTCGACTCCCTGTCGGCTCTCGAGCCGAGCAAGCCGCGTGAGGGTGGGATCGTCGCGCTGGCGGGGGTCCTGGCCACCCATTCGCCGGATGCCGCTGTCGCGGTGCTCATCTGCGGCTCCACCCTCGACGCCGGTGAGCTGCGGCTGGCCTGCTCGCGCATCCCGTACGGCGTACGCGTGCTCGCGGTCATCGCCGACGGTCGGGTCGACAGCCCGGCCCTGCGCCGAGTGGGGGATGCCGACGTGGTGACCCTCGGCGACCTCGAACAGCTTCCGAGCGCGATCCGGAAGGTGCTGGCATGAGCGGCTTCAGTTGGCGGACACCCGCGGTCGACCTCCGGCGCCTCATCACCGACGTCGCAGCGGTGGTGCTGCTCATCGCCGTCGCCGTCATCGGGTTCGCGGCCACGTTCGAGGGGCCGCAGTACCTCGTCGCTGCGATCGGCGCGCTGGTCATCGGCCTCGCCCTCGCCTGGGTGGGCCTGCGGTGGCGCTGGGGCGTGCTGTCGCTGAGCGGCGCGACCATCGGCGCGTACTTCCTCTTCGGTGGCGCGCTCGCCCTTCCGCACACGGCTCTGCTCGGGGTCATCCCCACGATCGAGACGTGGCGCCAGCTGGCGATCGGTGTGGTGACGTCGTGGAAGGACCTCCTCACCACTGTTCCGCCGGTCGCGCCGAGCGACGGCCACCTCATCGTCCCGTTCCTGATGACGCTCGCGGCATCCGTGCTGGGAGGCTCTCTCGCCCTCCGCGCGAAGCATGCCGCGTGGGCGCTCCTGCCCCTCGCCCTCTACTTGGGACTCGCGATCCTGATGGGGACCGCGCAGCCGACCGCTCCGCTGCTGCAGGGCGTGATCTTCGCGATCGTCGCCGTTCTCTGGCTGGCGCTGCGCGCGCTGTGGAGCCCCGACCGTGCCGCCGTCGTCGCCGAGGCCCCGGGTGCCGGTGCGTCGCGGGCGGCACGCCTGCGCCGGCTGGTGTCGGGCGGTGTCGTGCTCGCGCTCGCCGCGGGCGTCGGTGTCGCGGCGGCGGCGTCCGCCAACCCTCCGGTCCAGCGGTACATCCTCCGCGACTTCGTGATCCCGCCGTTCGACATCCACGACTATCCGAGTCCCCTGCAGTCGTGGCGCAAGTTCGTCCGCGACTACGAAACCGAGACCCTCTTCCAGGTGTCGGGACTGCCCGACGACGGGCGGGTGCGACTGGCCACGATGGACGCCTACGACGGCATCGTCTTCAACGTCGCCGACGACGGCGCCGGCTCGTCGAGCGCCTTCACATCGGTGCGCTCGAACATGTCGCCCGGTGCCGAAGGCGACCCCACCACGGTGCGCGTCGAGGTCGATCAGCTCGATGGTGTCTGGCTCCCCACGGTGGGCGCTGCGAAGGAGTTCCTCTTCGACGGTGACCGCGCCAGCGACCTCCGCCGGGGTGCGCACTTCAACGACGCCACGGGCACCGCAGTGTCGACCGCGGCGCTCCAGGCCGGCGACGCGTACACGATCGACACCGTCATCCCCGTCGTCCCGAAGGACGAGGTGCTGGCCGACGTGCCGTTCGCCCCGCTGAAGATGCCCAAGCAGGAGGGCATCCCCCAGTCGCTCAGCGAGCTCGCCTCGAACGCGACCGAAGACGCGGAGAGCCCCATCGAGCGGGCGCGCGCCCTGGAGTCGTACCTGCAGTCGGACGGCTACTTCAGCCACGGCCTCGCCGACGACGTCTACTCGCCCTCGGGCCACGGCGCTGCGCGCATCTCGCAGCTCGTCGGCGGTGAGCAGATGATCGGCGACGACGAGCAGTATGCCGTGGCGATGGCGCTGATGGCGACGCAGCTCGGGATGCCGGCGCGCGTCGTCATGGGCTGGTACCCCGACGAGGAGGAGCGGAGCGCGGACGGCACGTTCAGCGCCACCGGCGACAACCTGCACGCCTGGGTGGAGATCGCCTTCACCGGGCACGGCTGGATCCCCTTCGACCCCACTCCTGACGAGGACAACGAGCCGAGCGAGCAGAACACCAAGCCGCGGGCCAATCCCAAGCCGCAGGTGCTGCAGCCGCCGCCGCCGGCTCAGGAGCCGGCCGAGCTCCCGCCGGCACTCGCCGAAGACCGCGGGCAGGATGACGAAGACGAGGCCGGGTTCGACTGGCTCGGTCCGATCCTGCTGTACAGCGGAATCAGCCTCGGCGTGATCGCCCTGCTCCTGTCGCCTTTCCTGGTGATCGGCGCCATCAAGGCGGCACGACGCACGAAGCGGTTCACGGCGCCCCGCGCCGCCGACCGCATCTCGGGCGGCTGGGACGAACTCGTCGATCGGGCGGCCGACTACCGTGTCGCGGTCCCCGCCGGCGCGACCCGTGCCGAGAGCGCCGAGGTCGTCGGCGCCGCCTTCGCGGGTGAACGCGTGACCACGCTGGCCCGGCGGGCCGACGCCGATGTCTACGGGCCCGGCGAGCCCACACCCGAAGACGTCGACGCCTTCTGGCGGGAGGTCGACGACATCGTCGGCGGCATCGCGGGTGGGACCACGTTCTGGAAGCGGCTGCGCGCCCGGTTGAGCCTGCGCTCGCTGCGGCGTCGTGCGCCGAAGGCGGGATCGAGCCGATGATGGGACGCACCCCCGCGAACCTCCGTCACCGCGTCCTCGCCGTTCTCGTCGACGCCGCCGTCGCGGTGGGTGTCGTGGCGGTGGCCTCGAGCCTGGCCGTGACACTGTCGGTCGTCACCGACGGTGCCGTGCCGCTCGCTCTGCTGGGCCCGATCTCGGCCGCCGCTGCGGTCGCGTGGCTCCTCGTGCAGTCCGCGATGCAGGGCGGTCAGGGATCGGTAGGCATGCGGCTCCTGGGTCTGCGGCTCGCCCACGCCGACGACGATCAGGACCTCGGCTTCGGCCGCGCCCTCGGGCGCAACCTGGTGTGGGCGGTCACCGGAGGGGTCATCGTCGGTGTCTTCTCCCCGCTGTTCGACCCGTCGCCCTGGCGGCGCGGCTGGCACGATCTCGCCAGCGGCGCGGTGATGGCGGATGCCATACCGGCACGCACGGCAGCCCCGCGGGCGGTCCGCCTGCCCGAGGTAGCGATCGAACCGGCTCCCGCACGCGAGCGGGTGACGCCTGCCACGCCGCGCATCGCGCCGGCATCGCCGCGCGTCGAGCCCGCCGTGCCGCGCGTCGAGCCCGCAGTGGTGCGAGTCGAGCCCGCCGTCCTCCACCTCGACCCGGTCGCCCTCCGTGCCGAGCCGGCCGTCCTCCCGGCTGCCGCCGCGTCGACGCGGCTGTCCGCGCCGGCGGCATCCGTCGCGATCGCACCGTCGCCCGCGTCGTGGGCGCCGTCCGCCCCCCGGGCAGCCGCGCGCATCCCGCGCACGCTCCCGGTCGATGTCATCTCGACCGTGCCCGGCGTGCCCACGCGGGGCGGTGTCTCGCCGAGTGCGGCGCAGGCCGCGCCGCCGGCGACCCTGGCACTGCTCGTCTGGGACGACGGCACCCGCCACACCGTGTACGACGCCACCCTGTTCGGCCGCAGTCCTGCGGGAGAGCCCGGTCTGCGGGTGACGCCGGTGCGCGACGAGACCCTCTCGATCTCGAAGACGCACTTCGAGATCGGCGCCGACGCGCAGGGCACCTGGATCGTCGACCGTCACTCGCTCAACGGCGTCGTGATCACGCGCGGCGGGATGCCGCAGCGCATCGTGCCGGGCGAGCGTGCACGTCTGTGGGCCGGCGATGTCGTCGACGTGGGTGACCGCCGCGTGACCGTGGAGAGCGCGCGATGACCGAGCTGGTCATCGACATCGAGGCCGGAGCCGCCACCCACCCCGGTCTCAAGCGCCGGGTGAACGAGGATTCGCATCTGGCGCGCTATCCGCTGTTCCTCGTCGCCGACGGCATGGGAGGTCACGACGCGGGCGCCGCGGCGAGCGCGGCCGTCGTGGCGGAGTTCGCCCTGCTCGCCGGAGCGCGCTCGGTCGGCATCGACGCCATGCGGGGAGCTCTGGCTCGCGCGCGCGTCACCGTGGACGGCATCGGCAACCAGGGGCGCGCGGCCGGGACGACGCTCAGCGGCGTCGCCGTGACCGAGGTGGACGGCTCGGGGTATTGGCTCACCGTCAACGTGGGCGACTCGCGCACCTACCGGTACGCCGAAGGTGAGCTCGAGCAGATCAGCGTCGACCATTCGGTGGTCCAGGAGCTCATCGATGCCGGCGTTCTCGACGGCGCCGCCGCCGGCACGGACAGTCGGCGCAACGAGATCACCCGGGCGATCGGTGCGGGCAGTGGCGGCGAAGCCGACTTCTGGCTCGTTCCCGCCGAACCGGGAGACCGCATGCTGATCTGCTCCGACGGCCTGTCGGGCGAGGTCCCCGAGGAGCGGATCGCGCAGATCCTCGCCGACGTCCGCAACCCGCAGGAAGCGGCGACGCGCCTCGTCCACGAGGCGATGCTCCACGGCGGGCGCGACAACATCACGGCGGTCGTGGTCGACGCCGTGCGTGTGGCAGGGCACGATGATGATGCGTATGAAACGGCCCCGGCAGGCGGGTCGTACGACGCAGAGGGTGACACGGTGCCGCGTGCAGCGGCAGGAGGAGACGGCTGATGCGCGCAGTGCGATACCGGCCCGACGGCGGTGAGCAGGCCTGGCGGGCCGCCGTGACCGGATCGGCGTTGGCGGTGCTGCCTCCCGAGGTGACCTCGCACGCGGTCGAGGCGGTCTGGCGGCGACTCGACGCCGGCGGCATCGGCGTGATCCTCGAATCGCTCACCGGTGCGTTCGGCACCTCTCTGACGGCGATCCCCCCGTTCGGTCTCGCGATCGCCGAGGGCGACGGTGTCCGTGTCGCCGTACGCGGCCCGGTCGAGCTGGTCGTCGAGACCGCGTCGGGCGCCGAATCGATCTCGGGTGCCGGAGTGTCGACCTGGACGGAGCGCTTCATCGCCGGGGCGACGCAGGTGAGCGTCGAGCTCGGCGCCGCGGGCCATGCCGACACGTTGCCGATCGATTCCGGCGTCGTCCCCGCCGCCAGCCTCGTCCTGCGCTTGACCGACGACGCTCCGGCATCCGGGCCGATCCCCGTCCCCGCGGCGACCGCTGTTCCCGCGGCTCCCGCGAAGCCCGCCGTCCCGGCGAAGCCGGCAGCCGCCCAGTCGGCAGCCACCCAGACGCCGACGCCGCCGACAGCGGCAGTGCCGGTGGCAGACGCCCTCGGTGAGACCGTCGTGACGGATGCCGGTGCCGCGAAGGCCCGTCGCGACGAGGTCGCCGCTGACGATCCGCCTGTCGACGCCGACGAATCCGCCGCCGAAGAGGACGCGTCGCCCAGCGGCGTCCCGGGCCTGGTGACCGGTGTGCCCGCGGCATCCGATCGGCAAGACAGCGAACCGCAGGGTCGCACTCCGACGGAGCTCGACGATCCGATGCTGGGCGAGACGATCGCGAGTCCGCGGAAACCGGCGACCCCGCCTGTGCCGCCGGTTCCGTCCCTGCCGCCGTTCGTACCGCCCGCGGCGCCGACTCCGCAGCGGCTTGGCGACCACGACGGGGCCACCATCTCGGTGGCCGAGGCGCGCGCCCTGCGCGGCGAGTCCGCCCCGCGCTTCGACTCGATCGACGACGTGCCCGCCCGCACGCCATCGCAGGGGCGGATCCGTCTCGCGGATGGGCGGACGTTCGAGCTGGAGCGCACCGTGATCGTGGGTCGCCGCCCCCGCTCCACGCGTCCCGCCGAGGCGGAGCTGCCGACGCTGATCGCCGTCGACGGACCCCAGCACGACATCTCCCGCAACCACGTCGAGATCCGCGCCGAGGGCGAACACGTCCTGGCCGTCGATCTCGCGAGCACCAACGGGACCGTCCTGCTGCGCGGCGGTCACGACCCGGTGCGTCTGCACCCGAATGAGCCGACCATGGTGGTGAACGCCGACGTGCTCGACCTGGGCGACGGCGTCACCCTGACGTTCGAGGATCTTCCGTGAGCTCCAAGCGCGCCCCCGCGCCCCCGCCGCAGCTGCCCGGCTTCACCTATCAGCAGGTCCTCGGTTCCGGCGGGTTCGCCGACGTCTACCTGTACGAGCAGGCGCTCCCTCGGCGTCGCGTGGCGGTGAAAGTCCTCCTCGCCGACAAGATGACCGGTGGGGCGGTCGAGCAGTTCCAGGCTGAGGCGAACGTCATGGCCATGCTCTCGACGCACCCGGCCATCGTCACCATCTACCAGGCCGGCGTCTCCGACGACGGCCGGTCGTACCTCGTGATGGAGTACTGCTCCAAGCCGAACCTGCAGGTCCGCGCCCGCACCGCGCCGATATCTGTGGCAGAGGCGCTGCGTGTCGGCATCCAGGTAGCGGCAGCCGTCGAGACGGCCCACCGCGCCGGCATCCTCCATCGCGACATCAAGCCGGCCAACATCCTCGTGACGGAGTACAACCGTCCCGCGCTCACCGACTTCGGCATCGCCACGACGGCCGACGGCACCGACCCCTCCGCGGGGATGTCGATCCCGTGGTCGCCGCCCGAGTCCTTCGCCGACGTCCCCGAGTTCACCGTCCGCTCCGACGTGTGGGCGCTCGGCGCCTCCGTCTACAACCTGCTCGCGGGCCGCTCGCCGTTCGAGGTGCCGGGCGGCCGCAACGGCGGCGCCGACCTCATCCGTCGCATCGAATCGGAGCCGCTCGCGCGGTTGGAGCGCCCCGACGCCCCGGCATCCCTCCACCTCGTCCTCGAGCGCGCGATGGCCAAGCGCTCAGCCGATCGTTACGAGTCGGCGGTCGCCTTCGCCCGCGCCCTGCAGAAGGTGCAGATCGAGCTCGCGCACTCGGTGACGCCGATCGACATCCTCGACGACTCCCCGCCCGAAGAGGAGAAGGAGGAGGACGGTGAGCTCACCCGCGTGCGCGGCATCGTCAGCATCGACCCGCAGACCTCCCCGGCCGCGGGCCCCACCTGGGAGCGCTCGGCGCTCGGCAATGCGCAGGGGTTCGCTCCGCCCGATACCGGCGGATCGGATGCCACGGCGCTGCGCGCTCCGATGTCGATCCCCCCGTCCGCACCGGTGGCCTCGCCCGTCGAGGATGGCACGATCGTGCGTGGTCCCCGTGCGGTGCCGCCGGCTGCGGCGCCCTACGGAACGGCCCCCAGCGCGGTTCCCGACACCACGCAGGCGGGGATGGCGCACGCGGCGGCGACCCACCCCGCGACGACTGCGCCGCAGGGGCCCGTCCCCGTGGCGCCGGCGCCGGACGGGCCGAAGTCGCGTCGCGGCCTGTGGATCGGACTCGCCATCGCGGCCGCGGCGATCGTCGTCGTGGGGGTCGTGGCGACGGCGAGCCTGCTCGCGCCGCCGCCCGACGAGACCGCCCCGGAGCCGACGACCTCCGAGGAACCCAAGCCGCAGGACCCCGTCGCCGGCTTCGTCGCACCCCCGGCCGACGGCCGCGGTGCGATCAGCGGCGAGACCGCCATCTTCACCTGGAAGAACCCCGACCCCGAGAGCGGCGACAGCTTCGTGTGGTCGCGCGTGACGCTGGACGGCAGCGGCTCCGACGCGCGCGCGGTGGCCGACCCGACCGTTTCGATCGACCTCAACGGGGAGACGCAGGCGTGCATCGACGTCGCGGTGCGCCGTGCCGACGGAACCGTCAGTCAGGACTCGCGCATCTGCGCAGCGAACTGACCGGAGTCAGCCGCGGTCGAGCACCTTCACGATCACCGAGCGCCGGCGCAGTTCGGCGACGGTCCGCGTCTCTTCGGAGGCGTCACGACCCAGTGCCTTCGCATCGGTCACGACGACCACGTCGCCGGCACCGAGGCGCCCGAAGAGTCGAGTCAGCCGCTCCTCCCACGTCTCGCCGGTTTCGGGTGCGGGATGCCGGAACCCCTCGATCGGCACGCCGAAACGTGACAGCGCCTCACGCTGAGCCACGATGCTCGGCATGTCGGGGCGCGAGACGACGAGACCGACCAGGCGTGCGCCGGCGGGGAGCGCCAGCCACCACTCCGGGGTGGACTGCAGCGCCGCCAGCGCCGGGGGGACGTCGGCCGGGTCGGCGGGGATCGCGATGAGGCGCGACTCGGCGTAGTCGGCCGGGGCGTTCTCACCCGATGCTGCGTCCACGGTGCTCTCCTTTGCGCGGTCCTCCCATTGTGGCCGACGGTGGCGCCGACGACGTACCCGGACCTGCCCGAAGCACGGTTTCCGGCCCGCGCGCAACCACCTGCGCGCGACACCCGCGGGGGAGTATTTTCCCGGCATGACATTCAATCCCGATGCAGATGTCACCGGTTCCAGCGCCAAGCGGCGCGGCCGGGGACCGGTGATCGCCGGCGGCGCCGGATTCGTGGGCATCGCCGTCGTCGTGATCAGCATGCTGACCGGCGTCGACCTCACCGGGCTCGTCGGAGGCGGCTCGCAGGGCTCGCAGGACCCCGGCACGGCGGTCGAAGGGTGCCTCACGGGGCAGGACGCGAACGAAGACGACGTCTGCCGCCTCGACGCGGGCGAAGAGGTGATCAACTCCTACTGGGCCGACATGCTCGGCGAGCAGTACCGTGCACCCGAGCTCGTCATCGTCGACCAGTCGACCCAGAGCGCGTGCGGCACCGCCTCGAACGCGACGGGTCCGTTCTACTGCCCGCCCGAGGAGAAGGTCTACATCGACCCCACCTTCTGGTCTATCGTGCGCCAGCAGCTCGGCGCCGACGCCGGCAACCTCGCGCAGCTCTACGTCCTGTCCCACGAGTACGGGCACCACGTGCAGCAGCTTCTCGGCATCTTCGAGCAGTACCCCCGCGAGGGGACGGGCGAGGACAGCAACGCGGTGCGCACCGAACTGCAGGCCGACTGCTTCGCCGGAGCCTGGGTCGCGGATGCCGCGAGCCAGAAAGACAAGAACGGCGTCTCGTACATGAAGGAGCCCACGCGTCAGGAGATCGACGACGCGCTGGAGGCTGCGGCGGCGGTCGGGGACGACCACATCCAGGAGCAGTCCGGACAGGTGAACCCGGAGAGCTGGACGCACGGTTCGAGCGAGCAGCGGCAGCGCTGGTTCACCCACGGGTACGAGGGAGGTTGGGAAGCCTGCGATACGTTTGCGGTGTCCGGAAGAGAACTCTGAGCCGCATTCTGAACGGCGCTGGACTCCGTCTCGGCCCGCCCTCAGCGGGCACTGGTAGGCTGGGGTAGTTGCGGCATCCTCCCCGATGCCCCTCGCGTCGTAGAACGCATCATCCGCTGCCGATCGATTGATCGTCGCCGGCGACTCCTTCTCACGGCGAACCCGCATGCGCACCCGCATCCGGGCCACCGATCCGGGCGATCACGCCCGAGTTAGTTCTGTCATGACTGAACCCACGTTCGGCACGCTCGGCGTGCCTGCACCCCTCGTCTCGGCGCTCGCCGCGGACGGCAAGACCACCCCGTTCCCGATCCAGATCGATACGCTCCCCGACACGCTCGCCGGACGCGACGTCCTGGGCCGCGGCCGCACCGGCTCGGGCAAGACCCTCGCCTTCTCGATCCCCCTGGTCGCGCGCCTGGGCCAGGAGCTCGCCGGTGGCACCCGCCGCCGTGGCCGCATCCTCGGTCTCGTGCTCGCCCCCACCCGCGAGCTCGCGACGCAGATTGATCGCACCCTCGCGCCGCTGGCAGCTGCGTACGGTATGACGACCACCACCATCTTCGGCGGCGTCAACCAGAACCGTCAGGTGCAGGCGCTGCGCGCCGGCGCCGACATCGTCGTGGCCTGCCCCGGTCGCCTCGAGGACCTCATGCAGCAGAAGCTCGTGAGCCTGGATGCCGTGGAGATCACGGTCATCGACGAGGCCGATCACATGGCAGACCTCGGCTTCCTGCCGGGTGTCACGCGGATCCTGAACGCGACGCCGCAGGGCGCACAGCGGATGCTGTTCAGCGCCACCCTGGACAACGGTGTCGACAAGCTCGTGAACCGCTTCCTCCAGAACGAGGTGCTGCACTCCGTCGACGAGGCGCACTCGCCGGTCGCGGCCATGACCCACCACGTGTTCCACGTCGCGGGCAGTGACGAGAAGAAGGAGCTCGTGAAGTTCCTCGCCTCGGGCATGGGACGCCGCATCCTCTTCACCCGCACCAAGCACGCCGCCAAGAAGCTCGCGAAGCAGCTGACCTCGCAGGGCATCCCGTCGGTCGACCTGCACGGCAACCTGTCGCAGCCGCAGCGCGACCGCAACCTCGCCGCGTTCTCGTCGGGCGAGGCGAAGGTCCTCGTCGCGACCGACGTCGCCGCCCGCGGTGTGCACGTCGACAACGTCGAGCTGGTCGTCCACGTCGACCCGCCCATGGAGCACAAGGCGTACCTGCACCGCTCGGGCCGCACCGCACGTGCCGGCGCCGAGGGCGCGGTCGTCACGATCGTGATGCCCGAGCAGCGTCGTGACGTCGACGGCCTTCTCCGCAAGGCGTCGATCTCCGTCACCCCCGAGACGGTCACCGCGGCGTCGCCGTCGGTGGTCGACCTCGTCGGCCAGGTGGCGCCGCACGTCACCCCGGCTCCGGTTCAGGAGCAGCCGCGCGGCGGCGGTCGCAGCCAGGGCGCCAACGCGCAGCGCAAGCGCGCCGCACGCGCCGGTCAGGGCGGCGGCGAATCCGGCGGTCGCGGTCAGGGCGCGACGCGCGGTCAGGCCAGCGGGCGTGATCAGGCCAGCGGTCGCGGTCAGGGCGCCGGGCGCGATCAGGGTGCCGGGCGCGGCGCCGGGAACGGTCGGGGCACCGGGGGCGGTCGCACCGCTCAGGCCCCGGCGGCTCGTTCGCACGGTGCGTCGCACGGTCAGGGAGCCTCGGCGGGTCACTCCGGCGCGAAGTCGGGAGCCCCGGCATCCGGCGGCGCCCGCCGTACCGGTCGTCGTGCGTCGACCGGCGGCCTGACGGTCGGCTCGGTCGTCCGCCAGAACGGCGGCAACCGGCGCACCGGCCGATGAGCGACGCTCGCGCTCGCTGACGCCTCCGGGCTCACGACGACGCGAGGCTCACAGTTCTCCGCGAGGGTCACACGATTCGCTTGAATCCGTGTGGCCCTCGCGTCATTCTGTGCGGCTCGCGGATGGGATGCCGCAGGCGCGACGCCGCGTCCACACGGCCCGCCGTTGCCCCCCGGCGCGCTACGCGCCAAATGCGCGGACGAGGGTGACGGCGAGGCGGCCCCAGTGGCGGTCGATGCGGAACCGCGCGAAGCCCTCCGACACCGCGGCGCCGGTGCGCGCCGTGACGAACCACGGCGGCTTGGGGAGCACCGAGAACCGGCTCCTCCCGAGCGAGCGGGGGAAGGGGCGGAACGGCCCGCGCACGACCGTGCGCTCCACGTCGTCGAGCAGCAGCGCGTTGTGCACGATGCCGAGTCCGCTCGGAGCGTCGTCGACGGTGCCGCCCGGGTAGGCGCCCCAGGTCGCCGTCGGCGTGAGGAACCCGAACGCGGTCCAGGAGTTGACGGCGACGGTGCCGTACCGCAGGCGCGCGACGGCCTCCTCGAACCGCGGGCCGAGTCGGTGCTGCGTCTCAGGGTCGACGAGGATGTTCGCCCCGAGGGTTCCGGTGAGGCGGTTGTTCGCGTGCTCGACGGCGGCATCCAGGAACCCTTCCGCATCCCCACCCAGGGGGAGGATGCCGAGGACCGGCGCGAAGTACTCGGTGGTCTCCACGTCGCCGCCGCCGGTGACGATCGCCCGGGTGTCACCCGACGACCACTCCGCGTCGGGGTAGGCCTCCCGCACGGCCGCGAGGCGCGCGTCGCTGTGCGGGTACCAGACCGGGCGGCGGGGTGCGCGGGCGTACGCTCGGCGGAGTTCGCGCTCGAACTCTTCCCGCTGCGGCCAGTCCCGGCTGAGGAGCACGACCTGGCCGGCGATGCAGTTGTGTCCGCTGTTCTGCAGGCGCATCGTGGCGATGTGCTCGGCCTGGAAGCGCAGGTCGGCGCGCGACCACCGACCGGGCACGACGATGATCGGCGAGACCCCGCCGAGCTCCGCGGTGATCGGCACGGCGAGGCGGTCCTTCCCACCGCCCACGATGGCGCGGAAGGTGGCCTCGGATCCGGTGATGTGGATGTGGTCGATGTCGGGATGCCGCGTCAGGTACGCCCCGACCTCGCCGCCGCCGCGCACGATCTGCACGGCGCCGACGGTGACCAGCGGGGCGAGGGCTCGCGTGAAGACGGGCACCAGCGCATCCTGCGTGGGGTTCACCTTCAGGAGCGCAACCCGGCCGAACGCGATCAGCTCGTAGAGCACGTCGAGGAAGGGGATCGAGGTCACGTTCCCCGCCCCGAGCACGAGTCCCACGCCGCCGTTGATGGACGGATGCCGCGCCGCGAGGCCGGCGGCATCCCTCGCCTGCCGCGCAGACACGCCGGGTCGCAACCAGACCTCGGTCGTGTACCCCGAGAGCAGGAGGGCGTCGATCGGATTCAGCGGCGAGGTGTGGACGACGGTGCGACCGCCCGGAGCCGTGCCCGTGCGCACCCGGTCGATCGGGCTGCGGCCCTCGATGAGCGACTTGAGGGTGTCGGCGTACGCGTCGAGCGCGACCAGCGCCGCGTACGGTCCCGCCAACCATTCCTCGCCGCGGAGGGGGTGACCTGCGGACAGGCCCTTACCGGCGGCGGCGATGTTCGCCCAGTCCGCGGCGACGACGCCGACCGCGGCGCGGACCTTGAGGAGGAGTGCACGCCGCTCGGTGAGCGTCTTCGACGCCCAGGCGTCGGCCCCGACGCGCAGGCGCGCGATCGCCGCGTCGAGGGCGGCGCGGCTGTCTTCGCTCGAGGACGCGGTGGCCGGTGACGTCGTCGTCATCGTGCGGGATGCCGCGGAGCGGTCAGATCAGCGACAGTTCGCGGAGCTTGGCCGCGACGTCGTCGTTGCTGGGCTCGACGTGGTGCGACGCGTCGGGGTAGACGACGACCGGGATGTTGGTGCGGCCGGAGATCTCGCGGGCGACGTCTGCCGCTTCGGGCTCTGCCTCCAGGTCGATGTAGCGGTAGGCGACGCCGAGCCCGTCGAGCTGGGCCTTCGTGCGGCGGCAGTCGCGGCACCAGTCGGCGCCGAACATCGTGATCTGGTCGGTCGTTTCGGTCATGGTTCCAGCGTACGCCCGGGGGAGACGGCCTCGGCGGTCTCGGCGGCGGCTGTCCGGCGGGCGCGGGCAGGGGCGTACACGACGAGCGCGTGGAACATGAATCGGAGCACGAACGCGGCGATGAGGGTGAGTGCGGCGGCGAGGACGGCGGGGATGTGCACGCCTTCGACGAGGATCGACAGCACCGGGATGCGGATGATCGCCTCAAGGCCGTTGAAGGTGAACGACTTGACGAACCGTGCCCGCATCCGGCCCGACTCCGAGCGCATGTCGGCGAAGACGAGGTACTCGAGCAGGAAGAAGTTCGTGATGATCGTGATGACGCTCGCCGCGATCGCGGCGGGCACGTAGTCGACGCCGAGCCGGATGAGCCCCCACATGATGATGAGGTTCGCGATCGCGCCGACGCCACCGACGAGCGCGAACGCCGACATGCGCCCGAAGCGGAGCATCGCGAGCTGGGTGAGGAAGCGGATCCCCTGGGTGAAGGTCGCCTTCGACTGGCCGGCGTAGCGCTGCGCGAAGTCGAAGGGCACTTCGTCCAGGCGGAGCTGGCGGCGGGCGAGGATCTCGAGCAGGATCTTGAACCCGCGAGGCCGCAGGGCGTCGAGGTCGACGGCATCCGTGTCGAGGAGGAAGAAGCCGGTCATCGGGTCGGTGCAGCCGGCGAGCTTGCGCGGGAACATCGCCTTCGTGAGTGCGGTCGACGCGCGCGAGACTGCCGTGCGCGTCGCGTCGGCGAGCCCCTTCGAGGTGCCGCCCGACGCGTACCGCGATGCGATCACCACCTCGACATCGCCGCGCTCGGCCCGCTCGATGAGCCGGGGGATGTCTTCGGGTGGATGCTGCAGATCGCCGTCCATCACGAGGCACCACCGGGAGGTCGCGACGCGGAAGCCCTCCACGACAGCACCGCCCAGACCCGCGGTCGGGACATCGCGGTGGATGAGGCGCACCGGGAATCCGGCTCGTTCGGCGGCGGCGGCGATCACCGCGGGGGTGTCGTCGGACGAGTCGTCGACGAAGATCACCTCGAACACGCGTCCCTCGAGCGTCTCCCCGATGCGGCGCAGCAGCTCATCGACGTTCGGACCCTCGTTGAAGGTCGGGACGATGATCGACAGATCCATGGGGGCTCGCGATGCTCGGCGGGCACGGGGACGCCTCAGCCTACCCGGGGCGCCTTTCGCCCGACTGGACGTTTCCGGGTCGAGGAGAGCGCCTGTCGTGCCGAGCGAGTGCACGTGATAGACACGGTGCATGACCTGGGGGGACCTGGCGCGCCGTCGCGCCGCAGCGCCGATGATCTCCGTCGCGGTGGCGTTGCTCGCTCTCACCGGATGTGTGGCCACGGGCGACGTCATGGCGCCGGCTGCGGACGTCGAGTCGGCCACTCCGCGCGCGACCGCGACCCCCACCCCGACGCCGCGCCCGGTCGCCTCACCCTCACCTCCGGCCGTGTTCGCCGATCAGGTCTACAGCGGTGTCGGGACGGGTGAGACGGAGAAGGTCGTCGTCTCGGTGCCGACCGGCGCCCGGTCGGTCTCGATCTCGGTCACCTGCGTCGGCGAGAGCCAGTTCGGGGTGGAGTACGGCGATTCCATGGCGCTCGGGCAGGCCATGCTCGGCGGTTGGTGCGACGGCACGTACGACTCGTCGTGGCCGCTGCTGCCCGCATCGGGAGACGTCGTCAACGTCTTCATGGGGGAGGGGATCGAGTGGGAGGTCGTCGTCACCTTCTCACGCGATCCGTTCGATGAGGACGAAGCGCTGACCCGCGAGTGCGCCGCGTTCAGCGACGTGCTCAGTCAACTGCAGAACGCCGATGACGGGTACGGGTTCTACGCCGCGTTCGGTGCGGCGGAATGGTACGACCGGGTCGACGCGGCCACGTATGACCTGGCGGAGCTGGCGGAGTCGTCCTCGTCGGAGCTCGCGGCGTCCTTCTCCGCGATCCTCGCGATCCTCCAGGAGCGCGACCGGGTCGCCGGCGGCGCGCTCGAGGACGTGTGGCGGGACTACGGACCGATCTCCGATGCCTGCGACCGCAACCAGACACCGCTCGTCATCATGGCTGAGTTCGGCGGCTGACGCGGACCTGAAAGAGCCTCAGCGGACGTCGAGCATCAGGTCGGCGGTGCGCAGCGACAGCGCCATCTGCGTGAGTGCTGGGTTGGCGGTGAGGGCGCTCGGGAAGGTCGAGTTGTCGCAGATCCACAGGTTGTCGATCTCGTGCGACCGACCCGCGGCATCCACCACACCGTCTTCGGGATCCTCGCTCATCCGGCAGGTTCCGAGCGTGTGGCACGACCGTTGCAGCACGCGGGTGCTCGTCGCGCCGGCGGCGCGGAGGATCCGCTCCATCACCGCGATCGCGTGCGCATCGATCGCGCGCTCGTTCTCGCCCTGGCTGAAGAGGATCTGCGCGACCGGCATCCCGTCGTCAGCGATCTCGTCCGTGAGGGTCAGTGCATTGGCCTCGGAGGGAAGGCACTCGCCGTTCATGCCGATGCCGGCGCTGAAGGAGTAGTCGTCGATCGCCGTCATGAGATCGGCACCCCACAGCCCAGCGCCGCGAACGAGCTGCGTGCCGAAGTTCAACGGCATGACGCCGAGGCTCTGCAGGAGGTATCCCCCGACGAAGTTCGCGTCGTCGGGCCGGATGAAGTCCTCGCTGATGATCGACGACGGGTAGCCCCGGTACCCGCGGATGCGCTCGTCGAACCGCCCCCACACCTGCGCGCCGCCGTGAGCGAGGAAGTTGCGACCCACCTGTCCGTTCGCGTTGGCGATTCCGGTGTGGAGCAGGAGTCGGGGCGTCTCCACCCCGCCCGCCGCCAGCACCAGCGCGCCGCACCGTTGCCTCCTGTCGATGCCGCCTCGTCGATACACGACCGCGGTGATCCGGCCCGCGGCATCCCGTTCGATGTCGTGCACCATCGCGTCGGGACGGATCTCCGCACCCGCCGCCACGGCTGCGGGCAGGTAGGTGATCGCCGTCGTCGCCTTGGCGCCGAACCGATCGCCCTGGTGGATGTCGCCGTTGTCGAGGGTCGCGCGGCGAAGACCGTAGTGCGGCTGATCGCGGTCGCGGGTGAGGATCGCAGCGGGGCCGTCGGTGGCGGTGATGCCGAGCGCGTCGCACCCGCGGATCATGGCGTCCGACGAGGCGTTGCGGCGCACCGGCGGGTACGCGTAGCGACGATCCGGGTCCCACGGGTAGTGCCGCGGCCCGCTCACTCCGATGTCGGACTCGACCCGCTCGATGTACCCGATCAGCTCGGCGTGATCGATCGGCCAGTCGCGACCCTGCCCGGTCTCGGTGCGCAGCATGAGGTCGCGGGCGTCTGGTCGAGGGGTGAAGGCGCCCCAGTGCAGGGTGCTGCCGCCGACGCCGTAGCCGCTGTTGTTCGGCCCGAACGCGGTCGGGTCGTCACCGCCGCTCAGCCGGTCGGACATCCAGTTGATCTTCGTCGCCTCGAGCTCGTCGGGCGTGAAGTCGTGCAGGGCGAAGTCGGGCCCCGCCTCGAGGACGACCACGCGCAGGCCGGCGTCGGCGAGGCGTGCGGTCAGGGGCGCACCGCCGGCGCCACTGCCGATCACGACGACATCGACGACCTCGTCGTCGGAGAATGTCTGCATCATCGGGTGCTCCCGTCTTCTTGCGTCGTGTCCTCCGAGTCGTTCTTGCGTCCTCGTTCGGGACGGCCCAGTTCGGCGGGTTCCCACGCCTCGCGCTCGCCGGCGCCGAGCGTTCGCCATCCCACCGGTTCCGCGCCGGTGCCACCCACCGCGAATCCGTCGTAGCCGACCCTGGCGAGGGAGGCCGGATGGGCGAGCCACACGCGCATGAGGTCGTTCCGTGCGTCTTCGAACCAGGAGCGGATGCCGCCGGCGGTGAGCGCGACGTGATCGGACTCGTCCTCGGCACCGTGGTGTTCGGTGCCGGGCGGTTCGATGCCGTCGGCGATGAGCCGCTGGATGAGGTCGTCTTGGGCTGCGGGCTCGGTGGGCCAGTGCGCGGCGACGGTGTCGAGGCCGGTGCGGTAGGCATCGCGGTCGGCGGGGGCGCCTGCGGGTCGCCAGCCGTCACCGCTGCCGTCGGCGAGCATCGCGTCGACGCGCAGCGCCAGGTCGATGCCGGGGGTCCCCTGCGGCACGAGGCGGGCGGCGAGGGCGCGCAGGGTGTCGAGTTGCGTCGGGGTCATGGCGCGCGGCGTGGCTGCGGGGTCGTCCGCGAGCGCCCGACGCGCGAGCGTGCCGCGAACGGCGTGATCGACGCGGGTCGAGGCGATGACCGCGCCCCAGGCGGCGGGGACCCGGGGGCTGCGGGAGGCGACCTCATCCCACAGCGCGGCGATCTCCGCCGCGACGCGCTGTGGCGCTTCGTAGGGCAGGAGGTGGCCGATGCCGTCGAGCGCGACGAACCTTGCTCGCGGATACACGTCACCGAGAAGCTTGGGTTGCGCCGCGGCGCCGAGATCGTCGTCGGCATCGCCGGCGAGCACGGTGACGGGCAGGTCGAGGGTGCCGACGAGGTCGGTCGCATCTTCGCGGCTTCCCGTCGTGAGCCAGTCCCGCCAGGCGGATGCCGGTTGCCGGACGATCGCCTCGAGTGCGGCGCCGCGGAGGCGGTCGTCGAGCTGCGCGCCGAGATTGTCGTCGAGGAAGGCCGCCGCGTCGGCGGGGGAGAGGTGCTCGCCCGCCGCCCACTCCTGCATCTGCGACCGGGCCTCGTCGGGCATCGGCTCGGGGGATGGCGGCGAGGGGGCCAGCAGGACCGCGCCGGCGAGTCCGAACACCGGCTCCGTCCCGGCGAGGAGGCGCGCCATGACCCGGCCGGCGACCTTGCCGCCGAGGCTGTGGCCGACGAGGACGAAAGGTCCGCCGTCGGCTGCGGCGGCGATCCGTTCCAGGGCGACGTCGGCGAGCGCATCGACGCTCGCCGCGTGGCCCCGATCGAGCAGGTTCACACTGACGACCCGGAACCGCCCGTCGATCTCGTCGGCGAGGGATGCCGCGGACGTGGCATCCAGCCCAAGTCCGGGCAGGAAGAAGACGGTGCATTCGGGCGTCTGGTCTGCGTGCGGCACGGCCTCACTGTAGGGAGCTGGCCTTCCTCGTGCCGTCGGTTGTGCGGAGGCGATCGGCCTGCGATGATGCCGGCGTCACCAGCCGTGGCTGTTCAGCCACTCCCGTCGGCGGGTCACCTCCTCGGCGGTCTCGGAAGCATCCGAGGCGTCGTGGTCGGCGAGGATGCCGTCCTCGATCGCGACGAAGCGCTGGCACCGGGTGCACAGGGCGCGACCGTTCGGATAGCCGTCCGCTGCGGTCTCGGCCGGACGGGCGGCTTCGCCGGAGCCTGCGCAGCGCGGCGGGTCGGCCGCGGCATCCGTCCACATGATCGTGCGGTGCCGGTGGAGCCCGGGGTGCTCGAGTGGTCGCGTGCAGCGGCGCCCGCTCTTTCGGCTGCGACAGAACCGGACGAACGCGTCACCGGCATCGGCCACCCGGATCAGCCGATCTCGTCGCGCCACGAATGGCGCGGCTGGTAGCCGAGGAGCCGCTGCGCCTTCGCGGTGGAGAAGAGTGAATCGTGCTCGCCGAGCTCGCCCCGCACCTCGACCCCCGGGAAGACCTCGGCGACGAGGTCAGCGTTGGGCCGGCTCATCACGGTGTCGGCGGCTGCGATCAGGAAGTGATCGAACCCGGGCGGGGCAGATTCGAGCGCGCGGGCGATCGCCTGCGCACCATCGCGGGCGTCGATGTAGCTCCAGAGGTTCCACTTCCGCTGTCGGGAGTCGGCGTCGAACGAAGGGAACTCGGCGTAGTCCTCGGGCACCATCACGTTCGAGAAGCGCAGAGCGGTGATCGACGCCTCGGGATGCCATCGGGTCAGTTCGATCGCGAGCTGCTCCTCGAGGTGCTTGACGACCGAGTACACCGACTCCGGCCGGGCCGGGTACCCCTCGTCCACCGGGATGTATGGCGGCGGCACGTCGAAGGGGAGCCCCTGCACGGTCTCGCTCGATGCGTAGACGATGCGAGTGACCCCGATGCGCAGGGCCGCCCAGAACACGTTGAACGTGCTCGTCATGTTGTTGTGGAAGGTCGCGACGTCGGAGCGGATGCCGGGAGCCGGGATGGCGGCGAGATGGACGAGCGCATCGACGCCGTCGTGCTGATCGCCCACGGCGGTCAGGGCGTCGACGACCTGGCCGTAGTCGGTCAGGTCGACCTGCACGAAGCCGGGGCCGCGGGTGCCGTGGACATCGAGCCCGATGATCTCGTGGCCCGCCGCAGCGAGCTCTCTGACGACGACGGTGCCGAGCTTTCCGGAGGATCCTGTGACGGCGATGCGCATGCCGTCAGCTTGCCACGGCGGTCGGGTGCTACGGTCGCGGATCATGTCGCCTGAGGCCTCTCAACCACCTGCCGGATCCCGTGCAGCCGGTGCCGTGGCCGCGGTCGCGGTGCTGCAGGTCGTCGCGACCGTCGTGCTCGCGCTGACCTGGTTCTTCGAGGTCGTCTTCGGGAGTGCCGCGTGCGGACCCGGCTGCGACCCGGCGGCCGTCGACCGGGCGGGGATGGTTTTCCTGCTGGCGATCGCGGCGAGCTACGCGATCAGTGCGGTCGCCTTCGTCGTGGCATGGCGGACGAGCCGGGACCTCGCGTGGGTGCCCCTCCTCGCGACAGGCGTTCTCCTCGGCGGCTTCTTCCTCGCGCGGTCCTTCGCCGGCTGACCCGGGGCTTGCGGAAGCTGCTGGTCTAACGCTGGTGAGCGGTTCGGGCGGTGTCCTCTGGCTTCGCCGCACGTGTGACACGTGCGTCTCGAATGCCGTGGGCGACGGCCTTGCGAACGATCCAGTAGAGGACGTAGAAGCCGATGGCGCAGAGCGTGAGCGTGAGCACGAGGCTCGTGAGGGGATCCACGCTCCGAGTCTGGCTCAGTCCGATCCGTATGGCGACACTCGTCCCGGTGTCGCGAAGCCGCGTGCCACCCCGGAAAAGACGAAACCCCCGCCATGTAGAAGCTAGGCGAGGGTTCCTGGGACCGTTGTAACGACGATCCTTGTGGCTCCGACGGGCGTCGATCCCGTGACCTCACGATTTTCAGTCGTGCGCTCTACCAACTGAGCTACAGAGCCGCATGGCTGCGAGAGCCATGTCCTAGACGAAAGGCCCGCTGAATTCAACAGAAGCTGAAGACAAGGGGCCTGTCGCTCGGAGCGACCCTGACGGGACTTGAACCCGCGACCTCCGCCGTGACAGGGCGGCACGCTAACCAACTGCGCTACAGGGCCATGCATATTCAATTTTGAGTGACCCCAACGGGATTCGAACCCGTGCTACCGCCGTGAAAGGGCGGCGTCCTAGGCCGCTAAACGATGGGGCCGAGCGAACCGCGGGGGCTCACGCTTACCGAGGGTCAAGCATATGCGATCTCCTGCGAATGTGCGAATCGAGGGCGCGTCCACCCGCACGGACGCCGCGACGTGCGAAAAGATGGCGCACGGCAGTGCGCGAAATCACCCCTGTGACGAATGTGAACACTGTTGCTACTGTGATCAGCGGACCTGTGAGGGGGTGCCTGCCGTGACTGCTGCGTTCGAGCCGACCGATGTCGATTGCGGCTGTGCGCCCACGGCCGAGGAGGCGCGCTCTTTCCGGCGTCCGATCAGCAGGCGCAACGCCATCGGCCTCGGGGTTCTCGGGGTCGCGGTCGCGGGCGCCGGCGTGGGCTTCGCGAGCCCGGCCTTCGCGGCGAAGTACCCGTCGTGGGAAGACGTCGAGAAGGCTCGCGCCAACCAGTCCGCCAAGGGCTCGGAGATCACCCGCATCGAGGGACTGATCCGGTCGCTCGAGAACGACGTCCAGTCCAAGCAGGCCGAAGCCGAGCGGCTGGGTGCCGAATACCAGCTCGCGCTCATCGCCTACGAAGACGCTGTGGCCCGTGCCGACTCGCTTCAGGCGCAGGCGGATGCCGAATCAGCACGCGCCGACGAATCGGCGGCGAAGCTGGGCGTCTTGGCTGCGCAGCAGTACCGCACCGGCAAGACCGACGCGACCCTCGAGCTCTTCTTCTCCGACTCCGCGTCCGGTGCGGACGACCTCCTCGGTCGCCTCGGCACGATGGACAAGCTCGTCGAGGCCAACCGCGACGTGTACGCGGCGGCGGTCGGTGCGCGTGACAACGCGAAGAGCCTCGCCGATCAGGCAGCGGTCGCCCGTGACGAGCGGGACCGCCGCAAGGCCGAGGCCGAGCAAAAGCTCCTTGCCGCGCAGGCGGCGGCCCAGGCGGCCGAGGCCGCACTGGCATCCCAGAACGAACACCGCGACGTCCTCGAGGCGCAGCTGGCAGCCCTCCGCGACACGACCGCGTCGACCATCGCCGGCTACAAGGCGGGCGTCGAAGAGCGCCGCCGTATCCGCGCGGCGAGAATCAAGCGCGAGCGCGAGGAAGCCGCTCGGAAGGCCGCTGCCGAAGAGGCGCGCCGCCGACGCGAAGAGGAGAAGCGGCGTCAAGAAGAAGAAGCCGCCAACAACTCCGGCGGCGGAAACTCCGGCGGTGGCGGATCGTCGGGTGGTGGCTCGGGCGGCGGCGGATCGTCCGGGGGTGGCTCCGGCGGCGGTGGCGGACAGGTCCAGCCCTCGGGCTGGGTGCGTCCCGCGCACGGCTGGATCAGCTCGTGGTTCGGCACCCGCGGCAGCATCTGCTCCAACGGCCGGTGCACCGCCAGCGGTCACCGCGGTATCGACTTCGCCAGCTCCTGCGGTTCGCCGATCTACGCGGCGGCCGCCGGTACGGTCATCTTCGCCGGCTACAGCGGCGACTGGGGCAACTACATCCAGGTGCGGCACAGCGACGGCACGGTCACGGGCTACGCCCACATCATCTCCGGCGGATACAACGTGAGCTACGGGCAGCGTGTCCGCGCGGGCCAGGTCATCGCCTACATCGGCAGCACCGGCGCCTCCACGGGCTGCCACCTCCACTTCGAGGTGTACCTCGGCGGCGTCCGCGTCGACCCCGCGCCCTTCCTCCGCGCGCGGGGCGTCAGCGTCTGACGCCCACCTGAGGCATCGACGCCCGGGCGAAAACGACGAAGGTCGGATGCCGCGTGGCATCCGACCTCCCTCAAAGTCGCTCAGAGGCTGTTGGGCGCTTCGCCCTCACCCTGCGTCTTGGTCTGTCCCTCGTGCTCGTCGAAGCGCTCGAAGGCCTCGGTGACGAGGCGCTCGGCCTCGGCCGCACCGGCCCACTCGTCGACCTTGACCCACTTGCCGGGCTCGAGGTCCTTGTAGTGCTCGAAGAAGTGGTTGATCTCATTCTTGGTCCAGTCGTCGACGTCGGCGACGTCCTGGATGTGACCCCAGCGCGGGTCCTTCGCGAGCACGGCGACCACCTTGTCGTCGCCACCCGCCTCGTCAGTCATCTTGAGCACGCCGACGGGTCGCACCTTCGCGAGGATGCCGGGGGCCAGGTCGTGGTCGAGCAGCACGAGCACGTCGAGCGGGTCGCCGTCCTCGCCGAGGGTGTTCTCGAAGAACCCGTAGTTGGCGGGGTAGCCCATCGGGGTGAAGAGGATGCGGTCGAGGAAGACGCGTCCGGTGCCGTGGTCGACCTCGTACTTGATCTTGCTGTTGCGCGGGATCTCGATGACGGCGTCGTAGGCGCCCATGCTGGTACTCCTTCGGAAGGGTGAAGATTGCGCGTACAGCCTACTTGCGCGGATACGGTGGCTGCGTGCCCTCCCTCCACCCCGCGCTCGCCGAGGTCCGCCGTGCCGTACGCCAGGCGCTGACGGGTCTGCCGGCCGGCTCGGCTGTCGTCGTGGGTCTGTCCGGCGGTGCCGACTCGCTCGCGCTGGCATCGGCGGTGGGATTCGAAGCGCCGAAGCTGGGCCTGCGCGCGGCATCCGTGACGGTCGACCACGGGCTGCAGGAAGGGTCGGATGCCGCCGCCCTCACCGCCGCACGCCTGGCCGCCGAACGCGGACTCGACGCTCTCGTCGTGCGGGTCGAGGTCGGCTCGGGTGGCGGGCCCGAGGCCGCCGCGCGTGATGCGAGGTACCGCGCCCTGGGCGACGCCGCCCGCGACGCGGGGGCCGCAGCGCTCCTCGTGGCGCACACGCTCGACGACCAGGCGGAGACGGTGCTGCTCGGCCTGGCGCGCGGATCGGGCGGGGCGAGCCTGCAGGGCATGGCGCCGGTCTCCGACCTCGACGGCGTCCCGCTGATCCGCCCCCTCCTGGGCATCCGGCGCGCGACGATCCGCGCCGCGTGCGCCGCCGACGGGCTCGAGCCGTGGGAAGACCCGCACAACGACGACGAGCGCTTCGCCCGTGTCCGCACGCGGCACCGTGTCCTCCCGGTGCTGGAGGCCGAGTTGGGGCCGGGCGTCGCCGAAGCGCTCGCCCGCACCGCGGAGCAGCTGCGGGAGGACGCCGAAGCGTTCGCCGAGATGATCGACGAGACCATCGAAGACATCGTCGAGCCGGCCGAGGCGGGCATCGCGGTGTCGGTCGCGGCGCTCGCCGCGAATCCGCCGGCGCTCCGGCACCGGATCATCCGGCACGTCGTCGCCAGCGAGTTCCACGTCGCGCTCACCCGATCGCAGACCCTCGAGGTCGCCCGCCTGGTCACGGACTGGTCGGGGCAGGGGCCGATCGATCTGCCGGGCTGCCGTGCCCGACGGGTCGGCCGGGTCGTCGAGTTCACGGCATCCGGGACGGGTCTTTAGACTTCTGCAATGCGCGCTGCCGAGATCGCCGACCAGCTGACCGAAGTCCTCGTCACCGAGGAGGAGATCCGCGCGAAGCTCGAGGAGCTCGCCCGGCGCGTCGAGGTCGACTACGAGGGCAAGGACCTGCTGCTCGTCGGCGTCCTCAAGGGAGCGGTCATGGTCATGGCCGACTTCGCACGCGCACTCAAGCGCGACATGGAGATGGACTGGATGGCCGTCTCGTCCTACGGGGCCGGCACGAAGTCCAGCGGCGTCGTCCAGATCCGCAAGGACCTCGACACCGACATCTCCGGCAAGCACGTGCTGATCGTCGAGGACATCATCGACTCGGGCCTCACCCTCAGCTGGCTGCTCGACAACTTCGCGTCCCGCGGCGCCGCCTCGATCGAGGTGCTCGCGTTGCTGCGCAAGCCCGAGGCGGCCAAGGTCGAGATCGACTGCCGCTACGTCGGATTCGACATCCCCGTGGAGTTCGTCGTCGGTTACGGCCTCGACTTCGCCGAGCGCTACCGCAACCTCCGCGACGTCGCGGTGCTCGCTCCGCACGTCTACTCCTGACGGATGCCGCGCGTTCCCGCTCCTGGAGCGGGCGGCGGGCCGTACGCCGAGGGCGAATACCCAGACGCGCCATAGCCGGGCCGGGGTAGCCTGATCGGATCATGAACGTCAAGAAGCTCTCGCGCAACCCGCTGATCTACGTGTTGCTGGTCGCTGTGCTCCTGATCGTCGGGATGTCGCTCATCTCGAGCCTCACCGGCGCCAAGCAGATCACCACGCAGCAGGGCCTGGAGCTGCTCGACGGTGACACGGTCACGAAGGTCACGATGACCGACGTCGACCAGCGCGTGGACCTCGAACTCGGCAAGGAGTTCGAGGGATCGGAGACGGTGCAGTTCTACTACGTGGAGCAGCGCGCCGACGAGGTCGTCGCCGCGGTGGATTCGGCCGCGCCGAAGGACGGCTTCAACGACGTCGTGCCCCGGGGCAACTGGTTCGGCAGCCTGCTCTCGATCCTCCTCCCCGTCCTCCTGCTCGGTCTGCTGTTCTGGTGGCTCATGTCGAGCGCGCAGGGCGGCGGCAGCAAGGTCATGCAGTTCGGCAAGTCGCGCGCGAAGCTCGTGACCAAGGAGACGCCGACGGTCACCTTCGCCGACGTGGCCGGCTCCGACGAGGCCATCGAGGAGATGCAGGAGATCAAGGACTTCCTGAAGGACCCGGCCAAGTTCCAGGCCGTCGGTGCGCGCATCCCGAAGGGTGTGCTGCTGTACGGCCCTCCCGGAACAGGCAAGACGCTGCTCGCCCGTGCCGTGGCCGGCGAGGCCGGAGTGCCCTTCTACTCGATCTCGGGATCGGACTTCGTGGAGATGTTCGTCGGTGTCGGTGCGAGCCGCGTGCGCGACCTCTTCACGCAGGCGAAGGAGAACTCGCCCGCGATCATCTTCATCGACGAGATCGACGCCGTCGGCCGTCACCGCGGCGCCGGCATGGGCGGCGGACACGACGAGCGCGAGCAGACCCTCAACCAGATGCTCGTCGAGATGGACGGCTTCGATCCGAAGGTCTCGGTCCTCGTGATCGCGGCGACGAACCGCCCCGACATCCTCGACCCGGCGCTGCTGCGTCCGGGCCGCTTCGACCGCCAGATCGGCGTCGACGCCCCCGACCTCAAGGGCCGCCAGAAGATCCTCGAGGTCCACGGCCGCGGCAAGCCGCTCTCGCCCTCGGTGGACCTCTCGGTCGTCGCCCGCAAGACGCCCGGATTCACCGGAGCCGATCTCGCGAACGTCCTCAACGAGGCGGCCCTGCTGACCGCCCGCTCGAACGCGCAGCTCATCGACATGCGTGCGCTCGACGAGGCGATCGACCGCGTGATCGCCGGTCCGCAGCGGCGCACCCGCGTGATGAAGGACAAGGAGAAGCTCATCACCGCGTACCACGAGGGCGGTCACGCGCTCGCGGCGGCGGCGATGAACAACACCGACCCCGTCACGAAGGTCACGATCCTCCCGCGCGGCAAGGCGCTGGGCTACACGATGGTGCTCCCGGTCGACGACAAGTACTCGGTCACCCGCAACGAGCTCCAGGACCAGCTTGCCTATGCGATGGGCGGACGCGTCGCGGAGGAGATCGTGTTCCACGACCCCACCACCGGCGCCTCCAACGACATCGAGAAGGCGACCGGCATCGCCCGGAAGATGGTCACCGAGTACGGCATGACCACCGACGTCGGGCCCGTCAAGCTCGGCTCGTCGTCGGGCGAGGTGTTCATGGGCCGCGACATGGGTCACGGTCGCGACTTCAGCGAGCGGATCGCCGAGCGCGTCGACGCGCAGGTGCGCGCCCTCATCGAGCAGGCCCACAACGAGGCGTACGAGGTCATCAACGCGAACCGCGACATCCTCGACAAGCTCGCGCTGGCGCTGCTCGAGAAGGAGACGCTCGACCACATCGAGCTGGCTGACATCTTCTCCGACGTCAAGAAGCTCCCGCCGCGACCGCAGTGGCTCTCCAGCAGCGAGCGGCCGGTCTCGACGCTCCCTCCCGTCGACGTCCCGCGCCGCGAGGAGTCCGCACCCGTGGCTGCGAACGTCGAGGCTGAGCAGACCTCGTCCGAGTCCGCTCCTGCGCGCCGCCAGGCCGGGCAGGCACGACCCGCGACGGCGTAGGGAGGCCGCATGGCGGTCGACCGCGAACGCGTGTCAGCCCTGGTGCGCGAGCTCCTCGAGGCGATCGGTGAGGACCCGGATCGCCCGGGTCTGCGCGCGACCCCGGAACGCGTCGCGGACGCGTACGCGGAGTTCTTCTCCGGGGTGGGGGAGGATGCCGCGGCACCGCTGGCCCACACCATCTCGGTCTCGCGGGGACCGGCACCCGACACCCTGCCCTCCGGCGCGGTCATGCTCCGCGACATCCGCTTCCGGTCGGTGTGCGAACACCACCTCCTCCCGTTCGCGGGGCGCGCCCACGTTGCCTACCTCCCGGGGGAGCAGGTCGTCGGGTTGGGCGCCCTGCCCCGGGTGATCGACATCCTCGCCGCCCGTCCGCAGGTACAGGAGCGGCTCGGCGAGCAGATCGCCGACACGATCGCCGGCTCCCTCGACACCCGCGGAGTCCTCGTCGTGCTCGACGCCGTCCACGAATGCGTCACGATGCGCGGGGGACGTCAGCCTTCGGCATCCACCGTCACGATCGCCGCCCGCGGCGAGTTCACCGAGCCGGTCGCCCGCGCCGAGGTCATCGCCCTGCTCACGGGCGGTGGCCCGTGACGCTCGTGATGGGCATCGTGAACGTGACGCCCGATTCCTTCAGCGACGGTGGCAGATACGCCGACCACGACGCCGCGATCGCGCACGGCCTGCGACTGCGCGCCGACGGGGCCGATCTTCTGGACGTGGGCGGGGAATCAACACGTCCCGGCGCCGAGCGTGTCACCGAGGCGGAAGAGCAGGCCCGGATCCTGCCCGTGGTCGAGGCTCTGGCCGACGCCGGTGCGATCGTCAGCGTCGACACGATGAACGCCGCCACCGCGGTCGCCGCTGTCCGCGCGGGCGCCCTCATCGTCAACGACGTCTCGGGCGGGCTCGCCGACCACGGCATGCTCGCCGCTGTTGCGGAACTCGACGCGGACATCGTTCTGCAGCATTGGCGGGGCCACTCCGCCGACATGTACGGTGCAGCCGTGTACGACGACCTCGTCGCGGAGGTCGTGGGAGAACTCGGCGTCCGCGTCGACGCGGCGCGGGCCGCCGGCATTCCGGACGAGCGCATCATCGTCGACCCCGGCTTCGGGTTCGGGAAGACCCCGGAGCAGAACTGGGCGGTCGCGCGCGGCCTCTCCCGATTGACGGAGGACGGGCGCCGCGTGCTCATCGGCACGAGCCGCAAGCGGATGCTCGACGTCGCCGCCGGTGCCGCGGGCATCGCCCTCGGCTCCGAGGCCGACCGAGACCTCGCCACCGCCGTGACGAGCGTCCTCGCCGCGCAGGCCGCGGTGTGGGCGGTGCGCGTGCACGACGTCGCATCGACGCGCCTGGCCCTCGCCGTCCGCGACGCGTGGGAGGGGGAGCGATGACCGACGAGATCACCGTCACCGGCATCCGGGCCTTCGGGTACCACGGCGTCTACGCGCACGAGCGGCGCGAAGGGCAGGAGTTCATCGCCGACGTGGTGCTTTCGCTGTCCACGCGCAAAGCCGCCGAGAGCGACGACGTGCTCGACACCGTCCACTACGGCGAGCTCGCCGAGCAGGTGGCGGCGATCCTCGCGGGGGAGCCCGCCAACCTGCTCGAGACCGTCGCGCAGCGGATTGCGAATGCGGCGCTCGCCTGGCCCATCGTCGACGAGGTCGCCGTGACGATCCACAAGCCGAGCGCCCCCATCGAGGTCCCATTCGGCGACGTGGCCGTGACGATCCGGCGGAGGCGCGAGGTATGAACAGGCGACTCGCGGCCGATCTCCCGGTCGACCCTCCGCGCCCCGCCGCAGACGCGCGGCGCGCGGTCGTGGCCCTTGGAGCCAACCTCGGCGATCGCGCCGCGACCATCGCGGAGGCGATCGCCGACCTCGGTCGCCTGCCGCTGACCGATCTCGTCGCGGCCGCGCCGCCGCTCGAATCGATCGCGCTGACGCTCGGTGGTCCCGATGCCGAGGCGCCTCGGTACCTCAACACGGTCGCCCTCCTCGACACCCGACTCGCGCCCACTCTGCTGCTGGGATACCTGCACGCCATCGAGGGGCGTCACGGTCGGGTCCGCCGCGAGCGCTGGGGAAGCCGCACCCTCGATCTCGACCTCATCACCTACGGCGACGTGCGCAGCGACGACCCCTCGCTCGTGCTGCCGCACCCGCGCGCGGCAGAGCGGGACTTCGTACTCGGCCCGTGGCACGCCGTCGATCCGGATGCCGTCCTGCCCGGCGTCGGCCTCGTCGCCGATCTGCTGCGCCGCCTCGGTGGAGGGGAGCAGCCGTGAAGCGCACGAACACCCTGGGTCTCGTCGCCCTCGCCGTGATCGCGGGCGGCGGCGGGTTCATCGTCGACCAGCTCCTGACAGCGGGCGGACATCCCTCGTTCACCCCGTCCACCGTGCTGCCCCTCATCCTCGTCGCGCTCGCCGTCGCCGTCGTGGCGGCCGCGATACCCGTCCGGCGTGCCACGCGGGGAACCGCGCCGATCGATCCCTTCCGGGCGCTGCGCATCGCAATGCTCGCGAAAGCGTCGAGCATCGTCGGCGCGGTCGTCGCCGGCTTCGCCGGAGGGCTCCTCGTCTTCGTCCTCACACGTCCGGTCTCACCCTCGTTAGGCTCGACGGGTGCGGTGATCGCCGCGCTCCTCAGCGGAGTCGTCCTCGCGGCGGCCGCCCTCTTCGCCGAGTACCTGTGCACCATCCGGAAGGACGACGATGACGAGCAGCCCGGACCAGACGAGCCCGGACTCGGCCTCTCCCACCTCGACTGACCGCAGCAATGCGGTCTTCGACACGGGAACCTACGACCGCATCCCCGAGCCCCGCAGCACCAAACGCCTCCCGCTGGGCGACGGCACGTGGCACCAGATCTCCCGCAAGTACATCGTAGGACAGCTGATCGGGTACGTCTTCCTCCTCGCCGTGATCGCCGCGGTGGTGCTGGTCGTCCGATTCGTCTTCGACGAGACCTGGCCCCTCATCCCCGGCGGGATCGCGTTCGCCGTGATGCTGTTCTTCGCGGTCATCACCCCGCGACAGGCGCGGTCGATCGGCTACCAGCTGCGAGAGGACGATCTGGTCTTCCGTCGCGGCATCCTGTGGCAGCGCATGGTGGCCGTGCCCTACGGACGACTTCAGCTCGTCGACATCACCCACGGGCCCCTCGACCGCGGGCTGGGCATCGCGCAGCTGAAGCTGGTGACAGCTGCGGCATCGACCGGCGTCACCATCCCCGGGCTCCCGCAGCGCGCCGCCGAAGAGCTGCGCGACGCGCTCATCGAGGTGGCCGAGACGCGGCGGACCGGTCTGTGAGCGACCTCGACCCCGACCGGAACGCCCCGGCGTCCCCGGTCGCACCGGCCGCGTCTCCCGTCGCACCGTCGGCGCACGCGGTCCGCTCGGACCTGAGCGACGGCGAGTGGCATCGGCTGCACCCCCTCTCGCCCCTGCTGCGGGGCGGGCTGACGCTCATCGTGCTGATCGGCATCGTCGTCGCCAACCTGCGCGACCGCTTGATCTCCCTCTTCCTGCCCGAGGGCATGAACTGGGAGGAGGAGGGCGACCCGGTCGACTACATCCTCGACAACGGCGTCATCGTCCCCGCCCTGCTCGTCGTCGGCGGTGGCCTCCTCCTTCTGGTCGCGATCTTCTGGCTGTCGTGGCGGTTCCACACCTTCCGCATCACCGACGACGACGTCGAGGTCCGCAGCGGGGTGCTGTTCCGCACCCACCGCCGGGCGCCCCTCGACCGG
Source organism: Microbacterium marinum (assembly GCF_014204835.1). Taxonomy (NCBI): domain Bacteria; kingdom Bacillati; phylum Actinomycetota; class Actinomycetes; order Micrococcales; family Microbacteriaceae; genus Microbacterium; species Microbacterium marinum. The sequence goes on along the minus strand of NZ_JACHMD010000001.1, from coordinate 50,029 downwards.
GTGCAGGGAGTGAACCTCACGCGCCCCGCGCTCGCGCGGCTGGTCGGCCTCGCCAAGCTCGAGGTCGTGGGCGCCGGGCTCGATGCGAACGTCAAGCTCGAGTACCTGTCGACCTCGAACGCCGAGACGATCCGCGGCGACATCCTCCGACTCGCCTCGGGCCGGCAGAAAGCGGATGCCGCGGTGCGTCGCGCCGCCGAGCCGCAGGGCGCCGTCGGGCGGATCTCCGCCGGCGTCGGCGAGATCGTGCTGGGTGTGGACGAGGACGACACCGAACCCGCCTCGATCGTCCGCGTGCCGTTGGGGAGGCTCATCCTCGCCAACCTGCTGTCGGGGTCGACGATCTGGTTCCTCGCGCTCATCGTGGCGGCGATCGTCGGTGTGGTGCTCCAGCCCGCCTGGCTGATCGGCGCACTGGGAGCCTCCATCCCGGCCGCGATCGGTTTCGGGACGTACGCGGTGCGTCAGTTCATCCGCACGCTGCGGTACTCGATCGCGCCGACGTCGGCCGGTGTGCGGGTGACGTTCGGTCTCCTCACCACCGTCACCGAGACGCTCCCTCCGGGTCGCGTCCACGCGGTCGACGTCCGCCAGCCGCTGCTGTGGCGCTGGGGTGGCTGGTGGCGCATCCGCGTGAACCGGCTCTCGGGCCGCTCCGCGACCGACACGTCGTCGACGCAGTTCGCCGACGTGCTCCCCATCGGCAGCGCCGACGACGTCGAGCGCGTCCTGCGCCTGCTGCTCCCCGCCGTCGAGGTGGATGCCGCGCTCCTCGACGCGGGTCTGCGGGGGCCGCGCCCAGGCGACGGCTACACGGTCTCGCCGCGCCGCGCTCGATGGTTCCTGCCGCTCTCGCAGCCGCGCAACGGATTCCGGCTCCTCCCGGAGGCGCTTCTCCTGCGCCGCGGCCGGCTGTGGCCGGCGCTCGTCATCCTCCCGCTCGCGCGGCTGCAGTCGGTGCGGGTCGACCAGGGCCCGCTCGACCGCGCCCTCGGTCTCGCGCGCGTGACGGGCCACACCGTCGTCGGCCCCGTCTCCGGCGCCCTCGGCGGCCTCGACTCCCGCGACGCCGTCGCGCTCTGGCGGGCGACCACGGATGCGACCGTGGACGCCGCGGCATCCGCCGACCGAGTTCTCGGTGCCGGAGAGAGCGTCGAGATCGAGTGGGGCGCGGACACACCCGCACCGGAGCCGCGCGATGCGTGACGGTCGTCTCGGCGTCGGCGTCATCGGGGCCGGACGCGTGGGCCCCGTCGTCGCGGCGGCGCTCGCCGGTGCGGGTCACGCGCTCACCGGGATCACGGCGGGATCGGACACCGACCGCGTCGAAGCGATCCTCCCCGGTGTCCCCACGCTGACCGCCGACGAGGTCGCGCGCCGGAGCGAGCTCGTGGTGCTCGCGGTGCCGCGCGACGAGCTCGCGGGGCTCGTGTCAGGGCTCGCTGACCTCGGGGCATGGCAGATCGGCCAGCTCCTCGTGCACACCGACGCCGCGCACGGGATCGGCGTGCTTGCCCCGGCCGCGGCGAAGGGCGCCATCCCGCTCGCCATCCACCCCGCCATCGCCTTCACAGGCACGTCCACCGATCTGCGCGCGCTGCAGGACTCGTACGCCGCCGTCACCGCGCCGGCCGCCGTGCTGCCGATCGCCCAGGCGCTCGCCGTCGAGATGGGCTGCGAGCCCGTCGTCGTGGCGGATGCCGATCGTGCGGCGTACGGCGAGGCGATCGCGACCGCCACGGAGTTCTCGGCCTCGATCGTGCGGCAGGCATCGGCCCTCCTGGCCGGCGCAGGCGTCGAGGAGCCCGGGCGCTACCTGTCCGCCCTCGTCCACACCACCGTCGACCGCGCGCTCACCGCGGGCGACGACCCGGTGCTGTGACCGACGTCGAGCTCGCGCGGATACCCGCCGGCACCGTCACGCTGCACGACGCGCGGCGGAAGATCCGCCGCACCGTGGAGCTCGAGCCGTTCGAGATCGGCGTCTTCCCCGTCACGCAGGAACAGTTGGGCGAGGTGCTCGGCATCACGGCATCCCACCCCCGACGTCCCGCCGTCGATGTCAGCTGGCAGCGGGCGGTGCGCTTCTGCAACGCGCTGTCGGAGTGGGAGGGTCTCGACCCGGCCTACGCGGTCGACGGCGAGGAGGTGCGGTGGCACGTCGACAGTGACGGGTACCGCCTGCCGACCGAGGCCGAGTGGGAGTACGCGTGCCGTGCCGGGTCGACCGGACCGCACTACGGGCCGCTGGTCGAGATCGCCTGGACGGCGGCTGACGGCGTCGCGTCGCCGCAGCCCGTCGGCGGCAAACTCCCGAACCTCCACGGCCTGTTCGACACCCTCGGGAACGTCTGGGAGTGGTGCTGGGACTTCCTCGACACCGAGCGCTACGACGACTACCGCGTCTTCCGCGGCGGCGGATTCGCCGACGACTCCTGGAGTGTCCGGGCCAGCGTCCGTCGGGGCGGCGGCCCGCGCATGACCCACGAAGACGTCGGGTTCCGGGTCGCGCGAGGCGGCTTCGACGCGGTGGATGCCGCGCAGGGCTGGTCCGCCTCCGCCGATGCGGTGGCCGGCGGTCGGCCGCTGCCGCCGGGATGGACGCCGCGGCGGCCCGGCGGAGGGCCGGGGACCCGCCGGTAGACTGGGAGGACACCCCCGAGGAGCTTTCCCCCATGACCGACGCGCCCGCGCCCGTGCCCGCCGAGACGACCGACGAAGAGGTCATCGAGCAGAAGGCCGTCCGACTCGCCAAACGAGAGCGCCTCCTGTCCGAGCGATCGGATGCCGCGGGCGGGGCCTACCCCGTCGCGGTCCCCGTCACCGACACGATCCCCGCACTTCGCGAGCGCTACGCCGCGCTCGAGGCGGGCGAGGAGACCGGCGCGGTCGCCTCCGTCGCTGGACGCATCGTGTTCAGCCGCAACACCGGCAAGCTCTGCTTCGCCGCCCTCCAGTCGGGTGACGGCAGCCGCATCCAGGCCATGGTGTCGCTCGCCGAGGTGGGCGAGGAGTCGCTGCAGTCGTGGAAGGAGCTCGTCGACCTCGGCGACCACGTCTCCGTCACCGGACAGGTCATCTCTAGCCGCCGTGGCGAACTGTCGATCATGGTCACCGAGTGGGCGATTGCGGCGAAGGCGCTGCTGCCGCTGCCGAACCTGCACTCCGAGCTGAGCGAGGAGAGTCGGGTGCGTTCGCGCTTCCTCGACCTCATCGTGCGCGACACGGCCCGCGAGACCGTCGTCGCCCGCGCCAAGGTCAACGCGTCGCTGCGCCGCACGTTCGACGCGCACGGCTTCCTCGAGGTCGAGACCCCCATGCTGCAGGTGCAGCACGGTGGTGCCGCGGCCCGCCCGTTCACGACGCACTCGAACGCCTTCGACACCGAGCTCTACCTGCGCATCGCGCCCGAGCTCTTCCTCAAGCGCGCCGTGGTCGGCGGCATCGACCGGGTGTTCGAGATCAACCGGAACTTCCGCAACGAAGGCGCTGACTCCACGCACAGTCCCGAGTTCGCGATGCTCGAGGCGTATCAGTCGTACAGCGACTACAACGGCATCGCCGACCTGACGCAGGAGCTCATTCAGAACGCGGCGGTCGCCGTGTCGGGGTCGACGACGGTCACGTGGGCCGACGGCACCGAGTACGACCTCGGCGGGCAGTGGGACCGCATCTCGATGTACGACTCGCTCTCGGATGCCGCGGGTCGCACCATCACGCCCGAGACCCCGGTCGCCGAGCTCGCCGCTCTCGCCGCAGAGGTCGGCGTCGAGGTGCCCGAGAAGATCGCGACGCACGGCAAGTTCGTCGAGGAGCTGTGGGAGCACTTCGTTAAGGGCGGTCTCGAGCGGCCGACGTTCGTCATGGACTTCCCGCTCGACACCTCGCCCCTCGTGCGCGAGCACCGCAGCATCGCGGGTGTCGTCGAGAAGTGGGACCTCTACATCCGCGGCTTCGAGCTGGCCACGGGTTACTCCGAGCTCGTCGATCCCGTCATCCAGCGCGAGCGCTTCGTCGAGCAGGCGAAGCTCGCCGCGAAGGGAGACGACGAGGCGATGCGCGTCGACGAGGAGTTCCTTCGCGCCCTCGAGCACGGCATGCCGCCCACCGGCGGCATGGGCATGGGCATCGACCGCCTCCTCATGGCCATCACGGGCCTCGGCATCCGCGAGACGATCCTCTTCCCGCTCGTCAAGTAACCGGCTCGCCCCGCCCTGCCGGCATCCACTCACCGACATCATGTCCTCTCGCCGAGTGCACATGTTCTGCGCGCGCATGACGTGTGGTTTCGGCGAGAGGACATGATCCGGACGGGTGGGGCGGCAACGCACCCAACGTCTTCCCGCGCGCGGGTACGCCGACGCGCCGAGACTGTCAACCCCTTCCGTTCGCGAGCCTGAACCGGTTTAGTGGAGGCTGTCCGCTGACGAAGGAGTGATCGGATGCCGCAGCAGACCCGCCCGACGATCGCCGACGTGGCGCGCGCCGCCGGCGTGAGCAAGGGGCTCGTCTCGTTCGCCCTCAACGACCGTCCCGGTGTCGCGCCCGACACCCGTGCCCGCATCCTCGCCGCCGCCGCGGACCTCGGGTGGACGCCAAGCCTCAGCGCCCGTTCTCTCAGCGTCGGCCGCGCCTTCGCGTGCGGCCTGGTCATCGGGCGGAGCCCCGACGTGATCGCCGCCGACCCCTTCTTCCCCTCCTTCATCGCGGGTCTGGAAGACGAGTTCTCCGTCACCGGCCAAGCGCTCGTGCTCGCCGTCGCCACCCCCGGGCGCCAAGAAGCCGAGACCTACCGCGCCCTGGCGGCCGACCGTCGCGTCGACGGCGTCATCCTCACCGACATCCGAGCCTCCGACCCGCGGGTGGAGCTCGTGCAGCACCTCGGGATCTCCGCCGTCACGCTCGGCGTCCCCGACGTGGCATCCCCGTTCACCTCGGTGTCGGCCGACGACGGGGCGGGTATCCGCCTGGTCGTTGCGCACCTCGCCGCCCTCGGCCACCGTCGCGTCGCGCACGTTGCCGGTCCCGAGGGCATGCTGCACGCGCGTCGCCGGCACCACGCGTTCCGAATAGCAGCGGATGCCGCAGGGTTCAACACCCGCACCGTCGAGACCGACTTCAGCGCAGCGGGCGGTGCTCGCGCGACCGCGGCGCTGCTGGATTCCCCCGAGCCGCCGACCGCCATCGTCTATTCGAACGACAGCATGGCCGTCGCCGGCATCGGCGTCGCCCACCAGCGAGGGCTTCGCGTTCCGGGCGACCTGTCGATCACCGGCTTCGACGACACGGAGATCGGCCGCTACATCCACCCCGCCATCACCACGGTGGCCACCGATGCCCGCGGCTGGGGCGCGACGACCGCCCGCGCCCTGCTGGCCGCGATCGCCGGCGACGAACCCCGGCACATCGACCTCGCCGACCCGACCCTCACCGTCCGAGCCTCCACCGGCCCGGCCCCCACCCCCGCGGCCTGAGGCCGCACCGACGAAGGAGATCGACATGCGACGACGCATCCTCATCACCGCCGCAGCAGCAAGCGGCGTCCTCGCCCTCACCGCCTGCGGCGGCGGAGGCGGTGGCGCAGGCGGCGACCTCGAAGGTCGCGGCGACATCACCATCTGGTACTCCAACAACGAAGCGGAGATCGCCTGGGGCAAGCAGATGGTCGAGGCGTGGAACGCGGAGAACCCCGACGAGCAGGTGAAGGCGCAGGAGATCCCCGCCGGCGCATCAAGCGAAGAGGTCATCGGCGCGGCCATCACCGCCGGCAACGCGCCATGCCTGGTCTTCAACACCTCGCCCGCCGCCGTGCCCGGCTTCGAACGGCAGGGAGGACTCGTCAACCTGTCCGACTTCGAGGACGGCGACGACTACATCACGGCCCGCAGCGGCGAGCTCGCCGACCAGTACCGGTCCGAGGACGAGGGCTTCTACCAACTGCCGTGGAAGTCGAACCCCGTGATGATCTTCTACAACAAGGCCATGTTCGAGGAGGCGGGTCTCGACCCCGAAAACCCGAAGCTCTCCACGTACGACGAGTTCCTCGAGACCGCGCGGACGCTGAAGGATGCCGGAGTCGCCGACTACGCGATCAACCCGGCGCCGACGAGCGAGTTCTTCCAGTCGTGGTTCGACTTCTACCCGCTGTACGCCGCCCAGACCGGTGGCACGCAGCTGGTCGAGGACGGGAAGGCCACGTTCGACGACGAGAACGGCAAGGCCGTCTCGGACTTCTGGCGCACCCTCTACGAAGAGCAGCTCGCCGGGAACGAGCAGTACCAGGGCGACGCGTTCGCCGACGGCTACGCCGCCATGGCAATCGTCGGGCCCTGGGCGGTCAGCGTGTACGGCGACTCCGTCGAGTGGGGTGCCGTCCCCGTCCCGACCGAGGCGGGCACCGCTCCCGAAGAGACGTGGACCTTCAGCGACGCGAAGAACATCGGCATGTTCACGGCCTGCGAGAACAAGGCCACCGCGTGGGACGTCCTCAAGTTCGCGACCAGTGAAGAGCAGGACGGCGCATGGCTTGAGGAGACCGGCCAGATGCCGCTGCGCCAGGACCTCACCGGCACCTACCCCGAGTATTTCGAGGCGAACCCGGCCTATGAGCAGTTCGGCGACCAGGCCGCCCGCACCGTCGAGGTTCCCAACGTCACCAGCTCGGTCGAGATCTGGCAGGCGTTCCGCGACGGCTACTCCAAGTCCGTCATCTTCGGCGAGACGCCGGTCGACACGTTCCTGACCGACACCGCAGCCGAGGTCGACGAGCTCGCCGCGGGGTGAGTGACGTGGCATCCGATCTCCTTCCGGGTCGCGCCGGGTCGGACCCCGGTGCGACCCCGGAGCCGGGGCGCCGCGCGGGCGACGCCCCGGCCGCACCCCGGCGCGCGGGCCTGCTCCGGCGACTGCTCGGCGCGCAGCCCCACGGGCTGCTGTTCTCAGCGCCATACATCGCGTTCGTCCTCGTGGTCTTCGCCTACCCCGTCGTGTTCGCGGTGTGGATGTCGTTCCAGGACTACTTCTTCGCGGCACCCGGTGCGCAGGTCGACCGCCCGTTCGTCGGGCTGGAGAACTACGTCACCGCGCTGAGCGACCCCGAGGTGTGGCGCTCGTTCGGCAACGTCGGGATCTTCCTCGTGATCAACGTGCCGCTCACCGTCGTGCTGTCGATCCTGCTGGCGACCGCGCTCGACCGCGTCACGAAGGCGCGCACGTTCTTCCGGGTGAGCTACTACGTGCCGTACGTGACCGCCTCGGTGGCCGTCGTCGCGGTCTGGCTGTTCCTGTTCTCGCGGGGCGGGCTCGTCAACAACGTGCTCGGGCCGCTCGCCCCCGACCCGTCGTGGCTCGTGAACTCCGCGCTCGCCATGCCCACCATCGCGCTGTTCGTGACGTGGAAGGGGCTCGGGTTCTACATCCTGCTGTACCTCGCGGCCCTGCAGAACGTGCAGCGCGAGCTCTACGAGTCGGTGTCGGTCGACGGCGGCGGCAAACTGCGGCAGTTCTTCTCGGTCACCGTGCCGAGCGTCCGGCCGGCGACGCTCCTCGTCGTGCTCCTCGCGACCATCACCGGCGCGAACCTCTTCACCGAGCCGTACCTGCTGACCGGTGGCGGCGGCCCCAACGGCGCCTCGACCTCGCCGGTGCTGCTCATGTATCAGCGCGGCATCGAGCAGCAGAACCCCGACGTGGCGGCCGCGATCGGCGTCGTCCTCATCGTGTTCGTGCTGGCCATCGCCGCGCTGCAGCGGAAGTTCGTGGGAGGTGAGGAGCGATGAAGCGGGCACTCGGCTCGAAAATCGCGATGTACACCGCGTTGTCGATCGGCGCGCTCGCGTTCCTCTTCCCCTTCTTCTACATGATCGTCGGATCGCTGCAGACGAACGTCGACCCCAGTCCGGCGGGGGCCTTTCCCAACCCGTCGAACCTGACGCTCGACAACTACAGCGCCATCAACGGCCGGATCGATCTGCTCCAGGGACTCGCCAACTCGGGCATCTTCACGGGCGGGGTCATCCTCGGCACCGTGGTGTTCGGTGTGCTCGCCGGCTACGCGCTGGCCGTGCTGCGGTGGCGCGGTCGCGGGGCGACGTTCGCTCTCGCCCTGCTCGTGCAGGTCGTCCCGTTCCAGCTGCTGATGATCCCGCTGTACGTGATGATCGCCCGCGACTATGGGCTCGCCGACAGCTACCTCGGCATGATCCTGCCGTTCTTCATCAACTCGACGGCCGTGATCATCTTCCGGCAGTACTTCCTGCAGCTCCCGAAGGAGCTGTTCGACGCGGCGCGCATCGACGGCGCGGGGGAGTTCCGCCTGCTCTGGAACGTCGCGCTGCCGCTCGTGCGCCCGGCGCTCCTGACGGTCGTACTGCTCACATTCATCGGCCCTTGGAACGAGTTCCTGTGGCCGTTCCTCATCACGAAGGATGCCGCGATGCAGCCGCTCGCGGTGTCGCTGGCGAACTTCATCTCCAACGTCGCGGCATCCACCGCCAACCCCTTCGGCGCGATGATGGCGGGCGCCGTCGTGCTCGCCGCACCCGCAGTGGCGCTGTTCCTCGTGTTCCAGCGCTACTTCACCTCCAATGACCTCGGATCCGGAGTGAAAGGATGACCATGCCCCCGGAAACCCCCACCGTCCCCTACCGCCTCACGCGCATGGGGATCGTGATGACCCCCGCGCCCGGCGACCCGCTGGAGGCCGAGGGTGTGCTCAACCCCGCGTCCGGGCGGGGACCAGACGGGACGCTGTACCTGCTTCCCCGTCTGGTCGCCGAGGGCAACGTCTCGCGCGTCGGCCTCGCCCGTGTCGTCGTCGAGGACGGCGTCCCGGTGGGCGTGGAGCGCGAGGGGATCGTGCTCGAGCCTGACCGCGGCTGGGAGCGGGGCGTGGGCAACGCCGGCACCGAAGACCCGCGCACGACGTGGATCGAGGCCCTCGGCATCCACGTCATGACCTACGTCGCGTACGGGCCGCTCGGGCCGCGGACCGCCGTCGCCGTCTCGGCGGACCTCCGCGACTGGAAGCGGCTGGGTCCTGCACTGTTCCGCTACCAGGACGACCTCGACATGGACCTGAACCTGTTCCACAACAAGGACACCGTGTTCTTCCCCGAGCCGGTGACGGCGCCCGACGGGCGCAGGGCGCTCGCCGTCCTGCACCGCCCCATGTGGGACCTCGGCGAGACGAAGCCCGGGCAGGGCGTGCGCGTGCCGGCGGGTGTCGAGGACGAGCGCCAGTCGATCTGGATCAGCTACGTCCCGTTGGATGCCGTGGAGGCCGACATCTCGGCCCTGACGCTGTGGGAGCAGCACCGCTTCGTGGCGGGGCCGGAGTTCGACTTCGAGGCGCTCAAGATCGGCGGGGGACCGCCGCCCCTCCGGGTTCCCGAGGGGTGGCTCGTGCTGCACCACGGCGTCACCGGTGTCATCGACAGCGCGTTCTCGCAGCAGCAGCGGGTGAACTACGCGGCCGGCGCGCTCCTGCTCGACGCCGATGACCCATCCCGGGTCGTCGCCCGCACTCCGGAGCCGCTGCTGGCGCCGGAGACCGACGACGAGCGCAGCGGAATCGTGCCCAACGTCGTCTTCCCCACGGCCATCGAGGAGATCGACGGTCGGCACTTCGTGTTCTACGGCATGGCCGATTCCAAGATCGGCGTCGCCCTGCTGGAGCGCACCGACTGACCGTCGCACCGAAGCGAAAGGAACGACCCTCATGTCCACCTCCGCACAACGTCGTGCGCGCACCGTCGGACTCGCCGCGGCGGCAGCACTGGCTCTCACCGTCCCGCTCGGGGCGACAGCCGCGGCAGCCGCGCCGCCCGCGGCCTCCGCCGCCGTGCGGGCAGAGGCCGCCGCGCGGGCAGAGGCTGCACCCGCCGCCGCACCGGCGGACGCCCCGGTCACCAATCTCGACCACCTCGACTTCCTGCTCGATGAAGCCACGCCGCCCGCGGGTGTTGACGGCCACACCACCTACCGTCTCGAGGAGGAACCGGCGCTCGTGATGCCGTGGACCTATGCGGACGCCCGGCCGGGCGGCACGTTCGAGCGGGTCGGCGGCGGTCCGCTCGACCCGGCCACGGGGTACTGGGGTCAGGGTGCGTACAACGCCGACGACATCACGCGCGCCGCCGTCGTCTACATCCGTCACTGGCAGCAGACCGGCGACGATGAGAGCCGCGACACCGCCTACCAGCTTCTGCGTTCGGTCGCGTACTTCCAGACCACCGAGGGACCCGACGCCGGCAACGTCGTGCTCTGGATGCAGCCCGACGGCACGCTCAACCCCTCCGCGGAGCCCGTCGAGCTGCCGGACCCGTCCGACAGCGGGGAGAGCTACTGGCTCGCCCGGACGCTCTGGGCGCTCGGTGAGGGCTATGCCGCGTTCAAGGACGAAGACCCGGAGTTCGCGTCGTTCCTCGACGACCGGTTCGACCTGTCCCTCGATGCGCTCGAGCGTCAGGTTCTCACCCGGTACGGCGAGTGGACGGTCTCCGACGGCAAGCGTGTGCCGGCCTGGTTGATCACCGACGGAGCCGACGCGTCGGCCGAAGCGGCGCTCGGGCTCGCCGCCCGGGTCGAGGCCGGACCCGACGGCGCGTCAGCGACCGCGCTGCGTCAGTTGGCGAAGGGCATTGCGGCCATGTCGGAGGGGTCGGTGCGGGAGTGGCCGTACAACGCGGTCCTGCCGTGGGCCCAGTCGCGCGCGATCTGGCACGCGTGGGGGTCGCAGATGCCGGCGGCGCTCGCCGCGGCATCCGCTGCCCTCGATGATCGTTCGCTCCCTCGTCCCGCCGTGGCGGATGCTGCGTCGTTCACGACGACTCTGCTCACCGCGGGAGGGCCCGACAACGGCTGGAATCCGAGTCCGTTCGATCGGGTGCAGATCGCGTACGGGGCGGACTCGCGCGTGCAGTCGCTCCTTGGTGTCGCGGAGGTGACCGGGTCTCAGGGCTTCGCCGACCTCGCCGCGCTGCAGGCTGCGTGGTTCTTCGGTGCGAACCACGCCGGTGCGCAGATGTACGACCCCGAGACGGGCGTCACCTACGACGGCCTGCAGCCCGATGGCACGGTCAACCGCAACAGCGGGGCGGAATCCACCATCCACGGGCTCCTCACCGCTCTGGCGCTCGACGCGAATCCCGCCGTGAAGGAGCACACGCTCGGTCTGACCGAGGTGGTCGACCGCGACGGCCTCGAGTGGGTCGAGGCCGAGGACGCCCTCTCGACTGACGGCGACATCGCCACGCCGGAGTCGTGGACGGGGGAGTCGAGCTGGTCGCGCGACGCCCTCACCCTGACGCGGGGCGAGCACGCTGTGTTCGACATCGGTCGCGACAGGACGGCGCGCTGGGTCGAACCGGTGATGTGGACGGACGAGGGGGCGAAGAGCGCATCGACGTGGCGAGCCGGGCGCGGTGTCGTCAGTCAGCTCCGCCTCACCGGTCCTGAGCAGGGCATTTCGCCTGCGCCCGGTGTCCTGCTTCCCCACGCGCTGCGCACCGTGGTCCCCGGTGACCGCCGGCAGCTGCGGGTGGATGTCACTCGCGGAGCGGCGGAGCTCGACGGGCTGATCGTGCGCCCGCTGGTCTCTCGCCTCGTGCTCGGAGGAGCCGACGCCCGGACCGAGCTCGTGCACTCCGCGGCCGTCACGCCTCAGCGGGTCGGTGTCGGTGCGGGCGAGGTCGCTGTCTATGACGCCCGCGGCCGGGAGATGCACGCGAAGGTCGTGAGGGGGACAATCACGCTGCCCGCGGGCGGTTTCGCGATCATCGAGCGGTGAGGGCTCCGCCGGTGGCCTCGGGTGGGTGAGGTCACCGGCGGAACGCCCAGTCCGGCAGATGCGACGCGGCCACGAAGGATCGCACGATGTCCGCCAGGCCGTGGTGTCGCTCCTGCGCCAGTGCCGCCGACGCGTAGGTGCCCGCATGCGTCGAACGGCCGAGTGCCCAGGCGAGCCAGGCCGCCGTGGCGAGTGGTCCGGCGCGCAGCTCCTCGGGCGCGATCGCCGCGATGTGGCGCACGAGGGTCAGCGCGGTCTCGAGCCGGTCCGGGTCGGGGCGGGAGCCCTCCCCCCACATCACGCAGCCGAGGTCGCTCGGGTACTCCTCGCCGTCCTCCCAGCGACGCTGGGCCTCAAGGGCACGGTCGCCGCCGCGTCGGTCGCTCGACCACTGGACGATCGCCACGTCGCGCAGCGACGGCCGCGCCAGGCACCACACCAGAAGCGCGCCGCGAAGCGGGTCGAGATCATCGACATCCCAGCGGAGGGCGTCCTCGTAGAGGGCGGGCAGGTCATCGAGCGCGCAGGCGGCTTCGAGTGCCGCCGGTTCGAGACGCTCCGGCGGATCGGCGAGGCTCGGGATGCCGCAGATCAGGGTCAGCGCCGCCTCGAGGGAGGCGACCGCAGCGGGGATCGCCGCTACCACCGCGTCGTCGACGTCGGGCAGTCGCGCGCCCGAGGTCTGATCGCCGGGCGGCGGCATCCGTGCCGACAGCTCGGCGAGGTCGTTTCCTCCCGACGGCAGATCCGCCGACCGGTGGGACCCCCACCCGTCGCCGGCGACCGTCAGGGCGTCCGTGACGCCGAGACCGCAGGCGTCGGCGGAGCGCGAGAGCGCAGCCATCAGCTCGGCCTCGGGCAGTCCCGCCCGCGCGGACGCGAACGTGTAGGCGACGGCGACGAAAGCCTCGGCCGTGGGGATGCGGCACACCATGCCGACGATGCTCGACGCCACGGCATCCACATCGGCGTCATCGGGCGGCAGATCGACGCGCATCGCGCCGAGGCTCCGGCCGTCGGCCATCGGCACGACGACGAGACTCTCGGTCGGGGTGTACCCGAGGAGACGGGGGACGAGGGACAGGAACTCGGCGGCGTCGGCCGCTCTCACGATGGTGGACATGCACCGAGGGTGGGCCACGGCAAGACCCGATAACCGAGACGGTGCTTCAGCCAGGAACGCCCCCGCCCGAGGCCGCCTGGGGAGGAAGCGGTGCACTCGCGCCGTGCGCGGGGAACGCCGGGTCGGAGGCCGATTACGATAGAGGTATGGACGAGTACCTCACCGCCGTCATCTGGGCGATCCTGCCGACGGTCGTGGTTCTCGGGCTCCTCATCTTCGTGCTCCGCAGCATCCTGCGCATGGACCGCAATGAGCGGAAGGCGTACGCCAAGGTCGAGGCCGAGGAACGTCGACGCCGCGGCCTCGCCCCCCGCGACGAAACGGCCGGTTGAGAGCCTAAACGCCCCGTTTCTGGGCACTAGGCTGGCCGGAACACCCTGGGGGACCCGTGATCAGCATCAGCGTCGACTGGACCTGGACGTGGTGGGTCGTCCTCGTCATCGTCTTCGACCTGTCCGTGCGCGTCATCGCGGTGCTCATCGTCCCGCCCGGGCGCCGTCCGACGGCGGCGATGGCGTGGCTGCTCGCGATCTACTTCATCCCGCCGCTCGGCATCCTTCTCTTCCTCCTCATCGGGAACCCTCGCCTTCCCCGGAAAAGGCGCAAGGAACAGGAGGCGATCAACGACGCCTTCAGATCGGCGAGCGAGGGGATCGACTTCGGCACGCTGCGCCCCGACGCGCCGGTGTGGTTCGAGCAGCTCGTGGACCTCAACCGCAAGCTCGGCGCTCTTCCGATGGCCGGCGACAACGGCGCGCAGATCATCTCGGACTACCAGGGCAGCCTCGACACGATGGCGTCGGAGATCGACCGCGCCACCCGGTACGTGCACGTCGAGTTCTACATCCTGCAGTCGGACGGTGCGACCGACGGGTTCTTCGCGGCGCTCGAACGCGCCGCGGCGCGAGGTGTGACCGTCCGGGTGCTGCTCGACCACTGGGCGAACCGCTGGAAGCCGAACTATCGGGCGACGATCGCCCGCCTCGAGCGGATGGGTGCCGAGTGGCGGCTCATGCTTCCGGTGCAGCCGCTCAAGGGGAAGTACCAGCGCCCCGACCTCCGCAACCACCGAAAGCTCGTCGTGATCGACGGTGTCATCGGGTTCATCGGGTCGCAGAACGTCACCGATCGCAGCTACAACCTGAAGACCAACCTGCGACGTGGCTTGCAGTGGGTGGACCTGATGGTGCGCGTCGACGGCCCCGTCGTGGCATCCCTTTCCGCAGTCTTCGTGTCTGATTGGTATGGGGAGACCGGCGAGGTGTTCGCGGTCGAATCGGACTTCTCGACGGATGCCGGGACGGGTGATCTCGACTGTCAGATCGTCCCGAGTGGACCCGGCTTCGAGTACGAGAACAACCTGAAGCTGTTCATGAGTCTGATCTTCGCCGCGAAGCACCGCATCGTGATGGTCAGCCCCTACTTCGTCCCCGACGAGGGACTCCTGCTCGCGATCCAGACGGCCTGCCATCGCGGTGTCGAAGTCGAACTCTTCGTCTCCGAAGAGGGCGATCAGGCGATGGTCTACCACGCACAGCGCAGCTACTACGAGCAGCTGCTGGCGACCGGTGTGAAGATCTGGATGTACAAGAAGCCGTTCATCCTGCACTCCAAGTCGATGTCGATCGACGACGAGGTTGCCGTCGTGGGCTCGAGCAACATGGACATGCGCTCGTTCGGTCTGAACCTCGAGGTCACGATGCTCGTGCGCGGTGCCGAGTTCGTCGAGCAGCTCCGCACGGTCGAGAACCAGTACCGCGGCATGTCGCGGGAGCTCACGGTCGAGGAGTGGGAGAAGCGACCGCTGCGCTCGATGATCCTCGACAACCTGGCGCGGCTGACGTCCGCATTGCAGTGAGACGATCCGGCGGCCGGTGACACTTCCCGAGTGGATGCCGCGGCATCCCTCTTCCGGAAGGACCCCCGTCATGCGCCCTCGCCTGCTCGCCGCCCTTGGCGGAACCGTCGTGCTCCTCGCCGCCCTCGTCGGGTGCGCGACCCCGGGTGCAGCCGGTCCCGGCGGCTCGGTTCCCGACGGAGGCGCGGCTGACTCCGCGCCCGCGTGGGAGGTGGATGCCGGCTGGATCGCCGGGGGAACGATGATCGCCGTGGTGACCTACGGGAGCTCGTCGTGCGCACCCGTGCTCGGCGAGGTCGCGGAGGTCGACGGCGTCGTGGACGTCACCCTGCGCGATCCGGAGGCCGAGGCGTGCACGGACGACCTCGTGCCCCAGCCGCTGGCGGTGCCCGTGCCCGCCGGCGTCGAGCCGCGGGACGGTGCGCGCGTCACGGTCTCGCTCGGCGACGCGCGGGGCGACATCGACCTGCCGGCGTACACGGGTGACCCGGTCGAGGAGTTCACCCCGTCGGCCGGGTGGGTCGGCGACGATGCGATCGCCCTGCTGACGTGGGGATCGTCGAGCTGTCGGCCGATCGTCGAATCGGTGTCGGTGAAATCCGCGGCATCCGTCGTCGTCACGTTCGCCACGCCGGATGCGGATCAGGTCTGCACGATGGACATGGCACCGCAGCTGACGGTCGCTCAGCTGGACCCTGATGTCGAGGTCGATCGCGACGCGACCGTGACGCTCGGCGTGCTCGACGCGGCCGAGACGGTCTCCATCCGCTGACGCGGGTGGGCGGGGTTCCGGGGACCCGATCGGTCGTTTGCGCGCGGCATGCGCGGCAGATCGGGTCCCTGGAACGGGAGCCGCCTTTGCTCCGGGGACGCGTCTGGTCGTCTGCCGCTGACAGACACGGCAGATCGCGTCCCCCGAACGGGCGCCGAGCGTCCTCCCCAACTCGTCCGTTCGAGACTGCGTCCACGTCTCCCGAGAATCCTCCGATCGCACGGTCATCACGGCGTGAGCATCGGCGCATGGAGCCTCGACCATTGCCCCCGGCTCTCGGATCCGTGTTCTCTGTGAAGGCGGCGACGGATGCCGGTGTCTCGCCGCGTCGGCTCCGCGCGCGCGACCTCGACCGGCCGTTCCGTGGCGTACGAGTGCAGTCGACGACGGTGCCGACGGATGCCGAGGGCGACCACGCGCTCCGAGCGCTCGCCTACGCCGTGGTGCTGCCCGACGGGCATTTCTTCAGCCATCTGACCGCCGCAGTCCTGTGGGGTCTGCCGCTGCCTGCGTCGGCGTTCCGGCCAAATGCGGTGGATGTCGCCGTCCTCGCGCCCAGCCGCACACCGAGGAGCGCGCGCATTCGAGGGCACCGGATGGTTCAGGCCTCGACTCGGGTGTGCGTTCACCCGCAGCTCGGTGTGCCGCTGCTCGCCCCGGCATCCACCTGGGCGAGCCTCGCGGCGGTGCTCCCCGACGTCCGTGACCTCGTCGCCGTCGGCGATGCGATCGTACGGGTGCCGATGTTCCGCGGCGATGGGCCGGCGCTCGCGACGATCGACGACCTCGCCGCTGCGGCGTCGGGGCGGCGGGTCGGTGTCGAGCGGTTGCGAGCTGCACTGCCGCTCGTGCGGGAGCGGTCGGCATCCCGCCCCGAGACGTGGTGTCGTCTCGCGCTGATCGACGGCGGTCTTCCGGAGCCGGAACTCAACTGGAACGTCGTCGTCGACGGTCGGCTGCTGGCGTGCGTGGATCTCGCCTACCCGCGCCACCGCGTCGCCGTCGAGTATGACGGAGAGCACCACCGGGCTGACGCGCGGCAGTGGTCGCGCGACATCGAACGTCACGAGGCGCTCGCCGCGGCGGGCTGGGTCGTCATCCGGGTCACGAAGCAGCACCTGTTCGCGGATGCCGCAGGTCTCGTCGCCCGTGTGCGGCGTGCGCTCGCACGTCGCTGACCGCTCCCGCCCGTGGTTCCGGGGACGCGTCTCGTCGTGTGACGCGCGCGAAGCGGCGCATCGCGTCCCTGAAAACGCTCGCACCTGCGATTCCAGGGACGCGAATCGTCGCGTGCGGCAGCCCGACGCGACGATTCGCGTCCCCGGAATCGGAGGCTCAGTCCGCGCGCACGAGCAGCTCGCCGACCTCGCAGTCGAGGGCGCGGCAGATGGCCGAGAGCGTCGAGTAGCGGATCGCGCGGGCGCGGTCGTTCTTGAGGATCGACAGGTTCACGACAGAGACCCCGACGAGCTCCGACAGGCGGGTCAGGGTCATGCCGCGGTCCGCGAGCAGTTCATCGAGGCGACAGTGGATGCCGGTGAGCTCGTCGTCTTCGGCGGGACTCACACGAGCCCCTTCACATCGTGCTGCAGGCGGGACCCGGACCGCAGCACCGCGGCGAGCACCGCGAACCCGAGGCCCACCGCGATCGGCCAGAACGGGAACGAGATCTGCACGGTCGCGGCAGGCACCCAGGCGTCGAACACGTTGTCGATGCCGGCGTAGTCGCCCTCCCACGAGCCGCCCTTGGACCCGAAGAGCTGCGTCGAGGCGATGCTCCCCGCGAGGTCGCCCACCACCTGCGCGGCGACGCCGCCGAAAGCGACGACGGCGCCGGTTGTGGCCGCCATCTTGGCGACGACGGGTGCGAACGCGGCTCCGGCGAGGAGGCGCGAGCACGCGACGACGACGAAAAGCGCGACGACGCCCGGGATCGCCCACGCAACCATCTGACTGATCGCCCAGAGCACGCGGGCGACGGCGCTCAGGCCCTCGACCGCCAGGGTGACGGTCGTGAAGCCCCCCGCGACGCGCGTCGCCTCGGTCTGCAGATCGACCGTGCTCGGAAGCTGCGGCCAGAACTCCTGGATCGGCATCGTGATCGACACGGCGGGGGAGAGCAACGGGATCAGAAGGTTCGCCAACGCGCCGATGGTCGCGAACACCAGCCACACGACGCCGACCGCGCGGGTCACGCGCACCAACGGCGCGGCATCGTCGCCGGATCGTCCCCGGCGCGCCGCCGCGAAGGCGAACACGACGATGGTTGCGACGATGAGCAGCACGGCGAGCACCGCGGCGATGGTCATGATCCGGGCCATATCCAGCCTCCATATCGAAAGTCGTTGTTATCGAGAAACGATATGGTTCCGTGCGGGTGCACGTCAAGACTCCGTCCTCGCGGATGCCGAACCCCGCCGCGCTTCGCATCGGGCACCGCGCACGCGGGCCGGTATGCCCACGGCGAACACGGGCATACCGGCATCCTCTGCTCGTTAGCCTCTACATACGACGCCATCGGTGCGTCAGTAGGAGGAGGGGACGATGTTCGAGAGATTCACAGACCGTGCACGTCGCGTGGTGGTGCTCGCCCAAGAAGAGGCGAAGATGCTGAACCACAACTACATCGGCACGGAGCACATCCTCCTCGGCCTGATCCACGAGGGCGAGGGTGTCGCCGCCAAGGCCCTCGAGTCGCTCGGCATCTCGCTCGACGCCGTGCGCGAGCAGGTCCAGGACATCATCGGCCAGGGCCAGCAGCAGCCGACGGGTCACATCCCGTTCACGCCGCGCGCCAAGAAGGTGCTCGAGCTGTCACTGCGCGAAGCGCTGCAGCTCGGCCACAACTACATCGGCACCGAGCACATCCTCCTCGGCCTCATCCGCGAGGGCGAGGGCGTCGCCGCCCAGGTGCTCGTCAAGCTCGGTGCAGACCTCAACAAGGTGCGCCAGCAGGTCATCCAGCTGCTCAGCGGATACCAGGGCAAGGAGCCCGCGGGTGTCGCGACCGGCGCCGGCGAGCAGGCCCAGGCCTCCGCTCAGGGCGGCTCGGCCGTGCTCGACCAGTTCGGCCGCAATCTCACGCAGGCCGCGCGTGACAACAAGCTCGACCCCGTCATCGGGCGCGAGAAGGAGATCGAGCGCGTGATGCAGATCCTCTCGCGCCGCTCGAAGAACAACCCTGTCCTGATCGGTGAGCCCGGCGTCGGCAAGACCGCCGTCGTCGAGGGCCTCGCGCAGGCGATCGTCAAGGGCGAGGTGCCCGAGACGCTCAAGGACAAGCAGGTCTACTCGCTCGACCTCGGGTCGCTCATCGCCGGATCCCGCTACCGCGGTGACTTCGAGGAGCGCCTGAAGAAGGTCACCAAGGAGATCCGCACGCGCGGCGACATCGTCGTCTTCATCGACGAGATCCACACCCTCGTGGGTGCGGGCGCCGCCGAGGGCGCGATCGACGCCGCCTCGATCCTCAAGCCGCTCCTCGCCCGCGGCGAGCTGCAGACGATCGGTGCCACGACGCTCGACGAGTACCGCAAGCACTTCGAGAAGGATGCCGCGCTCGAGCGCCGCTTCCAGCCGATCCAGGTCGCCGAGCCGAGCCTGCCGCACGCGATCAACATCCTCAAGGGGCTGCGCGACCGGTACGAGGCTCACCACAAGGTGCAGATCACCGACGGTGCCATCGTCGCCGCGGCGAACCTGTCCGACCGGTACGTGTCCGACCGCTTTCTGCCCGACAAGGCGATCGACCTGATCGATGAGGCCGGTGCGCGCCTGCGCCTGTCGATCCTGTCCAGCCCGCCGGAGCTCCGCGAGTTCGACGACAAGATCGCCAAGGTCCGCGAGGACAAGGAAGCCGCCAGCGAGGAGCAGGACTTCGAGAAGGCCGCCGCCCTGCGTGACGAGGAGAAGTCGCTGCTCGCTGAGCGCCTCCGCCTCGAGAAGCAGTGGCGCTCGGGCGACGTGGCATCGCACGCCATCGTCGACGAGGGTCTGATCGCAGAGGTGCTGGCGCAGGCCACCGGCATCCCGGTATTCAAGCTCACCGAGGAGGAGACCAGCCGTCTCGTCTTCATGGAGAAGGCCCTGCACCAGCGCGTCATCGGTCAGGAAGAGGCCATCGCGGCCCTCTCCCGCACGATCCGCCGTCAGCGCGCCGGCCTCAAGGACCCGAACCGTCCCTCGGGCTCGTTCATCTTCGCCGGACCCACCGGTGTCGGTAAGACCGAGCTGGCCAAGGCGCTCGCCGAGTTCCTCTTCGACGACGAGGGCGCGCTGATCTCCCTCGACATGTCGGAGTTCGGCGAGAAGCACACGGTCTCGCGTCTGTTCGGTGCCCCTCCCGGATTCGTCGGGTTCGAAGAGGGCGGCCAGCTCACCGAGAAGGTGCGCCGCAAGCCGTTCTCCGTGGTCCTGTTCGACGAGATCGAGAAGGCTCACCCCGACATCTTCAACTCGCTGCTGCAGATCCTCGAAGAGGGTCGACTGACCGACGGTCAGGGCCGTGTGGTCGACTTCAAGAACACCGTGATCATCATGACGACGAACCTCGGTTCGTCGGCGATCGCCGGTGGCCCGGTCGGCTTCCAGGTCGAGGGCAACTCGCAGACGACCTACGAGCGGATGAAGGGCAAGGTCGACGAGGAGCTGAAGCGCCACTTCAAGCCCGAGTTCCTCAACCGTGTCGATGACGTCATCGTCTTCCCACAGCTGAACAAGGACGAGCTGCGTCAGATCGTGACGCTCTTCACGAAGCGCCTGAGCGAGCGACTGCTCGACCGGGACATGACGGTGGAGCTCTCGGATGCCGCGAAGGACAAGCTCATCGAGATCGGGTTCGACCCGACACTCGGTGCCCGTCCGCTGCGCCGCGCCATGCAGCGCGAGGTCGAGGACCAGCTCTCCGAGCGGATCCTCCGCGGTGAGCTGACGTCGGGAGACCACGTGAAGGTTGACGCCGAGGCCGGGAAGTTCGTCTTCGAGACGACCCGCCAGGAAGGCCGCGAAGCGGTCGGGGTGGGCGCCGCGGGCGAGATCACCGCGAGCCCGGACATCATCGCCGGGTCGTAAGCGACACCAACGACAGGGGTCGGATGCCGAGAGGCGTCCGACCCCTTCGTCGTTCCCGCCGCGTGTACGCGATTGCAATGGATGCCGGGCGACACGCGGCATCCATTCCCCTGAGGCCGGGGTGTCGGGGATGATCCATTGCAATCCCGCACGAACGGCGAAAGGCCGGGGCGCCGAAGCGGCCCCGGCCCTTCGAGCCGTCCGGACTACTTGTCGCCGAAGACCTCACCCTCCATGGCGTCGTATCCCTCCTGCTGCGGGTTGCCGTGCGTCCCACCAGAGAGGGCGTACTCCTCCTCCGGGGAGAGAACCAGGCGGTGGCGGCCGTACACGGCGAACCCGACGAAGATCACCGCGTAGACCACGATGATGGCCACGATCGCGAGCAGATAGGTCGGGTTGAAGAGGAGCCCGAGGAACACGATCGCGGCGATGATTGCCGCCGAATAGGCGCCGAACAGACCCCAAGGGCTCTTGTACGGACGCGCGGCGTTCGGGAACTTCTTGCGCAGGATGATGAACGAGACCATCTGCAGGAAGTAGGCGAGCACCGCACCCCAGACGGCGATGTTCAAGACGATCGCGCCGGCGGGCGAGGCGTCACCACCCGCCGCCTGCACCACGACGAGCGCCAGGTAACCGATGACCGCGCCGACCACGAGGGCGACCCAGGGTGTCTGCGCCTTGCCCGTGAGGGAGAGCCAGCGGGGGTAGTAGCCGGCCCGCGACAGCGAGTACATGTTGCGCCCGTACGCGAACATGATGCCCATGAGGGAGGCAAGCAGGCCGATCAGCGCCAGCAGGGCGAGGATCGCCGCGGCCTGCGGCGGCAGGAACGCCTTGAAGCCGTCGAGCAACGGTTCGAGAGATGCTCCGGTCGCCTCGGCGCCGAGCACCCCGGTGTTGATGAAGAGCACGATCAGACCGGTGACGATGAGGGTTCCTCGAGCCCACAGGCCCGCGCGGGGGATGTCACGCGCGGGGTTGCGGGACTCCTCCGCGGCGAGGGGGAGCTCCTCGATGCCGAGGAAAAACCACATCGCGAACGGGAGGGCGAACAGGATCGCCCCGAATCCTTCGGGGAGGAACACCGACGCACCGGCGATGTCCGGGTTGGGTGCCTTGTCCCACAGCGAGCTCCAGTCGAACGCCCCGGATGCGAGCGCCATCACCCCGAAGATGACGATGATGGCGATGGATATCACCGAGACGACGATCGCGAATCCGAACGAGATCGCGGCACCCGCGGCGTTCAGGCCGATGAAGAGGGCGTAGAGAATCAGCCACCAGACCCACCCGGGAAGGCTGACCCCGGTCAGCAGGTAGAGCGCCTGATCGGCGTACGCGCCCGAGAAGTACACGACGACCGCCGTGGTCGCGACGTACTCGATCGTCTCGGCGAGCCCGGTCGCGAGCCCTCCCCAGGGCCCCATCGCCGATCGCGAGAACGAGTAGGCCCCACCGGTGTGCGGCATGGCCGCTGCCATCTCGCCGATCGAGAACGTGAGGCCGTAGTACATGAGCACGAGCAGGGCGAAGGCGATGAGCATGCCGCCGAAGCCGGCGAAGCCGATGCCGAAGTTCCAGCCCGAGAAGTCTCCCGAGATGACGGCGGCGACGGCGAGGCCCCAGAGTCCCCAGACACCGGCGGAGCGCTTCAACGTGCGTTTCTCGAAGTACCCCTCGCCGGCTCGCGCGTAGCTGACGCCGGCGACTTTCTGTGACGTGGTGCTCGGATTCGTCATGAGACCTCCTGGCTGCGGGTCGGCGCGCAGGGCGCCGTCGGGTCGGCGCGCTGGCCGCGCCTTGCGAATGAGTGTGGAGGTTATTGGTATGCCGTGTCTACCTTTGGCATGTAAGTTTCTCGTTACACGAACCGGCCGCGGTCTTCCGTCGGCGGAGAGGATGAGGGATGCCGGGCAACCTGACAGCGACTCAGCTCGAGGCCGCGATCGCCGCCGACGAGATCGACACCGTCATCGTCGCCTTCCCCGACGCGCAGGGACGGCTCGTCGGCAAGCGCGTGGCCGGACGATTCTGGGTCGACGAGGTCGCCGGTCACGGCGCCGAGGTCTGCGACTACCTGCTGTCCGTCGACGTCGACCTGAACACGGTCGACGGCTATGCGATGTCCGGGTGGGACAAGGGCTACGGCGACATGGTGCTCCGCCCCGACATGGATACCCTCAGGCGCATCCCCTGGCAGCCGGCGACAGCGCTCGTGATGGCCGAGCTCGAATACGTCGGCGGCGGATCGGTCGTGCAGTCGCCCCGAGGCATCCTCGGCGCCCAGCGTCAGAGGCTCGCAGAGAAGGGCCTCGTCGCCTACTCCGGCACGGAGCTCGAGTTCATCGTCTTCGACGACTCGTTCCGGGATGCCTGGGCCAAGCGCTACGTCGGGCTCCAGGCATCGACCGACTACAACGTCGACTACAACCTCCTCGCCACCACCCGTCTCGAGCCGCTGCTGCGCGACATCCGCCGCGGCATGGAGGGCGCGGGCCTGTACTGCGAGGGCGTGAAGGGCGAATGCCACGATGGCCAGCAGGAGATCGCGTTCCGATTCGCGGAGGTTCTCGAGACCGCCGACCAGCACACGATCTACAAGAACGGCGCGAAGGAGATCGCCGACGCGCACGGCAAGTCGCTGACCTTCATGGCGAAGTTCGACCAGCGCGAAGGCAACAGCTGCCACATCCACCTGTCGGTGCGCAGCGACGACGGTGACACCGTCATGGCGGGCGACGGCGAGTACGGGTTCAGCCCGCTCATGCAGCACTGGATCGCCGGCATCCTGGCGACGCTGCGCGAGTTCACGCTCCTCTATGCACCCACGATCAACTCCTACAAGCGGTTCGCGAAGGGCTCGTTCGCCCCGACGGGTATCGCCTGGGGTGTCGACAACCGCACGTGTGCGCTGCGCGTCGTCGGTCATGGATCCTCTCTGCGGGTCGAGAACCGCGTACCCGGCGGGGATGTGAACCCGTATCTGGCGATCTCGGCGATCATCGCGGGCGGCCTGCACGGCATCGAGAACGAGCTGGAGCTTCCCGCGCCGCTCACCGGGAACGCGTACGATTCCGACGTCGCGCATCTGCCGACGACCCTTCGCGAGGCTGCGGATCTGTTCGCGCAGTCCGAGGTCGCGCGCGCGGCGTTCGGCGACGATGTCGTGGCCCATTACCTGCACCAGGCGCGCATCGAGGTGGAAGCCTTCGACGCCGCCGTCACCGATTGGGAGCGCATCCGTGGCTTCGAACGACTCTGACCCCCGCCGTCCGGTCATCGGACTCACCACGTACCTCGAGCAGGCGAAGCAGGGCGTCTGGGACGTGCGTGCCAGCTTCCTGCCGCAGCAGTACTTCGACTCCGTGACCGCGTCGGGCGGGGTGGCCGTGCTGCTGCCTCCGCAGCCGTCCCCCGAGGCGGCCGCGTCGGCGGTGCTGGACGGGCTCGACGGCCTCATCCTCACCGGCGGGCTCGACGTGCAGCCCGAGCTGTACGGCGCCCCGCGGCATCCCCTCACCGATCCGGCGCGGGCTGACCGCGATGCGTGGGAGCTCGCGCTGCTCGCGGGGGCGCGGGAGCGCGGCATCCCGGTGTTCGGCATCTGCCGCGGACTCCAGCTCATCAACGTCGCTTACGGCGGCACCCTCCACCAGCACCTTCCCGAGGCGCTCGGAACGGAGCGCTACAAGATCGGTGGGGGCGTCTTCGCCGAGAACACCGTCGAGGTGGATGCCGACACGAAGCTGGCCGGCCTGCTCGGTGCGGGGCCGTTCGGCATCCACAGCTACCACCACCAGGGCGTCGACCGGGTCGGTGACGGGCTGGTGGTCACCGCCCGGACCGACGACGGTCTCGTGCAGGCGTTCGAGGCGCCGGGCGACGACTACCTCGTCGCCGTGCAGTGGCACCCCGAGGAGAACTCCGCCGACCGACGCCTCTTCCTGGGGCTCGTGGCCGCCGCCGACGCATACGCAGCCTCTCGCCGGGGGGTGCCCGCGTGAGCGCCTTCACCGTCCTGAACCCCGCCACCGGCGCCGCCGTGCGCGACGTCGAACTCGCTTCGGTGGAGCAGACGGATGCCGCGGTCGCGCGCGCCGTCCGCGCCCAGCGCGTGTGGGCGGAGCTCGCCCCCGTCGCCCGGGCCGACGCGCTGCGCCGCTTCGCGACCGTCGTCGAGGAGCACGTCGAAGAACTCGCCCAGCTCGAGCTGCTCGAGGCGGGTCATCCGATCTCGTCCGCCCGGTGGGAGGCATCACACGTCGCGCAGGTCCTGAACTACTACGCGGGTGCGCCGGAGCGACTCATCGGACGCCAGATCCCCGTGGCGGGCGGTCTCGACGTCACCTACCTCGAGCCGTACGGCGTGGTGGGGATCATCGTGCCGTGGAACTTCCCGATGACGATCGCCTCGTGGGGATTCGCGCCCGCGCTCGCCGCCGGCAACGCCGTGGTGCTCAAGCCCGCCGAGCTGACGCCGCTGACCGCGATGCGGCTCGGTGACCTCGCTGTCGAGGCAGGTCTCCCGGAGGGTGTCTTCACCGTCGTGCCGGGCGCCGGTCCCGTCGTCGGTGAGCGATTCGTGACGCACCCCGACGTCCACAAGGTCGTCTTCACCGGGTCGACGCGCGTGGGCACCCAGGTCGCCGCAGGCTGCGCGCGCGAGCTGAAGCCGGTCACGCTCGAACTGGGCGGGAAGAGCGCCAACATCGTCTTCGCCGACGCTGACCTCGAGGCCGCGGCTGCCGCCGTGCCGGGTTCCGTGTTCGACAACGCGGGGCAGGATTGCTGCGCCCGCAGTCGCCTGCTCGTGGAGCGCTCGGTGTACGACCGGTTCCTCGAGCTCGTCGAGCCCGCCGTCGCGGCATGGCGCGTCGGCGACCCGAACGACGAGGGCACCGAGATGGGACCGCTCATCTCGGCGGCGCAGCGCGACCGTGTCGCCTCGTATGTCGACGGCGCCGACGTCGCGTTCCGGGGGACCGCCCCGGACGGCGACGGATTCTGGTTCCCGCCGACCGTCGTCCTCGCCGGGCGGGACGAACGCATCGCGAAGGAGGAGGTCTTCGGACCGGTCGTCGCGGTGCTGCCGTTCGACGATGAAGCCGACGCGATCGCGCTCGCGAACGACACCGTCTACGGACTCGCCGGTTCGATCTGGACGCGTGACCTCGGCCGCGGCATCCGTGTCTCGCGCGGTGTGCGCAGCGGTGTCCTCTCCGTCAACTCGCACTCGTCGGTCCGGTACGCGACGCCGTTCGGCGGCATGAAGGCCTCGGGCCTCGGCCGCGAGCTCGGCCCCGACGCCGCCGAGCACTTCACCCAGACCAAGAACGTCTTCTACGCCACCCCCTGACCCACAGCAAGGACATCCGCATGGACCTCACTCAGCGTCTCCGCGACCGCGTCGCCATCGTCACCGGCGGTGCCAGCGGCATCGGTCTCGCCACCGCCCGTCGGTTCGCCGCCGAGGGCGCGCGCGTCGTCATCGCCGACCTCGACCCCGCATCGGGCGAACGCGCCGCCGCCGAGGTGAATGGTGTGTACCGCCAGGTCAACGTCGCCGACCAGGCATCCGTCGACGCGCTCTTCGACGGCGTCGCCGCCGACCTCGGATCGGTCGACATCGCCTTCAACAACGCCGGCATCTCGCCCGCCGACGACGACTCGATCGAGACGACCGAGCTGCCCGCGTGGGACAAGGTGCAGGACGTCAACCTCAAGAGCGTCTACCTCTGCTCGCGCGCGGCGCTGCGCCACATGGTGCCCGCCGGTAAGGGCTCGATCATCAACACGGCGTCGTTCGTCGCGCTGCTCGGCTCGGCCACGTCGCAGATCTCGTACACCGCGTCGAAGGGCGGCGTTCTCGCGATGACCCGCGAGCTCGGCGTGCAGTTCGCCCGGCAGGGCATCCGCGTCAACGCGCTCTGCCCGGGGCCGGTCAACACGCCGCTGCTCCGCGAACTCTTCGCGAAAGACCCCGAGCGCGCGCAGCGCCGACTCGTGCACGTCCCGATGGGACGCTTCGCCGAGCCCGAGGAGCTCGCCGCGGCGGTCGCGTTCCTGGCATCCGACGACGCGTCGTTCATCACCGCGAACGCGTTCGTCGTCGACGGCGGCATCACGAACGCATACGTGACCCCGCTCTGACCCATGCCCGACCACCCGCCGCCGCACAGTCTCGGTCGCACCGTCTACCGGCCGGTGCGCGGCGGGAATGCGCTCGAAGACACCGTCGCCCGGCTCGTCCAGACGGTGCGTCTCGGCGTGGTCGCGCCGGGGGAGTCGCTCCCCTCCGAGC
Organism: Microbacterium marinum; assembly: GCF_014204835.1. Lineage (NCBI taxonomy): Bacteria > Bacillati > Actinomycetota > Actinomycetes > Micrococcales > Microbacteriaceae > Microbacterium > Microbacterium marinum. The sequence continues at coordinate 23,111 of NZ_JACHMD010000001.1, read as the reverse complement.
GCGATCTCGCCGAGCGGTACGGCGTGAGCCGCGACACGGTGCGCCAGGCCATCGCGGAGCTCGCCGATGCGGGTTTCGTGGTGCGCCGACGGGGGCGGTACGGCGGCACCTTCGTGGCCGACCCCCTTCCGCGTCCCGCCGAGCCGGTCCCGATCGACCGCGCCGAGCTCGATGACGTCCTCGGCCTCCGCCGAGTGCTCGAGGCGGGGGCGGCGCGCGCTGCGGCATCCCTCGATCTGACGGATGCCGCGCGGTCCAGCCTCCACGAACGGCACGCTGCTGTCGCCGGCGCCGAGGAGTCCGACTACCGGCGCCTCGATTCGCTTCTGCATCTCACGATCGCCGAGGTCAGCGGCATCCCGTCGCTCCTGCCGCTCGTGGTCGAGAACCGGGCGCGCATCAACGCCTGGCTCGACACGTTCCCCCTGCTGCCGCGCAACATCGAGCACTCGGACGCCCAGCACGAGCGCATCGTGGGTACGATCCTCGGGGGTCGGCCGGATGCCGCCGAGGCGGCGGTGCTCGATCATCTCGCCGGGTCGGAGGCGCTGCTGCGCGGCTTCCTGACCTGAGGGCGCGCGCTGCCTGTGGTGGTGATTGCAATGGATGCCGCGCGACACGCGGCGTCCGCCCGTCTGTCGACGGCGTGTCGAGCGCGATCCATTGCATCCGCGAACGCGACGCGACCGCACAGACTCAGCCGACGGGGGCGACGTCCACCTGCACGCGCAGGGTCGAGGTCTTCGCCTCGGTGAAGATGATCCCCTTCACGGGCGAGACGTCGCCGTAATCGCGACCCCACGCCACCGTGACGTACCGGTCGTCCGCCCATTGGTCGTTCGTGGGATCGATGGCGAGCCACTGGTCGGTGCCGGGAAGCCACACCGCCAGCCAAGCGTGGGACGCATCGGCGCCGAAGACCCGTTCCTTGCCCGGTGGCGGTTGCGTCGCGAGATAGCCCGACACGTATCGCGCCGCGACGCCGTGGGCGCGCAAGCAGGCGAGGGCGACGTGCGCGAAGTCCTGGCAGACGCCGGCGCGTGCCTCGAGCGCGTCGGCGACCGTGCTGGTCACGGTCGTCGCGGTCTTGTCGTAGTCGAAGTCGCGGAAGATCCGCCGCATCAGGTCGGTCGCCGCCTCGCCGATCCGCCGGCCCGGCGTCAACGAAACCGCACCGTATGCAGTGGCTGCAGCCACGTGCCGGGCCCGGTCCGACTCGAGCGCGTACTCGGTCGCCTGCCACGCTCCCGGCAGCTCGGGGTGGTGGAGGGGGCGGGCGAGCTCCCACGGCGCCGCGAGGGCGGCGGCGTCGTAATCGGGGGTGGCGACGGTCACCTCGCTGGTCGACTCGATGGTGAGCGCCTCGTGGGGATCGGTGACGTGGAAGTATGTCGACGAGTTGCCGAAGTAATCCACGTCGGGCGAGATGTCGCCCGGGGAGGGCGCCACCGTCACCTCGGATGCCGTGACCTGCTGCCACGGCAAATCGCGTGGCGTGAGGTGGAACTGGCCCACGCTGTCGTGCACCGCGTCGCTGTACGTGTACGCCGTGCGATGCCACACCCGGTAGCGCTTCACGGTCGCACCTCGATGAGCGAGATCTCGTCCAGCGACATCGGCGGGGGGCCGGCCTCGAAGTGGAGGTGCCCGATGGCATCCGACAGCTGTTCGAGCTGTGCGACGACCTCGGTGAGCGCCTCGGTCAGCCGGGGGCGATGACCGCCGTCGACGAGGGTCAGCTCGGCCGCGTCGATCTCGGCCAGCCACGTCTCCAGCTGGTCGAGGAGCCGTTCGGCACGACTGCTTCCCGTCGAAGCGGGAAGCGCCGCCAGGTGGGACCGGAGTGCGGCGAGCGAGAAGGCCAGCGAGCGCGGGTTGTCGGGATCGAGGAGGAGCAGCTCGGCGACGTCGGCTGCGCGAGTCGTGCCCCGGTAGCGGCGACGGTGGGTGACGACGCTCTCCGCCGTCACGAGCAGCGACTCGAGGACATCGCGGTCCGCGCGCACCGAGCGGGGTGTCGCGAGGGTGTCGGCGAGTAGGCGGGACAGTTGGATGCCGCGTTCGAGATACCGACCGGCCTCGATCATGTGCCACCCGGCGTCACGGATCATGTTCGCGGTGACGCCGTACAGCGACAGCATCGCCGCCAGCATGCGGCCGGCGGATTCGGCGGTCCGATGCGGATGAGGCGAGCTCCGCAAGGCGCGCATCGCTCGCTCGATGTTCGAGAACACCCGCCAGGTGTCGCCGGAGAGCTGATCGCGGACGCCCTCCATCGCGTCGCGCAGCCTCGCGATCGAATGCGCCGCCGATCCCGGCCGGGCGGCCTGCAGGAGGAGCGAGCGGAACTCGAGCTCGGGATCCTCCTCGCGGCGCCCGGCGAGGGAGGCGAGCGCCGACAGGAGGACCTGGACGGCGTCGCGCGTCCGGGCCGCGCTGTGCGCGCCGGGCTGATCGAGCGTGGCCTGCGTGGCCAGCACCAGACGCAGCAGGTCTTCGGTGCGCTCCGCGTAGCGGCCGGTCCAGAACATGTCCGACAGGGCGCGGGGCGAGAACGCGGGGTCGCTGCGGGTCGTCGGAAGCGATGCGACGTCTGTCAGGCCCTGGTCGGCGTCGCCCTCGTCGGCCTTCAGGACCCACACGTCCTTCGTGCGCGGCGCGGCATCGCCGGCGCCCTGCACCGTCGCGAGGCCCCCGACGAGCGGCCGGTAGGTCGAGCCGAAGCGGATCGCGAAGCCGCGCAGGGTGATCGGCAGAGCGGATGCCGCGCCGCCGCCGCCCCAAACGGGGGCCTGCGACAGGGGGAGACGCTGCTGCGCCGCGAACCGGTGTGGCTCCGAGGCGATCCGCTCGACGAGCTCCTCGGGACGGAGCGCGAGCGCGCGACGGGGGTCGTCGATGAGGCGGACGTCGAGATCGGGGTCGCCGGCCTGCACCCGCGGGAGCACGTCGCGGCGCGCGTCCGGATCGCCGAGCCACCAGGTGGGCACGGAGGGAAGCCGCAGCTGCTCGCCGAGGAGGTGCTCGCAGACCGCGGGCAGGTAGGGCAGGAGCGCGGGATTCTCGAGTACGCCGGCACCGAGCCCGTTGACGAGCCGCACCCGGCCCCGGCGCGCGGCCTCCGCGAGCCCGGCGACGCCCAGCCGCGATCCCGCGCGCAGCTCGAGGGGGTCGCACCATTCGGCATCCACTCGGCGGAGGATGACGTCGACGCGTTCCGCCGGCGTCTTGGCGGGCCAGCCGGCGGGCTTCATCCACACGCTCCCGTCCCGAACGACGAGGTCGCTGCCCTGCACGAGGGGGAAGCCGAGGGCGTTGGCGAGGAAGGCCTGATCGAAGGCGGTCTCCGACAGTGGGCCGGGGGAGAGCACGACGATCCGCGGGTGGGGGCGCTCTTCTGGCGCGGCGGCGATGAGGGCCGCGCGCAGAGCCGCGAAGTACGGATCCATCCGGTGGAGCGCGTCCTCGTCGAGGAGGTCGGGCAGCACCTGCGAGATGACCCGGCGGTTCTCCGCGGCGTAGCCCAGGCCGGACGGTGCTTGCACCCGATCGGCGAGGACGTGCCACTCGCCCGCCGCATCGCGTCCGAGGTCGGCGGCCGAAAGGAGCAGCGGCGTGCGGTCGGGCGCGCCCTCTGTCGATGCCCGGCGCGCGGCGGCGCGGACGAAGCCGGAGTGACCGACGACGGCTGCGGCGGGGATGAGCCGATCGCGCAAGACGGTCTGCTCGCCGTACAGGTCGACCAGGAGCGCGTTGAGGAGTTCCGCCCGCTGAGCGAGTCCTACCTCGATGCGCGACCATCCCGCCGCGTCGAGCACGAACGGCATCGGGTCGAGCCGCCACGGCTGGAGGTCGTCGCCCGCGCGGGCGTACGAGACGCCGTCGTCGGCGAGAAATCGCACGATCTCCCCGTCGACGCGGGTGATCTCCTCGCGGGTGAGCCCGAGGGCGAGCGAGGCGAGCGAGCGCCAGGCGGGCCGGAGCGTGCCGTCGGCGTCGACGACCTCGTCGTAGCGCGCGGTCGACGCGAATGGCAGCGTCGGCTGCGACACGGCCGTGGCGTAGTCACGGAGCACACTCACTCGGGGTCCCCTCCCTGACTCCAGCGTAGGGGGCGTTGGGTGCTCGCCCTGCGTGCGCGGCGCCTGCGCTGGCGGGAGCAATACAGTGGAGCGCATGACTTCTCCGGGCGAGGATCCCGCATTCGAGGTGCGGCAGGCGCGCACGTCGGACGTGCCCGGCATCCTCGAGCTGCTCGAGCCGTGGGTGACCAAGCGCATCCTGCTCGGAAAAGAGCGGGTGACGCTGTACGAGACCGTTCAGGAGTTCGTCGTGGCCGAGTCGGCCGGGCGGCTGGTGGGGTGCGGCGCTCTGCACGTCATGTGGGAGGACCTGGGCGAGATCCGCACGCTGATCGTCGCGGACGACTGGCTGCACCGCGGGGTGGGCGGCGCCGTCGTCGACCGGCTGGAGCGCAACGCCCGCACCCTGGGACTGACGCGGCTGTTCTGCCTCACGTTCGAGGTGCCGTTCTTCTCCCGCCGCGGTTTCGAGACGATCGGTGAGCAGGTCGTGGCACCCGACGTGTACTCGCAGCTGCTGCGGAGTCCCGACGAGGGCGTTGCGGAGTTCCTCGATCTCGCCCACGTGAAGCCCAACACGCTGGGCAACACCCGCATGCTCAAGCAGTTGTAGGCGCGCCGGACGAGGGTCTGAGGGGGCGCCGCTTAGCCTGGACGCGTGAGCAGCACACCCCCGCGACGCCGGCCCTCGCCGGCTGTGTACCGCCGTCGGCGGCTGGTCGTGGTGCTCCTCGCGCTCCTGGTGGTGGGCGGCATCGTCGCGCTGGTCATCTGGCAGCCGTGGCGGTCGTGGCTGGATGCCGCGGCGTCGGGGCCCTCGCCCGCACCGGCATCCTCGTCTGCACCTGCCTCGCCGACGGCGTCCTCGGGGTCCGCATCCCCGTCTGCGACGTCCGCACCGGCCGAGCCCGACCCGGAGTCGTCGGATCCCGCGGACGCCGAGGGCGATGAGCCGGAGGTGCTGCCGTGCACGACCAGCGATGTCACGGTGAGCGCCATCGCCGACAAGAGCGCGTACGGCACGGGGGAGCTGCCGAAGCTCTCGATCCAGCTCGTCAACGACACCGAGTTCCCCTGCCTCATGAACGTGGGCACCACCGCGCAGGCCTTCGAGATCACGAGCGGGAGCGACACGTGGTGGCGGTCGACGGACTGCCAGTCCGAGCCGAGCGATCAGGTGGTGCAGCTGAACGGTGGGCAGACGGTCACGAGTGCGGAGCCGCTCGTCTGGGACCGCACGCGCTCGTCCGCGGACGATTGCGACGGGCAGCGGCAGAGCGCTCTGCCCGGGTGGTACAACCTCACGGTCTCGATCGGCGGGATCGAGTCGGTGGAGCCGGCGCAGTTCACCCTGCGCTGACGTGGACCCCTTCCCGTCGCTCCGGAGCGCGCGCTTCCTGAGAACATTCTCATCTTCGAAGTCGTGGTTCGGGGTTCCCTCATCTGCCATCCCGCGTAGCCTGGTGTCAGCTCCCGGCGGAGCCCCCGTTGTCCCCAGCATCGGAGTCCCGTCAAACCCCAGAGACAGGACGCCTGGATCACCGCCGGTGAGCAATGGGCCCTCTCGACTTCCCCAGTCCCCAATGGGGAGTTCGAGAGGGCCCCACACGTTAACCCCCGGCGCCAGGTCTTCGGCGTTCAGGCTCGGGCCGCGATCGTAGGCTGGTATCCATGGCCGGCAAGAAGCGAGACAAGAAGCCGCTCGAGTTCCGCAACACGCAGCTCGCGGACGCCCTGCAGACGCAGGACATGGCGGCGCTCGCGTTCGCGCTCCGGCACGGGCCGACGGTGGTCCCGCTCCTGCGCCCCGGTCAGCGCGACGACCCCCGCGACGACGGCGAGGTGTGGACCTATCGGGATCCGAACACCGGCGACGTCGCCCTTCTGCTGTTCAGCGATGCGGCGAACAAGCCGGCGGCGCTCCCGCCAGGTGTCGGGCTGCAGTCACCGGCGTGGCTGCGGGCCTTCCTGGGAACCCACGGCGACCAGATCACGACGGTCTTCTTCGACATCGCGGGACCGCACGCGATGCAGGCGTCGCCCGTCGATCTCCTCGCCGCGCTCGAGGCCTGAACCGATCAGAACCCCGGCTCGTCGCCCGGTGTCGGCGCGTGGTGCCGGCTGCGTTCGGCGAGTGCGGCGCGCAGCGTGCCCGCTGCCGCGTCGATGACGGCCCCGTACCCCAGACGGGCGGCTTCGCTGCGGCGCTGATCGTGCTGGGTGACGCGGCGGATCTCGCCCGACAGGCTGAGCTCGCCGATCGCCGCGACGCCGGCGGGATTGGGCCGCTCGGATGCCGCGCTGGCGATGGCGAGCGCGATCGCGAGGTCGGCAGCGGGCTCGGTGAGTCTGACGCCACCGACCGTCGAGACGTAGACGTCCTGGTCGGACAGGGTGATGCCGGCGCGCTTCTCGAGCACGGCGAGCACCATCGCCACTCGTGCCCCGTCGACGCCGCTGACGATTCGCCGCGGGTTCGGCGCTGTTGTGCGGAGGGTGAGTGCCTGCACCTCGACCGGGAGTGCGCGCCGTCCCTCGAGGGCGACCGTCACGCACGTGCCGGGTTCGCTCCGGCGGTTGCTGAGGAAGAGGGAGCTCGGATCGGGCACTTCGGCGATGCCGTCGCCGGTCATGTCGAAGCAGCCGACTTCGTCGGTCGCACCGAAACGGTTCTTCAGCGCGCGCACGAAGCGGAGGGAGGTCTGCCGGTCGCCCTCGAAGTGGCAGACGACGTCGACGAGATGCTCGAGGACGCGGGGGCCGGCGACCTGGCCGTCCTTCGTGACGTGCCCGACGATGATGACGGGCAGGTCACGCTCCTTCGCGACGCGGATGAGGGTGGATGCCACTTCGCGCACCTGGCTGGGTTGCCCGGCGGCTCCGTCGATGAGCGAGGACGACACGGTCTGCACCGAGTCCACGATGAGGAGGTCGGGACGCACGTCGTCGATGTGGCCGAGGGTGGTCGCCAGGTCGGTCTCGCTGGCGAGGTAGAGCTCGTCGTGGAGGGCGCCTGTGCGCTCGGCGCGGAGGCGGACCTGGCTCAGTGACTCCTCCGCGCTCACGTAGAGGACGCGACGGCCGGAACGGGCGCTCTGGGCTGCCACCTCGAGGAGCAGCGTCGACTTGCCGACGCCCGGTTCGCCGGAGAGGAGGATGGCGGCGCCCGGCACCACGCCACCGCCGAGCACGCGGTCGAACTCTCCGACGCCGCTCGTGCGCCGCGGGGTCTCGCGGGTGTCGATCTGGGTGATCGGGCGCGCGCTGCGCGTCGGGGCCAGGGGCGTCACCGACGCGGTGATGCCGGTCTGCGTCGACGACTCGACGACGGTGCCCCACTGCTGGCATTCGCCGCAGCGACCCACCCACTTCGCCGTCGTCCACCCGCACTCCGTGCAGCGGAAGGCGGCAGTCGGTGCGGGACGACGAGAAGCCATGCGAGCCAGGCTATCTGCGGCGTCGGACATCGGGGCGCGCTCTGCGCCCCGAAGCGATCAGCGCAGCGAGTCGGCGACGTCGCGGAGGGCTCCCGCCGACCGCCGGAGCAGCCCGAGCTCGTCGTCCGAGAACGCTGTGCCGTGGATCGGCTTCGCGCCCGCGCTGCTGACCACCGACGGCACGGACAGGGCCACGCCGTCGATGCCGTGGAATCCGCTGAGCACCGTGGAGACGGGCATGACGGCGTGCTGGTCGCCGAGGATCGCCTCCACGATCCGCGCGCTCGAGAGGCCGATCGCGTAGTTCGTCGCCCCCTTGCCGCGGATCACCGTGTAGGCGGCATCCCGCACGTCCACCGCGATGCCGTCGAGCTCTTCCTTCGTGAAGCGCGGCTGACCGTCGAGCGGCTCCCAGTCCAGAATCGGGACCGTGCCGATCGTGGCGTGCGACCAGAGCGGGAACTCGGTGTCGCCGTGCTCGCCGATGATGTGGGCGTGCACGCTCGACGTCGAGACGCCGGCGCGCTGCGCGAGCTTCCACCGCAGCCGCGAGGTGTCGAGCACGGTGCCCGAGGCGAAGATCCGCTCGGGAGGCAGGCCGGTCGTCTCCTGACCGATCACGGTGAGGACGTCGCAGGGGTTCGTGACGATGACGTAGACGGCGTTCGGTGCGACCTCCAGCAGCTGCGGGAGCATCTTTCGCAGGATGCCGGCGTTCACACCTGCCAGTTCGGTGCGGGTCTGGCCCGGGTTCTGCTTCGCACCCGCCGTGATGACGACGACGTGCGAGCCGGCGGCGACCGAGATGTCCGCCGCGCCGATGATGTCGCTCGAACCGGTGAACTGGGCGCCGTGGGCGAGGTCGAGGACCTCGGCTTCGACCTTCTCGGCGGCGATGTCGTACAGCGCGACGTGACGGGCCGAACCTCGGATGAGGGCCGCGTAGGCCACGCTGGAGCCGACCGCTCCCGCCCCGACGACGGTGAGTTTCGAGTTCTCGATGACGCTCATACCGTCAGTGTGTCAGTGACGGATGCCACCTGACCAGGTGTCAGCCGGGTTTATTGGTGGCCTCCTCAGGTTGCGACGCAGGTCGCGGGTTCCGGATACCGGCGTACGCGACAACTCCGCCGATCGCGAGGAGGGCCGCCGTTGCGACCGCCGCGCGGTGGAAGCCGTCGAGATCGAGCGTGCCGCCAACGATCACCGCGAGGACGGCGATGACGACGAGCCCGGCGATGCGGGCGACGGCGTTGTTGGTCGCGGACGCGATGCCGCTGCGCTCGCCACCGATGGCGCCGAGGATCGTGGAGGTCAGCGGCGAGACGGTGAGGGCCAGGCCGAGTCCGAACACGACCAGGCCGGGGAGCACCTGCGTCCAGTAGTCGAAGTCCTCGCCGACGGTGAGCAGCAGCAGCGACCCTGCGGCCATGATGAGTGGGCCAGAGGTCATGAACAGGCGCGGGCCGAGCTTCGCCGACAGGGTGCCGGCGAGCGAGCTCAGGCTGATGAGCAGCAGCGTCGCGGGCAGGCTCGCGAGGCCGGCGAGGGTGGCCGAGAGGCCCGCTCCCTGCTGCAGGTAGACGCCGACGACGAACCCGTTCAGCGTCAGCGCGGCGTAGACGAATAACGTCGAGACGTTGCCGGTCCAGAAGTTCCGGACGGTGAAGATCCCGAGGGGGAGGATCGGGTGCGCGGCGGTGCGCTGGCGCAGGACGAACGCGACGAACAGGACGGTGCCGGCGAGGAGCGGCATCCAGATCGCCTCATGCGTCCAACCGAGGTTCGGTTGTTCGATGAGTGCGAAGACGATCCCCCCGAGACCGAGGGTGCACAGGGCGGCGCTGAGGATGTCGATGCGGGCGTCGGGGGAGCGGCGGTCGGTGCCCTTCATGCGGGCGAGCAGCACGAACGTCGCGGCGATCGGGATGACGTTGACAAGGAACGCGTACCGCCACGACAGGGTGTCGACGAAGACGCCGCCGATGAGCGGGCCCGCGAGGGTCGCGCCGGTTGTCCAGGCTGTCCACTGGCCGATCGCCTTCGATTGCGCGGTGCCCTGGAGGAGCGAAGTGATAAGGGCGAGCGAGCTCGGCACGAGGAACGCGCCTGCGGCACCCTGGAGGGCGCGGGCGATGATGAGCGTGACCGGGTCGGGTGCGAGGCCGACGGCGATGGATGCCACGCCGAACCCGATGAGCCCGATCTTGAGCACCAGCACGCGACCGTACGCATCGCTCACCGAGCCGGCGAAGAGGATGAGTGAGCTCAGGGTCAGCAGGTACGCGTCGACGGTCCACTGCTGAGTCGCGAGGCCTCCGCCCAGTTCGTCGCTCATCGCGGGGAGGGCGACGTTCACGACCGTGCCGTCGAGGAACGCGACCGCTGATGCGAGCGCCGCGATCGCGACGATGAGGCGGGACGAGGGTGCGGTCACGTGCTCACCGTACGCCCGCCCCTGACCGGTGTGGGCGGTGCGGCGTACCCTGCAGGAACGGATGCCACGAAGGAGCCGCCATGACCTCGCCACCCAGCGCCGCCGGCTGACGATGGTGCGGATGCCGGAGTACGTCCTCGAGGGGCCGTCGGGGGAGGTGCGGCTCGTCGACCAGGACGACGCGCGGTTCGTGATCGTCACGCAGGGGCCGATCGACGAGGCACTCGCCGACAAAGAGCGTGTTCGGGGAGCTGGATGGAGCGGGCCGCGGCTGACGTGGTTCGCGGCATTTCGGATCGTGTCGTAAACTGGACGACGGTGACGTGTCCGAGCGGCCGAAGGTGCAACTCTCGAAAAGTTGTGTAGGGTAACCCCCTACCGTGGGTTCAAATCCCACCGTCACCGCCAGAAAAACCCCCGCGAGTCGGGGGTTTTTCCATTTCTAGATGCCGCCGTGAGGCGACGGCGTGCCCCGTTCAGCAAAGCGCGGGCGCTCGCGCCCAGTCTGCACTTCGAAGCCATGGGTGTTCCTCGTGATCGGTATACCCGCTCCGGCATCGCATGACGAGAACCCGGCCGCTGCTTGCCGCGGACCCGTTCGCCGATCACGCGGCTGCGGGCCTGACGCTCACTGCAGGCGTGCTGACGCCGCATCCCGCCACACAAATCTGCTCGTTATCGGGATCTGCACGTCGATAGCATGAGCCCGAATCGACCCTAGAGGAGCGCCCCCATGTGGACTCAGACGCTTGACCCGACCGGCCAACTCTGGCTGTCCGCTCTCATCGCTGTTCTCCCTATCGCCGTCTTCCTGATCGGCTTGCTCGTCTTCAAGCTCAGCGGCCTCGTCGCCGCGGCGATTGCCGTCATCGTGGAGATCGTCGTCGCGGTGTGGCCGTTCGGGATGCCGATCGGCTCAGTCGCCGGCGCGGGGCTCTTCGGGGTCCTCACCGCGATCTGGCCGATCGCGTACATCATCGTCATGGCCGTGTGGCTGTACCGCATCACCGTCGCCAGCGGGCGCTTCGATGTCATCCGCGACAGCATCTCCGGCATCTCACCCGATCAACGCATCCAGGTGCTGCTCATCACCTTCTGCTTCGGAGCGTTCCTCGAGGGCGCAGCGGGGTTCGGTGTGCCGATCGCCATCTGCGCCGCGCTGCTCGTGCAACTTGGGTTCGGCCCGATCAAAGCCGCCATGCTGTCGCTCGTTGCCAACGTCGCCGCCGGGGCATACGGAGCGATTGGTATTCCCGTCATCGTCGGCGCGCAGGTCGGTGAGGTGCCACTCGCCGACCTGTCCGCCGATATGGTACTCGTCCTCCAACTTCTCACCTTCAGCGTGCCGTTCATCCTCGTCATGATCCTCGACGGCCTTCGCGGGCTGCGAGAGACACTCCCGATCACCGCGGCCGTCGCCGTCGCGTACGCAGGCACACAAGCCGTCATCCTGCTCTTCCTCGGCCCCGAGCTCGCGGACATCGTCCCGGGGCTGGTGGGAATGGTTGTCGTCTTCGGGGTCTCGCGGATTTGGCAGCCGCAACGCGTCTATCGCGAAGGGGGGAGTGAGATCCCGGATCGCGTTCGACAGGACTTCGGCGATGTCGTGGTCGCGTGGAGCCCGTTCTACATCCTCACCGGCCTCATCTTCGTGTGGAGCATTCCGTGGTTCAAGGCGCTCTTCGCTGCCGAAGGCCCGCTGGCGTGGTTGACCTTCGCTGTCCCGATCCCGGGTATCACGGGCGTCGTCGTTCCCGCCGGGTCCGACGCAGCGGTCGCGACAACCTGGGCATTCACCCCGGTCAACGCCACCGGTACAGCGATTCTCATCGCGGTGATCGTCTCCTTCCTCACGATGCCGCGAGTGAGCGTCGACGAGCTGGGGCGACAGCTCGTCGGGACCGTTCGAGCCCTGGGCACGCCGATCATCCTGATCGCACTGATCCTCGTCATCGCGAACATCGCCAACTTCTCCGGAGGGTCCGCAACGATCGGCAACGCCCTGGCGGCGGTGGGCCTCGTGTTCCCGCTGTTTGCGCCGATCATCGGCTGGTTCGGTGTGTTCGTGACAGGGTCGGTGGTGAACAACAACACGCTCTTCGCGCACCTCCAAACCGTCACTGCGCAGCGCATTGGGGTCGACCCGACGCTGCTCGTTGCCGCCAACACTGCCGGTGGCACCGTCGCGAAGGTGGTCTCACCGCAGTCGATCGCCATCGCGGCGGGTGCCGTCGGGCTGACCGGCCGCGAGAGCGAGATCCTGCGGGCGTCGATCAAGTACAGCCTCGGCATGCTCGCCTACGTGTGCGTCTGGGTGTTCTTGCTCTCGCTCGTGCGCTGATCATCTCGAGCACGGCGTGAAGGGAGTCGGGCACCACTTTCGAGCTCGTCGCCGAGCGCGGTCATGCGCAGGCGTCGTGCATGGGGAACTTTCGGTCGCAGGGAACGGTCGACAGACCGCTGCCGACCAGACTTCCCGGCTCACCGTTTCGTGCGCACGCGACGATACTCCTGGAGCGATGACTCCGTGGCATCCCGCCCGGATACGGTCGAGGGATGCCGCTTCCCGTCGCGTCCACGGTGTGCGCGTGAGCGCTGCGCAGGGGTGGGCGGAACGCCACCAGATCGCGTTCTACGTCGTCGCGATCGCCGCGGGCCTCACGCTCGGCTGGCTGATCCCGTCGGCCCCCACGCTCGACGTCGCGATCACCCCCGTCCTCTCGGTTCTGCTGTTCGTGACGTTCCTCGGCGTCCCCTTCGGGCGCATCGCCGAGGCGTTCCGCGACCTGCGGTTCCTCGTGACGTTGCTGATCCTCAACTTCGCGATCGTCCCGCTCATCGTCTTCGTGCTGTCCCGCTTCGTCGCGACGGATGCCGCGCTGCTGATCGGCGTGCTGCTGGTCTTGCTCACCCCGTGCGTCGACTACGTGATCGTGTTCACTGGCCTCGCCGGCGGCGCCCAGGACAAGCTGCTGGCCGCGGCGCCGCTGCTGATGCTCCTGCAGATGTTGTTGCTCCCCGTGTACCTCACGGCGTTCGCGGGACAGGGGATGCTCGGCGGCATCGACGCGGCGCCCTTCATCGAAGCGTTCGTCTTCCTCATCGTGGTCCCGCTGCTGCTCGCGGCGGTGACCCAGTGGGCCGCGCGTCGCACGAGCTGGGCCCGCGGCGTGGAACGGGTCGGCGCGGCATCCATGGTGCCGTTGATGGTACTCACCCTGTTCGTGGTCGTCGCGTCGCAGGCGGCGCTCGTCCTCGGCAACGTCGCGGCGCTCGCCGCGGTGCTGCCGATCTTCGCCGGCTTCCTCGTCGTGATGGCGCTCGTCGGCATCGCCGTCGCCCGCGTTGCGAAGCTCGATGTCCCGAGTGCGCGGGCGGTGACGTTCTCCGGTGCGACGCGGAACTCGCTCGTCGTCCTTCCGCTGGCGCTCGCGCTCCCCGCCGAGTTCGCGCTCGCACCCGCAGTGGTCGTCGCGCAGACCCTCATCGAACTCATCGGCATGGTCGTCTACGTCCGTGTGATCCCGAAGCTCATCCCGGCGCACTGACCCGCCATACCCGGTCCGGCCCGCGGATGCCAGACCTGCCATTCCGGCGACCGGCTCCGTAGCGTGGACTCCATGGCGCATGAGGACGACCGACCCGAGGATCTCTACACCGGCCCCATCGACCTGTCGGCGCTCGCCGCAGCCGAAGAGGGCGACCTCGAGATGCCCGAGATCAGCTACGACGAGCAGCGCTACCCCGCCCGTCCGCGCCGGCTGCGCCCGCGCGACAACCTGCGCGGCAGCAGCGTCCGCCGCATCCGCACGGATCCCCGGACCGCCAACGGCACGAACCCGTCATACATCGAGTGGCTCGTGCGTCAGTCCATGCTGAAGGATGCCGATGTGCTCGCCCGGCAACTCTCGGGTCAGCCGACCATGTGGCGCAACGCTTACGCCCGCCCCGACGCGCGACGCGCGATCGCGACGAGCGACGTCTGGTTCACGGCGTACCCGATCTCGCTCATCACCCGACCGGGGCAGTCGTTCCTCGCCGCCCTCGGGGATGACGAGCTGTGGTCGACGTTCGAGCGCATCGGGATCACAGCGATCCACACCGGTCCGGTCAAGCGTGCCGGTGGCATCGCGGGGTGGGGGGAGACGCCGAGCGTCGACGGTCACTTCGACCGCATCAGCACGGCCATCGATTCCGCGTTCGGCACCGAGGACGAGTTCCGCGACCTGTGCGACGTGGCTGATTCGCACGGCGGCAGCATCATCGACGACATCGTCCCGGGGCACACCGGCAAGGGCGCCGACTTCCGCCTGGCCGAGATGGGCTTCAAGGACTACCCGGGGATCTACCACATGGTCGCGATCCCGCCCGAGGACTGGCACCTGCTGCCCGATGTGCCGCAGGGATACGACAGCGTCAACCTCGATCCCGCGACCGAGCACGAGCTCGCCGAGCACGGGTACATCATCGGCGCGCTGCAGCGTGTGATCTTCTACACGCCCGGTGTGAAGGAGACGAACTGGAGCGCCACCGCGCCGGTCGTCGGTCCCGACGGGATCACGCGGCGCTGGGTATACCTGCACTACTTCAAGCAGGGGCAGCCCTCGATCAACTGGCTCGACCCCACCTTCGCGGGCATGCGGCTCGTCATCGGCGACGCACTGCACTCTCTCGGCGAACTCGGGACGAGCGCCCTCCGCCTCGATGCCAACGGCTTCCTCGGTGTCGAGAAGAGCACGGAGGGGCTCCCGGCGTGGTCGGAGGGTCACCCGCTCTCACACGCCGCGAACCACATCATCGCGGGGATGGTCCGCAAGGTCGGCGGGTTCACCTTCCAGGAGCTGAACCTCACGATCGAGGACATCCGCGATACCGGCGCGGTCGGCGCCGACCTCTCGTACGACTTCATCGGCCGCCCCGGGTACCACCACGCGCTCGCCACGGGTCAGACGGAGTTCCTCCGGCTCGCCCTCACCACCTCCCTCGAGCTCGGCGTCGCGCCCGTGCAGCTCGTGCACGGTCTGCAGAACCACGATGAGCTCACCTACGAGTTGGTGCACTGGGCGACCCGTCACGGCGATGACGTCTACGCGTTCCGTGGCGAGGAGATCTCGGGCGGCGAGATCGCCGAGGTCGTCCGCGCCGAGCTGACCGAAGCGCTCGTCGACGCCGGCGACTACAACCGAGTCTTCACCCAGAACGGCATCGCTTGCACGACGACGTCGCTGATCGCCGCCACCCGCGGCATCCCCCGCCTCGACGACATCACCGATGCCGACGTTCCCGCGATCCGCGACGCGCACCTGCTCCTGTGCGCCTACAACGCCTGGCAGCCCGGCGTCTTCGCCCTCTCCGGGTGGGACCTCGTCGGCATGCTGACCCTGCCCGCCGACGAGGTCGCCGATCTCATCGGCGCCGGCGACACCCGGTGGATCGAGCGCGGTGCGCACGACCTGCTCGATGTGGATCCGGACGCCACGCGTTCGACGTCCGGCATGCCGCGCGGCCGTGCGCTGTACGGCCCGCTGCCCGCGCAGCTGGATGACCCGGAGTCGTTCGCGTCGCGGTTGAGCGCCATCCTCGACCTCCGCCGGGAGCACGGGATCGCCACGGCCACCCAGGTCGACATCCCGGAGGTCGCGCACGCCGGGATGCTCGTGTCGGTGCACCGTCTCGACGACGGGCAGGCGGACACGGATGCCGCGCTGCAGGTCACGGTCCTGAACTTCTCGGCGGACCCCGTCGAGGGGACGGTGCGGTCGGAGCACCTCACGCCGCAGAGCCGTGTCGTCGACGCCGCGACCGGGGAGACCATCGGTCGCGTCGACGATCTGCAGAGCTTCTCGGTCTCGCTGCCGGGGTACGGCGCGATGTTCCTCCTGCTGGAGGCGCCTGAGGCGGAGTGACCCGCTGGCGGGCTGATCGCCGGCGGGCGGATCAGCTCAACGCGGCATCGATTCCCGCGAGCGGGACGGGCAGCCAATCCGGGCGATTGCGCGCCTCGTAGATGGACTCGTACACGGCCTTGTCCAGGACGAGCGCCCGTAGCAGCTCCGGATCGAGCGCCACAGCTCCGGGCGCTGAGACGTATGCCTCCACGAAGGCCGCGCGGCACGCGGCCGCCCAGGCGGCGGCATCCGGACCCCCGCCGACGGCGGCGGCGTAGTCGAACGAGCGCAGCATTCCTGCGACGTCGCGCGGGGGGAGATCGGGGATCGCACGCTCCTCCATCGGGCGGAGCGGTTCGCCCTCGAAGTCGACGATGCGCCAACCGCCGTTGGGAACGGCGAGCACCTGACCGAGGTGGAGATCGCCGTGGATCCGCTGCAGCCTCGGCCAGGGGCGGGCGAGCGCAGCTCGGTACACCGCGTCGATCTCGGCCCGTCGCTCTGCGACGGCGGGAACCTCGGTCGCCGCGATCGACAGCCGACGAGCCCAGGCGGCGCCCGTGGTCGTGACGACGGCCTCATCGGCATCCGCCGTCTCGAGGGCGGCGCCCAGGGCGCCGTGCACTCCGGCGACGGCGATGCCCAGGTCGCGGGCGGCGGCGGTGAAGTCGCGACCGGCGCGGGCTTCGTCCAGGGCGATCGCCCATCCGTCGCGGACGCCGCTCAAGAACTCCTGCGCGAAGCCGAGGGTGCCGCGGGCCACGCCTTCGGGTCTGCCCACGTCGGGCCACTCCGCGTCGAGGCTGCCGAAGAACCGCGGGACGAAGGGGGAGCCGGCCTCGCTGAGCACGCGCTGGACGGTGACGTCGGGGTTCTCACCGTGGTGAAGGGTGCGGAAGAGCTTCAGGATGATCGCGGGTGTCCCGTCGACGTCGTAGACGATCGAGGTGTTCGACTGCTCACCGGTGAGGACGCGCGAGGAGGTCACGCGGTCGACGTCGAGTCCCATGTCGCGGAGCATGCCGATGGTGAAGTCGGGATGCCGCGTCGCGTCGACGAGATGACGGTCGCCGTCGCGCGCGGCGACGTCGTCCCCTTCGCTGCGGTCGCTGTGTGCGAGGGGCACGTTGTACAGCGTGGGAACGGCACCCGCGTCGTCCATCACGAGGTAGGTTGTCGCGCCGGTGGTGGGTCGCGCGTCGAGCACGCGGAATCGGGGCTCGTGACTCTTGCCGGCATACCAGCGCTGTCGCGCCACCCAGGCGCCGAGGTCGTCTTCGAATCGCACACTCACACCCTGGCCCGAACGAGCGGGGCAGCGTAAGGGGTGGACGCGTCCAAGTGGGGAGGGTATGGCGGCGGTGGCGATCGAGATCACGCCCACAGCCCTCAACACGCGCGGAGACCTGCGCCCCGCGCCCGCGGAATTCCGCGCGACACGCCCGCGTGCACGCGACGATTTGCCGAGGGTCCAGGATCGACGTAAGTTAGTACCTGTTCGCCCCACAGGGCAGAGCGAGAGGCCGAAAGGCCCGCCGCCCTCAAGCTGGTGAACCACTCCCCTGAGAAGAAACAACCGTTCGCGGTTGGGTCTGGCTGTTTCGGCCTAGGTGGGATCAGGATGCCGATGACCTCGGTGATCTGCCACACGCGCCTCGCAAGAAGCACGGCGTGTCGGATTTGACGGAGGTCAGAACGTGTCCTAAGCTAGTGAAGTTGCCTCACTACGAAGCCCGGAAGGGTGGTGTGGGAGCATCCGATCCTTGAGAACTCAACAGCGTGCACTTGTCAAATGCCAAATAACCTCGTCCCAGTTTTGGCTGGGTGAGATTCCTTTGGATCAAGTCCAATCCTCTTTGTTGGGGGTTGGCGTTATGGATTGTCAGTTTTGACATCCTTTTGGTCAGTTCAAACTCGCTGCTTCGGCCTTTTTCCGGTCGTTGTCAGTATTTTTCTTTTACGGAGAGTTTGATCCTGGCTCAGGATGAACGCTGGCGGCGTGCTTAACACATGCAAGTCGAACGGTGAAGCAGAGCTTGCTCTGTGGATCAGTGGCGAACGGGTGAGTAACACGTGAGCAACCTGCCCCGGACTCTGGGATAAGCGCTGGAAACGGCGTCTAATACCGGATACGAGATTCCACCGCATGGTGAGTTTCTGGAAAGATTTTTTGGTCTGGGATGGGCTCACGGCCTATCAGCTTGTTGGTGAGGTAATGGCTCACCAAGGCGTCGACGGGTAGCCGGCCTGAGAGGGTGACCGGCCACACTGGGACTGAGACACGGCCCAGACTCCTACGGGAGGCAGCAGTGGGGAATATTGCACAATGGGCGGAAGCCTGATGCAGCAACGCCGCGTGAGGGATGACGGCCTTCGGG
Organism: Microbacterium marinum; assembly: GCF_014204835.1. Classification (NCBI taxonomy): domain Bacteria; kingdom Bacillati; phylum Actinomycetota; class Actinomycetes; order Micrococcales; family Microbacteriaceae; genus Microbacterium; species Microbacterium marinum. Next base: position 4,889 of record NZ_JACHMD010000001.1, on the reverse strand, counting down.
TTGTAAACCTCTTTTAGCAGGGAAGAAGCGAAAGTGACGGTACCTGCAGAAAAAGCGCCGGCTAACTACGTGCCAGCAGCCGCGGTAATACGTAGGGCGCAAGCGTTATCCGGAATTATTGGGCGTAAAGAGCTCGTAGGCGGTTTGTCGCGTCTGCTGTGAAATCCCGAGGCTCAACCTCGGGTCTGCAGTGGGTACGGGCAGACTAGAGTGCGGTAGGGGAGATTGGAATTCCTGGTGTAGCGGTGGAATGCGCAGATATCAGGAGGAACACCGATGGCGAAGGCAGATCTCTGGGCCGTTACTGACGCTGAGGAGCGAAAGGGTGGGGAGCAAACAGGCTTAGATACCCTGGTAGTCCACCCCGTAAACGTTGGGAACTAGTTGTGGGGTCCATTCCACGGATTCCGTGACGCAGCTAACGCATTAAGTTCCCCGCCTGGGGAGTACGGCCGCAAGGCTAAAACTCAAAGGAATTGACGGGGACCCGCACAAGCGGCGGAGCATGCGGATTAATTCGATGCAACGCGAAGAACCTTACCAAGGCTTGACATACACCAGAACGCCCTAGAAATAGGGAACTCTTTGGACACTGGTGAACAGGTGGTGCATGGTTGTCGTCAGCTCGTGTCGTGAGATGTTGGGTTAAGTCCCGCAACGAGCGCAACCCTCGTTCTATGTTGCCAGCACGTAATGGTGGGAACTCATGGGATACTGCCGGGGTCAACTCGGAGGAAGGTGGGGATGACGTCAAATCATCATGCCCCTTATGTCTTGGGCTTCACGCATGCTACAATGGCCGGTACAAAGGGCTGCAATACCGTGAGGTGGAGCGAATCCCAAAAAGCCGGTCCCAGTTCGGATTGAGGTCTGCAACTCGACCTCATGAAGTCGGAGTCGCTAGTAATCGCAGATCAGCAACGCTGCGGTGAATACGTTCCCGGGTCTTGTACACACCGCCCGTCAAGTCATGAAAGTCGGTAACACCTGAAGCCGGTGGCCCAACCCTTGTGGAGGGAGCTGTCGAAGGTGGGATCGGTAATTAGGACTAAGTCGTAACAAGGTAGCCGTACCGGAAGGTGCGGCTGGATCACCTCCTTTCTAAGGAGCATCTGGCAGCTTCGGCTGTCCAGGCCCCCGATCAGAGCGAATGTCTCTGCGGGGAGCTCATGGGTGGAACATTTGATGAGGTGTCGGAGGGTGACTTCCGGATTCAGTACGGCCTTCGGGTCTGGAACGGTTCGGGGTGAGGCTTCTGGCACATGCACGCTGTTGGGTCCTGAGGGACCGGATGGGTTGGGTCTTCGAATCTGATGCTGACGAACCTCAGGGCCTTTCCTTTTGCCGGCAGTGCCGGTGCGGGGGAGGTACCGCCCGTACTTTGAGAACTACACAGTGGACGCGAGCATCTTTGTTTCGACTTCGGTCGGAACAGAAAGATGATCTTAAAGATCATTAGTCAATTTCGATTGACGATTCGAACTCATGTGATTTCAAGTCTTTAAGAGCAAACGGTGGATGCCTTGGCATCTGGAGCCGAAGAAGGACGTAGCAATCTGCGATAAGCCTCGGGGAACTGATAAGCAAGTTTTGATCCGAGGATGTCCGAATGGGGAAACCCCGCCAGGGCGCGTGCGTACCTGGTGACTCCCGCCTGAATATATAGGGCGGGTAGAGGGAACGTGGGGAAGTGAAACATCTCAGTACCCACAGGAAGAGAAAGCAACCGCGATTCCGTTAGTAGTGGCGAGCGAAACCGGATCAGGCTAAACCTAGCGTGTGTGATAGCCGGCAGGCGTTGCACGTTGGGGGTTGTGGGACTTTTCAGACATCACTGCCGTGGTGTCGGCGTTACAAGAAGGTATAGACGAACCGCATTGAAAGGCGGGTCATAGAGGGTGCCAACCCCGTAGTCGAAATGCTTCTCTTGACGCGAAGAGTATCCCAAGTAGCACGGGGCCCGAGAAATCCCGTGTGAATCTGTCAGGACCACCTGATAAGCCTAAATACTCCCAGATGACCGATAGCGGACAAGTACCGTGAGGGAAAGGTGAAAAGTACCCCGGGAGGGGAGTGAAATAGTACCTGAAACCGTTTGCTTACAAACCGTTGGAGCCTCCTTAGCAGGGGTGACAGCGTGCCTTTTGAAGAATGAGCCTGCGAGTTAGCGATATGTGGCGAGGTTAACCCGAGTGGGGTAGCCGTAGCGAAAGCGAGTCTGAATAGGGCGATTCAGTCGCATGTCCTAGACCCGAAGCGAAGTGATCTATCCATGGCCAGGTTGAAGCGACGGTAAGACGTCGTGGAGGACCGAACCCACTTAGGTTGAAAACTGAGGGGATGAGCTGTGGATAGGGGTGAAAGGCCAATCAAACTTCGTGATAGCTGGTTCTCTCCGAAATGCATTTAGGTGCAGCGTTGCGTGTTTCTTGCCGGAGGTAGAGCTACTGGATGGCCGATGGGCCCTACAAGGTTACTGACGTCAGCCAAACTCCGAATGCCGGTAAGTGAGAGCGCAGCAGTGAGACTGTGGGGGATAAGCTTCATAGTCGAGAGGGAAACAACCCAGACCACCAACTAAGGTCCCAAAGCGCGTGCTAAGTGGGAAAGGATGTGGAGTTGCTCTGACAACCAGGAGGTTGGCTTAGAAGCAGCCACCCTTGAAAGAGTGCGTAATAGCTCACTGGTCAAGTGATTCCGCGCCGACAATGTAACGGGGCTCAAGCACGCCACCGAAGTTGTGGCATTGACATTATTGGTAGGCCTTCGTGGTCCAGCCGTGTTGATGGGTAGGAGAGCGTCGTGTGGCCAGCGAAGCGGCGGTGTGAACCAGCCGTGGAGGCTACACGAGTGAGAATGCAGGCATGAGTAGCGAAAGACGTGTGAGAAACACGTCCTCCGAAAGACCAAGGGTTCCAGGGTCAAGCTAATCTTCCCTGGGTAAGTCGGGACCTAAGGCGAGGCCGACAGGCGTAGTCGATGGACAACGGGTTGATATTCCCGTACCGGCGAAGAACCGCCCAAGCTAATCCAGTGGTGCTAAGAGTCCTAACCCGGACGAGTGGATCCCTTCGGGGTGAGACCGTCCGGTCTAACGCTCGACCCCATGCTGGTGCGGCTAGCGTATTAACAGGTGTGACGCAGGAAGGTAGCCCAACCCGGGCGATGGTTGTCCCGGGGCAAGTGCGTAGGCCGAGTCATAGGCAAATCCGTGACTCATACAGGCTGAGACACGATGCGGATAAAAAGTGGGTGATCCTATGCTGCCGAGAAAAGCATCGACGCGAGGTTCTAGCTGCCCGTACCCCAAACCGACTCAGGTGGTCAGGTAGAGAATACTAAGGAGATCGAGAGAATCGTGGTTAAGGAACTCGGCAAAATGCCCCCGTAACTTCGGGAGAAGGGGGGCCATCCACTTATTAGGACTTGCTCCGAAAGGGTGTGGTGGCCGCAGAGACTAGTGGGTAGCGACTGTTTACTAAAAACACAGGTCCGTGCCAAGTCGCAAGACGATGTATACGGACTGACGCCTGCCCGGTGCTGGAAGGTTAAGAGGACCGGTTAGCCGCAAGGCGAAGCTGAGAATTTAAGCCCCAGTAAACGGCGGTGGTAACTATAACCATCCTAAGGTAGCGAAATTCCTTGTCGGGTAAGTTCCGACCTGCACGAATGGCGTAACGACTTCCCAACTGTCTCAACCGCGAACTCGGCGAAATTGCACTACGAGTAAAGATGCTCGTTACGCGCAGCAGGACGGAAAGACCCCGTGACCTTTACTACAGCTTGGTATTGGTGTTCGGTGTGGCTTGTGTAGGATAGGTGGGAGACTTTGAAGCGGTGACGCCAGTTACCGTGGAGTCATTGTTGAAATACCACTCTGGTCACTCTGGATATCTAACTTCGAACCGTAATCCGGTTCAGGGACAGTGCCTGGTGGGTAGTTTAACTGGGGCGGTTGCCTCCCAAAAAGTAACGGAGGCGCCCAAAGGTTCCCTCAACCTGGTTGGCAATCAGGTGGCGAGTGTAAGTGCACAAGGGAGCTTGACTGTGAGACTGACAGGTCGAGCAGGGACGAAAGTCGGGACTAGTGATCCGGCAGTGGCTTGTGGAAGCGCTGTCGCTCAACGGATAAAAGGTACCTCGGGGATAACAGGCTGATCTTGCCCAAGAGTCCATATCGACGGCATGGTTTGGCACCTCGATGTCGGCTCGTCGCATCCTGGGGCTGGAGTAGGTCCCAAGGGTTGGGCTGTTCGCCCATTAAAGCGGTACGCGAGCTGGGTTTAGAACGTCGTGAGACAGTTCGGTCCCTATCCGCTGCGCGCGTAGGAAATTTGAGAGGATCTGACCCTAGTACGAGAGGACCGGGTTGGACGAACCTCTGGTGTGCCAGTTGTTCTGCCAAGAGCACCGCTGGTTAGCTACGTTCGGGATGGATAACCGCTGAAAGCATCTAAGCGGGAAGCCGGCCTCAAGATGAGATTTCCATACCTTCGGGTGAGAGGCTCCCAGCCAGACTACTGGGTTGATAGGCCAGATGTGGAAGCGTGGTAACACGTGCAGCTGACTGGTACTAATAAGCCGATGACTTGATAACACACCGTTCTAGGTGCTTGCGTCCACTGAGTGGTTCTCGATGTACGGTCGAGAACCACACAACACATGAACATTCATGCTGTTGTGTCGATTTTGAAACATCAATAGTGTTTCGGCGGCCATAGCGTGAGGGAAACGCCCGGTCACATTCCGAACCCGGAAGCTAAGCCTCACAGCGCCGATGGTACTGCAGGGGGGACCCTGTGGGAGAGTAGGACACCGCCGGACTTCTTTCGTGAAATGGCCACCCAAAGCTGGGTGGCCATTTCTCGTTAACACACCACAACGCCTCG